>LNEP01000015.1 GCA_001464125.1 Betaproteobacteria bacterium Ga0077540 | reverse complement strand
GGTAATTGCAAAACCATCAGATTTCCAGAGCAAACCAGTTTTTCTGAATGACATTGAAATCGATGGCTTAGGCAACGTGTATGTATCCGATAGCGGGGAGGATAATGGTAAACATGCTGCCATTTACAAAATTACGTCTCAAGGGCAAGTGGTGCAAATCATCAGCGATAAATCCGGCATAAAACGCCCAAATGGTTTATTAATGGATGGCCCCAATGCATTGTTGGTCGCAGACTTTGGTACAGGCAAACTGTTCCGCATAGACTATTCTGAACAAGACGGCAAAGTTAAGTCTAATTTGACGCTGCTGAATCAAGGCTTTGGTGCTGCTGATGGTTTGATCCGTGATCCTAGCGGTGTACTCTACATCAGCGATTGGGCTGGCGGCAAAGTTTGGCAATTAAGCGAACCCAAGGCGACTCCGCAATTGATTAGCGAAGGTCATCGGTCGTCAGCGGACATTAACTTATCAGCCGATGGTAAAACGATACTGATGCCCGATATGAAGGCCGGGACATTGGTTCCAATATCAATTCGTTAATCTGTAAACCAATATAAAAGGCCGGAATTTCGGCCTTTTATATTCTGAGATATTACGTGAGCGATGCATGCGACTTGTGTAAGTAACAGAATTTTTCTTGGGCTTCCGCTATGCGGATTCAGCGGAAATTCGGGACAAAGCGGACAATCCCGATTAGCTAGGCCAGCTACAAGAAATAAGTGAAAGTGCGACTTGCGCTGCAATTTGCTCACAAGCTAAATCTTTTGTCTAGATTGTGCAGCATACAATAATAAAGTCATGATCTGACGTCTTGAGATGAATTTCATATGGAGAATTAGATGAACAAATGGTTAATTTTAGGTGCAGCAATTGTTGCAGAAACCATTGCTACTGCGGCATTGAAGTCAAGTGAAGGCTTTACGAAACTAATACCTTCTGTAGTTGTGATAATAGGATATGGAATAGCATAATAACCTTACGCTCGATTCCAGTCGGTATTGCTTATGCAATTTGGTCAGGCGTAGGAATTGTTCTGATTACTATTATTGGCTGGGGATTTTTTGGTCAAAAACTAGATATTCCTGCGCTTGTTGGCATTAGTCTAATTATCGCTGGGGTCGTAATGTCAATGCTTGTTTAGAAGTGCACCACAGTTTGCGTGCAGAAGTGCACCAGTTTAAGACCTATTTTTAAATCGATAAGAATCATTACCTGTTTCAACAATATCGCAGTGATGCACCAGTCTATCGAGTAAAGCAGAAGTCATTTTTTCATCGGCAAATAACTTGCCCCATTCAGAGAATGCCAAATTAGTTGTCATGATGATACTGGTCTGCTCATGCAATTGACTGATGAGATGAAATAGCAAGGCGCCGCCTTTTTGGCTAAATGGCAAGTAGCCTAATTCATCTAGAATCACCAAGTCGTATTTAGTCAGTTGCTGCGCCAGTTTGTGTTTTTGCTGATCTTTGTCTAACTCTAACTGATTGACTAAATCCAGCACATTGTAGAAACGGACTCTAGCGCCCTTCGTTGCCGCATCAATCCCTATTGCACTGGCTAAGTGCGTTTTACCTGTCCCAGGACCGCCCACAAAGATGATGTTGCGCTTTTGTTTGATATAGTCACCATCGAGCAGTAAATCAATGCTGGGTTGATGCACAGGCGACTGCTCAAACTTAAATGTCGTGAGCGATTTGTGTTGTGGGAACTTGGCTTGCGCAATGCGATATTGCACACTCCGACGCTGACGATCTGTCAATTCTGTTTGTAATAATCGGCCAATAATATCTGCCGTAGAGCGTTTGCGCGCAATGCCATCAGTCACGATCTCATCCCAAGCTTCTGCCATGGCCCCCAGCTTAAGCTGTTCTAGTAAGGCAATACATTCATGCCGTTGCATAATGCGCTCCTAAGCTGAGCAAGCTGTCATAACGTGATAGCTGTGCTTGTGGTGGCATACGCAGTGGTACATCGTAGCTGATGATTGCGGGAATCACAGGCTCTGTGAGGCGATGGATAATATTAAGCACCGCTTCTACCGTTGGCATTTCATTGTCTAATGCAATCGCGGCCGCCTTGACACCAATTTCCTCACCATAATCAGCAATCAAACTTAATAACTTGACCATGGCACGATCGCCTTTGGGTTGTTTTAGCAAGTAACTTTGCAGTGTCTTAACGGGTTGTGGCAATGGCCAGTGTAAGAACGGCTCGCCATTGCGCAAGGCGCCTGGTTTGCGTTCGAGTGCCGAGAGATAATGCCAGGGATTATAAGTCGTCTTTTGCTTATCAAAACTGCGTGGGTGTATTGCCACCTCACGGCCTTCGGCAATTACTTTTACTTCAGTAGCACTGATATGTAACTCCACATTGCGCAGCACGTAATTGCAAGGCACGCTGTATCTGTGCGCATCAAAGCTGACCAGTGACAGTGAATTAACACGTACCCATTCAACGCGGTAGCCTTGATAAGGCTTGCATGGCGTGAGCGTACGTTGCTCTTGAGTAAAGCGAACAGCGACGGTAACGGCCTTATCCTCTGGATGCAATGCCGTAAGAATGCGGTCTTGGCACTGTTGCAGCAAGAATGCATTAAATTCTTGCCATGTGTCAAAGGATAACATCGGCTCAAAGACTTGCTTGCGCAAGGTACGCACTTGCCGCTCGATTTGACCTTTCTCCCAGCCAGAAGCTGGCGTACATGCCACGGGTTCAATCATATAGTGGTTCATGAGTGCTAAAAACTGTGCATTAAATTCACGCTCTTTACCAACACCTATGCTTTTAACAGCGGTCTTCATGTTGTCGTAGATGCCACGCTTAGGGACGCCGCCAAAGTAGGTAAATGCGTGATTATGCGCATCCATGAGCATCTCCATCTTTTGGTTAGGATAGGCGCGGACAAAGAAGGCGCGACTGTGGCATAAGCGGAAGTGTGCGACCTGTGCCTTTTGTACGATGCCAGCAATCTTGATGGATTCAGTACTCCAATCAAACTGATAAGCATCGCCTATGGGGAAATGCTGAGGAATAAAGGTGACTGATGACACGGAACTTTGTGCTGTAAATTGCCGAATATAAGCCGATACTGAGCTATAGCTCCCTTGATAACCACAAGATTTAAGCCATTCGTAATGACGGCATGCGGTCATACGTTTAATTTTAGGCTGCGTTTGTGCTTCTGTGAGGCGTTGATTAAGTTCTGTTAAAAAATCCCCCAGCATCGGGTAGCGCTTGATTGGTTTCTGGTAAACCGGAATCGCCGTTTGTTCAATGTGTTTCTTAACGGTTCTACGATTGATATTGAGTTTTAATGCGATGGCGCGAATTGAGAGGGCGTCTTTGTGATAAAGACGCCTTATCTTGGCTATGGTTTCCATACAGATCATCCTAGGTGAGCCTCGCAAAATTGCGAGAGTTTATCAACTCCTAGGGTGGTGCACTTCTACACGCAAATCCCTAAGAGATCTGGTGCATTTTTGCACTGAAATTAACAGTCGTAACGATGAACGTTTTTTCCAATTCCGGACACTGAAACCGGATAAATCAAGGTTAACTGCAGTGTCCGCTTGGAGCCGTGGTAGTGTATTGTAAATTTAGACTGGCCGTCAGCTTTGGGGATTAAGCGGCCGAATGGGAATTGAATTTAGATAGCGTATGTAATTGGTTGATGTGGCTACTTTGCTACAATGACTGGCATAGCTATGTTGATAACTAGTGGCTCCTTTAGGTAAGAATACTCACCATGCATCCAAAGCGCGATCTAATTGTTCACGGGTTACGGGCAGGACATTTTTCATTTCAAACTGCTTGCTTAGATCGTCCATATTTTCTTTTGTGATGTCATATTGATTGCAGCCATTTCTGCCTTGAAGCATTCTGTTACCAGCATCCATGATTATATTTTCCCTTCCCACTATGTCGCTAGCAATTATTTTGGTAATTCAGCTTAAATGATTATTATAGAAAATTATCTGCAATATTAGCTATTCAAAGCCAAAAATTACGATACAACTTTATTATTCACGTTCCAACTTTATTATGTAGGGTACAACTTTATTATTAGCAAACAGATAGAAACTTCACTGAGTAAAGCTTATTCCACCGTCACACTTTTTGCGAGATTTCTAGGCTTATCCACATCCGTGCCTTTTAACAGGGCGGCATGGTATGAGAGCAACTGTACAGGGATAGTATGCAAAATAGGGGAGAGCACGCCCACATGACGTGGCGTACGAATCACATGTACACCTTCAGACTCTTTAAAGTGACTATCGGCATCGGCAAACACAAACAACTCCCCGCCGCGTGCTTTCACTTCTTGCATATTAGATTTCACTTTTTCTAGTAGCGCATCGTTAGGTGCAATCACCACTACAGGCATATTGTTATCGACCAATGCCAACGGCCCATGTTTCAACTCGCCGGCTGGATAAGCCTCTGCATGAATATAAGAAATCTCTTTTAGCTTAAGCGCGCCTTCCATGGCAATCGGGTAGTGAATACCGCGCCCTAAGAACAGTGCATGCTCTTTGTCACCAAAGCGCTTGGCCCACTCTCTAATTTGCGGCTCAAGATTCAGCGCAAACTGCACGCTGCCGGCCAGCTGACGTAGCGCACTTAAATGGCCTTGCTCTTGTGCTTTGCTCAATAGCCCTTTTTGCTTGGCCAGTGTGGCGGCCAACACAAACAGTGCCACCAATTGTGTAGTAAAAGCTTTAGTAGAAGCTACGCCAATTTCTGCGCCGGCGCGCGTGTAGAAAATAAGTTTAGAAGCGCGTGGAATGGCGCTTTCTTGAACGTTGCAAATGGCCAAGCTTAAATCTTGGCCTAATGATTTAGCGTGTTTCAGGGCCTCCATCGTGTCCAATGTCTCGCCTGATTGTGAGATGGTGACGATGAGCTGATTTGGATTGGGCACCGATTCACGATAGCGATATTCACTGGCAATCTCTACATTACAAGGTATTTTAGCGATGCTTTCTAACCAGTATTTTGCGGTTAAACCCGCGTAATAGCTGGTACCAGCCGCCAAGATTAATACACTGTTGACTTGCTTAAATACTTGCTCGGCTTGATCGCCAAACAGTTCTGGTCTAAAGGCACCATCATCAATGAGCGCCTCAATCGTATCAGTCAGCGCACGTGGTTGTTCATGAATTTCTTTTTGCATAAAGTGGCTGTAGGGGCCAAGCTCTAATGAAGCCAACGAAACATCACTCATGTGGATTTTTCTCTCCACTACTTCATCATTTTTTCCGTAAATCGTAACCCCATCGGTGGTTAATGCAGCCACATCGCCATCTTCTAGATAGATAACTTTTCTAGTGACTGCCAGTACAGCAGACACATCGGAGGCGATAAAATTTTCACCTTCGCCCAAACCGAGTAGCAGTGGACAACCTAACCGTGCACATACCATCAAATCGGGACGATTGACTGCAATAACGCTAATGGCAAACGCACCAGTCAATTCAGCGACTGTTTTTTTGACTGCTGAGAGTAGCTCCAACCCTTGCTTGGTGTGATAATGCACTAAGTGAGCAATCACTTCGGTATCGGTTTGCGAGGCAAACATATAACCTAGTTTGATTAACTTATCACGTTGCTCATCATAGTTCTCAATAATGCCGTTATGTACTACCGCAATTTCTGGTGCACTTTGCGAGGGTGAAACGTGTGGATGTGCATTGCTTTCTGTCACACCTCCATGGGTCGCCCAACGCGTATGACCAATACCAAGTAAGCCACTAAGCTGCTCTGCTGTGGCCTTGCTTTGCAATTCAGAGACGCGTCCAACTGCGCGTACACGCTTTATCTCTGAATCCAAAATGGCAACTCCAGCTGAATCGTAACCACGGTACTCTAGACGGCTTAAGCCCTCTATTAACACTGGCACAATATTTCGCTTGGCGATAGCTCCAACAATTCCACACATAAGGTGATTTCTTTCTACTGCTTAGTGATTATTTTTTGATTTTTTGGGGCCGTTTCCAACCCACAATCGATTTTTGCTCTTTGGCACGGCATAGCGTTAAGGCATCTGCAGGTGCATTTTTAGTGATAGTCGAGCCAGCCGCAATAGTGGCGCCTTTGCCTATGGTCACTGGCGCAATCAGTTGCGTATCAGACCCAATAAAGGCATCATCTTCAATCACGGTTCTAAACTTATTCGCACCATCATAGTTGCAAGTAATAGTACCCGCACCTATATTGACGTTTTTGCCTACCGTGCTATCGCCTACATAGCTTAAATGGTTAATCTTGCTACCTACATCCACTTGTGCATTTTTTAGCTCAACAAAATTACCAACATGGGTATCTGTGCCTAGCGCGGTACCTGGGCGCAAACGCGCAAATGGTCCGATACGACTTTGCTCACCAACAATGGCATCATCAATATGTGTAAACGGTGCAATATGTACACCTGCGTGTATGGTTGCATTTTTAATTACACAATTGGCACCAATACGCACGCGATCCCCTAATGTAACTTTACCCTCAAACACACAATTCACATCAATTTCCACGTCACGTCCACACGTAAGCGTACCTCGAATATCAATACGGCTAGCGTCTTTTAAGGTCACGCCTTGCTGCAATAGTTTTGTGGCTAAACGTGACTGATAGACACGTTCAATCTGCTCCAAATCTGTTTTAGCATTGATACCTGTGACAGACCATTCGTCATCTGTAACAACTGCTTGCACTGATACTTTATCCGTTACTGCAAATCCCACAATGTCGGTTAAGTAATACTCACCTTGTGCGTTGTTGTTGTCTAATTTGCCTAGCCAGCTTTTAAGCTGTGCTGTAGGCATGGCCATAATCCCAGTATTCACTTCCTGAATTTTACGCTGAGCATCTGTGGCATCTTTATGTTCTACAATCGCATTCACCTGCTGATTAGCATCACGTACGATACGACCATAACCGGTTGGATCTGCCTTATTAAAGCTTAACAAAGCCAGTGACTGCTGTGATTGTTTGAGCAATTGCTCGCAGGCATGGACATCTACTAATGGCACATCACCCAGCAATATGAGTGTTTGTCCATCATTTAAAAAGGGGAGGGCTTGCTGCATCGCATGACCAGTCCCTTTTTGTTCTGCCTGTAGGGCCCAGTCTATCTTCTCATCGGCAAAGGCTTGCTGCACCTGCTCGCCACCAAATCCATACACTACTATTATATTGTGCGGTTGCAATGCTTTTGCACAGGTAATCACATGTCCGAGTATTGGTTGACCACCGACTTGATGCAGCACTTTTGGTGTATCGGAGTGCATACGGGTACCTTTACCCGCAGCAAGAATCACTATATTAAGTTTTTGCGTCATCTGCACATTCTACTATGCCCGCGGGACTTACTAAAGCTAGAGTAGCATGCTGGGGTTGCAATTTCACTACCTGCGTCTCTTGATAGAACACTATCCAACATATACTGGTAAATTCATATTCTCTTCCGGGGAAATATCCCCATGACCAACGAGCACCCTTCGTTTGTAAAGCGCTTGTGACATCACACATTTAGATGCCGTGCAATTCCTCTCATTTGCTCATGCGTTATCTAACATCCTAAAAACACCATCATTCACCCAAATGACTGACGCCTAAAGTTTTTTCTAGCCAATAAAAAAAGCAACCCGTAGGTTGCTTTTTAAGTTTCCATACGCAAGCAAAGCTTAGTGTATAGACTTGCGTAACTTCTGAATTGCTTGAATTTGTGCCACAGCTTCTGCTAATTCTGCTTGTGCTTTAGCGTAATCGATATCAGAGCTACGGTTTTTCATGGCCTCTTCAGCAGCAGCTTTCGCGGCAATCGCCTTTGCTTCATCTAAATCGTGACCGCGAATCGCAGTATCTGCTAACACTGTAATCATGCCTGGTTGCACTTCTAACATGCCGCCAGAAATAAAAATCAATGTTTCTTCGGCCTCGCTAGATTGCTTAATACGTAATGCACCTGGTTTGATGGTCGTAATCATCGGCGCGTGGTTAGGATAGATACCTACTTCACCACCACCTGCTGGTGCCACCACAAACTCAGCTTCACCAGAGAAGATACTTTCTTCAGCGCTGACTACATCGATATGAACAGTATTTGCCATTATTTAATTTCCAAAACTTTTAAGTTTAGATAATCTCTACGAGACCCTAAGCAACTTGTACCTACTTGCACTCATTGATTTTATATAAGTAGAGCTAGGCGGCGCTTTTTGTTGAAGCAACGCAGAAACCGGAATGTACGGAGTTGTACATGAGGATTTCGAGTACCGCGCAACTACGCTCTACGACTATAAAATAGATTAGTTAAGTGTCTTCGCTTTTTCTACAGCTTCCTCGATACCGCCCACCATGTAGAACGCTTGCTCTGGCAAGTGATCGTATTCGCCAGCCACAATCGCTTTAAAGCCTTTGATGGTTTCTTTCAATGGTACGTATTTACCTGGTGCGCCAGTAAACACTTCAGCCACGTGGAACGGTTGTGACAAGAAACGTTGGATTTTACGTGCACGGCCTACAGCCAATTTGTCTTCTGGTGACAACTCGTCCATGCCCAGAATCGCGATAATGTCACGTAACTCTTTATAACGCTGTAATGTTTGTTGAACGCTACGTGCAACCGCATAGTGCTCTTCACCAACCACTAATGGATCTAGTTGACGTGATGTTGAATCCAATGGATCCACCGCTGGGTAAATACCTAAAGACGCAATGTCACGTGACAACACTACGGTTGAGTCCAAATGTTGGAATGTGGTCGCTGGTGATGGGTCGGTCAAGTCATCCGCTGGTACGTAAACCGCTTGGATAGAGGTAATAGAGCCCACTTTAGTAGACGTAATACGCTCTTGCAAACGACCCATTTCGTCAGCCAAAGTAGGTTGGTAACCTACTGCTGAAGGCATACGGCCTAACAGCGCAGACACTTCAGTACCGGCCAATGTATAACGGTAGATGTTATCTACGAAGAACAGCACGTCACGACCTTCGTCACGGAATTTTTCCGCCATAGTCAAACCAGATAACGCTACACGTAAACGGTTGCCAGGTGGCTCGTTCATCTGTCCAAACACCATGGCTACTTTTGATTCTTTCATGTTGTCTAGCTTAATAACACCAGCTTCTGCCATCTCATGGTAGAAATCGTTACCTTCACGGGTACGCTCACCCACACCGGCAAATACTGACAAACCAGAGTGTTGCTTAGCAATGTTGTTGATCAGTTCCAACATGTTAACGGTTTTACCTACACCCGCACCACCGAACAGACCTACTTTACCGCCTTTAGCGAATGGGCAAACCAAGTCAATCACCTTGATGCCTGTTTCTAACAGATCAACTGAAGGGGAGAGCTCTTCGAAAGTAGGCGCTTTTTGATGGATAGAACGGTGCTCATTTGAATCGATAGGACCAGCCTCATCGATAGGACGACCTAATACGTCCATAATGCGGCCCAATGTGCCTTCACCCACTGGCACTTGAATTTGTGCGCCAGTCGATTTGAACGCTGTTCCACGAGCTAAACCGTCAGATGAGCCCATGGCAATAGTACGCACAATGCCGTCACCTAATTGTTGTTGCACTTCCAAGGTCAAACCTGCTTCGGCTTGAGAGTCTTTGTCATCGATAATCAATGCATCAAATACTTTTGGCATTTGATCGCGTGGGAATTCAACGTCAACCACCGCGCCAATACATTGCACGACTTTACCAACGATTGCTGCATTTGCTTTGCTTGCTTTTGCCATTTTCTATTCCTATTCAAACTAATTTGTTGAATGTTAATTAAATTCTTTATAACTTTTTAAGCTACTGCTGCCGCGCCACCAACGATCTCTGAGATCTCTTTGGTAATCGCCGCTTGACGGGCTTTGTTGTATACCAGTTTCAGTTCACCAATCACGTTTTTCGCATTGTCAGACGCTGATTTCATCGCCACCATACGTGCAGATTGCTCAGAAGCCATATTCTCTGCCACCGCATTATAAATAAGCGATTCTATGTAACGCATCATCAGCTCATCCACCACTGGTTTAGCTTCCGGCTCATAGATGTAATCCCAATGGCCCTTAGCACTGCCCAATTGCTCGCCGCTCAATGGCAACAATTGTTGCATCGTTGGCTCTTGCTTCATGGTGTTGATAAACTTGGTATAGCAGATGTACAACTGGTCAATTTCACCAGCGGTATAGGCATCTAACATTACCTTGATAGTACCAATCAACTTTTCTAGGTGCGGTGTATCGCCCAAGCCGGTGATATGGGATTTGACTTCTGCACCCACGCGGGTCATGAAACCGAAGCCTTTATTGCCAATCGCACTGACTGCAATTTTTTTGCCTTCAGCTTCCCATGTTTTCATTTGGTTCACTGACAAACGCAATACGTTGGTATTCAAACCACCGCATAAGCCTTTGTCAGAACTCACCACGATCAAACCTACATTTTTTACCACATCACGTTTGATTAAAAACGGATGTTTGTATTCGGCTTGTGCATAAGAAAGATGTGCCGCAACGTTACGGATTTTGTCTGCATAAGGGCGGCTGGCTCGCATTCTGTCTTGCGCTTTACGCATTTTAGAAGCGGCCACCATCTCCATCGCCTTGGTGATCTTGCGTGTATTTTCTACACTCTTGATCTTGGTTCTAATTTCTTTACTACCAGCCATGTTAGTGTCCTAGATAGTCGTTAAATTAGTAGGCGTTAGTTGCTTTAAAGTCTTGAATCGCTGCTTCAACTGCTTTTTCGTTATCGCCGCTTAAGTCTTTGCTAGATTCAATGCCGTCCATCAATGAAGCATATTTAGAACCCATAAAGCCGTGTAGTGCGTTCTCGAATGCCAACACTTTATTGGTTGGTACATCGTCAAAGTAGCCTTTGTTAGCAGCAAACAACGTAATCGCCATTTTTGAAACGCTTAATGGTGCGTATTGCGCTTGTTTCATCAACTCTGTAAACATACGACCGCGGTCCAATTGTTTACGGGTTGCTTCATCCAAATCAGAAGCAAACTGCGCAAATGCAGCCAATTCACGGTATTGCGCTAGGGCCAAACGTACACCACCGCCTAATTTTTTGATGACTTTAGTTTGTGCAGCACCACCCACGCGAGATACTGAGATACCGGCGTTGATCGCTGGACGAATACCGGCGTTGAATAAGTCTGTTTCCAAGAAAATCTGACCGTCAGTAATCGAAATCACGTTGGTTGGTACGAAAGCTGACACGTCACCAGCCGCTGTTTCAATCACTGGCAACGCTGTCAATGAGCCTGTTTTGCCTTTGATTTTACCGCCAGTGAATTTCTCTACATACTCTTCATTCACACGAGCTGCACGCTCTAATAAACGTGAGTGGATGTAGAACACGTCACCTGGGTAAGCTTCACGGCCTGGTGGACGACGCAACAGCAAGGAGATTTGACGGTAAGCAATGGCTTGTTTGGTCAAGTCATCGTACACAATCAATGCATCTTCACCGCGGTCACGGAAGTATTCACCCATCGTACAACCAGCGTATGGTGCCAAGAATTGCAGTGCAGCAGAGTCAGAAGCAGAAGCAGCTACCACGATGGTGTATGCCATAGCGCCATTTTCTTCCAATTTACGTACCACGTTAGCAATAGTAGAAGCCTTTTGGCCAATCGCAACGTAGATACAGGTCATGTTTTGACCTTTTTGATTGATAATCGCATCTACAGCAACCGCTGTTTTACCTGTTTGACGGTCACCAATGATCAACTCACGTTGACCACGGCCAACTGGCACCATAGAGTCAACAGATTTCAAACCAGTTTGTACCGGTTGTGACACAGATTTACGTGCAATCACTCCTGGTGCCACTTTTTCAATCTTGTCAGTTAATTTAGTTTTAACTGGGCCTTTACCATCAATTGGTTGACCCAAAGCATTCACTACGCGGCCAATCAACTCAGGACCTACTGGCACTTCCAAAATACGGCCTGTACATTTACATACGTCGCCTTCTGTAATGTGCTCATAGTCACCTAAAACCACAGCACCTACTGAGTCGCGCTCCAAGTTCAACGCCAAACCGAATGTGTTGCCTGGGAATTCAATCATTTCACCTGACATCACGTTGGACAAACCGTGAATACGAACAATACCGTCAGTCACTGAAATCACTGTGCCCTGTGTACGTGCTTCAGCTGTGGTAGAAAAATTTTCTAATCTGCTTTTAATCAGTTCACTGATTTCTGATGTAGATAACTGCATTGTGGCTCCTAATTTTCTTTGCCTAAAGTTTGCTAAATATCATGTGCCTTACGCGGTGAGCGAGTAGGCTAAATTTTGTAGTTGTCCTTTAACAGACGCATCGATAACGGTATCGCCAACGATGATTTTGAAGCCACCTATCATTTCCGGATCAACAGAAACCGTTGCTTCGATTTTTTTGCCGAATTTGGCTTCTAAACGCTTCACTAAATCTTTGGTTTCCGCAGCACTTGGTTTGGCAGAAGCAATGATTTGCGCGTCCAGCGTGCCTTCTTCTTGCGCTTTCAGCGCTTCAAACGCATCAGTAATCGCAGGCAGTAATGACAAACGACCATATTCGACCAGTACTTTTATCAAGTTTTGGCCATGCTCGTTCAGTTTGTCACCGGCCACTTTTAAGAAAGCAGCTTCCAAATCCGCACTCACGACTTTTGGGTCTTGAATATAGGCTTGCATGCCAGCGTCATTCACAACCGCCGTTGCAAAGCTCAACATTTCAGACCATTTAGCGAGTGCTTTTTTCTCTTTAGCCAGCTTGTATGCGGCTACAGCATAAGGTCTTGCGATGGTTGATAATTCAGCCATATCGATTCCTTATAGTTCTGCTGCAAGTTTAGAAAGCATATCGCTATGCGCTTTGGCATCAATTTCTTTACGTAAGATTTTTTCAGCACCTGCTACAGCAAGGCTAGAAACTTGCGCACGTAAACCTTCTTTAGCACGGTTTACTTCTTGATCAATCTCAGCTTTTGCACCTGCAATGATGCGATCGCCTTCGACCTTAGCGTTGTTTTTAGCTTCTTCGATGATTTGGCTAGCACGTTTTTCGGCTTGACCAATGATCTCGCTCGCTTTTTGTTTAGCTTCTGTCAATGCTGCTTCAGATTTCTTTGCAGCCACTTCCAAAGCGCTTTTACCTTCTTGTGCGGCGGCTAAACCATCAGCGATTTCCTTTTGGCGTGTTTCAATCGCTTTTAACAGCGGCGGCCAAACGAATTTCACTGTGAACCAAATCAGCACAGCAAATGCAATAGCTTGTGCGACTAGTGTAAAGTTAATGTTCATTTTTGATCCAAATTAAATATCAATAAAGCATGCGTCATTAAAGTGGTTTAAGCCCACGCTTAAACCAATTCATTCACTACTTAATTATTGTGCAACTACGCTTAATAATGGGTTTGCAAATGCGAACATCATGGCTAAACCAACACCGATAATGAAAGACGCGTCGATCAAACCTAATAGCAAGAACACTTTACCTTGCAATGCTGGGATCATTTCTGGTTGACGTGCTGCGCCTTCCAAGAAGCTAGCACACATGATACCGATACCCACGCAAGCGCCCAACGCACCTAAACCAATAATCAAACCAATGCCAACGCCTGTGTAAGCTTGAATCATTGCTAAAAGTTGTAAGTTTTCCATTTGTAATACCCTTATAAAAAAATTAAAAACAACTACTATTAAAACTAACTACAAAACCTATTAATGCGACTCATGCGCCATGGCTAAATACACCACGGTCAACATCATGAAAATAAACGCTTGTAACGCTACAATCAGAATGTGGAAGATAGACCAGCCAGCACCCAAGATTGCACCGAACACTGTGCCTGCCAAGCCTGTGGCTGCCCACATACCTAACAATAAGAAGATGATTTCACCAGCGTACATGTTACCGAACAGACGCAGTGAGTGTGAGAGTGGTTTAGAAACGTACTCAATCAGATTGAACAGGAAGTTAGCTGGCCATACCAATGGGCTAGAACCAAATGGTGAGCAGAACAATTCATGGACCCAGCCACCCAAGCCTTTGGCTTTAATCGAGAAGAAAATCATTAAGAACCAAACCGCTAGCGCTAGTGCAAAGGTGGTATTGATATCAGAAGTAGGTACAGCACGCCATGTATCAAAACCCAAGCTATGCATGAATTTTGCAAAAATATCGACCGGTAAGAAATCCATGGCATTCATAGCGAACACCCATAAAAAAACCGTCAATGCTGTTGGAGCAATAAAGCTATGACGGTTACCGTGGAAAATATTTTTAACTTGGTCATCCACAAAACCAAATACCAATTCAACGAAGGCCTGACGTTTTGTAGGTACGCCAGCAGTTGCGCCACGCGCCACCCACCAAACCAGACCCATCACCAACAAACCAAGCACAACAGATGTTGCCAACGTATCCACATGCAAGGTCCAAAAACTACCATCACCTACAGACTGTGTATTAAAACTTAAATGGTGCTGAATATAACTGGATGGCGTGAGCGCATGTTCGGCTTGTTGTGCGTGTTCTGTCGTCATAATGTTCTTAAATAACCGTTAATTAATCTTTATTAATCAAATAGATTGATCTGTTTTTGCTAATGCAGCACCAGAAAATATTGCTGCTGCTGCTAAACCTGCAATCAGCGCAAAAGGTACCAACTGAGCATATACTTTAAATGTCACAAACAACAAAGTTGCAATTACTACAATTTTGACGGCTTCTGCTTTAAGCAAATTAATCAGCACTGAGGAGGGCTCTTGATTTCCCTCATTTCGCGCCAATATTCGCGATGCAGTGTAAGCACCCACTAACACGGACAATCCACCTGCTAGCACCGAAATGAATGCATGCATTCCACTCAGCAACAAGGCTATCACCGCCACCACTGCCGTCGCGGAAAGCTGCCATCGCATCATATTGCTAACCATATTATTTGTAGCTAAGCCGTTGTTCGTGGTGTTCATACTTTTTTCATTTCAATGCTATTTGAAATGGGCTTTAGCCAAGGAGCCGCGATTTTGAATTATTACAGTCGTTTAGTCAAGCATTTAATGTACGTTAAATGACTAAATGTACTAGCAAAATGAAATACTTAGCGCCGCTTTATACTTTTGTATGCGTTCGCCTCACTTACGCGAGAGTTTTGCTATGATGTCATCCAGTTGATCTAGGTGACTATACTGAATTTTAAGCGTACCGGCACCATTTGCTTTCCCGGCAATAGAGACTGTCGCACCCAATACATCGCTTAAACGCTCTTCTAAAATCGCCACGTCATCCCGTACTTGAGCTTTAGCTTTGGTTGCAGGCAAAGTTGGATTTTTGGCCGCGCGCTCCACCTCTCTTACCGACAAATCATTTTGTATGGCCTTATTGGCTAACATCACTTGTTGCGCCGGCTCTAGACCAACCAAGGCACGCGCATGACCCATGTCCAGTTTATTGTGCATTAGCATATCTTGGACTGGCTGGCTCAAAGTAAGTAATCGCAATAAGTTTGAGACCGCAACGCGTGAACGTCCAACTGCTTGCGCGGCTTGCTCGTGGGTCATCGAAAATTCGTCTATTAAACGTTTGATACCCAGCGCCTCTTCTAATGGATTTAAATTTTCGCGTTGAATGTTCTCAATTAAGGCCATTGCCAGCGCAGATTCATCGGCAATTTCACGCACCAACACTGGCACTTCTTCCAAGCCAGCAAGCTGTGAGGCGCGCCATCGGCGCTCACCTGCAATGATTTCATAACGCTCATCAGCAATTTCACGCACCAGTATAGGCTGCATAATGCCTTGAGCTTTGATGCTCTCGGCCAGCGTTTCCAGCGCTGCGTTGTCCATGTAGGCACGTGGCTGATATTTGCCTGGCTGCAACTGATTGACGCGCAACATGCGCAAGGCATCGGCCTCACCCACGGTGCCCATATCACCTGCTAACAATGCATCTAAGCCTCTACCCAAGCCTTTTGGTTTTACCATTTCTCACCTTTTATAATCGTTATTGTTTTGTCCGGATAATTTCATTTGCAAGCTCAACATAGGCCATCGCACCCTTAGAAGCTTTGTCATAAACCAATACCGGCATGCCATAGCTAGGCGCTTCTGCCAGACGTATGTTGCGGGGTATCACGGTTTGATACACTTTTTTGCCAAAGTGGCTCACCAACTGAGAAGAGACCTGACTGGCCAGCATGTTGCGGTTATCAAACATGGTGCGCAACAAGCCTTCAATCTCCAACACCGGATTTAGATGCGCGCGCACTTTTTTAATAGTATTGACCAAGTCGGACAGCCCTTCCAATGCATAGTATTCGCATTGCATGGGGATCATGACCGAGTGCGCTGCAGTCAAGGCGTTGACCGTCACTAGATTGAGGGCAGGGGGGCAATCCAGTAATACATAATCATACACATTCCCAAGCTGGGCAATCGCTTGTTTAAGACGCGTCTCACGCGCCATCTCATTGACCAGCTCTACCTCAGCACCCGCTAATTCACGATTAGACGGCGCGACATCAAAGCCACCTTGCTCACTTCGTACAATCACATCCTGCAATGTTTTATCATTAATCAACACATGGTAAATGCTGTATTTTAAATGCGCCTTGTCGATACCACTGCCTGTACTGGCGTTGCCTTGTGGATCCAAGTCTATCAATAGCACTTTTTTGCCCTGATGCGCCAAGCTTGCCGCCAGATTAACGCAAGTGGTGGTTTTGCCTACGCCACCTTTTTGATTTGTGATTGCCAGAATTTTCATGCCTTACTTTCTTCACCCATACTGTCAAATATCAGCAAATGCCGCTGTGCTTCCAAGCCAGCTACCTGCAAAGGCACAATAGCCTTGGGCTTCTCAGCCAATACAGCCAACTCCTGCGTAGGCACCAAGCCTTTCATCGCCAACCATTCACCACCTTTTGCGATTAAGTGTTTGGTTAATTGCATTAGCAGTGCAATTTCAGAAAATGCCCTAGAAATCACCTGGTCATAAGGCTGTTGTGGATGATGCGCCTCAACACGCGCATGCACCACGGATAAATTGTCCAGCCCCAACTCGCCTTTGACTTGCCGCATAAATATCGCTTTTTTTTGCACCGTATCAATGGTGGTTACTTGCAAGTCCGGCTTGCAAATGGCGATTACGACACCAGGCAAGCCTGCGCCACTACCCACATCTAATAAATTGTGCCCTTTGATGTATGGCAACACGCTCAGACTGTCCAGCAAATGCAGAGTAACCATTTCTTGCGGGTCGCGCACGGCCGTCAGGTTGTATACCTTATTCCATTTTTGTAGCAAAGCCAGATATTGCAACAATTGTTGTTGCGCCTGCGTGCTGACATCCAAACCCATTTGGCGAATGCCATCGGCCAACTGCTCTGCTGCTGTCATGCCGCTTCGATATTGGATTGCGCGGCTTGCTTCTTATGTTTGCGCTTTAAATACACCAACAACAACGAAATGGTCGCTGGGGTAATACCGGATATGCGGCCAGCTTGGCCGATGGTTTCCGGCATATGTGCCAATAACTTTTGACGCGCTTCTATGCTCAAGCCATGCACATCGGCATAATCAATCTCTGCACCCAATTTAATATGTTCACTGCCTTTTTGTTTGGCAATCTCGTCTTTTTGGCGGTCGATATAACCTTGATATTTGGCCGCTATTTCTACTTGCTCTTTCACATCTGCGGTTAGCACCTCAGGGCAGGGCACCAAACTTAACAACCCATCGTAAGTGACTTCGGGTCTGCGCAGCAGCTCAAATAAACTATATTCATGCTCTAGCGCTTTACCCAAAACCGCCTCTTGTGTTTCACGTGAAACATTTGGTTGCAAGAATGTGCGTTTTAAGCGCGCCTGCTCGCGCGCAATGGCTTCTTGTTTACGGCTAAAGGCTTCCCAGCGCACATCATCCACCAAACCTAACTTGCGACCCATCTCAGTTAGGCGCATATCTGCATTGTCTTCTCGCAATTGCAAACGGTATTCAGCACGGCTGGTAAACATGCGGTAGGGCTCGGTCACGCCAGTGGTAATCAGGTCATCCACCAACACACCCAAGTAGGCTTCATCACGCGCCGGACACCAACCTTCTTTTTCTTGTGCGTACAGCGCTGCATTGGCACCCGCCAACAAACCTTGCGCTGCCGCTTCCTCATAACCCGTTGTACCATTGATTTGGCCGGCAAAAAACAGACCGCGCACTGCTTTAGTTTCTAAGGTACTTTTTAATCCACGTGGATCGTAGTAGTCATATTCAATCGCATAGCCGGGGCGCAGAATATGCGCATTTTCCAAACCACGAATAGAGCGCACCAACCCCAACTGAATATCAAACGGTAAGCTAGTGGAAATCCCGTTTGGATAAATCTCGTTGGTGTTTAAGCCTTCTGGCTCTAAAAATATTTGGTGCGATTCCTTATCGGCAAATCGGTGAATTTTATCTTCCACACTTGGACAGTAGCGCGGACCCACCCCCTCAATCACACCCGTATACATGGGTGAACGATCTAATCCGCTTCTGATAATGTCATGTGTACGTTCATTGGTATGGGTAATCCAGCAGGGCAGCTGTGCAGGGTGCTGCGCCACATTCCCCAAAAATGAAAACACCGGCACCGGATTATCACCAGGCTGTTCGGTCATCACGCTGTAATCAATGGTGCGCCCATCAATACGCGGCGGGGTGCCGGTTTTTAAACGTCCAGCAGGCAAACCGATTTCGCGTAAACGCGCCGCCAGAGATATAGCAGGGGGATCTCCAGCTCGACCCGCACTATAGTTTTGCAAGCCCACATGCACTAAACCACCCAAAAACGTACCCGCTGTGAGCACTACAGATTTAGAAGAGAAGCGCAGGCCGATTTGCGTGACCACGCCAACCGCTTTATCCCCCTCCAGAACAATGTCGTCAACTGCTTGCTGAAACAACCAAAGGTTAGGTTGATTTTCCAAACGGCGACGAATCGCCGCTTTATATAAAATACGATCCGCTTGCGCACGTGTTGCTCGCACTGCGGGGCCTTTGCTAGAGTTCAAAATACGGAATTGAATGCCACCCTCATCAGTCGCCATCGCCATGGCACCGCCTAAGGCATCCACCTCTTTGACCAAGTGCCCTTTACCGATACCGCCAATACTTGGGTTGCATGACATTTGCCCCAAAGTCTCGATATTATGGGTGAGGAGCAACGTTTTCTGACCCATGCGCGCCGCTGCCAATGCGGCTTCCGTGCCAGCATGACCACCACCCACTACGATTACATCGAAAATATCCGGAAAATTCATCTTAAATGCACAAAATCTGTTATTTAACAAAGATTTGAGATTTTAACTCAATAAGTGTACATGGTCATAAAATTCACAATAATGTTACAAATTTAGCCTATATCAATACAATCGGTTTACAGATGTGCCACAATTACATAACAGTCCATCGTTAAAATATAGGCTGTTGATTATCAATTTAGGAGAACCACCTTGAAATATAAACTAATACTGACTTTAATATTGTCTACAGTTGCTTTTAATGCAAGTGCAGATAAAACAAATGCTATCAGACTAGAACAAAGATATGTGACGCTTGCAAACAGCATCAACCCTTCCTATTCAAACGCATCTTCAGTAGAAGGCAAAGTATTTTTTAATCGTAAATTCAAATTAGCAAACGGTAAAGAAATCGCTTGTGCTTCATGCCACACGACGAATCCTGCCAATGTTGGCAAAAATATTGTCACAGGCAAGTCAATTCAGCCACTATCACCTATCACCAACCCTAAACGTTTCACAGACTTAGAAAAAGTTGAAGATGAGTTTACTAAACACTGCAATGATATTTTAGGCACTGATTGCCTACCTTCTGAAAAAGCAAACTTCATTGCCTATTTGTTAACTGAATACACACCAACCAAATAAACGATGCTACGTTATGTTTGGGATCCTTTTATTAGGATCTTCCATTGGTCACTGGTGGGAGCATTTGCGTATGCTTTTTATACGCACGCTTCCATTTGGGATCAATTGCACCACACTTATGCAGGCTACGTCGCTGGCACCCTCATTATCGCTCGCATCGTTTGGGGATTAATCGCCACTGGCTACGCAAATTTCCAGTCTTTCCCACTCAACCCCATTTGGGCAGCCAAGTATTTTTGGCGCCTGTTACATGGTACAGCCAAGCATTATGTTGGTCACAACCCCATCGGTTCAATAGCTATATATGCAATGCTGGCTTTGGGCATTTTGGCTGTTGGCTCGGGATGCGTTACCTATAACGACGGATGGGGTTTTATAGACAGTGAGATGAGTGAAACTTTACATGCTTATGTCACTTGGATTTGGCTTGCTGTGGTTTGCGTGCATGTTTTTGGTGTGATATTTGAAAGCATCATTCATCATGACAATTTAATTTGGGCCATGATTACAGGTTGCAAGCGCGTTTGTAAAATTGATGAGCGTCAAGCACGCAAAAAAATTCGTTAGTGTTAAACTTTTGACCAAGCTTGTTGACTTCTATTAGCGATAGCGCCTATAGTTAGCTACCTTTGTTAAATGGATGAGGAGAAGATTGTGGCAGATATGCAAGCACATAAAGATTTCGTGACCAAGTACGCAAAAAACGTGAATACAGCTGCATTGGATGGTTTAGCGAAAAATTACGCTTTAGTACTTTCAAATAACGACTCACAATATGTTGCAGCAAGTGACGAGTCAGAAAGAACCACCGTACGTGAAAACTTCTTAAAGAAAAAACTTGGCTTAACTGATTCTGATGCAATACTGGATGCTGCGATTGTTGCTGTAGGAGAGGTCTTAAAAGAAGAGCGCTTTAAATCTCGCTTGGCTTATTATTATCTTTTGGCTGAAAAATTTAACAAATTAGACATGTTTGTAAAATAACCCTAGCCCAAAGCGAAATGATTAAAAAAGACCATCTGTCCAGATGGTCTTTTTTATTTTGGTATACTTCATTTACCTATGCAGAACTTGCTAAAAATCTCACCCAATAAATCATCTGGTGTGAATTCTCCTGTAATGCTACTAAGTGCCGTTTGTGACAAGCGCAACTCTTCCGCAACCAATTCCGCATTATTGATAAAGTCGGCTGCATTCTTCAAATGTTGATCAACCTCTGTCAAAGCGTTTAAATGCCTTGCGCGCGCCATAAACACACCTTCACCTACCGCTGTGAATCCTGCTTTAGACAACAACACCTCTTTGAGAAGATTCAACCCTTGCCCAGTCTTTGCTGACAAATACACATGAGTTTCCTGCTGATTTTCTTGCACATGCGCTGTTTCACGTGAAACATCAATTTTATTATGTACCCAAATTTTAGTGATTCCTTGCGGCAAACGGTCTAAAATCGATTTTTCTGCATCGGTAATACCGTGAGTTGCATCCAGCAATAATAATGCGATATTGGCCGTTTCTGTGGCTCGCCAAGTTCGGGCTATGCCAAATTTTTCCACTTCATCCTCTGTTTCGCGCAGACCGGCGGTATCGATTACGTGCAATGGTACCCCATTAATTTGAATAGCACTTTTAATCGTGTCACGCGTGGTGCCCGCAATAGGCGTCACAATCGCCACCTCTTCACCGGCCAACGCATTCATTAAACTGGACTTGCCTACATTAGGCTGCCCAATCAGAACCACATGAATACCTTCACGTAATAGCGCACCTTGCTTCGCCTGTTTAAAAACAACTTCCAATGCCTGTTGAATCGCTATGATTTTTTCAGCGACACGTCCCAGTGTAATAAAGTCGATTTCTTCTTCAGGAAAATCAAGACAGGCTTCTACATACATACGAAGCTCCGTCAGCTGTGCTAGTAAGGTATGAATGGCATTTGAAAAAGCACCTGATAGCGAACGTATCGCGCTTTTGGCCGCTTCTTGCGTAGCGGCATTAATCACATCAGCCACCGCCTCAGCTTGAGCCAGATCCAACTTATCATTGAGATAAGCCCGCCGCGTAAACTCACCCGGCTCAGCTTGACGTGCACCCAGCGCAATGCAACGCGCTAGCAACATTTGCATCAACGCTGTACCGCCGTGCGCTTGTAGCTCGAGCACATCCTCACCCGTGTAAGAGTGTGGATTAGGGTAAAAAATGGCGATACCACGGTCGATTAACTGCGCACCGGCATCTTTAAAATCTAGATAAGCCGCATGGCGAGGAGGAGGGCAGTGACCCAGCACGGACTTTGCAATGCTTTGGCTGAGTGGGCCTGACACCCGTACAATGCCAATGCCGCCAGCACCGCTGGCAGTGGCAATAGCTGCAATCGTATCAGGGTTGGACTCAACGGTTTTTGTCACAGGTGTTACTCACACTTAATTGGACTTAAACCGCTGAATCCGCAAGTTTCCATTTTTATTATTTTGATTTTTTAGTGAGTGCTTCAGCGTGGATACTTTTATTGATATACCACTGCTGCCAAATTGACAGAATGTTATTCACCAACCAATACAACACCAAACCCGCTGGGAAGAAGAAGAAGAAGATACTAAATACAACCGGCATAATCTTCATGACTTTGGCTTGAATCGGATCAGTTGGCGCTGGGTTCAAATAGGTTTGGATAATCATGGTAGCGCCCATTAGCAACGGCAAGATATACCATGGGTCAATCGCAGACAAATCAGTAATCCAACCAAAGAATGGGGCATGACGTAACTCAACGGAGCCAAGCAACACCCAATAAAGTGCAATAAAAACAGGGATTTGCACTAAAATTGGTAAGCAACCACCCATCGGGTTTATTTTTTCCGTACGGTACATCTCCATCATGGCTTGCTGCATTTTCTGCTTATCGTCGCCAAACTTTTCTTTCATAGCTTGCAAACGTGGCGCGAGTTCTCGCATCTGCGCCATACTTTTATAGCTAGAAGCAGATAATTTAAAGAAAGCCGCTTTAATAATCACGGTGAGTAAAATAATTGCCACACCCCAGTTTTTCACCAACTCATACAATTGTGACAGCAACCAGAACAGCGGTTTAGCAATAATCGTCAAAATGCCGTAATCCACCACATACTCCAGGCCTGGCGCTGTAGCTTCCAAATCTTTCTGTGTTTGTGGGCCGACGTACAATTGCGCTGGAACTGTCAAGCTTGCACCAGCGGCCACTGTACCTAAGGGGCTCATGGTCCCAATCGAATAGTAATGGTCTGTCAGCTGGGCAGTATAGAACTTACGCTCCAAGCCTGCTTTAGGAATCCACGCACCCACAAAGTAGTGCTGCACCAGCCCAATCCAACCATCTTTGGATTTAACAGCCAAATCTTGTTTGGCCATGTCATCGAAATTTACTTTCTTAAATTTATCTGCCTCGTTGTAATAAGCGCCACCGGTAAAGGTTGGCATCATGGCAGAACCCTGGTTGGATTGATTGTCGTGAATGATTTGATAATAAACAGAAGGCGTAATGTTGGCTGCGCTATCATTCTTAATTTCATAACGCACATCCACTGCATAATTATTACGGTGGAAAGTGTAAATCTTATCTACGGCCACGCCATTCTCAACTGGTGCACTGAATTTGACTTCCAGCGTATCTGCGCCTTCAGCCATTTGATAACTGGTTTGCGCAGTGCTGAACACCGTGCGGTGAGTTGGCAAGTTGTCGCCTTTCAAGCCAGTTTGAGCAACATAAAGCATTGGCTTCTCTGCATCGCTTAGCAACTCGTACTGACCATCTCCAGCGTTTGCACGGTGTTTACGTAAAGTAAGTTGACGCAAATCTGCACCATTGCTATCGATTTCTGCTTGGAACAAATCTGTTTCCACTTGCACACGTTGACCACGCGCTAGGGTAAAGCTATCTTTTGCGATTTCGGCTGGGGTGCTGTTATCAGCAACGCCAGCAGCTGTGGCTACTTGTGAGGAGGGTGCCACTTGCGGTGTGTCTTTACGTTGCCATGCATCCCATAACATCATGATAGAAAAGGAGAAAATGACAAATAAAATTATACGTCTGGTATCCATAACACTCTTTATACGTTAATGAAGATTAAAATTGAATCCAATTAAGGAACCGGATCATGACCGCCCGCATGCCAAGGATGGCAACGCGCAACGCGTAGAACTGCTAAATAACTGCCTTTAAAAAAGCCGTATTTGGTAAGTGCACTTATGGCGTAATGAGAACAGCTGGGAGAAAATCGGCAATGCATGCCTACAAATGGACTGAATATCCATTGATACAGTTTTACCAACATAATCGCCACATTACGCACACTGATCTACCTTAAACATCATTCGCCATTTAATTTCTTCTGAATTTTATTCAGAATCACATTTAGCTCTTGATTCACTTGACCAAAGTCTTGCCTAATAAATTTTTTCTGCACTTGAATCACAACATCTGCAGCCGGACTTACCAACAAGCCATTGCGGCAAACCTCTCGTAGTACACGCCGCATGTAATTGCGATCTACTGCGTGCTTGGCTACTTTTTTTGCAACTACAAACCCTACCCGCATAGGTAGCACTTCGCTTGGCTTGTAATGTACTACAAAAAAGCGTGAAGAAATGCGTTTTCTGAAACTAAAAACGGATGAAAATTCATCCGTTTTTTTTAGCATTACTAGTGTTTGCATCAGCGTGTAGCCTCTGCAAAATAACTATTATAAACCTAAGCGTTTACGACCTTTTGCACGACGCGCTGCAATCACTGCACGACCACCTTTGGTTTTCATGCGTACTAAAAAACCGTGTGTACGTGCACGACGTGTTTTAGATGGTTGATAGGTACGTTTCATTTAAATCTCCGAGCCACTTGTGGCGTTTGTTTGACGTGTTTTACAAAGGCGTGTATTAGACCGCATTTTGCTTATGTATGTCAATGATTTTTTTGTTTATTCTACCAATACATTTACCAGTAATATTTAAATGATATTTATTTACATAAGCTGTGGATAAGTCGGCTTAAACACGCTAAAATCTTGTATTAAAACCATCTTGTATAATAAACAAAATAATTAATTAAATCAATTGGTTAAGTGGTTTTATAATTATAATAAAAATTCAGCTTATTGAATTCATTCAGTTTTTTAATTTTTGGGTATGCATGGATAATTTTTGGTCTACTTGTTTGTTGCGGTTTGAAAAAGAGTTGTCACCGCAACAATTCAATACCTGGATAAAACCATTAAAAGTGGATGTACAGCCAGATGCCATTCGCTTATTAGCGCCTAATCGTTTCGTACAACAATGGATAAAAGACAAGTTTTACGCCAAAATCCAAACGCTAGCCGACGAGTTACTGCCCGAACATATACAAATTGAACTTGATATTCATAATGGGGAAAAACCATTAACAAAAACTGCGAACGGTGCTAAATCAAGCTCAGTTGTAGAAGCTATCCAAGATCATGCATCACTCACCTCTAAAATAGAGCCGAGTGCTAGCGCCTCAAAACAGCCACGCCGCACTAACCATAGTGACCTCAAGTCTAGCGAACGTCGCACCAGTGAACGTGCTTCCGGCTTGAACTTGGCTTTTAACTTTGATAACTATGTGACCGGGCGTGCCAATCAATTAGCGCGCGCGGCGGCAATTCAAGTTGCAGATAATCCTGGGCAGGCATATAACCCGTTGTTTATCTATGGCGGAGTTGGGTTGGGTAAAACTCATTTATTGCAAGCGATTGGGAATCAACTCAAACAAGAAAAGCCCAATGCCAATATTCGTTATTTACATGCCGAACGCTATGTGTCTGATGTCGTCAAAGCTTATGAAAACAAAGCGTTTGATGAATTTAAGCAGCAATATCACTCTCTGGATTTGTTGTTGATTGATGATATTCAATTTTTTGCCAAAAAAACGCGCACTCAAGAAGAGTTCTTTTACGCGTTTAACACGCTAATTGAGGAGAAGAAGCAAATTGTCATCACCTGTGATACGTATCCTAAAGAAATCATCGATGTAGATGAACGTTTACGTACTCGTTTTAGTTGGGGGTTGACGGTTGCGATTGAACCACCGGAACTAGAAATGCGCGTGGCCATTTTGCTTAAAAAAGCTGAAAGCGTTAATATCCATCTGCATGAAGATGTAGCGTTTTTTGTGGCAAAACAAATACGCTCCAGCGTCCGCGAGTTAGAAGGTGCGCTCAACCGTATTATTGCCATGGCCAATTTTACCGGTCACCCGATTGATATTCACTTAGCTAAAGATGCGCTGCGTGACTTAATTGCGGTGCGTGGCCGTCAAATCACCATTGAAAATATCCAAAAAACGGTGGCGGATTATTACAAGATTAAAGTGAGCGAGATGTACAGCAAAAAACGTGCACGTAATTTTGCTAGGCCCAGACAAATTGCCATGAGCTTAGCCCGTGAGCTAACCAATCACAGCTTTCCGGAAATTGGCGAAGCTTTTGGCAGCCGCCATCACACCACGGTGATGCATGCTTGTGAGGAAATTGAGCAGTTGCGTTTGAATGATCAGACCATTGCGCGCGATATAGGGTTTTTAACGCAAGTCATTCGAGATTGATATGCGTAAGTAGAAATTCAGGGTTGTGGATAAGTAGTGAAATGTGTTGTGGATAAATAATGAGTAAGCATTGTGTTTATAATTTTCAAAATTTGATACACATATAATCCACAGCAGTTTGATAAGTTTTACACAAAGCTAATAGTAATTAACTGTCTGATTTTGTTGAGTTATATTAAGTATCAACAGATTTTGGCATCATTATTATTACTATTGTTTTTATATATATATTAAATTATTAATTAGATAAAAATAAACTAGGTAACATTATGCAAATTAAAATAAACAGAGAAGTGTTATTAAAACCACTCACCAATGTCACAGGGATAGTGGAGAGACGCCATACATTACCTATTCTTTCTAATTTATTATTGGAAGCAAAACAGAATAAGATTCAGCTCACGGCAACAGATTTGGAAATGCAAATCTCTCTAACGATTGAAAATGCATCAACAGGTGATTTATCCACGACGATATCAGCCAAAAAGTTGTTAGACATTTGCCGTTCTTTACCAGATTCATCAGAAATTGATTTAACCAGCAAAGATAGCCGCATTCTGTTAAAAGCAGGTAAGAGTCGGTTTAACTTACAAACGTTACCTGCTACTGATTATCCAGTGATGACCAAGGCTGCCGGTCAGCATATTCAACTCACCTTGACCCAATTAGCCTTTAAAAAGCTATTAAAACAAGTAGAGTTTGCTATGGCACAGCAAGATATCCGTTATTACCTAAATGGTTTATTGCTAGAAGTGAATGGTCAGCAATTGAACATTGTGGGCACCGATGGGCACCGCTTAAGTTATACCTCGATGACATTAGCGCAAAGTTACGAAAAAACCGAAGTGATTCTGCCGCGTAAAACCGTGCTAGAGCTGATTAAATTACTGAATGATAGTGAAGAAGAAGTCAGCATTGAAATTGCGAATGGTCAAGTCAACTTTTCCTTTGGTGAGATCAAATTAATTTCAAAAGTGATTGATGGCAAATTTCCTGATTACAATCGCGTGATTCCGCAAGGCCATCAAAATACATTTACCGTGAATCGTTTAGCGGTGCTTACTGCTATGCAACGTGCTTCGATTTTATCTAACGAGAAATACCGCGGTATTCGTATGGTGCTCAGTCAAAATAATTTAAAACTGATTAGTACAAATACAGAGCAAGAAGAAGCAGAAGAAGAACTAGAAATTGATTACAACAAAGACGCGTTAGATATTGGATTTAACGTGACGTACTTAATTGATGTGCTCAACAACGTGGCAGATGAAGATATTGTGTTCTCATTTGCAGATGCCAATAGCAGTTGTTTAATCACCACTATGCATGACGAAAATTATAAATATGTCGTCATGCCTATGCGTATTTAATCTAACCGTTTATTTGACTATCAATAATTCAAACCCAGCAATTCATTAAGAAGGTCCTATGGCAGAGCCACAAGAATATAACTCAGACAGTATTAAAATTTTAGAAGGTTTGGACGCAGTACGTAAGCGCCCAGGCATGTATATTGGTGATACCTCCGATGGTTCTGGCTTGCACCATATGGTATTTGAAGTGCTGGACAATGCGATTGATGAGGCATTGGCAGGACATTGTGATGATATTAAAGTGATTATCCATCCAGATAACTCCATTAGTATTTCTGACAATGGCCGTGGAATTCCAACCGACATTAAAGACGATGACAAGCACGAGCCAAAACGCTCCGCAGCCGAGATTGTGATGACAGAGCTGCATGCAGGCGGTAAGTTTGACCAAAACTCTTACAAAGTATCAGGCGGCTTACATGGTGTGGGTGTCTCTGTGGTGAATGCGTTATCCGATTGGTTAAAACTCAAAATTTACCGTAAAGGTAAAGTGCATCAGATGGAATTTCATAGAGGTGTGCCACAAGCGCCGTTGGCGGTGACTGGTACCACCGATAAAAATGGTACGGAAGTACACTTTTTAGCCTCAGTAGAGACGTTTGTATTGGTGGAATACCACTTTGAAATCTTAGCAAAACGTATTCGCGAGCTTTCCTTCTTAAATAATGGCGTAAAAATTGAGTTGATTGATCAACGCAATGGAAAGTCAGAAAATTTCGCGTACTCAGGCGGCATTAAAGGGTTTGTGGAATACATGAACCGTAGTAAAACCGTACTACACCCTAAAACATTTTATGCCAGCGGTGAAAAAGAAGGCATGACAGTAGAAGTGGCGATGCAATGGAATGATAGCTACTCTGAGACCGTACAATGCTTTACCAACAATATTCCACAACGTGATGGCGGTACGCACTTAACTGGTTTGCGCACAGCCATGACCCGTACATTGAATCAATATATTGAGCAAAGTGAACTGGCTAAAAAAGCCAAAGTGGAAACCACAGGCGATGACATGCGCGAAGGCATTACTTGCGTGTTGTCTGTTAAGGTGCCAGACCCTAAATTTTCATCTCAAACCAAAGATAAATTGGTGTCTAGTGAAGTGCAACCAGTAGTACAAGAAGTCGTTGCAGCCAAACTAGCTGAATTTCTACAAGAAAACCCAGTGGATGCAAAAACCATTTGCGGCAAAATTGTAGAAGCAGCGCGAGCACGTGAAGCCGCACGTAAAGCGCGTGAAATCACACGCCGTAAAGGTGTAATGGATACTATGGGCTTGCCTGGTAAATTGGCGGATTGCCAAGAAAAGGATCCAGCTTTATGTGAAATTTACCTAGTTGAGGGTGATTCCGCGGGTGGTTCTGCCAAGCAAGGGCGTGACCGTAAAAACCAAGCGATTTTGCCACTCAAAGGTAAAATCCTAAACGTGGAAAAAGCACGTTTTGACAAACTTTTAGGCTCGCAAGAAATTGCCACCCTGATTACCGCGCTAGGCACAAGCATTGGTAAGGCTGATTTTAATGCAGAAAAATTGCGCTACCACCGTATTATCATCATGACCGATGCCGACGTGGATGGTGCGCATATCCGTACCTTATTGCTGACATTTTTCTATCGCCAAATGACCGAGTTGGTGGAGCGTGGGCACATTTACATTGCGCAACCACCGCTGTACAAAGTGAAACAAGGCCGTGATGAGCGTTACATTAAAGATGAGCATGAATTGGATGAGTATTTGTTGCAATCTGCTCTTAAAGGCGCAGAGTTACTCACCAAAACAGATGGTGAAACTATCAAAGATCAAGCGCTCACCGCGATTGCTAAACAAATGGTGCTTACAGAGGCAGTGATTCGACGTATTGCAGCGCTATATGACGAAAGTGTGCTGCGCGCTATACAAGACCTTGGTGAGATTAGCATTGCTACAGAAGCCGATGCTGAGGCAGCAGCGGTAAAACTACGTCCTATCTTGGGCGCAACAGGGTCTGAGGTGATTGTAGGTTTTGATCAAGAAACGAATACTTACCGCTTAGAAGTGAATAAATACGTGCATGGTAATTTACAGTGTTGCGTAATTGATGCGGAGTTTTTGAATAGTGGCGATTACCGTCAAATTAGTCGTGCTTCAGTCATGGTCAACAATCTACTGGGCGCAGGTGCATTAATTAAACGTGGTGATAAGGAACAGGCAGTTACTACCTTTAAACAAGCGCTAGACTGGTTATTGGGTGAAGCTAAACATGGTCTCAACATTCAACGCTATAAAGGTTTGGGCGAAATGAACCCAGAACAGTTATGGGAAACCACCATGGATCCTAAAGTACGCCGTTTGCTTAAAGTGCAAATTGACGATGCGATTGCTGCGGATGAAATCTTTACCACGCTGATGGGCGATAATGTGGAACCCCGCAGAGCATTTATTGAAGGCAATGCGTTGAATGTAAGCTCACTCGATGTTTAGTTTTTATAAATTCTGACTACAAGTAAGATTAATATAAAACTGATATTTATTAAGCTGTAACAAAAGCCCTCTGTGGGCTTTTGTTATTTTAAGTACAGCATAAATCAAAAAATAAGATACCAAGCAAAGTGAATTGGCTACAATGGGTAGGATGGAATCTAAGCATTGGTATTTATATCTAATAGAATGTCAGGATGGCAGCATCTACACAGGCATTACGGTGGATGTGGCAGCAAGATATCAGGCGCATCAGCGCGGTAAGGGCGCGCGTTATACACGAGCGCATCCACCTAAACAACTGCTTAAAGTGTTTACGTATGCAAATCGTTCAGAAGCATCTATAGCGGAATATTCAACAAAGCAGCTTTCCGCAGCAGAGAAGTGGAAGTTAGTGAGCTGTTAATTCAAAATTATGGATCTATTAAGGAAGTTACATGGCGAGTTATATTGAAGGTTCTTTGTTGTCAGATGAAACCATACTGCATCAAGCACGCATTAGTTTGTGGTCAATGTTTCCGCTTATCTTTTTTGGTGTGATACTGACACCAGTTGTGATTGGGTTGGTGTTACTGGTGATAGCTTATATCCGTTACAAGACCACTGAGCTGGCCATTACCAATAAACGAGTCGTGGTAAAGACAGGGTTAATTAGTAGAAATATCATTGAAATCAACATTGCCAAAGTGGAATCAGTCGAGGTGGCACAGAGCGTGTTAGGCAGGCTGTTTGATTTTGGATCACTCAGTATTTCAGGCACAGGATTCAATCAGGCGCCTATTCCAAATATTTCAGATCCCATGGGGTTTAGAAAAGCGCTTACACAGGCACAAGCTAAGTAATCAATGAATAGATGGTAGTGATCATATGCATTTGTGCTTGCAGTATTGCAAATCGTGGATGAATTACCACAGTCAGCAAGATTAGAAGCGCTTACTACCGACCTATTGCAATGCATCTCAATATGCTGACGCGCAATATAGTAATATGAGCTAATTATTCATGCGGTCGACATTCGTTTTTTGTAAGCTAAAAGCAATGCATTCAAATCATCTTCCAAATATAAAGACAAGTTCTCATCTAGCTAAGATAAGTTATCTCATGTTATTGAGCGCTGCGCTATTGGGTGGTTGCCAGACCGTGCCAGATACAAAAGTAATGATTGAAAACGCCAACCCAGACAATCAAGATTTGGCAATCAAGGGAATTGAAGAAAACTATTCGACAGAGCGCGTTGATAAAACCCTGAATAAATTAGCAGAGACCGAAGAGGATGTTGCCTTACTGGAAAAGCAGCTGAAAATTACGCAGGGCATTACAAACCAAGCCCTTATTTCTGGCAATGAAACGCAACTATTGTTTGATGGCGAGCAAACATTTAAAGCCGTATTTGATGCAATAGGGAATGCAAAAAAGCATATCAACCTTGAATACTTTATCTTTGAAAACATTAAGTATAGATGGACCACATTAGAAGCATTGCTTCTAAAAAAGCGTGCCCAGGGTGTTGCAATCCATATTATTTATGATGCCTATGGCAGCTTGTATACCGATAAAGCCTTTTTACAAAGGCTGAAAGATGCTGGCATTAAACTGACTGAATATCATTCGATCGATCTTGAGGGCATCAACGATATTAATCACCGCGATCACAGAAAAATGCTGATTGTGGATGGCAAAGTAGCGATTGTCGGCGGTGTCAATTTAAGCGTGACGTATCAAAGTAAATCTTTATTTGGGTCATCTGGCGGTAGTGAGGCGCCTAAAAACGCGCAGGAAGCCTATTGGCGTGATACAGATTTGCTCATCAATGGCCCAGCCGTTGCAGAACTACAAAAGCTATTTTTAGAACATTGGGACACCAGCCAGCCGATAGATCAGACAGACTTTTTTCCGCAGCAAGTGAAAGCGGGTAACCAATATATTCACGTGATTGGTAGCTCACCCAAAGACGACAAGCATTATTTTTACGCAACGTTGGTTGCAGCGATTTCAAATGCGGCCAAAAAAATAGTCATGAATTCAGCCTACTTTGTGCCAACCCAAGAGCAAAAAAGCGCCCTGATAGATGCCGCTAAGCGTGGGGTGATGGTTGAGCTAATTTTGCCTGGCCTTTCAGATTCCACCATGTCTATTAACGTGCAACGTTCTCACTACGAAGATTTGTTAGAAGCAGGGATCAATATTTATGAAATGGATGCAGCGGTGTTACATGCTAAAACCATATCAGTGGATGATGTTTGGTCCGTGGTGGGCAGCTCTAACTTTGATTACCGCAGTGCAACGTTAAATGCAGAAGTAGATGTGGTGGTACTAGGTAAAAAAACGGCTAAACAGTTGGATGCCAAATTTGCAAAAGATAAAAGGAAAGCAAGAAAAATTAAGCTAGAAGCATGGAAGCAAAGACCATTTACAGATAAAGTGAAAGAGCGTTTTTCCAGAACGGTAGAAAAATTACTGTAACGAATCACATACAAACCAAAAGAAATCAGCGCAGCCTACTAACTCCAAACTGTTTATTACTCGTAGGCTGCGTTGATTACACGTGCAACACTTTAGTGATTACAAAATCGGTTAATCCGTTTTATCTTCAATCGCGTCACCAGCCTCTTCAACTTTATCGCCAGCGTCGTCAGTAGCATCTTCAATTTTGTCGCCCATGTTTTCCACAGCATTATCAATACTTTCACCCGCTTTTTCTGCAGGCCCTTTTTCTTGACAGGCGGTCAGACCAATAAATGTTGTCAACAGTAATACGCTTAAAGCCAATTTATTCAATTTCATTTTTATCTCCCATATCAATTAAAAAAAGAAAACACTATCAAAAAGTTAAGTAGTCTTAATCCAGTCGGCTAACTCGTCAGCATGCTCCTCCTCTTGTGCAAGAATACTCTCTAACATGCGTTTTGTGGTGGGGTCATCATCACCAATATGGCGTATTAATGCACGGTAAGCATCAATAGCAATTCTCTCGGCCACCAAATTTTCTTTGATCATCTCTTCTAAGCTCAGGCATGGAGCATAGTCCGCATGGCTACGTTTGGTGAGGGTGTCCGGCGAAAAGTCTGGTTCACCACCCAACTGCACAATACGTTCTGCAATCAAGTCTGCATGTGCTAGCTCTTCTTGCGCATGGATATTAAATTCATTAGCAATCGACTGTGCATGGATGCCAGAGGCAGTAAAGTAATGGCGTTTATATCGCAGTACACATACCAACTCGGTTGCTAATGAGTGATTCAATAAATGAATAATCTCATCCACATTGCCTCGGTAAGAAGCAGTTTGCGCACCTTCGTCTACATGCTTGCGTGCATTAGTACGTATAGATTTAATATCTAGCGCAAAAGGTGCGCCGTGATTATTGTGATTAGTATGCATCGGGTTTTCAATTTTCATCGTTTAACCTTTCATTCAATTATCAAGTTAACGCAACAACGTTTAGTTCATGAAAAAATAGATCAGTACCAATACAATCCCAGGTACACCTAGTAACCAAGCGATTAAATATTTACCCATCATCATCTCCTCAATATTTTTAATGTAAATATTACTGGTCATATTTTAGTGATGACTTAGGGGGGGATTTATAGGCGAACAAGGTAAATTAATGTAAGAAAAGACTGACATGGGCTTGCAAAGATGTGACGCAGCAGCAAGCAGGAGCGGGCTTGCAAAGCGTGTTAGCTGCTTAAAATAAGCGAATCAAAAGTATGTTCGGGTAGTGGCTTACTTAGGTAATAGCCTTGTACTTCATCACAATTTACCGAGGTTAAAAAGTCATGCTGAAATTGCGTTTCCACACCCTCGGCCACAACACGTAAGCCCAAACTTTGCCCCAGAAAGATAATGGCTTTTAAGATCGCCATATTGGCGTTATCTTGCTCAATTGCGCTGATAAAGCTGCGGTCAATTTTCAGTTGATCGATAGGAAAATCTTTTAAGTATGAAAAACTGGAGTAGCCAGTGCCAAAATCGTCTAGGGATAATCTCACACCAATCTGTTTGAGTTGCTGCAGCGTATCGATAAACTTTGGCATGTCCTCAATCATGATATTTTCGGTGATTTCAAGCTCTAGCGATGATGGCGTTAATCCGGTTTGCAGTAGCGTCTGTTGAACTATCTTAACAAAGTCGGGTTGGCGGAATTGCTTGGGCGAGACGTTAACCGCAATGGGTAGGTGCTTACCAGTGATGGTGTGTAGCTGTTTGGCTTTACGGCAGGCCGTTTCAAGTACCCACTGGCCAATTCTGACAATTAAACCAGTCTCCTCGGCAATTTGAATAAACGTCAGCGGATAAATCAGCGCTTCATCATTGGGCTGCCAACGTATCAGTGCTTCTGCACCACAAATATCGCCAGTGGAGAGGTTGTATTTTGGCTGGTAATGCAAAATAAACTCATCTCGCTCCACCGCATGTCTTAATTTATATTCCAAATTAAAGCGATCGGTCAGAATATCATTGAGCTCAGGCGTGAAAAATTGAAAGTTGTTTCTGCCAGCATGCTTGGCTTTAAACATAGCGGAGTCTGCATTTTTAAGCAGCGTGTCGGGGTCGTTGCCATCATTGGGGTAAACACTAATCCCCATGCTGCAGGTGATATTGAAATTAAAGTTATTGATAGTAAGCGGCTTCGACAGGTTGTCGAGCATTCGGCTCAAGCTATGCTCAATATCCTCTTTGCTGTGTACATTCGGAATCAAAATCACAAACTCATCGCCGCCCAAACGCACCACAGTATCAATTTCACGCACATTGCTGGAAATAAGCTGTGATACTGAGACCAACAGTTGGTCACCCACAGAGTGGCCCATGCTGTCATTAATCAACTTAAATTGATCCAAGTCTACAAATACCACGGCTAACATGGATTGATAGCGGTGGGCAAAGTTGATGGATTGCTGCAAACGGTCATTCAATATATAGCGATTGGGCAGGCCAGTTAAGTGGTCATGCGTCGCTTGATACTCAATCTCAACCGCATGATTTTTTAAATCGGTAATATCTTCAACCGTGCCTTCGTAATAAATAGGCTGGTTATGTTTGTCGTACACCAAACGCGCATTCTCAGAAATCCAAATAATGGATTTATCTTTACGGTAGATTTGTGATTGAAAGTTTTGCACTTTGCCCTTGCTGGCAATTTCTTTCACAAATTCATCGCGCCGCGTTGGCAATACATAGAGTTGATGTTGAATATTGTTGAGTGCCTGAATCAACTCTTCGCTAGACTCATAACCGTAAATGCCAGCGAGTGCAGGATTAGCAACTAAATACTGACCATCTAATGTGCTTTGAAAAATGCCTTCAATCGCATTTTCAAAAATGGAGCGATAACGCGCCTCCGCTTTTTTAAGTGAGTCTTCTACATTTTTTCTGTCTGAAATATCTTGAATGTAACCTTCGATTGCTTGCACTTGCCCATGCACATCAAAAATAGGGTAGCCACGTTCACTCACCCAAATGGTGTGGCCATTGGCATGTTGTATCTGATACTCAATCTCAAACGAAGTCTTGAGTGCAACTGCCTTGGCAATCTCGTCGCGCACGTATGCGCGGTGGTCTTGTGCAATCACCTCTTCATAAGAAATGGTCAAATTACGGATAAGTTGCTGCGGCGTGTAACCGGTGAGCTCAATACTGCCGTTGCTCACGTACAGCATGGTCCAATAGTCGTCATAAATATTGCAATACACCATGCCTTTTAGATTGTCGACGAGCTTGTTCAGCATGAGTTGACGGTCATGCACAAAAGCCGCATCTGGCTCGCGAGAAATCACTTTTAGATGATTGATAAGAAGGCCTTTAACTATTAGTGTGCTAACAAATAATGGTATGTTTGAGTTTGATAAGCACTATTTATGCCAGCGTTTTGTAAAAGTATGTGCACTGGCAATTGGCGCACAATTTAGCCTAGTCGCTAAGATGACTGTTTGAAAAACGGTTGATGGCACGGAGCACAAGTGGTGCAAAGTAAGGGAAAACGCACCAAAATTAAACAAGAAACTAAAGTGTTAGCGCTAAGCAAATGAAATTTATAGATTTTTATAAAAGACTAAGCATGCAAAATTCACCAAGACTGTAGCGGCCTTGGTGAATATTAAGTTTTAGCGTTGCGCGCTAAAGCTGTTGTAAGAGGTCATCAAGTTGCGATAGTCAGGAATGTGGTTGGCACATAAGGCTGCTAAGCCTTCGATGTCGTTGCGCCAATCGCGATGTAACTCACATGCCATGCCAAACCAAGTCATCATTTGCGCACCGGCGGCAGACATACGGTCCCAAGCTGCATCACGTGTCATTTCGTTGAAGGTGCCGGAAGCATCCGCCACCACAAACACGTCAAACCCTTCTTCAATTGCAGATAACGCAGGGAAAGCCACACACACTTCGGTGACCACACCAGCAATAATCAGCTGTTTTTTGCCTGTAGCTTTAATTGCTTTCACAAAGTCTTCGTTATCCCAAGCGTTAATCTGGCCTGGTCGCGCAATGTATGGCGCATCTGGAAACAAGGCTTTTAACTCTGGCATCAGCGGGCCATTTGGGCCAGTTTCAAAGCTGGTGGTCAGGATGGTCGGTAGCTTAAAAAATTTAGCAGCATCGGCCAGTGCCAACACGTTGTTTTTCATGCGGTCTGGGTCCACATCGCGCACCAGTGACAGCAGGCCAGCTTGGTGGTCTACCAGTAATACTACTGCGTTATCGCGATCAAGACGTACGTAAGGTTTGTTCATGGTATTTCTCCTCAAAGGTTCATTAAAAATAAGTTGGTCTTTATGCTGCGGCTACAAAACGGCCCTTGTTAAAGTCATCAATCGCTTGGTCAATTTCTTCCCAAGTGTTCATCACAAACGGGCCATGACCCACCACGGGTTCATTCAGTGGTGCCCCGTTTAATAGCAATATCACGCTATCCTGCTGTGCTTCTAATACCAGCTCTGTTCCAGCACGTTGCATCACGGCCAGTTCGGATGGGCGAATGGTATGCACATCGCCAGTTCTCACTGCACCATGCAGTACAAAAATGGCAGTGGTATGTCCATCTGGCAGATTGAATTTGGTAGTACTACCCGCATTCAGTCTTACATCCCACACGTTCATTGGGCTAAAGGTCTTGGCTGGGCCATGTTGACCCGCGTATTTACCTGCTATCACACGCACCTTGCCAGCATCTTCCGCCAATGCAATCTCAGGAATTTGTGCACTGGTAATGCCTTGATAACCGGGCGCTGCCATTTTGTCTTTTGCTGGCAGGTTTACCCAGAGCTGAATCATCTCGAACGGGCCGCCCGTTTTAGCATAGTCATCCCCGTGGTATTCCTCATGAATAATGCCTGCCCCCGCCGTCATCCATTGCACATCGCCAGCGCCTATGGTGCCACCAGCGTTGGTGGAGTCATGGTGTGCTACTTGACCGTCGTACACAATAGTGACCGTTTCAAAGCCACGGTGTGGGTGCTTGCCAACACCGCGACGTTGTTCAGTAGGCTCAAAATTGGCAGGGCCAGCGTAATCCATCAGCAGAAAAGGTGACATTTCTTCTGCAATGTCTCTGTAAGAAAAAATACTTTGCACAGGAAAGCCATCGCCCACCCAGTGGTTACCGTTGCTGCGTTTGATAAAAGCTAGTTTTTTCATGATGCGCTCCTTACTCTTTCTACGTTGTGTTGCTGTGTGTTGATTTGATGGTTCTCACTATAGGCGCATGACAAATGTTGCACTAGATGGTTAAATACGAAATTACTTTTCATTTAAATGAATAATAGGTTGAATTATTTATGGATTTCAACGAAACGGCCGTATTTGTCAAAGTGGTACAGTTAGGTAGCTTTAGTGCGGCGGCTAAGCAACTTGGCCTGCCTACCTCTACTGTGAGTACCCGAGTAGCTAGGCTAGAAAAACGTTTGGGCGTAACGCTATTGCAACGTACCACCAGAAAACTGCACTTAACCGATGCTGGTAAAGTGTACTTTCACCACGCAGCGCAAGGCTTAGGCTATTTGTTGGAAGCAGAAGCCGCAGTTGACGAAGCACGCCACCAGCCACAAGGCCACTTAAAAGTCACCGCACCAGCCGACCTTGGCGATAGCCTGCTAGCAGGCCTAGTTGCGCGTACGCAACAGCTTTACCCAGCGGTGATGTTTGAATTGCTGCTGACCGAGCGTTATGTGGATTTGGTGGCGGAGGGTGTGGATGTGGCGATTCGTACCGGTGAGTTGCGGGATTCTAGCTTGGTGGCCAAATCATTAGGCACCATCCGCTGGGCATTGTTTGCCAGCAAAGCGTATTTGGCCAAATCTCAGCCAATAGCCACACCACAAGATTTGCATGCACACCAATGCTTGCAATTTACCCCGATTGGTCGCGATAGCTGGCATTTAACGCAAGGCAACAACAGCATCACCATCCCCTTGCAGGCCATTACCATGGCCAATAGTATTGGGGTGGTCAAAGCCATGGCAGAGAATGGGCAGGGGGTCGCCATGCTACCCGCGTTTATGTGCAAGCAAGGCTTACTCAGTGGCAATTTAGTGCGTGTGCTGCCTAATTGGCAGGGCAGTGCAGACCCAGTGCATTTGGTGTATCCACAACAGCGCTTTATGTCGCCCAAGTTGCGTGCTTTTCTAGACCTTGCCATGCTAGAGTTAAAGCCACAGTTTGTGGATTAACCTAATACAGAGATGCTAATGTGTAGATATTAAATGGCACGACTTAGCCAATAACAAGTGTTAGCCTAATATTATCGTGATATTACTTTTGAATGGATGAACAACCATGATCAACGCTATTTCTTCCCCAGTCACAGCATTGCTAAACGAGCAAGGGATTGATTATGACGTGATAGAAATCCCACTCTCTGAAGACAAAAAACCCATCAGAAACTTAGAAGAATTGCTAACAAACCGCGGGCTAGACCCACAATCCGTGGTGAGGAGCGTGTTATTCAAAACCGCATCAGACAGGTTTGTGTTGCTAGCCGTTGCGGGTGGTGGCCGTGCCGATTGGGCGGTATTACGCCAACATTTAAACGAGCGCAAATGCCGCATGGCAGAATTTGATGAGGTATCGCAAGCCACTGGGTATGTGGTGGGCGCGGTGCCACCCATTGCGTTACCCGCGCATATTCAAATGCTAGTGGATACCAGTGTGAACAACCATGAAACCGTAGTGATTGGCAGTGGGGTGTTGGGGTATGCGTTGTCGCTTAAAGGTGCGGAATTGTTAAAGCTAATGGCTGGTGCGGATATGGGTGTGTTTACTAACGTTGCCTAACGTTTGACATAAGGGGCGCCGTTAGGCGTCCCGTTTGAATGATGGGTTAGGCATTGTTATTGGATGAACCGAACTTATTTATATGATTGTGATATTGAAAAGTTCCAATAACACCTTTCGAATAGTACCAAAGAAATACTAATGCCAGCGGAAGCCCACTACCAACCCCTGCGTATTGCCACATAAGTATTTTATTAAAAATAAACAAAGCAAGCATGAGTATTGCGCAAGTACGACTTTTCTTATAAATACCAAAAGTAAATATAATCATTAGAAAGACATCTATGAAGGCAGATGCGTCGAGCCCAATTACATCGGTGCCTGACATGGATATTAGTGTAAAGGTTATTGTTATTCCTATCGATATAAGTCCAGCGATCCAAGCATTTTTTATGTCCTTTAATGCTATATCAATAGGTGAGATATTTTTTATCTCAGCTGCCTTTGTTATTGAGGATTTTTTTTCATTTAATAAGTTGCCGCAGTTTATACATCTCTCTGCGTAAACTTCATTTACATGGTTACAAAATTTGCAAGTCATATAGTTTCATTTGCCTAACGTTTGAATTAAGGTGCGCCGTTAGGCGTCCCGCTTGAATGATTGGTTGGGTATGCGCTAGTTCTTACTCTTTCTTGCACTACACAGTGTTGTTGAGAGACCACGATTCAATTTTCTTTCCGCGCTCGCCTTTATGTAGCAAGCAATGGTGTTTTCCGAATTTAGTGAACCAGCGCAGAGTTCAACGGCTATGCCGCGAATAATGCCTTCATCTATTTTTGATACGAGGCCATAGCACTTCGCGGGCTCCGGCGTCCAAGCGCCTGAACAAAGCTCGGTTGCCGAACCGATATTGATTTTGGGATCCAATTCTGCAACATCATTCAAGCAATCGGTTGGGTCATATGCAAACGCAAAAGTACCTTGAACCATCGTGATAACAAGAAAAATAAAGCTTAAAACTTGGGTTCTATGCATTAAATGTCCCTTTATTTATGTGCCCAACGTTTGACATAAGGGGCGCGCTTTAGCGCGTCCCGCTTGATGGATGGGTTAGGGTTGATAAACAACATCGTAACCCTCCGAATTGTCATAAATGAACCTGCCTGGAATTGAGTTTACGGTCAGGTTTTGGCTCCAGATTTGAGCAAGAGCAAGACCTAAAGCGTTAATAACTTCAGGTACTTTACCTGATGCCTCGCTGTGATGAAGTAAATCAACATGAACACAATCAATCGGTGTTTCTGTTTTTGCTGTAGGGAAAGTGGCAAACGGAATGCCGCTAACTATGCGTATGCAAGGAAAAAAGAAACCAGCGTAAGCGAGAGAAGTATAGAAGTTACCATCGTTAGCAACAATTGCCTCAATTGGTGAGGTTTTAGCACCAAATTGAACGCCAGCCTGCAAAACTAATTGTGCAGTTGTTGTTTCAATGATTTGAGCAATTGAGTTAGCTACCATTTTTTTGAACCCTAACGTTTGAATTAAGGAGCGCCGCAAGGCGTCCCGCTTGAATGATGGGTTAGCTTTATTTTGTGGCTACGGGTTGCTCATATTTACAGGCTTTTGCGTCTAAAGCTGAGCGAACTGCCTCTCTTTCACCACGGACATTGGCTAGCTCACTAGCTTCAATACCGTCCCCTTGACCGTAACCGTACCAAAATGCTTGGGTTTCGCTGGTTTTGATTCTTTGTTGTTGGGCGGTTACAAGTTGATTTTCTCTTCGTGAGAGAGAACCAAGTTCAGCGGATAGGCGAGCACAATCAAAGTTTTCATATTTAATGCCAGAAACATATGCTCCTGTGATTTGTGATGGAGGTGTTGGCATATTCATGCAGCCTCCTAGAGGGGTTAGTGCAATTAATGCCAAAAAACCAAATTTCAATTTCATTTATTTTTCCTTGTTTGTGACGAAAGCTAACGTAAAGTAGACCCCAAAAACGTCCAATAAAAATTAGTGGGACAGGGGTCTAAATATTTAAAAGTAAATTAATCATTGTTTAATCAATGCATTAGTTAAAAATAACGCACCTAATCTATTGATAATAGATTTGTGAAATACACCTGCACAACTAACCTATAAATATTAGTGAAAATAGTTTTCAACTACATTAACAGGCTAGTAGATGGAATTCAATTCTTCTGACGAAGCTAGGTTAGCAAGCACAAAATTCACTCACCAAATTTGTAACATATAATTGCACCGCTGTTCTAGTATTTAGCGTGCTATACAATCTGTATCATTCAATGCTTGGCTAGCTTTAAAATAGCCTATAACTATGCAATTGTTATGCATGACTATAAACAAAGAATCAAAGACAAAAACGAATTTAGCATGATGAATCTGTGGACATATGCCTCTACCAAAGACGGTGAATGTGAATGAATGACAAACACAACCCGCTAGCTACACACCTGCACGATATTGACTATCGGGATATGGTCGAGAATAGCTTAGACCTGATTATTAAGGTGAACTTAAGCGGCCATTACACCTATGTAAACCCTGCGTTTTGTGCGCTCTATGGTACGACGCCACAAGCGTTATTGGGTCGCCACTATGCTGATGATGTGGTGGAAGAAGACCGCACGATGGTGGATGAGTTTATGAGTAAGTTGTTTACCACACCGTATACCGTAAGTTTTACCCATAGAGAGAACACGGCACAAGGGGTGCGCCGTTTGGAGTGGACGGGTAAAGGCTTGACCAATGCAGCTGGTGAGTTGGTGGAGTTTGTGGGCATTGCGCGCGATGTGACTGACCGACTAGATTTAATTGATAAGTTAGCGCAGCAAGCCAACCATGATGATTTGACGGGCTTGGCAAACCGCCGCTTTTTAATGCAGCAAGCACGTTTGGAGTTGGCGCGTGCCATTCGCTACCAATATCCGTTATCGATATTGATGCTGGACATTGACCATTTTAAAAAGGTGAATGATCTGCATGGGCATTTATCGGGCGATATGGTGTTGAAGCAGTTAGGCCAAGAGTTGAAACTGTTTTTGCGCGAGCATGATTTGGTTGGCCGTATTGGTGGCGAGGAGTTTGTGATGCTGTTGCCGGAAACCAGCTTAGATGATGCTACCGCTATTGCAGAGCGCTTACGGCAATCTGTAGAAAAGCTCAGGCTGTCTATTTTGAATGAGCAGGCCATAACAATCACTGTATCGATTGGGGTGGCGAGTGCCATGGAAGAAGAACAAAACTTAGACAATATTTGGCAGACGGCTGATGAGCGTCTGTATCAAGCCAAAACCTCGGGGCGCAATCGGGTAATCACAGCACCCGCTAAAAGTTACCCCTTATTTAATCCTTAATTTAAGCCGCTTAAATGTATTGTAAATGCATCTTTCAAGCCGCGATTGGCAGTATTGCGTGGTTTATGCTGCCCTTATTTTAAAATTAATCGAAAAGCGTATGATTTAAGATGCAACTATAGTGAATAACAAAGGGCATTGAGATTCCAGCTGGCGCATGCGCCTACGAATCATGATCACCAAAGATGCATTTAAACGATACCATCAAAAAATTGAGCATCTACAATCGCGTATCAATTGCGCTGGCGATGTTTGGCTTGGCGTTGTTTCTGCGTTTTACCTTTATTCCCTACACCAGTGGCGGACCATTCGTCACGTTTTATCCTGCCATTATCTTGGCCTTTTATTTATGCGGTGCATGGCCGGGCGCGTTGGTGGCTGTGCTCTCCGGTTTATCTGGGGTGTATTTTTTTATGCCGCCATATGGCCAATTTGATTTCAACCTGCATATATCTTCCTCGGTCGTGTTTTTTGCTATTACTTCCATCATGATAGGTGTGTTTAGCACCTTGTTGCTGAGGCAAATTGAGCAATTGAATGTGCTATTAGATAACGAGCTGATTGGCAGCATGATGTTAAGAAGCCGCAAGATTGTGTGGTGTAATCGCGGTATGAGTAAGATTTTGGGTTACACGCAAGCAGAGCTAATGGGTGCCTCGACCAAAATGCTGTTTGCGGATGAAAACAAATACGAGGAAATTGGCCGCGAGGCCTACCCGATTGAGCACGGCAAATCCTACCGCAAACAATTTGAAATGCGTAAAAGTAACGGTCAAACCGTGTGGATTGATATTAGCGGCGCCTCTATTTCTTATGATCCAACGCTGACGTTGTGGCTGGTAAACGATATATCCAAGCAAAAAGATTTGGAACAAGAGCTTAGCCACCAAGTGAACCATGACTTTTTAACGGGGGTAAGCAGCCGCAGCTGGTTTATGCGGCAGGCAATCGTTGAGCTGCATCGGGCGGTTCGGTATAACAATCCGCTTGCTGTGTTAATGCTGGATATTGATTTTTTTAAACGCATCAACGACACACATGGGCACCAAGCCGGTGATATGGTGCTTAAAAGCGTGGCCGAGTTGTGCAGGCAAATGCTACGTGACTCTGATGGGGTGGGTAGATTAGGCGGCGAGGAGTTTGCAATGCTATTGCCAGAGACGAATCATCAACAAGCTATTACAGTGGCAGAGCGACTGAGAACCAATATAGAAAAAACGAAGATTGTGTTGCCAGGTGAAGATGTGACTTTGCAGTTGACAGTCTCTATAGGAGTGGCTGCTTTAGATGGAAAGACAGATGACGTGGAAGCGATGATAGCGCGAGCCGACAAAGCCTTATATGAGGCTAAAAATAGCGGACGGAATCGGGTATTTGCCTCTTGAAGCGTAAAACACACACATGAAAAAAGGCGCATTAAGCGCCTTTTTAACTATTGGTGATGTTGTCTTACTTAACCATTTTTGCAGCCACAATTAACAACACGCCAATCACTGCACATACCAATAGTAACGTCCAAATACCGCCAGCACCTAAAAAATCCATGTTTCTGCCCTCCTAAACTCGTTGTTGTAAGAAGTGAATACTTGCGTTGATTGCAGGTAAAGCATAGCACTAAGTACTTGTTGTGAAAACCATTTTATTGCCGCGCTAATAACCATAAATTAACCCGGTTTTATGCTTCTTATTCAGCAATGCTTTGCCCTCAAGTTTTTTGATAATGCTATTAAGCGCAGGATTGCCTGTAGCTAGCTAACCTAAAAGCAAGGGTGATGATGATTACGACACAAGCACACACACAGCAAAAACCGGCCAATGCGCCAGTGGCTGCCATGAGCAAGCCTAAAGGTGCGCCCAATCCTGCTGTGTTGAATCAGCTGATGCAGTGTTTTAATCAGGGCATGCATGCTGAGGCGCAATCGTTAGCTTTGGCTTTAACGGAAGACTACCCCAAGCATGGCATGGCTTGGAAAATTTTAGGGGTACTGCATTTGCAGGCCGGACGCTTGGCCTTGGCTGAGACAGCTCTAAAGAATGCAGCAGAATTATTGCCCAAAGACCCAGAAGCCCAATACAACTATGCCAATTGTTTGTATGACTTAAACAAACTACAAGGCGCGCAAAGCTATTATCAAAAAGCGCTCAAGCTAGCCCCCAATTTTGAGCAAGCCTTGTTTAATTTGGCCGATGTGCAAAAAGCGCTTAAACAGTGGGCGTTGGCAGAGGCCAATTACCGCAAAGCGTTTAAGTTGGCACCACAGCATGTGCATATGTATTTTAATTTTGGCGTGGTGTTGCAAGAGCAGGGCAAACACAAAGAAGCCATCAAGCAATATGAAAAAGCCTTAAGCGCCGATGCTGAAAATGCCTCTATTTATCTCAATTTAGGTGCAGCCTGTAAGGCGCTGGGCGAGCTTGCCCAGGCAGAGGCGCATTACCGCACCGCTATCCATCACAACCCAAACCATGTGGGTGCGCACAATAATTTGGGCATTGTGCTAAAAGCACAAGCACGCAATGAAGAAGCTGAGCAAGCCTATTTGCAAGCCATTGCCTTGGACGAAAGCTATCTGCCAGCCTACAAAAATCTAGGCCTGCTCTACAAAGAAACAGGCCAAGTGCAGGCGGCGGAAAACTGCTACATCAAGGCGCTTAGTTTAGAGCCACCAACCGCAGAAACCCTTAACAATATGGGTGTGGTGATGATGAACCAAGGCCGTTATGCGGAAGCAGAAGAAGCAGTGCGTAAAGCATTGGCATTAGCGCCTAAATTGGGGGATGCTTGGAACAATTTAGGCTTAATTCTACAAGCCAAAATGGTGAGTGTGGAGGCAGAGCAAGCGTTTGAACAAGCGCTTAAAGTTCAGCCGAACGACGCTAAAACGCTCAGCAATTACAGCGTGACGCTGAAAATTTTGGGTAAGCTAACGCAAGCCGAAGCGGCATTGAAAAAAGCCATTAGCAAAGACCCCAATTATGCCGATGCGTATTTGAATCTAGGCAATATTTACTTAGACCAAGGCATGATTACTGAGGCCATTGCAAGCACGCAAAAAGTGCTTGCCCTTGCACCCAACAACGTGAGCGCGCATGACAATTTGCTGTTTGCCATGACTTATAGTGATGCTTTTACGCCAGAAGCACGAATTGAAGTTGCGCGTGCGTATGGTCAGCTCACCAAAGCGCTGGCGCTTACCCCTTACACACAATGGCAAGTGGGTGCGCAAGACCAACGTTTGCGTGTGGGTTTGGTCTCCGGTGATTTGCGCCAACACCCTGTGGCTTACTTTTTAAAAGCGTGGCTAGCCCATGTAGACCTTAACAACATTGAGTTATTTGCGTACTCCACCGATGGGCGTGAAGACGCGACCACAGCCACACTTAAACCGTATTTTTCACATTGGCAATCACTAGCGGGTCATAACGATCAATCTGCGGCTGCCATTATTCATGCTGATCAGTTACATGTGTTGCTTGATTTATCTGGCCACACCGGTGGCAATAAATTGCCCTTGTTTGCATGGCAACCAGCCCCTGTGCAGGCCAGTTGGTTAGGCTATTGGGCGACCACAGGCATTGAGGCGATGGATTATGTATTGGCAGACCCAATGGGTGTGCCGGTTGAACACCAAGCGCAATTTACAGAAACCATAGAATATTTACCCGAAACACGCATGTGCTTTACCGCACCGGAACAAGCGCCAGAGGTTTCAGGGTTACCTGCGCTACGCAATGGCTATATCACGTTTGGTTGTTTTCAAAACATGACCAAAGTCAGTGATGCTGTACTGAAGGTGTGGGCAGAGGTGATGCGTGGCTTGCCAGATGCAAAACTGCGCTGGCAATCTAAATCGTTTGCGGATGCCACGATAGTGCATGCCATGCAAAACCGTTTGCAAGCCTGTGGCATTGCACCAGAGCGGGTTAGTCTGTTGGGTAAAGTCACGCGGGAAGCCTATTTAGCTGGTTATGCCAAGGTTGATATGGTGCTGGACAGCTTTCCATTCACCGGAGGCACCACTACCTGTGAGGCCTTATGGATGGGCGTGCCCACATTAACGCTGGCGGGTAACACGCTGATTGCCAGACAGGGCGCCAGCATGATGAGCGCGGCAGGATTGGTGGATTGGGTGGTCAACACACCGGAACAATATATAGCGCAGGCATTACATTTTGCCAAAGACACCGCGCAGTTGGCTAAGCTTAGAGCAGGGTTGCGTGCACAGGTGCAGCATTCTGCGCTGATGGATGGCAAACGTTTTGCACAGCATATGGAGATTGCTTTGCGCAATATGTGGCAAAGCAAAGCACCAGCATTGGCAAAAACAGGACAGATTCAAGCAAGCACCAGCACAACACCAGCATCAAGTAAGCAAGCGCTTACTTACAATCAACACTTGACGGTTCAAGTGATTAGCGCCACGCGCATGACAGAGCAAGCGTTTTGGCAAGATTCAGCCCTTGGGCAATCACTTAAAGCACAGATGGCTAGCGATAGCCGCCTTGCGGTATCGGTGGCCTATGAAAATAGCCGTGGTTTACCCGAAGTATTCAATGCCTGTATTGCCGAGGCAGATAACGATGCCGTATTGGTATTTGTGCATGACGATGTCTGGCTGGACCAGCCAAATTTTGTAGAGGCCGTATTAGCAGGCCTAGAACATTTTGATGTGATTGGCGTGGCGGGCAATCGACGACGTTTACCTAGACAGCCAGCCTGGCCATTTATCAATACCCAATTTGTGTGGGATGACCCACAATACTTAAGCGGTAAAGTAGGGCACGGTCAACATGCCCATGGACAGGTGTCTGATTATGGAACAGTACCAGCCGCTTGTGAGTTGATGGATGGCGTGTTTTTTGCCACCAAAAAAGCAAGCTTAGCCAAACACCAAGTTGCGTTTGATGCGCAGTTTGATTTCCATTTTTGAACTGCGCGCACAGCGGGCTTGACGCTGGGTACTTGGCATATCCAGCTTACCCATCAAAGTGGCGGTGCATTTGGTAGCGAGTCTTGGCAAAAGCTTTACCAGCGTTATTTAGAAAAATGGCAAGAACAGGATTTAACAGATAGCGATGTGGCTGAAGCGCTGGATATTCACACATTTGAGCTCAGCACGGTAGATGCGACAGTGGCTGCATTTAAGGCCAGACAGGTTTTTCCGGCAGTGGAATACACCACACAAGCGATTCCAATTTTTGGGAAGCCTAGCCCGAATCCTTTGGTGAAATCTGCCCATATTTTGCAACATCCGCCGGTTTACATGGCTGAAGTACCAGACTTTAAAGTCATAGGCAGTGCTGCTTTCCCCATCGTGCAAGAAAAATGCATTCAACCGCAATACTTTACGCCAGAAACTTGGGAAACCGCCGAGCAAGGCTTGGGTTATTGCAGTGTGCGTACGGATATCAATTTAGTGGGCTATGCAAACTTGGGCGAACTTGTAGACCATGATTGCAAAGTGATTAGCTTGGTTGGCAATGGCGCCATCAATTATGCGCACTGGCTGACGGAGTTTTTGCCACAGATAGTCGTATTGAAAAATGCAGGGGTCGATCTCAGCCAATATCAGATTCTGGTGGATGCGCAATCGTATCCAAGCCAATTGGAATCCTTGTATCTGTTGGGCATCAAGCGTGAACAGTTAATATTGGTAGAGCCATTCTCATTGCACCATTTCCCGCAGGCGATATGGCTCAGCCCCATTGCCAATGTGGTGTTCCAACGCCCTAAAGCCTCACATGGCGTGGGTAAAGACATTACCTCAGCACCGGATCGGGCGATTTACCACCCGCATGCCTTGTTTGCCTTACGTGAAGCCATGCTAAATAAAGTAAGTGCAGAAATACGCGCAAAACAACCGGAAAAAATCTTTATTAGACGCACGCGTACGAACGCGATTAATGCACGCATGTTGGTGAATGAGCAAGCGATAGAAGAGCTGCTGGTCGCTAACGGTTTTGTGGGTGTAGACCCAAGTGCCCTGAGCTTTATTGAGCAAGTTACGTTATTTAGTAACGCCCAATATATTGTGGCAGCCTCCGGCGCTGCTATTTTGAATATGCTGTGGGCTCCAGCCAATGCGCATGTGCTGGTGATGATGAATGACACGCGCTATGCCAACTATTGGTATTTTGGTAATGTGGCAACGCCGATTGGGCAAACACTCACCTATATCTTGGGTGAAACCTTAGAGGCGCAATTGGGCGGTGATATCGTTCATTCTAACTTTAGGATAGATCCACAGGCCCTGCTGGATGCATTGCAATACAGAGGTCTTACATATGTCGTCAATCCAGCACAATCCCTAGACGATGCGTTGCAAGAAGTACTGGATTTAGCTATTGAGCAGCAAAACGCGGGTGACTTGGCTATGGCAGAACAGCTTTACCATGAAGTGTTAGCTGTGCAACCAAATCATGCAGAAGCCAATCATCATCTGGCAGTCATCGAAACACATACTGAACGTTTAGCAGAAGCTATTCCTAGATTTGAATTAGCCATTGCCGCAAACCCAGCGTATGAGCAATATTGGGTGAGCTATGTAGATGCATTGATGCTGGCAGGAAATGTGGATAAAGCCGTCAAGACGTTAGAAATTGGCCAACAATTTGGGTTAAGCGCAAATACAGCGCAGCAACTGGCTGCCGAGTTCGTTGCACAGTTAGAGGGACAACCACCGCAAAATGTTGCCAGTTCTGGCGGTCAGGCAAAACCGATATTGGCGACCTTAGTGCCGGCTTATAAACATGCGTTTATTCCGCAGTTGCTGGTGAGCTTAGCCACGCAAAGCTACCCAACTGGCCAAATCATTATTTCAGATGACAGCCCCAATGGCGAAGTCAGTCAAGTGATTGCAGACCCAGCACTTGCGCATATCGTAGAAAAACTAGACATCACCATTATTCCAGGGCCTAAACAAGGCACCATGTCTAACGTGGTGCATTTGCTTGAACACTGGCAGCAAGCTAGCCAGCTGGTGCATATTTTGTTTGATGATGACATTTTGTACCCCACCTTTTACGCAGAGCATGTAAAAGCACATACGCAAGAAGCTATTGGCGCATCTGTGAGTTACCGTTGGTTTACCAATGAATTAGGGCAGCCTTATGCCGCCAGCACAGTGCCTGCTTTTGTGCAGCACAGCGATAATCAGGTGAATTTTATTGGTTCAGACCAATTGTTTGCATCGGTAGTGCCTACTTGTGATAACTGGCTGGGTGAGTTTTCTAATACTGTATTTACGGCAGATGCGGTGCAATTATATAAACGCTCTCGCATGGAAGACATAGCCTATTACGGTTTGGGCGATGTGGGCTTGTTATTGGAAATTTCTTTATATGCCAAAGTCGGCATCATTAAAAATTATTTGGGTGGCTTTAGGCAAAACGCCCAACAAAATACCGTCAATTACGATTCACCCGTGTTTAAGTGTGGCACCGTGGCTTGGGTAGCGCTGGCGCTGGCTTCTTACAAATTAGGCAAAATCAGCGCACAGCAATTGCAACAAACAGTGCAGTTGATTCAAGGTGCAGTCAATGCGCGTTTCCAACAATCTGCAGACATGCAGGGCTTTATTAAACTGTTTAATACCCATGCGCCAGACAGTGCTGCATTTGAGCAAACTTTCTTGCCGCTCTGGCAACAATTGTTGGCATGTAAAGATTGGTTGCATGCGCAGCAGATAGGGCAATTTGCATGAGCTTTACATTCAAACCTTACCGCGCAGAAGATTTAGAGACTTGGAATCGCTTTAACCAAGCCAGCCGTAACGGGACATTTTTGTTTGACCGTGGTTATATGGATTACCACGCAGACCGCTTTACTGATGCCTCTTTAATGATTGAAAAAGAAGGGCAGTTGGTCGCTATGCTGTCTGCCAGTCGCGATGGCGATACCGTGGTATCGCACGGCGGTCTGACCTTTGGCGGACTTGTTTTGGCGGATAAAACGGGCGCTGCCGATGTGAAAACCATCTTCGAGCAACTGAAAGATTGGTTGATTGCTGCGGGCATTGCCAAGTTGATTTATAAACCCGTACCGCATATTTACCACCGCGTACCCAGCGAAGAAGATTTATATGCATTACACCGCTTAGGGGCCAAAACCTCGCGCGTGGATGTCTCGACCACCATTCAGCAGTCTGCACGTTTGCCATTGGCCAAAGGAAGAAAACACGCCATTGGCAAAGCCAAAAAAGCGGGTATTACCGTACAAAAAAGTGAGGATTACGCCAGTTTTTGGCAGATGCTCACACAAAATCTGGAAGATCGTCATGCGGTCAAACCCACACACAGCTTGCAAGAAATGCAATTACTGGCCTCGCGCTTTCCACAAATCCAGTTATATCTAGCTTACCTTGGCGACCAGCCAGTGGCAGGTGTCGTGGTGTATGACTATGCCGAAGTGACGCATACCCAATACATTGGCTTAACCGATGCGGCGCGCGAAACCGGCGCGTTGGATGCGCTGCTGGAACATTTGATTTCAGACGCGTTTGCCCATAAACCCTATTTTAATTTTGGCATTTCCACCTGTAATCGCGGCTTATCTTTCAATGAAGGTTTGGCGGCACAAAAAGAGATGTTTGGCGGCAGAACCACGATTTTGCAATGGCTAGAATTGGAGTTGGCATGAGTTTGACCTTAAAACAGCAAGAAATTGAAGCTTACCAAAGTGCGTATTCCGCCAGTAATTTTGAAGTGATACAAGCGCAGTATCGCAAACGGTTATTGTTGGAATTACTAGAAACCCATCAACCCAAACGTATTTTAGAAGTGGGTTGCGGCTGGGACACCATTGCCAACAGCTGGCAGGGGTTTGAGCATTTGTGCATTGTGGAGCCAGGTAGCGCCTTTGCCGAAAAAGCCAGACAAGATATGGCAAAGAATAGCAAGGTTAATGTTGTACAGCATTTTTTAGAAGACGCTACCGCTACCGAGCAGTTGCAAGGTGATTACGATTTGATTTTACTCAGTAGCCTATTGCACGAAGTGCCCGATGCCGAAGCGCTGATGCTCAGTGCCAAAGCATTGTGCTCCGCGCATACGCTGGTGCATGTGAATGTGCCGAACGCTAAATCCATGCATCGCCTATTGGCCTTAGAAATGGGCTTGATCGATACGCTGTATGCGCCTTCTGAGTTGCAAAAAACCTTTAAACAACCCCGTATTTTTGATTTGCAAAGCCTCAAGACACTGGCTGACCTGACTGGGTTTGCCGTGGTATCCGAAGGCTCGTTTTTTATGAAGCCATTTACCCACGCACAAATGCACACCTTAGCGCAAAGCGGGTTTGCCAACCAAGCCATGTTGGATGGCTTGTGGGCGCTGACCAAGCATTTTCCGGAAAACGGCTCCGAAATTTACATCAATCTTCAACGTAAGGAATTGTCATCATGAACAACCACACCGTCATTGTAGGCAACGCATTAGCAGGCATGATTGCCGCTTTAGAATTGGCAGAGCAGGGTAAACAAGTCACGTTGGTGAACCCGGGCGGCCCATTGGGTGGCTACTTTGCTGGCTTGCAGATTGACGGCGTGATGTTTGATGCCGGGCTGGTGAAGTTTGAGTTGGATGGCTATTTGAACCAAGCCAAGTGGTCTGAACTGGCAAGTTATGACCCTACTTTACGCAACGATGTGGGCAGATTTTTAAATATCGTGCATGAGTGGGCCTTGAAATATAGCCCATTGCATGAGTTTGACATGCCAAAAATGATGGTGGATGGTGCGGTGTATGACGATGTGCTGTTGAGCAACGCTTACCACAGCTTCAGCCAATTGCCTTTCGCGCAGGACAGCATTGCCGATTTACAACATTCGCAACCAGAAGCGTCTATCCATGCGCGCCAAAAAGTGAATGGCACGGCTTACGATACCTTGGATTACGCCACAGCCTCCATCGCCAACCATGGCAACACCATGCATAAAAAACTGATTGCTCCGTATTTACTGAAAGCGCAGGGTGTGACTGCAGACAAGATGCTTGGGCGTTATCATCGTGTGGCTTGGTTGCCGCTGTTTTATCCTGAGACCTTGCTAGAAAGCTACCAAGGCAAGCCTGTGAGCTTGGCCCCCACCATATTCCATTATCCAAAATTGAGTAGCGTCGGCGCGATTGTGACCAAAGTAAAGCAAGAGCTGTTAGCGCATAAAAACATCCATTACGTCACGCAAGCAGTACAACAAGTGACTAAAACGGAAACCGGCTGGCAAGTGCGTTGTGCTGAGTCAGAACTCAACGCAACGGATTTGGTATGGACGTATCAGCCATCACAATTGTTGAAATGCTTGGGCTTGCAACCAACACCAGTGCAAGAAACAAAGTCTGCCATTGCGGTATCATTCTTCCGCATTAAAAAAGCCGATATATGCAATGTTTATACCTTGTTGAATGTGGTGGATTTAAATTGCAGCTTGTACCGCATTACCAACCAAACGGCGTGTGCCGAAGACGATGGCGATTTTATGAACATTGCTGCGGAGTTTAATACGGACTATTTCCGCAAGCTGTATGGCGATGCCACAGATGACGCACTCATCATTGAAAAGCTATTGGCCGAATTGGCGCAGATGCAATTGATTGCAGCAGATACAGTACCTGTGATTGCCGCCATCAAACGTATCCCTGGTGGCTTTTTGGTGCCAGATGCAGCCGCGCGTGATGCGTGGGAGCAGGACCAAGGCACCATTATTCAACACTACCCAGAGATTGCATTGTTAGCGATGTCGAGTGGTTTCTTTGCGACTTCACTCAATGATCAAGTGGTGCAAGGCTTACATTATGCCGCAACGAAGCAACATATATTGCCTGTGGATATTTCTGAGAAGGCGATGGCATTAAGTGCCTAAATGCAAAACCAGAATTTAGCGGGAAAAACGCCTTCTGATTACTGAAAAGTAGTGACTAGTCATGTGGCATTATCAATATACGAAAAAGTCTATTGATTAAATGAAGTAGCGCCTCAAACGCTGAGTTGGAGCATATATGCCACTAGAAGATTGCAGAATTATAGAATTGCCCAAAATTCATGATCCCCATGGGAATTTAACCTTTGTGGAAAACAGCTCGCAGATTCCATTTGAGATGCAACGCGTGTATTACGTCTACGATGTGCCGGGTGGCGCCGAGCGTGGCGGCCATGCACACAAAGGCTTGCATCAGTTCATAGTCGCTATGTCCGGTAGCTTTGACATCACCTTGGATGATGGCAAAAACAAACGCAAATTCCACTTAGCACGCTCTTATTACGGTTTATATGTATGCCCGATGATTTGGCGCGAAATCGACAATTTCTCATCTGGCTCCGTGCTGATGTGTTTGGCTTCTAACAAATACAGCGAAGACGATTACTACCGCAAGTATGATGATTTTATGCGTGCACGCTGGGCTGCTGCCTAGTCAGGCACCATTCAATTAGAAATCAAGCTGTGATTCCATTTTTAGATTTAAAAGCCGCTTATCATGCGCTAGCTAAAGAGCTAGATGAAGCGGTATTACGTGCCAGCCGTTCTGGTTGGTATATTGGCGGCCCCGAGGTGGAAACCTTTGAAGCCGCTTTTGCGCAATATACCCAAGCCCAATATTGTGTAGGGGTAGGCAATGGTTTAGATGCGTTAACACTGGCTTTACGAGCTTTGGATGTGGGTGCTGGTGATGAGGTGATTGTGCCTTCGCACACCTTTATTGCCACTTGGTTGGCAGTCAGTGCAGTGGGTGCTACGCCTGTGCCGGTGGAGCCTGCCACAGGACAATACGTGATTACCGCAGAAGATATCGCACCACATATTACAAAACGCACCAAAGCCATTATGCCGGTGCATTTATATGGCATGCCGGCAGACATGCCAGCCATTTGCGCACTGGCAAAACAACACGGGTTATATGTAGTAGAAGATGCCGCCCAAGCACACGGCGCTACCATCCATGGTGAGCGTATCGGTAGCCATGGCGATGTGGTGGCGTGGAGCTTCTACCCCGGTAAAAATTTAGGGGCGCTGGGCGATGGTGGTGCAGTCACCACGCAAAACGCAGATTTAGCAAAACGCATTCGCCAATTAGGCAATTATGGTTCGGCGGTTAAGTATTACAACGATGCGTTGGGCGTGAATAGTCGCCTAGACCCGATCCAGGCAGCTGTCTTAGCCGTTAAGCTAAAGTACTTAGATGCATGGAATGCACGCAGACAAACCATAGCAGCACGTTACCAAGCAGCATTGGCAGATTTGCCTTTGGTGTTGCCCACAACACCAGCAGGCGCAAGCCCGGTCTGGCATTTATACGTAGTGGCAACACCGCAGCGCGATGCACTGCAACAACACCTTACACAATCAGGTGTGCAAACGCTGATTCACTATCCTGTCCCGCCGCACAAGCAGCAGGCCTATCAGCATCTCCCCATTGCGCAAGCAAGTTACCCACTGGCTGAGCAATATGCGCAACAAACTCTCAGTTTACCTATCGGCCCGCAATTGTCAGATGCCGACGTAGAGGCCACAATTAATGTAGTTCGCACATTTTTCGCCTAATTTCGCACTTTTTCCTAGTGGTTTTTGTATCAAAATAGAACTCGCCACGTAAGGCTTTGTCACACACGCAAATATTTGAATGAGAGTGTGTATATGAGCATCAAACGCGGTTTTTGGATTGTATTCTTTAGCGGGTTCTGGCAATTATCCGATGCAGCCTGTTTAAACACCACGCAGTTAGAAACTCTGCAACAGAATGAGCAAAATTATTTGCTCAACCGTATTCCGCCGGCCTTTACGCACGCCGTGAGTGATCAACTAGTGACGCTGAAAGTCACCGAAAAGCAAGACGAGCCATGTACTGCGCTATTAACATTAAGCTTGCCCGCTGCACATCTGGAAGAAGCGAATGCGGTTTTGGATGCTGAGCCTGCTAAGAAAATTATGTTGGCGGCACAAGGTTATGCCATCCCAAGCACCACACAAATAGAAGCAGCGTTTAGAGTAACGCCTGCTAACTTGGAGATACCATCCACTGAAATTTTACAAACCGCTGCCCTAGGTCAATTACGCGCAAGTGTAGAGATGATGTACTCACTGATTACGCAAGCACGGGCAAATTTGGCAGAAAACGCACAAAATACTACGCCTTGGAGCACGGCATATCAGCAAGCAAACACGCAGCGTTGCACTGAAAAATATACGGCCCAAACGGGCCAAGATAGGGTAGCTGCCTGCGCCTGCCAAGCCAAGACATTAGCAGCGCATGTGAGCGAACGACAAATGGCTTACATTGATTATGTACGGTCTAACCCATATGCGATGGCGACCGGTAGCAGTCAGTATTTCGCACGATTGGAGAGCAAAACGAAATCTGATTGTGGTTTGGCGGCTAAAAAATAACCTTGCTAGTAACTGATTTGGCCGGATAGATACCATGCAGCTTGGTTGGTTTTGTCAGCCACGTCACCTAAATCTACGGCCGCAGCTGTAACGGAAAAGCGTTTGTGTGGAAACCAAGTGACAAACACATCTTTGGCATCGTTCTCGTTAAATGATGATAGGTTATCTGGCTTGTAACGATATTCCATACCCACCAGTAAGTTATCTGTCAGCATAATAGCGGCGGAATAAGAAGGTTTGATTTGGTAATCGTTATTCAAATCCCCACCAAACCCTAATAAGCCAAACTGGTTGGCTTTGGTGGCAATCAGCGTGGCACCTAGCAATAGGTTTCTACCAAATACCGCATCTAAATATAGTTTGGATGCAGCTAGGTAGTAATCTACCCCAGTGCTGTCTTTGCCACCAACCAACTTAGGCACAAGATCAAAATCTTCGTTATGCTTAATCAGTGCCCCAGCTGATACTTGCGGCACCCAGGTGTCTTGATCGTAAATGGCATCACCAAATAAGCGCAATTTAATGCCCATGGTGTTCAAGCGAATAGATTCTTTGGGCACGGTGCTACCCAGTTCAAATTTGGTTTGACTGACGCTCAACTCAAGGCGATTGTAAAAGCCCACTGCAATACCACCGGTATTCAATTCAAAATCATCACCGGTTTTTGCGCGCGTAAAAAAAGCAGAGCCGCCAATTTGTGCATCGGTGCCATAGCCTGCAATCATCGCCCAAGGGGTGAGACCGCCACCACCAGCCCCCTCAATCTGTGAGACACCACCGGTGCCCAATAGACGGTCACCCGCTAAGGCATGGTTAATACTCAAGCCTAATAAGCATGCAACTGCCAACGCAGATTGTTTGATGATATTTAAATTTCTCATGACAACTATCCCACTCCAATGATATGTTTCAATTATTAATGATTCGCGCACTAACTATTATATGGAGATAAGCAAGGTTTAGGCCTCATTTCTTGCGATTGAATCAATTCACTTGGGCATATGATGCCAATATCCAATAGCGTCGGAGTATGAAATGAAATCACTGCTGTTAAGTTTAGGTTTGCTGATGATGGTCACGGCTTGCAAAACCACAAGCGCGCCGGAGGCCAGCCTGTATCAACGAATCGGTGGTAAGGAAATGCTCTATACCATTTCTTCGCAAACTTTAGATAAAGTCGCGCAAGATCCAGCCACCAAGCGCTCTTTCGAGGGCGTGAAGATGGCAACCCTCAAGCAATCCCTAGCGGATTTTTTGTGCGTACAGACCGGAGGCGATTGCGTTTACGAAGGTGAAACCATGAAAAATTCGCATGCAGAATTAAATATCACCACCGCCGAATTTGAACTGATGGTGCAAGACTTGCGCGATACTTTGGATGCCAACCATATCGGCACACGCGAAAAAAACGAATTGTTGAAAATATTAGCCCCGATGAAGCGCGATGTGGTGACCAAATAATGATGAAACTGTTCAAAAATCCAACACCCTTGTTCATAAGCCTTGGTTTATTGCTGGCATCGCAATTTGTGGTTGCAGCGGAAGTGACGGTAGAAGTGCGTGATAGCAAAGGCAACAAACTTGTGGATGCGATTGTTTATATAGAAAATAGCAAAACAGCCAGTCAAGCAGCAAGTAAAGAATTCCAGATTGAGCAAAGAGGGCGGCAATTCAATCCGCAGGTGTCCGTAGTGCAAACTGGCACCAATATCAATTTTCCCAATAAAGATAAAGTAAGGCATCACGTTTACTCATTCTCACCCGCAAAAAAGTTTGAATTAAAACTGTATTCTGGCGTGCCGGCTAACCCCGTAATGTTTGATAAAGCGGGTACCGTGGTGTTGGGCTGTAATATTCATGACACTATGCTGGCGTTTATTCATATTGTTGATACCCCATACCATGCCAAGACTGATGGTAATGGCGTTGCCAAAATCAGCAATGTGCCAGAAGAAGGTTACCAGCTTAAGGTGTGGCATTACGCCCTAAAAACTGAGAACAAACCAGCCGAACAAGCCATCACGGTCAAAGCGACTAATGCACCGGTGGTCATACAGCTAGACATTAATGACGCGAAACTCATTTAGCTACCAATCCAGAATAGCCCAATGAAATTTAAAAGCCTAAAACAACAAATCGTCATCATCTTTCTCACCTTGGTGTTGGCTATTCAATTAGTCGGGCTCATTCCAATTGATCGTAGCGTCGATAAAAACGTCAGAAATCTAGTGGCAAAAGAACTGGAAGTCGGTGAGAAAGTCTTCCTAAACTTGCTGGAAAGTAACAACGAAAACATTATTAACGGCGCAAAAGTGTTGGCAGCCGATTATGGTTTTCGTGAGGCGATTGCCTCAAACGACCAAGAGACGATACTCTCAGCACTCAATAATTTCCAAAGCCGGATTCATGCCGATATTGCCATTTTCCATGGTCTGGAAAATGAAATCACTACCGTTTCAGGGGACTTAACCGAGCAGGAAGCATTGCCCGCGGTACAGCATCTTATCGACAATTACTCCGCATCTACACAAAAAATCCAGTTTGATATTTTCAATGGCATGCCTTACCAGTTGGTGGCAGTGCCAATTAAAGCGCCTATTATTATTGGTTGGATGGTAGTGGGTTTTGAAATAGACGATGTATTGGCGTTAAAAATCAATCAGCTAAGCAATCTACAAGTCACTTTTGTGCAACAAACTAAAGACAAATCATGGATATCCAACGCATCCACTTTGTCTGCCGAAGAACAACGTATCGTCAAAAACTATTTTTCTCAAGTCAAAAGTGATGCGATAGCCAATGAAATGGATGTCGGTGGCGAGCTTTACGAAACCAAATACCTGATATTGCACGATAACAAAGATAATAAACTTTTAGCCGTGTTGCAGCGCTCTGTCACCGCTGAGATTGCACAATTTCAAGCCATGAAATATAGCCTGTTTATCCTGACCATTTTGGGTTTAGGCGTGTTCAGCATCGCCATTATTTACGTGTCAAATTACATAGTCGCACCGATTACAAAGCTGACGGAATACGCCAAGCAGCTGGAGTTTGGCAATTATGAAGCTGAGATTGAAACGGATCGTATCGATGAGATTGGTGAACTAAGCAAATCCTTTAGTGCGATGCGTGAAGCTATCGCTACCAGAGAAGAGCGTGTGAAACGCCTAGCGTTTGGTGACGAGACCACTGGTTTGCCAAACCGCGCTGCATTCATTCAACAACTGGGCGACAGAATTCGCGTGCATCGTAATCGTAACCAACCACTCTCGGTACTGGTACTCAATCTGGATAGATTTAAACAGATCAACAAAATTTTAGGGCGTGATTTGGGTGACGTGCTGTTGTATGAAGTCGCCAAAAAAATTAAGGCAGTGGTTAGAGGCGACGATTTGGTCGCTCGTCTGGGTGCAGACGAATATGGCGTGTTGCTATCTAATTTAACGGAAGAGCAATCCTTAATCGTGGCAGATAAGCTCAAAAAAGCTTTTGAAGTGCCGTTAGAAGTCGCACAACAAAAAATTGATGTAAGTGCCGGTTTTGGCATTGCCAACTATCCGCAACATGGTGAAAGTGACGAGGCCTTGTTGCATAACGCCGAAACCGCGCTCAATGTTTCCAAACTTCGTAACTCCGACATTGTGGTGTACCACCCACAATTGGATTCGGGCGCGCAAGAAAACCTCACCATGGCCACCGATTTGAAGTCGGCTATCCAAGGTCATCAGCTTGCTTTATACCTACAGCCCAAAATCAATATGCAAACCAAACAAGGCTATGCGGCAGAAGCGTTGGTACGTTGGATACATCCGGAAAAAGGCTTTATTTTTCCCGATCAGTTCATTCCATTTGCCGAACAAACTGGCCTGATTCAGGGTATTACTTTGTGGATGCTAGAAGAAGCTTGCCGCGTACATGCAGCATTAAAAAAAGAGGGTATAGCACTCACCATCGCCGTCAATATCTCCACACGCGATTTGATTAGCTCGGATCTGCCAGAAAAAATCGAGCAAATTTTTAAGCTACATGACGTCACTGTTGATGCGATTTCACTGGAAATTACCGAGAGCAGTATTATGGATGACCCGGTACGCGCAGAAGCCACTTTGCAGCGTTTGTCGCAAATGGGATTAAAAATTGCTATTGATGATTTTGGTACCGGTTATTCTTCATTGGGCTATTTGAAACGCCTGCCAGTGCAAGAGTTAAAAATCGATAAATCATTTGTAATGAATATGGCAACCAATGAAAACGATGCCATTATTGTGCGTTCCACCGTTGATTTAGGGCATAACCTCAACCTGAAAGTGGTGGCCGAAGGCGTAGAAAATCTAGAAGTTTGGGATTTATTGGCTAAAATTGGCTGTGATTATGGGCAAGGGTATTTTATGGGCAAACCCATGCCAGAAAAAGACTTTAAATCTTGGCTGGTGCGCTGGGAAGAGCAGATTAAAAGTATGAATGCAGATAAGGCTGACACTACTAAGAAGAAGGCAACTGTCCACAAAATTAAAGGTTAAAAGCGCATAAAGCGCCTTTGTCATTTATTTCACTACTTTAGCGCAAGCGTAAAGTAAAACACCAATCACCACCAAGATACCAATCAAAGTATAAATACCTACTGCGCCTTGTATTTCCATTTACTTAATCCTTCATAAAAAATTGTATTATCACTATTGCATTCGCAATATTTCACTGGCAAACAACAGAATATTCTGCGGACAATATTTTAACGAATTAAGTCATATTCACAATGGCTATGCGAGGATTAAGTCCCAGTGGTCTAAAATTCAACCATTTCAAAATCGGCTTTACTTACACCGCATTCTGGGCAAACCCAGTCGGCGGGTACATCTTCCCAGCGCGTACCTGGCGCTATGCCATCCTCAGGCCAACCTTTTTCTTCTTCATAAATCAAACCGCACACGGTACACATCCAAGATTTCATATTGGTTTCCTTATTATTCCGTCACATGCCTTATGCATAGCGCGAGTATAACGCTCAACACGATTGTATTGCATGATAACAATAGAAAAACGAACGCTCCTATGCTGCGAGCGTTCGTTTTGGTTGCTAATCAAGCTTGTGATTATTTCAAATCATAACGATCTGCATTCATCACCTTGGTCCAAGCAGCCACAAAGTCTCTCACAAACTTCTCTTTTGCATCGTCTTGCGCGTACACTTCTGCATAAGCACGCAAAATGGAATTAGAACCAAACACCAAATCTACACGTGTTGCTGTCCATTTGGTATTGCCCGATTTGCGTTCACGTATCTCATACAGGTTTTTACCCACTGGGTTCCATGTGTAATTCATGTCCGTCAAATTCACAAAGAAGTCTGTGCTGAGCACACCCACACGGTCAGTAAACACGCCATGTTTGCTCCCACCATGGTTGGTGCCCAACACCCGCATACCGCCCACTAATACCGTCATTTCGTGCGCAGTTAAGCCCATCAATTGCGTACGGTCTAACAGCATTTCCTCGGCAGAAACAATATAGTCACCTTTCAACCAATTCCGATAGCCATCATGCACCGGTTCAAGTACTTCAAAGGATTCTACATCGGTCATGGCTTGCGTTGCGTCACCACGCCCCGCTGCAAAAGGCACGGTGATATTCACACCGGCATCACGCGCAGCTTTTTCCACGGCAGCCGTACCGCCTAATACAATCAAATCGGCCATGCTGACTTGTTTGCCCAACTCAGCTTGCACACCCTCCAGTACTTTCAATACCTTTTGCAATCTTGCCGGTTCGTTACCTACCCAGTCTTTTTGTGGGGCTAAACGAATACGTGCACCGTTGGCACCACCACGGAAGTCTGAACCACGGAAAGTGCGTGCGCTGTCCCAAGCCGTTGCTACCAACTCAGCCACGCTTAAGCCGCTATTCAACAGTTTAGCTTTAAGCTCAGCAATTTCTGTATCGCTTAACGTATAGTCAACGCTCGGCACTGGGTCTTGCCAAATCAAATCCTCACTTGGCACATCGGGTCCAATATAACGTGTTTTCGGACCCATATCGCGGTGCGTTAATTTAAACCAAGCACGCGCGAACACATCAGAGAAGTAAGCAGGATCTTTGTGAAAACGCTCAGCAATTTTGCGGTACTCAGAATCAAACTTCAGTGCCATGTCCGCATCCGTCATGATAGGTTTGCGACGGATAGATGGGTCTTCAACGTCTACCGGCATATCTTCTTCGGCGATATTAATCGGCTCCCATTGGTGTGCGCCAGCAGGGGATTTCTGCAACCACCAATCGTATTTAAATAACATATCAAAGTAGCCGTTATCCCATTGTGTCGGGTTAGTCGTCCAGGCCCCTTCAAGACCACTGGTGACAGCGTCACGGCCAACGCCACGTGTGGTATGGTTCATCCAACCAAGCCCTTGCTCTTCTACATCCGCGCCTTCTGGTGCTGGGCCAAGATTCGCCGCACTACCATTACCGTGCGCTTTACCAACGGTATGACCACCCGCAGTTAACGCAACAGTTTCTTCGTCGTTCATGGCCATACGGGCAAAGGTCACGCGCATGTCATTCGCCGTTTTGATTGGATCTGGGTTACCATCCACACCCTCTGGGTTCACATAAATCAAGCCCATCATGACAGCGGCCAATGGATTCTGTAAATCGCGTTCACCAGAATAGCGGCTGCCTTCAGCACCTGTTTTGGCCAACCATTCTTTTTCAGAGCCCCAGTAAATATCTTTCTCTGGGTGCCAAATATCCTCACGACCAAACGCAAAGCCAAATGTTTTTAAGCCCATCGACTCATAAGCAATATTGCCAGCAAGAATCATTAAATCGGCCCAGCTAATTTTGTTGCCATATTTTTTCTTAATCGGCCACAACAAACGGCGTGCTTTATCCAGATTGCCGTTATCAGGCCATGAGTTCAACGGGGCAAAGCGTTGATTGCCAGTACCTGCACCGCCACGGCCATCGGCAATACGGTAAGTACCTGCCGCGTGCCATGCCAAACGAATCATCAAACCACCGTAGTGTCCCCAGTCAGCGGGCCACCATGATTGACTGTCCGTCATTAAGGCTGTGACATCTTTCTTCAGTGCCTCTACATCTAGTTTCTTCAGTTCTTCAGCGTAATTAAAGTTGGCGCCCAGCGGGTTGGTCTTAGTATCGTGTTGATGCAAAATATCTAAATTTAAAGCATTTGGCCACCAGCTCATGGTGCCTCCAGCAGAAGTGGTATTGGTATTTGCGCCATGCATGACTGGGCATTTCCCTGTTGTTGGTTTATTCTCCATGGTTAAACTCCTCTCTCGTCGTTATTGATATGGGTATTACAGTGGTGTTGCGTTTTGTTAGCTTTGGTTAAATATGGGTGATTCATCGCTCACTCCTTTGATGATGGTTATCGGTATTGCAGTTGGCAAGGTATCAATAGGTCAGAGCATAGCCTGCCAATAATTCAATCATTAGCTGGCTGCTTGTTGTAATCAGTGTTTGCATGATGCGCTCCTTTTTTGACGTTGATGTGATGCATGTGTTGCATTCTAGACAGCGCATTTCAATTTGTATAATTGTATGATTTGATATTGTTGATAAGTAATATTTATCATATGATGATAGTCCAAGCGATGTGATAGAGGAGGGTAGGCATGACATTGATTGAACTCAAGTTTGTGGTCGCAGTGGCACAAGAGCGTAATTTCCGCCGTGCAGCGGAAAAATGTTTTGTCACGCAGCCAGCACTCAGCCTAGGCATTAAAAAGCTGGAAGATGAGTTGAATATTTCTATTTTCGAGCGTAGCCGTTCTGAAGTCACACCCACTGAAGTTGGCGTGCAAATCATAGAACAGGCGAACGTGGTATTAGAAGAAGCGGCGCGCCTGAAGGAAATGGCCAAACTGGGCACCAATCCATTGCATGGTTTATTCAAGTTAGGCATGATTCATTCGGTTGGCCCCTATTTGTTGCCCGAGATTATTCCTATATTACGCCAATCAGCGCCGGAGATGCCTTTAGAAGTGGAAGAAAACCTCACCGCAAACTTAGAAGCGCAGCTCAGAAACGGTGTGATTGACGCGGCGATTATTGCACTGCCATTCAATATACCCGGTATCAACATCGAGATTTTGTACGATGAAGCCTTTAAAGTCGTTGTGCCTGCTGATCATCATTGGGCTGGTCGGCAGGAGATTGATTCGGCTGAGCTGTCCGAGGAGAAAGTGCTCTTGCTCAATAGCGGCCACTGTTTTAGTAATCAAGTGACACAGGCTTGCCCAGAGCTTTCTCGCAAAGGTGAAGTGTTACAGGGTAACTCATTGGAGACCATCCGAAACATGGTGGCTTCTAATCTTGGTATCACTGTACTGCCAGCATCCGCCACAGTCGCGCGTTACCAAAACCCGCTAGTGAGCGTAGTGCCGTTTAAGCAACCCGCACCTACGCGCAGAATCGCGATTGCTTGGCGCAAGAGTTTTGTCAGAACGGCTGCGATTGAAAAGCTAATAGAGGCAATTCAAACCGCCAATCAGCGTATTCAATAATTGAAAACAATGTTACTAGGATAAATTTATAGGGTTGAATCGGTAGAAGATGTGCGCAGTATGCGGCCAAATAAAAAAAGGGAGCATTTGCTCCCTTTTAACATAAACAAAATTATTTGTTCATTACGTACATTGTTACTTCAAAGCCAAAACGCATTTCAGTAGCTGCTGGTGTTGTCCACATGGTAGTTCTCCTAAATGGGTTATTAAATAAATCAATCTATAATTGAATGATATCTGAGTCACGAAAAAACATAGTGTGCTTAATGCTTAAATCACACTCATGATTTCCATGAGATGTTTAAGAGGGATTATTAGGGGGATGAAGGGTAATTGAGCGAGACGCGATAACCAGCTACTGCGATATCAGAAGTGTTTAGTTGTAGCTTGATTCGAATTTCTTCTTTTGCGGCAATACCTCGTGTGACAGAAGACTGATTTTGCAAGTACTGGTCGGCTCTAAATGTGCGTCTAAGCACTGGATCATCTTCCGTATTAGTGAGTGTGAGCTCGATGTTGGGGTATGCTTGTGCAAAATTAGCGTGATTAATCAAAGTGCTAGAAAATATCAACACATTCTGATAAGTCAGATGTTCTTGCATGTCCGAGTCATCAATGGTGAGCAAATCGATCCGTTGAGGGAGCGGGACAGAACACTTTAAAACTTCACATGCTTGGGTTAGTAACGGCTTAGTTTGTGGATAAAAGGCTGCAATTTCTGTGCGCTTAAAGTATACAGATTGGCCTGCGAGCAATAGCAGCAACAATAAGCCCAGAACAAATGCTGGCCAGCTAAATGGCTTGCGCCTCCAACCTTTGTCTAACGGCTCATCCACCGTTAAATCATTCAAAAAGCTTGGTGTTTGATAACTGTCTTGACTGGTTTCAGATGGCGTGGTCGCTGTAGTTATGTCCGCATTGGCTAATGCAGTTGAGTTAGCTGGGGCAGTGTCTTCAATAAATTGATCCTGCAAATGAGCAGGCACTGTCATTTCAATATGTTCAGCGGCCTCTGGTTGAGTTTCAGGGGTGAGTGAAACTTCACTCAGTACAGCCTCTACCTTAGTAGGCACTGACTTTTTGGTGCGTGTCTGCTTAATAAGATAGGTTTTAGCATTGAATACATGCTGACAAGTGCCGCAACGAACTTGACCATCGTAAGCTTTAAGCTGTTCTTTTTTAACAACAAATTGCGTATTACACTCAGGGCAAGAAGTAACGAGAGGCATTTTATTTTTTGGTTCCAGTCAGTAATACCCAGCCATCTTTGATGACGGGTGGATGTACTTCAAACCACTCGCTGTATTGTTCAGCCAGTGCATCTTGCTGCGTGTCCAGAATACCAGACAATGCAATTTTACCGCCAGTTTTGCAGGATTTGGCAATCACCGGCGCCAACACCATCAGTGCGCTGGATAAAATATTGGCCACTACAATATCGTAGGCTTCGTGCAAATAAGCATTAGAGTCATAAAAGGCAATATCTACCTGATTGTTCTGTGCATTGTAGCGACTGGCTACAATCGCTTGCGGGTCGATATCTACGCCGGTGACTTCCGTCGCCCCTAGTTTTTTTGCAGCGATCGCTAAAATGCCAGAGCCACAACCATAATCCAGCACCTTTTGCAGACTAGTTTGTTGGGTTAGCCACTCAAGACATAAGTGCGTGGTAGGGTGGCTGCCTGTGCCAAAAGCTAATCCTGGGTCCAGCACGATATTAATTGCATCTGGTGTTGGCGCCTCATGCCAAGTGGGCACAATCCACAGTTTGGATGTAATGGGAATTGGCTCAAACTGAGACTGCGTTAGGCGCACCCAGTCTTGTTCCTCAATCACTTCAGTACTGTAGCTAAAGCCTTGGATATCGGTGGCATGCTCAAGTGCAGTGAGCAGTTGTTGGATGTCCGCATCAGATTCCAGCATCGCCGTGACCACATTTTGGTGCCAAATACCAGGGGGTGGATCGCCGGGCTCGCCAAAAATGGCTTGCTCAGCCAGCGTCTCTGCATTGGCATCCTCAATGCTCACTGAGAGCGCACCTAAGTCCATCAGTGCGTCACTCAGCGTCTCTGCATTGGCATCGTTTGCCTGAATTTTAAGTAGTAGCCAACTCAAGATTTACTTACTATGTATACCTAACTTTTGTTCGAGGTAGTGGATGCTGGTGCCACCAAGGTGGAAAGCTGCATCTGCCATTAAATCTGCATGTAACGGGATATTGGTTTTAATCCCTTCCACATACATTTCAGACAATGCGATACGCATGCGCGCAATCGCTTGTTCACGGGTTGCACCGTAAGTAATGAGCTTGCCTATCATCGAATCATAATGTGGAGGTACCACATAACCACCATAAGCATGGGTATCAATACGCACACCAGGGCCGCCCGGCATGTGGAAACGATTGATAGTGCCTGGCGATGGAATAAAGTTATAGGGGTCTTCTGCGTTGATACGACACTCAATGGCATGGCCACGCAGCTCCACATCTTTTTGGCGGAATTGCAGTTTTTCACCCGCTGCAATAAAGATCTGTTGTTGCACTAAGTCTAAGCCCGTAATCATTTCTGTCACGGTATGCTCAACCTGCAAGCGAGTATTCATTTCAATAAAATAGAACTCACCGTTTTCGTACAAGAACTCAAATGTACCTGCACCGCGGTATTTAATTTTACGACAAGCCTCAGCACAACGTTCGCCGATTTTATCGCGTAATTTAGGATTTAACAGCGGAGATGGCGCTTCTTCAATGATTTTTTGATGGCGACGTTGCATGGAGCAATCGCGATCACCCAAGAATACAGCGTTACCATGTTGGTCTGCCAATATTTGAATCTCGATATGACGTGGATTTTCTAAAAACTTTTCCATGTATACCATTGGATTACCAAATGCAGCTTGTGCCTCGGCTTTGGTCATAGAAACTGCGTTAATCAGTGCAGCTTCGGTATGCACGACGCGCATACCACGACCACCACCGCCACCCGCGGCTTTAATAATGACGGGGTAACCGATTTTCTTGGCTGTTTTGATGATTTCTGCTGGGTCGTCAGGCAGTGCACCTTCAGAACCTGGTACACATGGCACGCCCGCTTTACGCATTGCATCTTTGGCAGACACCTTATCACCCATCAGGCGAATGGTTTCTGCGCGTGGGCCAATAAACACAAAGCCACTTTGTTCCACACGTTCTGCAAAGTCAGCGTTTTCTGATAAAAAGCCGTAACCAGGATGAATCGCTTGCGCGTCAGTGACTTCAGCAGCACTAATCACAGCGGGAATGCTTAAATAGCTTTGATTAGAAGGTGCTGGACCAATGCAAACAGACTCATCTGCTAGTTTTACATATTTTGCTTCGCGGTCTGCTTCCGAGTGTACAGCAACGGTACGTATGCCAAGCTCACGGCAGGCGCGCTGAACACGAAGCGCAATTTCACCGCGGTTGGCGATTAATATCTTCTCAAACATAATTCATTAACCAATCAGGAACAATGGCTCACCGTATTCAACAGGTTGACCGTTTTCAACAAAGATTTTCTTCACGACACCAGAGTAGTCACTTTCAATCTCGTTGAGTAATTTCATCGCCTCGATGATGCACAGAGTGTCACCGGAAGAGACACTGGAACCCACATCAACAAATGATTTAGCATCTGGTGAGGAGGCGCGGTAAAAAGTACCTACCATCGGTGATTTAACAATTTGACCCTCTTCTTCAGCCGGCACTGCTGGTGCTGGGGCAGGTGATGCGGCGGTAGGTGCGGCCGATGGTGCTTGTTGTGGTGCGGAGACATAGTGCGTAACAGGGGCTGCACTATGCATTAGTGCGCGGCTGATACGTACTTTTTCTTCACCTTCTGTCAGTTCCAGCTCGGAAATGCCAGATTCCTCCACTAGATCAATCAATTTTTTAAGTTTGCGTAAATCCATATAGACCTCGGTATTAACTGAATATATTTATAATAATGTTAGGGTTTGGTGATATAGCGATAAGCAGCAAAATAACCCTCTGCGCCCAGTCCGCTAATCACGCCAGTGGCGATATCGCTAAAATAAGAATGGTGCCTAAACTGCTCGCGCGCGTAAACATTCGACAGGTGTACCTCAATAAATGGAATATTCACGGCGGAGATTGCGTCGCGTATCGCGATGGAAGTATGCGTAAATGCAGCTGGATTAATGATGATGTAGTCGACACGATTCACCATTAACGACTGAATTTTGCTGACAATGTCTGCTTCAGAGTTGCTCTGAAAAGACTCAAGTTGATGACCGTCATGTTTGGCCATATTGGCTAAAGTGGTATCAATATCCACTAAAGTAACAGTGCCATAATGTGCCGGTTCACGCGTGCCCAACATATTCAAATTGGGTCCGTGCACCACCAAAATCGATTTAGCGGACATTGCAGGCTTCCAAGCAACAATTTAAACGAATTTGCATAGGAGCGAGTTTGCCGAAGTTATGAATTTTTGTCCAGCTAAATCACAGCATTTAGACGAAGATAAAGCCTAAAAAATGGCCCAAACCCAAGTTTTTTGAGTAGGCCTCTACAAGATAGGGTTCAGCGATTTTTCTAACATGGCCTTGGAAATGCGTCCAAAAAATGTTTGATGCACAGTGCCATCTGCCTTAATAACCACGGTGTAAGGTAACACGCCTTTGTTATTGCCCAAGTTGGTGGCAATTTCCATCCCTGCCATGTCGGCAGCAAAGAGTGGATAGCTGACTTTTGTGCTGTTGGTGAACTCACTGATGGCGCTGACCTCATCAATCGCTACACCCAATACCACAACATTTTTTGCTGCGTATGCCTCATGGAGTTCGGATAACTCGGGCATTTCTTCGCGGCAAGGCTCACACCAAGTCGCCCAAAAATTGAGCACAACGATTTTGCCTTGATAAGCGCTGAGCGGCTTAGTTTCACCTTTTTCATTCGGAAAGCTCGCAGCAAAGAGCGGGGCTGTTGATTGTTGTGCGCCGTCTTCCACTTGCGTATTTAAAAATAAATGAAAAATAGCAAACCCCAAACCCGCAATCAGGATGAGGTAAATGAGGGGTGTTTTAAGTTTTGCAAACATTAAGGCTGTACCGTGTTAAGAATGGCTAGGAAAGCATCGGCATCTTTATAGCCAACGACTTTGGGAGGTGTTTCTTTGCCTGCCCGATCAAAAAACAAAATCCCGGGCGGGCCAAATAATTCAAATCGTTTTAATAATGCGGCATCGTCAGCATTATTGGCCGTGACATCAGCTTGCAACAATACCGCCTGTTTAAGTTTTGACTGCACACGTGGGTCGGTAAATACAAACTGCTCGTATTCCTTGCAGGATACGCACCAGTCTGCATAAAAATCAAACATCACATATTGCCCTTTGGCAGACTGAATGGCTTGGTCTAATTCAGCAACACTGCGCACACGCTTGAAGCTTAAGCCATGTTGCGTCGTTGAACTAGTGCTGGCGAGCACACCGCTTAATGGTTGTAATGGTGATTTAGCACCCGATAACGCGCCAATCAGCAATGCAATTCCAGTAATGAGCATCATGATGGCTATGCCTTTCCAAAAGCGCATGATGGGTTTTGCATCAGTGGGCAGGTGGTCAAGTGCGTGCATAAATATCGCGGGTACAATCAGAAGTGAAGCCCATAACGCTAGTTGAATATAGCTCGGAATGATGGGGCTAATTAGCCAAACCGCCACGCCTAACATGAGTACACCAAACAATTGGCGCACGGCGTTCATCCATGCACCAACACGTGGTAATAAGGTGCCCGCGGATGCCCCTATCAAAAGAAGCGGGAAGCCCATACCGAGTGAGAGTGAGAACAAGGCCACGCCACCCAACACCACATCGTGTGTTTTACTAATATAGAGCAGGGCACCTGCCAAGGGCGCGGCGACACAAGGGCTGATAATGAGCGCAGATAGCACCCCCATCAAAAAGTCACTAAAAAACTGACCACCTTTGATGCGGTTGCTTAAATTAAAAATACTGTTTTCCAAATGGCTAGGCATTTTGAGCTCATAAAAGCCAAACATGGAAAGTGCCAATAATACAAAAATAACCGCGCCAAAGCTCAAGGCCCAAGGTGTTTGCAGTGCGTTACTGAGTAATTGGCCAGACAAGCCAGCCGCAATCCCCAACAACGTATAAGTCAGGCACATGCCCATCGTGTAAGCAAGCGATAGATTAAATGCATGCAAGCGTGACACGTGTGCATTTTTACCGATAATCATGCTGGATAAAATAGGAATCATCGGGAATACACAGGGCGTAAAAGCAAGTAATAAACCAGCTCCAAAGAAGCCCAAAATAATCAGCCACCAACGTCCGCTTTTGAGTAAATTAGAAGCTTGGCTGTCATCGCTTACGCTACTGCTACTTTGCTGATAGGCTGTAACCTCAGCGGGGTTAGAGGTGTTAGGTGCACCAAAATTGAATGTTTTGGTTTGCGGGGCGTAGCACAGGCCTTTTTCGCTACATCCTTGATAGGTGACTTTCAGGGCAAGGCTGTCAGTGCTGGCTACTTTTACCTTGGCAGAAAAATCGTGATGATAGACTTCCTGCTGACCAAAATTAGGGTCATCTTTCATTTCGCCCGCAGGTAGTTCTGCTAAGGCTTCAGTGCCAGCAGGGGCTTGTACCTTAAACTGAATGCGCTGTTTGTATAAGTAGTAGCCGGGTTCTATCTTAAAATCAGCACGTAAAGTTTGGTCATCGGTTGGGGTTATGTTGAGCTGAAAAGCTGCATCGGGAGATAAAAAGTCATCTTCAGATACCTCATCCACAAACATGTTTTTGAGCGGATTGCTGGAAGTTTCGGCAAGCGTACTATTTGCCGATAACAGCAATGTCCAAAAACTTAATGTGATGACGAGTAGTCTTAACATGGTGCTCCCAAAGCTTAATTTTTTGCGGTGTTTGCGCTGACCCATTGTAAATAGGCGGGTAAACCACCATCTACATTGAGACAAAGAATGTCAGGAAGTTCGTAGGGGTGATGTTTTAAAATACAAGACTCCACTTCCGCATACTGTTGACGAGTTGTTTTAATGGTCATCGGCCATTCGGTAGCGCGTTCAATGGCATTGTTCCATGCATATACCGATTGGCATGGACTCAAAATGTTAACACAGGCCGCAAGTTGATGTTGTATCAGCATGTCTGCAATTTTATTTGCACACGCTTCGTCAGGGACATGGGTCAACACGATTATAATTTCGGCATTATCCATGGTGTGCGAATAGCAGTCTCCAACTAAAGGGTTAATCATGCGTTTATTGTTTACGCTTATTTTACTTGCTTTTCCAATTGCAGAAATAGTGCTGTTGATTCAGCTTGCCGATGCCTACGGCTGGTGGTTGTTAGTTTATTTAGTCGTGATTGGCTATTTAGGCTTACAGCTGATTAAGGGCGAGAAGGTATTAATGGCACCAAGAATGATGCAAAGTTTGGCTGGTGGCAATCCTGTAAAGGCTTTGATGGGCACGGCACGTAATATGGTGGCCGGTGTGCTGTTGCTCATTCCGGGTGTGATCAGCGATGCTATTGCCGTGATATTGTTGTTGATTCCAATTGAACAAAGCAAGCCGAACACGCAAGCTGATGCGAGTAACGGCACCTACCAAAATAAACGTTATCAACAGCCAGCCAATGATGATGTGATTGAAGGCGAATTTACGCATATTAGAGAAGATTTGGAAAAGAAATAATGAGTGCAAACAACCACCCCAATGTGACTATTCAAAACAGTGGCCATCAATTTCAAGTGCGCCCGAGTCAAACCGTGCTTGAGGCAGCGATTGAAGCTGGTATCAACTTACCTTATGGCTGCAGAAACGGTGCTTGCGGGGCATGCAAAGGCAAAGTGATTTCCGGCAAACTGATGCATGATGATTATCAGGGTAGCGCCATGACCGATGCAGAATTAGCAGCAGGCCAAGCCTTGTTTTGCTGCGCACGTCCATTGGAAGATTTGGTGATTGAGTGCCGTGAGCTGACGGGCGTGAATGGAATTAAACCCAGAATTTTGCCGGTACGTGTGCAGAAAAAAGAACAGTTATCTGGCGATGTGATGGTGTTGTTTTTGCAATTACCTGCCAGCGAGCGTTTACAGTTTGTGGCGGGGCAATATCTGGAATTTATTCTCAAAGATGGCAAGCGCAGAGCCTTTTCTATCGCCAATGCACCGCATGACGATGCGTTGATTGAACTCCATCTACGTTTAGTGCCAGGCGGACAATTCACCCAATACGTATTTGAGGAAATGTCGGAAAAAGCCATATTGCGGATTGAGGCACCTCTGGGCACTTTCTTTTTGCGAGAAGAATCGAACAAGCCGATAGTTTTTGTAGCGGGCGGCACTGGCTTTGCGCCCATCAAAGGCATTATTGAACATATGATTCATCTAGGCATGCAACGTGAAATCGTGTTGTATCGTGGCGGTCGCTTGCAGCAAGACTTATACATGGATGAGCTATGCCAACGCTGGGCAGACTTCTTACCAAACCTGCGCTATATCCCCGTATTATCAGAGGAACCAGCAGATTCAGGCTGGCAAGGCCGAACCGGCTTAGTTCACGAGGCTGTACTTAAAGATTACCCCGACTTAAGTGCGCATCAGGCCTATGTATGCGGTGCACCGGGGATGGTGGAGATAGCCCATAAAACGTTTGTCGAGCAGGGCTTACCAGCAGATGAGTTTTTCAGTGACGCGTTTACGTTTGCGCCTAAGTAATTGTGGATCTCTAGCGCAAGCTGAGTAAGCTTTTTATCATCGCTTCATCGCCGGGCGCTCCCGCAATTTTTACTTTCAAGCCCATCGCAAGTGGTTGTTCAGCTATTCTTGCATGATTCACACAAAGGGTAACCTGTTTTAACCAACTCGCGTCCTTGGCTAAGTCCAGCAGATGACGCATCGCTTCTGAGCTGGTCACTACAATGGCTTTTAAATGCTCATTTGACCAAGCCTTGGCGAGTAGCTCGATATTATCTTGCGGGTTGATACGCTGATAGCATTCTGCAAAGGTGACAGTTGCACCGCGCGATTTGAGGGTATCTGCCAACACCTCACGCCCGCCAACCCCGCGTACAATCATTACCTTTTTACCTTGCATATCTTGGAGTTGTGGCATGGATAGTAAAGACTCACTATCAAATCTGCCCTCTGGAATTAGTACATCTTCAACCCCGAAGTCTTTTAACTCTTTGGCCGTGACTGGGCCAATGGCAGCAAATTTTAAATGGCTGGGAATGGTCTGTTTGAGCAAGTGAGGCATGCCGTGTTGCACAGCATTACTGCTGATAAAAACCACCCAATCATAGTCGTTAATCTTGGCAATCACGTGCTCAAATGGGCTGACATCATCCAGCGCAACAATCTCAATTAGCGGAAATAAAATGACATGGCCGCCGGCTGACTCAATCAAGTGGGTGAGTTTTTTGGCTTGGTCTCTAGGCCGAGTAATCGCAACACTTACGCCAGCAAGCGGTAATGAAGACATACTATTTAATGTGATCTAAGGCAGACAAGATGTGATCTGCACCCAAACTTACTAACTTAGCTGCTAAGGCTTTACCGACGGCCTCTGCATTGCCGACATCCCCTACCATGTGCTCACGCAGCATTTGTGCGCCATCTACACTGGCCACAAAGCCTGTGATGTGAATGTTGTTGCCGTCACGTGTGGCATACGCACCCAGCGGTACGGTACAACTGCCTGCTAGCGCTCGGCTAAAACCACGTTCTGCTTCCACGCATAATTGGGTGTCTGCATGGTTAAGCGGTGCCAAAATATCGATTAAGTCATGACGATTAGCATTAATTTCGATACCAAGCGCACCTTGCCCAACGGCGGGAATGCTGTCTTGCGGCGAAATAAAGCTTCGAATTCTTTCACCTAAGCCCAAACGTATGAGCCCAGCGGCGGCCAGAATAATGGCGGCATATTGGCCTTCATCTAATTTGCGCAAACGTGTCTGCACATTGCCGCGTAAAGATTCAATTTTAAGATGTGGAAAGCGTGCCTGTATTTGGCTTTGGCGACGCAGACTGGAGGTGCCGACCACACTGCCTGCGGGCAATGCCTCTAGCCCATCATATTGATTGGAGACAAACGCATCACGAGGATCTTCCCGTTCACCGGTAGCCACTAGTGCGAAACCTTCGGGCAAGTTCATGGGCACATCTTTCATGCTGTGCACCGCTAAATCAGCACTGCCATTTTCCAGTGCGGTTTCTAGCTCTTTTACAAACAGCCCTTTGCCGCCAATGCGCGCCAATGGGGAATCTAAAATCTGATCGCCAGTAGTGGTCATGCCCAAAATTTGCACATCACATTGCGGATACAATGCTTGTAATTTGGCTTGAATATGTTTGGCTTGCCACATGGCAAGGGCGCTTTCGCGCGAAGCGATGACGAGTTTTTGCGGTGCATTTTTCATAACTTAAATTTTATCACATGCGCTTATGAACACCGGAAAGTGATAAAACATTTGGAACTATGGTGTGGTTTTGGGGTAAGCTTACTCCTCGCATGAAAGTTGAATCGTCATTGTTAAGCGCAAGATAGGAGGCAATTATGCAATATCAAATTGATATTTTTCTCGCATCACTCAATCAGTTTTGGCTACAGTTGGTGAATTTTGTACCACGTTTGTTAGCCGTCTTGGTCATTCTATTTTTTGGTTGGATAGTGGCTAAACTTGTGCGTAGCGGAGTCAAGCGGGTATTGGAATTGATGCAGTTTGATCAGTTTGCACGCAAATCCGGTCTAGAAGCATTTATGAATAGTGGCAATATTCATGTCACATTAAGCGGTGTTATCAGTCAGGTGGTGTATTGGTTGGTGATTTTGCTGTTCGTGATTACCGGTGCCAACGCCTTGGAGCTGACTGCAGTCGCCGGATTGTTACAACAACTAGCCGTCTACTTACCACACATTATCGTGGCGATACTGATTTTGGTGTTTGGTACGCTATTGGCGCGTTTTATGAACCGTATTGTGTTTGCATGGCTACATAGCATTAAATTTCCTCAAGCCTTGGCCGTCAGTACCTCTACAGAATACGGCATTCAAATTTTGGCGGTATTTGTCGCCTTAGAGCAATTAGGTATCGGCATGCAACTCATCTATTCGTTGTTTGTGATTGTGTTTGGTGCTGTATTTTTGGCGCTGGCGATTGCGTTTGGCCTGGGTGGTAAAGATTGGGCTGCTAAAGTGATTGCTGATATGCAGGAAAGAAAAAATAAGCTGTAACCTAGCAATCTGGGCTAATTAAACGTTAGGTTATTAAACCTTAGTTAAATAGTTTTAATCAGGTGTTGCTGGCGACGACTGACGGCGATGGTTTCTGGCACACCTTTTAAGATGGCGACCCACTGTTGTTCGGTTTGCGCATCGTCGTGAGTGATGGTGCGCTTTTCAAACCCAGCAATAAAATGTTTGGCGACCAAACAGTTGCGGTGCATTCTAAGCAAGTGATCACCAAACTCCAGCTCTAATTGCGTCAGTGAATCTTCAATCAAAAACTCGCGTTGTGCTGTTCTAACGGTTACATATTTTTGCTCAGCACGAAAATAAATCACATCACTCAAAGGCACCAAGATCACACGACCACGTTCATGAATGCTTAAATGGGTGCGTATTGGTTGTAACGGTTTAAGCGATTCGATTTGTGCAGGCAATAGCGCACGCACCTTACCCAGTGCTGTTTCCAATCGCTCTTGGCGTATGGGTTTTAGCAGATAATCAATCGCATTGAGTTCAAACGCTTTGATGGCATAGGCATCATAAGCAGTGGTAAAAATAAGTTTAGGAGGCACGGGCAATTGCTGTAAGTGTTGCGCTGCTTCAATGCCATCCATGAGCGGCATGCGTATGTCCATCAAAATCAGGTCAGGCGTATGTTGCACTGCAAGTTCCACCGCTTCTTTGCCGTTTTGGGCTTCTGCCATAATGGTGATTTCTGCCATATCACCCAATAAATCTCGCAATCGGTTACGCGCTGGCGTCTCGTCATCGGCAATTAATATCGTCAGTTTAGTCATGGGTATCTATCGATGAGGTACGCGAATATGCACCAGATAATGGTTATTTTTGACTTCGGATTTGAGCGAAGCTTCTAAATCAAAGTGTAATAATAACCGCTCTTTAATGTTTTTTAGCGCCATTTTATTGCCATGATGCCGATCTTTATCAGCACTAAACGGATTGCTAATGGTAATCAGAATGTCTTCATGTTTACGTGTGATAGTAATCGTGATTTCCCCGCCATCGGGTAGCGGTTCAATGCCGTGATAAACCGCATTTTCGAGCAAGGGTTGCATAATCAATGGCGGTATCATGGCATCTGGTGGCACCTGTTCAATTTGCCAATTCACGCGCAAGCGGTCTTCCAAACGTAATTTTTCTAACGATAAATACTGGCGGCATAATGCAATCTCATCTGCCAACGGGACTAGGTCACGATTATCCGCCATCAGCACACGGAATAAGTCGGCCATATCTTCAAGGGCAGATTCTGCGCGCTTAGGTTGGCTGCGAATGAGCGATAGCACCGCATTGATGCTATTGAACAGAAAATGTGGTCGGATACGCGCCTGTAAAGCTTGAAGGCGTGCCTCTGCAATCGCTGGGGAGTAAGCCCGCTGTTGCAGGTTAAAGTAGTACAACACGATGGCAGTAACGATGCCAGCGAGCAAACAGGCGCGCGTCATGTCTGGAACAAAATCAGGCGCAAAAAATGGGCTCAGTACAGAGAAGGTTAGATTGGTGAGCACCATTTCCAAACTCACTATCGCCACCACACTCATGTGATATTCCAGTTTATCAAGAAGGGGGTGTAAGCCATATAGGCAAAGTAAGCTCACAATCAAGATGGGCTGAACCACTGTGGAAAGCTCAGTGAACTTGGCCAAAAACTGGGAAAAATACTGACTAAGCAATATGGCCGCCATCACCGCGAATAGATTGACGATGAGGATGATACGCAGGTGAATGCCAAAATTATGTAAATTTGGGAGGCGGCTGTTTTTGCGCACGGCTTATAGTTAGTTATAATGATGCGATAAGTATATTATTATTAAAGAAAATTTTCATAAAAACTCTTTGGTTGGTAGTTGTGTCAGCCAAACAAGTGCAATCACTAGCAAAAATGCAAAAGGGATAGAAGTGCAGTCATCAGACGATAAAAAAACATCATCGCTTAATCAAAAGGCAGAGGCATGGTCTGGCCGCTTTAATGAGCCAGTGGCAGAGCTGGTGAAGCGCTATACAGCCTCAGTAGATTTCGACAAACGTCTGGCGCGTTTTGATATTCAGGGTTCGGTTGCTCACGCTCGCATGTTGGGTGCGCAGGGCATCATTAGCACGCAAGACGTGGCTGCCATTGAGCAAGGCTTGACCGAAATTTTGCAAGAAATCGAATCCGATCAATTTGAGTGGTTGCTAGATTTAGAAGATGTGCATTTGAATATCGAGAAACGTTTGACCGATAAAATAGGCGACGCTGGTAAGCGCTTACATACCGGCAGAAGTAGGAATGACCAAGTGGCCACCGATGTTCGCCTGTGGTTGCGTGCTACCGTGGATGATGTGCTCGCCGGCATCAAAGCATTACAAACTGCTTTGTTAGATCTAGCTGAACAACATGCTGATACCATCATGCCGGGTTTTACCCACCTGCAAGTAGCACAGCCAGTGACGTTTGGTCACCACCTCATGGCCTACTTTGAGATGTTAAAGCGCGATGCAGAGCGCTTTGCCGATGCACGTAAACGCATTAACCGTTTGCCACTGGGTGCTGCAGCGCTAGCAGGCACCAGCTATCCTATTCACCGTGAAATGGTGGCGCAATCCCTAGGGTTTGATGCAGTGTGTACTAACTCCCTAGATGCGGTGTCAGACCGAGATTTTGCGATTGAATTTAGTGCAGCGGCTTCTGTGTTGATGATGCATTTATCACGCTTTTCGGAAGAATTGATTCTATGGAGTTCACCGCGATTTGCATTTGTAGATATAGCAGACCGTTTCTGTACTGGCTCATCCATTATGCCGCAGAAGAAAAATCCGGATGTGCCGGAATTGGTGCGTGGTAAAACAGGCCGTGTATATGGACACCTGATGGGTCTGTTGACGCTGATGAAAGGCCAGCCGTTGGCCTACAACAAAGATAACCAAGAAGATAAAGAGCCTCTTTTTGATGTGGCGGATACGCTATTGGTAACCTTACAAATTTATGCCGATATGATGCGGGGTGTGCGTGTTAATGCAGCCAATATGCGTCAAGCAGCACTAGAAGGATTTGCTACTGCTACAGATTTGGCCGATTATCTAGTGAAAAAAGGCATGCCATTCAGAGATGCACATGAAGTGGTGGCATTGGCTGTGAAGCATGGTGTGGCAACGCAGCAAGATTTGGCCGAGATGTCATTGGCCGAGTTACAAAAGTTTAGCCAAATGATTTCAGACGATGTATATTCTGTTTTAACGTTGGAAGGTTCTGTGGCGAGCCGCAATCATGTGGGGGGCACAGCACCCGAACAAGTACGCAATGCCATACAACAAGCAAGGGCAACTTTGATATAAAAAAGATAAGGTTGACGACAAGGGGACTGGCAGCACTACTCTGCTTAGGGTTGTGCTACGCATCCTCTTTTTCTTTCGCCGAGCCTTCAAACCTGCCCATCGACACTGCCTTAAGTAGCATTAACAATCCAATAATTAGCCAAGCACCAACGTCAGACGCACCGTCTGCGGATGAAAACTATTTATCTGCCCAAGCGTCTTCGAATGTATTAGACGACACACAAGTCCTTTGGCCGATGATGCCCGAAGATTCATTGGCTAAATTAGCGCAAACGTTTTATCCCGACAGCCCCATTTTGGCACAACGCTTTACACAGAAAAGCATACGTTTAAGTAGGGCTCTAGGGATTAATATAGAGCCTAATGCCCCTTTTCAACATGCGCAGATTATTGCAATACCTAACGAAAAAGAAGTACGTGCACTGACACATCGCATTAAAAAGCGAGATGATTTAGTGTCTGAGCAGGAGCAACTGCAATTGAGTTACCAGCTGAAAAGTGCGTCACCCACTAAGATACTGCCCAAGAAAAGTAACGAGCATGCAGTTAAATCCACATTTCACCAGGTACCGATTGCATTGGAACTGCCCGAAATAAACGTTCCCAAAGTTTCGTTACCTACATTACATCCCCCAAAGTTGGGGAATATTTCCGATTACTTTAATCACGCTTGGCATAATACCGTGGTGCAGCTACGCTACGCTTGGCAAACCAGCAAAAAGACAGTGATAGGCTGGCAAACGTATGCATTGGGCATGGCGGAGCAATGGAATGCGAAGGAAACAACAAAGATGCTTGGCAATCAACCAGTGAAGATTGCTTTTTTTGCAGGTGGGCTGGTGCTGTTAGGGTTGCTAGTATGGCAGGTACAGCGGCGTTACCTTCAGCGCAAAATCGCTTTGCTGAATACCATTCAATCTACGCTCATAGAACCTACATTAATGGAGCCAATGATGGGTGAGTTGCCAGTCATTGAGCTCAACGAACAGCCACAACAGAGCCCAGCCATGACCAATTCGGAGTTGGGGCTGGCGCTAGAGGATTCAAACACAGCATTTCAAGATACGAAGACTTTGCTTGAAAACATGTCTGCAGAAACAAATTACAACGAGGAAGCTAACTCGAATCATGCGGCAACTAGATCAGAGAAAAACAGCTGATGCTTACTCGTCTAGAAACATTTCTAGCAAATTATTAAGGAAACGACGCCCTTTGAGTGTGGGCCTTATCCTAGTTTCTTGGTGTTCCAATAGTCCTTGTTGGACAGCGGCTTGCAGGCTATCTCGAATCGTAATTAATGGTAAGCCTGTGCGCTGTTGAAATAGATCCGTGGCGAACCCGTCGTGCAACCTGAGCGTATTCATCATAAATTCAAAGCCTAAAGCATCCCGCTCTATACGCCACTCTTGATCCACAGCGTTCCCTTGCGTGGCAAATTCCATATAGCGTTTGGGATGTTTGTGACGGCTTTGACGTATCAATTTGTCGTGAAAACTCAATTTGGAATGCGCACCAGCACCTATGCCCAAATAATCGCCAAAGGTCCAATAGTTTAAGTTATGTTTGCATTGCATACCCGGTTGCGCAAATGCTGATGTCTCGTAATTGACATAGCCTTGTTGTGCCAGTATTTTTTCAATTTCCTCTTGCATGGTGGCGCTGGTGTCATCGTCGGGCAAGCTGGGAGGGGTGCGATGAAACGCCGTGTTGGGCTCTAGTGTTAAATGATAAAACGATAAATGGGCAGGCTTGAGTTGGCAGGCAATCTCAGCATCGCGTAACGCATCCTCCAAAGACTGTTCTGGTAAGGCATACATGACATCTAAATTCACGCGCTCGAAGGTGTCGATGGCTAATTGCGCTGCCTGTAGTGCTTGCTCGGTATCGTGAATACGCCCCAAAGCCTTCAAGTAGCGGTCATCAAAACTTTGTATGCCAAGCGATACACGGTTGACGCCAGCTTCTTTATAACCCTTAAAGTGTGCGACATCAACGGTGCCTGGATTAGCCTCTAGCGTAATTTCAGCGCCGTATTCAAGCGGTGTGAGCATGCGCACATGGCTTAATATTCTGTCGATAGATTCACCGGAAAATAAGCTAGGCGTGCCTCCGCCAAAAAACACACTATGGATTTTTCGACCCCAAATCAACGGAGTGGACTGTTCCAAATCCTGAATCAGCGCATCTACATATGCTGCTTCTGGAATGTTCTGCTTGGATTCATGCGAGTTGAAGTCACAGTAAGGGCATTTGCGTACGCACCATGGAATATGGATGTACAACGAAAGTGGAGGTGGATTGGTCAGGCCGCTTAGCGTCACCTCACCTTGTAGTGGCGTAGCGCTTAAACTATTGACAGGGTAGATTGGAATCATGTGGGCATTTTAACGGAATGTGTTCAACATCACGCGTCGATTTTTAATGGGTACGAAGAAGATGGAGTAAGTTGCCCTAATAGAACATGTTCTTTTAAGCCATTTCCTCCAGTACCTGTAAAAATACATCCCCATATTTTTGCAATTTTGCTTGTCCTACTCCGCTAATCTGTCCCATTTGATTTAGGGTTTGGGGTTTGCGATTGTGGATTTCCAATAAAGTGCTGTCGTGAAAGATTACATAAGGTGGCACGCCCTGTTCTTTAGCCAACTCTAACCGTTTGGCTTTGAGTGCCTGCCAGAGTGGGTCATCGTTAGCGCCTTCAAAGGCTTCTTTGGCGCGGGCGCTACGCTCGGCGTTGCTCATGCGTCTTTCAGGTTCGGCATCACGGCGTAACCAGACTTCCTGCTCACCTTTTAATATTGGTCTTGCCGCCTCGGTCAGCTTTAATCCACCATAGGCAACCATATCTGCTTCAAGCAATCCAGTGGCAATTAATTGACGGTAAACCCCACTCCATTGAGCCTGATTAAGTGGTTTTCCGATGCCAAAGGTGCTGACTTTTTCATGACCAAAGCGCTCAACCTGTGGCGTGAGTTTGCCGGTGAGCACATCAATTAAATGGCCGGCACCAAAACGCTGGCCAGTACGGTAGACACAAGAAAGTGCCATTTGGGCGATTTGGGTAGCTTGCCAGGTTTCGACTGGATGCAGGCAGTTATCGCATTGGTCGCAGGCGCCGGGGTGGCTTTCGCCAAAATAGCGCAGAATGCTTTGATGGCGGCAGGCGGTGGATTCGCAGTAGCCGAGCAGGGCGTCTAGCTTTAGGCGTTCCAGCCGTTTGCGTTCTTCAGAAGCTTCACCGCTATCCAGCATTTGCCGCATGGAGACGACATCGCCCATGCCGTACACCATCCAGGCATTCGCAGGCAAGCCATCACGGCCTGCACGGCCGGTTTCCTGATAATAGCCTTCCATGCTTTTGGGCAAATCTAAATGCGCGACAAAGCGCACATTGGGTTTATCGATGCCCATGCCAAATGCAATGGTCGCCACCATGATAATGCCTTCTTCCCGCAGAAAGCGGCGCTGGTTGTGCTCACGCAATTGCGCAGGTAAACCGGCGTGGTAAGGCAACGCAGACCAGCCTTTTTCAACCAGCCAGGCGGCGGTTTCTTCGACTTTCCTGCGAGATAAACAATAGATAATGCCAGCATCGTTTGGGTGTTCACGTGTCAGAAAGGCTTGTAATTGTTGACGTGCAATATTTTTGATGCCGACGTAATAACGGATATTCGGTCGATCAAAACTAGAGACAAACTGACGCGCGTTTTCGAGCTTAAGTTGGCTGATAATTTCAGCGCGTGTAGGCGCATCAGCAGTGGCGGTGAGGGCAATGCGTGGCACTTCAGGAAAGCGCTCATGTAGCACGGTGAGCTGGCGGTATTCCGGTCGGAAATCATGCCCCCATTGCGAAACGCAATGGGCCTCATCGATGGCAAACAGTGCCAAACCAACATGTTGGTGCACTTCATCCAGCAGGCTTAAAAAGCTGCTTAGCATTAAGCGTTCGGGCGCAACATAGATTAGTTTGATGTCGCCAGCAATCACTTGCCGCGTGATACGCTGATTTTCTTCTGCGCTTAGGCTGGAGTTCAAGAAAGTGGCGTTGACACCCAGTTGTTGTAATGCGTCCACCTGGTCTTGCATCAAAGCAATTAAGGGGGAGACGATAATCGCCAGACCCTCACGTGCCAGTGCCGGCACTTGGTAACACAGCGATTTGCCGCCGCCGGTGGGCATTAACACCAACGCATCATGCCCGGCAATCACATGTTCAACGATGGCTTGCTGCTGGTGGCGAAACTGCGAATAACCGAAGATGTTTTGAAGGATTTGTTGCGGAGTACCTGCCATACTTTACGTGGGTAGCCTGAGAAGGATAGTGTTAAGTGACTAGCTTGGCAGGACTAGAGTTTGTTGTAAGGGTTAATCAGACTATCTACCAGTGCATGCAATGCCGCACGCATTTGCGTTTCACTGACTTCCATCAACAAGCCATCTTCAAACGCATCTTGCGCAATCTGTTTGATTTCATCAAAATTTTCGGTCATCACTTTAACTTTTTCCGTGCATGAGACCACAGAGCCATCATCACGAAGCCATATTGGCCATTGTTTACTCATGGCTCAACCTTTCTAACTTTTGCAACAATTTGGCCATGGCATGTCCGCGATGGCTGATTCTACTTTTAATCTCCAGCGGTAACTCTGCCACGGTCTTGCCTGTTTTGGCATCCAAAAACAGCGGATCGTAGCCAAAACCGTCGTTCCCGCGATATTCTTTTAATATTTCGCCTACCCACTGTCCCTCCGCAATCAAAGGTTCTGGGTCGTTAGCATGGCGCACCAGCACCATCACGCAATAAAAATGGGCAGTGCGCTGTGTGTTGTCACCCAATACTTGGAGCAGTTTTTGGTTATTTTTCTCATCTGACTTAGGCTCTCCGGCATAACGTGCGGAAAGCACGCCCGGCGCGCCCTGTAGGCTATCTACACACAAGCCTGAGTCGTCAGCCAGTGCGGGTAAACCAGTGTGTTGGCTGGCGTGACGCGCTTTAGCCAAAGCGTTCTCAATAAATGTGCAGTAAGGTTCTTCGCACTCAGGCACATTCAATTTGCCCTGAGGAATGATTTCGAGCGAAAGGGGTGCCAACAGGTGCTCGATTTCTCTCAGTTTGCCAGCGTTGCCAGAGGCAATCACCAATTGTTTAAAAGGGAGTGCCATTAGGGTGTGCTCAATGCTTTCAATTGCATGACAGTCAACGCTTGAATGCCCTCAACCGCTAACCCAATCATGGCGTTCATGGTGTCACGGCTAAAAGGTTCACCTTCGGCAGTGCCTTGAATTTCCACGAACCCACCTGAACCAGTCATGACTACGTTCATATCGGTATCGCAATCGGAGTCCTCAATATAATCCAAATCCAACACCGGCTCGCCTTTGTAAACGCCTACGGAAATGGCCGCCACTGTATCTTTAAGTGGTGAGTTTGTAATCAAGCCCTGTTTAAGTAGCACGGTAATTGCATCCTGTAAGGCCACATAGGCACCTGTGATGCTGGCAGTTCGGGTGCCGCCATCGGCTTGAATCACGTCACAATCAAAATGGATGGTACGCTCGCCCAGTTTTTCTAAATCAATCACAGCGCGTAGACTGCGACCAATCAGGCGCTGAATCTCTTGTGTGCGTCCCGATTGTTTACCTTTGGCCGCTTCTCTATCCATACGACTACCGGTGGAGCGGGGCAACATGCCATACTCAGCCGTCACCCAGCCTTGATTTTTGCCTTTTAAAAAGCCGGGGACTTTTTCTTCCACGCTGGCAGTGCAGATGACATGGGTATCACCAAATTTCACTAGCACCGAACCTTCTGCGTGTTTGGTGTAATGGCGAATAATTTCTACGGGTCTGAGTGCATTATTGGCACGTTGGCTTGGTCTCATGGATAGGCTCATTATTAAAAGGCTTTGGGTCTGGTTAAAGCTGCTTGAATTTCGGCAATGGTTTTTTCAATGTCCTCATCGGTGAGGTCATCAGGAGCATTGTCACTTAATTTAGCAGGCTGTGTGGTTGGGTTCATGATGGTGGTGGTCTGATCCAACGGCATGGTGATGGTGGACACCGCTTGAGGGTTTTGTTGACGGTCACCCCATTGCAAGCCAATCGCACTCATGTTGTCGCCTGTGTGGTCGCTGTTTTTCTCTGCCGTGTCTAGCAAATGCACGACGGTTTCATCAATCACGCCGGAGACTAAGATATTCTTAATTTCACGGTCATCAATCACATTCCAAATGCCATCCGTGCATAGCAAGATAATGTCCCCATCCATCAGCTCATGGCGGTCGGCCAAATCAATCTGTGGAATATTATCGCCGCCCAAGCAATTATAAATTTTATTACGGTAAGGGTGTGTGGCCATTTCTTCTTTGTTAATTAATCCCTTGCGATACATGGATTGCACAATTGAATGGTCTTCGGTTCTAAACAGCAAATGGCCGTCTCTAAAATGATAAAGTCTGGAATCGCCCACGTGCGCGCAGTACAAGGTGTTGCGCTGGATGATTGCCGCCACAATAGTCGTGCGGGGTGATTCAATCAAATCATCCATCTGACGCTTGTTTTCAATCATGTCATGGATTTGCTGAATATGGTCTGTCAAAAATTTAGCCGGGCTAGGTAAGGTTGGCAAGGCTAAACGTTGAAAGGCCTCGGTCAGGGTTTTAACCGCCAATTGCGCAGCCACTTCGCCGTGTCGATGACCACCCATCCCGTCAGCCAATACCATCAGTAGCGCGTCTTTGCTGTAGGAGTACGCCAAGCGATCCTGATTGTACGCACGAGGCCCTTGTCGACTGCTTTGATAAATCGTAAATTTCATAGTGGTGTGTTCAATACTTTTTTGATTTTGTTAACAATACTACTTCTTGTGCCTTCTGGCGCAGGGCTAAGCGCCATGATTTGTTTTTGCAATGAAAATACACTTTGTGGTCGTGCTAAATGGTCTAGCTTAAGACACTCATCAATCAGCACCAGTAACTCTTCTGAATAAATTTTGTTTCCTAATGATTTAGCGGGTTCCAAATTATCTTTAGTCACGCGTAGATTAGACGCTTGTGGTGTGGCGCGGTACAAGCAGGCATACATGCTGGCGCCTATGCTGTAGATGTCGCTCCAAGGGCCTAAGTTCTGACGACTGTAGTATTGCTCCGGTGGGGCAAACCCTGGTGTATAACTTAAAGGAATATTCGATTTGGCCTCAGACAAGGTTTGTCTAGCCGAACCAAAATCCAGCAGCACCGGCGAGCCATCCAAACGGATATAAATATTGGCCGGCTTAATATCTAGGTGCAGTAATTTATGGGTATGCACCTCGCGTAAGCCATTCAGCAATTCAGCAAATACGCGACGCACAAAATTTTCCGAAATAGGATTCTCGTGCGCCAGTATATATTCTTGCAGTGATTTGCCGCGCTCATACTTCATCACCATGTACACTGTATTGTTGGCTCTGAAAAAATTCAGTACGCGCACAATGTTTTTATGGTCAATTTTGGCGAGCGATAAACCCTCTTCAAAAAAGCTTTTAAGGCCTTGTTTGAATACAGCAGAGTCGCCATGATCGTCCAGTTGCACGGTCGCGCCTTTATTGCGCAATGCTAAACCGGTGGGCATATATTCTTTGATGGCCACTACTTTTTTGTTAGGGTCATGCGCCAAATACACAAAACTAAAACCGCCAGAGCTCAGCACTTTGGTGATGGTGTAATCTTGTAACTTAAAGCCAATCTCAAGCGCTTGATTTTTGTTGGTGATGGCCATTAAAAATTAGGGTGAACGCAAACCGTTATATGAGTATTTATATTTTCTCATATTAACAGAGGCATTTGATACAATTGTTGTCGATTAGAAAAGAGTAAGCCCTATGATTTTAAGCATGACAGGTTATGCCTCGCATGAGCAAACCACCCCTAATGGCGCGTTGACAATAGAGATACGTTCGGTCAACCATCGCTACCTTGAACTGCAATTAAAATTGGATGATCACTTGCGTGTGTTTGAAAATACCATACGTGAGCAGATACAAACCAAGCTTGGCCGTGGCAAAGTCGATTGTCGTGTCTTTTTAAAGCAAGACAATGCGGCTGTTCAATTTGCGGCCATCAATCACCAAGCCGTGCAGCAAATTGCACAGAGTATTCAGGCGGTTTCGCAATATTTCCCGACAGTCCAAGCGGTGGATCTATTAGAAATATTACGCATGCCGGGTGTGACGCAAGCACCACAGTTAGATCAGGAAGCCCTAGAGGCCACCATTAAAAAAACACTCAGCGATGTGTTAGATAATTTAATTGGTGCACGTCAACGTGAGGGCGAGAAGCTTAAAGAAATGATATTGGCGCGTTTAACTGAGATTAACGCCTTGGTGGTTAAGGTAAAACCGATGCTGCCACAATTGATTCAAGCCTATCAGGATAAACTCACTGCCAAACTACAAGAAGCCATGCTGGCAGATGATGAACGCGTGCGCCAAGAGATTGTATTGTATGCTCAACGCATTGATGTGGATGAGGAGCTTTCTCGCTTGGACGCACATGTGCGTGAAGTCAGCCATATTCTTGCCAAAGGCGGAGCGGTAGGTAAAAAACTGGATTTCCTCATGCAAGAGATGAACCGTGAAGCCAACACGTTGGGCTCTAAATCTGTGGCGATTGAGACCACACAAATCTCCATGCAACTCAAGGTGCTGATTGAACAAATGCGAGAGCAAATCCAAAATATTGAATAAACGCATGTTTTTTGTGCGTTCAATCATGGGCGTTTGAAACCAAATGCATTTAATGCACCTTTTTGGTGCTATTATTATCCTCATGGCCGAAACTGATTTATAAGCATCTGATTTAAAAGAATATTTAAACTGGTATGCAGTTTGCTTTTAATCTCATTAACTATAGAAAGATTAAAAGTATGTCAGATACTGTCGATAAGTTTTTTGATGAAATGCAGGCTAAAGTGGGGGATGCACGTGCCATTTATAAAGCCTATCAACGTTGGTTAAAAAATGTACCTACGCATCAATTGGCAGCCAAACGTGCAGAAGCCGAATTGTTGTTTCGCCGCGTGGGGATTACCTTTAATGTCTATGGCGATGCCGATGGCGCAGAGCGGCTGATTCCTTTCGATGTGATTCCTCGGCTCATTTCCAGCAAGGAGTGGGCACATTTGTCTGCGGGGGTGATACAACGCGTGCGAGCGCTCAACATGTTCTTGCACGATATTTATCACAAACAAGAAATCATTCAGGCCGGCATTGTGCCCTACACCATTTTAAGCAATCCGCAATATCGTCCGGAGATGTTTGGTGTAGACGTGCCCAATCAGATTTACGCGCATATTGCCGGAGTGGATTTGGTGCGTACCAGCGAATCACAGTTTTATGTGCTAGAAGACAATCTGCGCACACCCTCCGGTGTGTCTTACATGCTGGAAAACCGCAAAATGATGATGCGCCTGTTTCCGGATTTATTCAGGCAATACTCCGTAGCTCCAGTCGAGCATTATCCGCAGGTGTTGCTGAATAATTTACGCTCAGTGGCCCAATCTGGAGTGCAAGACCCTACTGTGGTGTTGCTGTCCCCGGGTGCTTATAACAGCGCTTATTTTGAGCATGCGTTTTTAGCGCAGCAAATGGGGATCGAGCTGGTTGAGGGGCAAGATCTATTCGTGCGCAATAACGCCGTGTATATGCGCACCACACAAGGCCCAAGGCGTGTGGATGTGATTTATCGCCGCATTGATGATGACTTTTTGGATCCGCTGGTGTTTAAACCGGATTCGATGTTGGGTGTGCCGGGCTTACTGTCGGTGTATCGTAACGGCGGTGTCACCCTGGCCAATGCCGTGGGTACCGGTGCGGCAGATGACAAAGCCACCTATATTTACGTACCGCAAATGATTAAATTCTACTTGGGTGAAGAGCCCATCCTGCAAAACGTGCCTACCTATGAGCTGAGCAAAGAAGATGATTTGGCTTATGTGCTCGACCATCTAGATGAGTTAGTGGTGAAAGAGGTGCAGGGCTCTGGCGGCTATGGCATGTTGGTGGGCCCTGCCGCCACCAAGCAAGAGCTGGCGGAATTTAAGCTACGTATTTTATCCAAACCTTCCAGCTATATCGCCCAGCCTACGCTGGCGCTCTCTACTTGCCCAACCTTGGTAGAGCAGGGAATTGCGCCACGCCATGTGGATTTACGCCCCTTTGTACTGTCCGGCAAAACCGTGAGTGTAGTGCCAGGTGGGTTGTGCCGAGTCGCGCTCAAAGAAGGCTCACTGGTGGTTAACTCGTCACAAGGCGGTGGTACCAAGGATACTTGGGTGTTAGAGCGTGATGACACCGCTGCAGAAAAACCTACCAATACCAGCCAAGCAATCAAGAAAGAAGAAGTGGCATGTTAAGTCGTACAGCAGATCATCTCTATTGGATGGCGCGTTATATTGAGCGTGCCGAAAACGCTGCACGCGTGTTGGATGTGACCTACAACATGTCGCTAGTGCCCAGCGCTACTGGTAACGATGCGGATTTATGGCAGGCCGCAGTGGAAATTACCAGCAATATTGAGGCATTTGAGCGTGACTATGGCAAGCCAAATGCTAAAAATGTGATTCAGTACCTGACCATGGACAGCAACAACCCGTCCAGTATTTACAGTGCGTTGCGCAGTGCACGTGAAAACGCCCGTGCAGTGCGGGTGACCATGACCACTGAGACTTGGGAAAATATCAACGCCTTGTGGTTAGAGTTTGATCAGTTTCTGCGTAAAGATTTAACAGTAGAAGGTTTAAGTGAATTTTGCGATTGGGTCAAATCACGTTCGCACCTATTTAGAGGTGTCTGTTTTGGCACCATGTTGCGCGACGAAGCCTTTAGCTTTGTACGTTTAGGCACGTTTATTGAGCGTGCCGATAACACGGCGCGCTTACTCAATATCAAATACGATTTTCTGATGCCTGTGCAGCACCAAATGGGCGGTACAGTCGACTATTACGAGTGGAGTGCAGTCTTGCGCTCGGTATCCGCTTTTCAGGCCTATCAAAAAATCTATAGCGATGCGATTGACCCGGTACGTGTCTCAGAACTCTTGGTGTTGAGACATGATATGCCACGCTCGCTCCATGCTTGTTATGATGAGATTATGCCGATTATTGAACAGGTGGCGGCCAATCGCCAAAGTGAGACCAAGCGTTTGGCGGGTGAACTGCATGCCAAGTTGCATTACGGCAAAATGCAGGACATTTTTCAGCATGGACTGCATGAGTTTTTGGAGAGCTTTATTCATTCTAATCATGTATTGGGTGAAGAAATTCAGCGTAGTTTCTTGAGCGCAACGGTTTAATAGGTGTAAAGTAGCTAGCATTATGCGTCTCAATATTCAGCACCAAACACAATATGTATATAGCGAGATGGTGACCTACACCATTCAGCAGTTACGCCTCACGCCACAGAATGGCTTTGGCCAGCATGTGCGCCATTGGGATATCAAAGTGAATGGTCAGTTGCATGAATTTCAAGATACGTTTGGCAACACTGCGCATACGCTGGTGATCGATAATCCACATCATGAGTTACTAATCGCGGTGTCGGGCGAGGTGGAAACAGGTGTTGCCGATTTAACACAGCATCAGGCTTTACCCATGCCGATCTATTTGCGTGAAACAGAGCTGACATCCCCTAATGAGGCCATCATTGCCTTTGCCAGTCAGTTTGCCAATCGACCGATTGAAGACATGATGCTGGCCTTGCGTGACAAAATGGCTTACATCAAAGGTGCTACCAAGGTCGATACCACAGCGAGCGAGGCGTTTGACTTGGGGCAGGGCGTTTGCCAAGACCATGCCCATGTATTTATTAGCTGCTGTAGAAGCTTAGGTAATCCGGCTCGTTATGTCAGCGGGTATTTATTCACCGAAGATGGTAGCCTCATGCAGACGCACGCTTGGGTGGACGTGTGGTTAAACAATCAATGGCAAAGCTTGGATATCTCCAATGGGTATCGCGCCAATGAAACCCATGTACGTCTGGCGGTGGGTTTAGATTACCGCGGCGCTAGCCCGGTGAGCGGCATGCGTATCGGCGGTGGTGAAGAGGGTATGGTGTCCAATGTCGTGGTCAATCAGCAGGGGGCGCCTGTCTTTCAGCATGCCAAAGCGCATTCGGCATCACTGCTTCAACAAGCTCAACAAGCCCAGCAGTAACTCAGGCTATTTGCACAGATCGTAACGCCTAATGGTTTTCGTCTGTTTTTAATGCATCTATTTTTAATGCACTTTCGCCTGTCCACTGGGTGACTTCATCCTAGATAAAAAAATAAATATAAAATTTACACAGATTTTTGTTGCTTCCTAAGCAAACTGATGTAAAATTCGCGCCCAGCAAGTAAGGCAGGGTGCTTAGCTCAGTTGGTAGAGCGTCGCCCTTACAAGGCGAATGTCAGCGGTTCGACCCCGTTAGCACCCACCAGACGCTTGTTAGCAAGTTGTAAGCAAAAGTTGTGATCCAAACAATACCAGGAGTGGTAGTTCAGTTGGTTAGAATACCGGCCTGTCACGCCGGGGGTCGCGGGTTCGAGCCCCGTCCACTCCGCCAAATCTCAACAGGGATTGTTTGAAGTACTGGCACAACCACCTAAACACATCATCTTTAAAACTGATGGCTCAAAGTTAAGCGCGCAGTTATCGGCTCCACAGGGTGAAAGTGAATATCATCTACCCCTTCAGCAGCCTCCCCATTCAAGCGTGATGTATAAAAGTAATCAATATCGCTCTGTTTTCGATTAAACAGGTTAAACACATCCAAGGTCAGCTTGGTGCTTGCTGTGAACTGATAGCCAACACGCGCATAGGCCACAGTAGTCGAGTTGGAGCGCACACTATTGTTTTCCACTAATGGCCTTGGCCCAAAATGTCGCAGTTGTAGAGCGCCAGACCATTGGTTAAGGTTGTTGAACGATGCGCCAAAAGCAATCACCCGACCCAGCGACCCAGGAATGTATCTGCCAGAGCCGTCATTACTCCTGTATCTTGCTTGAGATAAAGCCAAATCAAAATCAAACAATAGCCAGTCATTGGCAATGTAATGATTGCTCCACTCAATGCCTTTACGTTTGCTTGCTCTGGTCGGCTCAGTCTCTCCGGCATCCCCAATATAGAGCAACTCAGAGTCTAAATGTAATTGCCAAAAGGCGAGCGAGCTCTGCAGGTTTGGAATAATTTCAGTTCGTATGCCGATTTCGCTGCCTCTGGAAGCAGCCAGCAGCGTAACGGAAGCGGCAGGGTCGCCGTTCGGCAACACTTTCTGAGTTGTGCCCCTGGCATCATTGCTGTGAAAGCCTTGACCGTAGTTAATAAAAAACTCTGTGCCAACCCAAGGCCCAAAAATAAGGGATAACTTGGGTGAGGTAATATGGTCTTTTGCATGGCCAGAATTGTCTGTAATGCTGCTATCCACATCAAAATCATATTCGTCATAACGCATGCCAAGAACAGACCTGAACTTTTCATGCCATTGCGTACTGTTCTCAGCAAACAAACCATGACTCAACTCTCTCACTTTATCCGAGCGTATCAGTGATGTGCGTTGGGTGGCTACCGTATTAAACAAAGCCACTGGTGACAAATCATCGTAGCGCGTTTGTAGCCCAATTTTATTTTGCATCGGCAAACCAAACATATCGTTAAACCATGTTTTGGCAACATTAAAGCCCAGAGTGGTGCGATGCTCGTTCTGGTTGAATTGGTCGCCATCAACTGGGTTATTAAGAAAATAAGTGAAATTACTGTAAAGGTCTAACTTTGAACGTAGCGCGTAGACATTTGCCTCAAATACGCCTGCACTATTATGTTGGTACCGCGCTGCACTGATGCTGTAGCGTGAAGATTCGCCACCATCAGTGGCATCTATGGTGCCAAAGCGATTCAAGGCGTTTGATTGCAACGCCCGCAAGGGAATCTGGTCTGTGGCATCCCATTGATTGTGGTAGGCCATCGCCGTGATATTAAAACCATCTAGCGCAGTACCTCCGGAATAACGAAACACTCCACTGAGTTTTTTTAGATTTTCTTCATTTTGCCAAGGACCATTGTTGCGGTTGATTTCTAAGCCGTATAGCAGATTACCATCCGCAATTTCGGATGAGTTGGCTAGGAGGTAGCGCTGGTAGTCATAACTGCCAAATGTGACTGAGGCAAGCCCCTTTGGAAGTTGATTGACCAGTTGCATCTGCGCAGCACCGGCTGAGGCAAAATCACCTAGCTCCGCAAAATATGGGCCCTTTTTATATTTAATCTCCTGCACCAGCTCGGGGATTAAAAAGTTTAAATCGGTATACCCTTGACCATGCGCATGTGTGCGCATATTGACCGGTACACCATCTACAAAAGTGGCAAAGTCCGTGCCGTGGTCTAAGTTAAAGCCACGCAGGTAATATTGATTGGCTTTGCCGTTACCGCTGTGTTGGGAGACGATTAAGTTGGGAACAAATTCCAGTAGTTCGCCTGTTCGTAGCGCTGGCCTGTTTTCGATGAGTTTTCTAGTCACTATCCCTTCACTGGCTGTATCTGATGTACCTATGCCGTTGTCGTAGTTACCAATCACGGCAATCGTATCCAGGGTAATCGACTCTTCGCTATTCGCAACGCTCGTTATCGGCATATTGGCCAGTAAAAGTAGTGGGGTTAGCAATATTGATTGCCAAGGGAACAGGGTCATCACGTACTTAAATGTTGGTATTTGGTTATTTTAAGATGTATGTTACCCGAGCAGAGGATGCCAAAAAAATACGTGTTATGACTTAGGGCTTTGATGAATTTGAAATAAGAGTCAAACTTTGGTGATTCATATAGTTGCAACAGAATTTTCAATCCAAAGGACGTTTTTATTAACGTCAAAGGGTGCCAGATGGTATGATTTCAGCATTCATCAATTCGAGTATTTCATGACGTACTGTGTTGGCTTATTACTGGAGCAAGGCTTGGTTTTTGCCTCGGATACCCGCACCAATGCTGGTGTGGATCAAGTGGCTATTGCACCCAAGATGCATGTATTTGATTTGCCGGGTAAGCGTGTGATTGTGCTTCTTACAGCAGGTAATCTGGCGATTACACAGGCAGTGGTGAGCTTGCTCAAAACCCAGCTGAACAGCAAATCGGCTAAACATCTCCACAGTGCTAGCAATATGTTTGAAGTGGCTGGCTTGGTCGGGGAGGCGATGCGTACTGTATATGAGCGAGATGGTGATCATCTGCAAAAGCATGGCATTGAGTTTAGTGCCAGTGTGCTGGTGGGTGGGCAAATTGCAGGAGAAAAGCCTCGTTTGTTTAATGTGTATGCGGCTGGTAATTTCATTGAGACCACCAGTGATACGCCATATTTTCAAATTGGTGAAACCAAATATGGTAAGCCGATTATCGACCGCGTGGTCAAACACAATACCGATATGATGGATGCGGTGAAATGTGTGCTGATTTCATTCGACTCAACGATTCGTAGCAATATTTCGGTGGCCGCACCGATTGATTTAATGATTTACCGTACCGATAGTCTACATGCCAATTGTCAGAAACGTCTGACCGAGCAAGACCCCTATTACGCAACGGTACGCAAAGGTTGGAGTGAAGGTTTGAAAGAAGTATTTTCGGCATTGCCAAGCCCGGATTGGTGTTAAATATGACACAAGGGAATTTGTTCATTATTACAGCTGCTTCTGGTGCAGGTAAAACTAGTTTGGTGAAGGCGCTTCTGGCCAAAGATAGTCATATTAAGCTTTCTGTTTCTCATACTACGCGTAAGCCAAGACCCTTGGAAGAGAACGGCGTGCACTACCACTTTGTGGATGATGCGACTTTTTTAAACATGTTGAAACAGGGCGCATTTTTGGAATCCGCTCACGTGCACGGTGCGCGCTATGGCACATCGCAAGCCGGTGTGGATACGGCATTGGCATCAGGCCATGATGTGATTTTGGAAATTGATTGGCAGGGCGCGGCACAAGTGCGTGAAATTTACCCAAATGCCATTAGTGTTTTTATATTGCCACCTTCGGTAGAAACTTTGGCTGAGCGTTTAAACAACCGCGGACAAGACAGTGCAGAAGTGATTGCCAAGCGTGTGGCGGCAGCACGTGAGGAAATGCGCCACTTAGTCGAGTTCGATTATGTTACAATTAATGATGATTTTGATGTCGCACTCCACGATTTATTGGCGATTGTGCGTACTCAGCGATTAAAAATGGCGGCGCAGGTCACACGCTATCAAGCATTAATTCAAAAGTTAACCTAAACTAACTTCAGTTTAAGGTAACAAAGATAGATATTCTGAGAGGTAAAAATTATGGCACGTATTACTGTAGATGACTGTTTGGACAAAATCCCCAATCGCTTCCAATTGACATTGGTGGCCGCTTACCGCGCAAGACAACTCGCTAACGGCTCTGACCCATTTGTGCATGGTTCTGCACAAAAAGACAAACCGACTGTATTGGCGTTACGCGAAATTGCTGCTGGTAAAGTGGGCATTGAAATTTTAAACCGTGGGCATGCTTAACTAAGCATGTAGCTTATGGTCACTACCGCTAATTATCTTAAAGCGGAATCTCAAAAGCGCAAGTCTGATGCAATAGATGATGTATTAGACTTGCTACCTGCAGACACCGAGCATTCCCCGCTCACCGTCTTACTCAAGCAATACCTCAATCAAGAAGAAATCGAACAAGTCTGGGTGGCTTACCGCTACGCAGAAAAAGCCCATCGCGGTCAAACCCGCAAAACGGGCGAGCCCTATATTACCCACCCAGTATCGGTGGCCTGTATTCTGGCCAAGTTACATTTGGATATCCCCACACTGCTGGCCGCCTTGTTGCACGATGTGGTTGAAGACACAGGGGTTGCCAGTATTGAAATTGGTGAAGTATTTGGTAAGCAGGTGGCAGATTTGGTGGATGGCCTCACCAAGTTGGATAAAGTAGAACAGCAAACAGCCACGCAAGCGCAAGCTGAAAACTTCCGTAAAATGCTTTTGGCGATGAGCCAAGATGTGCGCGTGATATTGGTGAAATTGGCAGACCGTTTGCACAATATGCAAACGCTAGAAGCGATGAAGCCAGAGAAGAAAAAGCGTATTGCACGCGAGACGCTGGATATCTATGCACCGATTGCTAATCGATTGGGTCTGAACCCCATCTTTCAGGAACTGGAAGACTTAAGCTTTAAATACTTATACCCCACTCGTTATCACGTGATTGATAAGGCGGTCAAAGCAGCCCGAGGCAATCGTAAAGAAGTCATCACCAAAATTTTAGGCGCGATTCAAGATCAGCTTAACGATGCTAAGATTGATGCAGAAGTGGTTGGCCGAGAAAAGCATCTTTACAGCATTTACCAGAAGATGACAGGTAAAACGGTTAAGTTGTCGCAAGTTAACGATATTTATGGCTTTAGAATCATCGTTAAAGATACCCCTTCATGCTATTTGGCCTTGGGTTCTTTGCACGCTTTATATAAACCTATTCCTGGCCGATTCAAAGACTATATTGCTATTCCCAAAGTCAACGGCTATCAATCGCTGCATACCACATTGTTTGGCCCCTTTGGTACACCGATTGAAGTGCAGATTCGCAGCCAAGAAATGCATAATATTGCTGATGCAGGCGTGGCTGCGCACTGGCTATATAAAACAACCGATGCGCATTTAACCAAGCTGCAACAGCAAACCCATCAATGGCTGCAACGCTTGGTTGAAATTCAAACCGAGAGCGAAGACAGCTACGAATTTCTGGAACATTTCAAGGTGGACTTGTTCCCAGATGAGGTCTATGTATTTACGCCTAAAGGCAAAATCTTGGCCTTGCCTAAAGGCTCTAGCGCTGTGGATTTTGCTTACGCTGTGCACTCTGATGTCGGCAACAGTTGCGTGGCAGTGAAAATCAACAACGAGTTGGCACCGCTTAGAACGGAAATGCGTAACGGCGACAACGTGGAAATCATTACCGCACCACTGGCCAAACCCAACCCTGCTTGGCTCAATTATGTGGTGACTGGCAAAGCACGCTCGCATATTAGACACTATCTCAAAACCATTAAGGTGGAGGAGTCTGCTCATTTGGGTGAGCGTATGTTGAATATTGCATTGCGAGCCATGCATGTGGAACCCAGTGAAATCACCGACAAGCACTGGCAAAAAGTCATGCGTGATTATGGGACGCAGACCAAAGAGGCTATCCTCACTGATATTGGTTTGGGCAAACGTGTTGGTCTGATGGTGGCACATCAATTATTGGCCAACAACGCAGATGCGATTGAGTCGCATAAAGAGAAAACTAACAAGCCACTAGATACCATTACCATACGCGGTACAGAGGGTATGGCGGTGCAATTTGCGCAATGTTGCCGCCCAATTCCAGGAGATCCGATTTTAGGATTTATCAACAAAGACAAGGGGCTGGTAATTCATACCCATGATTGTCCGGCCATCCGTAAGTTCAAACTCGACCCTGATAAATGGCTGGATGTGGATTGGGATGCCGACAATAAAAAACTGTTTAAGGTGAATTTACGCATTGCGGTGGCCAATCAGCGCGGCATGCTGGCTAAAATTGCCACCACCATAGCTAACGCCGAATCCAATATTGATAACGTGAGCGTAGAAGAATCGGATGGCAGTCAATATACCAATGTGAACTTCACAGTGCAGGTACATAACCGTGTGCATTTAGCCGAACTTATCCGCAATTTGCGCAAGATTCCTGATGTAGCGCGCATCAATCGCGTCAAAGGTACGCACGCAGAGCAAAAAATTTAGCATTACCTAATCCCTTGCCAGCTTCCCCTACTCATTCAACACTCGCCACGCTTAAAGGCTTTACGCCAGCGTTGGTATCGCATTTGGCCAAACTTGGCTTACATACCTTGCAGGATTTAATTTTACATTTGCCTTTGCGCTACTTGGACGAAACCCGTATTACCGCAATACGTGATTTGCGTGTGGGGGATGAGGCGCAGGTACAGGGTGAAATCGTACATGCGGAAGTCAGCTATAAACCACGCAAAGCGCTGATTGCGCGCTTGCAAGATGACAGTGGGCAACTGACCTTGCGTTTCTTGCATTTCTACCCCAGTCAAATCAATGCATTAAAAGAGGGTGCGCGCTTGCGGGTGTATGGTGAGGTGCGTCATGGCTTTTTTGGCTATGAAATGGTGCACCCACAATGTAAAACATGGCGTGAAGACGCGCCAGTCAATGCACAACTGACGCCGGTGTATCCCACCACGGCGGGCTTAGCTCAGGCCAATATTCGCAAAGCGGTTACCATTGCGATTCAACAGGATGGTTTGCATGAGACATTGCCGGCTTGGGTCTATGCATCGCAACAGTTACCCAGTTTTTCAGAGAGTATTCGTACCTTACATCAGCCTGCGCCAGAGATTTCTCTTGAGGCTTTGCAAGCCCGCACACTCCCCGCTTGGCAGAGGCTTGCTTTAGATGAGTTGTTGGCGCAGCAGCTGTCCATGCGTAAACACTATGCGAGACGTCGTAGTATGGATGCGCCTAGTGTTGCAGAATCGAAGCAGTTGGTACCTGCGCTATTGCAACATTTGCCGTTTGCATTAACTAACGCGCAAAAAAAAGTAGTGGCAGAAATTGCCCAAGATTTAGCACAGCCACACCCCATGCAGCGCTTGTTGCAAGGGGATGTCGGTAGCGGTAAAACCATAGTCGCTTGTATGGCTGCCTTGCAAGCCATTGAACATGGATGGCAAGTGGCACTGATGGCGCCGACTGAAATTTTAGCGGAGCAACACTACAAAAAATTCAGCCAATGGCTGGCGCCGTTGAATGTTCGCATTGCCTGGCTCACCGGTAGCCAAAGTAAAAAAGAGCGTGCCGAAGCATTACAACAAATCGCTGATGGTTCCGCACCGATGGTGGTCGGCACGCACGCGCTATTTCAAGAGGCGGTGCAGTTTAAGCGCTTAGGCTTGGCGATTGTGGATGAGCAACATCGCTTTGGTGTGCAACAACGTTTAGCCTTGCGCCAAAAGGGCCAGCCAGAACCACACCAGCTCATGATGTCCGCCACGCCCATTCCACGCACTTTGTCCATGAGTTATTACGCCGATTTGGATGTGTCCGTCATTGATGAGTTACCTCCCGGGCGCACACCCATTGTGACCAAGCTGGTGTCAGACCAGCGTCGAGAGGAAATTTTGCAGCGTGTGCGCGATGCTTGTCAGGCTGGACATCAAGCTTACTGGGTATGCCCGCTGATAGAGGAGTCTGAGGCATTGCAATTACAAACGGCCAATGACACTTATGCCTACATGCAGGCACAGTTTCCTGAGCTTAAGATCGGCTTGGTGCACGGGCGTATGAAACCAGCCGAGAAGCAACAAGTCATGCAAGCATTCAGCGCGCATGAAACGCAATTGCTGGTAGCCACTACGGTCATTGAAGTGGGTGTGGATGTGCCCAATGCAAGCTTGATGGTGATTGAACATGCGGAGCGTTTTGGCTTGAGCCAACTGCATCAACTTCGCGGCAGAGTCGGGCGTGGTGCAGCCAAAAGCACCTGTATCTTGCTATATCAAAGCAAATTGTCTGAAACCGCCCGTGCGCGCTTAAAAGTCATTTATGAGCACACGGATGGCTTTTTGATTGCGCAAGCAGATCTTCACCTGCGCGGTCCGGGGGAGTTTTTAGGTACCCGCCAAAGTGGTGTGCCCATGTTAAAGATTGCAGACCTAGAGCGCGATGAAGTATTGTTGGAGCAAGCAAAGGCGATGGCAGAGCGTCTGCTGAAGGAATCCCCTGAGGCTGTCGACCAGCATTTGGCACGCTGGATGTATCAAGTAGAACAATTGGTAAAAGTGTGATGCGTGGTTCATCGCTGAGTTAGCCGCTTGGGTGTGCGATAATCTGCGCTGTGAAAACTCATTCCCACACCTCTCAAGATCGTCAGCGTTGGTTGCGCAAACCAATGGCATGTCGTCGTGATCACGGTTGGCTCATCAATCCTGATTCATTGACTGCGCGATTGCAGCAACGTTATACCCAGTTTTCTGTGCAAACCTTGCAGATGGCGAATGCGCGTGTGATTCAAGATGAAGCCTATGTGTTGCATCTTAAATTGCATCAACTAGCTACCGTAAGAGAGGTGATGTTGCTAGGGAATCAACAAGCGGTCGTGTTTGCGCACAGTGTTATTCCCAGACGCGCCAGAAGGGGGCCTTGGCATCATTTAGCGCGCTTGGGTAATCAGCCTCTGGGTGCGCTGTTGTTCGCTAACCCTCAAGTACGTCGCACCCCGTTAACTTATAAAAAGTTATCCAAGCATCATGTGCTTTATCAAAAAGCGTTGCCTCAATTGGCAGTGCCACCTGCTTATTTGTGGGCGAGACGTTCCGTATTTTACTTAAATTGCGTTAGTATTTTAGTCACAGAAGTATTCTTGCCAGCCTTACATGACTAAACAACAACTCATACAAAAGTTAGATGCATACGAACGCCTGATGCGTTTGGATAAGCCTATCGGTATTTTGTTGCTGTTATGGCCTACTTTGTGGGCGTTACTGATTGCAGGACGCGGTCATCCAAGCTTATCAATCGTATTGATTTTTGTGACGGGTACCGTACTGATGCGTAGCGCAGGTTGTGTGATGAACGATATTGCAGACCGCAATTACGATGGATTAGTAGAGCGTACGCAGTTACGGCCATTGGCTACACAAGAGGTCAGTGTTAAAGAGGCTATTTATTTAGCGCTCGGCTTAAGTTTGCTTGCCTTTGTGCTGGTCTGTTTTCTCAACCTACAAACTATTTTATGGTCTGTGGTCGCGTTATTTCTGGCCGCAACCTACCCACTCACCAAGCGCTTTTTGGCGATACCTCAAGCCTATTTGGGCATTGCTTTTGGGTTTGGTATCCCCATGGCGTTTGCTGCGATTAATGACTATATCCCACCCATGGCATGGTGGATGCTGCTAGCCAATGTGTGTTGGGCCATTGCTTACGATACCGCCTATGCCATGGTGGATCGCGATGATGATATCAAGATAGGTATTCAATCTTCGGCACTATTTTTTGGACGCTATGATGTGCTTGCCATCATGCTTTGTTTTGCTGGCATGTTGTCAATCCTCGTCTATATAGGCCTGTTTATGCAGTTTGGTCTCTACTATTTCTCCGGCCTTGGTGTGGCTGCACTCTTGATGGTGCAACAGTTTTTACTCATAAAAAAACGCCTCAAAGCAGATTGCTTTAAGGCGTTTTTACGTAATAGCTGGATTGGTGCAGTGATTACATTGGGTTTATTCTTAGAATTAACCTTTAAATAATCTGTAATTAGCGGTGCGCAATATCCAATAACTCAAACTCAAAATGCTCTTCGCTATGATCAGCTTGGGCATTTTCAACGTTTTCTTGGCTAGTTTCTAACGCAAGTTGTTTAAATTCCTCTGAAATTTCAATTTCTGGCAAATTAATGGTCATGGTTTTTTCCTTTTTCTGTCTACGTGATGTTTTTTCTTCATGCAATGAAATCACCTCGGCCAATTTCACTTCTTCTTCGGCGATTTCTCTGAGTAATACCAATTCTTCAAATACTGGTTTATCAAAACCTGCGCGTGGCTCTAAACGTGTGTTGTAAATCAACTCATCTAAAAACATTAATGCTTGTTCAGTACCCCAAAGCTTTTGTAATTCTTTAGAGATTCGCTCAAATGACTCTAAGCTATTGCTGTCGGCTAGTGGTCTGGAGAAGCCATCAACCTGCACATTAAAATGTTTTTTACATTCATTGGCAGCAATTTCAAACTCATTTTGCATGCCTTCTTTGGCTAGCAAATCGAGTAAGAACAACCAAGTTGAAGCGGAGTCTTTAGGATTTTCAATTAAGTGGTTTTGCAATAGCTCAATCGCTAGGTGGATGCGACCATGTGAAATCAGCAATTCTGCATCTTCTGTAATGTTGGTCTCTTCTTGAATAATTTCATGCTGCTGTTGGCTAGGATAAGTACTATTGAATAAAGGTGCGTTACCTAAGCCATTAGACTCTTCTTCTGACTTGACTGGCGCTGGGCGAGTATCTGCTTGCTTAGTCAGGTTTTCATCAATGTTGAGTGCGTCGGTTTCGTCAGAGTCGATATTCGCGGTCTGTAAACTTTCCCATAATGCTTGTTCTTTTTCGGCTTGTACTAAGAAGCTTCTGCGTCTTAGCCAATCTACAAAAAAGTAACCTGTTGCCAATAAACCGCCCCCCAAACAAAAGGCAATCATGCGCAACACATCATTTTGCTGTTTAAGTGATGAGAGTTCGCCCTGTGTCTGCTCATTCGCTTTTTTAAGCGAAGCATTTTGTGTGTATAGGCTGTTGAGTTGTTTGTCTAAATGCGCCAAACGGTTATTCATGACGGTTACTTCATCCGCAAACTCGGCTTGTTCTGAAAAAGCTTGCGGGTTACTCTCGCGGCTGGTGTTAATGCGTTTGTCAAACGACAGCTTCATTGACATTTCTGTGAGATCTACCCCAGTTAAATTGCCACCTGAGATAGTCAGTTTTGGTTTTGATGTAATGGTGTTTGATGGGGCTGGTTTACTCACTTCAGTTTTTTCAGGCATCAAATAAGTGACTTGGCCATTGCTTGGTGATGCCACTTGTGCGACCGGAGTGACCTGCTGTTTAGCTTGGCGTTTGGTTTTTCGCTTTGTGCTGGTAGGGGCTGCACTGGTTTGCTTAACAGCAACTGCGCTTGCTTCAACCATTCCTAAATCTGAATCTACACTATTGTTTGTAATCGCATCATCATTTGCGCTGGATTCGGTGCTAAGTGTTGCGCTAGCAGGGTCAATCAACAAACTATATTGGCGTGTGAACGTCGTATCGCAATGGCTTACAACAGTCAGCGACGCAATAGGCTCAAGCACAGCTTTGTTGGAAGTAAGCGTTAAAACACCAAGTTCATCAGAAATACGATTCAGGCGAAAATTTACTTTGCTAATCGCGTTTGCGTCGTCACTGCTGATTGTGAAGCAGCGCTCATCCATCTTATTGTCTAAGCCGCTCACCTTAATATTGGCGAGCAGGGGCTGACCCAAATATGATTTCACTTGAATATCGCTTAAGCCAATCGCTTTGGAGTGCATAGAGTAACCAGTACCCATTAATGCGATGGCAATAATGATTGCTTTTCTTAATTTGAAATTGTTATCCATGATCAATCCTTTTTACCTTCAGTGATGAAAACCCCACACCACTGTCGGTGCCGTCATCATTATCTTTTACTATGTTTTACATTTTTAATTTAAAATCATTAAGTTACGATTTAATGAATATGTTTTTTAGTTACATTTAATGGTTATTAAGCAATCGGTATGCCAGATTTATTTTTCTAGCGCATACGACAGAAAAAATATTTGGTAAAATATGCAACTCAGCGTTGACAAGTTAAGTGGCCAAAGCATATAATCCGCCCTCTTGAATTTATATGCCATAACTTGGTTGTTATAAAAAATGAAAACATTTTCAGCAAAAACACATGAAGTGCAACGTGACTGGTTCGTCATTGATGGCACTGACTTAGTATTAGGTCGTTTAGCCAGTGCAATTGCACATCGTTTACGTGGTAAACATAAAGCTATCTACACACCACACGTAGATACAGGTGACTACATTGTGGTTATCAATGCCGACAAAATTAAAGTAACTGGCGCGAAAGCGACAGATAAAGAATATCACCGTCACTCTGGTTACCCAGGTGGTATCAGCACAACTACATTCTCTAAAATGCAAGATCGTTTCCCAGGTCGCGCGCTAGAGAAAGCAGTAAAAGGCATGTTGCCAAAAGGCCCATTGGGCTACGCCATGATTAAAAAAATGAAAGTTTATGCTGGCGACAAGCATGAACACGCTGCGCAACAACCGCAAGCATTGACTATCTAAGGATTGCAGAATGATTGGTAAATATAACTACGGTACAGGCCGTCGCAAGAGTTCAGTGGCACGTGTATTCTTAAAATCTGGCAAAGGCAACATTGTTGTAAACGATAAGCCAGTAGACGAATACTTCTCACGCGTAACTTCACGCATGATTTTGCGCCAACCATTAGAATTAACTAACAACACAGCTAGCTTTGACATCATGGTCAATGTGGTCGGTGGTGGTGAATCTGGCCAAGCTGGTGCTGTTCGTCACGGTATTACCCGTGCATTGATTGACTACGATGCAGCGTTGAAAAGCGCCTTGTCACATGCTGGTTTTGTAACACGTGATGCACGTGAAGTAGAACGTAAAAAAGTGGGCTTACGCAAAGCACGTCGTCGTAAACAATTCTCTAAACGTTAATTGGTTACAACGCTTCATTGAGCGTCTAAGTACAAAAAAAGGTCGCGTTAGCGACCTTTTTCATTTAAGGTTTCATTTTTGGCTAAGTATTGAACACTTAGGGTAAGTACTTAATCCGTGGTAGAAAATTAATGGTACAAAAAGTAAAAGTCGGTATTGTTGGTGGCACAGGATATACAGGTGTTGAACTGTTGCGCCTGCTGGCGGTACATCCGCATGTCACACTTACAGTCATAACCTCCCGGGGTGATGCCGGTACACCGGTAGCTGATATGTTTCCTAATCTACGTGGTTATGTAGATTTGGCTTTTAGCGACCCGGCTACTGCGAACCTGACGGATTGTGACGTGGTGTTTTTTGCAACGCCGCATGGTGTAGCCATGAGCCAAGCGCAAACGCTCACTGCGGCAGGCGTCAAAGTGATTGATTTGGCCGCAGACTTCAGATTGCAAGACACAGCGGTATTCGAGCAATGGTACAAAATGCCACATAGCTGTCCTGATATCCTTAAAGATGCTGTGTACGGCTTGCCAGAATTGTTTCGCTCACAGATTAAACAAGCGCAAGTGATTGGCAATCCTGGTTGTTATCCAACCACGGTATTGTTAGGCTTGGCACCATTGCTGGAAAAAGGTCTGATAGATCTCACTTCGCCGATTATCGCGGATGCTAAGTCAGGCGTGTCAGGAGCAGGCCGCAAGGCAGAAGTCGCCACCTTGTTTTCAGAGTCTAGCGATAATATGAAAGCCTATGGTGTGGCTGGTCATCGTCACCATCCGGAAATCGCAGCACAATTGGCACAACTGGCAAAACAAGAAATACAGTTTGTGTTTGTGCCGCATTTGATCCCGATGATACGCGGTATGTTATCTACACTGTATGTAAAGTTAACTCCGGCTGCCAAAGCGCTAGATTTGCAGCAATTGTATGAAGCGCGCTATGGCAATGAATATTTTGTGGATGTGCTACCTGCTGGAAAGCTACCAGAAACGCGTTCAGTGCGTGGCGCAAATCATTTGCGCATTGCATTGCAACGTCAGGGGGCGGACTATCTCACCTTGATTGTCGTGCAAGATAATTTGGTCAAAGGTGCGGCTGGTCAAGCCGTGCAAAACATGAATATTATGATGGGGTTGGAAGAGAAGATTGGCTTGCAAGTGTTGCCTCTGCTTCCTTAATCGTGAATGAAGCCAATACGACGTAAATTCCGCAGTAACTTTGGCTTAACGGCCAAACAGGTTGCGGTGCGTTCACGTCGACCATGGTATTTTCAATGGTTATCCGCGTTTGTGTTTGTATTGTTAGGTGCCGGCTTGGCGTTTTGGGCATTGCACGACGGTGAACAAGAAAACGTTCGTTTACTTTTACAGCAAACTACTCTTGAAAATAAGGACTTGCAGACCAAACTAATAGAGGCGCAACGTGAGCTACAGGTAGAGCTTGCGACAAATAATAATCTTGCAAAAGAGCTGGCAAGCGTTCAAGATGAGAACCTAAAGGTCAAAGAAGAGCTGGTGTTTTACAAAAATATGCTGGGCAGAAGAACTGGCAAATAACCTGACAATAACAAACTAGTAGTTTCAATACCGTAAAGTAATGTAAGGATTTGCGATGTTTTTCAAAAAAAGTAACAAAATTGATAGCAGAATCGATACATTGATTGGCGCAGATACTCGAGTAGAAGGTGATATTAATTTTAGCGGAGGTTTGCGCATTGATGGCGCCGTGCGAGGAAATGTTGCTGAACCACTAGATACTCCTAGTACACTTATTTTGAGTGAGCACGGTCGTGTAGAGGGCTCTGTATCTGCGGCTAAGATTGTGTTAAACGGTAAGGTGGTTGGTCCTGTCAAGGCGGGAATGTTCATTGAACTACAGTCAAAAGCAAGAATCACGGGTGATTTACATTATAAATCACTAGAAATGCATACAGGTGCAGTGATTGAAGGCCGGTTAATTTATATTGGTGAAGAAGCAATAGAGTCAGCAGTTTAGGCTGGCGTTTACAAGTTATCGAACGTTTGTAGTCATCAAACGTCGAATCAAATAGTAGCAATAGATGCAGGTAAAGGAGCAGATATGAATACAGTTGCAGAGTTAAATACAGAAAACTTGGCAGATATTGAAATGCCAGCACCGTTGGTGTTTACTGACAACGCTGCTAAAAAAGTAAAAGAGTTAATTGAAGAAGAAGGTACGCCAGATTTAAAACTGCGTGTATTTGTAAGTGGTGGAGGATGTTCAGGCTTTCAGTATGGGTTCACCTTTGAAGAAGAGGTTAACGAAGATGACACGCAAGTGCAAAAGGATACTGTAACGCTGTTGATTGACCCTATGAGCCTGCAATATTTAATGGGTGCAGAAATTGATTATCAAGACAGCTTACAAGGCTCGCAGTTTGTGATTCGTAACCCGAATGCGCAAACTACCTGTGGTTGCGGCTCTTCCTTCTCTGTTTAAGTAGTGGATTTGTCTAAAAATTAAGCCAAGCATTTTGCTTGGCTTTTTTATTGGTGGTGACGAATTGTAATGAAAAAACTGATATTGATCGTAGTGTTAGTGTTGATGGCTTGCTCGGAAAAACATCCGCCACAGCCCACGATTATGCAGGGTTCCACGGTGTTGATACTTGGCGATAGTTTGAGTTTTGGTACAGGTGCAAAACCAGAGGAGGCGTACCCAACATTGCTTGAAAAAACGACAGGCTGGCATATTGTTAACGCTGGGATTCCCGGTGATACCACTAGTGGCGGTTTGCAGCGGTTGCCCGATTTGCTGGAAACGCATCAACCTAAACTGTTGCTGATTGAACTGGGCGGCAATGATTTGTTGCGTCAAGTTTCAGTAAAGCAGGTAGAAGAGAACCTGAAGTCCATCATTGCCCAAGCCAAAGCGCTAGGCGTGCCTGTAGCGTTGGTGGCGATTCCTGAAATTAGCCCATTCATGGCTGCGGTGGGTAATTTATCAGACCATCCTTTGTATGCGCGTGTGGCTGAGGAGATGCAGGTGCCGTTAGTCACAGATGTATTTTCAGATGTATTGTCCAAACGCGACTTGAAATCAGATCAGATACATCCTAATGCAGAGGGTTATGCTGTGGTGGCGAGTGGTATGAGAAAGGCACTTAAGGCGCTTGGGTTTATTCAAGCACCTTGAGCAAAGAATTTTTACAAGTTAGCGTTTGCCAATCGGGACAAACTCACGTCTGTGGTCGCCAGTATAAAGCTGTCTTGGGCGCCCGATTTTATGCTCGGGATCGGCATTCATTTCAGACCATTGTGCTATCCAGCCGGCAGTGCGCGCTAAAGCAAAAATGGCGGTAAACATACTGTTAGGAATGCCCATCGCGCGCATGACGATACCGCTGTAGAAATCTACGTTAGGGTACAGTTTGCGTGAGACAAAATAGTCGTCCTCCAGCGCAATGCGCTCTAGTTCCATGGCCAACTTAAACATGGGGTCATCATGCAGGCCCAATTCGTTAAGTACTTCATGGCAAGTTTTGCGCATGATAGCCGCGCGTGGGTCCATGTTGCGATAAACGCGATGGCCAAAACCCATTAGGCGGAAGCTATCGGTTTTGTCTTTAGCGCGTTTGATAAATTCACCAATGCGGCTGACATCGCCCATTTCTTCGAGCATTTTGAGCGTGGCTTCGTTGGCGCCACCGTGTGCTGGTCCCCATAATGAGGCAATACCAGCAGAAATGCTGGCAAATGGATTGGCACCGCTGGAGCCAACCAGTCTAACGGTTGAGGTCGATGCGTTCTGTTCGTGGTCGGCATGCAGAATCAGGATTTTTTCAAATGCTTTGGCCAATACAGGGTTGGGCTCATAGTCATCGCATGGGGTGGCAAACATCATATGCATAAAGTTTTCTGCATAATTGAGTTTGTTATTAGGATACATAAATGGCTGGCCAAGATTGTATTTGTAGCTCCAAGCCGCAATGGTTGGTACTTTGGCTAGCAGCCGATAAGCAGAAATTTCACGGTGTTGTGGGTTATAAACGTCCATTGCATCAAAGTAGAAGGCAGACATCGAACCCACCACACCTATCATCACCGCCATCGGGTGCGCATCGCGTCTAAACCCACGGAACACATTGCTGAGTTGGTCATGCAACATGGTGTGCTTACCAATCAGTGTGGTGAACTCTGCTTTTTGTGCAGCATTAGGCAGCGCTCCATGCATCAATAAATAGGAGACTTCTAAAAAGTCACAGTGCTCAGCCAATTGCTCAATGGGGTAGCCGCGGTAATAGAGCAGACCCTCTTCGCCATCAATATAGGTAATATTAGACTGACAGGCTGCAGTGGACATAAAGCCGGGGTCGTAAGTAAACACACCGTGTTTCCCAAGGCTGCGAATGTCGATCACATCGTTACCTAAGCTACCAGATAGCACAGGTAGTTCAATAGGCGCCGAGTCGTTATCAAAGGTGATGGTTGCTTTAGTTGGCTTTTTACTCATAAAACAGACTTTATCGAATGGGTAGATTAAGTACGATTATACGCAAGGATGTAGCGAAATGGGCATACAAACTGGCTGAATTCTATAAGCCTTTTGACGTATGTCAGTATGCAGCGCGGTCTTGTTGATGCTGATTATTAAGCTTGATAAATTGCGCCCAAAATACGCAATCCTTTTGCCCCAGTCACTGCTGGTAGGTTGCTTGGTAGATGCTGCATGGTTTGCTGTGCTAACCACGCAAATGCGGCTGCCTCCACCCAATCCACGCCAACGCCCAATGCATCTGTCGGTTCGATTAAGGTGCTAGGTAGGCAATTGCGTAATTCATTGACTAATAAACTATTGCGTGCCCCACCACCACAAAGGTATACCTCATCTACGGGCGGGCAGAATTTGACTAGTGCTTCCGCAATTGTGCTAGCGGTGAATGTGGTTAAGGTTCTAGCAACGTCATTCGGTTGCAAATTGGTGTTCGAGAGCAGGCTATATAACCACTCATCATTGAACAAATCACGTCCAGTACTTTTGGGCGGAGGCGCTGCAAAGTAGGGGTCACGCATCATGCGATGTAAAAGCGCATGATCCAATTTGCCAGTCTGTGCCCAAGCCCCATTGGCATCGTAATCTTGGTGCAGATGTTGTTTGATCCAAGCGTCTATCAACATATTGCCAGGGCCGGAGTCGAAGCCTAACACCTGGAATTGCTGGTCAGTCGATTTGGGTAAATAAGTAATGTTGGCAATGCCACCGATATTGATAATGGCGCGTTGCTGATTAGGATGACTAAATACAGATTGATGGAATGCAGGCACTAGTGGCGCACCTTGGCCGCCAGCAGCAATATCCCGGCTCCTAAAATCCGACACAACCGTGATATGCGTGAGCTCGGCCAGTAAGGCGGCATTGCCAATCTGAAGCGTAAAACCGACATTGCCGTTTATGATGGGTTTATGGCGTATGGTTTGCCCATGACAACCTATCGCATTCACTTGGGATGGGTTCAGTTGCTGTTGATCTAATAAGGTACGGACCGCTTCGGCGTATAGCTTGGAAAGCGCATTGGCTAATAATTGGGACTGTTCTAGCTCATTATGGCTTGGCGTGTGCAGAGTCAATAAGGCAGATTTAATGTCTGATGGGTAAGCTAAAAAATGGGTGGCCATCACTTTAAACTGTTGGGGTTGCGCATTGACCAAACACACATCAACCCCGTCCAGGCTGGTGCCGGACATGATGCCTATATATAGATTGTCTGTCGTCATCGGTTTATTGGGTTTGATGTGCCGCCAGTTGCATGCGTTGTTTCAACATCTCCAGCTTAGCTATCATGGTTAAACTGTGTGCATTAAATTCAGATTTAAAATTATCATTGATCGGCACGCTCTGTGGCAGCGCTACTTTCATTGGGTCGCGATGGTTGCCGTTGACTAAAAATTCATAGTGCAAATGCGGGCCGGTGGCCAATCCTGTCATACCAACGTACCCAATAATATCGCCTTGATTCACGGTATCCCCTTTGCGAATAGCGTCCGAAAAGCGAGAAAGATGTCCATATACAGTGCTGATGCCGTTAGGATGATTGAGTATCACCACATTGCCATAGCCACCTTTTTTCCCCATAAAGGCAACCTTACCATCTCCAGATGCTTTAACGCGTGTGCCAGTCGGTGCAGCCATGTCCACACCACGGTGTGCTTTCATGCGTTGTAATATAGGATGGTAGCGTCCAGCGCTAAAAGAGGAACTGATACGCGTGTACTCCAGAGGCGAGCGTAAGAACGTTTTATGCAGGCTTTTACCTTCAGGCGTGTAATAAGCATATTTTCCTGATGCATCACCAAAGTGAATGGCTTGATAAGTGGTGCCGTTATTCACAAACTCTACAGCCAGCACATTACCAGTCTTCATCATTTCGCCTGCATTGTAAAAGGCTTCATAAATTACATGAAATCTATCGCCAGAGCGTAAATCTTGGTAAAAATCAATTTCAGACGATAATATTTCTGCGATTTGAATCGCAATCTGGTCAGGAATGCCGGCATCGTCAGTCGCGCCAAATAAGGTGTCCCGAATCACAGCAGATTTCAATACTTGTTGGCTTTCCAGCAATAGTTTTTTGGTTGCCACAACATACCCGCCGCTAGTGAGACCTGCCACTAGAATGTTTTCTGCATCTAACTCATATTCTAAATATAGCAACTTACCTTGCGCGTTGGTTTTGGTTTCAACGGTATGACCAGGAATCAGTTGCGTATTCAGCGCGTGTGCGTCCGGGCTAAGCATTAAGAACTTTATCGCATCCTCATCACGAATGTTCATGCGCCTAAATAGGGTTAATAAGGTGTCATCTTGTCTGACTTGCTCAATTTGCCAAAATGCTTCGTTGCGATCTAATGTTGGACTAGGCAGTGGTAAAGAAACCTCTTCGGTAATGGTACTTAATACCACAGGGCGTGTTTCTGCTTGTGGTGTTTCGTTCACTGCCAGAAATAAAACAAGCGCAAGTATTCCGCTGGCAATTGCTAACCAATGAAGCTTAATACGCTTGTGAGAAAATTTGCGTTCTGAAAACATAGTGTTTGCGTTAAAATATCAAGCGGTATTTGCCTTGCATAAGATTGGCACAGGCTTAAAACCGTCGAGCTAAATCCGAGTAGAAAAACATACTAACAGAAAAAATTAAATATTAAAAAGTCACTTCGCGTTACTTTATCCATCTAAATCATATTGGAATTTGCATTGAATATAGAGATTAATCAGGCTTTAGCAATCATTAAGCGCGGTGCGGATGAGTTACTTATCGAGCAAGAGTTGGTGGAGAAATTAAAAGCTGGCAAGCCTTTAAGAATCAAAGCTGGTTTTGATCCCACTGCACCTGATCTGCATTTGGGTCACACGGTACTATTAAATAAGCTCAGACAGTTTCAGGACTTAGGCCATCAGGTGCTGTTTTTGATTGGTGATTTTACCGGCATGATAGGTGACCCCACTGGTAAAAGTGCTACGCGTCCGCCACTCACCAAAGAACAGGTGGCAGAAAATGCGCAATCCTATGCCGAGCAAGTGTTTAAGATTCTAGATAAAGAGAAGACGGAAATTGTTTTTAACTCTACTTGGTTAAACGAGTTGGGGGCAGGGGGTATGTTAAAACTGGCTGCCAGTCATACCGTCGCACGAATGCTGGAGCGTGACGATTTCAGCAAGCGCTTCAAAAGTAACCAGCCCATTGCGATTCATGAATTTATGTACCCTTTGCTGCAAGGTTATGACTCTGTCGCCCTCAAGGCAGATGTGGAACTGGGTGGTACCGACCAAAAATTTAATTTGCTGATGGGGCGTGAACTGCAGAAGCAAGCAGGCCAAAGTCAACAGTGCGTCCTCACCATGCCATTGTTAGAAGGTTTGGATGGCGTTAATAAAATGTCCAAATCGCTGGGCAACTATATTGGTGTGGCCGAGGCCCCAGAAATCATCTTTGCCAAACTGATGTCGGTTTCCGATGTTTTAATGTGGCGCTATATCGAATTGCTGTCATTTGAATCAATAGAAACGGTTGCTGAGTGGAAAGCGCAAGTGGCGGCTGGAGAGAATCCACGCAACATTAAAGTGCGTTTTGCGCAAGAAATCGTCGCGCGTTTTCACAGTCAAGCCGCAGCAGAAAAAGCGCTCGAAGATTTTCAAACCCGCGCAAAAGGCGGCGTTCCAGATGAAGTTCCAGAAGTGCGCGTCAATATTGAAGGCGAAACTGCAGGCATTGCACAAGTGCTAAAATTGGCTGGGCTGGTAGAAAGTACCAGTGAGGCGATACGCGTCATTCAACAGGGTGGCGTTAAGTTAGATAGCGAAAAAGTCACCGACAAGAACTTGCAGCTTCAAAAAAATACCACGGTCATTGCGCAGGTAGGTAAGCGTAAGTTTGCCAAAATCGAGCTCTATTAATGCATGGCTGGTGTTGGCTATCTAATCAACGCATGAAATAGGTGTAATCTGCGATAGGCATACTGTTATGCTTTAAGAAAGTTTGCGTTAGGAAAAAATGATGAGACGTAAAATCGTAGTGGCCAATCGCAAAATGAATGGTGATATGCCATCTAATCAAGCTTTCCTAGAAGGTTTAGTATCTGCTACGCTTTCCCATCAACGGGCAGATTATGTCGTCTGTATGCCCCATCCGTACCTGTTCCAAGCGCAGGCCATTCTAAAAAACACCCATGTCCATTGGGGTGGCCAAAACATGAGTCGCTATCAATCAGGCGCGCATACAGGTTCAGTATCTCCTCCTATGCTTAAAGAGTTTGGTTGTGAATATGTGATTATCGGACACTCGGAAAGACGTCTGCACGGTCATGACACCGATACATCTACCGGAGAGCGTTTTGAAGTTGCAATCCAGTCCGGCCTTATCCCTATTTTTTGCATGGGTGAAACTTTGGAAGAGTATGAGGATGGTGCTACAGACATTGTCACGATTCGACAGCTGAATGCAGTTATCACCGAAATTGGGGTGCAAGGGCTTTCGGGTGGGGTGTTGGCGTATGAACCAGTATGGGCGATTGGCACAGGCAAAGCTGCAACCCCTGGGCATGCGCAGAACGTACTCAGCTTTTTGCGCGGGCATATTGAAATGTTGGATGCGGAGTTAGCAAAAAACATACGCATCCTTTATGGAGGCAGCGTGAATAGTGCTAACGCTGAACAGTTGTTTGCCATGCCGGATATTGATGGCGCTTTGGTCGGTGGCGCATCGCTCAATACTGAAGAGTTCGTTGGTATTTGTTTGGCAGCCGATCGCGCATCTGCAACTAACCAAAATCGTTTGGTAAGTTTTCCTTAAGTTTTGGGTTCTCCTAATTAGCCAATCAATCTATTTGTAATTAAATTGTAAAAATTGCGAATAGAGCTTGACCAAAAATCTAGCCTCTGTAAAATGCGCGCCTTCGCTAGCAAAACACCGCAGCGAATCGCGATATGCAGCAGCAAAATAAATCGTTTTAATATTAATTTAAAAAAGTTTCAAATTGGTATTGACGATAATTAAAAGCCCTGTAGAATGCGCGGCTCGTTAGTAAAACATCGCAACGATAAGTAATAACAAGTAGTAAATAGTGCAGCAAAAAATACCGTTTATTTTAATTTAAAAATTGTTTGAAAATTAATGTTGACGCCGCTGAAAAGCTCTGTATAATGCGCACCTCGTTAACGAAAAGCGCTAACGAAAAGCTGAAAAGCAAACTGCTCTTTAACAATATGAATGACTGATAAGTGTGGGTGTTTGTGGTGATGGGTTAAGAGACTACGGTTTCTAAAAGACTCAGAAAATAAACGCTTACACTTAAATTTAAGACAAGTATGTACAGGTTACTTTTAGTAGTAACACATACCTTGAAATGAATTTG
>LNEP01000014.1 GCA_001464125.1 Betaproteobacteria bacterium Ga0077540 | reverse complement strand
AGCCCATTAAATAACTTATCCCAATCATTAAAGTAATTAATTTCACGTTCACGCTCTTGCAAATTAGACTGTGTTTCTCCTTCTGGAATGCTGTGATAAGTACTGGTCAACACTTCATTAAGAACATCTACATTCAAGCTATATTTTGTACCTAAGCTTAAAAGCTCATTCCAATCTGATTTGGAACCGCCGTTTAAACGAAAGTCACGAACTGACTTGTCAAAAATAAACTGCTGAGTCTTTCGGTCGGTTTCATTTTCAATACAAAGCTTCACAAACTCTAAGTAATTGAATTCTTTTAAGAAGCTAGTTTGAGCTAAGCAAGATAACGACCAACCAACTTTGGCAGATATATACCTAGACTGAACAGCTTCATTTAAGAGTGCAGAGAATTGACGATCGAACCAACCCACCTCACGATCACGCCAACGGCTTATTGCCGCAAAGGCTGATGGCTCATGCAGCATAAAGCATACCTGGATAGATTCATCCCTATCCCAATGCTTTTCTCTATAAACATTTTCCCCAACCAACTCTGCACAACGAATAAACTTATAAGCAAGTTCTGGGTTGCTAGACTCATCTTCTGCAGCACGTTTAGCTAGCCCGACTAGCGCATCCCAACGAACGACTAGCTCATCACCAAACTTCGAAATCGCATCAATAGCAAAATCAAAATAAATCTTTGCATCTTCAACTGATCCTGATAGTACAGCTCTTGCAAGTTCAATATACCAGCCTCCAAGGCTTTCAGAACCATCGCTTTTACTCGCTATGATTAATCGACGGCAATAAGTCTCCAGAGGAGACTTTAACTTTCCAAGGTAAGGTACTCTAGACGCTACACGCAGAGCATTTAAGCTATCGCCTAATAAAAAACTAAAATTCTCTTTTTTTAACTCTTTAGTGAATTCGAGCAGTAAATCATTTTGCTCATCTTTACAAAGCTTTATTATTTCAAACCGTAAAGCTGTTAACTCATATATCAAGTGATCATGCTCTCGATACCTACTTACTATAGCGCTCCTAGACTTTGCGTTTGCATCTTCTACCAACACCTTCAAATTTTGGCTATCATCTAAAATCAAAAGTATGCGTACTAAGTACCACGGAAGTAGAGCGCCAATAACTTCTTGGTAACGTTTAATATCCTGACTTGTGTCGTACTTAACTTGATCTTTTAACCAATCTTCAGGCATAAGCAACTCTAAATTGACCTCGGGAAAGGCTATAGTTTTTTGCGAAAGTATTGCTCTTAATGCAGCAACCCTTAAAAAATAGCTGCGCTCTTTTTCTTGACCATATTCACTATGAATTGATTGGCTGGCTCTGACAGGAAAGTAATTGTTGAGAATCTTTAGAATTTTCCTTTTGTCTAGCGAGTGGGATGCGCAAGCCTCGCAAAATGAAATTATTGCAATTTCAATATCTCTTGTTTCGTAGGTATTTCTTTCTCTTTCTGGGCGGGTACGTGCTTTCCCGAACATTTCTAAGCTATGCTGCAAAGCAGTAATTGGAGCACTTCTTCCCAATTTGTTAAGCTCATCATTAATTGCCAAAGTAATGTAAATGTTATTAGCACCTAGCAATGAAAATTGATCGATTTTCTCAAAGTCAGCAATATCTACTAATCTCTTAGCTAGTAACCTTGTTATACGAAATGCTAATTCTTTAGGTTTCCAACTATTTATAAAACCTACTAATTTTTCCATGCCAAATATATTAAAAACGGCAAAGGCCATTTCAGTTATATCTTGATTATCTAACTTTTCTTCATCTGAGTTATTTTTATTCTTTTTCCTCTCTTCAAAATATATCCTCATCCAGTTTTCAGCTGATCTTAAATAGCCCTGCGCTTCTCCTTTAAAGTCTTCCACAGTAGATAATAAAGAAGCTGAATATATATTCTCAGATCCATCCCAAGCCCCACTAAGCATTCTTCTAAATGCTAGTTCCTGAACTCGCTGTGGTGATTGTAATGGTGCAATTAAATCAACATTCTCACTAAGTAACTCTAGCTGTCTTTTGTCTCCCGCCACTTCTTCACCAGCAAGTAATGCCAATTTGATAGCATCTACATAATTTTTTTGCTTTAGGGCTGATTTAAATGCAAACTGAAGTCGATTCAGTCTCACATTTCTTTTATCAATTGGGCTTTCTGGTAAGAACTCTTCCGATAAAGCTAATTTTACAAGCTGATCGTATTGACCAGCCTTATGCAACAAAACTGGAACAACCTCAGCCACATAGTTAAAACTTAGAGTTAGTGGTTTAATTCGCTCTATATAACTTGATAGTTGCTCAGTGCTTGCGAAAAAATTATTCCGAAACCAAGTCTCCGTTGGCTCATCACGAAACTGAATGTGATTTTCTGACAACCACAAGGGTCTCCCAAGATCAGCAATAAAACTTCGAATTGTTGAATCAGTAACATTTGAAGCAGCCGCCAAAACTTCAATCGGAATATAAGGTGGAAAGTTAGCCAACCCTAGGCAAATTGCATCGATATCTGACTGAACCAATTGAGCATGCATATCCTTCAGTCGAGAAATGGCCCGTTGTAATTGTTGTGATATTTGCTCATCAACAGTCATTCCTGGACCAAGGCTAGATAATACATCACCAATTACGGCATCGTTTAACGCTAGTGCATTGGCTTGTACTCGAGGATTACCCCCAGTTAACTTGTGAAACTCCAGTCCAGAATGTTCTTTCGCATCTCTGAAAACTATACGTAAATGATTGAGCGTTTCCGCTTCGGTAAATGGGTGCAAATCAAATTGTGCATTAGTAGACTTTGGCTTTAATAAATGGATTCGCTCTGGTCTACACAAAGCAACTATTCGACAGTTATTGGGATAACTTCCTTCAAGCAACGCATTTACAAAACATTTCTCAGATGCATCGCTTGCAGCCATCTCAGCATTGTCTGCAGCATCAATAAAAACAGCTAATATTGCGTTAGGATTCTCTTGTTTTAACTTTTCAGAAGCAAATTGTATCCTTGATAAAAACCCACGAAGAATAGAATCATCTAAATCGGTTTGGCGAAGAATCCAACTATCACAGTACCCTTGAATAGCTATCTCATTTGCAATTTGCAACAAGGCATCTCTAAAACGATGTCGAGGTTGACTTTTATTTAGGTAGTTTCCTGCACCAAAACAATCATAAATTATTGCTAAAGATCCATCCGGTAAAGAGTTTGCTAATTGTTGGCAAAACACCGATTTACCAACGCCTCCTTCAGCCTTAATTATTATTGGCTCAGTTGAATCCAAGATACCTTTTAGCAAAACCTCATGCTGCTCTCGACGGATAAGATGATTTAATTTTTCAAGCTCAGCTGGTGCTGGGAATAAGTCTCTCATATCAGAAACACCGAACAGTTTGAGTACATGCTCTCTGGTTATTTTCCCCTTAACACCATTTTCATCAGACTTATCGGGTAATGCCTTTTCTTGGATGAGAGTAACGAGGTTGTTAATTTCTGCTTGCTCGATTGCTCCAGCAAATAGTGCTCCCATTTCAAAATGTAATTCTTTTTTTTGACTATAAAAATCGACTTCGCTATCGATAAAATCTAGACATGAACAAAACGATTTCAAATCAGTATCATTTAATTTTGTATATCTTCTAAGAGTATTTTGAACTCTCGTATCTGGTTTACTACCATTAGCGATAGCCTTAACTGACTCCACTAATTTTTCATTTACTGCTCGATTAGTAATTAAAAAATATTTAATCACCCCATGATCTTCAGATACATTTATTAAATGATCTTTAAATCTATCAGCGTAACCCTCAATAGTGTTTTGTAACTCACTTAGCTGGAATGGCTCTTCAACTCTCTTGACTGAGTGCTTAAGCTGGAAATAATTAATATCTTCCTTACCACTTTCTGATGACTCCACATACTCAGTAACATCCATCACAAACTCACCTGGGCGCGATGACTCACCTGAACCCTCAATGACGACATAATTTACTTTCGATTTAAAATCCAGCATTCGTAGACATCGCCTTGCAGCCCAACGATAGTGAAAAACATCTCCTGCCCTAGAATCTCTCACTGCATCAAACTGGTTTAAATCACTCTCTATCATATTAAATCCATATCAGCAGATAAATCGGCAAATTAATTTGTTTAAATCAAGAAAAGAATATACTATACAATCAATTAAATCGGCAAAATAATCGGCAAATGGCATACATTTTTCCTGACAATCCAAGACAAATAGAACCTCTTATATTTGAGGCTGGAGCAACTTTGCTCGAAAAGTCTTATGCACTAGCAATTCAGTCAGCAAAATTATCTGCATCTATTCACCCCATAAGTGCTAATGCTGTAAGCAATTTAGTCAGCAGCATGAATTGCTACTACTCAAACTTGATTGAAGGCCACAATACCAAACCTGTTGATATTGAACGCGCAATGTTAGGGGATTACTCAAATGCGCCTGAAAAAAGAACGCTTCAACTAGAGGCAAGGGCGCATATTGAAGTTGAAAAACTTTACTTGGCAGACACTGCTCCAACTGACCAAGCTGACTTTTTTTCCGCAGAATTTATTTGTGCCATCCACAAGAACTTTTATTCAAGGCTGCCTGACGATTTGCATTGGGCGATCTCTGGCGATGGAAGTAAAAAGGAAAGAGTAGAGCCAGGCGCACTACGAAGTACTGAAGTGGAAGTAGGCAAACATTACCCGCCATTACATATATCACTGCCAGACTTCATGAAAAGATTTGAAGATAGCTACAAGCAAAGCTGGGGAAAGAAATTACCCTATCAGCGACTACCGATTGTAGCTTGCTCTCATCATCGATTACTTTGGATTCACCCATTCCTAGATGGCAATGGTCGCGTTGCGCGTTTGTTTTCAGTGCTTGCTATGAAAGCTGCAGGAATAGAAGGTATCGGCCTATGGTCTCCAGCACGCGGTCTAGCTCGCAATGTAGATGAATACAAAGCTTTGCTGCAAGATGCTGACAGTCTCCGTAGAGGTGATTTAGACGGTAGGGGCAATTTATCGTTAAATGCATTGCAGGAATTCTCAGCATTTTATGTGGACACTTGCATAGACCAAGTAAAATTTATGACAGAAATGTTTGAGTTAGAAAAACTCTCAAGCCGTATTGAGTATTTTTTTGGTGTGCTATCCACAACTACAACCCTCAAGAAAGAGTCTTATCGCCTAATAGCCGAAGCGATGCGACGTGGTGAATTTTCTCGGGGCGAGGCATCTAGAATCACAGATTTGGGTGAACGTGTAGCGCGTGACATGCTAAGTGAACTATTAAGACTAGGTTTCTTGAGTTCAGACTCAGCTAAAGGTGCTGTTAAGGTTGCATTTCCTGCGGCTGCAACTGGTTATTACTTCCCTAATTTGTTTCCTGCGGGGTCACCCACAGAAATACATGACTATATCATCAAAAGAAAAGCAAACCTAAACGCTAAAACCTAACAAATCAGTTCAGTTCAGATTAGATTAGAATAAATACTAAAGAATGACCCTTAGCTTGTAAGGTCGCAGGCAAAAAAAAGCTCAACCAATTAGTCCAAATGCCTCGAAAATATCTATTTGCGGAAAAGTAAGGTATTTGCGGAAATAAATAGCGCGACTTAACTTCCGTTAAGCCGCGCTGGTATTGGTAGGGCGTGCGGGGATCGAACCCACGACAAACGGATTAAAAGTCCGCTGCTCTACCAGCTGAGCTAACACCCCATTTACTGCTTTGCTTTTGAGTTGTTGCCCAAAAATGCAAGACCGCGATTATGCGTTAAAGCTGGCATCTGGTCAATGGCTGTTTACGCTTTTTATGATATTTTCTGTATAAATAATTGTTTTTTTAATTTTAGCGAAATGTATAGCGCCAAAATTAAGATTAACGCATACCCGGAAATTTACCGCCCATCATGCCGCTCATGCCACGCATCATTTTGGCCATGCCACCCTTGCTGAACATTTTCATCATTTTCTGCGTTTCTTCAAATTGATTCAGCAAGCGGTTCACTTCTTGCACCTGAACGCCACTACCTGCGGCTATTCGTTTTTTTCGCGTAGCTTTGATCAGTTCTGGTTTGCGACGCTCCAGCGGGGTCATACTATTAATGATGCCTTCAATACGTCGTAGTGACTTATCCGCATCCTCATTGTTCACTTTTTGCGCCATGCCTGCCAATTGGGCTGGCATTTTGTCCATCAACGCACCCATGCCGCCCATTTTACGCATTTGCATCATTTGGCTTTTAAAGTCTTCCAAATCAAACTTACTGCCAGATTTGATTTTATCAGCGACCTTTTGCGCTTCGGCCATGTCGACATTTTTGTGCGCTTGCTCAATCAAGCCAAGCACGTCACCCATGCCCAAAATACGGCCAGCCATACGCTCTGGATGGAAAGGTTCCAATCCATCGACCTTTTCGCTTACGCCGATAAACTTAATGGGCTTACCTGTGACGTGACGCACTGACAATGCAGCACCACCGCGTGCATCGCCATCTAATTTAGTAAGCACTACCCCGGTCAGCGGTAAGGTATCACCAAAGGCTTTGGCAGTATTGATCGCATCTTGGCCCTGCATGGCATCCACCACAAACAAAGTCTCGGTAGGATTCAACTGGGCATGCAATGCTCTGATTTCAGCCATCATGGCTTCATCGATACCCAAACGGCCCGCTGTGTCGAATATCACCACTTCATAATAATTCTTTTTGGCGTAGTCCAAAGTTTGTGTAGCAATTTCACTCGGTTTTTGCTGCGGATTGCTATCAAAGCAATCTACTTCCAATTGCTTCGCTAGCGTTTGCAGTTGAGTAATCGCAGCAGGACGATAAACGTCAGCACTGGCAAGCAATACTTTTTTCTTTTGCTCTTTGAGCAATTTAGCCAACTTGGCAGAAGTGGTCGTTTTGCCAGAACCTTGCAAACCTGCCATTAAAATAATGACTGGAGGCACCGCAGATAAGTTGAGTGGAACGTTGGCTTTACCCATGAGTTCGGTAAGCTCTTCGTTCACCACTTCAATCACAGCTTGTCCAGGCGTTAGGCTTTGCAGCACTTCACGCCCTTGTGCACGCGCTTTTACCTTTGCAATAAAGTCTTTCACCACAGGCAGGGCGACATCGGCTTCCAACAAGGCCATGCGCACCTCACGCATCGCATCTGCAATATTGTCTTCGGTCAAGCGCGCTTGACCACGCAGGTTCTTAATCACCCCCTGCAGACGACCGGTTAAGTTTTCTAACATAGCTTTAGTTACCTTATTGAAGAGTTGTAATTTTACATCATGCTATGCGTTTATCACGACTTTTGCCATAATTGCACCATGCACCATTACATCCCCTACCTTATCGTTGCCTTTATTTATATTGCCGTAGCAGCTGATTTCTGGCGTTTAGCAAAACTTGCCGCTGATACAGACCGCACCTCTTCGCTAAGTTTGCATCGGATGATGATTGCGTTAGGGATTGTATTGCATGGCTATTTGCTCTACCGTGATGTATTTGCTCTGGGCGGATTTAACCTTGGGCTTTATTACGCGCTATCCGCCATTGTCTGGCTGACACTATTGATTTATTGGCTGGCTGATTTCAAACACCAGTTGCATAGTTTGCAAGCATTTATCCTACCGCCAGCCGCATTGTTTGTACTGTTGCCGGCATTTGCAATTAAGAACTACTACCTACCTACTGCCGAATTTAGCTTGTTTATGGCACACATTGCCATTGCGATTCTGGCTTACAGCTTGTTTACCTTTGCCGCACTGCACGCCCTGCTGATGGCTGTAGCAGAGCGTACTTTGCACAAACAATCCACATTTATCAAACTGCCGAGTTTCCCACCATTAATGGTAATGGACCGCTTGTTATTTAAAGTGATTGTTGCCGGCTTTGTACTGCTAACCATCACACTCATCAGTGGCATGCTGTTTTCCGAGCAAGTATTTGGTAAACCGTTGCAATGGAATCACAAAACGATTTTTTCCATTGCCTCTTGGCTGATTTATGCTTGGCTGCTGTTTGGACGCTTTCAATATGGCTGGCGTGGCAAAACCGCTGTACGTTGGACGTTGTTAGGATTTGTATTACTGTTGCTGGCGTATGTAGGTAGCCGCTTTGTGCTACATGTACTGCTCGGCAAATAGTCTAGCTTGGTGGCCAGTTCGTCGGATTATACTTTCTTGGCGCTTCGCCATCTGCATGCACCACACTGGTTAGCTTCTTCCGCTCTTCTATAGAGGCATGCGCCTCAATCTGGCTAGCCAGCTTAAACTGGCGAACATATTGGGCAAGCTGCTTGAGCTCCTGATGGGCTGGCGCTTTGAAGTTAGGATGCAGTTTTGTCTTGTAATCTGCGGCAATTAGCAATGGACTCATTGCTAATAACTGATGATTGTTAAGTTGCGTAATCACCCAATCCAGTGTGATATCCGATAGTCCTTTTTCCGCATAGCCACCGCCAGCATCGGCATGACCACCAATAAACACGCGCTGCAATACATTACCACCTGCGTTCCATAAAGTAGGTTTAAATAACTCACGCTTCTCATCCAACGCAATCGCATGCACACCCAAGCGCACTTTTTTACTGAGCACCTCGTCAGCAAAGCGAAACGCATCTACCAGCTCTTTATTTTGTACATTAAACTTGGGGATGCCCATTGCACCTACTGTATCCCACACCGCAACGCTGGCAATACGATCTACAGTGATAAAGTCGTCGTTGGTAAGATGCGGATTAAAGACACTTTTAACAAGTGACCAAACCCCTTTGTTCAAGACCGCCGTAATCAAATCGGCAAATAGCGACTCATTTTTGACTTTCACCGCATTGCGATAGCAAAACCAAGCATCGGTAGCAGCTTGGTAAGATTCTGGACTACCGCTTTTGAAGCTTGTTTTGAGAAGGCCCTGCGTAGCAATCATGCCAGCTAAAGCACGCGCCGTATAAGCGCCACGGCTAAAGCCAACAATATAAATGTGATCACCCGGCTGATAGTTTCTGGAGATAAAGGTATAGCCGCGAACGATACGCTGTACCACGCCCGCGCCAAACGCGCCGCTGAATAGTTTTTTAATAACATTAGACGAGTTACCAACGCCATTGATGTATTTCGCAACCTGTAGGGTTTGGCCATTGGCGGATTTGTGGATTTTTTCACCTTCCACAATTTCCGGCGTATCCCCGCGGAAAAACTCACTACCGCCAACTACGGTCCCCGCCAATAATTGATAGAGCTTTAAAACATTGGTTGCGTCTTCGTTTTTCGCATCTTGACCAGCGTTGTTCCAAGTACCATCCGCGCAGAAAACAATATTCTTAGGCATAATCCCCCCGCAATTGTAAATCGTGAAGTACTGACACCACGAAGACTAGGGGCTTTTATCATAAAATACAAGCACCTAAATTGGAGGGGCTTTATGCGGCTATTAGTTTCTTAGACTAATCCTTGGCCAGTTGTGGGCTTGCGCATATTCGGTCAAAATAGGATCAGCATCCACAGCTACTGGATGGGTCACTAATTGCATCAACGGTAAATCGTTGTGTGAATCGCTATAAAAGTAGCTCTTAGCAAAGTCACCAAGTGATTGACCTCGCACCTCTAGCCATTGGTTTAAGCGTGTCACTTTACCAGCTTGAAAGCTAGGTACGCCGCTCACACCACCGGTATATTCGCCGTTGACCATTTCAGGGTCTGTACCAATCAGGTGCTCAATACCATAAGCCGTGGCAATTGGCTTAGTGACAAAGCTGTTGGTAGCCGTAATCACCAAACACAAATCCCCGTTGGCTTTGTGCTCATTGACTAAAGCCTGAGCCTTTTCTGTCATCATTGGGCGGATGACCTTTTCCATATATTTAAGATGCAACTGATCTAGAAACTGCTTTGGATGCTGAGACAATGGCTGTAGCTGGAATTTAAGAAACGCATAGATATCTAGACAACCGTTCTTGTAGTCTATATAAAATTGTTCGTTGCGGTCATGATGCGTTTTGGCATCCAGCAAACCTTCTTCGATCAAAAACAGGCTCCAGTTGTAATCACTGTCCCCCGCCAGCAAAGTGTTATCCAAATCAAATAGCGCTAAATTCTGTGTGGTCATACTTCTTTATTCTCTGTGGTAAGGACTAAAAACACGCCTACCAGTATAACGGCAAGCGCAATATATTCATTATGGGTGACATGCTCATTGGCAAGCCAAATACCCAGGGCAAATGCCACTACTGGATTTACAAACGTATTGCTACTGGCAACCAATGGACGGACGGTTTGCAATAAATACTGGTAGGCACTGTAAGCGACAAGCGAACCTAATACAATCAGGAATACAATGGCTCCCCAAGACTTAACACTGATGGTTTGAGGCCATACTTCCCCAGAGTAAGTGCTTGCTATCATGAGTGCTATACCGCCTGCCAACATCTGACACCCTGCTCCCATTAAGCCTTTTGGCATAGCTAAGTGCTTACCCCAAACCGAGCCAAACGACCAAGTGGCCGCTGCAAAAATCAATAATAAAGCACTGGTAATATCACCATGTAAACTGCCGCCGATATTCAACAACACGATACCCAATACGCCAATAGTAATCCCCAGCCATTCACGCCTTGTGATTTTATGCCCCCAAAATGAGGAGAATATAGCCATCCAAATCGGTGCTGTGGCAATAGCCAATGCAGCGACGCTGGAACTGACGGTTTGCTGCACATAACACACAGTTCCGTTACCCAATGCGGGCAATAAAATGCCAACAATGGTCGCCCCTATCCATTCTTGTTTTGTAGGATTGGGGCTGCCTAAACAGCGCATAGCTATGTACATCATGATACCAGCCAGCGTAAAGCGTATCCCACCCATCATAAAGGGTGGAAAACTCTCAATTCCAAACCGGATGGCGAGATAAGTCGAGCCCCAGATAAAATAGGTGCAAAACAGTGCAGCAATTATGAGTAATGTTTGATTTTTACTGGACATCGTCACGTTAAAGCATCGGATTATGGGTAGCATTTACCCAACACCTACCGCCAAGCAGGTGGGTAGCGCAGTGGATCTGCAGGCACCCAACCTCTTCTTGGCAATGGATTACACCTGTGGGTTTAACTTCTCGGATTTGGCGCAGAGCTTGTTCAAGCCGTTCAAATAAGCTTTGGCAGAGGCTACGACAATATCCGTATCTGCGCCTTGTCCATTAACAATACGACCGCCCTTCGCTAAACGTACCGTCACCTCACCTTGAGCATCTGTACCGCTGGTGATGTTATTGACAGAATAAAGCAATAACTCCGCTTCACTGTTCACAATCTGCTCAATCGCTTTAAAGGTCGCGTCCACTGGCCCTCCGCCGTTAGATTCAGCACGTTTCTCCGCCCCCTCTTCGGACAAGGTAATCAAGGCGTGAGGCGTTTCACCTGTTTGCGAAGCCACTTGTAAATACACCAACTTATAGTTTTCTGCTGCTTCGTGTACAAACTCATCACTCACTAACGCGTGCAAATCTTCATCAAAAATCTCGGATTTTTTATCGGCCAAATCTTTAAAGCGTGCAAAAGCTGCGTTTAATGCATCTTCCGATTCCAATTCAATACCCAATTCTTTTAAACGCGTTCTAAACGCATTGCGGCCAGACAATTTACCTAACGTTAATTTATTCGCGTTCCAACCCACGTCTTCAGCACGCATGATTTCGTAAGTTTCACGGTGCTTGAGCACGCCATCTTGGTGAATACCGCTCTCGTGTGCAAACGCATTGGCGCCAACAATTGCCTTATTGGGCTGTACAGGATAACCAGTAATGGTCGACACCAATTTGCTGGCCGGCACAATTTGCGTGGTATCGATACGTGTCGTTAAGTTGAAAATATCGCTGCGGGTTTTAATCGCCATCACGATCTCTTCTAAACTGGCGTTACCAGCACGCTCACCTAAACCGTTGATGGTGCATTCCACTTGGCGTGCACCATTCATTACTGCAGCCAAAGAGTTAGCAACAGCCATCCCTAAGTCATTGTGGCAGTGGGTAGACCAAACCACTTTATCGCTATTTTTTACACGTTTAATGAGCGTGGCCATCCGCTCACCCCATACGGCTGGAATGCTGTAGCCAACGGTGTCTGGCACGTTAATGGTTTTAGCACCCGCTTCAATGACTGCATCAAATACGCGCACCAAGAAATCAATCTCCGAACGCACCGCATCCTCTGCAGAGAATTCGACATCATGGGTATATTCCAATGCCCATTTCACGGCTTGCACCGCACGTTCCACCACTTGGTCTTCCGTCATACGGAGCTTGTTTTCCATATGGATTTTGCTAGTTGCAATAAACGTATGAATACGACCATTTTTTTCTGCATGTTGCATAGCAGGTTGAATTGCTTCACCGGCGCGGCGCACATCATTCTCACTGGCACGGGCTAATGAGCAAACTTTGGATTTTGTGATCAATCCAGCAATTGTTTGGATAGCATCAAAATCACCTGGACTTGCCGCTGCAAAGCCAGCCTCAATCACATCTACGCCTAATTTTTCTAACTGGCGCGCAATACGGATTTTTTCCTCTTTGGTCATTGCCGCGCCGGGGCTTTGTTCACCATCACGTAAGGTGGTGTCAAAAATAATAATTTGGTTTTGGTCTTTCATATAGAATTCCTAATCAGTTGCAGCGATTTTACTCGCAATGCATAAAAACTTCGAGCTAAGTCACGCGTTTTGTAAACACGGACACGGAAATACTAAGGGATTGGGGGGGGGTTAGTGTGCGCTTGCGCGCAGCAGTTGGCGTGCTAGAAGAAATACAGTTGCAACAGGCGTCACAGCACAGGCTGCCATGGAGGCTACCTGAAAAATCACTGATTTATTTACGCATGAATAAAACATAGGTTTTACTATATCTGACTTTTTACATAACTTCAATCATAAAAATCATGAAGTTACGCAAGTATTGGATGGCGAAATCTAGCTGATTAAATTTCTTTTTTAACGCGTTGTTTTACCCACAAATAATAGCCCGAAAGTGAGTACACAAACACCACGGTAAATAATACTTCTGGTGGACTGTATGAAACCAAGACGAAAGCCAACATAATCGCTAACACCGCTACAAATGGAACACTCGCTTTTAAGTTGATATCTTTGCCACTGTAAAAACGTAAATCAGACACCATAGAACCCGCAGCAAACACAGTGATGAACCAAGCAATCCATTTCATTTGCAACGCGCCGAAGAATATTTCACGTCCATCCACATTATATTCATAAGAAACCCAAACAAAGCCAGCCAATAAAGCTGCCGCTGCCGGGCTGGGTAACCCTTGGAAAAAGCGCTTATCCTGATGTGGATCATCTAGCTTAGTATTAAAACGTGCCAACCTTAATGCGGCACAAGCACAATAAATAAAGGCGGCAATCCAGCCTAATTTGCCCATAGGTTTAAGCGCCCATACATACATAATCAGCGCTGGAGCGACGCCAAATGAAACCATGTCCGACAAACTATCGTACTCTGCCCCAAACGCACTTTGCGTATTGGTCATACGTGCTACGCGACCATCTAGCCCATCCATCACCATGGCAATAAAAATGGCAATCGCCGATTGCTCATAGCGCCCGTTCATAGCCTGAACAATCGCATAAAAACCAGCAAATAGTGCTGCCGAAGTGAATAAGTTGGGCAGCAAATAGATGCCACGCTCGCGCAAGCTAGGGTGGTCTGAGTTTCTTCTGGATAGACGTTGTCTTGGTTCTGCCATGTTTAACACAATCATTGATTAGAGCAATGGACTTAGTATAAATCAAGTCTCTCTTATCCACACCATTTTACATATATCCCAGATATTGGTCAGCCTTGCCACTGCGAACTCTTACAGTGGTCAGGGGCAGGTATGTTAAAATCCCAGTGATTAATTACCGATTCTAATACGTTCCGCACATGCAATTTACCTTACACCAGCAAGATGGGCTCGCGCGCCGCGGCACAGTTCACTTAACCCATGGCGATGTTCAAACGCCAGCCTTTATGCCAGTGGGCACCTACGGCACGGTTAAGGCCATGTCACCGCTCGAACTGAATGAAATTGACGCACACATTGTATTAGGCAACACCTTTCATTTATGGCTACGTCCCGGTTTAGATGTGATTGCCGCACACGGCGGACTGCACAAGTTTATGGGCTGGAATAAACCTATCCTTACCGATTCCGGCGGATTTCAGGTGTGGAGTTTAGGTGACTTGAGAAAAATCTCCGAAGAAGGCGTCAAGTTCAGATCGCCTATCAATGGTGACAGTTGCTTTTTAACGCCGGAAGAATCGATGCGAATTCAAAAAGCATTAAATAGTGACATTGTCATGATTTTTGACGAATGCACGCCCTACCCAGCTACACACAAAGAAGCCAACGACTCCATGCAGCTTAGCTTAAGATGGGCTAAGCGAAGTAAACAAGCACATCAAGGCAATCCAAATGCGCTGTTTGGCATCATACAAGGTGGCATGTATGAAGATCTGCGCGATGTTTCATTGCAAGGTTTAGTGGATATCGATTTTGATGGATTTGCCATCGGCGGCCTATCGGTTGGCGAGCCCAAAGAGGACATGTTACGTATTTTGGCGCATACCGCACCCAGAATGCCAGCTAACAAACCGCGTTATTTAATGGGCGTAGGCACACCTGAAGATTTGGTAGCTGCGGTTAGCCAAGGCGTGGATATGTTCGATTGCGTCATGCCTACACGTAATGCGCGCAACGGCTGGCTGTTTACGCAATATGGCGATATTAAGATTAAAAATGCATTCTACAAACAAGATACCGCTCCGCTAGATGCAGATTGTGCTTGTTACACATGCCAGAATTTTACACGCGCCTATTTACACCATTTACACAAAGTGGGTGAGATTTTAGGTGCACGCTTAAACACTATCCATAACCTGCATTATTACCAAGTGCTGATGCAATCGATGCGAGCTGCTATTGAAAGTGGCACATTCGAAGCATTTAAGCTTGAATTTACGCACAAGCGTGCCCAACTACAAAGCTAATATGCCAATATAGTCTATGCTAGAATCGCGTGTTGATTTAATTTATTAGGAATTGATTTATGTTTATTAGTAATGCATTTGCAGCACCAGCTGCACCAGGTGGCGATTTGTTGAGCGGCATTTTGCCGATGGTTGTTATTTTTATTTTGTTTTATTTCATGTTGATTCGCCCACAACTCAAGCAAGCGAAACAACAAAAGGCAATGATCGAAGCACTCAAAGCAGGTGACGAAGTTGCAACTTCCGGCGGCATCTTAGGTAAAGTGACCAAAGTGAACGAAAGCTTTGTCAGCATTGAAATCGCGGCCGACACTGTGGTCAACGTGCAAAAACATACCATCCAAACTTTACTACCGCCAGGTACTATTAAAGCCATCTAATTTCAAAACGTCTGAGCGAGCCAAGCCATGAACCGCTACCCAATGTGGAAATACATTTTAATCGCAACTGTCATCTTGATTGGCTTGCTTTACACCATCCCCAATTTTTTTGGGGAGTCGCCGGCAGTTCAAGTCAGTCCTGCTAAGTCCTCTCTGAAATCGGACAATGCACTGTTACAAAAAGTAGAAAATACGCTGCAATTGGCAGGTGTTTCGTTTAATGGCATCTACTTGGATGCCAGTGGCGTCAAGGTACGTTTTGCTAATCCGGATGACCAAATCAAAGCCAAAGACAAACTTAATGCCAGTTTAGGTAAAGACTACACGGTAGCACTCAACCTACTTTCACAAACACCAAACTGGCTGCTAGCTATTGGTGCCAAACCCATGTACTTGGGGCTAGATTTACGCGGTGGTGTTCACTTTTTATTACAAGTAGATATGAAAGCTGCGTTAGATAAAGCGGCTGAAAGTAGCGTAGGTGATTTCCGCACGACTTTGCGCAAAGAAAAAATCAACTACTTTGGTATTTCGCGTGAAGGTCAACAAGTAGTGGTGAAATTTGATAACGCAAGTGAAGCCAACAAAGCGGAACGTGTCTTGAGCAAAGATTATCCGGATCTAACCTATGTAATGAGTGGAAGCGGCAAAGACATTACGCTGACTGCAAACATGGGAGCGGCATCACAAAAGCGTACGCAAGAGTTTGCGCTTAAACAAAACCTGCAAACACTGCATAACCGTATCAATGAGCTTGGCGTAGCCGAGCCTATTGTGCAGCAACAAGGGTTTGACCGTATCGTTGTGCAGTTGCCTGGTGTACAAGATACAGCCAAAGCGAAAGAGATTTTAGGCCGTACTGCTACCTTGGAAATTCGGCTAGTAGATGAAGAAAAAACTGATTTTGGTACACTGGAAAAAGCACAAAATGGCCAAGTACCCTTTGGCGATGAGTTGTTCAAAGACCGTGAAGGTCGCCCGATTTTAGTCAAGAAAAGCGTGGTGTTGACGGGTGACCGTATTACTGACGCTGGCCCCGGTGTGGACAATCAGAATGGCAACTCCGTTGTCAACGTCACCTTAGATGGTCGCGGTGCTGGTATCTTCAAAAATGTCACGCGTGATAACGTGGGTAAACGCATGGCGATTTTGCTAATTGAAAAAGGCAACACGGAAATTATTACCGCGCCTGTGATTAACGAGGAAATTGGCGGCGGTCGCGTTCAAATCTCTGGCATGGCCAATGCACAAGAAGCTACAGACATCTCGTTATTACTCCGTGCCGGCGCATTGGCTGCGCCAATGGAAATCATCGAAGAAAGAACCGTTGGCCCAAGCATGGGTGAAGAGAACATCAAACGCGGTGTGCATTCTACGCTATGGGGCTTTGCCGCGATTGCTGCCATGATGATTATTTATTATCTGGTATTTGGTGGTGTATCTGTATTGGCTTTAGGCGTTAACTTGCTGTTATTAGTAGCCATACTGTCTATGTTGCAAGCCACTCTTACGTTGCCCGGCTTAGCTGCGATTGCATTGGCATTGGGTATGGCGATTGATGCTAACGTGTTGATTAATGAGCGTATTCGTGAAGAGCTACGTAACGGCAACACCCCGCAAGCCAGTATCCACGCTGGGTATGACCGTGCATTTGATACCATTCTAGACTCTAACGTCACTACCTTGATTGCGGGTCTAGCATTGTTTATGTTCGGCACCGGCCCAATCAAAGGCTTTGCTGTGGTACACGTATTAGGCATCTTAACCTCAATGTTTAGTGCGGTTTTAGTGTCACGTGCCATCGTGAACATACTTTATGGTTATCGCAGAAAAATCGAGAAATTGGCGATTGGTCAGATTTATAAAGCCTAAGATATTTACAGAATTTAAGACACTTACCGAATAAAGCCTGACAGCGGGCCAATTAAAAGAGCTAACAATATGGAATTATTTAGAATCAAAAACGACATCCCGTTCATGAGCTATGGCCGCTTAACTACGGCCATCTCACTCATTACGTTTGTCTTGGCAGTATTCTTTCTAGCCACACGCGGCCTCAACTATGGTGTAGATTTCACGGGCGGCACCGTCATGGAAGTCAACTACCCTCAATCAGCTAACATTGATAGCATTCGCCAAGCGGTGGACAGCATTGGCCTGAAGGATGCGACCGTGCAAAATTTTGGCACCAGCCACGACGTACTGATTCGCTTACCCGTTAAAAAAGAAATGTCTATTGCGCAGCTATCTGAAAAAGTCAGCTCGGTACTTAAGGCCGCCGATCCTCAAGCAGATGTGCGCCGTGTGGAAAGTGTAGGTTCTCAAGTCGGTGAGGAACTATACGAAAACGGCGGTCTTGCTTTGTTATTGGTATGTTTAGGCATTATGGCCTACTTGGCTGTGCGTTTTGAGTGGCGTTTTGCGGTGGCTGCGATTATCGCCAATATGCATGACGTAGTGATTATTCTGGGTTTTTTTGCATTCTTCCAATGGGAGTTCAACCTGACAGTTCTCGCAGCGATTTTGGCTGTATTGGGTTACTCTGTGAACGAATCTGTGGTGGTATTTGACCGGGTACGTGAGAACTTCCGTAAGATGCGGAAAGCCACTGCTGTGCAAGTGATTGACAATGCGATTACTCGTACTATGTCACGTACCGTGATTACACACTTAATGACACAAACCATGGTGGGTTCGATGTTATTGTTTGGTGGTGAGGTTTTACACAACTTCGCATTGGCGCTCACGATTGGTATTCTGTTTGGTATTTACTCTTCTGTATTGGTGGCTTGCCCAATTGCAATGTGGCTGGGTGTGAATCGCGCCAACCTGATTGGTGATGTTGAGAAAAAAACAAACGACGCGTCTGCTGAGCTTGCACCATAACTCACAACCCGCTTCAAACTTCAGTAAACACTTGATTTAGAAGGCTTGATTCAGTTAGACTCTAAGCCTTCTAAGTTATTTCGTACTCACCCCTTTGGATAATATTCCTATCTCTTGGCAATTAGCCGCCTTAGCTGTCTTATTGCTCATTTCAGGTTTTTTCTCGATTTCTGAAACCAGCCTGATGTCGCTGAATCGTTATCGACTGAGACATTTGGTTAAAGAAGGTAACCGTGGCGCCAAACTTGCGAGTGCATTGCTTGCAAAAACAGACAAACTTCTGGGCGTAATACTGCTCTGTAACAACTTTGCTAATGCTGCCTCGGCCACCTTGGTCACTGTCATCATAGTTGAGCTATTTGGTGAGGGCGAATGGGTGCTGATGATAGGCACTTTAAGCGTAACCTTCGCCATCTTGGTCTTCAGCGAAATCTCGCCTAAAGTCATTGCAGCTGCTTACCCAGAAAAAATAGGCATCATGTGCAGCTACGTACTCTACCCGCTGCTAAAGGTACTTTACCCTGCGGTTTGGTTTGTAAATCTATTTGTTGAAGGCTTACTTAAACTCTTCCGTGTGAATGTGAATTTCAGTGAAACGACCCAATCGCTGACGATGGATGAACTGCGTAGCATTGTCACTGATGCCGGGCATTTTATGCCGAAAAAACACCGCACTATTTTGCTTAATTTGTTTGATTTGGAAAAAATCACGGTAGATGACGTGATGACCGCGCATACCATGGTAGAAGTGATTGATTTTGATCAACCTATCGAAGATATCATGCAACGCATTTCCACCAGCCATCACACCCGCTTACCAGTGCGTGAAGGCGATAACGAGGAGATGATAGGCATTCTGCACATCAGAAAGGTGATGAATCAGATTCGCGGCTATCAGCAAGAGGAACCGCTAGATAAAGACGCGTTGCGTGAAATTATCAGCGAGCCTTATTTCATTCCCTCCGGCACGCCGCTCTACACGCAAATTCAGCAGTTCCAAGAGAACCAAGAACGGATTGCGCTGATTGTAGACGAGTATGGTGAATTTAAAGGCTTAATCACACTGGAGGATATTCTGGAAGAAGTCATCGGCGACTTCACCACACAATCTCCCAGCCGTATTGGTAGCTACCGTCAAGATGAAGAGGATGGCGGATGGCTGGTAGACGGCAGTAGTTCATTACGTGATTTGAATAAGAAATTGCATTTATCATTACCTACGGACGGTCCACGCACACTGAACGGTTTGGTCATTGAGCATTTCGAGGATATTCCCGAGCCAAATACCAGTTTTAGAATCGGTGAACACACCCTCGAAATCGTGCAAACTCAAGACAGAATTGTCAAAATCGTCAAAATCTTTCCATAAAGCCTTAACCCTACTTAAATTGGGCTTGAATTTTTTAGCATTCGGCTCAAAATAGGCATTAACAAGTAATCAAAAGTAGTGAAGTAAATGGCACAACCACATTCAGATGGCGATACCGCACTTAAGCCAAACGCAGTCAAACCTAAACTGCCTGAAATGTTTAAAGTATTGCTATTAAATGACGATTACACTCCTATGGAGTTTGTTGTTGAGACCATTGAGCGGTTTTTTAATAAAAGCCGTGAACAAGCGACACAAATTATGCTCAAAGTGCATACTGAGGGTGTTGGAGTATGTGGTGTTTACCCGCTTGATATTGCAGAAACAAAAATGAATCAAGTATTGACGCATGCAAGAGAGTCTCAGCACCCGTTGCAATGTGTGATTGAACCAGCTTAAAGATGTAATCATAAATAAGCATACAAAAGCAGGCTTAAAATTTAAATTGCAATCATGTCCCAGTGTTAAGATAAAACAATATTGATTGATGTTAATAGTGAAAGTAAGGTACTAAGATGATAGCTCAAGAGTTAGAAGTCAGCCTACATATGGCGTTCATGGATGCGCGTCAAAAGCGCCATGAGCTCATTACGGTCGAGCATCTCTTACTGGCCATGATAGATAACCCGACCGCAGCGGAAGTATTACGTGCGTGCGGCGCAAAATTTGATGTGCTACGTTCTGAACTCAACCAATATATTGAAGAACACACTCCTACCGTCAATGGTGAGGGTGAGGTTGATACGCAACCTACACTAGGCTTTCAACGCGTAATTCAACGTGCCATGTTGCACGTGCAATCCTCTGGTAAAAAAGAAGTGACTGGTGCTAACGTATTGGTAGCCATTTACGGCGAAAAAGACTCCCATGCAGTGTTTTTCTTGCACCAGCAGGGTATTACCCGCTTAGACGTTGTGAATTTTATTTCACATGGTGTAGCCAAACTACCTGAAGGGGAAGAAAAAGCTGATAGTGCGGAAATTGAGAGCGAAGCTGAAGCAGCGCCTACCGGTGCACTGGAAAACTTTACGCTGAATTTAAATGCACAAGTCGCTGCAGGCAAAATAGATCCATTGATTGGTCGTGGCCAAGAGTTGGAGCGTGTGATTCAAACCTTATGCCGTCGCCGCAAAAATAACCCGTTGTTAGTGGGCGAAGCTGGCGTAGGTAAAACTGCGATTGCCGAAGGTTTGGCTAGCCGCATTGTCGAGCAGGATATTCCAGAGGTATTAGCCAATGCGACAGTCTATTCACTAGACATGGGTGCGTTGTTAGCAGGGACTAAATACCGTGGTGATTTTGAACAACGCCTAAAAGCAGTGATGAAACAACTGGCGGAAAAACCAGATGCTATTTTGTTTATTGACGAAATCCACACCTTGATTGGTGCTGGCGCAGCCAGCGGTGGTACGCTAGATGCGAGCAACTTGCTTAAACCAGCGCTATCCAATGGCTCGCTCAAATGCATCGGTGCAACTACTTATCAGGAATATCGTGGCATTTTCGAGAAGGACCATGCATTATCACGCCGTTTCCAAAAAATCGATGTGGTTGAGCCCAGTGTGGCCGAAACTATTGAGATTCTAAAAGGATTGAAATCGAAATTTGAAGAGCACCACAGCGTGAAATATAGCGTGAGCGCCTTGACCGTTGCGGCTGAACTATCAGCCAAATACATCAACGACCGTCACTTACCAGATAAAGCAATTGACGTGATTGATGAAGCGGGTGCTGCACAACGTATTCTGCCTAAGAATAAGCAGAAAAAAGTCATTGGTAATAAAGAAATTGAAGACATTATTGCCAAGATTGCGCGTATTCCGCCCAAAAATATTTCTAGCGACGATCGCAATGCACTCAAAACACTTGAGCGCGATTTAAAAGCCGTAGTGTTTGGCCAAGATAAAGCCATTGAGACGTTGGCGTCTGCTGTGAAAATGGCACGCAGCGGTTTAGGCCAAAACAACAAACCAATTGGTAGCTTCTTATTCAGCGGTCCAACTGGCGTGGGCAAAACTGAAGTGGCCAAACAATTAGCTTATATCATGGGCATTGAGTTGATTCGCTTTGACATGAGTGAGTATATGGAACGCCATGCGGTAAGCCGCTTGATTGGCGCGCCTCCGGGCTATGTGGGTTTTGACCAAGGTGGCTTATTAACTGAAGCTATTACCAAACAGCCTTACTGCGTATTACTGTTGGATGAAATTGAAAAAGCGCACCCTGACATCTTCAACATTCTGTTGCAAGTGATGGACCATGGTACGCTCACTGATAACAATGGCCGCAAAGCGGATTTCCGCAACGTGACGATTATCATGACGACTAATGCAGGCGCAGAGAATATGTCTAAAGCTAGCATTGGTTTCACCAATGCCAAAGATGTGACAGATGAGGCCGCGGATCTTAAACGCTTCTTTAGCCCAGAATTCCGTAACCGTTTAGATGCCACTGTGTCGTTCAGCGCACTTTCACACGAAATTATTATCCGTGTGGTTGATAAGTTCTTGATGCAATTAGAAGATCAACTGCATGAGAAAAAAGTGGATGTAACGTTCAGTGATGCACTGAAAACTTACTTAGGCAAAAAAGGGTTTGACCCACTAATGGGTGCTCGCCCAATGGCACGCTTGATTCAAGATACTATTCGCAAAGCCTTGGCGGACGAGTTACTGTTCGGCCGCTTAAGTAATGGTGGTTCTGTGCATGTTGATATTGACAGTCAAGACCAAATCAAACTGGTATTCAACGAACAAGAGACTGTTGACACCCCAGCTTAAGCCATCTGCATCTGCAATCAATAAAAAAGGCGCATCTGCGCCTTTTTTATTTTAGTCTCTACCAGTTTTAGGGCTGATAAACAGGGTACTTCTGCATAATACTTGCAAACAAATCGCTTTGGACCCAGCCTTCTAACCAGCGCCTCAGTCCCACATAGGATGATTGCGAAAACCAAGCGGCATCTACTGCAACAAACTGACGGATAAATGGAAAAATTGCAATATCAGCCACGCAAGGTTGTTGCCCAAGTAGATAAGGTTGCGCCTGTAATGTGTTTTCCAACTGCTGTAAGAATAATTCTCCACGTGTACGATATTCAGTTTGCGGATATTCAGGATAACGCTCAGGATATTTATAACGATCTAACGTCTGCTTAAAATCAGCATCGTTGCTTGTAATCAACTGCATAGCCTCAGGATGATTGGCGTGCAGCCAACCTTTCGGGTCATGCATTTTCAGTGCCCACAGCATAATATCCAAGCTCTGCTCAAGCACCCTGCCATCTGGTAAAACCAACACAGGGACAGTACCTTTAGGCGAAACCTGTAGCATATGCGCTGGCTTATCGCGTAAAGTTATCTCGCGGATTTCAACATCAATTTTAGCTACATTCAGCGCCATGCGTGCACGCATGGCATAGGGGCAACGCCGATAAGAGTAGAGAATAGGTAACTGCATTAACCTAGTGACATACAAACATCTTTTACCAGCTTTGGCCCTTGGTAAATGAGGCCACTGTAGACTTGTACCAAACTGGCGCCGGCGGCAATTTTTTCCACTGCATCAGCACCTGACAAAATACCGCCGACGCCGATAATAGGTAGCGCCCCTTGCAAGCGTTGTGATAATTGCTGAATGACTACAGTTGAAGCTGTTTTGACTGGTCGACCAGATAACCCTCCGGTTTCTTCAGCATGTGGCATGCCTTTGACTGCTTCACGTGACAATGTGGTATTGGTGGCAATGACGCCGTCAATCTGGTGTTGCATTAACAAATCAGCAATCTCTGACACTTGCTCGGACGTTAAATCCGGTGCAATTTTTAGTGCAATTGGGACATAACGTCCATGCTGTTCCGTAAGTTTGGTTTGCTCAAATTTGAGACTCGCTAGCAATGCAGACAATGCGTCTTTTTCTTGCAGCGCACGCAAATTTTTAGTATTGGGTGAGGAAATGTTTACCGTGATATAGCTGGCGTGTGCATATACTTTCTGCATGCAGTGCAAATAGTCATCCACCGCGCGCTCGTTTGGTGTATCAAAATTTTTGCCAATATTTATGCCCAGCACACCTTTATATTTAGCGGCTTTTACATTTTCTACCAAATGATCCACGCCCAAATTATTAAAACCAAAGCGGTTGATAATGCCTTGCGCTTGTTTCACACGGAATAAACGAGGCCTTGGGTTGCCCGGCTGTGGGCGTGGGGTAACAGTGCCGACTTCAATAAAGCCGAAACCCAAGGTTGCCATACCATCAATCACAGCGGCATTTTTATCTAATCCCGCAGCAAGGCCAACTGCGTTAGGAAAGCTGATGCCCATGACTTGACGCGGTGTAGCCACAAGCTTTCCAGCGTAATCCGGTAGCAAGTGCAGACGCTCTGCCCACTTCAAGCTGGTTAAGGTTAAATCGTGAGCGGTTTCTGCATCTAGCAGAAAGAGCAACGGTCTGACAAGTGAGTAAATATTCATAAATGACTAAAATTATTGATTAACGTATACCAAATATTTGTGCGCGCAATATTTGCATTTAAAAGGACGTCCATGCATAGCTTTGGCCACTGCTTTGCTGGCACAACGGGGGCAAAACACATCTGCACCTTCTATTTGCGCTTCGTAATAGCCGGTATTGGTCAGCGTTTTTTCATTGGGCACAGTAGGCGGAAAAGAAGATGGCTGCCGGTGAAAATAAGTGCCTAATATAATTAAGGCCAAGGCGAGATTTTCCAGCAGCACATTGAGTTCTAAGCCCAGCAGCGTGTGGCGAATGAGTATATCTATGTGGTGAAATGACGCTGCACGGATTAGTATAAATACGCACAGTAAAATCAGACCGGACCACACCAATTTATAGCTGCGCCACAGGTTCCATAAATAAATACGCAGCGTGACGAACAATACTAGCATCACAGAAGCAATACTTACGATGAACGCCAATTGTAGTATTCGGCGTTGCTCATACCAGCCATGCGCCAACGATAAATCTCGTAACACCTGGCTAAACCATGTTTGCAAATCCAATTGCTTATTGATGCTTAGTAACAGTAAAAATATGCCTAAATATAGCCAAAACTGATAAGGCGAACCGGCTAAGTGGTCTTGCTTAGCTTTGACAAAACAACGTGCCATTGCCAACAAGTAGGCCAGAACCGTCAACCAGCCCCACACAGTGGGATCGCCAATGCCTAAATGCCATCGGCCGTCTTGCGTTGCTGCGAATACCCATTGACTCCATTCTAATAACGCAAAACCAAGCAAAAATTGAGGCATAGACTGTCTTTATCACTGATTAGGTTAACGATGATTGCAAAATCCGCATTTCTTGCGCTACATCAAAGCCTAGCGTGCGGCCGCATGTCAAAGTATGCACTGAACTCACCCGAAGGAGATACTAATGAAAATAATCAGTGACTTACTATCCACAGACTACGGTCTGATGAGCTTTATTGTGATTGCGGTGATCGCGCTAACAATGCTGGGGCTTGCAGGTTATGCCATCTACAAAGCAATGAAATAACTGCCTCCCCCTATTTGCCTAGGCAGACATCCATGCCGCACCGTCAATGGACGCGTACGGCATATTACTTTACAGCAATACTTTTTCTATCCCACCATTATTGGCTTTTTCTACATACTCTTGCATCCAGTTCTCGCCAAGAATATGTTTCGCCATTTCTACCACAATGTAATCCGCTTCAATGCCTGTATCGTCCCCATAGCGCGCTAAGCCTTGTAAGCAGCTTGGGCATGAGGTGAGGATTTTGACAGGCATTTCTGGTGCTCCTACTGTGAGACCCATTTTCTCCATCCCTTTTTCTAGCTCCTCTTGCTTACGGAACTTCACTTGCGTGGCAATGTCCGGACGTGCAGCTGCAAAGGTACCAGACTCACCGCAGCAACGGTCATTCAAAGCGACTTCCGTACCCATCAGCTTATTAGTCACTTCTAACGGTTTATAGGTCTTCATGGGTGTATGGCATGGGTCATGGTACATATAGCGTGTACCAGTCACGCCTTGCAGACGCATGTCTTTTTCCATCAGATATTCGTGAATATCGAGTAAACGGCAACCTGGGAATATTTTCTCGAACTCGTATTTCTGCAATTGGTCCATACATGTCCCGCAAGACACTATCACCGTCTTAATATCCAAGTAATTCAGTGTGTTAGCCACACGGTGGAACAATACGCGATTGTCCGCAGTGATTTCTTGGCCTTTGTCATGATTGCCACTGGATGTTTGTGGATATCCGCAGCACAGATAACCAGGCGGCAATACTGTAATGGCGCCCACTTCGTACAACATCGCCTGCGTAGCCAGTCCCACGTTAGAGAACAAACGTTCAGAGCCACAACCTGGGAAATAGAAAACAGCTTCAGAATCCTCAGTCACCTTTTGCGGATTACGAATGACCGGAATCATATGATCATCTTCCACACCTAGCATGGCGCGTGAAGTCTTAGACTGCATCTTTCTCGGCATAGGGCGATTAATGAAATGAATCACCTGTGCTTTGATTTCTGGCTTGCCTACTGTAGCTGGCGGCGCTTTCTTATCGCGCAACAAACCAAAGCGCTTGGCCAAACTATGCGCAATATTTTGCAGCTTATAGCCCCAACCAATCATGGTAGTGCGCAAGAACTTAATTGTGGCTGGGTCTTTTGCATTCAGAAATAGCATACCCGCGGCGGTACCGGGGTTGAATTTCTTCTTGCCTTGCTCGCGCAAGAAATTACGCATCTTGATAGATACATCACCAAAGTCGATATCGACCGGGCAAGGTTTCTCACAACGATGGCACACCGTGCAATGGTCGGCCACATCGTTGAACTCATCAAAGTGCTTGAGCGAGATACCACGACGCGTTTGCTCTTCGTACAGAAACGCTTCAATCAGCAGTGAAGTACCCAAAATCTTGTTGCGTGGTGAGTACAACAAATTAGCGCGTGGCACATGGGTTGAACACACAGGCTTACACTTGCCGCATCGTAAGCAATCAGAAATATCATCGGCAATCTCGCCAATGGCAGATTGCTCCATGATGATGGACTCTTGCTCCAGCAAACCAAAGCTTGGTGTGTAGGCATTATCCAAGCCAGACCCCATTAGCAATTTGCCTTTATTGAAATGGCCGTTGGGGTCTACTTTATTTTTATAGGCGGTAAAGGTATCAATGGTGGATTGATCCAAGAACTCCATTTTGGTGATACCAATGCCATGCTCACCGGAAATCACTCCATTCAAACGTCTGGCCAATGCCATCACACGTGCTACCGCAGCATGCGCATCTTGCATCATGCCGTAGTCATCAGAGTTCACCGGAATATTGGTATGCACATTGCCATCACCCGCATGCATGTGCAACGCAATAAACACACGGCTTTTAAGCACTTTTTTGTGAATAGCATCCAACTCGTTCAGAATTTTTTGGTATTCGCGGCCGGCAAAAATATCCGCCATTGGACGCTTAAGCTCCCGCTTCCAAGAGATGCGCAAATCGTAAGACTGCACAGCACGAAACACATTTTCATACTGTGTGTGGTCTTTACCCAGCTCGCCTAGTGTCGCCACCGGCTCGTCTAGCGTGTTCAAAATCAAGCGCCATTTAGCACGCAAATCACGTAACAACTGCAAACCAATCACTTGCTTAGATTGCACGCTCTCAGCATCAGCATTGCCTTCTTCATCAGGCTGCACTGGCAAATCGCCCTGCAAAAACGCTTCTAATGCATCAACCAATTTCAGCTTGTTTTGAATCGACAACTCAATATTGATGCGCTCAATGCCATCTGAGTATTCGCCCAATTTAGGCAATGGAATCACCACGTCTTCATTGATTTTGAATGCATTGGTATGTTTGGCAATCGCGGCTGTGCGTGAACGGTCTAGCCAGAATTTTTTGCGCGCCTCACCAGAAACAGCAATAAATCCTTCGCCATTTCGTGCATTGCACATACGCACCACGGCAGATGCTACCTCACCCACTGCATTTTCATCGTCAGAGGCAATATCGCACAGCAATACCATTTTAGGACGCTGCTGACGTGCCGCTTTGGTGGCATAACCCACTGCTTTGATATAGCGCTCATCCATATGCTCCAAGCCTGCCATAATGACAGCTGGCTCTTGCTTAGCAGTGGCGTCTAGGTAATCTTTAATTTCTACGATGGCCGGTACCGCATGTGACACATTGCCAAAAAATTCCAGCGCAATAGTGCGTACATACTTAGGCATGCGGTGCAGGATAAACGTCGCGCTTGTGATTAAACCATCACAACCTTCTTTTTGAATCCCTGGCAAGCCGGATAAAAATTTATCCGTCACATCCTTACCTAATCCCACTTTACGGAAGCTCGGCCCCGGAATCGCAATGATTTCCGGTTCTGCCAGCAGCGTTTTCATATCGATGTCATAGCGGCTGATTTTGAAGCGCGCCATTTCAATATCATGAATCTTGCCCAAGTTGTGGTCTAGGCGCTCAATTTCCATCCAAGTAGCATCCGGCGTTACCATGCGCCAAGAAGCAAGGTTATCTAATGCCGTACCCCATAACACAGCCTTTTTACCGCCGGCGTTCATAGCCACGTTACCGCCAATACAACACGCATCAGCAGAGGTTGGATCACACGCGAACTCTAAGCCAGCATCCGTTGCTGCTTCCATCGCGCGACGTGTCACTACGCCTGCACCACACTCAATGGTGGCCACTTGGCGCGCAACACCTGGCAAAGTACGCATTTGTACACCGGTATGCTGGTCTAATTTTTCAGTATTAATCACAGCAGATAATGGCGTGAGTGGAATAGCGCCACCGGTATAGCCTGTTCCGCCACCGCGAGGAATCACAGTTAAGCCCAACTCAATACAGGCTCTAACCAAATAGGCAATTTCAGCTTCGGTATCCGGATTCAAGACTACAAATGGATACTCAACGCGCCAGTCGGTCGCATCTGTTACATGAGACACACGTGCCAAGCCATCAAACTGAATATTGTCTTTACGCGTGTATTTGCTCAGTTTGCTCAACGCTTTTTTACGCAAATCATAGGTTTGACGGAAGTCATCACTGAATTTTTTTACAGCTTGCTTGGCTGCTGCTACCAATTTTTGCACTTGCGCATTACCAGCGCTACGCTCATCAATCGCAGAAATGCGATGGTAAAGCGCATCAATCAAAGCTTTACGGCGTTTCGGGTTATCCAACAAATCATCTTGCAGATATGGATTGCGGCTTACCACCCATAAATCCCCCAACACTTCAAACAACATGCGTGCGCTGCGGCCCGTTTTACGCTGCTCACGCAGCGTATTTAATATCTCCCATATCTCTTCTCCCAGAAACCGAATAACGATTTCACGGTCTGAAAAAGATGTGTAGTTGTACGGGATCTCACGCAAGCGCGTGACAGGCATGGCGTCAGATTGAAGAAAAGCAGCTGGTGTCGGTGCGTTCATTGATGGTTGATTACAATCGAAAAACAAATTATATCATGCTGTAGACTGCACAAAAACTGCAAACGTTCTGTGGTTATTGATACCTAGCGCATATAAAGTACGTTACAATTTTATGATGACAACATTGAAAAAAATACTCATTCCAATCACGCTCCTAATTCTGCTGGCAGCGTTGATAATTAGCTTAGCTCAAAAGCCCCGATCACCTGATGTCACCTTCACCACTTTGCAAGGTGAGAAGATTACAATGGAGTCATTAAAAGGTAAGGTAGTATTGGTCAACTTTTGGGCCACCGACTGTCCCGGCTGTATCAAAGAAATGCCAGACCTCATCAATACTTACAATCAATATAAAGCAAAAGGGTTTGAGGTGGTGGCAGTGGCAATGCCTTACGACCCACCAGCGCAAGTACTCAATTACAGCACCCAAAAATCGCTGCCCTTCCCTGTCATGCATGACGGCCTGAGCGAGATGGTGCAAGCATTCGGCGGGGTCAACCTAACGCCCACTACTTTCCTCTATGACAAACAAGGGAATCGTCTTCAGCGGATTATTGGCGAGCTCAATTTTGTGCAATTACGGCAATTGTTGGATAAAGAGCTACTTTAATGTTGTGGATTAAGGCGCTGCATATTATTTTTGTGACCAGTTGGTTTGCTGGCTTATTCTACTTACCGCGCTTGTTTGTGAACCACGCCATGGTCAATGATGCTGCCACCCTATCCCGACTTGAACTAATGGAACACAAGCTATACCGCTTTATGTTTCCACTGGCTTTCTTGGCGCTGGGATTTGGTTTATGGTTGTGGCTAGGTTACGGCATCACGGGTGGGTGGCTGCACCTAAAGTTGGCTTTGGTACTTGGTCTAATCATTTATCATGCATACTGTGGCAAATTAATGAAAGAGCTTAAGGCTGGGAAAAACCAGCACAGCCACGTATGGTTTAGGTGGTTCAATGAAATTCCAGTCATGGTACTTTTTGCTGTCGTTATTTTAGTGGTAGTAAAGCCTTTTTAGGCGAGGGATAAAATGGATATTCTCAACTCAGAATGGCTGATAGCCATGCTCAAAAAATCGAGCAACTCGCCACACTCGCGTTTGCTTAATTTGTTTGTTGTGCTCGACGATTGGCTAGATGCGCCGCATATTAATGTTCAAATTTCGCACACAATATCCCATGACGAAAAGCCGCTGGTACAATATTTAGCCATTGAGAGTGCCAAAGCTGGAGTGGCCATGCCAGAGCTGTTAGCCAACCAACTCTATTTTATGGCGATTGCTGCAGCGCAAGAAAAGCTGCTCCACCATAACCCAGCTAGCCTGATTCACGCCCAAAATGCAGCCAAAGCTCTAATTTCCGCCCAAACCAAGCGTGAGTTCTTGATTCCCAAGAAATCAGCATACGCAGTTGCAGCAAGCGCAATGGTATTGATTGGTACGTTGCTAGGCTTTCAGTATTGGGACAGTCATGACAGCTCGACACTCCAAGCTTCACAGCAGTTTACTGGATTGGTGACATCAGGCATGGTTGCTGATGCGACCAGCCAAAGCGCTAGCCCAGCAAAAACTGCAGCTCTGTTTGCAAGGATAGAACAAATGCGCAAGGGGGATTGTCAGCTAGTTGAGGCATTGCAACTACCTGATTCTTATAAAAAAGTGTATTTTGAAAACGTGGTTTTAGGTCAAATTTCAACCAATCCAGACGAGCAAGCACTGACCAATCAATTGCTCGACATGGTGAAGTGCAACTACACGCCTATGTTAATGGCTAACTCCAAAAGCTAGCGCTTAATCTACGCTAACGAAATTACGCCTGAAAAATACACTTGCACTATATATACAGATTAGTATAATAAAATTATGTCTGTATTACGTGACCGCATATTAAGCACTGCAACCGATCTTTTTCAAACGAGAGGGATTAACTCGACTGGTGTAGATACTATTGTGGCTGAAGCAGGCACTACTAAAATGACGCTATATAAGTATTTCCACACCAAAGAAGCCTTGATATTGGAAGTCTTGCGTAAAAGCCAAGACGACTTTCAAACTTGGCTAGAAAACCAGTTTAGCGCCCGTAGCGGAAAACCTGCTGATAAAATACAGCAACTATTTGATTTTATTGAAGAATGGGTGAGCTCGCCTAGTTTTTTAGGGATGGGGTTCATTAAAGCCTCAGCAGAGTTTCCGGATGAACAGAATCCGATTCATCAGCTTTCTTCACAGCAGTCCAAACAGTTTAGGCAATACATTGCCCAATTGGCGGCAGAAGCAGATATTAAAGATGCGGACGGTTTGGCGTTACAATTATCTTTACTCTTTGAAGGCGCGGTTCAGGCCGAACAAATGCAGCGCGGCTCTGGCGCGATTAAGTACGCTAAGCAAGCAGCCAAAATTTTGATTGACGGCGCCCGCCGATAATCTCCCCTACCAGCGCGTAAAGCTTGCTTTGCGCTGCTAAGCTACAGGATAATGGCGCATTATCATTTTGTACGCTTATCATGCATATTCTTATTTGTGGTTCACTTGCTTACGACACCATCATGGTGTTTCAAGATCAATTCAAAAATCATATCTTGCCAGACAAGATTCATAAATTGAGTGTGGCTTTTTATGTACCGGAAATGCGTAGAGAGTTTGGCGGTACTGCCGGCAACATTGCATACAACCTGCAGTTATTGGAAGGCAATCCACTCATTATGGCTACCGTTGGTGAAGACTTTTCACCCTACGCCAAATGGTTAGAGAAGTACCAATTGAATCAAGCGCATATTAAGCCAATTGCTAACAGCTTTACCGCACAAGCTTTTATTACGACGGATACTGAAGATAACCAGATTACTGCTTTCCACCCTGGTGCGATGGTGGAATCACATCAAAACAGCGTTAAAGACACCAAAGACGTTAGCCTTGCCATTATTGCACCGGATGGCCGAGATGGGATGTTCCAGCATGCGCGTGAATGTCATGAAGCAGGGATTCCATTTATGTTTGACCCCGGCCAAGGTTTGCCCATGTTCAATGGTGAAGAGTTGTTACACTTTATCGAGATGGCTGATTATCTGGCGGTGAACGATTATGAATCACAAGTGATTCAAGACAAAACTGGCTTAAGCCTTGAACAGCTTGCAGGGAAAGTAAAAGCATTGATTGTCACTTTAGGCGGTAATGGCTCGCAAATTTATGCGGATGGTCAACTTTTTGAGATTCCGTGCGTTAACGCAGATAAGATAGTAGATCCCACTGGCTGTGGTGATGCATACCGTGCAGGATTGCTGTATGGAATTGTCAGAGGCTGGGATTGGCCAACGTGTGGCAGACTAGCTTCAACCATGGGTGCAATTAAAATCGCCAGCCGTGGCGGACAAAATCATCAGCCAACGCGTGAAGAAATTGAGAACATCTATAGCCATGCGCTGGTCAAAGAAGTGGCCGCTACAGAAAAACTTACGCAACCATAACTTACACAACCAAAACGATCACTTTAGGAGCATCCTATGCGTTATATCAAACTAGCAAGCCTTATCGCCATCACAGCCTTTTTAGCGGCATGTGCCAGCTCTAATTCGGGCAGTGTGTATAAACGCGAAGATGCGCGTAAAGTGCAGACAGTCAAAACCGGCGTAGTAGAAAGTGTGCGCCAAGTTAAACTGGAAGGTACCAAATCTCCGGTAGGTACTGTAGCTGGTGGCGCCATTGGTGGCATTGCCGGCAGTTCTGTTGGTGGTGGCCGCGGGAGCGCTATTGCTGCAGTGATTGGTGCGGTGGCTGGTGGTCTTGCCGGCTCTGCTGCTGAGGAAGTAGTGACCCGCAAAGACGGTATTGAAATCACCGTGAAACTGGATGGCGGTGGTTTAATCGCAATTGTACAAGAAGCCGACGAAGCGTTTAGTCCTGGCGAAAAAGTGCGTATTGTAGAAAACGGCGAGACTTCGCGCGTCACTCACTAACGCTCATCTATTAGCCAGTGGTGGCGTTTCATTAAACTGTCACTACGCCGTCATGTAATGTTCATCTAGCCTACCTATCATCTCTTCAAATTCACGGAGAGATGATATGTTTCAAAAAGCACTCAATCAAGAATCGAATCAAGCCCAAAGCCGCTTATACCTGTCTATTGCTCGCACCCCAGCAGAAATCGCCGAAGCTCAGCGCTTGCGTTATAAAGTATTTGCCGAGGAAATGGGCGCGCAAGTGAGCGGTACTGGCGGACTAGATATTGATGGATTTGATGCCTTTTGCGATCACTTATTAGTTCGCGAGAGCAGCACACATCAAGTGATTGGTACCTATCGTATTTTAAACCCACATCAAGCAGCTCAAGCTGGCGGTTATTATTCAGCTGGCGAGTTTGATTTAAGCCGCATCTCTCATTTGTTTGACCGTACTGTTGAAGTGGGTCGCGCGTGTGTGCATCAGGATTACCGCAGTGGTGGCACCATTACTATGCTATGGGCGGGCTTGGCTAAATACATGCAGATGCATCACTACGAATATATGATTGGTTGCGCCAGCGTACCCATGAACGACGGTGGTCATGCTGCTGCTTCTCTGTTTAACCGCTTGAAGGACGACTATTTAGCACCACCGGAATATCATGTGTTCCCGCACAATCGTTTACCGATTGAGGCACTCAATCAAGACATGCAGGTGGCCTGCCCACCGTTAATTAAAGGCTATTTGCGTCTTGGCGCCTATATTTGTAGCGAACCAGCTTGGGATGCCTATTTCAATACAGCAGATATGCTGGTAATGTTGCCTTTATCGAGAATCAATAAAAGATATGCCGCGCATTTCTTAAAGTAATTTGCAACAAACCCCAACACTTATTCGTTATTTCCGCATCGCGCGGGTCATCGTGCATACGCTTGTCGGCTTATTAATTGCCGCAGGCGTGTTGCCATTGGTCAACGCGCACCAGCGCGGGCGCATCATACGATGGTGGTGCCGTCTTTTACTTAGCTGTTTTAATATACGCGTAACGGTGTTCGGCACCGCACCAGATGACAGCACAAGACAAACCATGTTCGTCGCTAATCACATCTCTTGGTCAGATATTCACGCGCTCAACAGCATCATTCCAGTTCGTTTTATTGCGAAACTTGAAATCAAAAGTTGGCCGGTATTTGGTTATCTCGTTACCAAATCAGGCACTCTTTTCATTAATCGCACCATACGCAAAGATGCCGCCCGTATCGTAGAGATCACTACAGATAGCCTGATTCAATTAGAAAATGTTTGTTTTTTTCCAGAGGGTACTACCACCGATGGCACGCATGTGTTGCCTTTTAAAACCAGCATTATTCAGGCGGCGATTGATGCAAAAGCTAACATATGGCCTTTGACTATTTATTACCCAACTCCAGACGGTCAGCCAAATTTAGCGATGGCTTATGCAGGAGAAACGTCAATGATTGAATCTATGGATCAGATATTACGAGTGCGACATCCAGTGGTTGAACTACACTTTCTAGCTCCTATTGCCTGTGCTGGTCAGACTCGGCAAACAGTTAGCCACGCCGCGCGTGAGGCGATATTGGCCAAGTTCAAACAGCGTTATCGCCCCCTTAACCAAGCTTAATCTTTATCTCTGGGGTCAAAATCCACTTGGGTAATTGCTTCGGTTTCTAAGCATAGAGCTGTTAATTGCCCACCCCACAAACAGCCAGTATCCAGCGCACGCACATTATCCTGCTGATGCAACCCTAATGCAGACCAATGCCCACAAACGATAGTCGTATCTCCTGACAAGCGGTTAGGCACCTGAAACCAAGGCATAAAACCAGGGGGGATATCAGCGAGCTCGCCTTTAAATCCGTAATCTAACTCACCTAAAGCATTGCAGATACGCATACGTGTAAAAGCGTTTGTGATGAGTCTTAAGCGTTCCATTCCTTGTAGATCATCATGCCAAACATGAGGGTGATTGCCATACATGTGCTGCAAAAACTGAATGTAATTGTTATGTTGCAACACCGCCTCAACTTCTGCAGCATAGCCTAACGCTTGGTTTATCGACCATTGCGGCAACATCCCAGCATGTACCATCGCAATATCATCTTCTACCAACATTAAGGGCTGGTGACGTAACCACTCTAGCAATTGCATCCCGTCATGTGCATTTAATACAGGCTGCAATGTATCGCTGCGATGCGGCGGACGTATGCTATGCGCCACTGCAATCGCATGCAAATCATGGTTCCCCAACACCACCTTAATCACATGCTGATTTGCCACACACCATCGCAACATCTCAAGCGATCCAGTGCCACGGTTAATCATGTCACCGACCAGCCAAATGCGATCGCGGGTTGGATTAAAATTTAGCTTGGTGAGCAATGCTTGGAAAGCATAAAAGCAGCCCTGAACATCACCAATTGCATATGTCGCCATGCGTTTACCCAGAAAAAAAGCCGCTTAAAATTTAAGCGGCTTTGCGTAAAAGTAATTCAATTATTTTTTCAGTGTTGCAGGGTCAAAGCTCGCACCTGCATCATTTGCCATCACTGCAACCGCGCTTGCAATCTCGTTGTCAGTCAAATCAGGATTGCCGCCACGTGCTGGCATGTTACGGATACCTTCAATCGCATGTTTCACTAAGGTTTCATAACCTTGAGCAATGCGCGGTGCCCATTGGCCTTTGTCGCCCAGTTTTGGTGACTCCATCAAACCGGCTGCATGGCACATTGAACATACAGCGGTCACCACTTCTTGGCCTGTTTTTTCTACTTTTTCAGTCGCGGCTTCAGCCACTTGCACCTCTGCTACTGGGGCAATATTTTCATCCGCTTTGGTTACAACTTCAGCGGCTGGCGCAGGTGCTGCAGCTGGTGCAGGCGCTGTTTCCCCGCTTCCAAAGAAATAAGCAAGCGCGGAAATCAGCACTGTAAAACCAATAATGCTGCCCGGAATAGCGATCATCAACTGCCAAAAGCTAGAACTAGAATAACCCTCTTCTTTTTTCCCCATTGCCTGTTTTCCCATGTTTAGTTTGAATTAAGTTATGCATTATACATTTAAGTTTGCTCAGGTAAAAGATTGGCAATGTTCGCATGGCTATTTTGTTATAATCCGCAAGTTGCGCTCGTAGCTCAGTTGGATAGAGTGTTGGTTTCCGAAGCCAAAGGTCGTGGGTTCGACTCCCGCCGAGCGCGCCACTGAGTTATTAAACATTCAAAAACTCAATGTATTACAAAAATTTTTTGTACATGCCCATACTATCCCAATCTACTGCAATGAAGAGTTCCAGCAACCTTGGACTTTTAACTTTACATAAAGCTTGCAGCATGCAATTGATAACGAATAAATTGACAAGCGATATATCCCAGCAAAGAATTTATTAAAAAAAGCCTTACATTACGTTAGGAAAGTTGCATCCTTAAAACTAATTGCCTCATAACTTTAAATTAATTACTATCTGCTTGCAGTTGTATGTGACTTAACGTTAAAAAGAAAAAAATAATATGCGTAAAACAATAATACTATGCGTGCTCTTGGGGACCCTAATATATGGATGGAGTGTAGATTTCGCTCTCTCTCCACAAGAAAAATTCAATTTAGCATTCCCACCTAGTGCTGAAGTTACAATTGCTCTTGAGGATACTGAATCCTTAGCTTCGACCAATAACATCCCTTTTAAGTCAATTAGCTCGAGGTACGATGAGCTCTTGGCTTACAGGTATCACACCTGTATCAAAGGCTTAACTCTAAGTCGGCTCGACTCTCTAAAAAAAGTTAAACAGCTACCTATTCAATCTAACTGCTTAGAAGCCATGGACAATATGCTTCTGCAGCACCTTGGAATGCGACGCATAAGCTTACGACTCAGTCAACCGGCCTTGAGACCACAGGTTGCACTAGACAAAAACATATTTATTTATCAACCAAGCAATTGGTCCACTGCAGCTGCAACGTTTTCTGCTGGATCCGGTATTGCAGTATTAGCTGGCGAAGAAGGTGCCTCGAATGGCTCTACGTTATTGATGTCTGTTGATATTAAAGCTGGTGAAAAGATTGTCAAATTAGGTCCCGTTTATGGCGCTGATATACGTCAAATTTCACTATCTCCCAATGGACGCATAGCCGCAGTGCCGGTGCATAAACCATACGCCAATAACGAGATGTTATTTTTAGATACCGAAACAGGCAACATACTTGGTCGCATAGATCAAACCATCACTCTTGAGGCTTGGCTGCCTAAAATGTCTGCAGCGCTATTAAAACATAACACTAACAACTCAATTTTGATGGCAGACTTCCTTACTGGCAAAGTGATCCCGTATGAAATTGACACGAAACCATTGCGTTGGGGGACAGTAGCAAGCCCCTCATCAGAGCATGTTTTAGTTGGTACTGATAATGCATTTTATATTGCTCAAAATGAGAGAACTGCTTCAGGAATTAAATCAACCATCGTCAAAGAATTTTATCCAAAGCAAAATCAGTATAGCCCCGCCAAAGCTCCAATAGTTATGATGAATGGCAACGTGGCCATTTTTACAATGTATAAATTCTTGGCTAGATACGCACTAGACGATGGCACATTGAGTCAGATTGAGACGTATCCCATTTTGGATAACAAATTTGAAAAAATTGACGATGAGAGATTACTAACAAAACTAAATAACAGTGATACACAAGTTATATTCAATCTGAAAAATTTGAGCGTTTCCAAAGTGCTTGCAGATGATGGTGACAATCATATGCTATCTGCATTAAATGATGGGCAAGGATTTCAAAAATTAAAAAATGGAAAATTGTGGGTGGGCAATAATATAGAGACGACTCCGTCTCAACCTTTAGCTAGCCTGGTTGCTGAAAGAAAAGCAGAGGAACAAGTTAAATTAATGTTGGAAAAAGCACAAAGCGAGCGAGAAATTGCACTCTTTGGTATACCAGTCGATGATGAACCTCAACCCGAAATGGAGCAAATGCCTCGTCGCATAAACCCAACAACCGGGCATTCATTACAGGGGGGCGCTGGAAAATCTATTCAAAGCAATTTACCTAATACAACCCTAATGAAATCCAGCTTTCTAAATTCAAAAATGCCGACCAACACCAGATATGAGTTTGTTGGTGTAAAGAATGCCAAGAATGTCACATCTAACGAGATTCAAGTGACGATTCAGAAAACTGATAGGCCTATATTTCTGTTTTTAAGTTCATGTACAACTGTGAACTGGAAAATTATCAAATTACCAGGTTCCAGATTAATTGGAGTATTTCAACAAATAAAATATTCAGGACAGCCATTTTCCTCAGTCAATCTTGATAACACGGAATACTCGACACAACAAAGTCTAAGAATCGGCAATTGCGCTTTTGATAAAAACAGTCCGGAATACAAGAGTTTTGAGCAAGAGATTTTAGAAAAAGATGGGAAAAGAATAGAAAAGTTTCATGGCGCAGAGTCAGGCCTTGCATTCTCAGTGGGTAATTAAGCTTTAATTAAACCATTTCTGCTATTAGTTATAAGAGAAAATATGTATAAGTTACTAGCACTCTGTTTATTGATATCTGGACTTGCCTTTGGCTGGCATATGGACATTCAACTATCGCCAATAGAAAAAATCACCAAAGCATTCCCTCCTAGTGCTGATGTACGCATTTCGTTAGAAAATCTTGATGCCATAGCACCGAAAAGCGATAAGTCTGAGGTTTTATTTAGAAACATCTATGAATCAAAACTAGCACTCAGAGCGCTTACTTGTGCTCAAGGCATCAGCATTAGTCGATTTGACTCAGTCGAAATTGTCAAAAAGTTGAAATTAGATCAAGACTGCCTGAGAGAGCAAGATGAGCAATTGCTACAGCTTATTGGTCTTAAACTCGTTGGTATCCATCTATCCGGAGAGCCACTGCGCCCACTAACAAAAATAGGATTACCTTCTATAATCCATTCTGCAGATGGCATTCAGGTGAGCTCGGCTAAGTCAGCCGCAAAAGCAGGAGTAGCTGTTATCAGAGGTGAGCGGAACGTGTTTGTTTCCGTTGAAATCCCTAGTGGGAAAAAGATTATCAATCTGCCACTGATCTCAGACGCGTCTCAGAGAAATTTTTCAATATCTCCCAATGGTAGAGTGGTTGCCATCCCTGTTAACAATCGAGACATTCGTTTTATCAGTACAGAAAGTGGGGAAAATCTATGGCTAGCAAAGGACTTCCCCGAGCTTGATGCTTGGCTCCCTGAAATTGACTCTGTATTAGTAAAAAAATTTATAAACGGCAAAAATGTGACGATGTTGGTTGATTTCAAAACGACTGAGATTAAATCTTATCCATCTGCGCCTGATGGTTATGGCTCTTGGGCGCTACCAATTAATGACTCACCATCTCGTGTTCTGATTGGTTCTTATTCGGAGATATTGTTAGTCGAAAATACCCGCTCGGCAGAGGGAATTTATAGTTCAATTGTTAAAAGTTTCAAACTTACTTCCAAAGAAGGAGTTAATCCGAACACACTATCACTGATGCTTAGCGGAAAGGCCATTGCCTTTTCTACAGGGCATCAAAATTTTATGCTCGTTAATTTTGAGACAGGTGAGGAAAAGGTATTCGAAACAAAAGATTTGCTGCTGAGTAGATACGCCGCCAAACTGGGTGAGGACACAATTTTAGTTGATAGTTACCATCATTCTGCCGGAGGAAGCCGCTATCAGCCTTGGGTGTTAAATATGAAGAATTCGACCTTATCCCCAGTTGAAACAGTCGAGGCAAACTCTGGTGAGATTTATCCTCTGGATGGACGCGCAGGCTTTATGCGAAGAGAACGTCAAAAAGTCTGGGTAGCAGACGAGCTGAAAATTGGAATGCCGGAGCCTCTTGCAAATGTAGTTGCAGGTCGAAAACTTGAAATACAGCTAGCAGCTCTAGAAAATGAAGAGAGAATAGCTAAAGCTAGAGAAGCGGCAATGAATGCCGCCCAAGAGATAAGTAGGGTGCAGCAGAAAATAGGAGGGAAAAGCGCATCCGTGACAAACCTAGCTGAGCTCAGAGAAAAGATTTTACAGGACCAACTTAAGCAAAGTGAGCAGAATCGAAATGTGTCCTCTTCACCAATGACTGCTGTTAATTCTTCTGTATCAGACACATCTTATTCAGCGAGTGAATATAGTCTGGCAGCTAACGAACTAAAAAGGCAAGCTATCTCAGAAGCAACGAATAGAATGCTGGGGAATATTCCATCTAACGCTCAAATAGAAGCAATTGGCGTTTATGAGGCTAAGGATAGGTCGTCCTCAGGCATTAATGTAATAATTAAAAAGTCGAAACGACCAATCGTACTATTGCTAAGCGGATCTGAACCAGTTAGGTGGAATTTGATTAAAGAGCCCGGCGCTAATCTAGTAGGAGTGATTGCAGCTGGTACAAAATTGCCACAACTGACAGGGGCTGGTAATACTAAGACTGTAACTTTGAAGGCTAATAAATACTACCCATATAATCAACAAGATCCTAGCTATAAGGCTTTGAATGATGACTCTGTTTTGTGGACTGGCAAACCAATAGACAGATTCCAAGGATCCTATTCAGGCTCAATTTTTATTGTAGGAAACAACTTTCCATAAATCTTGCAGAAAATGTTCTCCTCAATTCTGGGTTTAAATGGTGGAACCATTACAGAGGGCTGATTTCGTAGCCTTTGGTTTATCCAAAAAACAACCAAACGTATTAAACATGGAGAGAAATGAACGCTACTATCCATAGGAAGCTCTGAAGACCCTGTGCATATGGAAGTTAATGGTATTAAATATAAGTCAGGGAAAAATAAAATTGATTTCGTCTTAACGCTATTCCATCCAAGCCGATATCTTCACTATTGACCTACTGACAGGAGTTTACCTGTCAGATGCTAGCCTAAACTTATTAGAACGATAGATCCCATTGCGCCCACATTCTGTTCTCAAAATCCTTTTCCTGATCGATAGGGCTTTCAACACTCAAACGGCTAAACTGCAAACTGAGTTTATTGAAATGCCCTTCTAAGAAGTAGTTGATGACAGCGCTAAATTCCGTCTGTTTATCATTATCACGGTCAGTATCCATATCCACAAAAGCGTAACGCCCAGCCACTTCAACACCTGAAGGAATAAAGTTAATGACTCTATGTGGGAAGTATCCGGCCTGCACAAATCCGCCCAGCAACTTTGTCTCTTCATCATTGTTTAATGTGTCTTTAATTCTTTTGGCATGTAGCTCATGTAACAATGAAAATCCTTTGTATTTAAAATTCACTTCTTCCATTACTTGGCTAATCTCGTATTGGCCATTTTGCGCACCAGCAGCTGTTGTGTTTGATGGATCGCGGTATCTCGCCCCTCCGCTAGCATTTACATCTATCAATCTTCTGCAACTACGGCTATCTGTTTCAAACGCTGTGCATTTGCTTGTATTGGTGTTGGCAGCCAATGAGATATTAAGTGCCGGTTGTTCGTGAAACTCTAGATCGGACTGGCTAAACTTCATTTCACCACCCAGCACGTTCCACTGCAAACGACCGGAATACATCATGTTTCCATCATCATTGTTTCTCTCCCCAACCCCCAAACCACTAAACACTCCAAAGTAATAGGTGAGGTCGTACCAAGTATCAGGAAACAAATTACCTTTAACTTCTAACCCTTGTTGACGATCAACGGTAAATATATCATTAACGATTGAGCGATTGACAAACTGTTGACTGCCGGAGGATGTAACGCGCTCATTGTTGTAGCTCACTTTTCCACGCCCTACCCGCACTTGCGCCCATTTATATTTGTCGACGGTTAAATTTAAATCTCGCAACACCGGTTGAGACCAATCATATTGCATGTAGTATTTCAGCCAGGGAAAATACGCGTGCCCATTTAACTTAGTGCGTGCGCGACGGATCATGAATGAATTTTCATCGCGATTTAAATCTGCCAAGGTTCTTGGATCACTATCAAATGGCTCCGCATAACGTGCCTGAATTCTGTTTTGAATTGCGAGTGAAAACTTATTGTCCTCCGTTCTAAATTCAAAACCATTTTTGCCATAACCCACACTTGCAGGGATTGTCCCCTTGTTCTGCTTAGGAGTTGGAGATTCTTTGGCCAACTCCTCCTCCGTTTTGATGGTTTGGGCTAAAGCAATCGGATCTTTGTTAATCGGCGCGTTGTTATGAGGCGTTTGCTTCAAGCGCAGTTCCTCTTCAATCTCCGCTTTCAATGTGGCCCTAAGCTGATCAATGTCCTCTTTTTTCTCAAACGAACCTAGCTTGACCCGGTTGTTGCCCGGCGCGGCATAAATCTGTTGAGTCTCCGTATCCACATACAAATCCAACGCCAATGCTGGATGCGTGAAAAATGCTGTGATTAATAAATAGTTTGCTAATCGGGTATTTTTTGTCATGTCATCACCAAAGGATTTTAAGCGCCAAAGTAAATTTAGATTTGTCATAAAATTGTCACATTTTTGTCACAATTATATATGGCATACAGCAATCCAGTCAGTGAAACCTGATTGATAATTTTTGGTAATAATTGAGTTAGGTCTGTTGCTTAATTTTGAAGAAATGGATGAATTGAAAAACTCCCTAAGGCCGTAGCTTAAGGTATTTGAACTGGCCAAATTTCAAATTGGCCAAGATTAGACGATGGAAATCTGAAAGCTAACTTTTGGTACAGATTAACTATCCTGATGACAACAAAAGAGTCATCGCTCGAAATTTTGCAACAACAAGGCTTTCATGCTTTTTATAATTGATAATTGATTCAATAGAACTCGGTAGTGTTTGAGCTTTATTTGACAATCGGTCTAATGACAGAAAATCCAGCGTCAATAGACCACACCTGACCGGTCACTCTGGCCGCATGTTCTGATAACAACCAAGCCATCAAATCGGCGACGTCTTCGGCTTTGCCAATGCCTTTGAGTGGGTATTGTTTTGCGGCCACTTCACGCATGAGCTCGCTGCTTAAAATATTGGCAGATGCCGCGGTATCTAAAATACCAGGGGCAACTGCATTCACACGAATATTTGCACTGGCGTAAGTGGCTGCGGCACTGCGCACCAAAGCCTCTACGCCACCTTTAGCGGCTGCAACGGCCTCATGGTTTTGTGTACCAATTTGTGCAGCAGCGGATGACATCAACACGGCAGCACCTGGCATAGAGGCTTGTTTTAAATGATGGGTGAATGCTGCTAACGTATGAAAAGCACTGAATAAATTGGCCTGCATACAATCCATAAAGTCTACTTCTTGCATACGATGCAACGCGCCCAAGCGAATATTCCCCACGCAATGTGCCAGCGTAGTGGGCATTAATTGTTGATTGCGTATGGCTTCAAACACATGTTGAGCACCCGATACTTGCGAGCAATCGGCAATGATTTGAGTATGCTTATTGCCATAAGCTGATTTGAGTTTGTCGGCATCTCGACCCACCAATATTAATTCCCATTGTTCTGCTAGCAACTTTTTGGCCAGAGCTTGGCCTAATCCTCCGCTTGCTCCAGTGATAACCGCAACTTTATTCATAAGCTCTCCAAATTCTATGGTGGATGGAGTGCCATTGAAGATAAACGTTTCATTGACGAAGCAATAAATCATTTGAATGCATCAAACAAACAATCGCTTAACCATCCATATCATGAACAGTGCAAAACGCATCACCACACCAAAGAAGTTATTGAAGAGTAAATGGACCGCAGTTACGCCATCGCATAAAGAGAAGCATTTTATGGTCACCAAATTGATAGTGCCCGAACAAGCTGAACAAGCCATTGAATACATTGAGATTGAGGCGGTGCATTCCAAGCGCGTTCAGCAAATTGCTTGGCAAACGTTAAACGATTCTTCAATTTGGTTACAAGGCTGGGTGTAGGCTATGTGTACAGATAAACGCGTTGCTATTATTGGGGCTGGGATTGCTGGTTTAAGTTGTGCCACTGCGCTACAAAAAGCAGGCTTTGCAGTGACTTTATTTGAGAAAAGCAGAGGCGTATCTGGAAGATTATCCACACGCGTGACGGATGCGTGGCAATGTGACCATGGTGCACAGTACTTTACTGCGCGCGACCCGTTGTTTGATGCAGAAGTACAATGTTGGGTTGCGCAAGATGTGGCAAGAGTATGGCAACCACGCTTGATGGTATTTGATGGTAAAAGCTTGATTCCCAAGGTGGATGATGGCAAAAACACGCGCTATGTGGGTTACCCAAGCAATTACACACCCGCCAAATGGTTAGCTAAAACCTTAAATGTGGTACCTGAGTCCACCGTGATTGGCATTCATCAACAAGATGCGCAATGGCTGGTGAATGTGATGGAACAGGGGGTCTACCCAGAGAGCTTTGATGAAGTGATATTGGCCATCCCTGCCCCACAAGCAGCCCAATTGTTAAAACACACCTCTGCAACGCTTTTTAGTTTGTGCAATGCTGTTGAAATGCGCCCTTGCTTTGCCTTGATGCTGCAATTTGATCAAACTATTCCATGCAAATTTGATGGGCTTTTTGTGCAAACTGGCGTCTTAAGTTGGGTTGCCAGAAATAGTGCGAAACCGGGTCGCCAAACACATTCCAATGCAGAGGTTTGGGTGTTGCATGCTGCCGCGGAATGGAGTGCCACGCAAGTGGATGCCGACCGCGATTGGGTTGCGCAAGAAATGCTATCTGCGTTTCATCAATTACTTAAGTTGGACACCTCAGTGCAAGCATCTGCTAACGCTTTACAAGCTCCTCAACAGTTCAGCTTACACCGTTGGCTATATGCAGACACTGCAAACAGTATCACAGATGTTTACCATTACGATGACTCTGAGCGGATTGGCATTTGTGGGGATTGGATGAATGGTGGCAAGGTACAGGGTGCTTATCTCAGTGGCTTGCATCTAGCCCATGCACTCATATCCGCCAAGGCATCTTGTTAAAGCATGGCTGATTTTATGAAAACTCTCAACCATGTCTACGTAAATCAAATGACGTATCAACTACTTAGCTAATATGTATCTAGATGCCCTAAAAAATATAACGACCACATTAACCATTTATTATGACGGTCAATGTCCACTATGCCTGGCTGAAATTCATTATTTAAAGCATCATAATCCGCATCGACTGCTTCAATTTGTGAGTCTTCAATCGATTCATCAAGCAGAATGCGACATCAACTGTGAGTTGGCCATGCAGACCATTCATGCTCGTCTTGGCGAACACAAAATGATTACCGGCCCAGAGGTATTTTTTCAGGCGTATCAACGCACCAACTTAACCATCATCCCCTTTCTCTTTTCGTTTAGAGTAATCCGTTATTTGTATGCCAAGTTTTATGTGGTGTTTGCCAAGCATCGTCATGCTATTTCCAAATGCATGGGCCCGACGTTATTGCGCATAGCCTATTGGAAATATCCAAACCAATCGCATCTGTCAAGCTCCCAAAAAACACATCAAAAATTCTGAAACTACTAGCGCACTATTCCGCAAAATGCTGGTCTATTTAGCGTGTGAATATTTATTAAACAAAGCAATTAAAGGATGCTGAATATGAAAAGAACTTTATTGGTAACAGGTATTGCATCTGCGATGTTTGCTAACGCAGCATTTGCGGGTGCTTGTGATGTGAATGTGGAAGCCACTGCGGCCATGGCATTTAATGTGAAAGAAATTGCGGTACCAAAAACTTGCAAAGAAATCACTTTAAACTTAAAAAACGCGGGCACGATGTCTAAATCTGTGATGGGGCATAACGTGGTGATTTCTAAAACGGCAGATATGCAAGCTGTAATAAGCGATGGCATGACAGCTGGTTTAGCTAACCAATATGTTAAACCAAAAGACGCGCGCGTCATTGGCTACACCAACGTGATTGGTGGCGGTGAGTCTACATCAGCCAAAATCAAATTGAGCAATGTAAAAGCTTCTGAAAGCTACTCCTTCTTTTGTAGCTTTCCAGGCCATGGCGCTGTGATGAAAGGCGTGTTTAAGTTGATTTAATAGCAAGTTTGCTTAAAAAAAAGACGATTTATTAATCGTCTTTTTTGTTGTCTGTGAATATGGCTGGCTCAGACTTTCCACGCTAGAACAATGGCATTGCAAGACTTCATGACGAATGCATGATGGTGTGCAGACATTCAAAACGTTCTGTTTAATTGAATCATTTAATACTATTTATATATTTTACAGATACTGGTAGGTCTATCACAATGATGGCCATTACGTCTTAATGGGTCATGTGAATTGTTCAACTTTCAAAACTTGCTTACCCCCTCCATCTTATTTTTTGGGTTGGGCATGCTGGCTCAACTCGTGCGTTCAGATTTAAAACTACCTGCTGAATTGACCAAGTCCATCACCATTTATCTGCTAATTAGCGTAGGGATTCATGGTGGCATTGAGCTCTCACACATCCACCTTAATGAGGCTATCCCCTCTATTGCGATTGCAATTGTCTTAGGCATTGCTTTACCCATTATTGCGTATTTCACCATCATTAACATCGGCAAACTCGATCGTTTAAATGCCGTGGCGATTGCTACGCATTATGGCTCTGTGAGTGCAGGTACCTTTTTAACGGCGATTGCCTTTCTGGAGGTAATGCATGTGGATTATGAAAAGCATCCGGTGATTATGTTGGCCATTATGGAATCGCCTGCCATTTTGGTTGGGCTGATGCTTGCCACCAGTATCCGAAAAAAATATGCACTGGGTTCCCCTGTGATTGAATCAAATCAACAAGCACTGGTAAAAGAAGCATTTACCAATGGCAGTATTTTGTTGTTGCTTGGAGGGATTTTGATTGGGGATATTGCCACTGAAAAAAGCCTGAAATCGATATTGCCATTTTTTGACCAATTGTTCATGGGGGTGTTGTGCATCTTCTTATTGGCCATGGGCATGGAAGCCGGCAAAAAGATTGGTGATTTCAAATTGGCGGGCAGATTTCTGATTGGCTTTGGCATCATCATGCCGGTTTTATCAGGCTGCGTTGGGGTGATGATTGGCCATTATGTTTTAGGGTTCAGCATAGGTGGCGCCACACTGGTAGGCGTGTTGGCTGCTAGCGCATCGTACATTGCGGTGCCTCCTGCCATGCGCATGGCCATCCCCGAGGCTAACCCCTCCCTCTATTTAACTTTAGCGTTGGGGGTGACTTTTCCCTTCAACGTAGTGTTTGGCATACCGCTTTATTATGGGTTTGCGTGTTTTTTAAATTAAGGTGGGCAATGCATGTTTAGCATCAAAAGAATAGAACTGGTGATAGAGGCGGTGGAGAAATCGAATGTCATCCGCACGTTAAAGAAAATCAACATCACCAGTTACACCATATACAAACACGTGGGCGGTGCAGGCGAACGTGGCTCCCGTGACGAGATTGCCTTTGGCGAGAAATTTGAGAACGTCACCTTTGTGATTGCTTGCCCAGAAAATAGGCTTACCACTGTGATTGAGTCATTGAGGCCCATTTTAAAAAGTTATGGTGGGATGTGTTTGGTTTCAGATGCGCAGTGGGTAATCCATTAAGAGACCTATTTAATTATGCGATACATCATTGATATAAAGTCTCCAACATTACAAACACGCATCCAATGCATGTTCTTGGGTGTATTGATGCTGACATGGCTAGCCATGTTGATTTTACTATGGGAGGCCTGGCAATCTGTAAACTACCCATTACAGGCTGACCATCATTCTATTCAATTAAATAATCAAGCTAGTGAATCTTATTTATCCTATTTGGATAAGCATCAACGATTTTCGTCCAAAAACAAGTCTGTGCTTAAAACCATTCATGTCTGCAATCCGTCTACACATTCACAACCTATCCCCCACCACTCAATTGGTTGCGGCAAGCAATCAAAGGTAAGATTCATATAAACTTAAATAAAGTGTGTATTCATGGCCGACATCCTCCATCAAATTTGGATCACCATCCAATCTGAATTCTCCGATATACCCAATGTTGCGCAAGCCACAAAAGTGGTTTTGCGTCTTTTAATCGCCTCAATACTCGGTGGCCTGATTGGTTACGAACGAGAGCTGAGGGGAAAATCCGCAGGATTAAGAACACACATGTTGGTTGCACTGGGCGCTGCGCTTTTTATTTTAGTGCCGCAACAAGCTGGAGCCTCTCAGCAAGATGTATCCAGAATTTTGCAGGGGCTGATTGCCGGTGTTGGCTTTTTAGGGGCAGGCGCAATCATGATTGGTCAGCAAAAGGAAAATGAGACCGGTTTAACCACAGCCGCAACGGTTTGGATTACGGCTGCGATTGGCATCACGGTGGGGATTGGGTTTGAGACCACAGCAGTACTCAGCACATTCATCACACTTGTGATTCTGGCGCTGATTCCTAAAATAGTGAATAAACCCAACAGCTAACTGGCTAGGCTTGCTGTGTTAATGTAGTTTGTAATCAGCTCTGTGACCCATTGGTTGGGTAAATGTTTTTTTACTGTCACTGCGTAAAAGTGCTCGTAAATATTGGGCAGGGTCATGTAAGCCGTTAGTTTACCTGCCGCAATTTCATCTTTAACCACCACCGCTGGCATCACCGCAAGCGCATTACTATCCCGTGCTAACAAACGCAACATGGCCATGTCGTCTGCTTCGCCCACAATATTGGGTTGAAACTGATATTGCGCACACCAGCCATCAAATGCTGCGCGGATTGGGCTCCCTGAGAGTGGTAACACCCAATCCATTTCGCGGTAATCGTTGCTGAATTTTGATGAGAGCTGACGACCAGGTGCTCCAATAATACTGATGGCTTGTTGCGAGAGTAACTGACACTGCCAAAGTTGCTTATACGTGCCTCTTACCTCTATATTGGTGAGCACCACATCAAACTCATGATTGGAAAGCTGCGTCAACAAATTGGTTTGACCTCTGGCGGCGATGACCAATTTCACCATTGGGTTATTCATCAAAGGGCTGACAAACTCCTCAACGAAGTTTCTCGACATGGTCGATAACATGCCAATTTTCACCTCTTGATATTCATTTTGAATGCCTTTTCGCAACAAGGCTTCCAGCTCTTCCCCTTGATTAAAAATAGATTCCGCATAAGAAAAGGCAATGCTTCCAACATCAGTAAGTACTAACTTACGATTCTGCCTGACAAACAATTGATTCTCTAAGCTTTCCTCAAGCTGCTTAATCTGAGCAGATAAAGCCGATTGCGAAACATGAAGCATTTGCGCAGCTTTGGTGAGGTTACCAATTTTGGCAACGTGCCAAAAGTAATGTAGATGATGATAATTTAAACGGGGCATGATTCTTAAAAGATGAACGTTATGCTAATTATTATAATTTTATTGAAACGGTTGGGATATACAAACCTGACGTTTAAATGACCCAAAAATTAACCACATGAAAGATTGCGCCTATGGTTGGTGCTTCCGCCCAGCATTACTAAAAATTGCAGCTATTTTTATGCTATAAATGGATATCTCGCTTTTAATAGACAAAGCATGGCAATGAAGAAATCAACGCAAAAACCTGTGGTTGGGCTTGCCCTAGGGGGTGGTTCTGCACGTGGCTGGTCGCATATTGGCGTGATTCGCGTATTGGCGCAGGCCGGCATTCAACCCGATGTCATTTCCGGCACTTCTATTGGCGCTTTGGTTGGTGCTGTTTACGCAGCGGGCGAGTTAGCAAGGTTTGAGCAATGGATCATGGGGCTCAAGTTTAGTGAAATAGTCTCTTACATGGACATTAGCCTGAATAGTGGCTTACTAAAAGGCGAGCGCTTAATGGAGTTTTTCCGCAAAGATTATGTGGATAGACCGATAGAAGCATTGCCGATTCCCTTTGCAGCGGTGGCGACTTCATTAAACACAGGGGCAGAAGTTTGGTTGCGCACCGGCTCCACACTCGATGCTGTTCGTGCCTCCATTGCCTTACCCGGTTTATTTGAGCCCTCACTTATCAACGGAAAACTGCTGGTCGATGGTGGTTTGGTCAACCCAGTACCAGTCTCTCTTGCGCGTGCAATGGGCGCAGATATTGTGATTGCTGTAGATCTTTCTTCCAATATCGCGGGTGAAAGTGCACAAGCCAACCAACCCAAAGATAGCTTGGCCGAACAGCAGGAGGATTGGTTAGCCAAGTTAAAAAATGGGCTTGATAAGGTAATGCCCAACACTTCACCAGCCAAGCAAAATTTACCTTCAATACTAGATGTGATGAGTACCAGTATTAATATCATGCAAGTGCGGATTACCCATAGCCGTATGGCAGATGACCCACCGGATATTATTGTCACGCCACACTTGGCACATATTAATTTACTGGATTTTCATCGCGCACAAGAGGCCATCGATGAAGGAGAAAAAGCCATGCGGGCAGTGCTCCCTAGCTTGATGTATTTGTATGAATCGTTATAAATCAGGTTAACCATTGTTATTTAAAAATAAACAATAGCTGCGGCTGTTAGCAACAAGCTTTCGTCACTCAAGCCACTTTTCTTTTCAAAAATCTCGTCTTTACTTTTAAACTTTCTGAGCTCAGCTCTTAGTGCCAAATTGTTCATGAGCTTGTAATCCACATTGGCGGAATACCCAAATGTTCTGAAACCATTTGGGGTATCAGTGGTGACAATCACCTCATTGTTATCTTGATAATATTCGGCTCTGACAGCAAAACTGCATTTATCAGAGTAGGTATACTTGGCAATCAAAATGGGCGTATACCACACGTGATAACGGCTGCTGTTTTTCTCTGCCTGCTCTGCGCCAATATCAAAGCCAGCGATCAAGCCCCAGCGTTCTGATAGCTGAAATTGCCCATACAAGTTGTGAAAATAGCGCATTTTTCGCTCTTGGTCAGACTTGTCATTGCCAATAAAGGAACTGCTATTCAGCGTGACAGCCGCATTAGGCTTATAAGTAATCTGGTGACCAATGGCTGGCGTGGTATTGCCATCTGGCCGTTGAATTCGTTGCCAGCCATTTAACAACAACCCACTTAGGTACCACTCACCATCGTCTGAGGTATAAGACAACCTTAGCCCCGTTTCAAAGTATGGAGAGTTATCTGCCAGCATACTTCTGGTGACTGTCCAATTGTCCAAACCAATTGCACTCTCAAACCCGATATGTGAAGGCAACACGCCTGCATCTAGCCACAAGTTAGTGTCTGACAACCTGACCCCCACATTGGCCTCAAAGAGCTTTTGCAAATCATTGGGCTCTAGCGCGTAGTTTGCACGCATGTAAGTGCCTGACCCTATGGCTAAATTAGCTCTGATATATGGCTGATTGAAACTGGCTTTAATCATCGCCAAGTTAATACTGGGCTTACCGACCCGATTATGGCTATAAGCAAAACTTGGCCTTGTGTCGCTAGCGGGGTCATGAGTATCGTAGATGTAATAGGACTCTAAATAGCCACTTATCTTCAGGCTGTCTGCCTCACTGGTGTTGTTTTCCGCAGCCGAGACATTCAGGCAAAACACCAACATAGTTGGCATGCAATACTTCTTTATGCGGTTCAATTGTTTCACATTCATCTCTCGGTATACCTTTGGTGTTGTCATGCAACTATTTAACATTAAATATGCACCCTTGAGCCTAGCTCTATCACGCTATTGCTGGGAATATTAAAATAATCCACCACACTTCCAGCATTGCGAGACATTAGGCTGAATAGTTCATCACGCCATTTTGCCATCGCGCCGCCATGGCCAGAGATGATGGTTTCTCTGCTGACAAAATAGGACGTGGTAAACGGATCAAAAGCAAAATCCGGCAACTGACACAAGGACAAAGCAGTTGGAATATCTGGTGTTTGCATAAAGCCATAGCACAATTTAATTTGCCAGAAACCATGCCCCAGCGCACTCACCTCACAACGTTGTTCTGCTGGCACCTCAGGGATATCTGCATATTGCACCGTCACGATCAAGTTAACCTGATGCAACACCTGATTATGCTTGAGATTATGCAACAAGGCTTGAGGCACTGTGGTGGTATTGGCATTGAGATATACCGCAGTGCGCTCCACACGTGGAATATCGCTGTGCGTCAATTGTTGGATAAACTGTTCCATCTTCGGGTCATCATCATGAATCTTACCTAGCAACACTTGTCTGCCCTGACGCCATGTCCACATCACGATGACCAACAAAATGGCTAAGGCAATAGGAAACCAGCCACCATTCAGAAACTTGACGGAACAGGATGCAAGCAATAGCACATCGAGACTAATGAAAATACCCGTAGCACTTATTGCTATCCAAAGTGGGTAATGCCAAATATTGCGCACCACAAAAAAGGTAAGGATAGAAGTAATCACCATGGTACCTGTGACGGCGATGCCATAGGCGGCGGCAATTGCTGAGGAGTTTTTAAACGCCATGACTGTCAAGATGACCGCAACAAGCAGTGCCCAATTGATGGCTGGAATATAGATTTGTCCAGACTCGTTTTTGGAGGTGTGCAATATATGCATGCGTGGCAGAAAGCCAAGTTGAATGGCTTGTCTGGTAATGGAATACGCACCGGAAATGACGGCCTGAGAAGCAATAATAGTGGCCATTGTGGAGAGAATCACTGCCGGGAATAGCAAATCGGGAGGAAACGCCAAATAAAACGGATTGGCCACCGCCGCTGGGTTTGTCAGCAGCAATGCGCCTTGACCAAAATAGTTGAGCGCCAATCCGGGCAGCACCAAACAAGACCATGCAATACGAATTGCCGGACGACCAAAGTGCCCCATATCCGCATATAGTGCTTCTGCCCCAGTAATTGCCAGCACTACGGCCCCTACTGCTAAAAACACACCAGCGCCTCTATCGGCAAAAAATTGCAATGCATACAGTGGGTTAATGGCCTGAAGAATAGCTGGCGCTTGCACAATGTGCCATACCCCTACAGTGCCCAAGGTGAGAAACCACATCACAATAATTGGGCCAAATAACCGACCAACTTGTGCTGTGCCTTTCTTTTGAAATAAAAATAGGCCAATCAGAATGGCAATGGTGATGGGCAATACATAAGGGGTAAAAGCAGGCGTAATGAGCGACAACCCCTCCACCGCCGAAAGCACGGAGATGGCGGGGGTGAGAATGCTATCACCGTAAAACAAAGCGGCACCAAACACACCTAACGCAAATAAAATAGTTTTAGTACGATGGTGTTGTACTGCAGAAGCGGCCAGTGCTAATAGAGCCATGATGCCGCCCTCTCCACGATTATCTGCACGCAACACAAGTAATACATACTTAAGTGTCACCACAAACATTAGCGCCCAAAAAATTGCCGAGACAGCGCCCAGAATATTGGCCTGCGTGAGCGCAATACCGGTTGATTCCCCAAAAATTTCTTTGACGGTATACAGCGGGCTGGTGCCGATATCTCCGTACACCACACCTATCGCCCCCAGCGTGAGTGCGGCCAGGCCCTTTGCTTGTCGTGACATATTGAATACCTCTTTTGTTAAGAAGGCACTATTCCAACATCTGCCACATATCAATCACATAAACAAAATATAAACTTTTATTGTGCAGCCAAACGATACCCAATGCCTGACTCGGTCAGAATATATCGCGGCATTGCAGGGTTATGCTCAATTTTTGCGCGAAGCCTGCCCATGTGTATCCGTAGATAGTGAATCTCATCCACATATTCACTGCCCCACACCGCACTGAGTAGTTGGCGATGCGAGAACACCTTGCCTGGTTTTTGCGCCAGATGAAAAATCAACTTAAACTCAATGGGCGTGAGATGGAGTGTGGTACCGCCCAACTTGACCCACTGATTTGCCACATCAATTTGTAAGGCATCGATTTGATACACATCATCTCTAAGACTCATCTTTCGGGTGCGTTTTAAACTCACCCGTATGCGTGCCAACAACTCTTGCACCCCAAACGGTTTGGCAATGTAATCATCCGCACCCAAATCAAAACATCTCACTTTTTCTTGCTCTGATTGCTTGGCTGACAACACAATAATCGGCAGATCGGAAGATTGACGGACAGTGGCAATAAATTCTGCGCCATCTCCATCTGGTAGGTTTAAATCTAAAATCGTTAATGCTGGTTTGGCACTTAAAAAGTGTTGTTTGGCCTCTTCTATTTTGCTAACGCACACCGTCACAAACCCATTCAGCTGCAAGCTGGATTGCAGAAATTGTCGGATCTCTGCATCATCCTCCACAACCAAAATAGATGGCTTATCCAACATGCTGCAGATCTACCTTTGGTTGGTTAAAGATTAAACTGACCATTGCACCTTGGCCTTGATTTTTTTCAAACACGAGCGATGCATGGTGCAATTTTGCAACGGCCTCAACGATAGACAAACCCAAGCCAAACCCTTTGCTTCGGGTGGATGCAAACTTCTTGATATTACTTGTGTTGAAACCATCCGGAAACCCGATGCCACTATCGCATACACGCAAGCATACGTGTTCATCATCAGCCTCCACAATGATTTCCACAGGCGCAAGCGCTAAATCTTGCGCTTGGTTAGCTTGTATTGCATTTTCCACTAAGTTAGTCAGGGCAAGTAATACCAAATCGCTATTGGCCTGAATCAACAAATCTGGGGTTTGCACCCGAATAGAAAGTGGCGACATATAGCTTTGATACTGGTAAAGGTTTGCCAATATGCCCACAATCTCCTCAGGCGATTGCAATGTCATGGCAATCGCATCATGCGAGAGGGATTCCAAACGCACCAACGACAAGATATTCTCGGTGGTTCTAGCTAAGTGTTTGGCTTGGGATGAAATCAGAGTAGTCAGGTGCTGCATTCCCTGCTGATCTATCGTTAGCTCGCGCTGGTTAAGCGTGGTTGCTGCACCCAATATTGAGGTGAGCGGTGTGCGCATGTCGTGCGCGATAGATGCCAATAACGCGCCTTTAATGGCCTCCTCCCGCGCTTGCGCTTCGGCTACCAGCGTTTTTTGCTTCTGCAATACATGTTGATAGCTCAACGCTATTTGCTCTGTTGCCAATTTAAGGGTGTCAAATTGGCTATCATCTGCCAGCGTAGCCACCTCACGCACCAATACCACCGGGTCATGACTGCTAAGCCGATTAAACGGCACTATCCAGCAATCTAAATCTGGCCAGTTGCCTGTGCCATAACCCAATGGTTTACCGTTGGCCTGCACCCATGCAATGGCGCTCGTTTGCTCAGTAGTGAGCGCATATTGGTCCTGTTGCAGCATGTCATGGGTGATGATGTGCACGGGTTTACCCAATGCGTTTTGTAGCAGTTGTTGGCAATCTTGCAACATGCCGTCCATCGTTTCTGCATGTGAGAGCTTTTCGGCTAATTGCCTTAAAAATTCTGCCCGTGCAAATGCGCGCTGAGAGGTGTCGGTCTCGTGCTTCAGACGTTTAACTAATGATGTAATAAGCAACGCAACCACCAAAAAACTAATGAGACTGGCAAGTGAGGCAACATGCGCGATTTGAAATGTGAAGGTAGGCTCTACGAAAAAATAATTGAGCAATAAAAAACTGACGAATGCGACGAAGATAGTTAATGTGGTCGGGTAAAAGTAAGCAACGCCAACCACCAATAACAAATAGAGCATTGAGACGCCAGTTAAGCCTAAACTCTCGGCCCACCGATAGTTGAGAGTGGTAATGACTGTGATTAAGGCGATAATGACAGCACAATATTTAAACAGGCGAGTCAATTTATTTGGCTTAACATGGAATTGGCAAATGAGTATTTGAGCATGATACTTTTTAAAAGCATTCTTGGCAGGTCTTTTTATATATCCATCATTTTTCTATAAAAGCTAAATGCTTTGCGCACGTGCAAGCACAGGGCAACAAGCGTAATAGCGTTGCTGCTCTTGCGCAAACAGCTCCGTCACCCAATCTACAAACGCACGCACATTGGCTGAGAGATGTCTGTTTTGGAGATACACCACGTATACCGGCGTGATTTCCGAGGCATAGTTAGGCAATAGGCGTATGAGTCTGCCACTCTCAATATGGCCACGTACCGCAAAGTAAGGCAGTTGAACAATCCCAATATCCGCAAGGGCTGCGGTGACACAGGCATCAATCTCGTTCGCCATTAATTTGCGTTGCCCTTGAATGTATGTTGACTGATCATTAACCACATAGTTAAACGGAATCACTTTACCGGTTCTAGGAGATTGGAAGTTAACGACCGAATGTTGCGCAAGTGCCTCCAACGTTGTGGGCGTGCCATGCTGCTCAAGATAGGTGGGACTTGCGCAAGTGATACGGCTGGTTTCAATGAGTTTTTTGGCGACTAGAGATTCATCTATCGGCATACCACCACGAATCGCACAATCCACACCCTCTTCCAATAAATCCACGGTGCGGTCAGTACAACCCAATTCAAACGCGATTTCCGGGTACCGTCTTAAAAAATCATTAAGCGCTGGCAGTATGATTTGTCTGGCGACAGTGGCAGACACATCCACGCGCAGCCTGCCTTTATGCATCACGCGCGCTTGGCTCAATGCGGACTCTGTCTCGTCCAAATCTTGTAGCAGTTTGATTGCACGTTCGTAATACAAAGCACCATCGGTGGTAACACTGACATGACGTGTGGTGCGATGCAGCAATTTAACCCGTAAACGTTTTTCTAGAGCCAGCACTTGTGCGGATAGCGTGGCCTTGGGCACATTGAGCGATTGCGCAGCTTTAGTAAAACTATTAAGCTCCACAACCCGGGTAAACGCACGCATAGTATCAAACCTATCCATCACTATTGTCCAATTTTTTTATACAGTGTTTTCAATATTACATTATTTATCATAATTTAATTGAACAATATACTGACTCCAGTAATTCAGTAATCCATTTACTCACTTTTAAAGGAGCATCAACATGAGTCAGAGATTAATCAATAAAGTAGCGGTAGTGACAGGCGCATCAAAAGGCATTGGTGCCGCAGTAGCCAAACGGCTGGCCTCAGAAGGGGCAGCTGTCGTCGTCAACTACGCTTCAAGCAAAACAGCCGCTGAGCAAGTAGTGGCGGATATTTTGCATCGCGGTGGCAAAGCCGTAGCGGTGCAGGCAGATGTCTCAAAAGCCGAAGATATTGAACGCCTATTCACTGCCACGCAAAACGCATTTGGCACTATCGACATCTTGGTGAATAACGCCGGCATCTACACTCCTGCCCCGTTGAGCGATGTGGATGAACAGCATTTTCACCAGCAGTTTAATCTAAACGTGTTGGGTCTTTTACTCACCACACAAGCTGCAGTCAAACACTTCAATACAGCGGGTGGCAGTGTGGTGAATATCAGCTCTGTGGTCAGCACACACGGCATGGCCGGCTTATCAGTGTACAGCGCGACCAAAGGTGCAGTAGACTCTATCACGCGCGCACTAGCCAAAGAGCTTGCACCTAGTAAAATTCGTGTGAATGCGATTAATCCAGGCATGGTAGAAACCGAAGGAGTGCATGCCACTGGGTTTATTCAAAACCGTAGCAACGTAGAGGCAGTTACACCATTAGGCCGCATCGGGCAGCCGGATGATGTTGCGCCAGCCGTTGCTTTCTTTGCTTCTGAAGAAGCCGCTTGGATTACTGGAGAAACCTTGTATATTGCTGGCGGTTTGCGCTAGTTAGGCGCTTAGCGGGTTAAGGGAGTCAGCGATGATAGAACATAAATACCAAAAATTAGTGTTTGCCTTTTTTATGGCACTCATCATGTCGTGCATTATGTCGTTTGTGATTAGTGCGTTTAACGTAGGCTTGCACAGCCAGATTGTGCAGGTATGGTTGAAAGCTTGGGCGTTTGCGTTCGTGGTCGCTTTCCCCACTATTATGGTGGTAGCGCCTATCGTACAAAAATTGGTCAGCTTGGTGATTAAACAAGAATAGGTCGCTGAAAATCTTAAGTGGTCATTCACGGCCTATTCTTTATAATCGCACTATCTACAACCACCAAGACGATTCAACATGGGCGACGCATCTTTTCTCATTCAAGCTGCCATCTACTTATCTGCAGCCATCGTCTTGGTCCCCATCTTTAAAAGGCTGGGGCTAGGCTCAGTCCTTGGTTACTTAATTGCAGGCATATTGATTGGCCCATATGCGCTGCAATTGATTGATGACCCAGAGCACGTGCTGCATTTTGCTGAATTTGGCGTGGTGCTCATGCTGTTTTTAGTGGGGCTAGAGCTTGAATCCCAAAAAGTGTGGGAGTTACGCAAAACCCTATTTGGCTTGGGCGGGCTACAGGTCACCTTTACATTACTGTTGGTGGCAGTGGTGGCCCATCTGCTCAACTTCTCATGGCCGGTGGCGATAGTCATTGGCATGGGCGTTGCCATGTCATCTACTGCGATTGGGCTCACCGCACTCTCTGAAAAGAAACTGCTCAGCACACCCGGTGGCCAGGCCTCGTTTGCCACCTTGCTGTTTCAAGATTTATCCGTCATTCCACTGTTCATGCTACTTGCATTAATTGCCCCAAGTGGCGATGCCGCGGGTTTTGATATTTGGGCAGTGGTCAAAGCGATTGCTGCCATTGTAGCGATTATTTTTGCCAGCAGAACGCTGCTTAGACCAGTGATGCGTGTGGTGGCGCAAACGGAAATGCGTGAAATTTTTGTCGCATTTTCTTTGCTATTGGTCATCGGCGTCTCACTCGCTATGCAATACGTAGGGCTATCCATGGCGCTGGGCACTTTTCTCGCTGGTGTATTGTTGGCGGATTCTGAGTACCGTTACGAACTGCGATTAGATATCGAGCCAGTCAAAGGGCTGCTACTTGGGCTGTTTTTTATCGCGGTGGGCATGTCGGTTGATTTATCGCTGTTGGCAAACGCACCTCTGATGATTGTGGGGATTGCCTTACTCATTGTGCTCACCAAGATGGCTATCCTGATGGGGCTGGGGCGCCTGTTTAAGTATTCGTTTAGAGACAATCTGCTATTCGGTGTGGCGCTCTCCCAAATTGGCGAATTTGCATTTGTTATCTTTGGCGTTGCACTTGCTCAAAACACCATTCCACGCGAAACCTACAACATCCTCAATGCCATTGTGGCAGTATCCATGCTCATAACGCCATTACTACTCCTGCTGTACGACCGCTTCTTGACCATCCAGTGTGGCGAACGCCCCAAAGACACCATTACAGAAAATAATGCCGTCATTATTGCTGGGTTTGGCCGGTTTGGCCAAATCGTGGGCAGAGTGCTGTTAGCCAAAGGCATCAATGTCACCATTATTGATAGCGACCCCAACCAAGTAGATTTAATGCGCGAATTTGGCTGGCGCTGCTATTACGGTGATGCCGCCAGATTAGACTTATTGGAAGAAGCAGGCATTGCAACCGCCAAGCTATTGGTAGTGGCAGTGAACGATCCGGCAGCCACACTAGAAATGGCAACATTGGTCAAACAAAAATGGCCATCCGTCAGCATGGTAGTGAGAGCGCGCAGCCGAACCGATGCCTTTGATTTGCGGGATTTAGATTTAGACCCTATCCGCGAAACGTTCCACTCCTCTTTGGTAGCCGCCAAACAAGCGCTGGTGGCGATTGGCGAAACGCCGACCTCCGCTGCCAAAATCATCAAGCATTTCGAGCAACATGACACCGAGCAATTGGAAGCCACTAGAAAGATTCGCCATGACAAGAAAGCCATCTTAAGCATGACAGAACAAGGCCGTCAGGATTTGAAAGATTTGTTAAAGATAGAACTATCAGAACCCGAAACCTTGTAGATGGGTGCTGGCTAGTCCAACCGGACCACCTTCCAGCGTCTCCAAGTCACAATCCATCTCTAATGTTAAAAGATTGTTATTTACCCACTTTACTATCCTATTAAACATTGGAGTACACCATGAAAATGACTTTGTCATACGCGCTTGCAGCGCTTACTGTTTCACTCTCGTTACAAGCAAATGCAAATATTGCCATTACAGAAGTTGCACCTTGGGGTAGCGGTAATGCCCCTTACGAAGCTGACTGGTTTGAATTAACCAATATGGGCAACACAGCCATAGATATTGCTGGTTGGAAAGTAGATGACAGTTCAAATTCTTTCGGTGCTGCTTTGGCATTAAATGGCATCGCAAATATTGCTGCTGGTCAATCCGTGATATTCATGGAAAGTGCGAATGGCGCAGATATCACCTCATTTGTGAGCACATGGTTTGGCAGCAATCCATCACCACTGGTGGGCTACTATAGCGGTTCTGGTATCGGCTTAAGTACCTCTGGAGATGCGGTAAATATTTATAACGCTGCAGGCGTACGTCAGGCCAATGTCAGCTTTGGTGCCGCTGATGCAACATCCCCCTACCAAACCTTTGATAATGCAGCTGGTATCAACGGCGCCATTGCTCAATTGAGCAGTGTTGGTGTCAATGGCGCTTTTGTGGCAAGTAATAACGCTTTTGAAATCGGTTCACCTGGCACCATTGCTGCTGTACCAGAGCCTGAAAATTATGCTTTATTTTTAGCTGGTCTTGGCGTGATTGGCATGGGCATTCGCAAACGCAATGTTTAATTGACCATCACATAAAACTAAAAACGCCCAACCGTAAACTGGATGGGCGTTTTTTATGATTTTCAAATCCAAACTCAATCAATCGCACACTTTCGTAACAAACTTTCCATCTCGTCAGCAGGTAAGGGTTTGCTAAACAAATAGCCCTGCACCTCATCACAGTGTTGTTGTTGCAAGAAGGCGAGTTGACCTGCCGTCTCTACACCTTCGGCAATGGTTTTTAAGCCTAGGCTGCGCGCCAAATGAATAATCGCAATCACAATCGCTTTGTCTTCTTCATCCGTACTGATGTCACGGACAAACGACTGGTCAATTTTGAGCTTATACACTTTGAATTTTTTGAGATGGCTGAGTGATGAATAACCGGTACCAAAATCATCAATCGACATGCGCACGCCACGCTCGTGCAAGGCATCCATAAACGCAATCGCACCTTGTGGGTCTTCCAGCGCAACCCCCTCCGTCAACTCCAATTCCAAATACTCTGGAGGCAGTCCTTCCTCTTCTAAAATGTTTGTGACCAAATCAGGCAACCCAGGATCTCGGAACTGCACCACAGACAAATTGACCGCCATAATCATGGGTTTAAAACCAGTGAGCAACCAGATTTTTGCTTGGCGTACCGCTTGTCGCAATACCCACTCGCCTATGTTCAATATCAAACCACTGACTTCAGCCAAAGGAATAAATTCTGCCGGCGACACCATGCCCAGTTCCGGATGATGCCAGCGTAACAGTGCCTCAACGCCCACAATTCGATTATCGCAAACATTAATTTGTGGCTGGTAGTAGACTTCTAGCTGATTGAGCTGAATGGCCTGACGCAACGCATTGACCAACAGCAAGTTACGCGCAGACTGCGTTTGCATTTTGGCGGTATAGAAGCGATAACCATTGCGATTTTCCTGCTTCACTTTATACATGGCCACGTCTGCGTTTCTCAGCAAGGCCTCCAAGTCTTCGCCATCATTAGGATATACCGCAATCCCAATTGAAGCGGTCACCGACAATTGGTGGTTTTCAATCAACATTGGGTGTTCAATTGCCCGCAATAGTTTTTGCGCCACATGCGTAGCGGCGTATTCATCTGCATTGTGTAAAAGTAAAATAAACTCATCGCCGCCTAACCTTGAAATGGTGTCCTCTTCGCGCAAGGTAGACCTAAACCGACTCGCCAATTCAACCAGCAATAAATCACCGATACTATGCCCTAGGCTATCATTGACATCTTTAAAGTGGTCGATATCCAAAAACATCAGCGCGATTTTTTCATGACTGCGTTGCGCCAGACTAATAGAATATTTTACCCGCTCATTGAGTTGGTTCCGGTTCGCCAACCCTGTCAGCGCATCATAGTTAGCCAGATATTGAATGCGCGCGTCAGAGGCTTTACGTTCTGAAATATCACGAATAAACGCACTGAAGAAGATTTCGCCCCCACGCTTAATTTGTGCAATCGACAATTCCACTGGAAACTCCACTCCATCGCGTCGAATAGCCACAATCTCAATGAGCTTGCCAATGATATTACTCTGTCCGGTCGTCAATAAACGCCGCATACCTTTGGCATGCGCTTCGCGATGTTGAAACGGCACAATTAAATCACCTAACAGCTTACCCATGGCTTCTTGGCGAGAGTAGCCAAAGATGCGCGCAGCCGATCCGCTCCACTCCGTGACAATGCCTTCCACGTTCATATTGACGACAGCATCGAGCGAATTCTCCAGCATGAGCCTTGCGCTCTCTTCACTATGCTGCAAGTTTTCTCGGTAGGTCTCACGCTCTGTCTCAATCTCAAAGCGGTCTAGCGCAAAGTCAATATCGGTAGCCATTTCTTCCAACAGCTTGCGCGCATCTTCATCAAAGGCACCCACATCGGACGAGTACAAGGTAAATGCCCCCACTACCTCGCCGTTTTTATGCAAAGGTAAGGAGGCAGAAGAGCCCCAGCCATAAATCTCGGCCCGCTCACGCCAAGGCGCAGTCACTGGGTCATTTTTATAATCTTGACACCAGTATGGGCGGTTTTCACGTACAGCCACACCGGTTGGCCCTTGGCCGGAAGGCTCACTAGGATTGGTCGAAATATAAATACCATTTAAATAGGCAGACCCCTCACCATAGGAAGCCACTGGGAATATCTCTTGATTGTGCGCGTCCAGCAAACCTATCCAGGCCAGTTTGGCACCGCCAAACACCACGGCCACCTTACATATCTCCGGAAATAACTCGGCTTGACTCTCGCATCGCACGATAGACTGGTTACATTGACTGAGTGCTGCATATAGCTGTGTGAGCCGCTCGTTGTGTTTTTTAGCCGATTTCTCTTCTGCGTCAATCTTAGCCAGATTGATTTGCGTCTCGGAAAGCCAATCCATCACACTGCCAGACATGCCTTTGGGGACTGGGATGGGTGCAGTAATATCACCTCTGCCTAGCCTCACAATATGTTCATGCAACTCATCGACGCTTGCCCCCAATGTATGCCGCAACGCGTCATAGGTGCGCCATAACATCCAAAGCAGCACCAACCCAAATAAAATAAATACCCACCTTAAAATACTGGCCGCTCGCACCGCATTATCAACAGCCACTTGAGTACGCTTGTCGATCATCTTATTGAACTCATCAATCGGCTTCATGATGCCGGCTTTTGCATGATAGTAATTTTGATCATGCAGCAACGAGGCGGCTTCTGAACGCAATACATCCGTGACGGTGTCAGCCGATTCAATCATCCCCATCGCCTTAAACTCTATTTGCGTTAATGCATCTGAGTTTGGCGAACTCCTCTGGCGTAAACCCCTGTTCACTCATTAAGTCGAGCAAGGGCTTTTTGACGTTACTCAATGGCCGCGGGCGCTTGTCGTCTGTTAACACCAAATCCCAATAAATACCTTGATACTCCACTGGACGTGGGGCACGACCGTCACGTATATCTAAAATTTCTTGAAAATGCGCTTTATAGATAGGATCACCAGTCTGTACATAACTACGGACCATCCGTGTGAGATCTTCGGAAGACTGCCGCAATTCGTCAGCCAGTTGAAAAGAGGTAATGCGCAATATACTCAGTTTATCTACACGCTTTTCTGCATATACATAGACTGAGAATGCAAGCACCACTAGCACAAACAAAACGAGTGTGAAAAAGACATACCTTGAAAATGCTGAAACTGGTCTCAATTAAAACACCCAAATACAATTGATGGTAAATCGCTAGAACTGTGCGTTTATTAGCTACTTTACGCTGATAACTTACTTTACGCCAAGCCAGATAAATACTAAAGCAAAACAAACACTGTATAAGTAGCTCTATTGGGTCAATGCATGCAGACAGTGACTCTGGCTTACCTGCTTAAAAGGAGATTCGCCTTTGCATCACGAACAAGCACCGATTGCATGCGTAGATGCTCACGATATAATCCTACAATAACCATATGCCACCTCAATGGCCAATACATACAATGGGCGGAACATGACTGCAGCTTCCATCAATACGACACATTCCTCAACGCTCGACAACGCGCAGGCAGCAGCCAACGCACTGAAAAAGTTTCGGGTTATCTATGGCACCGTACGTCAGCATTTTCGTGAGGTTGAGCAACACTGTGGAATTTCTGGCTCGCAATTGTGGCTTTTGCAAGAGATTCACCGCACTCAAAACATAGGCGTCTCCGAATTGGCTAACCGTTTATCCATTCATCAATCCACGTGTAGCCAGCTTGTAGATAAACTTGCCAAAGCCAAGTTGGTGACCAAAATGCGCAGCGAGCAAGACCAGCGTAGAGTTGGACTGTGTGTGACCGAGCAGGCGATTGCAATATTGGCCAAAGCGCCGAGCCCAGCTGAAGGCGTGCTGCCGGAAGCCCTTAACGCCATGTCGGTAGAAGTATTAATGCAGTTGGACAGCGTATTAGATAAAGTGATTAAGCAACTAGGCGTGCGTAGCCACAAACTTGAGACCTTACCTCTATCCGATATGTAAGCTGACTAGCCTTTTGCTAAACGCAGAGCAGGCGCGGTACCATCACGGTTTTCGCCGGGATAAAGGGTTAAGTGTGGAAACGGTATCTCAATTTGATGTTGTTCAAACGCATATTTAATCCTTCTAAAATATTCACGCCGCACTGTCCATTGCTCGAGTGGTAATACTTTAAAGCGGCAACGCAAAATCACTGCCGAGTCATCCAGACGTTCTACCCCTGCCATTTCTAAAGGCGATAGGATTTTCAGAGAAAACTGTTCGTCTTGATACATCTCTTCACCAACTGTCTGCATCACATCAATGACCACATCGATATCTTCACGGTACGCCACGCCCACATCAATCACAGACTGCGCGTAGTCTCGACTTTTATTGGTGACTGTGGTGATAATTCCATTGGGCACATAATGCACATCGCCGTCATAGTCTCGCATGCGAATATGGCGCAAGGTGACTTCCTCAACAAAGCCTGCTTTGCCCCCGGCCTCCACCACATCGCCTTGTCGTATCTGATTTTCCAACAGCAGGAAAAAGCCATTAAAGTAATCTTTAATCAGGCTTTGTGCACCAAAACCCACCGCCAAACCGACCACACCCGCCGCCCCTAAAATCGGGGCAATCGAGATACCGATTTCATTGAGAATTTCGATGATGGTGACTGCATAAATGATGACAGTGACCACATAACGAATCACACGGCACATGGTTTCTACACGTTTATTTTCCTCCTGATTATCCCCAGCACGCAATTTGAGCTGCGCCATGACTTTCTTAATTAGCTTGCCACTGACTTTGAGCAAGATAAACGCGATGGTCAGAATGACCATAATTTTAAAAAGAATATGTGTGACCTTCAAAAATTGGGCGTAATCGGTAAATCCTAATTGCAATATAGTTTGCTCCATGCGTGTCCTTTCTCTGAGATTGATCTTTACGTATTCAGCCAATAGAACCCAAGCGCCGGCACTTCAATCACCTCAGACATGGCGGATATCATTTCGCCAGTCACCACATCTTTGACTAGGGCGTGTTGTAAAAAGCCTTTTTTACGCAGTAGGGCTGTACTCAAAGACTGTGGTTGGATATCAAAATTACACAGCACCAAAATACGGGCTTTGACATCGCGCGCGCAGAATCTTGAATACACAAATAAGTGCGGATTATCCACCTCCAACAACTCACGGTTATTGTGGTCGGCAAAGGCTTCTACTTCTTTGCGTATGGCAATCATCTTTTTGAGCGCGCTGAATATTTGATACTGAACGCTGCCCACTACTTTTCGTTGTTCTGCATCGTCCCAATTCATAGATGGCCGATGAATCCAACGTGCATCCTCTTTTTTGGCATCATTACCAAGATAAGAAGCATCATTGAGCATGCCGATGGCATCTCCATAATAAATAAGCGGTATACCCCCAAAGGACATGATGACACTGTGCAACAATAAGATGGTACTAATGCTGGATTGGATTGCATAGGCATCTCCGGTTGCCAATGCGTGCTCTAACCCAGCCAGCGAAGCCAATGAGCCTGCAATGCGGGCATCACCATTTTTGTGGTTTTGCCCAAAGGGAATCCCTCTTGCGGAGGAGTCAGGATGCTTGCCGGTGAAATAATCTAATATAAATGCCCGATGCGATTTTGGATCATAGCCAGCGCGCACAATATCTTGGTCATCAAACCCCAAACCAATATCATCATGACAACGAATGTAATTCAGCCAAGTGGTACGCTCTAATTTATCCGGAATACTTTTAATGCCATGATTGAGCAACTTGGCATTTTTTGTGGCCACCGCATCCCACAACAAAGCCATCAATGTGGCGTTATAGGCAATCTCACATTCCTTGGCGTTTATCGCATCCTCACCAAAATACTTGGTGACTTCTACGGGCGCAACAATCGCTTCGGCAATAAACAAAACACCTGGCGCAACCACTTGGCAGCAATCTTTCATCAGTTGCAAAATGAGATGTGCCTCTCGTTCATTTTGGCATTGGCTGCCCATTTTCTTCCACAGAAATGCAACAGCATCCAAGCGGATGATGTCAGCACCCTTGTTAGCCCAAAACAAAATGATATCGACCATCTCAATCAATACCGCAGGGTTCTTATAATTTAAATCCCATTGATAGTGGTTGAACACGGTCATGACCCACTTGCCCATGGCCGCATCCCAAGTAAAGTTTCCCGGAGCGGTTTCAGGAAAAATTTCCGGCATGGTTTCTTCATACACATCTGGGATACTTCTATCGTCAAACACATGATAGTAGTCTTGGTAGTATGGATCGCCCTGCTTTGCGGCCACGGCCCAGGCATGTTGGTCAGAGGTGTGGTTGACCACCACATCTAACACCAACAACATCTCGCGGGCTTTCATGTTGGTAACGAGTGCGTCGAGTGTTTTGAGGTTACCAACCTTTGCATCGATTTTTCTAAAATTGCTTACCGCATAGCCACCATCATTTTCGGCGGGTGGGCACGCTAAAATCGGCATGATATGCAGCATATTCACACCTAACTCCTGCAAGTAAGAAAGGTGTTGCTGTAAGCCTTCCAAATTGCCGGCAAACTCTTTGCAGTACACGGCATAACCCACCCAACGCTGGTGTAAAAACCAGTCATGGACTTTTTCACGTTCAAAATCCAGATGTTTTAACGCATCGCGTCGAGCCACATAAGCCTGTGCCAAGGTTTTTACCAAGACATAAAGCTTGTCTTTAAAATCAGGTCGTGACCCATATAACTGCTGAAATAAGTTATAAATTGCGTAAAAATTTGCACCCAAGCGAATATAAAAATGCTTGAGGTCTTTGGATTTCATTTCTGGCTCTAGTCTCACCAGAATATCGTTAAGCACAGAATGTGATATTTGTTCGTACATACCTTAGCTGTTTCCTAACTTAAGCACATCTTTTAATACCGGCTGATAATGCGCTATCCCCTCCAATATGCCAGCTGCATAGTGTTGCTGAGCAAAATAAATTTGGGTGCCCTGTCTTAAATGTGCGATTTCTTGACTGTGATTTCCCACCACAATCGCCAAGGTATCCCCCATCAGCATTTCGACGTCATTACCGGAATCCCCCGCCACTATACAACGCGCTACCGGCAACCCCCATTTGTAGGCAAAGTAACGGATAGCATGCCCTTTTGAGGCGCGGATGGGCAGCACATCTAAAAACTCATCGTGCGAGTAGATGAGTTGCGCATGCAATTTTTTTTGATGCAGAAACTGTTGGAGCGCTTCAATGGGTGGCATCGATTTAGGAGAGACAACATAGCTTAATTTAAACTCACGCTGATTCTCCGGTTGCTGTAACTTCAATTGTGGATACTCTGCCAGCGCCTCGGCTAACGCATCTCTACGCCATAAATAGCGTATATGCGCAGCCCATCCCAAATCTGGCACCAATCGTTTGCCATAATGAATTTCAGTGCCAACAGAACTGATAATGACATCTGGCGTGCGAACTTGATGGCGCTTAAGTATATTGACTGCACTCTCCAAAGGCCTGCCAGTGGCGACACCAAACACCAACTGACCTTGTTGTTGCGTCAGCCATCCGCCAAGCGCCACTAGCGATGGTTTGTCACCGATCAAGGTATTATCGATATCACTGATCAGTGCCGCTTTGGCGGTTGGCATACTACTCTTGGTTTGCGGCAGATAAATCGCGTGTTGTCTGCGCATGCGTTTTAAATCTTTACGTAAAATACGACGCACGGCTTTTAAGTAGTTATCCACATGGGCTGTCCAACTGTAATGTCGCCACACTCCCACAATGCCGCTATTGGCGTATTGCCGCCATCTTTTCTTATCGCCAATCACCTGCAAAATAGAATCAGCAATGGCTTGACTATCTAAAGTATTCGTCACCACGCCATTACGACAATTACTGATGATATCGCGTGGCCCGCCATCGTCTGGTGCAACAATGGGCAGACCACTGGCCGCTGCCTCAATCAGCGTTAATCCAAATGGCTCGGTCAGTGCAGGGTTAACAAATACCCCTCTTTTTTTGGCAGCTAGTCGATACAGCTCGGGAATATCTGCTTGTGCAATATGTTTGGGAATTGCCACCTTGCCCCACAGATTATAGAAATCGATATCGACGAGTAGGCCAGTCAATATTTGTTTTTGGCTATCGTCCAGTTGATTAATATGTTGTCTGGAGCCCGCAACTACCAACAGATTAGCCTGTGCTTGCAAACTCGGGTTCTCGCCATAAGCCCGAATCAAGCCCTGAATGTTCTTTCGGCTATCCGGTCTGGATATCGCCACAATCAAAGGCTTATCTGGTGCTGAAAAATAGGCATCAATCTCATTTTGCAAAGGGGATGCTGATTGCCTGCGCAACGGGGGTGAAAACTGCGAGGTATCGATGCCTGGGGGAATCACTTTAAATTTAGCATCCGCGACATGTTGATACATACCATACTGCTCTTGAATCTCCTGTTGCGTGCTGGTCACCACCAACAATGAATGCTTGAGTATGGCCTCCTCAATCGCAATACGGCGCGCAAAATTAAATTGCTTCTCTATTGCAGACGCTTTCCTACCATTTGCCAACATTCTGGCTTGCTTGGGTCTGCCCAGTGAATGACCTGTGTGAATCAATGGAATACCTAACAGCAAAGACAACTGCTCGCCCACATAGCCAGCATCCGCATAATGGGTGTGAATTAAGTCTGGCAGCCGCTCTTGTTGTCTGATGTAGTTCAGGCACTTATCTACGGCCTGATCCAGATGTGGCCAAAGGCTCTCTTTTCTTAAATAACGTTTGGGTCCAAAGGGAATTCTGACCAAATGGCATTGCTTAGCGATGGTTTCTGATGGCTGCGCATAGTCATCAGACACGTCTTCATCTTCAATCAGTCGCGTGATGACATCGACTTTTTCAACCTCACAATGTTGTGCAAGTTGTGTTGCCAACTCAATCACATACTTAATTTGACCACCGGTATCACTGTCTTTCCCAAGCTCAAGATTTTCGGCGCGCATCAGGCCATGCAAACTGAGCATTAAGATGTACAGTGGCTTTTCTTGCTGCGTGTTCACCATGCTTGCCTCAACTGCGTATAGAGATGCATATCTTCTGGCACTGCGCCTCTTACCCCACATATTTCAGAGGCAAATCGATTAGCATGTTCTAGCCTTCTTGGAATGTCCCATCCGTTGAGCATGCCTAGCATATAGACCGCTGCAAACGCATCGCCCGCACCAACGGTATCCACCAGTTTGGCTTGTGTAGTGACGGCTGCGTGCGTAACATGTCGACCTTGATTCATCACCCATGCGCCTTTTGCACCACAAGTCACAACCACCTCAGTCAAATCAAATTTCGCTATCAGCGCATCAGTTTGTGCTTCAGGGTCTTTGGCCGTGATAGCCGCGGCTTGCGCCACTACCGTTAATTCGTCCTCGTTGAGTTTGACGACATCTGCACGCCTCAAGGAGCGTGTGATGGTGTGTTTGCTGTACCAAGGCTTACGCAAGTTGATATCCAAAAAACGTGGACATTTGCAATCACTTAAAAAGCGATCCAGCGCCAATCTTGATTTAACGCTACGTTGCGCCAGCGTGCCAAAGTAAGCAATTTCTGGCTTGATGGCCATGGTAATCATGTGTGTCATACCGGCATGAATAAAGTCATAGGCTTGGTCGGGCAAAATTTCATAGTCTGCATTGCCCTCCACCAGCGTCACCTTGACTTGACCAGTTGGGTAAACCGGATCATGTTGAACGCCAATAGTCTCCATGTTTCTGGCGTGCATTTCATTTAGCAGCTCATCTTTCAGGGCATCTTGCCCGGTCCGTGTAATGAAAACGGGATGCATACCAAACCCACGCAGATGTCTGGCCACATTAAAGGGTGCGCCGCCCAGCACATATTTGTCTGGGAACATATCGGCAAGCACTTCGCCAAATACGGCAATCTCGTTTGAAAATGAATGGGTTGTGGATTCGTTGTTCAACTGTTTCCTCACAATGCGCATGATTGTCACCAACTTCAAACTTTAATCGTTTGAGGTAAAGTTCATTGATTTTAATGCTGGTATTGATTGATCAGTGCGCGAACGTTGTTTTGCAATGGTTGTATTGCAACTTAATGATGTGTGCTGACAACCATAATTATCAGCATGCCCTATTTTAGCCACATTAATTAATTTATGCAAATTATATTTATATAAATATATATATTTAACACAATTCGTTCAAGCTACTTTGCCATTGCTTAACCAAATCGCTATCAATTAATATGGCTTTGATTAGACGGCCAAATAGATGCACTTAAAAAGTGCATGCTAAAATGGCGTTTTAACAGCACAACCACATCATGTTCAAGTTGCAAGATTGGCTCCGCAGTTTTCTACCCGCAGCCACCGTGATTTCTCATCGTGAGCGTTTACGCTCCAGCATTGGCGCCTTTGCAGGCATTGCCCTCACCAGCGCCATCAGCTATTGGTGCGTGCAGGATGTCACTGCCATCCCTTACTTAATCGCCCCCATGGGCGCTTCTGCGGTACTCCTATTTGCAGTGCCAGCCAGCCCATTGGCCCAACCTTGGTCGCTATTTGGTGGCAATCTTGTAGCGGCCATCATTGGCGTGACATGCGCCATTTTTATTACGCACCCCATGCTATCTGCCGCCGTTGCGGTCAGCCTATCCATCTTGGTCATGCTGTATTTGCGTTGCTTGCACCCACCCAGTGGCGCAGTAGCACTCACTGCGGTGTTGGGTGGCAACGCTATACACCAACTGGGTTATGGCTTTGTGTTAGCCCCAGTCGCACTCAACTCCTGCATCATTATTCTGGTGGCCATGGCGTTTCACCGCTCTACAAAACACAGCTATCCTCACACAGCGTTAGTCAGCAAGCAGGATGTGCTCAGTAAGGATATTCCTGCGGAACTGCGGTTTGGTTTTAACTCCGATGACCTCAATGCAGTACTCAAAGAGCATAATGAGCTATTAGATATTAGCCGCGATGATTTGGAAAAAATCTTCCAACAAACAGAAATGCACGCTTACCGTCGTCGCTTTGGTGAAGTTCGATGCAGCGACATTATGAAAAAAGATGTTATCACCGTTGAGTTTGGTACCGAGCTAGAAGAAGCTTGGTCATTGTTACGCAAACACAACATTAAGGCCTTGCCAGTGGTGAACAAGAGTCGGCTGGTGATTGGCATCATCACACAAGTGGATTTTATGAAAAATGCCAACCTAGAGGTTTATGACGACTTTGAAGGCAAATTAAAACAATTTATTCGACGCACAGCGGGACATCACTCCGATAAACCAGAGGTCGTCGGCCAGATTATGACCAGCCCTGTAGTCACCGCCAATATGCACATGCATATCATTGAGCTGATTCCACGCATGACGCAACAACGCATACTGCAACATATTCCTGTACTGGATGATGAACGTAAACTGGTGGGCATTGTGACTCAATCAGATTTAGTGTCGGCGCTCTACCATGGGCGTGTAGCCAATCTAAAAACACTAGGACTGTCCTCGTAAAACGAACAGTCCTATCTATGACACCTATGTTTGATTATTGGCTTTGCAAGCGTCTGCCGAAACTTACCGCGTAAGCGCCGGGGCGCGCCAGCAGAATTGGATCATCGGACGCCTCAATACCATCTACCAGTGCCAGTGGATTAAACATGGTTCCTTTTGCAAATGCCTCTCCATTGGCATGCATTGCATTCAAGGTTAACACGCCCAACTCCACCACTTTGCGCGTGTCTGGCCAAACTACGGTCGGGTCATTGATGACATCTCCAGAACCTGCCAACTGTACAGAAATACGATACTTCACCGCCGACTTACTTAATCTGGCAGGTAATTCATCCATCAAATAATTCGGGCTGGTTTTATCTGCCGCTTCTGCGCTTAAAAATTGTGCGCCAGCGATTGGTTCAATGCGATAGCGTCCATACTGCGCCTCACCCTTAGCATTGGTGAACTTAAAGGCATTTACGCCATAAAATGGCTGGGTAGCAAAACTAACTGGTGGCAATTTAGGTGTTTTGACAAAAGCTAGAGCAGCTGGGTGCGACCCTAAAAACTGTTCTACCGGTGAAGGTTTAGCCGCCTCAGGCCCACTGGCAGCAATGGCTTTCAATAACCCTAAAAAATCTTCTGGCGTCGCTGCAGGGAAACCGTTGACTGAGATACACACCATGTCGCTGATTTCACCCTCTGGCAATTGAAAACGAATAGCTATCCCTTTGGGGAATGCGTTGCCATTGGCATCAGGAATATTGGGCACACCGGTCGCATTTGAAAACCGCACAACAACAGGGGTTGATTTTGTTTGAAGATGTGCCGCTTTTGTGAGCGTGGCAGCCGAGGCTGATGGTGTGAATTCACCAGTGGCCAAAATACCTTTGGCATGATTGGCGCGGAAACCTGCATGTGGCCCTCCGGATAAGGTAGTTAGGGTATCCACCAATTGCTCGTTCACCGATTTTGGTGCATCTTCTGCCATGGCTATTGCCATGGGTAAGGTCAGTAAACAAGTCGCCAACCACAATTTTTTACGTTTGAATTGCATGGATTTCTCCTAATGATTAAAAAATAAACAATAGAAATCATCATGAGGCATCCAATGTTAGTACGCAAGGTGGATAAAGAAAGATTGTGCAAATGTTGGTTTAAAAAATTTCTGTACTAATTAAATCCACCGCGCACGAAGTGATTGAGAAGTAACTCAGCTTACTGAGATAGCGAGTCTTTCGAATTAGCCATCATGGCGTCAAATTGGTCAATCGGTACCGGCTTACTAAATAAATAACCTTGGAATGCCTCGCACCCACCCTCAATTAACGTCTGCATATGTGCTTCAGTTTCTACACCTTCTGCAATCACGTCTAGCCCTAAATTCAGGCCTAACGTAATAATCGCACGCACAATACTTGCATCATTCGGATCGGTGTTTACATCTCGCACAAACGATTGGTCAATTTTCAACTGATCAAGCGGTAAGCGTTTGAGATAGGAAAGTGAAGAATACCCTGTGCCAAAGTCGTCCAATGAGAAGCCTATGCCTTTTGCTTTAATCGATGACATTTTGATGATGATGTCCTCCACATTTTCTACCAACATACTTTCAGTCAACTCAAGCTTCAACTTAGTCGGATCAACGCCTGTTTTATCAATCAGCTGAATGAGCTTTTCAGCAAAATCTGCTTGCTGATATTGGCGTGCACTGACATTCACAGAGAGCACCAAATGTGCGGTGTGAGGCTGCTTAGCCCATAACAACAACTGCTGACAGGCTGTTTCTAAAATCCACTGGCCAATTGGCAATATCAGCCCAGAGTCTTCCGCCAACTGAATAAACTGGCCCGGCATGACCAAGCCTCGTTCTGGGTGATGCCAACGGATAAGCGTTTCCGCACCGATGACTTTGCGCGATTTATCAACCTGCGATTGATAGTAAAGCTCGAATTGTTTATTCAACACACCCAAATGCAAGTCGCCTTCCAGCGATACCCGGTCGTTCACCATGGCCTGCATTTGCGGATCAAAAAAGCGATACGTATTGCGGCCTGAACTCTTTGCCTTATACATCGCCAAGTCTGCACGTCTCAATAACTCATCAACCGAAGTGGGTGACTCGTGATTGAATAAAGTCACCCCAATGCTGGGCGAGCTATGGTGAACGTATTGATTGAGTTTGAATGGGGCTTCAAAACTATTGAGAATTTTTTCGCACACCGCACGCGCTTGCACCGCCGCTTGTTGCAGATCTTCCTCCAGCTGGTCAATTACCACCACAAACTCATCACCACCTAGCCGGCTCACCGTATCAGTGTCGCGGACACATTCCACAATGCGGCGCGCAACCTCTTTCAACAGCAAATCGCCTACATCATGGCCATGTGTATCATTGAGCGATTTAAAATTATCCAAATCGATGAACAACACAGCACCCGCATGATGCGTACGTATGCTGGATGCTATGTGTTGTTCCAACCGGTCCAGCAATAACTGACGGTTAGGCAAGTTGGTCATCGCATCATAAAAGGCTAGCTGTTGAATCTTGCTCTCGGCCTGTTTACGTTGTGTAATATCACGCTCAACGGCTACCCAGTGTGTGTACCAACCACTGGCATCTGAGATGGGTACGATATCTAATTCCAGCCAGATTTCTTCACCGTTCTTCTTATAGTTAATCACTTCAGCTCGCACCGGTTGCCATGCTTTAAGCGCATCTCTAATTTTTCTTAACTCTTGTTTTTGCGTGTTTTTACCTTGCAGAATGCGCGGCGATTTACCGATGACTTCCTCACGCGTGTAACCTGTAACACGCTCAAAAGCCTCATTCACAAACAGGATACGTGGACCTAAATCATCCAAAGGTTCAGCTTCGGTAATCATCACAATATCATTTAGCCGGGCAATCCCAGCCTCTAACAAATGCAGATGTTGTTGTGTCTGATGGCGCTCAATGGCTATCCCCAGTAAATGAGAGCACTCATCGACCAGCTCAATTTCCGGCGTACTCGGCGATTGGACTTCTTGGTAGTACACCGCAAAAGTGCCCAGCACTTTTTGTTTACTTGAGAAAATGGGAGAAGACCAGCATGCACGCAAATCGTAGCCTTCTACAATATGGTGATAATCTTCCCACAATGGGTCATGCTGAATATCAGAGACAATTACACGTCTTTTTTCAAAAGCTGCAGTGCCACATGAACCAGTTTTGGGACCAATGGGCAATCCATTTAATTGCAGCATGTAACTCGGATCCAACTTGGTTGCCACCCCATCCACCAAATGCTTTTGCTCATAATCCAACAACATGACCGAGCACAAACAATGCGGAAACTGCTCCTCAATCAAAGCAACGGATTTGCGCAAAATGTCATGCAAAGGCTCATCTACAGCAATTTTCTCTAAAACAGCACGCTGGCCAGACTTAAAGGATTCAAATTTCTTGCGGTCTGTGATGTCTTGAAAAGCACCTTGTATGCGCACAATGTTGCCAGCATTATCCCGCACAGGTTGACCAATGGTGCGTACCCAGATACGACGACCTTTTGCAGTCACTTTTTGTAACTCTAGATCATAAGACAGCCCTTTTTGTATACAGTCAGCGACCGCACGCTCAATAATAGGGCGATGTTCAGGCACAAAGTAACCAATACCTTCGGCTCCGGTGGGCGAGTATCCAGCAGGCAAATCATGTATGGCAGCCACTTCGTCAGACCACAGCACTTGTTGACTAGGTACATCCATAATCCAACCGCCAAGTTTTGCAAGACTACCTGCGATTTTCAGCAAATCCTCAGCGCGCTCTCGCCTCAGAATCTCATCCTGCAACGCCGCTGTTCTTAACCTCACTTTCCTGCGGATTTGTAAATTCCATACGGCGATGGCGCTAATCACGCCCAACAGAATTAAACCTATGCCACCTAACAAAAGTAAGATGCGATGTTCAATGGCTTGTGTCGGCTGATAGACAAATCCATCTAAATTAAATTGCGCCGGCATCATATTCAAATCAGAAAGCGTTTGCGCAATAAATTCCCAGCGCGCTTGATTCATGTGCCCGATTTCCACAATATCTGACATGACATATGGCCGCATAGCATGGGCCTCGCGTAGTAAGGCATCACGCGTAATGCCCTTGTGTTTAACGCTTTGGTATTTCATGATCATATCTGCCACTTCTTCAGGATGGCTAAACGCATAGCTCCACCCTTTTTGCGTTGCACGCAACAAAGCCTCTACACGCTCAGGGTGATTAGCCACCTCCTTCGCTGTGGTAAACAGCGTGTCCCCATAAAAATCCACACCGTAAGCTTGGCTACTCAGTATTTCTGGTTTGTAGCCTTGCATTTCAAGTTGAATCGGTTCTGCTGTCGCATACGCTGAAATCACATCGACTTTACCCTGAATCAAATCATCTAGATTCCAAGTGTGTGGAATGATATTGACGCGACTTAAATCAATTCCTTCCTTCTGCATCATGGCTCTGAACTGTGCAGCGCCTTGATCGTTTGACAGCATGATGCGCTTATCAATTAAATCTTTTGGGGTAAGTGTTTGTGTATTTAAACTCAGTAGCACGTAAGGGGAATGTTGGAATATGGCAGCAACTGCCACCACAGGCTTGCCTGCTGCATATGCCATTAAAATGTCTGAATCGCTGATACCGTAGTCGGCAGCCCCTGCTAATACTTGCTTAAGCGGGGGTTTTTCTTTGCTACCTTCTATCAGCACTACATCTAAATTCTCGGCTTTGAAATAACCCTTTTCTTGGGCAGCATAATAGCCAGCAAACTGAAATTGATGGTGCCATTTTAATTGCAGTCTCACTTGGTCGCGACTGTGCGCAACGGTTGTCATGCACATGAAGATACAACCGAGCCACAGGCAACGTAAAAGTAGTGTGTACTGCAGTACTGGCATTGGTCACGGTACCTTAATGAGTTAAGCGCGTCTTGGCGCTACTGCACCTGACTGATATCAACTGAAGTGTCTTCATCATGGTCACATCAGAAATAAAATGAGCTAATCTTTCATTAATGACTTTACGCGCATTCTGCTATTAAGTCTTGCTAAACAAACGCAGAATTCCATGCTTGTTTAACGTATATATAGTTTAGCGTGCTAACTTTTATCTGTCTGTAACCTAGCATAAGATTTATACGTGGACGATAGGCTGATGTATACGTGCAAACTACATAGCCAAATGCTCATCGAAGCGCATTTTCGTGTTTTTTCTCATCAAACTGACACAATTGATCGCTAGACTACGCCTAATTAAACAGGAGAGTTAGCATGAAATTATTGAACAAACTACGCGATCTGCGTAATGAAAGAACGCCACATACAGACGCAACATCAACGGGTTACCATAGTGAAGTGATGGGGCTAGGGACAGTAACAGTTCATGACATTGTCAGACTGCATGCTGAAATGGATATTTACGAACGCTTATATCAGCAGCGTATTGAGCACTAATAGGCGTTTCGATCTTTAAACACCAGTAACACGGTGCGCACGATAATTTTCAAATCGAAACCCAGCGACCAGCTTCTCAAATAGTCTAAATCGTATTCAATACGCGCTTCCATTTTATCGACAGTATCAGTTTCTCCGCGTAAGCCATTGACCTGCGCCCAGCCAGTAATCCCTGGCTTTACTTTGTGACGAATCATGTAACCTTTAATCACTTTGCGGTACATCTCATTGTGTGCCACTGCATGCGGCCTTGGTCCTACAATACTCATACGACCTTGGAGCACATTGATAAACTGTGGCAACTCGTCTAAAGAGGTCTTGCGAATAAATCGTCCAAAAGGCGTGATGCGTACATCATTTTTAGTTGCCTGTGTGACGGTATCTCCGTTCTCTTCAACCGTCATTGACCTGAACTTGTAAACCAAAATCTCCTCGGCGTCCAAGCCATAACGTCGTTGCTTGAAGAGGATAGGCCCTTTTGATGACATCTTGACCCCAATCGCAACCGCAATCAACAAGGGAGAAATAAGCACCAAAATAATCAGCGACAGAACAATGTCACTGGCGCGTTTCACAAATCCATTAAACCCAGAAAATGGCGTCTCGCATACTGCCACCACTGGAATACCACCCACATCATCAATACGCGCTTGAATCAAATCAAACACAAAGATGTCCGGCACAAAGTAAATAGATACAGTGGTATCTTTTAAACTATCCAACAAATCGAGAACCCTGGGTTGCGAGGTCATCGGTAATGCAATGTAAATAATATCTATGCCGTTGTTGCGCACATAATCCGACAACTCATTAATTCGCCCCATCAACTGCAAGCTATTATGATCTTCAAGGGTAGTACGGCTTAAATCACGGTCGTCAAAAAAACCTTTAAACTGCAAACCTAACTCTAGGTCATTATCCATGCGGTCGCGCAGTTGCATCCCCAAATTACCTACGCCTACAATCACTGCATTCCTAGTGACGGCTTCTCGATATAGTTTGCTATTGAGGTAACTATCAACAGCGATGTGCACAATTAATATCAACACTGGGGTAATTACCACCCAAGAAGTAATCATGTCTCTAGGGAAAATATCCAGATAACTGGTGGAATATCCAAAAAACAAAATGACGGCGACAATAAAGAACCAGTCAGTCAGAATACCCATAAACTGTTGCCAAATAGAGGTGTGCTTGTACCAAGTGCCGGGGAAGCTAATTGCAAAGATTAACATCGCAATCAGGTAATATTTCTCATCTAGCGTCTCACCAAAATAGATGCTCAGCAAGACAAGAGAAACTATCATCAATACTGGGTCAGCCAGCATCTTAATTAAAGACTGGATGGTCAGTTCTTTGCTATAAACCAACTGTTGTGAAGACTTCATTATATTTATATTGCACTGACACCGCCGTTAGGTGGCATTAGTCCAAGTTGTTTACTCCGTTTTATACCCTTGTGGGTTTTTAGATTGCCAACGCCAAGTATCTGCACACATCTGCGCCAGAGTTCTACTTGCGGTCCAATCCAATAATGTTTTGGCTAGTGTAGGGTCAGCATAATTTTGCGAAACATCCCCTGCTCTACGCGGCATAAACTCATAAGCAATTTCAATGCCAGATTTCTCTGAGAAGGTTTTCACTACATCCAATACGCTGTAGCCTATCCCTGTTCCCAAATTTACCGTGAGCAAGTCAGATGTTTTCTCTAAGTACTTCAACGCGGCTAAGTGACCCTCAGCTAAATCCACCACATGAATATAGTCACGCACCCCTGTACCATCTGGGGTTGGGTAATCATTACCAAATACGCTTAGTTTTTTAAGTTTACCAACGGCCACTTGAGCGACATAAGGCAAGAGGTTGTTGGGGATGCCGTTGGGATCCTCACCTATCATTCCACTCTCGTGTGCTCCAATAGGATTGAAATAGCGCAATATGCCTACTCGCCAGCTAGCATCTGCGTTGTGGATATCTCTTAATATATGCTCAATCATGAGCTTGGTTTGCCCATAAGGGTTGGTAGCACTTAACGGAAAATTTTCTCGAATAGGCACGCTGGCGGGATCGCCATACACGGTGGCGGACGAGCTAAACACAATGGTCTTGACCCCAAATTCCGCCATCACTTCAAATAAACTCAGGCTACCTGCTACATTATTGTCGTAGTACAACATCGGTTTTTCTGTAGATTCACCGACTGCTTTTAAACCCGCAAAATGAATGACGCTGGTGATGGCATAACGCTTAAATAAATCTCTTAACGCAGATTTGTCACGAATATCGCCTGAAACTGTTGGAAAATCAACACCTGACAACTGCTTTACACGCGTAAGTGAGGTTGGTTGGCTGTTGGAAAAATTGTCTAATACGACAATTTCGTAGCCAGATTGAAGCAACTGCAAACAAGTGTGGGAGCCAATGTAACCAGCACCACCAGTAACTAATACGGTCATATGTCGGGGCTTATATAAATATTATTTAAGCTTACAAGCAATTGTTTTCAATTGCTATAGCCCATTCGTATCGCCCCGATAACGAACAGAATTAATATTTCCAGTAATGATCGACCAGCAATGCGGCAAAAATCAAACTTAAATATAAGATTGAATATTTAAAAGTACGTTTAGCTAAGTCATCAGAATATCGACGATATAGACCAATCACATACGCCATAAAAATAGCATTTAAGATGATGGCAGATACGAGATAAATCAACCCACTCATCCCCAACCCGTAAGGCATCAGCGACACCACGACCAAGATAATGGTATACAAGAGAATATGGAGCAAAGTGAACGCTTCACCATGCGTCACAGGCAGCATAGGCATACCTACTTTTGCATATTCTTCGCGACGATACAGTGCTAACGCCCAAAAGTGTGGGGGCGTCCAAGCAAAGATAATTAAAAACATAATCAGCGATTCTGGTGAGACATTATTATTAATTGCTGCCCACCCTAAAATAGGCGGCATTGCACCTGATGCCCCGCCAATCACAATATTCATCGGGGTAGCTGGTTTTAAAAATACGGTATAAATCACCGCATACCCAACAAAGGTCGCAAAAGTAAGCCACATGGTGAGTGGATTAACGAATATATAAAGAATCGCCAGGCCTGCACCGCCCAATAAGGTAGCGAATACCATGGTTTCTAAGTTAGATACCTGACCGGTTGGTAGTGGGCGGCCACGCGTGCGCGCCATCACCGCATCTATTTTATGCTCAATCAAGCAGTTAAAAGCGGCGGCTGCGCCAGATGAAAATGCAACACCTACCGTAGTAGCAATCAAAATATCCCAAGGCACCATGCCTGGAGTGGCCATGAACATGCCGATGATTGCGGTAAATACAATCAAAGCGGTTACACGTGGCTTGCATAGCGCGTAAAAGTTTTTAACACTGATGCCAAAAGCATCTAATTGATTAGTTAGACTTACACTCAATTCAAACTCACTTTAATCTTTAAATATCAACAGCATTAAACATTATGCGCGTGCCGTGATTTTAGAGTTGAACAACACCACAATCACGACCAATAGCGCCGCACCCGCATTATGGGCTACAGCTAATACTAATGGTAAATGTAATACCAAGTTAGCAATACCCAAACAAATTTGCGCTAAAAGCACACATGCAAGTGAAATACTGAGCGTTTTTAGCTGCGCGTATTTTAAACCATTTATGGCGATAAATCCCAAATAAATCAACGTGATGACAGCGCCAACCCGATGTGTCCACTGAATGGCCGTCAATGATGCTAGTGTTAGATTGCCGCCATCCGCACTCTGTCCTAGCTCTCGATACATATGAAAAGCATCTTTGAAATCCATAGATGGTATAAGTTGACCATGGCATGTTGGGAAATCCGTACAGGCCAATGCTGCGTAGTTTGTACTGGTCCACCCACCCAAAAATATTTGGGCAAACAGTACAACCAATGCAAACCGTATCAGCCAAGTGTATCTGTTTGTTAGTATGTTACGTCCAATTGGCGAACCCCAATGACGATGCGCCACCCACACCAACATTCCTAACGTACTCATGCCGCCTAACAAGTGCGCACTAACGATAGCCGGTTTCAATAACATGGTCACGGTCCACATTCCCAACATGGCCTGAAATAAGATTAGTCCTGCCAAGCCAGTGGTGAACCACGGAGACGTCTTGATTGTGCGTTGTTGTTTCCAACCCAGAATGAACATCGCCAACACCATCAAGCCTAAAATACCGGCCACATAACGATGTATCATTTCTTTCCAAGCTTTTCCTGTTTCTACAGGGCTATGCGGATATACCGATTGCGCTTGTGTAATGGCTTCCTCGCTTTGTGGCACAGATAGCGTTCCGTAGCAGCCTGGCCAGTCTGGACAACCCAATCCGGCGTCGGATAGACGGACATATGCACCCAAAGCTACTAAGCATAGGGCTGTAACCATTGCGATTAAACTCAATCTTTTAAATAGCATGTTGCACCCTTAGCCTGCCCAAGAAAATTTTAGCAAACGCACTAAATCTTTACGTATATGAGCGGCCGGTGTTGTTACTGGATAGCTCATCATGATGTGCCCTAGCGGATCTACAAAATAAATTCTGTTGGTCAGCAACGCATTTTCGTCTTTGATGTTAAATTGTGTTGCCAGTTGAGTCACACTTTCTGCTGAACCATTAAGTATCATCATGTCAGGATACATTTCTACCAGCTTATTCACATCGGTTTGATGTGTAACTAGCACACGCTGCACACGAATAATATCTTTATAAGTAGAAACATGTATTTGGCGCATATCGTGCAACTTACTTCGACACTCAGTCTCACATGCTTCAGCCACAAGCACCATGTTCCATTTATCCCCCCAAAACGCAGGCTGCTCGATACCTTTGTTATCCAATAAGTTGGGGGGAATCTGCAGCAGGCGTGGCGGTTGTACCAACTCTCCCAAGCTCTGTCCACCTGGTCGCCAATCGAACTTAATCATCATCACAACCACGACAATTGGCACGATAAAGAAAATAGCCATCATGATAAAAATCATGCGGCCTCTGCGCTGCTGCGCAGTGTCTATATTCAATTCTGTTTGCATACTCTACTCTTCTGTTTTGATACGTTTTACGCTGGTATATAAATAAATGGCCAAGCTTGCAAAAGCAAACCCAAACCACTGATAGGCATAACCCAAGTTCGTCATGATTTTACTCGGTGGCATTTGCCAGTTTCTTACAAAGCCACCAGCTTTATCCGTTGGGTCAAGTTTTATAATGACATCTAGCACCTTAATTGGTGCAGTCTGCTTGAATTTTTTCATATCCAAATGCTGCCAAACGTGCTGCCATTGTTTAGCCTGTTGCTGATTACCATCAACCTTAGCTTCCAACGTAAAAATCTTATCAGACGGCACCCAGACCATTCCTTTAAGCTCAAGTAACTGCCCTGGCGTTGCGAATGTTGGTACTTTATCATGGCTATCTGCTCCAATTATCCAGCCGCGATTGACCAATACATATTGGTCAGTACCCTCAATTTTAAAAGGCGTGATGACATGAAACCCTGCTTGACTATTCTCTACTTGGTTATCAAGCAAGAATTGATATTGTGTCTCGTAATGCCCTCGAACGCTTGCTTGTTGATACTGTAAGACTGCAGGCTCTGTCAGATAATTTTTCAGTTTGGCCACTTGCTTATTTAAACTGCTTTCATACTGATCTTGAATAGATTGCCGCATTTCAGCCTTGTGATATTGCCAAAGACCTAACTTAATAAACAATGGAATGCAGACAATCACGATGAGTGTGCTCAGCCAATTGAAATCAAACTGATAGTTCAGAAACTTGAATTGCATTTTTAATAAGCCAGTCGCATAATCTTTAAATAATTTTATTGGACATTACCATGTGGATCAAAATTGCAACTGTACTCGTACTAATTGTCATTATCAGCAGTCTTTTTTCTGCTTTGTTCTTTTTAATTAAAGACAAAAGCGGTAATGATCGCACCGTTAAAGCACTCACTGTAAGAATCGGTTTATCCATTACTTTGTTTGCAGGACTCATTATCGCCGCATACTTTGGTTTAATTGGTCACTCACTTTAAATTGCATCAGAATATAAACTCATCAAGATTTAACATTTGTTAAATAAAAAGGGCGATGCAAATGCATCGCCCTTTTTTGTATTGCTGAATTAAAGCATATACACAAATATAAACAGACCTAACCAAACCACGTCAACAAAGTGCCAATACCAAGCAACGCCTTCAAAACCAAAATGATGCTCTGGCGTAAAGTGACCTTTCATACAACGCAACAAGATAACAATCAGCATCAATGTACCGATGGTCACGTGAAAGCCGTGGAAGCCAGTCAACATGAAAAAGGTTGCACCGTAAGCACCGCTGCCCAACGTCAATCCCATTTCAGTATATGCATGATGATATTCCAATCCTTGGCAAATCAAGAAGGCAATACCAAGCGCCACTGTTAAAGCCATACCAACAATCAATTGCTTGCGATTGTTTTTAATTAAACCCCAATGTGCCCAAGTAATAGTTGCACCAGAAGTTAACAACAAGATTGTATTAATCAGTGGCAAACCCATCCAGTGCATGGGTTTAAACGCTGGGTTAGGTTCAAAAGTTTCCCCTAGCACCACACCACCTGGACCTTGTGATGGCCATACTGCCAAAAAGTCCTTGTATGGAGTAATATCTGGTGAGTAGCTGGCCAAATCTGGCACCGACAATACACGCATGTAAAATAATGCACCAAAAAAGGCTGCGAAAAAGGCCACTTCAGATGCAATAAATACAACCATACCCCAACGGAAAGATTTATCTTCCCAGTTTTTGTACTTACCAGTGACGCTCTCGGTAACGACAGAACCCAACCACTTGAACATCATAAATAGCACAACAGCCAAACCAAAGTACATCATCCAACGGCCTGGGCCTTCAAGGTATGCTAGTGATTTTCCACCGCGATCGGTGGCTACAGAGAATACAAAACCTGCAGCCATGGATAACAAACCTGCAGAAAGTATTGATGGGTAAATACTTCCGTGTGGCACGAAATATTGATTTTCAGAATGTGTTGCCATGCGCTAACTCCCAAGCATACTAATATTTATATTTAATAACGATTAATTACTACCTGCTGCTTATTTACTACTTTCGATCTGGTGCCTTAAAAAACGAATAGGATAGCGTCATTTCCTTAACATCTTCGGGCAAATCAGGACTTACAAAAAATCTTAATGGCATTTCTTTTGTTTCACCAGATTTCAACGCTTGATTCACAAAACAAAAACATTCAATCTTCTTTAAGTGACTAGATGCTTTACCTGGCGTTACACTAGGAACTGCTTGTCCAGACACCGTTTCACTTGTTGTGTTTTTTGCAATAAAAACTACAGTTTCAATCTGTCCTGGATGTAGCGTAACACTCGTTTGCTTAGGGTAAAAGTTCCAACCTAAACCCGGCATCACAGCTGATACAAACTGCACAGTCACCACTCTAGAATTATCTACTTTTGCTTTAGCTAGTGTTGCCGCAGTGTTGTCTGTTTTACCGTTTAAACCGGTAATTGAACACAAGACATCATAAAGTGGCACCAAAGCGAAAGCAAACAACAATGAACCTATCACCACGTACAGCACTTTCATTGCTAACTTTCTATTAGCAAGTTGCTGCTTAGATGAATTATTTTCTTCCAATTTTAAACTTCTATTCTTAACAAATAGCTATAAGATTAAGAATCTATGGATTCCAAACAGTGAATATTGAAGCAACATACCAAATAAACACTATCACACCGATGACTAATGCAATTTTCTTGTTACTGGTACTTCTAGATGAATCTTTTTGTTCCATTTGAAATGAGGCTTAGCGTTACTAAGCCCCATATTCCTTATCAATTATTTAATGACTGGCTGCTCGTTAAAACTATGGTATGGAGGTGGTGATGAAAGTGTCCATTCCAAACCTTCAGCGCCTTCCCAAACTTTGTCTGTCGCTTTCGTACCGCCTCTTGCGCAACTAATTATGTTGTATACAAACAATAGTTGTGATAGACCCAACACGAACGCACCAATTGTTGAAATCATATTGAATTCAGCAAATTGCAATGCATAGTCAGGGATACGACGTGGCATACCAGCCAAACCTACAAAGAATTGTGGAATGAATGTCACGTTGAAAGAAATCGCAGTTAACCAGAAGTGCAATTTACCTAATTTCTCGTTGTACATATGGCCAGTCATTTTTGGTAACCAGTAGTACACACCCGCCATGATACCCATGATACCGCCAGCAAACAGTGTGTAGTGGAAGTGTGCCACAACAAAGTAGCTGTTATGGTATTGCGCATCAGCAGCCACGTCAGCCAATACCAAACCAGTTAAACCACCGATACCGAACAAGATAATCCAACCCACTGCGAATAACATAGGTGTTTCAAAGCTCATGGAGCCTCTCCACATGGTTTTGATCCAGCAGAAGAACAACACGGCTAACGGCAATGAGATCGCCATAGTGCTATACATGAAGTAAAGCAATGCAGGTACTGGCATACCAGCGGTAAAGAAGTGATGCGCCCATACAACCACAGCTAACGCGCCAATCGCCCACAGTGAATACACTTGAGCTTTGTAGCCATACATTGGTTTACGTGAGAATGTTTGCAAGATTTGTGGAATGAAGCCCCAAACCGGTAATAACAAGATATACACTTCTGGGTGACCAAAGAACCAGAACAAGTGTTGGAACATAATTGGGTCACCACCACCAGCCGCATCAAAGAAGTGCGTACCGAAGTGACGGTCTGTCAATAACATTGTTACTGCACCAGCCAATACTGGAATCGTTGCTACCAATAAGAAAGCTGTAATTAACCAACCCCAAGCGAACATGGGCATTTTCATTAATGTCATGCCAGGTGCACGCATGTTGAACAGAGTTACAATGATGTTGATAGAACCCATCACTGATGAAACACCTAATAAGTGGACTGCAAAAATCGCGAAATCCACACCAATACCACCTTGCACTGACAGTGGTGGGTAGAATGTCCAACCAGTAGCAATAGCACCATCACCGATACCAAACAATGCTAGTGTGAATGGCAGCGTTAATAGAATGGCTGAAGGCGGCAAGAGCCAAAAACCCCAGTTATTCAAACGCGGGAGAGCCATGTCTGGCGCACCAATTTGCAGTGGAATCATCCAGTTAGCAAAACCAGTTGCAGCAGGCATTAAAGCTGCAAAAATCATAATCAATGCATGCACACCGATTAACTGATTGTAAAAATCAGGGTTCATTAACTGTAAACCTGGTTGGAACAATTCGGCACGAATACCCAATACCATTGCCCCGCCCACTAAAAACATTACCAAAGAAAAGGTCAGATACATCGTACCAATGTCTTTGTGATTTGTTGTTGTCAACCAACGCATAATACCAGTTGGGTGATCGCTGTGCTCTTCATGATGCGCTACAGTTGTAGTACTCATAATGCTCTCCTAATCGCCTTCAGAACTATTTTAAAAAAGTGTAAATTATTCACGCGCCGCTTTAACTTGTGCAGGCTGTACGACTGGGTCAACCGTTGCAGCATTACCAAGCGCCTGTCTTTCATAAGTGATTACTGCAGCTATTTCTGTATCGTTAAGCGTTGCTTTCCAGGCCGGCATTACGCCTTTACCATTCAGCAAACGATCCATATGACTGTCTTTTAAATATTTCCCGTCAGCACCAAAAATTGGGCCTAGCGCCACTTGACTACCTGTTAGTGCTGGGAATGCTGGAGGCAGACCTGCACCTGAAACTTGGTGGCAAACAGCACAGTTTTTCTCATAGACTGTTTTGCCTTGTGCAATCAAATCTTCTTTTGTCATTTCTTTTACTTCACTAGCCGCTTTTTGCTCTTCTTGCTTTTTAGCAACCCATACTTTGTATTCTTCCATCGGCACAGCATTCACCACTACTGGCATGTAACCATGACCCTTACCGCACAACTCTTTACATTGACCACGATAAGTACCAGCTTTATCTACTTGCACCCAAGTTTCGCGAATAAAGCCAGGAACAGCAACACGTGAAGAACCAAATTGTGGCACCCACCAGTTGTGTAGCACATCAGAAGCAGTCATTAAAATACGTACCTTCTCACCCACTGGCAACACCAATGGATTATCTACTTCCAATAGATAGTTTTCACTTTTATCAGCTTTGTCATGCAATTGATCATCTGAGGTTGTTAAGTTACTTACAAATTTAATACCTTTTGCGTCGCCATCAAGGTATTCATATTGCCAGCGCCATTGTGAGCCAGTGACCTTAATTACCATAGTGGATTGATCACGCGTATCTTCCATCATCACCACACTGTGGTAAGCAGGAATACCCATAATTACAAAGTCGATTAACAACAAAATTGCAAATGGGATGAGCGTCCAGAAAATTTCAACTGCGGTAGAAGGTGCTTTGTCGGCTACTGCTTTGTAGCCTTTGCTTTTACGATGAGCAAAAATTGAGTAAATCATGATAGCTAGAACTGCAAAGAAAATAATTGCAGTAATAATCATGAATTTGTTATGTACATGCAGTGTATCTAGCGCCATTGGCGTCACAGGTTCTGGGAAATTCCAACTGTAATCCGCATATACATTGAGCGAAGCCAGCAGTCCTGCCAAACCTACCCCAATTTTCTTAAACACTTGCATCTCCATTGCTCCAAAATCAAATTTAGTTAATGTTTCTTAATTTCTTTTTAAGCTCTCGCACCAGAACAGCCCGCTGTTCATCGTCGATAAAATGTTTACCGAACTCTATTTCTTTTCCATGTGAACCAATCATCAATGCACTTTTACCACCCGAAGATTTTTTCACACTTACCTGCGTCCAGTAGCGTTGAAACACAGCCGATGTCATTTGACGACTATACTTCTTCTCTACTACCACCTCGTCACCATCAATTGTAATGCTCTCAAAATCAGCCGCATGCACTCTTATATGGTAGAAAGCCAATGCAAACGCCAACAATTCCAGCCCAGCAAATGGCAACACCAGCCATGCCCCTATGTGCGTAAAACCAACCGCAACAATCAGCGCCAAGACACCAAGTACTACCAACAACTTAAATGCGCCCTCAGAAGACAGGGAATTATTAGGTCGTGCAATAATTTTGTAATCCAACACTGATAACATTGAGCAACCCTAGTGACAGGAAACTTAACTTGTAACAATGCTTTGGGACTGTTACAAACTGTTACAAGTTCGCGAAAAATAGCACAAAAAAAGGCTCATTACAAGCCTTCACGTCGCGCTGCGATAATTTTATGTGATTGTTATTTCCAACATTTACAGTGACGTAACCACAAGTGTTGGTGCCGGGAGCCGGAATCGAACCGGCACGTTGTCTCCAACGCGGGATTTTGAGTCCCGTGCGTCTACCAATTCCGCCATCCCGGCATGAGGTATATAATGTGCAACTTCGTCATTATAACAAGCTATTCGCATTATGCGAACCCAAGATTTCGATTTTTATTTACCTTCTGAGTTAATTGCACAATATCCAGCAGAAAAAAGAAGTGGTAGCAGGCTTCTTCACCTCAATGGGAAAAACGGCAATATCACTGACAGCTCGTTCACCGCGCTCACACAATGGCTCAACCCAAGTGATCTGATTGTGTTTAACGATACCCGAGTGATCAAGGCAAGGCTATTCGGCCAAAAAGCAACTGGTGGCGCTGTTGAAGTCATGATAGAGCGCGCACTCAATAACCATGAAGTGCTCGCACAAGTACGAGCATCTCGTTCACCCAAGACTGGCAGTAGGTTAGTGCTAGAAGGTGAGATAGAAGCAATCGTTTTAGGCCGAGAGGATGATTTATTTCATTTGCAATTGTTACATAGCACTCCGGTTTACGACTTGTTAGAGCAATATGGTCATTTACCCCTCCCACCATACATCGCGCATGCAGCGGCCTCCGAAGACGAGTCGCGCTATCAAACGGTCTATGCCAAACATGCTGGCGCAGTGGCAGCACCAACTGCTGGCTTGCACTTTGACGAAGCGATGTTATCGAGCGTTGAAGCAATGGGTGTAAATACCGCCTATGTCACACTTCATGTGGGCGCTGGCACTTTTCAGCCAGTGAAAGTGGAAGATATCAATGCGCATAAGATGCACAGTGAGCGCTATCACATTCCCGAAGCCACGGTAACGCTTATTGAGCAAACCAGACAACAAGGTGGCCGTGTTTTGGCCGTCGGCACAACTGCTCTTAGGGCTCTAGAAAGCGCAGCGCAAAACGGCGTATTGTCGGCAGGTGAGGCAGAAACAAATATCTTTATTACGCCTGGTTACCAGTTTCGAGTGGTAGATCGCTTATTAACCAATTTTCATCTACCGAAAAGTACGCTCATGATGTTAGTGTCTGCATTTGCAGGGCACCGCCATATCATGAGCGCTTATCAGCATGCGGTAGAAGAACAGTATCGTTTTTTTAGTTATGGTGATGCGATGCTAATCGAACGTGGGGCATTACAATCAAGCGGAACTTAGTATCTGAGTTACCCTACTAACCTAAAATATATCAATCACTAATCATAGATTTGATAATTAAAATTAGAATATTCATTTAAACAAGGACAAACAATTGCGCGCATTTTTGACTAAACCACTTTTGATTTCTACGTTAACGTTGGCCGTTATTGCAACTTCAACAGCATACGCTGAAGTTCTCCCTGTTGCCGAGTTGGGCGTTAAAATTCCGTTGATTAAAAAGCCAACAACGCGCCCTATGACTGTGGCTTATGTGCCTGTGCATCAGACTTACTATATTGCAGATGGTGGTCTTGCACCTATGGGTTCTGAATTTGAAGCGCCCAGTTCAAAATCCGAAATCCATGCCTACAAAAGCGATGGCAAATACATTAACTCAGCCAAGCCGGGGTACGACAATCGCTCCATTTACTTTAATCCGAATACCAGCAAACTAGAAACGTTAACTTACAATATATCAAGTGGAGCAGGTTTCTCACCGAACACCGGCATTTATTCGATTGAACTCACTGAGTCTGGCGAGCTAACAAACACATCGGGCGAGGTAATGCAATTTAATCCAGCCTTTGGTGATGCCGCGACTATGCCCAGCTATGACGCCGAGAATAAACGTTACTTTGCCAAACAAGAGCGCAGTAACAAAGTATTTATTGTGGACCCCAAGAATCGCGAGAAAGTTGGTGAAATTAGCTTGGATTTTGCAACGCCTAAAGTGTTACACGACGACATCAGCGATCACTTTATTGCATATACCGGCATTAAAGGTAACGAGCTAGTGTTATTAGATGTAGATCACAAAGCGGCATTGATATATGACTTGACCGGTAAATTTGTGGCCAAAAGTGAATTGCCTAAAGACATGAAATTACGTGCGCAAAATCACTACAATGGTACTGGATATGCTAACGATATGTTGTTTATTTACCACGAAACCGAAGGTGAGTTTGGCACTTATTGTGGATTTAAAGTGGTGAAGTAATTTACGATATCGAAAACTTGAGCGAAAAAAAACCGCATGTTTATGCGGTTTTTTTATTTGAGTCCCGGATAAATTATTTGCCGATTGCTGCTGCCAACTTACCGGAAGCCAATCCGAATAACGCACCAATCACAGTGGAAATAATCACCAATATAACAGGGTTTGTTGCATCCATTGCGGTAACGTTTGCGGCAGAGCCAGCAGTCAACGCCAACCCAGCTGTGGCCGCATAACCATAGACATTGGCTGGCACAACGGAAAGCAAGCTATTTCCGGCAACTATCACCAACAGGAAGACTGTCACTGCAATAATCACCGGCACGGCCAAAGCGCCCAAGCCACCCAGCATACCAGAGTTCACCAAATATAAGGCTACACCTGCAATGAGCGCTCCATACACCATTCCTGCAATTGTTTTTTGCAAGGCAGCGGTATCGCCCCCTGAATGAAAAAAACATCCCCAAGCGATAAACCCTACCCATACCAATGCCACACTTGCAAGTGGATTAAATGCTAAAAATGCCCAAACGCCCCCTAAAACCGCGATACTTATTGCCAATGCTGTTAACTTCGACATACTGTTCTCCCTGTGTTTTGGTCTTGCTCATTTTTAAAAAAGTCTTCTAGATTAATCAGTTAGCTCATCCACCATTGCATATATTTACATATGACAATGGCATGACAAACCAACTGAGACGCAGTCTAGTCCCATTTTGGTGCATGATGCAAGGGATTTAAAAAATGAACGCCCAAATTTAGGGCGGGTAGGCAATCTAGGGACAGATGAATTAACGAGAAGCGGTGACGTAATCCCAATGTTTACGCCAGGTGTTGACCACCAAATTAGGGTATTTGGGTTTACCAAGGCTACCGTTATAACGACCGAGTGCGCGGAAGTAATTACCTTTTTCAATATCCAGATAATGCCTCAAGATTGTGCAGCCGTAGCGCAAATTCAAACGCATATCAAATAAGTTATGGTCATGATTACCAATACTGCGCACCCAAAATGGCATCACTTGCATATATCCGCGAGCCCCCACACTGGATACCGCATATTTTTTAAAGCCACTTTCCACTTGAATCAGCCCCAATACCACTTGCGGGTCTAGCCCTGCGCGGGTGGCTTCGTAATGCACAGATTTCAAAAAGTCTTTGCGGTACGTTTCATCAGGGATACGTTTTTGTAATCGTGCGGACATTTGCTCCAGCCAAATCTCACCTTCTTGCGGGTTATCGAACATCAGGCGCGGCGCGGCGACATCACTGATGGACTTTTGCATCATGGCTTTAACACTGTTAGATAACGGTTCCTCGCGCTGCCCACCAGCAAAACAGGTAGTAGCAAAGCTTATCCATACAATAAAAAGTATCTTACGCATCTTAATAACTTAGCTATCCTTACACTTAAGCCTTTAAAGCCTGCTGAACAAAACTCAATACGTCTGCAACTGCCACAGTTTGTGCCTCAGCGGATTTACGTGATTTATATTCCACCTTACCCTCTGCCAAACCACGATCACCAATCACAATACGGTGCGGAATGCCCATCAAATCACTTTCTGCAAACATCACGCCTGGGCGTTCGTTTCTGTCATCCAACAGTACATCCACGCCAGCTGCTTTTAAATCCGCATAAAGTTGTTGTGCCACTGTTTTGACTTGCTCGCTCTTATCCATGCCGATTGGACAAATCACCACCTCAAACGGTGCCATACTGAGTGGGAAAATGATGCCTTTATCGTCATTGCCCTGCTCAATGGCAGCACCGACAATACGTGACACCCCAATACCATAGCAGCCCATCTCCATAATTTGCGATTGGCCGTTTTCATCCAAATAGGTCGCATTCATCGCTTTGGCATATTTGGTGCGTAGTTGGAAAATATGCCCCACCTCAATACCGCGGCATAATGATAATTTGCCTTTGCCGTCTGGACTGATATCCCCATCCACCACATTGCGAATATCGGCCACTACGCTTGGTTCTGGTAAATCACGAGCAAAATTCACGCCAGCCAAGTGGAATTTTGGTTTGTTAGCACCACAAATAAAATCACTCATGGCGGCCACTGTTGTATCTGCAATGATATGGACGTGTGCACCCACATTCACTGGCCCGATAAACCCAGGCGGACAATTCAAATTAGCGCGGATTTCCTCCTCTGTCGCCAACCTAAAATCGGCCAATCCTGACAATTTTGTCAGTTTTACTTCATTCAACATATGGTCGCCTCGTAGCAACGCGAGGTAAAAATTTTCTTTCGCGTCCGATTTCACCATCAGCGCCACCGCTTTTACCGTGCGCTCGATACCAACGCCTAACAACTTAGCCACATCCTCACAAGCAGTTTGCTTGGGCGTATCCACCTCACGCATGGTTTCAGCAGGCGCTTGGCGGGTTGCCTTAGTCACCGCTTCTGCCAATTCCACATTGGCTGCATAGTCAGATTGTTCACAGTACGCGAGCGCATCTTCTCCACTATCGGCCAACACATGAAACTCTTGAGAGCCATCGCCACCAATGGCGCCGGAATCGGCCTTCACCGCACGAAATTTCAACCCCAAACGGGTGAAGATATTGCTATAAGCTTGATGCATATCGTTGTAGGTTTTTTCCAAACACTCGTAGTTGGTATGGAAAGAATAAGCATCTTTCATTAAAAACTCACGGGCACGCATCACGCCAAAACGTGGGCGAATTTCATCGCGGAATTTGGTTTGAATTTGATAAAAATTCAAAGGCAGTTGTTTGTAACTGTTAATTTCTTTACGCGCAATATCGGTAATGACTTCTTCATGCGTGGGACCAAAGCAAAAATCACGTTCGTGGCGGTCTTGAATCTTCAACATCTGCGGCCCAAACACAGCCCAGCGTCCGGTTTCTTCCCAAAGCTCTTTTGGCTGCACTGCTGGCATCAACAACTCTAAGGCGCCAGCTTTGTTCATTTCATCGCGGACAATATTTTCCACTTTGCGTAACACGCGCAAGCCTAATGGCATCCAGTTATATAAACCACTCCCTAGTTTTTTAATCAGCCCGGCGCGCACCATTAATTTATGGCTGATGAGTTCGGCATCGGCAGGAGCTTCTTTTTGGGTGGCAATAAAAAATTGTGAGGCGCGCATAACGAAATTAGCCTTTAAACATGCAAGTTAAACAAAGAGTGGATTTTATAGGGAAACCAAGCTTTAGTCAGCACTTGATGGCTAAGCTATTCAGAGACTGGACTGCCCTCAGGAATATAGCCATCTTTCCAAAGCTCAAATGGCACAACGGTCGCGGGCTGTCCATTATCAAAAAACCAACTATCCACTGCATAGCGGTCTTGATTATCTAGCTGACGAATCACCGCCGTGGTGTGTGGCCACCCTGAAAAGAAAAAATGACGAGTTCGGGTATCTTCCACCGCATGCCATTTAATCAAGCCGGCTTGCACTAATAAGCGCATAAAGGTGGTGGTATTGATGGCCTCATCATTGCAATCTTGCTGACCTGTGTATTGGGAGTTTTTGAAAGTACCCGCTTTGTCATTGGCGGTGCCAATTTTTTGACCAATCAGTGACTCAAACTTGCCAATCGCCAAGGCAATTAGCATGCGTTCACTTTGCGCACTGTCTGGCATGGGGGAGAAAATACTCGCTACTTGATCCCACTCTGCTTGCGTGATTACGGTGTGGCTTAATTTGGCACAGCCACCACCATGACAAATTTCTAGTGCATCTAGTTGTGGTGTAGCTCGAAAAATACGATTGATATCGGCCATATCTGCAAATACGGGCGCACAACTTAGACATAGGGAAAGCTTACATAACCAGCGGTTTATTGGGAATCTCATTGCGCTGATTACCCTGTGGCGGAAAATATTGGCTAAGCACTGCACCGATTGTTGCAATGCCTTCTTGCACCCCCACTTCAAACTCTCCTGCCCTAAAACGCAACTCCATGGCATGGCAGATAGTTTCCCATCCCGCGTCACCTACAAAACGGTGGATGCCTCTATCTGCCACAATCTCAACATCGCGATCAGCCAGCAGCAGGTAGATGAGAACACCGTTATTGTGCTCGGTGTCCCAAATGTTCAAGCGCCCAAACAATTCTATCGCGCGTTTTTTGGGTGTTTTGCCAAAGACAATATCCAAAGGGTCTAAGCCGGCTTCCACTACGAACCGAATCTCACCCGCGTGTAACTGCTCATTTTCAGCAATTGCACGCTCAATATTGCGCAGCGCTTGTTTAGAGAAGTGACGATTGACCCACCAAGGTGAGCTGAGTAAATGCCTAAAAAAGCGTATCACTGGATGTCGTTTTTTCATGTTACCAATCTCCGGAAGCACCACCGCCGCCAAAGTCTCCGCCGCCGCCACTGAAAATATCACCACCACCTAAACCGCCACCACCATAGCCCCCATAACCACCTGGATAACCATAACTAGCACCACGACCACCCTCCATGGCCAAGGTGAAGATAAAGGCAGCAATCACTACCAATAATACCGTGAGCAGAGCACCACCAAGAAACCAGACCAGCAAACCCAACGCTCCACCATTGAGTGCGCTACCAAAAAATTTGCCAAACAGAGCACGCATCACCACGCCGGAAAAAATCGCCCCAAACATGAGTATGGGTAAGTAATCAAAAAACGATGACGCACCCGCTTGTTTTTTGGCCGGTGCCGGCAAGGCTTCACCAGATATCAGCGCCATCAGCTGTTCAGCCGCTGCATTTAAACCGCCAGCAAAATCACCTTGGCGAAAATAAGGCGCCATCACATCGCTCACTATCCGTTTGGCAATCGCATCCGGAATAGCGCCTTCTAGACCATATCCCACCTCGATACGCATTTTTCTATCATTTTTAGCCAGCAAAATAATTACACCGTCATCTTCTTTATCGCGGCCAATTTTCCAGGTTTCTGCCACCCGCAAACTATATTGTGCAATATCCTCAGGCTGGGTGGTTGGCACAATCAGCACTGCAATTTGGCTGCCTTTTTCTTGTGAAAATGCACTGAGCTTTTGCGCAAGCGCCTGCTGCTCAGTTGCAGACAGCGTGTTGGTAATATCGGTGACGGGAGAACTCAGCGGAGGGATGGCTTGCAAATCAGCAGCCATGGCTGTGCTGACGTTGAACATCAGCACAGCCAAGATTAGGCTACGGATGATAAATTGGCTAGCTACTTGGTTTAAACACACAGCTAGCCAATTGAGCTTGGCGATTGTCATGGCCATGAAAATGCCAATTTAATTATGCGATTGGTTGGCAACTACTTGGAGCCGCCAAAATCCACTTTAGGTGTTGTAGAAATCGCCTTTTCATTTTCCACGGTGAAAGATGGCTTGGGCTCGTAATCAAACATCATCGCAGTGAGGTTGTTGGGGAAGCTACGCACCGCAATGTTATAGGCTTTAACCGACTCAATATAACGATTACGTGCCACGGTCACGCGATTTTCTGTACCTTCCAATTGTGCTTGCAAGTCTCTAAAGCCTTGGTCTGCTTTCAAGTTTGGGTAGTTTTCAGCCACCGCCATCAACCGTGAAAGCGCACTGGTCAGTTGTCCCTGAGCCGCTTGAAATTTAGCAAAGGCGTCCGGGTCATTTAACACTTCAGGGGTGACTTGCAGACTACCCACTTTAGAGCGCGCATCCGCCACCTCTGTCAGCACTTCTTTTTCGTGCGCAGCATAGCCTTTGACGGTCTCTACCAAATTAGGCACTAAATCAGCACGGCGTTGATATTGGTTGAGCACTTCAGACCAGCTTGCTTTGGTCTCTTCATCGAGCGTTTGAAAGGTATTATATCCACAGCCAGATAGGGCCAGCACTAACAGCAAAGGCACCCATTTCATCATTAAGTTACGCATGCTTTACTCCTCATAGATTTAAATATTTGTTTAGTTTTATAGTGGTGTTGAATTAGCAGAATTCAAGCGTTACGTTGTGGCATTTGTCTGCTGCATGTAAGTTTTGGCTGCGCACATGATTTGCCAAGCTGCACGTTTGAGCGCTGGGTTCTCCAGCAATACTTTTGGATGATGTACCACCCAACATGGGCGCTGCATGTGCTCATAGGGTGCCTGAGCAACATCCTCAAGAACCACATCCATACCCAACAATGCTTTGGCCGCCGCTTGCCCAAAAATTAATGTACGCTCTGGCTGAAATTGGTTGATTAATTGTGCTTCGTGGACGAGTTGATAATCAGCACTCGCCAACTGCATGGCACGCACCATGTTTTGTAATAGGGTTAGCGCATCTAGATCCTTGCTAGCCTCTAAAGGGCAATACAATAACCACTGGACGGCTATTTTTTCGACGACAGTCTCTTGTGCAGTAGTTTGCGCTGGGGTTGTATCAGCTGGACTATTTTCAACCGCCACTTCTGCAATGGGCTGAATTACATCCAATTGAATGGCCTCTAGCTGTGCAGGCGTAGTTGCATCTATTTGTGCAGGCGCTTGGTGTGCAACAAAATCTGGATTTAGCGTCCAAACTGGCAACAGCTCTAGCTCTCTTAGCATGTCTTCACGCGTCATACTCATAGTGCCAATCCCATTAAAATTGCATCTTCTCTACCCTGATGTGCAGGATAATAGCCTCTGCGCACAACCATCTCACAGAACCCCATGTGTTCATAAAGTGAGATAGCGGCTTGATTGCTGGTGCGCACCTCTAAGAACATGTTAGCAGCATGGTGACGTTTCGCCATCGCAATCATATGCTCTAGCAAATATTTGCCCAAACCTTGCTTTTGATATGGCTTGGCAATGCTGATATTGAGTAGATGCGCCTCGTCCAATACCATCATCATTAAGGCATACCCAATAATGCTCTGTTGCTGTAGCAATACCCAAGCGCTGTAGCCAGAATTCAAAGAGTCACTAAAATTACCGCGCGTCCAAGGGTGCGAGTAAATGGTCGGCTCAATCTCCATGACTGCATCCAAATCCTCCAACTGCATGGGACGCAAAGCCAATGCCTGTTTTAGCACTGCGCTCATAGCCGCGCTCCTTGCGCACGCTCTTGCGTGGTCAAGGCCACCCGGTTACGGATATAAATGGGCGCCACTTCATGCGCGGCTTGGGCTTGCCCCGCCGCAAACACTGGCTGCGCCAAGGCCAAAATAGCCTGTCCGCTAGGCGTGATATCTGGCAATACATGGGTAAGTTGCGCTACAAATACAGCCACTAGGGCATCCCTGTAAGTCGCCCACCCACTGCCCACCCCCACCCATCCATCACCAGCCAATGCTGGCACCTGTTCAGGTTTGCACACAATTGCTGGGCTGATGGTTTGCCAAGCACTTTCTGAACGTTCATAGGCAGCAAAATACACTTCCCCCATCCGCGCGTCTTGGCAAACAATCACTTTATGCTCACCACTGGCTTCTGCCACTGCCATCAATGTATGCACCGCCACCACCGGCAAATTTGCCCCAAATGCCAATCCTTGCGCAACACCGCATGCAATGCGTACACCTGTAAACGCGCCAGGCCCTGCACCAAAAGCAATGCCATCCAGCGCCTTTAGTTCACCATTGGCTTGCGTCAACAGCTTTTGAATTTCCGGCAATATGCGCTGTGATGCACTGGCGCCCGCCTCTTCATCCAATGTCCAGCGTTGCCCGTTCACTTGCAACGCAATCGACAAAAATTCTGTAGAGGTATCAAATGCCAGTAAATTCATGATGTGGTTTTTTAATTGTGTAAGCGCTGACGCGCGAGGAAATTATTCGCCTATTTTGCCATAATCTATGCGCCCACGCCCCTGCTTGATTTCACCACGCTTTAACTTACCCTCAATTCTGCGACGCTTTGAAGCCAGAGTTGGGCGCGTGGCATAGCGTGTTGGCTTGACCTGATTGGCTGCATTGACAATCTCATGCAGACGTTTAACTGCGTCTTTTTTATTAGCTTCTTGTGTGCGGTATTGCTGCGCTTTTAACACCAGCACACCTTCATCGGTAATCCGACTGTCTTTGCTATTCAACAAACGCGCTTTCAACCAATCGCTCAATGAAGAAGCATGAATATCAAAACGCAAATGAATTGCACTGGAGACCTTATTCACGTTCTGTCCGCCCGCACCTTGCGCGCGGATGGCGGTGAGTGTGTATTCGGTTTCAGGCAGCACAATCATGCTTGGGCATCACTTTGAGTAAAGAACGCTTCCACATCCTCTAAAACTCTGGTGCGCTTAAACGGTGGTAAGCTCTGCCAAATACGTCTGCCATAGGGCTTGGTGATTAAGCGTGGATCGCAAATCACCAACACACCGCGGTCTTGTTCATCGCGTATCAAACGGCCAGCCCCTTGTTTTAAGGTAATCACCGAATACGGCAGCTGGTATTCCATAAAAGCGTTTTTGCCTTCCTCGTTCATCTTATCAATACGCGCAGATAGCACCGGGTCATCGGGTGGGGCAAACGGGAGTTTGTCGATAATCACGCAGGATAGCGCTTCTCCACGCACATCCACGCCTTCCCAAAAGCTTTGAGAACCCACCAACACTGCATTGCCATGCGCACGAAACCTGTCCAGTAGCTCGGTGCGTGTGCTTTCCCCTTGCATCAAGAGTGGATATTCCATGCCCTGCTCGGCAAACGCTTCTTTGAGTAGCGCATGCACTTCTCGCATGGCTTTGAGCGAGGTACACAACACGAATGCACGGCCTTGGCTGGCTTGAATCACGGGTAAGCTGACGGCTGCCACCGCTGCGGTATAGGCAGCGCTATTGGGGTCGGGCATATCGGCAGGCGCGTAAAGCAAGGCTTGCTGGGCATAATCGAATGGGCTTTCCCAAAAGCCAGTATCGGCGGCATGCAAGCCCATTTGCGCAATGTAATGGCTGAAATCACTTTTTACCGCTAACGTTGCCGAGGTAAAAATCCAAGCTCGCGGTTGCGCGTTCAGTTGCTTGCTAAAGCCATCAGCCACACTCAACGGTGTAGCATGCAATTGCACACTTTGCGTAAATACTTCTACCCAACGCACCAAATTGGCATTGCCGGCTTTGATCCAGCTATCGAGTTGTGAGATGAGCGCCTCACCACGTTGCCAGCATTTTTCCAACATGGGGTCACGCGCGGCTTGTGTTTCAAGCACGGCCGTCAAGTTGCTGAGCGCGGTTTGCATGTCGGCATAGGCTTGCTCAAACTTTTTAAGGGCCAAGGCCTTTTGTACTGGCATGCGTGAGCCTTCGTATTGAAATACCAGCCTGAAATCTTTGCATGCCTTTTCTAGCACAGGCACGGCCTCACCTAAGGCCACACAATCTTTGGCTAAACTTAAATAAGCCACGGTGGTGTCGCGCGCCAACTCGAGTAGTTGGCTGGTCGAGATATCCTCACCAAAAAACAAACCTGCGACTTCCGGCAGTTGGTGTGCCTCATCAAAAATCACGGTATTGGCACTGGGTAATAACTCAGCCACGCCTTCGTCGCGCAACATCACATCGGCAAAAAACAAATGGTGATTGACCACGACCACATCCGCCGCTAGTGCCTTTTTACGCGCCTCCATCACAAAACAGTCTTTGTAATGGTTACATTCTTGCCCCAAACAATTATCGCGTGTTGAGGTAACCTGTTGCCAAACCGCTGCATTTTCAGGCACTGCGGTCAGCTCAGCTTTGTCTCCAGTGCTGGAGTTTTCTGCAAAGGCTTGAATAACGGGTAAATATTGCGCATCTTCACGCGAGGCAAAGCGTCCTTCTTGATTAGCTCGCGCCAAATGGTAATGACATACATAATTAGAACGCCCTTTAAGCATACTCACCGTCACCGGCACTCTTAGGGCGTCTCGAATATTCGGCAAATCGCGATTAAACAACTGGTCTTGTAGCGTTTTGGTGCCAGTGGAGATAATCACTTTGCCACCAGAGAGCAAGGCAGGCACGAGATAGGCAAAGGTTTTGCCAGTACCAGTACCGGCCTCTGCCACCAGCTGTTTGTTTTGTTGGATAGCTGACTCAATCGCCAGCGCCATTTCAAGTTGTTGTGAGCGCTCACTAAACCCTTGTATGGCTTGCGCCAACGCACCATCGGATTTAAATACCTCATGTAATTTCGATTGCTCAGACATCGCAAAATTATCCCATGAATATGTAAACTTTCTGCAAACAAGCCCTTTTTTTAGCAAATTTGATTTTTTAGCGCACAAAATAGTCTTGTCATACTAAAAATAGCCTGTTAGCCTAGTCATGCTGTACGTTTCACAAAAGCACATGAAGTACCTTTATATCGACATTCTTTTTGGGAGGTTGTATGGATTTAGGTCTTATTATTCAATTAATTAGTGGTGCAGTGGGTGGCAATATTGCTGGTAATTTAATGAAAAATGCCAGCTTGGGAACGCTAGGCAATTCATTGGTGGGTATCTTGGGTGGCGGTATCGGTGGTCAACTCCTTGGCATGTTGGGCGTAGGTAGCGCAGCGGCTGCAGGAAGTATGGATATCGGCGCAATTATCAGTCAAGTCGCAGGTGGTGGTGTTGGTGGCGCAGTGCTGCTGGCTATCATTGGCTTCATCAAAAACGCAATGGCAAAACAATAACCTATCTATATTGAGCCTATCTGGCATCGCTCAGATAGGCTTTTTTATGGAAGACTATGCATAAAATCATTTTAGTTTTAAGTTTAATCGTCGCAAATAGTTGTCTGGCAGACGACCTCATTAAAGCAGCTGGCAACCAAACTAATGCCGAAGGAATTGAGCTTGAGGTTATTGATACGCCTCCCACTTGGTCAGATAAGGCCGAAGAAGTATTGATGCAAGCGCTCAGTCTAACTGGCATACAGTATAAGTATGGTGGCAACTCGCCGGAAACAGGGTTTGATTGCAGTGGCTTTGTGCGTTATGTGTTCAGCCAAGCTACCAAAATCACACTGCCCCCTACTGCCCGAGCCATTAGCCAAATGGGTAAAACGGTTAAAAAAGAAGAGTTACAGCCTGGCGATTTAGTATTTTTTAACACCTTAAAATCTGCGTTCTCGCATGTTGGGATTTATATGGGGAATAACAAATTCATTCATTCGCCTAGTGCAGGTGGTAAAGTACGCGTAGAAAATATGGACAACACTTATTGGAAGAAACGTTTCAACGGCGCGCAACGTATTGAAGCTGCACCAGAGCAAACTAAATAAATCAAGCAGTCGTTACACAAAAAAGCAGCATGTTTATAACATGCTGCTTTTTTTGATTCAGAACTTGTCTATTTATTCGTGAAATTTAGCAATCTCACCTGGTTTGCGTAGCATTTTGTCCACTTCACCCAAGTGCAACTCTTCTTGGTAAATCATCTCACGCGCATATTCTTCCAACATCACAGAATCACCCTCAACCAGCTTAAGCAAAGCTTTATAGCTGTTCAATGCAGCGGTTTCATGCGCCAATGACTCACGCAAAATATCGCCGATGTCGTGATTGTGTGTTTCCAGTAATGGCCCAATAGACAATGAAGGGTGGCCACCTAAATGCGTAATCAACTCACCTGCTTTGTCTGCATGGGTCAATGACTCTGCAGCCTGACTGCGTAGCCAAGATACGATAGGAATACGGTTATAGCCAAACACCATCAGTGCATAATGCGTGTAACGCACCACGCCTGCCAACTCAAATTCCAAGATAGTATTGAGCGCTTTAATTACTGGGGTATTTACACCATGATCTGTTGCCATTGTTTGCTCCTTTGTATGTTTGTTATTGTTACAACATTCGCAGTGTAACCAAACTTAAAGAAGCTTGCAGAAGTGAGAATAGTTCACATTGCGAATCTCAATCGCAATCTACGATGACCCAGCCTGATGCCCATCACTATGTCCTAAACTACGCTCAGGATCAATCACATCACGAATCAACTGTTTAAGTTCTTTTGCCTCTGGAAAGCGTCCTGCCGCTTTGCGTGAAAAAATCACCTCGCCATTCAAGCGCACTTCCAAAATGCCCCCTGTACCGGGCATTAAATTAACTGAGGTGAGGTCAGATTCAAAAGTTGTTAGCAACTCCTGCGCAAGCCAAGCGGCTCTGAGTAGCCAGCGGCACTGTGTGCAGAATTCTATTTCCACTATGTTTTTTTTCATGGCATGCCTTTAATCAGTAATTTTCTACGAGTGGGGTATATGCAATTATATTGAAATAGCGGAAAATGAACCTATTGTTTTACCTATAACTCTTAACAGAGTTGGTACATTTTTATTATTACTATAAAGGCTGTGCATGCGTTCTTCATTAGAAAAATTTGGTTTGATTGGCTCTGGCATACTCGTAGGCATATTGGTAAGCCTCAATATCTCTGCGTGGGCAGAGAAAAACTTGGCACCTCAGTTGCCAATTGATGATTTACGTGTATTTGCCGAAGTATTTGGCAAAGTTAAATCAGATTATGTCGAGCCAGTGGAAGACAAAAAACTGATTAACGAAGCTTTGTCTGGCATGTTACAAGGCCTAGATCCACACTCAACCTTTATGGATGCAGACGCTTACAAAGACTTACAAGCGGGTACCCAAGGTGAGTTTGGTGGCTTAGGCATTGAGGTTGCGATGGAAGATGGCTTGGTAAAAGTGGTCACCCCGATTGAAGACAGCCCAGCTTACAAAGCAGGTTTAAAATCCGGCGATTTGATTTCAAAATTGGACGACACACAAGTACGCGGCCTAACGCTGAACGACGCAGTGAAGAAAATGCGTGGTACACCTGATACCAAAATTACGCTCACGGTATTGCGTAAAGGTGAAGAAAAGCCACTGACATTTACCCTGACACGTGCAATTATCAAATCACAAAGCGTTAAAAACAAACTGATTGAGCCTGATTACGCTTATGTACGTGTAACGCAGTTCCAAGAACATACAGGTGAAGATTTAGCAAAATCATTAAAAAGCTTGCGTGAGCAAAACAAAGGCCCGCTCAAAGGTGTGGTACTAGATTTACGTAACAACCCTGGGGGCTTGTTGGATGCTGCGGTAGGTGTCTCTGCTGCATTCTTACCTAAAAATGATTTGGTAGTGTATACAGAAGGCCGTGTGGCAGATTCAAAAATGCGTTTGAGTGCCACACCAAGTGATTACGCACGCCGCGGCAAATCTGACTACCTGAAAGATTTGCCTGAAGAGTACAAAAAAGTACCGATTGTGGTGTTGATTAATGCTGGTTCTGCTTCTGCATCAGAGATTGTGGCGGGCGCATTGCAAGACCATAAACGTGCAACCATCTTGGGCATCCAAAGCTTTGGTAAAGGTTCTGTACAAACCATTCTACCCATGAACAACGGCAGTGCTATTAAATTGACAACAGCACGTTATTTCACACCAGCTGGTCGTTCAATTCAAGCAAAAGGGATTGTTCCAGATATATTGGTAGAAGATGGTTCCGACCCTTCTCTGAGCTTACATGAGGCCGATTTGAGCAAACATTTGTCCAATCCGACCGATGAAAATGCAGGCAAGAAAAAAGTTGAAGATGCTGCAAAAGCGGCGGCAGCCAAAGAAAAGTTGAACGAGAAGAAATTTGCCGAGAGCAAAGGTCCTATCGAACCTGCTAGTAAAGATGACTTCCAGTTCACACAAGCCATGAATGTATTAAAAGGTTTGCCGGTGCAAAAAGCACCAGATTCTGTGAAAGTCAGCGAAACAAAAAAATAATGCATTAACGCTTTGATGTACGCGTAACGCCCCGCACGTTTTTATTTATGAGTAGAAACCTGCGGGGCTTTGTTTTACTATGAGATGACGTTTACGTTTCCAGTCCAAACATGGCTTTATCTATTCAACAAACGATTCAAGAGGCAGACCGATGCGTGGCATGTGGTTTATGTTTGCCACACTGCCCCACTTATTTTAAGACCGGCTCAGAAGCGGACTCACCGCGTGGACGTATCCAACTCATCAGTGCAGTTGCCAAAGGAATCCTGCCCAATAACGCGCGTTTTAAGGATCACATCAACGGCTGCTTAGGCTGCCGCAATTGTGAAACTGCCTGCCCGAACGGGGTAAGTTATGGTGCCATTATTGATACCACTCGTGAGATTACGCATCAGCCCAACAGACAAACACGATTGTTAGGTTGGCTGGCGAATCAACCCAAGTGGCTTAGTTTTTTCAGCGCTCTATTACGCCTTGGGCAAACATTGGGGTTACTCACTTTAGTGGGTAAAGTTAATTCTAGATTAGCCAAACAGATTGCGTTAATTCCTGAACTCACCTCCACACAACGTTGGCAAACACTATATCCAGCGAAGCACACCAAACGTGGCGATGTCAGTCTGTTTTTAGGTTGTATTACCAACGCATTTGATACAGAAACCTTACGGGCTAGCGTATATGTACTAACCACTCTGGGTTACACCGTGCATATTCCCACAACACAAGTGTGCTGTGGTGGTATTGCGCGTCAGCAAGGGGATAGCAAGACATCTGATGCCTGTGCTCATGATAATCAACATGCTTTTCATGCAGACTGGCCACTATTAACAGTGGCTAGCGGCTGCGGCGCAGGACTAAAAGACTATACCCATTTGCCGGTGAAGGATATCAGTGAGTTTTTGATAGGCTGCGATTGGTCTGAAGTTAAGCTTAGTCCATTAAACCAACATATTGCTTTGCACGAGCCGTGCACATTACGCAACGTAATGAAAGCCGCCAAACCGGTGGCTAATTTACTTGCCAATATCCCGAAAGCGCGGATTACACCGATGAAAGGCAACCAACAATGCTGCGGTGGCGCAGGCACTTATATGCTGCATCAGCCAGAGATGGCAGACGCATTACTGGCAGACAAAATGAAGCTGCTATCGCAAGAAACTTTTGATATTCTGGCCACTTCTAACATTGGGTGTGCGATGCAACTTGGCTCAGGCATACGCCAAGCGCAGATGCCACTTAAAATCATGCACCCCGTCACAATTATTGCAAAACAAATGGGGTTTCAATCAGAATTAGATTAAACTGAACATATGCATTTGGACAAATTGATTACAACTTTTGACACTGGTTTACGCACACTTTTTGCGCAACCAATTGCCTCACGCGCCAGACCGGACGCTGATATACCGGAGGCACCTCTCAGCCACGATGAAAAGCAGCAAGCAGCAGCGCTCATGCGCATTAATCATGTGGGTGAAGTGTGTGCACAAGCGCTTTATAGTGGTCAAGCTTTTGTATCGCGCGATGCCACTATTGTGAATGCGCTCAAGCAAGCCGCCACAGAAGAAACTGACCATCTGGCTTGGTGTGAGAGTCGCATTCATGAGTTGGGCGGACGCAAGAGTCTGTTAAACCCACTCTGGTATGCAGGTAGCTTTGGCTTAGGTACAGTCGCCGGATTATTAGGCGACCGCTGGAATTTAGGTTTTTTGGCCGAAACGGAAAAGCAAGTTGGTGCACACTTGGCCAGCCATTTGGATGTTCTCTCTGCTGCCGACCAGAAAACCCGACAGATAGTAGCGCAAATGCAGATAGACGAACGCGAACATGCAGAAACTGCGCACCAATTGGGCGGCATACCATTGCCGGCTCCAGTGCAGTTTGGCATGAAATTCGCTTCTAAAATTATGACCAAGACCGCTTACTATGTTTAATTTTAATGATAGAAACGACTAGAGCAAACCATGCAAAAATTTAGTGACATTCTGCTAACCCTTGATAGTGCCGACCACGTACAGCGCATTGAGCTATTTGATGAAAACGATGCGCCGGCCGGCGTGATTGAAAATAAACCTGGTAGCCAAGGCTCGCTCAAGGTGTATCACCACCTTTACAAAATGTATGGGGCGATTACGCTAGATGCAGCGGTAGAGGGATTATCTTTATATGCGGAACATACAGAGGATGCAGAGAACTGTCCTGGCAAACACCCGAATGTAGACCGATTATTGAATATTTTAGAAAATGAAGCGCCGCTAACCGTTAAAATCACTGACAACACTTCCAATTAAACAACCTAACTAACTCTCTCAGCGCTTTAGTTGACTGAATGAGTTCCTAGCACTTGCATGATAGGTGGATGGTAAATCAACTCCAGCAAGTGCCCCACGCTATCTAAGCAGTAAAAACCGCGGGAGCCATCACGGTGCGTTTTAGGTGCTTCAGTGATGCGTACCTGCTGCGAGACAAAATAGTCATGCCAGGTATCCACAGCTTGCGGGCTTTCCAGCACAAATCCAATATGATCTAAACGCTGCTGCGCTTGTGGCGTGTAATCCACTCGATGCAGAGCAAACACATCTCCGTGATTGGTCAAATACACATTATCGGCGTCAGGCTGCCACTCAATGTGCATACCCATGATGCGCGTATAAAAATCAATCGCAGACTCTAGTTCTTGCACAAATAGCGCAACGTGTCGAATGCCAATCATGCCTGCTGGTTGTTGCATTATGCGCTCTGTTGCGTTGCTTTAATTTCAAAGTCGTGGGTAATCGCCACGCTCTTGCTCAACATAATAGATGCAGAACAATATTTTTCAGCGGACAACTTCACGGCGCGCTCCACTTGTACTTCATTCAAACCATCGCCTGTCAGCACAAAATGCACATGAATTTTGGTAAATACTTTTGGTATTTCATCGGCACGCTCAGCCTGAATCTCAGCCACACAATCAACAATGGGCTGTCTCGCCTTTTTCAGTATCGTCACTACATCAAAAGATGTGCAGGCCCCCATGCCGATCAACAGCATTTCCATCGGGCGCATACCAATATTACGGCCACCGTTCTCTGGCGCACCATCCAATACTACCGCATGACCGGTTTCGGATTCGCCGACAAAGCTCACACCCTCAACCCATTTAATTCTTGCTTTCATAATTAAATCCTAATTTATGCGCTACTTTCATCTACAACAAAATCATCAATTTCTAAGCCAGATAAGGCGAAAGGTCGAAAACAGACGCGCAACATACAACGAGTATGTAAGCGAGAAATTTCGACCTAGTTAAACCGTATGGCGACGAAATGCTTTAACAGGCAATTCGCAAATGCTCTCAAATTGTTGATTTTATTTGACGTCGAGCAGTTCGACATCAAACACAAGCGTAGCATTTGGCGGAATCACACCGCCCGCACCACGTGCGCCATAACCCATTTCAGGTGGAATAATTAGAGTGCGTTTGCCACCGATTTTCATACCAGCAAAGCCTTCATCCCAACCTTGAATCACTTGGCCACCACCCAAAAAGAAATTGAAGGGCTCTTTTCTATCTACGCTACTATCAAATTTTTTGCCTTTATTACCTTCCGCTGTTGGGTCATACAACCAGCCGGTGTAGTGCACGGTTACGTTGAAACCGATTTCAGCTTCACGTCCTGTCCCCACTTGTGTATCAATTTTTTGTAATTCTGTAATTTGCGCGGTCATCGCTGGCTTTCCTTCTGGTGTTGTGTTGTTTGTGGTTGCTGTATCTGCTTTGCACCCTGTGACTAGCATTGCGGCGCACATGGTGAGTAACAATTGGCTTTTGATATATTTCATATTTACATCACTTGAATGAACTTGAGAGCAATATGATACTTTAATTTACGTTATGTTCAGGCAACTGACCAATAAAAAGGGCGTCTAGTTGACGCCCTTAGCAACCTACGCTATAGAGGAGTGCAATAACTTATAAATTATCTGTGTAAGCGTCTTCTAGCAATACCAAACAAACCAAGGCCACTCATAAACAACCATGCTGATGCTGGGACAGGCACAGCGGACGGCGCACCACCCGTTACATAGCTATCACTGCCACCACCTGCATACCCTTGCATATGCAAGCCAACACGCAAACCACCGGTATTCAACAAATCTACGATATCTGTACTAGAACTTAATACTGCAGACAAAATTAAGTATTCCCCGATATTAATACCATTGGCTGCACCACCATTTCGGTCAGCATCTGCATTCGTATTAAAGCCAATACCATTACCTTCAGGGAAGTTTTGGTTGGATGAAGCGTCACCAGTAAACGAGACGGTGCCTAGTTGGCCAGTTTGGGTCAGACTGGTGAATAAGTTTGCATTGAGAAAATCAAAGTAAATATGGCCAATAAATACGTTGACCCCGCCAGCAGCGTTGTTGATTTTAAAGTCAACATTATTGCCAACTTGCGTCACATCCATGCTTAATTGCGACGATACATCAACTTCATTTGCGTTTACACCAATAAAATTAATGGTGGCTGCATTTGCACTGACTGAGGATAGCAACAACGCCATTGCTGCAAATGATTTAAACATATTATTTGACATGGTATGTCCCCTTGTAATTGCGCCTACACTGCTTATCGTTATTGATGTAGAGTTAATGAATATTTAATACGGTATTCTTTGATACTAAAATATCAATCTGAGCACATACATACAATAGCCCTTGTGGGCTAATTGATATTAATAAGTTGAATGCTGATATACCCACTCTAACAACGCGTCTTGCGCTTTCCTAGCCTGATAGGCACTTGAGTCATTAACCATCATCACAACCACATAGCGTTGCCCATGCTGATTTAAAGCATACCCTGCCAGCGCACTGACACTATTAATAGACCCTGTCTTGATGTGGATATGAGCTTGTGCGTTAGAGTCTTGCATTCTTGTTTTGGTGGTGCCATCCACCCCCAAAATCGGCAAAGAAGCAATAAGTTCAGCCATCACTGGTCGTTGAAATGCTTTGACCAACATCATGCCCAATTGGCGGGCGCTAATACGTTCTATGCGGGACAAGCCTGAGCCATTCTCAATCACAATACTGTCATCCCCTAACTTCAACGCAGCCAATTGTTGCTGTATCACCTCAGCACCATGTGCTTCTGTTGCATTCAATGGGTTATCCTCAGCGGCAAGAGTAAGCAGCAACTGGCGTGCCATGAGATTATTGCTCCACTTATTGATATCACGAATGGATTCACCCAAGGGCATGGAGAGTTGCGCCAGCACTTTGGTGGCATTGTCTGGCACTTTACTCACTAACAGTTTGCCCTTGAACTTGCCACCAAGCTCCGTCCACAATTTCTTAAAGGTGTAAAAAGCATACCGTTCATCGTTAAAAAGGCTCAGCTCTAAGTAGCGCGTTTCACATTGCGCAGAGTAAGTGCCGGTAAGCGTAACTTTTACCGTATTATTTTTTTCTGGGTGTACCGCGTAATCCATATTTCCACGCCAGTCACCACATTCACCGTCGCGTAATTTTAATTCAGAATGCACCTTAACCTCTGGCAATGCAAACTCTTGATGCACCTGCACCTTGCCCTCTACCACATCAAATTGCAGGCTAGTTTTGCGACCACCCACCAAAAAGGCACTAGGCGTTGCGTTGTAGGCACGCCAAATTTCCTCATCAAATGGTATGGCACTTGCCTGTGGTGAAAAATAGGTTTTATCTATGATGAGATTACCCTGAATACTGCGTATGCCCAATTGCTGCACACGCATCAACAAACGCCACATATCCTGTGCCTGAAAGTTAGGATCACCATAGCCTTTGATAATGAGGTTGCCATACAACACACCTTTGCGCACTTCGCCATCTCGGTAGACCTCTGTTTTCCAGCGGTATGCTGGGCTTAGCTTTTCTAAGGCAGCGTATGTGGTCACCAACTTCATCACACTGGCAGGATTCATCGGTTTATTCGCATTCAAGCTGAGTGTTGGGGTATCCGAGTTCACCGCCTGTACGTATACGGCTGTGTTTTCAATTGGAATGTTTGTGCTATTTAAAGCTTCAGCAACGGTGGTAGGTAAGTCGGCATGCGCACATGTAAATGACAGGCCGAACATCAGCAATAAGCACCAACGCATCATAGGGATTGCTGCACCACCAGAGCTGTTTGGTCCACCAACCAGTCCATCTCTTCAGCCGACATCACATAAGGTGGCATCCAATAAACGGTGTTGCCAATCGGCCGCAAGAGTAAACCGTGGGTGAGACCGGCAGCATAGCAATCGCGCGAAAACTGTGGGTTGCTGCTTTGCACATCAAACGCATGTATCATGCCTTGATGACGCATGTGCCTGATGGGAAGGAGAGTAAGTGCTTGCATTTTTTCTTGCAAGTAACGTGAAGTTTTGAGATTTTCTTGTAGCACTGGTGTCTGCTCAAATAGAGACAGAGTGGCAAGCGCAGCACTACAAGCCAAGGGGTTACCCGTATAACTATGGCTATGCAAAAAGCCTTTCACGGTCTTGTCATCATAAAAAGCTTGGTAGATATCATTGGTTGTCAGCACCACTGATAAAGGCAAGTAGCCCCCTGTGATGCCTTTGGATAAACACACAAAATCGGCAATGTCGCTTACCTGCTTCGCTGCATGTTCACACGCAAACATTTTTCCGGTACGGCCAAAGCCCACAGCAATTTCATCGGCAATGAGGTGCACCTGATATTGGGTACAAATTTCTCGCGCCCTTGTTAAATAAATTGGGTGGTACATGCCCATGCCCGCTGCACATTGTACTAATGGTTCCACAATAAAGGCCGCCAGCTCATCGTGATGCGCTGCTATATACGTTTCCAATGCATTCGCACAACGCTGCGCAAACTGCTCGGCACTTTCACCAGCCTCTGCTAGCCTAAAATCTGGGCTGGGCATTTGTGCCGATTGCAGCAACAAAGGTGCATACGTATCTTTAAAAATCGCCACATCGGTCACGCCTAGCGCACCCAAAGTTTCACCGTGATAACTGTTTTGGAGGCTGATGAACTTGGACTTACTCGGTTTACCCGTGTTACGCCAATAATGAAAACTCATCTTCAGCGCAATCTCCGTGGCACTGGCACCGTCTGAGCCATAAAAGGCATGGCCCAACCCAGTGAGCTTTGCCAATTGCTCTGACAATGCCACCACCGGCTCATGGGTAAACCCCGCCAACATGACATGTTCCAAGGTATCCAGTTGCTGCTTAATGGCATCTTTAATTTGTGGATGGTTATGCCCAAATAAATTGACCCACCAAGAACTTACTGCATCCAAATAGCGCTTGCCCTCGGCATCATAAAGCCAGACACCTTCGCCACGCACGATCGGTGTGAGCGGGAACTGCTCATGATGCTTCATTTGCGTACAAGGGTGCCATACCGCCTGCAGGCTACGCGCGACTAATGATTCATTTTTACTCATAGATAAATTGTACGATGTTTTAAGTATCTGATTCACGCAAAATCTCGTCTAACATTGTGCTTTAGTCTAAAATACTGTTTTTAAATATTTTTTTACCCTTTAGATTTATCCATGTACAAAACGCGTCGCCATTTAGAACTGTTATCCCCTGCCAAAAATGCGGAGTTTGGTATCGAAGCCATTAACCATGGTGCTGATGCTGTGTACATTGGCGGCCCAGCCTTTGGTGCACGCGCCAAAGCCCCCAACACAGTGCAGGACATTGCTCGCTTAGTGCAGCATGCCCACCGTTATCATGCCGAAGTGTTTGTAGCGCTCAATACCATTTTTCATGACAACGAGCTAGAAGGTGTGCGTCAATTAGTGCATCAGCTGTACGATGCAGGCGTGGATGCACTGATTGTGCAGGACATGGGCCTGTTGGAAATGGATTTACCCCCTATCCAACTCCATGCCAGCACACAGACCGATATCCGTACCGTGGAAAAAGCACAGTTTTTAGACCAAGTCGGATTTAGTCAAATTGTGCTTGCACGTGAGTTGGACATCCCCACTATTCAGAAAATTTCTGAAGCAACTTCGTGTAATTTAGAGTACTTTATTCATGGCGCATTATGTGTTGCGTTTAGCGGGCAATGTTTTATTAGCCATGCCCACACTGGCCGAAGCGCCAACCGCGGTGAGTGCTCGCAAGAATGTCGTTTACCTTACACATTAGAAGACCAAAAAGGTCGCATTATTGGCAAAGATAAACACTTTTTATCGATGAAAGATAATGACCAAAGTGCCAATTTGCGGGCGTTGATTGATGCGGGCGTGAGTTCGTTTAAGATTGAAGGCCGATACAAAGATTTACCTTATGTGAAGAATGCCACGGCTCATTATCGCCAGTTATTGGATGAAATTCTCGAACATTATCCTGAGTATCAAAAATCCTCAGACGGCCACACCACTTATACCTTTACCCCACAGCCGGAAAAGACATTCAACCGCAGTGCAACAGATTATTTTGCCAATGGCCGCCAAGCCGATATTGGTGCGTTTGATACGCCCAAATTCTCTGGGGAAGAGCTTGGCAAAGTGAGCAAAGTAGGTAAAGACTTTATTGAGGTTGCAACCGACATTGAGTTACACAATGGGGATGGCGTATGCTTTTTTGATGTGCATAAAGAGCTGGTTGGGCTACGTGTAAATACCGTGCAAGTCATCAACAAACAAGTGCAACGCATATACCCAAATGAAATGCCAGCTGATGTTCGTAACAACACGCTCATTTACCGTAATCGAGACCATGCATTTATGCGCTTGTTAGAGAAGGACTCCGCCAACCGCAAAATTGCCGTGAGCATGACGCTCTATGAAACACGCGATGGCTTTGCTTTAACAGTGGCTGATGAACAAGACTTGAGCGCCACAGTACAAATTACTGCAGACAAGCAAGCCGCTAACGACCCTGCGAAAGCGGAGGCCAGCCTTAAAGAACATTTGACCAAGCTAGGCAATACCGATTTCATTGCTAAAGCATTGAATTTAGAAACGACACAAATGTGGTTTATACCGGCGAGCATTGTCAACAGCCTGCGACGCGATGCCATTGAACAGCTCACTCACATCCGCGAGACCGCTTATCAGCGACCGACTCGTCGCTCTGCGGCAGAACCACCAGCTGTTTATCCAGAAGATTCACTGAGTTATCTCGCCAATGTATACAACCAAAAAGCGCGCGATTTTTACCACAAACATGGTGTGAAGTTGATTGCCAAAGCCTATGAGGCCAATGAAGAGCTGGGCGAAGTGCCGCTTATGATTACCAAACATTGCCTGCGTTTTAGTCATGGTTTGTGCCCTAAAGAAGCAAAAGGTGTCATAGGTGTGCAAGGCACTGTGACCGCCGAACCTATGACATTGATTAGTGGCAATGACCGCTACACCCTTAAGTTTGATTGCAAACCCTGCGAAATGCACGTAATGGGTCAAATCAGAAAACCAATTTTAAAATTGGGCCCGCCGCAAGCCGTTACTTTTTTCCCTAAGGGTGCATACAACCCAAACTAAACTAGCTAAGCTACTCACCCAGCGAGATGCCCACGCCTAGGATGGTTTGGCGATGGTTGTAATCCAGCAAAGTGGCGCCATAGCCCGATGATGCCATCAAATGTAATTTCAAATAAGGGTTATTTAGCACCTGACGTTGCAAATCCAGCTGGGCAAAGCCTTTGTTATCACTGCGTAAATTGTTACGCAGTAGTAAGGTTGCAGCATTTTTGCGCTTGCTGTCTTCCCAGCGTATTGTCATATCGCCATACCCCATAAATTTTTCAATGTCCGGGTTGTCGTCATCCTGACTTTCTGGGATACGCCACCACGGACGCACCATCAGTGATAAGCGATCACTCAATTCCCAGCCGCTTTCCAGATACAAGCGGTTCCAACTTCTGGAAGTGGGGTTTGAGCGCCCATTCGATTGATGTACCAAACCCAAATTCAGCATTCTTGGAATGTAGCGTAGTTTTTCACCCTCCACTTCATTGTCTATGCCCAGCGATAATACGATTTCCGGCTCATACACGTTTTCACGCAAAGGCCTAGATGCCTCCGCATCAAATACCTGCCAGTTAGATTGCTGCGTATAACCCGCCCAAATGCGTGAGCTGGTGACATAAGGCAACTCGCGCACGATGGGGATATTATTCATCATTTCCGTTTTCAAACTGATTTGAAAGCGCAAATCCTGATCATCCAGCTGCCGGTTTTCGGTATTGATATAGCTAGGGGTTTGCGGAATATCATTGGTATCGTTGGTATTGGTCACCAACAGATAGTTAGATTTATGCGTTTCAAAATCGCTGATGCTCCAATCTCCCTGTGACGTCAACCGCCATTTACGTTCCAAATAGCTCAACTTAGTCTTGGGTTTTTCCAGTGCAATGGAGGGCGCTTTTTCTGCTTTCGCTAGGCTTTGGCTGGCCTCTTCTTCGGTCACCTCACCAGATTTCACAGATGCTTTGACCACTTCCACTGGCGTGCTGATGCTATCGAAACAGGCTAGACGTTTTTTCGATTCAAAATCAGATGGGTAGAGTGTTCTGCAATTCATGAAGGCTTGCTCTACCGTGATGGGGGTTTGCGCAAACAACAATGCCGGCCAGCATAAAGCTACAACCAATGGTTGCAGCGAAGTTGAAATGAATCGCATGGAAGTATCCTTATTTAGCTTAAATAGCGCACATAGCTATTCAATGTTAATTAAGGACAATTTAGCACTGTACTCAGCTACTGCGCTATCAGTGCTAATCCTACACAGGTTGCATCTAGGCTGGCATCAAGCCTTTTTCACAAATTCGGATTTGAGTTTCATCGCGCCAAAGCCATCAATCTTACAATCAATGTCATGGTCACCTTCCACCAAGCGTATATTTTTGACTTTGGTGCCCACCTTCACCACTGAAGATGAACCTTTGACCTTTAAGTCTTTAATCACGGTAATGGTGTCGCCATCTTGCAACACATTCCCATTGGCATCACGCACAACCTTCTCTGCCTCTACAGTAGACGGCTGCGCATCCATACTCCACTCATGCGCGCACTCTGGGCAAATATACATCCCTGCATCTTGATAGGTAAAAGTGGATTGGCATTGTGGACAATTAGGGAGTTGAGACATAGCAACTTTCTGGAGGATACAAAATTAAACCATGATTGTAGCATGGGTAATAACACGCCAGATTTAGCTACTATATGACCACTTAAAATAACGCCCGCTTTTAAGGGGCTGGGTTCATCATGGTAAGGTGAATTTGCTCAATTTCTGCCAACACAGCATCACTGAGTTTGGTTTGATAAGCCGCAATATTTTCTTGCAACTGTGGCATGGTAGTGGCACCGATAATGGTGCTGGCCACAAACCAACGGTGGTACACAAAGCTCAATGCGAGTTGTGTAGGTGACAAACCGTGGGCACGCGCCAAGTCTGCATATCGGCGACTGGCTTCTGGTACACCAGGCTTTTTATAACGCTGTGCATAGCCCAAAAACATGGTGACGCGCCCTTCGGCTTGTGGATTATCCACGTACTTTCCACTCAAATGACCAAACGCGAGTGGCGAATACGCCATCAAACTCACACCTTCGCGATAGAGCACTTCTGTCATGCCAAACTCCATACCGCGATTCATCAAGTTATAACAATTTTGCAACGCTACCACCCTGGGTAGGTTTTGTGCTTTAGCAATGCGCAAAAACTCCATCAGCCCCCAAGGTTGTTCGTTACTTAAACCAATTGCACGGATTTTGCCTTCTTTGATTAACTCGTCCAGCACTTCTAACTGTGTTTGTATGCTCACCCATGCGATTGGCTTGCCGTCTTCATCTAGCTCAGCGTTAGGGTCAAACTGATATTGCCCAAACATCGGCACGTTACGTTCTGGCCAGTGCAGGTAAAGCAAATCCAAATAATCGGTTTGTAAGCGTTTTAAGCTATCGTGCACAGCAGTGCGAATATTGTCTCGATCCAATCCAGAAGGGCCTCCACGTATCCAATGCATTCCTCGGCGCGGCCCCGCCACTTTGCTCGCCAGTACAAAGCTATCGCGCTTCTGCGTTTTAATCCAGTGACCTAAGATGGTTTCAGTACGCGTCACTGTCTCCGCTTTGGGCGGCACAGGGTACATCTCTGCTGTATCAATAAAATTAATGCCTTGGCTTAATGCGTAATCCAGTTGGCTGTTGGCATCTTCTTGTGTGTTTTGGTCGCCATAGGTCATGGTGCCCAAGCACACTTTTGATACGTTGATGGGGGTGTTGCCTAGGGTTATATAATCCATTTAAGTTTGCTTCAATCAATGTAATACTTGTTTGGTGTCTGGGAGCATCAATGTAGAAGCCGTAGCAGCCTGAACGGGTACGTTATTTAACTGCCAAGACGCTTCTTTTACGCTCAGCTGTAGCATATTGCATATGGCCAAAATCGTTTCCTGCGTAAGATTTAATCGCATATTAAATCCATCCACACTTTGCATTTCCATAGCCTGCTGCCCAGTTGCATGCACTTTCACCAAGTGCACCTCTTTAATCAACATACCACCTGGATGCAAAGCTTCTTTTCTGGGTTGATATGCGGTTGAAAAATCTAGTTTTTGTAAAGTTTTTACGGCTTGAATCTCTTGCTCAAATTGCTGCACTACCTGTGTTGGCGGCAAATTGCTTTGAGCAGTTTGATTGGCCACCACATTGGGCAAATGTGACTCCGTGCTCAGCAATTGCCAAATCATGCGTGCAATGCGTTGCGTGAGCCACAACAATATCTCCGTTTCATCGCTTAACCCCACCTTTAATAATAAGCGGTCTTGCTCAGGCGAATAACTTAAATTCAGTTGCTGTACAGCAATCTCTGTGATGGAAGATTGTTCAGTTGGTTCTGTTGACAAGATATTTTTCCGTTCTAAACATTAGGCTCGAATTTTTATCATTTGACCCTTGAATTTATAAAATTCATCCCAAAATTAGCAATCAAGGTGGTCGAGTGCTAAAATCTCACACCGTAATTTTACTAATTCATTTTTTAAACTATTGATAGTTTAAGCATACACCAAGGAGAAACTAATGAAAATTCGTCCACTACACGACCGTGTGATTGTTAAACGTTCTGAAGAAGTGCGCACAACTGCATCTGGCATTGTGATTCCAGACAGCGCGACTGAAAAACCTGATCAAGGCATTGTACAAGCTGTTGGCAATGGCAAACGTGACGACAGCGGCAAATTGAATGCGCTTGACGTTAAAGTGGGTGACAAAGTGTTATTTGGTAAATACGCAGGCCAAACCGTCAAAGTGGATGGTGAAGAGTTATTGGTGATGCGTGAAGAAGACATCATGGCGATTGTTGAGTAATCCAATTCCATCTATCAATCTATATAAGTATTTAGGAGAATTTAAATGGCAGCAAAAGACGTAAGATTCGGCGATGACGTTCGTCAAAAAATGGTAAATGGTGTCAACGTATTGGCTAACGCAGTACGCGTAACCTTGGGCCCTAAAGGCCGTAACGTTGTATTAGAGCGCTCATTCGGCGCACCAACCATCACTAAAGATGGTGTTTCAGTGGCTAAAGAAATCGAATTAAAAGACAAATTCGAAAACATGGGCGCACAAATGGTGAAAGAAGTGGCTTCTAAAACCAATGATATCGCCGGTGACGGTACTACAACCGCAACTGTATTAGCACAAGCAATTATCCGTGAAGGCATGAAATCTGTTGCCGCTGGCATGAACCCGATGGATCTAAAACGCGGTATCGACAAAGCAGTTGAAGCAGCTGTGGCTGATTTAAAAGCACAATCAAAACCATGCACCACCAGCAAAGAAATCGCTCAAGTAGGCGCAATTTCTGCCAACTCAGATGCATCAGTCGGTCAAATCATTGCAGACGCAATGGACAAAGTAGGTAAAGAAGGCGTGATTACCGTAGAAGACGGTTCAGGCTTAACTAACGAGTTAGATGTTGTAGAAGGGATGCAATTTGACCGTGGCTACCTCTCACCATACTTCATCAACAACCAAGAGCGCCAAATCGCGTTGATGGACAATCCATTTGTGTTGTTGCATGACAAAAAAATCTCAAACATCCGTGACTTATTACCAACTTTAGAGCAAGTCGCTAAAGCAGGTCGTCCATTGCTCATCATCGCAGAAGATGTAGATGGCGAAGCATTGGCAACATTGGTAGTGAACAATATCCGTGGCATCTTAAAAACTGTTGCGGTTAAAGCACCTGGTTTCGGTGACCGTCGTAAAGCCATGTTAGAAGATATCGCTATCTTGACTGGCGGTACTGTGATTGCTGAAGAAGTAGGCTTGAAACTAGAAAACGTAACGCTTGAAATGTTAGGCCAAGCGAAACGCATTGAAGTGGGCAAAGAAAACACCATCATCATTGACGGTGCAGGTGTAGAAGCCAATATCAAAGCACGTATCACACAAATCAAAACACAAATCGAAGAAGCCACCAGCGACTACGACCGTGAAAAACTGCAAGAGCGCGTAGCTAAATTAGCTGGCGGTGTAGCAGTAATTAAGGTTGGCGCGACGACTGAAATCGAAATGAAAGAGAAAAAAGCCCGCGTAGAAGATGCGTTGCACGCAACACGCGCAGCCGTTGAAGAAGGTATCGTAGCAGGTGGTGGCGTGGCGTTGATTCGTGCACGTGATGCAATCGCTAAAGTGAAAGGTGACAACCTTGACCAAGAAGCTGGCATCAAAATCGTATTGCGTGCAGTTGAAGAGCCATTGCGTCAAATCACCCAAAACGCTGGTGTTGAGCCATCAGTGGTTGTGAACAACGTTGCAGCAGGAAAAGGCAACTATGGTTACAACGCTGCTAACGAAACTTACGGCGATATGGTGGAAATGGGCGTGCTAGACCCAACCAAAGTAACGCGTTCTGCATTGCAAAATGCTGCTTCTGTCGCTGGTTTAATGCTGACTACCGATTGCATGGTGGCAGAATTACCAAAAGATGATGCACCAGCAATGCCGGATATGGGCGGTATGGGTGGCATGGGCGGTATGATGTAATTTTGCATTGGTGCCGTTCGGTGATACTGCGTTGTTACCATCGTGCGCGACTAGCTGTACTTTAATGTACTATCAGCGTCGCACACTCCTCAACGCCTTGTCTTACCTTTCTGCCCAACGCAAAATGCACTAACGCGCTTTGCTGAACTGTTTAACCAGCATTCAAAAACAAAACCTCGCTTCGGCGAGGTTTTGTTTTATCCACCATAATCCATCATAATAGATGGTTAGAGTGTATCAATAGCACGCACCTCAACCTACTCCAACCTTTAATTTACGAAAGAACTTTCATGAGCACTGCTTTAGACACCCTCACCCAACGTTTGAGTTATATCGTGGGTGAAAATATGGCCTATCAACTCCAAAATGACGGCCTAGCGCTGGATGCCGCAACCGTCGCATTGGCGGTGAGCGATGTAATGGCAGGCAATCCATCACGTTTAACAGATGCAGAAAAGCGAAGCACAGTAGAGCAAGTACAACAAGAAAGCCAACAAAGGCAGCAGGCTGCACATGCTAAAAACAAAGCCGCGGGCGAAGCCTATCTGGCAGAAAATGCACAAAAAGAAGGAGTGACTACCACTGCAAGTGGCTTGCAGTATAAGCAATTGACAGCTGGCAATGGCGCTAGGCCGAGCACTAGCGACCGTGTAAAAGTACACTACCACGGTACCCTCATCGATGGCACGGTGTTTGATAGCTCATATCAGCGTGGCGAACCGATTGTGTTCCCAGTCACAGGCGTGATTGCGGGTTGGGTGGAAGGTTTGCAGCTGATGAATGTAGGCAGTAAATTTGAACTGACTATTCCATCGAATTTAGCTTATGGCGCAAACGGCAGTGGCCAAGTCATTGGGCCAGATGCCACATTGATTTTTGAAGTGGAGTTATTAGCGATAGAGTAAGGCTCAATATTGCCTTATCACCTAAAAACCTCTGCTTGCAGAGGTTTTTTATTTTGATTTACCTCAATTTTCCACACAGCTTTTATAATCCAAATTACCTTAGCTAAATACTTAATATCGTGTCAGATTCAAAACCCGGTCAACGTCATCCTTCTTGGCAAGCGGTCATCGGCCATGAACTACAAAAATCTTAAATGGAAGCCTTACGCGACTTTCTGAAACAAGAAAAAGAAGTCGCTGGGGAGTTTTTAAACCGAATTCGAGTATTACTGATACAGTTAGATTCTCAGGTATCTGTTGCAGTTTAGAACCCCAACTTGAGTAGAATCTGTGCTGTAAATCTCGTATTATTTGCAAGTATCAATTAGGAATGGCGAGTTCTCAACATTTTCAATATACTTGGCTTTCGGTTATCAAATTTGCTCAATCATGCAATCAACACAAAGTAAAATATCATTAAACCAAGAACGTTATCTGATTGCAGAAGAGTTCACAAACACCAATTACACATTAACGTCCAGTTATAGAATTACAGGTGAATTAAACCACCTTAAGTTATTGGAATGCTTTCAAAGAGTTGTAGACAGCAACGATGCCCTAAGAATTAAATTCAGCAAGAACGCTAATGGCGAAGTTCATCAGCACCTCCACACAAATAATCAAGTTGAATTTGATTACCAAACCCTTGAAAATCCAACGAATACAGAAATAAAAGACGTTATTAGTAGATATTTTTATACCAAAAACGTGATTTTCGATGTATTCCCGACAAAGGGTCAACTGATTCGACTCAGCGACACTGAGCATATTCTAACCATTGCATCTCACCACAGCTTGATGGACGGTCTGTCAATTGCAGTATTGTTGATGCAGGTGGCTAAAGCTTGGAATCAGGGCAAACCTAATTTAACCTCTGCAGGCTGTTATTTAGAAATACTTTCAGAAAATGGTTTGTTAGACATTGATCAGGAAAAGTTAAAGTCTCTAAAGGATTACTGGAGAAACTATCTCGACAATGCCAATCCAGCATTGATACCAACTGATTTTAGACTGCTCAACGTTAATGATGATGAAAAAGCTAAAGCAAAGCGATTAATATCGGTTGCTACATTAGAAAAAGTTGATGCTTTCTCAAAACAACACGATTTTTCTAGGTTTCATATATTTTACTTGGCGTATAACTTACTGATTGCCAAACAAAGTGGTGGAACAGACATTGTTACCTCCTTTGAAAGTCATGGAAGACAAAATCTCAAAAATGCCAGTCGCGCGATTGGTCTATTTTCAACAGCATTGGCATTACGATTAAAACTGGACAATTCATCAACTATTGGTGAGTTATTGGGTGCCATTAAAGAAGATGCCGAACAATCGATTGCGCATCAACATTACCCATATCATTACATCATCAAAGATGCCAAATTTAGCCCAAGATATGCTTTTAACTGGTTTCCAAGATATGTTCCGCCTCAGCTTGATGGACTTGAGATTTCGATAGAGCCCGTTCTTAATTTGCAATCAAGTTTTGATTTAAATTTACATTGCTACACACAAGATGAGGGCATCAGTTTAGAACTTCTCTATAACCCAGACTTATTTACGCTAAGCCGCATGGAAATTTTGCTTGAGCAGATTGAGAGCATCATTGAACAATTCATTACTAATGTAGACCTAACCGTCACTGACATTAAACTTATCACCAAAAACCAACATAAACATTTACCAGACCTTAGCCAAAGATTCGCTGCAAAAATCAACAAAAATATAGACGAAGACTTTTATCTACAAGTTAACCAAAAACCACTTAACACTGCAATTGATTATCAAAATAAGCAATGGTCCTATCAAGAAACCAATGTCATCTGCGACAAACTGGCGCAGTTAATTCTTAACAAAGGCATCGGCGCGGGCAACAAAATCGCCATCTTAGGTTTACGTTGCCCTTCCATGATTATGGCTGTGTTGGCAGCTTTAAAATGTGGATCCTCATTCGCTATCCTAAATGCCGCTTACCCAGCTGCAATGTTGAAAAAATACTGTGACACGTTAAATCCAGACCTTTTAATTGTTTGTGATAACGATTTCACGAAGAATCATATTGATTTCTTACCGTCAGTTGACGCAAAAATTTTACAAATTAGCCAAACAATTCGTAGCAATGATGAGATTTTTTCTGCATTGAATGAGTCAACAGGTTTCATCAGAAATCGTGTTAATTCAAGTGATGTTGCTTACTACTTGTTTACTTCTGGCACAACTGACCATCCAAAATGTATTGCCACCTCACATTCACCCTTGGTGCATTTCATCAATTGGCAAACATCCCAATTTAAAATTTCATCAGATGACAGATTTACCCTTTTATCCGGGGTTTCTCATGATCCAGTATTACGAGATATTTTTACGCCACTAAGTGTGGGCGCATCCATTCTGATTCCTACCGAGCAAACTCTGTTTAATCCGGAGTTGCTATATCGGTGGTTAGTCGCGACCAAACCCACCATCTGCCATACAACACCCGCCATGAGCAAACTCATTCATAATGGGTTTCAAAATTCGGAACAAATCCTTTCGTTGCGACTCATTTTTTCAGGCGGCGATAGGTTAGAGGGGCACCATATCAAGGATATGATAACGATAGCGCCCAATGCGAAGATTGTGAATTTTTATGGCGCTTCAGAAACACCGCAAGCGATGGCTTACCATCAAATAAACTCATCATCGTTGTCCGAAATGATTCCCATCGGCCAACCCATCGCTGACACTCAAATTTTGGTCTTGAATGAACAGCATCAGCCTGCTGGATTATACGAAGTCGGACAATTGGCTGTAAGAACAAAATACCTGTCAAAGGGTTACATTGTTGATAACGATTCCAACTCAAATAGAAGTAACCCGTACCTCAATGACCTTTTTTCTGATGATTCAGAAATAAAAATATATTTAACTGGTGATAACGGCTTTTTCAGGGCGGATGGCAGCGCGATCTTCCTAGGTCGAAATGACGATGAAATCAAAATTCGTGGTTTCCGTATCAATTTAAACGTAATCAATCATCACTTGGAGTCTATCCCAGGGGTTGAGCATGCTTTTACTTTTGTCATTGATGACATATATGATAACTCTGATAAAAAGCGCTTGGTCGCCTATATCATCAAAGAAAAAGAGAAAGAGCTAACCGTTGATGATCTGCGTGTTGCTCTGTTGGCTCAATTACCTAGCTACATGTTACCCAGTCAGTTTGTTTTCGTTGAGCAGCTACCATTGTTACCTAATGGGAAAGTAGATAGAAAGAAAATAATTTCCAACTATTTGGATAACGAAAAAGATAATTTATCAAAACACATTGCTGGTAGAAATGAGGCGGAAAATAATCTTATTTACTCTTGGGCAAAAATACTCAATATCAACCCTCGAAAAATTAGTGTTAAGGACAGCTTTACAACACTGGATGGTGATTCTCTATCTTTTATTCAAGCATCATTAGTCCTAGATCGCGAGATTGGCATCGTGCCAGAAAATTGGCAGTCCTTATCCATTGAAAAATTAGCACAAATTCGCTATCGAGCACAAAGTAAGCTGGATTTTCATACTGAGGTGTTGTTCCGAGCAATTGCAATCATACTGGTTGTGATTGGCCATTTTTGGATTGGTGAGACTAATCAACAGGTAGAAGAGCTTTTTGTTAACGCGACCTCAGCATTACTGTTAATTGCGGGGTTCACGTTTGCCAACTTCCCGATGAAGTCTATACAATACAAAAACAATATTTCACCCATCGTAAAAACCATCATACGCATCGCTGTACCCACGTTCTTAGTAACGCTTGTGCATGTAATTTATCGTTCTGACTATTCCATTAGCAAATTACTATTTTTTGATAATTTTCACTGGGCGAGTTCTCCGTACTGGTTTATTGAAGTTTTATTGCAGACTCTATTGTTACTGGGGATTATTTTTACATTCAAAAAAGTAAGGGCGTATGCAATACGCTCGCCATACGAGTTCGGTCTAACTTTGCTGGTTATCACCTCTTTAGTTGGACTTTTAACGCCTTATGTATGGAATCCCAAAGACCTTAATATGCTACAACTTCCACACTTAAAATCTTGGTTGTTTTTCTTTGGTTGGTGTATTTTCTTTATTCAAGATAATAAACAAAAAATTACAATGTCTATTTTAGGTGTGATTTTGCCTGTCGTTATTTTGGGGCAGGTAAGTCTATTAACATCCGTTTGTACCTTATTACTTATTTACTTACCCAAAATACACATAACTAAAAACAAGCTCACCGATTTATTTCATATTTTCATCTATTCGGTAGCTTCAGCTTCACTCTATATTTATATTACACATATTCAGTTTAGGTCTTTACTGCATGCGATTGGCATAGATCAGTCCATTTTGCTAGACATTGCAGTTGGAATCGCTGGAGGTGTGTTGGTGCACTATATATGGCATTCATTGATTGCATCTACGGCAAGTAAAGTTGTTTCAAATATGGCATCAAAACTCACATGGGTCATGAATAAATTTAAAATAGGGATGCCCAACTAATATTGGAATATCAAACTCGTCACTTTCCAACATAATTTAATCAGATGTCAGAACAGAAAATCGGTCAGCTCCACCGTTCTTGGCAAGCCGTGATTGGCGATGAACTCAGTAAGCCTTATATGGAATCCCTGCGTGATTTTCTTAAACAGGAAAAAGCGGCTGGTAAAACCATATACCCGCCCGGCCCATTGATATTTAATGCGTTTAATCACACCCCGTTTGAACAGGTCAAGGTAGTCATTATTGGGCAAGATCCTTATCACGGCCCTAATCAGGCACATGGCTTAAGTTTTTCAGTGCCACAAGGTGTGGATTTGCCGCCATCATTACAAAATATTTATAAAGAAATAGCGGCTGATTTAAATATCAAGATGAGTAGAAATGGTGACTTAACACCATGGGCAGACCAAGGGGTTTTATTGCTCAACGCAACACTCACGGTGGAGCAAGCCAATGCAGGCTCGCACCAAAATAAAGGCTGGGAACAGTTTACAGATGCTGCGATTGCCGCATTGAATGCACGCCGTGAAGGGTTAGTGTTTGTGCTATGGGGAAGTTATGCGCAAAAAAAAGGCGCGATTATTGATGAATCAAAACATTTAGTGCTGAAATCCGTGCACCCGTCACCGCTATCTGCCCACCGCGGTTTTTTTGGTAATCGTCAATTTTCCACCATTAATGGATATTTGGTTAAGCACGGACAAGCACCTATTAATTGGCAATTGTAGTGGCGGGTTTAGTGAGAATATAAACTGTTGCTAACTTGTTACAACTTGTTTACACTTTACATAATTAACAGACAAAAAAAGCCCCGATTAAGGGGAATAAATCGGGGCAAATAGCCTCATCGTCTAAGGCTTCCGCTCAGGGAGGAAAGAAGCGGAAAGATGGTAAGCGTCAACTTACCCATCATGCAATCTATGACTAAGGCTGTTTAGCCTTAGTTCCAACTTTTTTATTCCATTTTTTTGATTTATCTTAAATTCAATTTTCAATCCATCCGCTTGCACTGCAGATAACATTGAAGCCATGCGATAATGCCCCTATGGACACCGACACAATCTTATCTGGCCTCAATAACAAACAATTGGAAGCCGTAACCCTACCCCAACAATCTGCACTGATTTTAGCGGGTGCCGGTAGTGGTAAAACCCGTGTACTCACCACCCGCATTGCGTGGCTGATTCAGACCGGACAAGTGTCGCCCATGGGGCTGATGGCAGTCACCTTCACCAACAAAGCAGCCAAAGAAATGCTGACAAGACTGACCTCCATGTTGCCAATTAATACACGCGGCATGTGGGCAGGCACGTTTCACGGCTTATGCAACCGACTGTTGCGGGCGCATTATCGTGAGGCAGGATTGCCTAGCACTTTTCAAATTTTAGATACTCCAGATCAACTTTCCAGCATCAAACGCTTGATGAAATTGATGAACGTGGATGATGAAAAATATCCTCCCAAACAAGTGCAGGGCTATATCAACAGTTGTAAAGAAGAAGGTCTACGCGCACATGCGGTGGATGCTTATGATGCGCACTCACAAAAGCTGCGTGAGATTTACGAAGAATATGACAAACAATGTAACCGCGAAGGCGTGGCCGATTTTGCCGAATTGCTATTGCGCTGCTATGAGTTGCTTGAACGCGATGCGCATATACGCCAGCACTACCAAAGCCGCTTTCACTATATTCTGGTGGATGAGTTTCAAGACACCAATCGCCTGCAATATTTGTGGTTAAAACTACTCGCAGGCACTAGCAATTGCATTTTTGCCGTGGGTGATGATGATCAGTCTATTTACGGCTTCCGCGGTGCACGCGTGGGCAATATGCGAGACTTTGAATCTGACTTTAACGTGCAGAATATCGTCAAACTGGAAGAAAACTATCGTTCGCATAGCAATATTCTGGATGCAGCTAACGCCATCATCTCGCATAACAAACATCGCTTGGGTAAAAACCTATGGACTTCCGCCGGCAAAGGCGAGCCTGTACGTATTTACGATGCCTACAATGACACCGATGAAGCGCAGTTTATTGTGGACGAAGTGAATACTTTGCAAAGCGAAGGCATCGCTTTAGGTGATATGGCATTGCTATATCGTAGCAATGCGCAATCCCGCATTTTGGAACACACGCTGTTTTCCGCCAATATTCCATATCGAGTGTACGGTGGCTTACGCTTTTTTGAGCGTGCAGAAATCAAACATGCGTTGGCTTATATGCGTCTAATTGCCAATGCCAATGACGATACCGCATTGTTGCGCGTCATCAATTTTCCTGCCCGTGGCATTGGTGCACGCAGTTTAGAACAATTGCAAGAAGCCGCACGCCAGCAGAATTGCAGCTTATGGCAAGCAGCCACTAACAAAGTAGGCAATGGTACGCTTGGCGGTAAAGGCATTGATGGTTTTGTAGGACTCATTCGTGAGATGGTGAATCAAGCCTATGGTATCAGTTTGCCAGAATTGGCCGAGTTAGCGACCACGCTATCCGGACTCAAAACATTTTATGAAAATGACAAAGAAGGCGAAGACCGCATTGCCAACTTGGAAGAGTTAGTGACCGCAGCAGTGGCGTTTAGCAACCAAGATTTTGGTAACCACAACAACGTAGAAGAAGACTTGGACATTGTCACCCAGTTTCTAAACCACGCCAGTTTAGAAGCCGGCGAGCACCAAGCCGATGTTGGACGTGAAGCATTACAATTGATGACGGTGCATGCATCCAAAGGGTTGGAGTTTAACGCGGTATTTATCTGCGGAGTGGAAGAAGGTTTGTTTCCTCACGAACAAAGTACTTATGAAAATAACGGTGTGGAAGAAGAACGCCGCCTAATGTATGTGGCCGTGACACGTGCACGCCAACGCTTGTATTTGAGTCATGCACAGAGCCGTATGCTGCATGGGCAGGTACGTTATGGCATCCCATCGCGCTTTTTGGACGAGATCCCAGATGCGCTATTGAAACGCCTCAATAGCAAGCCAGCCCCCAAGCCTTATGCCACCGGTGGCAATTATCAAGCCACGTCTAGCAGTCAGCAATACCCGTTTAAAATAGGCCAGAGTGTTCGCCACGCTAAGTTTGGTGAGGGCGTAGTGGTGAGCTATGAAGGCAACGCCAGTGACTTGGCCATCAAAATTAATTTTGGACGTGAAGGCCTTAAAACATTGATGATGGAATACGCTAAGTTAGAGAAAATCTAACTCAGCCTGACGCTATTGCGAAACTGGCGCCGCTCTAAATACATCACGATAGCTAACGTACTGAAACGCAAACATCAGCGCAGTAGCGAGCAGCAAGCAGCCAAACACCAGCATTGGCATTAAGGCCTGCGCCAACGCAGGTACTAGCGCACCGACAACGCCTATTACCAGCCCAATCACTAGCATTAACATCATCACGCCCGCAGACAGTACCAACCATGCAGCACCCATGGCGACTGTGTATTGCAGTACGCCTGCAATGCTGGATTTGATGGCATTGACCAAGGTGTAGTTGTTGACGACGATAAGCACTGGAGAAAACCATGTGGCCACAAATAAAGGCAGCAATAGCAACAGCAGTTTGAGGATAAATGGCACGAACTTACCCATAAATTTCTCATACTCCGACTCACTCATTTGCGCGCCCTGATCAGCGAAATGCATTAAGCCTTGAATATCAGAATTTAAAATATAGGTGGCTAACGTGGCATAGACTAGGCAAGCAAAACCCAGCAGCATCAGCATGGTAAATTTGGGCTGAATTTTGGCTAACACGGCTTGTACAGTTTCTTGTTTACCCACTTCTGCGTTGCGGTACAGCATCACAGCAAATGCAATAAACACCGGCCAGATCAACACGGTCAGCAGTGCAAAAATACCTAAGCCGGGAATGGAGGGCAACATCATAAAAATGCCCACATAGGCAATAGCTAACAACATCCATTTGGATGGTTGTGTTTTAAATAAATCCAAACTTTCTTTCACCCAACTTAACCCTGTTTTGGTGCGAGACTCTGAGATGGCCATCCGATTGCTTTCTAAAATTAAATCTGTTAATTACTGATGATATCGCTTCTTCAAGCTGTATTACATATCCTGTTTACGATAAGTAAGTATGCGCTCAAAATGCATTGGGTCTTTTGCGTGCGTGAGCTCACCCGCCACTGGAAAATGGTAATCATACAAACGTGATAGCCAAAAACGCAATGCGGCACGTCTTAAAAGTGCTTGCCATTGCTCATGCTCTGCCAATTCAAATGGCCTAACCGCCTGATACGCATGCAAAAATGCATCACGTTTTTCTGCATCAAAACGACCATCTTCTTCAATACACCACTCGTTGACGGCAATGGCTACGTCATAAGCCAGCACATCATGACAGGCATAATAAAAATCAATAAAACCGCCTAGTTGATCATGTTCAAACAACACATTGTCGCGAAACAAATCACCGTGAATCACACCATGTGGTAAAGCTGTGAGATCCAAGCCGTGCTGATAATCCAGTTCTTCTTGCAATAGGGTTTGCTGCGCAGCATCCAATTTGGGTAACACTTGTTGCGCCGTAAAAATGCGCCAACCCTGCCCACGTTGATTATGTGATTGCTGATGAAAACTCAAACCTGCTAAATGCATACTGGCCAAGGTGGAAGCCACTGCCTCACACTGCGCAACGTTAGGCGTGGTAATGTCACGCCCTTGCAAACAACTCACCATCAATGCTGGTTTGCCCTTAAGCCGATGTAGCGCAACCCCCTGCTTATCCACTATCGGTGCTGGACATGGCACACCATGTTGCGCCAAATGTGTCATTAAATTCACAAAATAGGGCAACTCATCAAAATCGTTTTTCTCAAAAATAGTGAGCACATAACGCGTGGTGTCTGTCACCACAAAATAATTGGTATTGGTAATGCCAGCGGCAATCCCTTTGAGGCTTTGCAAGGAGCCGATATCGAACTGCGTGAGCCAATCGCGCACTTCTTCTAAACTGAGTGTGGTAAAAACAGACATATAAATAAGTGATGATACAAAAAACAAAGAGGGCTATGCCCTCTTCAGGTTAAAAGCGGAAAATGGTCCAATGAGGCACTGATAGCGGAGGATTGGGCCCATCATTAATCCAAGGGCCTTCTGGGTCGTTCTTATGTAAGTAATACGGCACACCACCCTCTGGCGTCACTTTCATCATATATAACTTACCGTTTAAGCGATATTCCTCAATGGTTTCTTTGCCCTTTTTACGAATCGTCACTTGTGGCTCTTCCATCGGCTCACCCTCGATCACTTTGGGTGGTGGTGGCACTTCTTCCAGCAATTCACGCTGGGCTTTGTTGGCATCGGCAGCGTACGCAACTGTGATTGCACCCTGAAGCACCAATATGCACAACAGACTCGGCAAATACTTCAAACGGCGCATCATGACTCTCCTGAACATTTTTAATTGATTTTATCAAATTACACACAGCATAAGTATCGGTGCTTAGAAATATAGTTGGACTTTGCGTTCTGCTGGGGTGAGTTCAAAGCCTGTTGCTTCATAGTGCCTAAAAATAGTCTCGACAATTTGTTTCGGGTCATCAATCGATTGAATCAACATCATATCTTCTGGTGATGCCATACCCTCAGCCACCAGCGTGTTTTTTAGCCAATCAATCAAACCTGCCCAAAACGATGAGCCCACCAAAATAATAGGAATTTTGCGAGATTTTCCAGTCTGCACCAAAGTGATGGCTTCCATCAGCTCATCTAATGTACCAAAGCCACCCGGCATCACAATATAAGCGGAGGCATACTTTACAAACATCACTTTACGCATAAAGAAATATTTGAATGTGATGCTGATATCCTGATAATCGTTACCGCTTTGCTCAAACGGCAGCTCGATATTGAGCCCTACACTAGGCCCTGTGCCTGCAAAGGCGCCTTTGTTGGCAGCCTCCATAATGCCTGGCCCACCACCCGAAATGACACTAAAACCAGATTCTGACAACAACAATGCAATCTCTTCGGTGAGTTTGTAATACGGGTGATCTGGCTTGGTGCGGGCGCTGCCAAAAATAGAAACAGCGGGGGTGATTTTTTTAAGCTTTTCGGTGGCGCCAACAAATTCCGCCATGATTTCAAACGCATGCCAAGAGCCATAATCGGCGGTGGCACCGTTGAGCAATTCTGGGGATGTGACTTGCGGTAATTTTCTCGTACTCATGCTATTAGCTCGTGATATCAATCTATATGGTTTTGATTCTACCATGCGCATGTAAATTCAATTGCGGGAACACCACAGTAAAACAATTTCTAAACAACACCATGTGTTTTACGACGAGAAAAGCTAGAATAACTGTCTTAACCGCATAGTTTGCGCAACCCGATAATTGTATTTGGAACCTGTATGAAAACATTACTGCTGGTCGATGGCTCATCTTATTTGTACCGCGCTTTTCACGCCATGCCAGATTTACGTAACCGCCACAATGAACCCACAGGGGCCATTCAGGGCGTGCTCAATATGCTTAGACGTCTGCATAAAGATTACCCTGCGGACTACAGTGCATGCGTATTTGATGCCAAAGGCAAAACCTTTCGTGATGACATCTACCCCGAATACAAAGCCAACCGTGCCAGCATGCCAGATGACTTACGCGCGCAAATTGTACCCTTACATGAAGCCATTCAAGCATTAGGCTGGCCTTTGATTGTAGAAGAAGGTGTAGAAGCAGACGATGTGATTGGCGCACTGGCGAAGCAGGCTGAGCGTGAAGGGGTGAAGGTGATTATCTCCACCGGAGACAAAGACATTACGCAGTTGGTGAACGAGCACGTTACCGTGGTAAATACCATGCGCGATGCGTTTAGAAAAACCGATGATGTACTGGACATGGCCGGGGTAGAAAATAAGTTTGGCGTGCCCCCTAGCCTAATGGTGGATTACCTGATTTTGATTGGCGACACCTCAGACAACGTGCCGGGGGTGGAAAAAGTCGGCCCCAAAACCGCAGTGAAATGGCTTAAGCAATATGGCTCTCTGGATAACATTATTGCGCATGCGGATGAGATTACAGGTGTGGTGGGCGAAAATTTACGCAAAGCCCTGCCGTGGTTACCCACTGCACGTGAGTTGATTACCATCCGCTGTGATGTGGGCATTCAGGAACGCTTGACCGACTTAGCTCCGCAGCCACAAGACCGCGCTAAATTAGCAGAATTATTTGATCGCTTTGATTTTAAAAGCTGGAAACGAGAGCTAGATTTACCCAACACCAGCGAAGCGAATGCAAATACCAAGCCTACAGCCATGAGTACTGAGTCGATCAATGTATCCAGCGCTGAGCTAGTCATCAACTACACGCCAAATACTCGCCGCCAATTCACCACTATTTTAGATAACGAGACATTAGATGCTTGGTTAGCCAAACTATCTTCCGCTGCTTTAGTATGTTTTGATACGGAAACCACAAGCCTCGATCCGATGACAGCAAAATTGGTGGGCATGTCGTTTAGTGTGACGCCCGGTGAGGCAGCGTATTTACCCCTCGCCCATGATTATTTCGATGCGCCGCAACAGCTGCCGTTTCAGGCCACGATGCAACGTATTCAGCCGATTCTAGAAAATCCTAATATCAAAAAAGTGGGGCAAAACCTTAAATACGACAAACATGTGCTGGCCAATCATGGCGTTGCCTTGAACGGTATAGCCCACGATACCTTACTGCAATCTTATGTGCTGGAAAGCCATCGCGGTCATGGCATGGATGAGTTAAGCCAACGCCATTTGGGCATTACGCCCATCAGTTTTGAAGAAGTGGCCGGCAAAGGTGCCAAGCAAGTGGGCTTTAATCAGGTGACGGTAGAAACCGCCAGCGAATATGCGGCTGAAGATGCCGATATCACCTTGCAATTGCATCAAGCGTTATCGCCCAATATCACAGCCGACAAAAAGCTTGATTTTATTTACCGCACCATCGAAATGCCGTCGATGGAGATTTTATTTACAATTGAACGCAACGGCGTATTGATTGATGCTGATTTACTCAATCGACAAAGCAATGAAATTGGCATGAAATTAATGGCGCTGGAAAAGCAAGCGTATGAATTAGCTGGCCAACCTTTTAATTTGGGCTCACCTAAGCAATTGCAGGAAATTCTATTTGGCAAATTGGGCATTAAACCCACCAAAAAAACACCGAGTGGCGCACCCAGTACCGATGAAGATGTGCTTCAGGAATTAGCGCTGGATTATCCACTGCCCAAAGTGTTACTAGAGTACCGCGGCCTCGCCAAACTTAAATCGACCTATACCGACAAGCTACCCAAAATGATTAATCCACACACTGGTCGGGTACATACCAGTTATAACCAAGCGGTTGCAATTACCGGTCGATTGGCCAGCTCAGACCCCAACTTGCAAAATATTCCAGTGCGCACCGCTGAAGGTCGCCGTATTCGGGAAGCGTTTATTGCGCCTGCTGGTAGCGTAATTGTGTCTGCTGACTATTCGCAGATTGAACTGCGTATTATGGCGCATTTGTCGAAAGATGCCGGTATGTTGCAAGCATTTGCCAACAATGAGGATATTCATCGCGCTACCGCAGCTGAGATTTTTGGCGTGGAGCGCGATGCCGTGGACAGTGAACAACGGCGCTATGCCAAAGTGATTAACTTTGGCTTGATTTATGGCATGAGTGCGTTTGGTTTGGCGCAAAACCTCAACATTGAACGCAGCGCTGCAGCGAGTTACATAGAACGCTACTTTGCACGTTACCCTGGTGTACGTGCTTACATGGACAACACGCGCGCATTAGCCAAACAACAAGGCTATGTGGAAACCTATTTTGGCCGCAGACTTTGGGTGCCGGAAATCAACAGCGCCAATGGCATGCGAAGAGCAGGTGCCGAGCGCGCAGCGATTAATGCCCCTATGCAAGGCACGGCGGCAGATTTAATTAAACTGGCCATGATTGCGGTTCAAGGTTGGATAGCACAAGAAAAACTGCAGACCAAACTGATTATGCAAGTGCACGATGAATTGGTGCTGGAAGTGCCTGAATCAGAATTAGAAATCATCAAAACTAAATTACCTGAACTGATGCAGGGCGTGGCGAAATTGGATGTGCCGTTGTTGGCTGAAGTGGGTGTGGGCAATAATTGGGAAAGTGCGCACTAACAGCGTATGCCATCGGCCTACGCATTTTGACGCATAGAGCCAAGCTGTGTTTTGCGATTAAATAATACTAATCAATTTTACAAGCAATCATCATGAAACTCGTCTCAGTGAATGTTGGCATGCCAACACTTGTAGATATCAATGGTCAGCAAGTCAATACGGGCATTTATAAAACCCCGCAAAGCGGCAAAGTTTGGCTGGGCAAAACCAATTTGGCGGGCGATGGCCAGGCTGACCTGACCGTGCATGGGGGTGAGTTTCAGGCAGCTTACAGCTACCCAGTAGAGCATTATGCATATTGGGAAAAAGCGTTGGGGAAGAGTCAACTTCCTTACGGGACGTTTGGTGAGAATTTCACCATCTCTGGCATGCTTGAGGACGAAGTATATGTTGGGGATAGATTTGCTATTGGCGAGGCAGTGGTTGAAGCGACCATGCCTAGAATCCCTTGCTTTAAGTTTGGCCACAAAATCGGCAAACCCGACATTTTGCATGCCTTTCTGACAAGCGGGCGTAGCGGCTTTTATCACAAAGTGATTCAAGAAGGTTATGTGCAAGCGGGGGATGCAATTGTGCGCATTGCACACGACCCGAACAGCATCACCATCAGGCGTGCGCTGGGCTTACAAAAACTGGACGAAGGTGATGCTGAGGCACTGCAACAGGCTTTAATGATTGCGCAACTGCCACCCCTATTGCGCCAAGTGTATCAGCAACGTTTAGAGAGCCTATCGGCCAAAGCCTAAAGCTAATTTAGGTAACATTAGTGCGCAGAGCGCTTAATGGGCACATCGGCGCGCATATCAAAATCAAACATACGCACCACGTTTCGACCGGATTTTTTGGCTTGATACATGGCGATATCAGCATGCTTAAGTAGCTCATCATGTGATTCGCCATGATCACCAAACATCGCGGCACCAATGCTGGGCGTACTGATATATTCAAGCTCACCTAGTTGGTAGGGAACATTGAGGTGTTCGAGAATTTGATTGGTAATCTGCTCCACCTCTTGCGTAGCTATTGCGCGCTCCTCGCTCAAGTCTTCCAACATCACCACAAATTCGTCACCGCCTAAACGCGCCACCGTGTCACTCTCACGTACGCATTGTTTTAAGCGCTCGGCCACTTGTTTGAGCAGCAAATCCCCCATGGAGTGACCCAGTGTATCGTTCAACATTTTAAAGTGATCTAAATCTAAAAATAGCAAAGCACCTCTTCTGCCAGAACGGCGACTCATCACCAGTGCATGATGCAGCCTATCCGACAGTAGACGGCGGTTAGGCAAACTGGTCAGCACATCATAAAACGCCAATCGCTTAATTTCTTCTTCACGCTCTACCGCTTGACGACGTAGCAAGATACTTTCAACCAGACTATTGTGATAACTATTGATGCTGTAAACGGAAAATGCCACATACACAAAACCGGCAAATGCCATCGGCATGGAAATCTCGTGCCCGACCCAGATAAATCCAAACAAGGTGGGCAGCACAGCAAATACAAGATAGGTCATGGCGCTGATGCGGTCTATTGAATAGGAAACCACTGCACCTGCCGACAAACCAGCAATGACATAACTCACGAACAACTGCTGCTCAAGCAAGCCATGATGAATCACAACCAAGCTGATGACACCCCAAATGATGCTACTGAGCATTAATCCAACTCGGAAAATCATCAAACGTTCCTTGATCAACTCATGATGATAGGTTGGGTGCTTGATGTGGTATCGACTAATGGCGACGCGGGCGATACTGACGAGCAGCATCACACTCAGCCAAATGACCAATATGTGGGTAGGAATTAAATGGCTTTCTATCCATGCCAGCATAATAGCCAATACGGCGCTGGCTAGTACCGTTCTATCATTCACCGCAAGTAGATGCTTTAATTGCGCAAATTCTATGGCTGCTTTATTCTTCAATCGCGATATCCTGAGTCATGCACTATCCACATCAAATTAGTCACACGCTTTATGCTAGCATTAGTCAAACAATTCAACATAGTCATTATTAGTGCAGTCGTAAAATTTTACAAATTTTTTAACCACCATCATTTGGCAACTATTAAAGCAATTTTTATGCAAAGTTTCGGCATTTACATTATCGGCGATGAAATTCTCTCAGGGAAACGTCAAGACAAACACCTGAATAAAGCCATTGAACTACTCTCAGCTAGAGGTTTACAACTAAACTGGGCAAGCTACTTGGGAGATATTCCAGGACAAATTACTACAGCATTAAAAGCTAGCATGATGCGTGGTGATATTGTATTTAGCTTTGGTGGTATAGGCGCTACACCGGATGATTTTACAAGGCAATGCGCTGCCGAGGCATTAGGCGTGCCGATTGAGCGGCACGCGGGTGCGGTAGCTGAATTAGAAGCGCGTTTTGGCGAGACCGCTTACCCTAAACGGGTATTGATGGCAGACTTTCCCCAAGGCGCGGATTTAATTCCCAACCCAGTGAATCGGGTGGCTGGATTTAGCATTCGACAGCATTACTTTATGCCGGGCTTTCCAGAAATGGCACACCCGATGATGGAATGGGTGCTAGATACTTATTACGCACATTTATTTCATCAACAGGACTATATTGAAGCGTCTATCTTGGTGTTGGATGCTGGCGAGAGTCAATTAATCGACATGATGCAACATATTTTGGCACAACACCCAGACATCAAACTATTTAGCCTGCCAAAGTTAGATGCGCGACGTACCATTGAACTAGGGGTTAAAGGGGCAACGTTACCTGTCAAACATGCAATGCAAGATATTCAGCTTAGCATTACCTCATTAGGATTTCCATGGGAAGCAATCCCCAGTCGCTAATACAGGCTAAATCTCAGCTCAGGCCTTATCGATGGTACTTAATTGGCATCGTGTTGAGTCTATTGGTATTGCTTTTTTACGCGCTCTTCAACCAGTTTATAGCTTCAGACAACTGGTACACACTAAGCTTTAACGCCAATATTGCACTCACTATTTTATTATCGAGCATGTATGTTTACATGTTGTGGATAAGTAGTGACCAATTGGGTGCGGTATACAATCGATACTACAAGTGGATGGTGTATTTGTCGGGACCATGTATATTTTATTTTTTAGGTTACGTCGCCTTAATCTATGGTCTAGGGAACGTATTACATCACATTTCTAATCAACCACACACCATTCATGATGTAGTACAAAAAGAGTTTGTGGATACCAGAAAAGGTTGTAAAACACGCCTAGTTGGCACTTATTTAAAGGACGCTATGCCGCCCAATATCTGTATCAGCCAAACACATTTCGATGAACTACCGCCAAAAATAGCCATAGATTTAATGGGTGAGCAAAGCTACTTTGGATTTCATATAGTCAATTATGTGTACGATTGGTCTAAGACGGCTACACTGAATGCAACATTGGATACGCAACCGTGAAATGTAGAGCCTCTTGTGGTGCTTGTTGTATTGCACCCTCTATCAGCAGCCCTATTCCAGGCATGCCCAATGGCAAACCCGCTGGTGTGCGCTGTATTCAATTAGACGCAGACAATAAGTGTATGATTTTTGGCCAACCAGAACGGCCTGCCTTTTGTGCTAGCTTACAACCCAGCAATGAAATGTGCGGTGAGAGCCAAGCACAAGCACTGGCTTGGCTCACCCGTTTAGAACAACTTACTCAGCCGACTTTACTTGGCTAACATTGTCACCTTCGACAGGTTTCCAGCCAGCACCCAGCGCTTTAAACAAGTCCACCGAAGCAGTCAGTGCATTTTGACGACTTTGCACAAAGCTTTGTGTCGCTTCGTAGTAACTACGTTGCGCATCTAACACTTCTAAATACGCAGAATAGCCAGATTTATAGCGGTTTTGAGACACTTCTAAAATCTTTTTCGCGGTCTCTTGTCTGGATTGCGCAATGGTTTCAACTTCTTTATAGCGACGCAAATTCACCAGCGCATCGTTCACTTCTTTAAATGCAGTTTGCACACTACTTTGGTAACTGGCTAGCGCTTGCTTTTGTTTCGCAGTCGCTTGATCTACTTTGGCATCTAATCTACCCGCATTAAAAATAGGTAAATTTAAGCCTAGGCCAAGTGACCACACACGGGCTGCTGATTTCAAGAGATCGTTTAACTCCAGACTTTCACCACCAAACGCGCCTGTGAGTGAAATACTTGGGTACAACGCCGCTTTAGCCATCCCAATGTTGGCATTGGCAGCAATCAAATCTTGCTCGGTCTGGCGCACATCTGGCCTTGCTTCCATCAAGCTAGAAGGTAAACCAGCAGGCGGCATTGGCGGTGTTGGTAGCGTCAATAGCTCGGCAGAGGCGATTTCTATATCCAACTCGCCCGTTAATACACCTAATTGATGCTCGCTAATCGCGCGCTGACGTTGCAACTCTACTTGTTGTGACTTCAAGTTATCGAGTGCCAACTGCGCTTGATGCACATCCAACACGGAGACCACGCCGCCTTCTAAACGGCGCTTGGTCAAGGCTAAACTTTCTTCGCTAATTTTTTGGTTTTCTTGGTTCACAATCAGTTGCGAATCTAAGCTGCGAATAATTAAGTAGTTATTGGCGACCAAGCTTGAAAGCGACCATTGCACCGTTTCTTTGGCGTATTGCGTAGACAAATAGCTGGCGCGTGCCGCTTCTTTAGCGCGTCTTAACTTACCCCAAAAATCCAACTCAATAGATGAATTTAAAGCCAAGTTGTAACTGTTGCGTGGGTTTGCAGCAAACACTGGAAAAATACCAGCCTCAGTCACACGGTTACGTACGGCTGTCGTACTTAAATCCACACTAGGCAGCAAGGCGGCACCGACTTCACGCATGACACCATCGGCTTCCTCAATACGCGCCACGGCCAATTTGATATCGACATTGTTCTGATGCGCTTTTTCTATCAATGCATTTAACTGCGCATCACCATACAACGTCCACCAATCGTTAGGGGCTTGTACTGTGTCGGTGTCATTTGCTTGCTTAAATTGCTCTGGCAAACTCACGTCTTTGGCTTCTGGGCGCTGATACATCGGCCCAAGCAATGTGCAACCTGACAACCAAACCACTGATACGAGAATAGCCATCGTTTTAAGCATAGGTTTCATGCTATTTGTTTGTTGTATAGTATAAGGCGGTTTCATACCGTTTCCTTTTATATTAGAGATCACTATGGTGTCTCTTGATGTTTTGATTACTCAACCATGTGAAGAACAGTGGGATAAAGATTGTCGCCACAAATGTCGCCAACAACATCCCGCCCAACACACCAGTACCCATGGATTGTCTTGCTGCTGCACCTGCACCAGTCGCAAATACCAGTGGCACAATCCCCAAGATAAAGGCCATTGAAGTCATCACAATCGGTCTAAAGCGTAAGCGTGCTGCTTCCAATGCGGCCTCTGCAATTGGCATACCCTCTTCCATTTTTTGGCTAGCAAACTCCACAATCAGAATCGCGTTTTTCGCTGCCAAACCAATCAAGGTAATTAAACCAATCTGGAAGTAAATATCATTAGTCATGCCGCGCATCAACACCGCGGTTAACGCACCAGCAAGCGCAAACGGTACCGCCATAATCACAGCCAATGGCAATGCCCATGTCTCAAACTGCGCAGCCAAAATCAAGAACACCATGATGATGGCAAAGCCAAACGCAAATAGTGCCGCTGAACCCGTGCGCTTTTCTTGATACGCTTGGCCTGTCCAAGCAATTTGGTAACCGTCTGGTAAATTTGCTTTAGCAATGCGTTCTACTGTTTCAATCGCATCACCAGAGCTAACGCCTGCAGCACCACCACCAAATACTTTGGCCGATAACAAGCCGTTATAGCGCTCTAATTGCTCAGCACCCACTATGTTTTTGACCTTGCTCAGTGCTGACAACGGTATCATGTTGCCATTCGGATTTTCAGCGGTTGCTTGGCTACGCACATACACCTTACCTAAGTCTTCAGGCTTCATCCTAAACTCTGGCTCTGCTTGTAACTGCACACGATACGTACGGCCTGTGCGGTTAAAGTCATTGACATAAAACGAGCCCATGGTGCTTTGTAAGGTTGTATAGATATCCGCAATCCTCACATTTTGTGAAATTGCTTTCGCTTCATCCACCTCAATCATTAATTGCGGCACTGTCGGTCTAAAGAAGCTATTGATACCTGTCAACGTAGGATCAGCACGCATCGCATCCATAAAGTTATTCATGACGGCGGCCAACTTAATTGGGTCGGTATCACGTTGACTTTGTACATAGACCTCAAAACCACCCGCAGAACCCAAACCACGAATTGCAGGTGGGTTCACAGCAAACGCCATACCATCTGGCTGACTCATGCCAATACCGAATAACTTACCCACAATGTCATTCGCCGAGGATGTACGTTCTTTCCAATCGGTCATACGCACAAACATCGTTGCAGCATTGGTTTTGTTGGCGCCGGTGAGCAACTCAAAGCCATTAACGGCAAACTCATGTGCTACCGCAGGGTCTTTTGCAATTTCTGCACGAATATTCTCAGTTGTTTTAACGGTACGTCCCAAGGTTGCACCATCTGGCATGACGACCACTGTTACCACATAGCCCTGATCTTCTGCTGGTACAAAGCCACCTGGTACTATTCTGAATAAAAATACAACCGCTGCAATAATTCCAGCAAACACAATCGCACCGATAATTTTGTGGTGTAACGTCAGGTTAACCGTGTCAGTATAAAACTTAGTCAGTCCGCCAAACCCTTGGTTAAACTTTCTAAAGAAAGCATTTTCACCATGCGATTTTTTCAGAATCATCGCGCACAGTGCTGGCGTGAGCGTTAATGCCACTACACCAGAAATCACCACCGCAATGGCAACGGTTACCGCAAACTGACGATACAACTCACCCGCAATCCCGCCTTGGAAAGCCACAGGCACAAACACTGCGCACAGTACCAGCACAATCGCTACCACGGCAGCGGATACTTGGTGGATAGATTTAACCGCGGCTGGGAACGGATCCAAGCCCTCCTCGGACATCAAGCGTTCTGTGTTTTCCAACACCACAATCGCATCGTCCACCACAATACCAATAGCCAAAATCATGGCGAATAAGGTCAGCAAGTTAATGGAGAAGCCAAACATGTACAGGCCAGCGAATGTACCAATCAGTGAGATAGGTACCGCAATCAACGGAATTAGCGTTGCGCGCCAGCTCTGTAAGAACAGGAACACGACCAATACCACCAACACCAAGGCTTCACCAAAAGTTTTAAATACTTCTTCAATGGTTGCCTTCACAAAGTCACTGGTGTCATAAGGAATCGTTGTTTCAATCCCCTCTGGAAAACGCGGTCTCAACTCTTCCGTTTTCGCTTTAATCGCTGCTGCGGTGTCCAGCGCATTTGCGCCATTTTGCAAGAAGATAGCAACCGCCACGCCTGGTTTACCATTCAGCGCAGAGGCTACGTTATAGGTTTGAGCGCCCAACTCAATACGTGCAACATCTTTAAGATACAACACACCCTTAGGGCCATTGGCACGCACAATAATGTTGGCAAATTCTGCTGGGTCTACCAAACGACCTTTGGCAGTCACTGTGTAGACAATTTGCTGGTCTGCAGTCGCTGGCTCTTGACCTATCTTACCTGCGGCATATTGATTATTTTGCGCGTTAATTGCCGCAGCTACATCACTTGTACTTACGCCAAGTTGCGCCATACGATCTGGTCGCAACCAAATACGCATCGCATAATCTTGACCGCCAAATACGGTGACATCGCCAACACCTTTAACACGCTTATATTCATCCACTACGTTTAGCGTCGCATAGTTACTTAAAAATAAGCGGTCGTGCTTTGGATTTTTTGAAGTGAACATCGTGACGAGCAGAATATCGTTCGATCTTTTCTGTACGACTACGCCATTTCTTCTTACCTCTTCTGGCAAGCGCGGTGAAGCAATATTGACACGGTTGCTCACGTTGAATGTGGCTTGGTCAACGTTAGTACCTACTTCAAAAGTCGCAGTAATGGTCAAAGTACCACTGGAGTCTGCACTCGAGTTGAAGTACAGCAAATTGTCTACGCCACTGAGCTGCTCCTCGATAGGTGCTGCCACCGTTTTAGTCAATGTATCGGCACTTGCACCAGGATAAGTGGCCGTAATCATTACGGTGGGTGGCGCAATTTGCGGATACTGTGCGATTGGTAGCTGAAACGATGCAGCCAAACCTGCCAGCACAATGATAATCGACAGCACTGAGGCAAAAATGGGCCTTGTAATAAAAAACTTGGTCATGAATAGTTACCTTATGCTTTAGTTTTAGCAGAAGCTTGGTTAGCTGCAGCTGGCGGAGCACCAAATGGATGAGAGGCCACAGGCGCACCCGGGCGAATTTTAATCAGATTATCGACAATCAACTTGTCACCCGCTTTTAATCCAGCCAATATCACCCAGTTTTTACCTTCCCAACCACCTTCCTGGATAGAGCGTACTGCTGCTACCTCTTTGCCTGACGCATCTTTCTCTGCCACATAAACAAATTTGCCTTGGTCACCAGTCAATACAGCCGTTTGTGGTATCACAAACACACCATCACGCGTACCTGTGGTCACACGTGCGCGTACAAATTGGCCTGGCAATAAACTGCGGCTACCATTCTCAAATACTGCACGTAACTGTTGCGTGCCCAATGCTGGATCAATTTCGCTCGCAGAGAAATTGAGCTTTCCAGACTCAGGGAATTCAGTGCCATCTGACAATACCAACTGAATGTTTTTGACGTTCTGGCTAGTTAACTGACCACCCAATGCCGACAGCTCAGAATCTGACAAGCTAAAGCGCACCCAAATAGGTGAAAGCTGCACAATTGTCGTCAACAGACTGGTGTTGGCTGACACCAACGCGCCCTCTGAGAATTGGAAACGACCGGCAATGCCGCTTGTAGGCGCTGTGACCGAAGTATAAGAAAGGTTCAACTTGGCTTCGCGCAACAATGCTTCATATTGCAGTAGCGTTGCTGTGGCAACTGCGTTATCAGATACCGCATTGTCATATTCACGCTGACTGATAGACTGTGTATCCAACAACCCTTTTAAACGGTCTGCTTCACGTTGCGTTTGCACAATACGGGCTTTTTGTTGCGCCAATTGGGCTTCTGCTTGTTGCACCGCTATTTGGAACGGCACAGGATCAATCTGGAACATGACTTGACCAGTTTTAATTGGCTCACCTTCCTGGAATAGTTTTTTCAGCAAAATGCCGCCTACTCTTGGGCGCACTTCCACTTCTTTTGCACCTTCGGTTTGCGCTACTGCTTCTGCGCGGATAGGCACAGAAGTGGGCTGCACTTCAACCACGCTTACAGGCAACGCCGGCATCGCCGCACCAGGCTCTTGTTTTTGTTGACCACACGCTGTGACTAGCACAGTCAGCATCAGTGCAAGTAATGTGTTGGAGTGATTCGTTATTTTTTTTGCCATAGCTACCTCTAGGTGAACGCTTTGATGAAGTTTACAATGTTAGATTAATTAAAATGTCTTGCATACATACAAGCATGAATGTATATTATATACAAACATGGATGTATGTAAATAGCTATTTGCAACCTTTAACTCGATTTACATTCAGATTGTTTTAACATCCTCATTTAAAAGCAGGGTCATTACGGTAATTATGGTACGGAAAACGAAAGAAGACGCAGAAATTACACGTCAGCGTATTATTAACGCTGCACGTGAAGTATTTTTGACAAAAGGGGTCAGTCGCACCAGCTTGGAGCAAATCGCTACGCATGCAGGTGTCACACGCGGCGCGGTCTATTGGCATTTTGAAAACAAATCGCAATTGTTCCATGCGATGCGAGAACAAGTGGTCTTACCACTGATAGACCGCATGGATGGGGCTTTATTGGCTGATATTGATAACGCGAATGACCCTGTTGCCGACCCGTTAAAACGCATTGAGAATTTTTTGGTAGGCACTATTCAGATTTTGAATGACGATCAAGAAACACGACAAACCTACGAAATCATGATGTCAAAATGTGAGTATGTGGACGAGTTTGCAACGGTACTGCAACAAATATTGAACAATTGCTCAGGCATGATCGATAAACTTGAGCAAGTCTATGCAAGAGCACACCAAAAAGGACTCATCAACCCCTCTCACAGCCCAGCACAACTGGCCATGGATACCCATTTGTTTTTTTCAGGCCTACTACACATGTGGGTAAAAGATACAGATGGCACACGTTTCAGAAATCAAGCACACGCCTTAATTAGCTCGCACGTTAATCTCCGAAGAAAGTAAGCCCTTACTGATTGAATTTTAACTATTTTTTAAAACAGATAAACCCGTCACTTCAATCAAACGTTTTCGTCAGAATAATCACTAGAATGGGTTTCCACGCCCTTGAATTGCGTATAAAATAGGCAGCTTTCCCGTTACGCTTGGTTTATATGCAAATCGGTTCGCATACACTCAAAAATAATCTGGTAGTTGCCCCTATGGCAGGCGTCACAGATCGTCCTTTCCGCCAATTGTGCAAGAAAATGGGCGCAGGCTTAGCTGTATCGGAAATGGTAACCTCCAACTCCTTGTTATACGGCAGTGAAAAAACACGCCGCCGTGCTAATCATGAAGGCGAAGTAGATCCAATCTCGGTGCAGATTGCCGGTGCCGACCCCAAAATGATGGCCGAAGCCGCCAAATATAACGTGGACAATGGCGCGCAGATTATTGATATCAATATGGGCTGCCCAGCCAAGAAAATCTGCAACGTGATGGCAGGCTCTGCGTTACTCAAAGACGAACCATTGGTGGCACAAATTCTTAAAGCTGTAGTCAATGCCGTAGATGTACCCGTCACGCTCAAAATCCGTACCGGTTGGGATAAACAAAACCGTAACGCAATTGCCGTGGCTAAAATGGCCGAAGACATTGGCGTACAAGCCCTGGCCATGCATGGCAGAACGCGCGCCTGTTTATATATGGGCGATGCCGAATACGATACGATTGCCGCCGTAAAACAAGCCATTAACATTCCTCTCATCGCCAATGGCGATATTACCACTCCAGAAAAAGCCAAATTCGTTTTAGATTACACCGGTGCCGATGCTGTAATGATTGGTCGTGCCGCGCAAGGCCGCCCATGGATTTTCCGTGAGATTGAGCACTACCTGCTCACTGGCGAACATATGTTGGCCCCTACTGTAGATGAAATTCATACGGTCATGCTTGAACACATACATGATTTGTATGATTTTTATGGTGACTTGACCGGTATGCGCGTCGCACGCAAGCATATTTCTTGGTACACGAAAGGCCTGGCTGGCTCAGCGAACTTCCGCCATCACATGAACACCTTACAGACCATCGAATTACAGTTAAATGCAATTGATGATTTCTTTAACGAGCTTAAATCCAAACACGAACGCTTGATATACGCAGAAACGGATACCGACGAGCCGACAACAGCATCTTCCGAGGCGATGGCAGCATAATGACAAATATTTGCAAACTCAGTGACGCGATTAGCGAGTCATTAGACGAATACTTTATGCATTTGGATGGCCAACCACCCCATGCCATTTACGATATGGTACTGGGCTGCGTGGAAAAGCCGATGCTGGAATATGTGCTCAACAAGGTGGGCGGCAATCAAAGCAAAGCTGCCGATATGCTGGGGCTAAACCGCAATACTTTGCGCAAAAAGATGGCGGAATACGGTCTAAATTAGCAAAACACTTAAGCAAAATCAATAACATGAACACACGTGATATACACCGTGATGATTCAGGTAAGCAAACACACATTTATCATTAGTCTCACGGAATCCATCAATGGCGATTATTAAACGCGCGCTTATCAGCGTATCAGACAAAACCGGTATTATTGAATTTGCACAAGCACTAAACCAGCTGGGTGTAGAGCTGCTGTCTACAGGCGGAACAGCAAAGCTGTTTCGCGACAACAACATCCCTGTCATCGAAGTAAGTGATTACACAGGCTTTCCCGAAATGCTAGATGGTCGTGTGAAAACACTGCACCCAAAAGTACACGGCGGTATTTTAGGTCGCAGAGACTTGCCTGAGCACGTAGCAGCCATGCAGCAGCAAGGTATTCCCAATATTGATATGGTCATCGTCAATCTCTACCCGTTTGAGGCCACTGTAGCTAAAGCCGATTGCACACTAGAAGATGCCATTGAAAACATTGATATTGGCGGTCCGGCCATGGTGCGTTCTGCTGCTAAAAACTGGAAAGATGTTGCTGTACTAACCGATGCCAATCAATACGCCGACGTATTGGCTGAACTCAAAAGCACTGGTGCGCTATCACAGCAAACCACATTTGCTTTATCTGTGGCTGCGTTTAACCGTATCAGCAATTATGATGGTGCGATTTCAGATTACCTGTCTTCATTTAATACAGATGGCACACGCAATCTATTCCCCAACCAAGTGAACGGTCACTTTGTAAAAGTACAAGATCTACGTTACGGTGAGAATTCACACCAGCAGGCAGCGTTATATCGTGATTTGTACCCAGCACCTGGCTCACTGGTGTCTGCAGAACAACTGCAAGGCAAAGAGCTTAGCTATAACAACATTGCTGATGCTGATGCTGCTTGGGAAGCAGTCAAATCCTTTACTGGGGTTGCCTGCGTGATCGTCAAACATGCCAATCCATGTGGCGTTGCACTAGGTACGACAACGCTAGAGGCTTATCAAAAAGCGTTTAAAACCGACCCGACGTCTGCTTTCGGTGGCATCATCGCATTTAACAGCACGGTCGACGGTACTGCTGCAGAAGCTGTTTCCAAACAGTTTGTAGAGGTGCTGATTGCACCTGACTTTACTGCTGAGGCACTGGCCATATTCAAAGCCAAAGCCAACGTACGCGTATTAAAAATCGCGCTACCTAAGGGTGGAAAAAATGCGTGGGAGAATGGCCGTAACGCCATGGACTCTAAACGCATTGGTTCTGGCATTTTGCTACAAACAGCAGACAATCATGAGCTTAGCCAAGCTGACTTAAAAATCGTCACCAAAAAACAGCCGACACCGCAACAACTCAGCGATCTGTTGTTCGCGTGGAATGTAGCAAAATATGTGAAATCGAATGCGATTGTGTTCTGTGGTGACGGCATGACTTTGGGCGTAGGTGCAGGTCAAATGAGCCGCGTGGATAGCACCAAAATCGCTGCTATTAAAGCGCAAAATGCCGGCTTGAGTTTACAAGGGTCTGTTGTAGCTTCCGATGCTTTCTTCCCATTCCGTGACGGTGTAGATGTGCTGGCCGATGCAGGCGCAAGTTGCGTGATTCATCCTGGTGGCAGCATGCGTGATGACGAAGTGATTGCTGCAGCCGATGAGCGTGGTTTGGCGATGGTAGTGACTGGCATTCGCCACTTTAGACATTAAAAACTATAGCGCAAACACACCACTGTGATTTGCCGATTGAAAGTAAATATATGAAAGTATTAGTCATTGGTAGCGGTGGTCGCGAGCATGCCTTAGCATGGAAAATCACCCATAACAAAGAAGTAAGCCGCGTATATGTGGCACCAGGCAATGCCGGAACCGCTACGAATCCTGATATGGTTAACGTGCCGATTACTGCAGTAGATGCGCTGGTGGACTTTGCTATTCAAGAAAATATCGCGGTGACTGTCGTGGGGCCTGAAGCGCCACTATCACAAGGCGTAGTGGATGCATTCCGTGCCAAAGGCCTGAAAATTTTTGGCCCGACCAGAGCCGCAGCACAACTAGAGTCATCCAAAGACTATGCCAAAGCCTTTATGATGCGCCATGGCATTCCTACCGCCGCGTATGCGACATTTACCGACGCTATCGCAGCCCATGATTATGTCAATCAACAAGGCGCACCGATTGTGATTAAAGCCGATGGATTAGCCGCTGGCAAAGGCGTGGTGGTTGCCATGAGCAATGACGAAGCACACGCAGCCATCGACATGATGCTGGGTGACAATAAGCTGGGTGCTGCTGGTGCGCGCGTGGTGATTGAAGAATTTTTGACCGGGGAAGAAGCCAGCTTTATGGTGATGGTCGATGGTAAAAACATCTTACCGTTAGCGACCAGCCAAGACCACAAGCGCCTTTTAGACGCTGACCTTGGCCCGAATACTGGCGGTATGGGTGCTTACTCACCTGCCCCTGTGGTGACGCCCACGATACACGCTAAAGTCATGCGTGAAATCATTAAACCTACTGTGGAAGGCATGGCTAAGGATGGTATTCCTTATACTGGCTTTTTGTATGCAGGCTTAATGATTAGCCCGAACGGCGATGTCAAAACACTAGAGTTTAACTGCCGTATGGGCGACCCTGAAACCCAGCCCATTTTGATGCGCCTGAAATCTGACTTCTTAACATTAGCTGAGCATGCCATTGCCGGCACGCTAGACCAAGCCGAAGCTGAATGGGACAGGCGCTTTGCACTGGGCGTGGTGATGGCCAGTGCCAACTACCCAGATACCCCAAAACTGGGTGATGAAATTACTGGACTGCCTAAACAAGTGGAAGACGGCTATGTGTTTCATGCCGGAACTACACTTAAAGAGGGCAAAGTGACGACAAGTGGCGGCCGCGTATTGTGCGTAACCGCATTGGGTGAAACCGTTAAGTTTGCACAACAACGCGCGTATCAAATTGCAGAAGGTATTCATTTTGATGGCGCGCAGTATCGTAAGGACATTGGGTATCGCGCGGTTAAAGGCTAATCGGCGCACGCCACAACCCATGCTAATAAAACACCCAAACCATGACTGAGACGAAACCAATCCATACACAGGCTGTATTTGAATATCTACAAAGCCTACAAAGCAAAATTGTAGAGGCTATTGAATTGGTCGATGGTAAGACCTTTCTGCATGATAGCTGGCAACGTCCCGAGGGCGGAGGTGGTACCTCATGCATGTTGGAAAACGGCAATGTGTTTGAGCGCGCTGGCATTGGCTTTTCACATGTGATTGGCAATAAGTTACCTCCAGCAGCAAGCGTAGCCCACCCAGAGGCAGCGGGCCGACATTGGGAGGCCATGGGCGTTTCCCTCGTATTTCATCCACACAATCCCTATATCCCGACCGTACATATGAATGTGCGGTTTTTTGTGGCGAAAGCACAAGACAATAGCGAACAAGATATTTGGTGGTTTGGCGGTGGCATGGATTTGACACCTTATTACCCATTTGAAGAAGATTGCATTCATTTCCATCGCATCAATAAAGAAGCGCTTGCACCGTTTGGAGATGATTACTACGCTAAATTTAAACAATGGTGCGATCAGTATTTCTATCTCAAACATCGTCAGGAGCCGCGCGGCATTGGCGGCGTATTTTTTGATGACTTCCATGCATTGGGCTTTGAGCAAAGTTTTGCTTTACAGCGTGCCGTGGGCGATGCGTTCCTAAATGCTTATTTGCCTATTGCACAACGCAGAAAAGACACGCTTTACGGTGAGCGAGAACGCGACTTCCAAGCCTATCGCCGTGGTCGTTATGTCGAATTTAATCTGGTGTTTGATCGTGGCACATTATTCGGATTGCAATCCAATGGTCGCACTGAATCCATATTGCTCTCCATGCCACCCATAGTGAAATGGCGCTACGATTGGAAGCCAGAAGCCGGCAGCCCAGAAGCCAAACTATATACCGATTTTCTTATTGAGAAACAGTGGGTTTAGCCATGACCATAACACCACAAGCGAACATAACAGCGCAAGCCAAAAACTCCGCACAGGCGCTTCTCGATTACATCGACAATAGCCCAAGCCCATGGCATGTGGTGGCGACTACAGCAGCCATGCTCAAAGCCAATGGATTCAAGTGTCTGCGCGAAAACGAACCTTGGCAATTTAAAAAGAATGGTCGCTATTTTGTGGTACGTGATGGCGCGTCGATCATTGCCTTTGTATTAGGTAACGCACCTATTGCAGAATCTGGTTTCCGCATGGTTGGCGCGCATACTGATTCGCCCGGTTTGCGCATCAAACCGAAAGCCGCACAAAGCAATGATGGCATTGCACAACTGGGCGTTGAAGTCTATGGTGGGCCTATTCTGGCCACTTTTACCGACCGTGATTTGAGCCTGGCTGGTCGTGTGAATGTAAGAAATGGCAACAGCTTTGATACGCATTTAATTAAATTTAATCAGTCTGCGGTACGTTTGCCTAACATTGCCATTCATATGAACCGAGAAGTGAATGATAAAGGCTTAGTATTAAATAAACAAACCGGCTTACCTTTGATATTTGGCTTATCGCCAAACCATGAAGAAGCCTACGCTTTATTCACTAACAAAATTGCGGCGCAATTAAACATCCAAGCTAGCGACATCCTCACTTGGGACTTGAATGTCTACGACACGCAAAAAGGTAGCTTTTGGGGCGTCGATGAGGATTTTATTGCCAACAGTCAATTAGACAACCTTGCCTCTTGCCATGCTGCCATCAGTGCATTAACGGATACGCGCGACCAAACAACTACCGCGATATGTGCGTTGTTCGACCACGAGGAAGTGGGCAGCGAAAGCGCAACCGGGGCAGGTGGCAGCTATATGCAGGACATTATCCAGCGCATATGCAGCGCCACCAATACTGATGAGGAAGGCCGCTTACGCGCACTGGCTAGTAGCTTTTTTATCAGCGCAGATATGGCACATGCGTTTCATCCCAACCATGCTGGCGTGTATGAGCCATGCCATCATGTGCGCGTAAACCAAGGCCCTGTGATTAAAACCAACGTCAACCAACGCTACAGCACCAATGCCGATACCTCCGCGCGCTTTATCCAATTATGTGAACGTGCCGGTATACCTTATCAACAGTATGCACATCGTACCGATTTAGGTTGCGGCAGTACTATTGGGCCGATTCTTGCGGCAAAATTGGGAGTTGCCAGCGTAGATGTGGGTAACCCTATGTGGGCGATGCACAGTGTGCGTGAAAGCGCAGGTGTCGCGGATCATTTATCCATGATCAAAGTGCTCGCAGAACACTTTCGAAGTTAAATCTGCACCTAGTCAATTTTAGGTACTTGCCTTAACTATCTATACGGCGTCATTTGTCGCTATAATCCCCTAAAAAGGGAGTCATACATGCACGCAATCGAACAGCTCGTCGCCACCTTATCTAATTTTGTGTGGGGGCCTATCATGTTGACCTTACTGGTCGGCACTGGCTTGTATCTCACTATCCTCCTAAAAGGCATGCAATTTCGTGTACTCCCTCATGCGTTTCGCCTCATTTTTCAAAAAGATCACCATCACGAAGGCGATATCAGTCACTTTGCCGCATTGATGACTGCCCTAGCCGCCACAGTTGGTATCGGTAATATTGTAGGCGTAGCTACAGCCATTACCTTAGGCGGCCCAGGCGCTGTATTTTGGATGTGGATGACAGGCTTAGTTGGTATGGCAACCAAGTACAGCGAAGCAGTACTGGCAGTGAAGTATCGAGAAAAAGGCCCTCATGGCATGCGTGGCGGCCCGATGTACTATCTCACCAACGGTGCCAATCTACCGTGGTTAGGCACTTTATTCGCCATTTTTACAGCATGTGCATCCTTTGGCATTGGCAACATGACGCAAGTCAACGCCACCGCTAAAATTTTTGAAGCGACTTTTCAGATCCCCACCGTCACCACTGGCATCGTGCTAACTTTGCTGACCGGGTTGGTCATCATTGGCGGTATACGCAGTATCAGTAAATTCACCTCTTATTTGGTACCCATTATGATTGTTGTGTATGTGGGGTGTAGCTTATATGTGTTAGCGCTCAATGCGAGCGAAATACCACATGCCATTGGTCTCATCTTCTATCATGCCTTTAACCCTGCTGCAGCCACTGGCGGATTTGTCGGTGCTACCATTGCTGCCGCCATGCGTTACGGGATCGCGCGCGGGGTATTTTCCAATGAATCTGGCATGGGTTCGGCGCCTATTGCAGCCGCTGCTGCACGCACGAATGATCCTGTGAAACAGGCCTTGGTAAGTATGACACAAACATTTATCGACACCTTAGTAGTCTGCACTATGACTGCACTAGTGATTCTTACAGCAACCAGCTGGACACAAGGCATAGGCCCAGCCGAGCTAACTAGCGCCAGCATGGCCGAAACACTTGGGCCTGCTGGCAGTGTTTTAGTCGCTGTATCAATCGCACTTTTTGCCTACTCCACCGTGATTGGCTGGAATTATTACGGTGAAAAAGCCGTTGAATTTCTATTTGGCCCCCGCGCTATCAAAATCTATCGCATCGTATTTACTGTCGCAGTGATGGTGGGTGCAGTCACTAGTCTGGAATTTGTCTGGAACTTCTCAGACCTGATGAATGGCATGATGGCAATACCCAACCTGATTGGACTGATACTCCTATCTAAAATTATCAAGCAAGAAACGGATCGCTACTTTACAAGCAAGAAAAAGTAACTAGGAGTTTTGGAATGCAGCATCGTGGTGCGTGGAAAAACCGTTGGACCTTTATGCTCGCCACAGCAGGCTCTGCCATTGGCCTAGGCAATATCTGGAAATTACCCTACATGATAGGCGTGAATGGTGGAAGCGCATTTGTGCTGGTGTTTATCGCTTGCATTTTCTTTGTTGGCATACCTCTGATGATGACCGAAATCATGCTGGGACGCCGCGCACAAAAAAACCCCTTCAATGCGATGCAACAATTGGCGATAGAAGCTAACGCCTCAGCCTATTGGAAATATCTAGGTGCCGCAGGCATGCTAGCTGGCGTTCTTATTTTAGGGTTTTACAGCGTGATTGGCGGATGGGTACTGAGCTATATTACCTTTTCGATGCAAGGTACTTTTCACAACATTTCTGCCGAAGTATCCACTCAAACATTTGAAACCTTGCTTAGCACACCATTTCTACTAATCTTTTGGCATACCATATTTATGGTCATGACCATGGGGGTGGTAGCACGCGGCGTCAGTTCCGGCCTAGAAAAAGCCAACAACATTTTAATTCCAGCATTGTTTGCAATTTTATTGATTCTGCTGGGATACAGCATGTCTGTAGGTGATATGAATGCCGCTTATCAATTTATGTTTACTTTTGACTTTTCTAAAATTACGCCAGTCGCAGTGCTCTCCGCGCTTGGGCATGCATTCTTTTCTTTGAGTTTAGGCATGGGGGCAGTGATGGTGTACGGCTCTTATCTACAGCGCAACGTTTCTATTGCTCGTACCACCATTTATATTGCTATCGCCGACACCATGCTTGGCTTATTGGTTGGCCTTGCCATTTACTCATTAGTATTTGCAAATCATCTCGCACCTAATGCCGGCCCTGGCTTGATTTTTCAGACATTGCCTATCGCATTTGGCCATATGCCTGGAGGCAGTGTGATTGCAGTGCTCTTTTTCACTTTAGTTGCCTTTGCTGCATGGACTTCAGCCATCTCTTTGGTAGAACCTACTATCGCTTGGGTTGTGGAGAACACCCAGATTAGACGTACACACGCGACTTTGGCCCTAGGTATTGCTGTCTGGCTACTGGGCATCGCAGTTTCATTGTCATTCAATGCTTGGAAATCTGTCACTATTGTATTTGGGCTAGGCATTTTCGATACCTTAGATAAACTGACGTCTACCATTATGTTGCCTTTGGGCGGATTAATGATGGCTCTGTTTGCTGGTTACGTGATGCGAAAAGAGCATATACAAGATGAGCTGAATCTTAAAACTTTCCCCTACCGAATTTGGACGATTACTAATAACTACGTTGCACCTGTTGCCATTTTCGCCGTATTTTTATATTTACTAGGGTTGGTTGACTAAAAGTACTGACTAAAACTTAATGAATAAAAAAGCCAGCTTAGTAGCTGGCTTTAAAATACTGAAACTGCTTGATTACATTGTCAAAATCCACTGAACGATTGTTTTGATGTCTGCATCTTTTACTTGTGGGCTGTTTGCTGGCATAGGCATTGGACCCCATACACCGCTACCGCCTTTTTTCACTTTTTCGATTAACTTAGCTTCTGCTGTTTTATCGCCTTTGTATTTTGCAGCGACATCTTTGTATGATGGGCCTAATACTTTTTTATCGATACTATGACATGCTAAACAGCCACTTTTTTGCGCAAGCGCTTTAGCAGCTTCTGCATCTGCAGCATTTACTTGGCCAGCTAATAACATGGTGGCCGCCGCAATTGTTGATAATAAAACTTTCATGCTATCTCCTTGAATTACCGTCAAATTTATAAAAACCTGCAATATTTTTTGCATGCAGCATCATACCTATTATTTAAAAATCCACAATAGCTCGTAGGGATTTTTAACCACCACATACACTCAATCATTGAATTGCCAACCTTTAACGTGGTAATGACTGCTTGCGTTGACCTAGCGCTTTACTTTTCGTTTGTAAATACAAAAATAAAAGAAGAAAGCTAAAGCGCCTCTACACTGTATTCCACAGAGAAGTTATGTGTTCTACCTGGGTTAATCACAACAGAGTTTTCCATGGCATTGGCAGACTCTACGCAAATCATTTTGCGCCACTCGTCATCATTACCCATATCACCAAGTGCATGTGCTTTTTCTTCCCAAGGCGTCCACACCACAGTCGTATTACTGCCAGATTTAGAGACGCGAATCAGTCGATTAAAGTCGGAATCATGCACAATACAGTCAGCACTATGATTCAAATAAACACGGTCAAACTCACCATTGAATTTGAGCAGACTATGCTCTACATGACGCTCATACTGCCTTACTTTGTCAGCATACAGACACTCTTGCAGGCCAGTGATGCGAATTTTCTCAATGTCGCTCACATTAAGGTAGGTATGAAACGCTTCACCGATCATAAATGGATGCGCTGCTTTGTTAGTAGTCGCTAAATCAATCTTAAGACGTCGACCGATGGTAATCATCAGCGTGAGTACATAAGGATAAGACAACTGACGTTGCGCCTCTGGCGTATGCAACATTTGCAATGCAATGCGTGTCGCACCAGAGTAAGCGGTATCCGCATCAATAAACTGCCAAGGAATCACGCGTGCAAACCCATGCGGACACAAAGTGCTATCCGTAGGATGTGCGCCAAACCAAGGCCAACAAATTGGCACGCCACCACGAATTGAGCGTCCTTTTACGTATCTAGCATGGTCGGATAACCACAGTACAGGATGCTTTTCTGCTTTAGGCTGCCATTGAATGACTTGACCGCCCTGCAGTGCAATTTTAGCTGTTGCATATTGGTTATCCACCTCAATGTACTGCAAACCATTTTCATCTTCGGTAAAAGTGAGATGTGGGTGGACGATGGTGCCGTCTAAGTTGGTTTGTGTCGCAAACAAAATATTTTCCATGCTATTTTTGGTGGCCATAAATGTTAGTTTCTTTCAATTTGTGCAACATCTCGTACTGCGCCTTTGGCTGCAGATGTACTCATTGCGGCATAGGCACGTAATGCGGGGGATACATAGCGCTCACGTTTAACAGGCTTCCAAGCATCCTTCCCTTTGGCCTCCATATGCGCACGGCGGTCGGACAATTCTGCATCACTGACAGCCAAGTGTATGGTGCGATTAGGAATATCAATTTCGATGGTATCGCCCTCTTCGACCAAACCAATGGCACCACCCTCTGCGGCTTCCGGCGAAGCATGACCGATACTTAAACCGGAAGTACCCCCAGAAAAACGGCCATCTGTAAGCAGTGCACAGGCTTTACCCAAGCCCTTAGATTTCAGATAAGAAGTTGGGTAGAGCATTTCTTGCATACCGGGGCCACCACGTGGGCCCTCGTAGCGAATCACGACCACATCCCCTGCTACAACATTATCGGCAAGAATCGCTTCCACTGCAGCATCTTGGCTTTCGAATATACGGGCACGGCCTGTAAATTTGAGAATACTGTCATCTACCCCGGCAGTTTTCACAATACAACCATCCAAGGCAATATTGCCGTACAACACCGCCAAACCACCATCTTGTGAATAGGCATGGGCTTTATCTCGAATACAACCCTCTTGACGATCAATATCTAAATCCGGCCATAACATGCTCTGACTAAACGCAATGGTGGTTCTAATGCCACCTGGGGCAGCTTTAAAAAGCTTGTGTGCCTCTTCGTCTTGAGATGCAGCAATATCCCATTTTGCCAGAGCTTCACGCATGGTTGGAGCATGCACAGTAGCAACCTCACCATGAATGACGCCAGCACGATTTAACTCACCCAAAATACCCATCACACCCCCTGCACGGTGGACATCTTCCATATGGTATTTGGCGGTTGCAGGCGCCACTTTACAGACGCAAGGCACATGACGCGAAATGCGATCAATGTCTTTCATGGTGAAATCTACGCCAGCTTCATGCGCAGCCGCCAGCAAATGCAACACAGTATTGGTAGAACCACCCATGGCCACATCCAGTGCCATGGCATTTTCAAAGGCCTTAAACGTTGCAATGTTGCGTGGCAATACGGTGTAATCATCTTGCTCATAATGACGCTTGGCCAAATCGACAATCAAACGGCCCGCCTTTAAAAACAATTCTTTACGCGCAGCATGTGTAGCTAACGTTGAGCCATTGCCAGGTAAACTTAAACCCAAAGCCTCAGTTAAGCAGTTCATGGAGTTAGCGGTGAACATCCCAGAGCAAGAACCACAGGTTGGGCAGGCTTCACGTTCAATCGCCTCACTCTCAGCGTCACTCACTTTGTCATCCGCCGCGGCCACCATGGCATCGACCAAGTCTAACTTATGCGTATTGCCCTGCCAATTGACTTTACCTGCCTCCATCGGGCCGCCTGATACGAAGACGACAGGGATATTCAAGCGTAGCGCCGCCATCAACATACCCGGGGTAATCTTGTCACAGTTAGATATACACACCAGCGCATCCGCACAATGCGCATTCACCATATACTCCACGCTGTCTGCAATCAAATCACGGCTGGGCAAGCTGTACAACATGCCACCATGCCCCATGGCAATCCCGTCATCAACGGCAATGGTATTGAACTCTTTGGCGACACCGCCAGCACGCTCAATCTCGCGCGCAACCAATTGACCTAAATCTTTTAAATGCACATGACCAGGCACAAACTGCGTAAAAGAGTTGGCAATGGCAATAATCGGCTTGGAAAAATCCTCATCCTTCATGCCTGTAGCACGCCATAATGCGCGTGCACCGGCCATATTTCGGCCTTGCGTAGTGGTATGAGAACGATAAACAGGCATGGTTAAACCTCAAAGCAATTAAACGTATAATGGTCGCTATTTTACCGCATTCTAAGGCGATTCATGATAACCCACCCACAATTTAACCCGATTGCACTACAAATCACAGACAGCTTTGGCATTCATTGGTACGGTTTGATGTATTTAATTGGTTTTGTTGCATTTTTGTTGCTAGGCAAATACCAAATTAAGCATAAACCTTGGTTTAAATGGAATACACAAATGCTGGACGATGCGCTATTTTATGGTGCGTTAGGGGTGATTTTGGGCGGTAGAATTGGTTATATGCTGTTTTACCAATTCTCGGATTTAATCGCCAACCCAATAAACCTATTTAAAATATGGCAAGGCGGCATGAGCTTTCATGGTGGATTTTTGGGGGTATTGGTGGCCATGTATGTGTTCACCAAAAAGCACCCACAGCCATGGCTAAAAATCATGGATTTTGTGGCACCACTGGTACCGCTAGGGCTGGGGGCAGGTCGCATGGGCAACTTTATCAACGGTGAGTTGTGGGGCCGCCCTACTGGCAGTGAATACGGTATGATATTTCCACAGGTAGACCGCTTGGCTAGACACCCGTCTCAGTTGTATGAGTTTATCTTGGAGGGCTTGGTCATGTTTGCAGTGCTATGGTGGTTCTCTCGCAAACCTAGGCCTACGGGCAGCATTTCTGCGCTGTTCTTGATGTTGTATGGAAGCTTCCGGTTTATTGTAGAGTTTACGCGTGAGCCAGATGCGCATTTAGGTTTATTAGGACTTGGCTTGAGCATGGGCCAGTGGTTAAGCTTGCCTATGATATTGATTGGTGTCCTACTTTTTTGGCATCGTAATGATAAACCGTCAAATTGTTAGCATGCCATTGTTGAAAAGCTGACGACATGCTTCATTTGCCAACGTCAGCTTTTCTCTTACAAAGAAATTATCATCAATATAATCAGCCACTTAAAAAAGTATAACTTTCAAAAATAGCGCCAATTTGCTGGCACATATGTTGCACCTATGAAATCATCAGCAACTCAATATGTGTAGATAAGTATGTTAAATTGGCTCAAAAATACGTTTCAAAAATTCTCCGATCAAGATGAGCAAGTGAACTATGTCATCGCGGAATATCACGCCACCAAGAAAAAACGCTTGGTAAAAGACGATCCGATTGAGAATGATTTTGAAACCGATAGAAACGCCACTGGCGAATACATGCAAATTGACCGTTTGCATCAAAGCAACTAGTTGTGAACCATCCTGGCTATGCTTAATTTAGGATTAAGCCAGCGAAGCCTTGACTTAAGTTTGTCTTAAACCTGCATCAATTTCCAACATCCTTAGCGCCCACTAACGCAACACAGTATTCACAAACCGCTTAAACGCGGTTTGCTTTATTGTGCTCTTTGGACTGATGTCTGACGACCTGTGATGAACGTAATTTGAGGTGTTTTGTTTTTTGTCCGTGCGTGCGCGCACGCCAAAGTTTGAATGAGCTTGATTTTAATTGAGCGCGCATTAGCTTAATTACACCATCCTGATTGAGCCCAAACTGCAGTTGAATTGCCTCAAATGGCGTTCTATCTTCCCATGCCATTTCAATCACGCGCGAAATATCTTCTTCGGTCAGCAACACCGCTTCACACCCTTCCACTTGCTGTCTTGCCACTGCTTAAAAAACTGCTCGCGTGATAACGGTGCCGATGCTTCGGCATCTTGTCCATGATGTTCGTTGTAATGGGCTAGGTAACGCTCGTAAGCATCATCACCGGATAGCTCACGGATACGTTGCCATAGTTGTGTTAGTTTAAGCATCACAGTTGCGATACCTTTCTATTGTTTAACTTTTTGGTATACACCAACCACACCATTATGTTGTTGTGTATCTTTTAGAAGCAGTTGATTGCGATTAAGTTTTACTTGATACCTAAAAATAAAGGTTTTGCTTTCTACTATCGTCAGTTCGCATTGTTTAAATTGCCATGTGGCTCCCATTATTTCCGGCCTATCATGCAGCCAAGAATCAAATCTGTGGTTGGCATGCAACTCAAACACTTCAAAAAAACCTTGTGCATTCACAGACTCCCAGGCACCAAGCAGCGCCTTTTCTGATACCTCACAGCTTGCATGGGCTGGCAGATGCAATAGCCCAGCAACGCAACACAACCATTTATAATTGCGTGGCCACATAAGGGGTTTCGCTCGTAGGGAGCACTACTCTGGTGTTGATATAACGCCAACAAACATAGAGCATATCCACCACCACTACCCACAGCACCACCACAAAAAACATGGTAAGGTAGGCATCCAAATGTTGGTTAAAAATCAGCTGAGGTGCAACATTGGCTTTGTCCGCAGGTAAAGCACCGCTAGCCAATTTGGCACTTAAATCATTGGCGGCCGCAAAAAAACCAACACGCACATCGTCTGAGAATATTTTTTGATAAGAAGCGGTAGTGGTAATGGTCACCAGCCAAGCCAAAGGCAAACCGGTAATCCATGCAAATTTTAGCTTGCCGGATTTAACCAAAATGCCAGTGGCCACACTTAAGGCAATCGCTGCCAGCATTTGATTGGCAATACCAAACAGCGGCCACAGGATATTCACGCCGCCATTGGGGTCAATCACACCGATATATAAAAAGTATCCCCAGCCCGCCACAACGATGCTACTGGTTAAAATCACAGAGGGGGTATAAGAGGTTTCGCCCAGCTTTTTATTAAAATTACCCAACATATCTTGCAACATAAAACGGCCAACGCGCGTACCTGCATCTAATGTGGTGAGAATAAAAATGGCCTCAAACATAATGGCAAAGTGATACCACAAGGCTAATAAATGTTTACCAAACGCGTTGCCAAAAATACTGGCCATGCCTACCGCTAAACTTGGCGCACCTCCTGTGCGCGCAAACAAGGTACTCTCGCCCATATCCTTAGCCAATTGTTCCATTTGTTCTACCGTCACGGCAAAGCCCCAACTATTGATTTTTTCCACAGCATCAATAGCCTCTTTGCCCACTACCCCTGCGGGGCTGTTAATGGCAAAGAATATACCTGGCTCTAGCACTGTCGCAGCAATCATAGCCATAATCGCCACAAAGCTTTCCAATAACATACCGCCGTAGCCTATCATGCGAATATCACGCTCGTTACTAAGTAGTTTTGGGGTTGTACCAGAGGCGATGAGTGCGTGAAAGCCAGAGATTGCGCCACAAGCGATAGTAATAAACACAAATGGAAATAATTTGCCGCCAAAGATGGGGCCTGTGCCATCGGTAAATTGCGTGACCGCCGGCATATGAATATCTGGCCTTATAATAATAATAGCGACCGCCAGCAACAGGACTGTCCCTAACTTCATAAAGGTAGAGAGATAATCGCGCGGCGCCAGCAATAGCCACACTGGCAATACTGCTGCGGCAAAGCCATAGACAATAATGGCATAGGCCAAAGGCAAGCCATCATGATCAAACCACACCCGCATAGTAGCGTTGTGGTCTACCCACCCACCAGCAAGGACTGAAAATAATAATAATGCCACGCCAATTGCAGAGGCTTCTAATACGCGACCCGGTCTGATGTGACGCATATAAATGCCGACAATCATGGCGATGGGAATGGTGGCTGCCACCGTAGACGTCGCCCATGGGCTGTGCTTCATGGCGTTGACAACCACTAAACCAAGCACCGCAATCAGAATAATCATGATCAGAAAGGTACCCACCAGCGCAGCCGTTCCACCGATGACACCTATCTCATCACGCGCCATTTGACCAAGACTGCGACCATTGCGGCGCATGGAAAAAAATAGCGTCACCATGTCTTGCACCGCACCGCCAATCACAGCACCGACTAAAATCCATAATGTGCCTGGCAGGTAGCCAAATTGGGCAGCCAAAGTAGGTCCAACCAACGGGCCAGGTCCGGCAATGGCGGCAAAATGGTGACCAAACACTATCCATTTATTGGTGGGAATAAAGTCTCGACCATTATCCAAACGTTCGGCTGGCGTTGCGCGGGTTTCATCAATCACCAGCACTTTGGCGGCTATCCATGCGGCATAAAAACGGTATGCAATGGCATAGATACAGAGCGCTGCGGTAATCAGCCAGAGCGCATTGATGGTCTCACCGCGATGCAAGGCGATAACACTCACCGCATATGCGCCCAATATTGCTAAAAAGCCCCATAGTATTTTTTTTGTAATGGTCATGATGCACGTCAGTGATAATAAATATGTGCAGAGTATAAATCACCGCTTAGGAAAGATGAATGTGTATTGTGATTCAAGCCCTTTGGGTAAAGTTTCAGGTAAAAAAAAGCGAGTACTCACGTACTCGCTAAAGGGCTCTAGCCCGATGACGGCAATAAACAAATATTCAGTTAAAAATCGTATCTAATCCCAGCAATGACTTGACGGCCACGGCCTACTGCCATCCCATCAACACGGCTTGCAAGATACTCTCTATCAGCCAAGTTATAACCACTTAAGAAATAGCTGGCTTTTGAGCCAACGGGTCTGTAATTGGCAGACATATTGAGTAAGGTATAAGCAGGAATATCACCTGCTAAGCCAGACAGCGCAGCATCAACTGGGTCAAGCACGCGTGCAAATGTATCCACTTCTTGTCTGCTGACATAGTCTGCACCTACGCGAATATCAAATCCAATTGGGTGCTGATAACCCAGACTCAAAGACGCGATATGGCGTGGTGCGTAGGGCAAGCGGTCACCATCGATAATGCCGTCACCCGGATCTAAACCGTCTTTGGTAAACTCTGCTTTAAAGACATTGGTGTAAGAACCTTGCAAATAGATATTGTGTGGCGTGTCATAAATGGTGCCAAAATCGATACGGCCTGCAAACTCCAAACCTGTTTGTTCTGATTCACCTGCGTTAATAAAGCTACCAGCACCATTGTTGATGACCAAATCATCTACTTGTGTATGGAAGAACGTGGACTCAAAAGCAACCCCTTTGAAGAATCTAGAACGTACACCCACTTCCCAGTTAATACTGGTTTCTGGCTTTGTATTCACTGCAATTGCACAGTTGATTTCATCATTGCCTGCACCATTACATTCTGGCACATTTAAATCGCGGTCTGGGCGCGGTGGTGCAAATCCTTTGTGCACACCTGCAAATACTGTAGTATTGGCTATGCCGTTCCAAGCCACACCAAAGCCAGGCAACACTTCCGTTTGGCGATTTGTTGAGTTTGATTCGGGATTATTCTGTACTTGACCTTCAGCTTGTCGAATGTCTGTTTTGATTCTGATATCTTCTACACGAACACCCGGCGTAATTGCCCAATCACCAGCGTAAAACGTATTTTGTGCGTAATAAGATTTAGCTTCTACATCAATGCGGATATCTTCACGGAAATCAGCAAAGTCTGTATCAACTATCCCGAAGTTATTTTTTAAGAAGGATAAGCTTTGCGCACGCGCATCGTTACCGCGAAATTGACGACGTTTGATATCCTCTTTATGGTATCTAAATCCAATCACTGCATCGCTTTGCAAGCCAAACAAATTATGTTGAAAATCTAAACGTGGCTCAAACCCATAATATTGATAACTACGTGGGCGATGACGACCACCGCAGGTTTCTGCATTTGCCTCAGTAGCAGTATCGTCACCCGGGCAGCGTTCTAGGACTGTAACACCAGTGGATGACCCGGGCGTCTCGTCATCAAAGCCACCTGGCGTATCGGTTTGTCGGAATGAACTACGATAAGTATCTGCGTAATAAGCTTGTGTTGAGAGTTTTGTAGCTTGGTCAAATTGGAAAATATGCTGCAACTGCAAGGTTTTACGCTCTTGCTTAAAGTGATCATTTTTACCAGATGGTGCTTGAAACTTATCTCTGTCATAGTCCACCTCACCCAAGCCGGTTTCAGAGACGTTTGAATCTTCTTCGTAATACCCTGCTTTAGCAATCAAGGTTTGACGGTCTGTTAGATTGAGCTGACCTTTAATCGTAAATTCTTTTACATCAAATTTATGATTATCACGGATACCATCGCCTCGATTTTGTAAGGCATCAATCATAATGCCACCCTGCTCGTTGCCATAACCCACATTGGCGTGTAAGCCCGTAAAGTCGTTATTACCAGCCGTGGCTTGTACGCTACCTGCAAAGCCATTTTTTGGCACTGGCTTGGTGACAAAGTTAATCATGCCACCGATGGTTTGTGGGCCATATAAAATCTGACCGGAACCTTTAACCACTTCGATGCGATTAATACGCTGTAATGGTGTGGAGTAATGGGCTGAAGGATCACCATAAGGCGCTAAGAACAAGGGCATCCCATCTTCTAACAATAAAGTACGAGAGGTACGACGAGGGTCTAAACCACGAATACCAATATTAGGTGCCAAGACAAAGGCATCCTCCCCAACAATATTAATGCCTGGTACGTTATTTAATGCTTCTCTTACGGTAAATGGACGACGTTCAATTAACGCCTCTTCATCCACCACATTAAATGAACCTGGCACGCTCTCTAATCGGTCAGGCAAGATACCCGTCACACTGATTTTGTCTAGTTCAAGATTATTTTCTTCGGAAAGTGCAGCAGTTGGAATTGCTGAATTAGCTAGCAATACTGCGACGACTATGGTCTTTAATTTGGGAAGGGAATGCATCTACAATGGCTCCTTGAGTGGTTTTAAAAAACCCCACTTGTGAGGGGAAAACTAAACTAACTGCAATTTTAAGACCAGAACCCACCCAAGCCAACAAGCGACTTATTATTAATGAATAATTAATTAGCGCATAAACATATTTCATGGCAATTGGTTTATATCAGCCATAATGATGCAGGACATGAACCATATAATGGTTGTTATAAGCCAATCTATTGATTACCGTTGATAGAGTAAACTTCAAAGTCGCAAAAAATTGGTGATGATTTTAGTGGGTTTTTAAATACCGCTGGTTGATAGCTTCATTTAAAAAAGTCGTCAATACTTTGCGTGCTATGCACCCTTTTTTTGATTTTAATTTGGTGCATACGCACCGTGATTGTGCGCTAATGCAACTACTCAATCCAGATAAAACATACATCGTATTTATAATAAATTCATTAAAATCATACAGTTAAAATCATATTATTTGTTGGCACAACCTTTGCTAATGCTGAATCATGTTAAAGGTATTGATTGTTGACAATGATTTATCACGCAGCAAACCATTGAAGCAATCACTGATAGAAAATGGGTTTGATGTCATTGCACATGTAGAAGATGGAGTAAACCTACATGATGTGTGTTGTGAGATATCACCTGATATTGTCATTATCGATACCGAGTCGCCCAACCGAGATACGCTAGAGAATATCTGTGTGTTATCGCAACATAACCCCAGACCGGTGGTCATGTTTACGCATGATGGTGACAAACAAAAGATTAAAGCCGCAACGCAAGCAGGTGTGTGTGCTTACGTAGTGGGGACGATTCCGAGTGAAAGGTTAACACCAGTGATTGATGCAGCAGTTGCCAGGTTTGAGGAAACAAAGCAGCTTAAAGATGAGTTGAGTGTCGCCAATTTGAAGTTGGAAGAGCGCAAATTGGTGGAGCGGGCAAAAGGCATCATGATGCGGCAACGTAACTTGGATGAAGAGCAAGCCTACGCAATGTTGCGTGAAATGGCGATGAAACGGAATATGAAGTTGGCGGACTTATCCAGCCAATTGATTGAAGCGGCAAAAATGCTGATTGTGTAAAGATAGTAATAATTAGCAGCACAGACATACCATAGCAACCTCCAACGGCGGAACGTTGCTAGTTAAAACAGCTTACCAATGACGGTAACGCTGTTGTAGTAAATTAAAGACAAAGGCGTCTTACCAGCAAGATTTATCTTGCGCGGTAGACGCCTTTTTTATTGTTTATTTTTTATGTGAATGAGGGAGTTTCAATGCGTAATTCAGAGTTGGATAACAAACCGTTAAGCGACACCTTGCCAACCAATACGGCTGAATCCGGTATCAACGCGGGCCGTCGTAATTTTTTCAAACACGCAGTAGCAGGAACACTAGGAGCGGCCGCAATGATGAATGTTGTTCCACCTTCAGTCAGCACCAACGCGTGGGCGGCAGGTAGCGATGAGCCAGAACTAAAAGAAGTCAAAATCGGCTTTATTCCGTTGACTGACTGTGCGCCAATTATCGTGGCAGCTGAGATGGGCTTTGATAAAAAATACGGCATCAAAATCTTACCCTCCAAAGAAGCTTCTTGGGCTGGCATCCGCGACAAAATGGTCAACGGTGAATTACATGCAGCACATGTACTTTACGGCTTAATTTACGGCGTGCAAATGGGCATTGGCGGCAAACAAAAAGACGTCAATGTATTAATGACTCTCAACAACAACGGCCAAGGCATTACCCTAGCCAGCCAACTAAAAGACAAAGGCGTGACCAGCGGCGCTACCCTCAAACGTTTGATTGATAACGAGAACCGTGACTTTACCTTTGCCCAAACCTTTCCTACTGGCACACATGCGATGTGGTTGTATTACTGGCTAGCTTCCTATGGCATCAACCCCATGAAAGACGTCAAAACCATTGTGGTGCCACCACCACAAATGGTGGCCAATATGCGTATTGGCAACATGGATGGCTTCTGCGTAGGTGAGCCTTGGAATGCGCGTGCAATTTACGACAAAGTTGGATTCAGCGTGGCGACATCTCAAGATATTTGGGTAGATCATCCTGAAAAAGTATTGGGCTGCACCGCTGAGTTTGTAGAAAAAAATCCAAAAACCGCATTGGCCATGACCAAAGCGATTTTAGAAGCTTGTCGTTACATTGATGCTTCTGCTAATCGTGCTGCGGTTGCCAAATTGATCTCTGGCAAAGCCTATGTCAACGCACCCGAAGAAGTGATTGCAGGCCGCTTTATGGGTCACTACGACAACGGTATTGGCAAAAAATGGGAAGACCCAAACTACATGAAGTTCTTCAATGACGGCAAAGTGACTTTCCCTTACTTATCTGACGGCATGTGGTTCCTCACTCAACACAAACGTTGGGGCTTGCTCAAATCAGATCCTGACTACTTGGCAGTCGCCAAAAAAGTCAACCGTATCGATATCTATACAGAAGCAGCGAAATCATTGGGCGTCAACGTGCCAAGCAATCCAATGCGCTCAAGCAAGCTGATGGATGGCGTGGTGTGGGACGGCTCGAATCCTGCTGCCTACGCTAACGGTTTCAAAGTCAAAGTGTAATCAACTAATTGGAGCTCTCTCTATGACTACACTGACTATTAAGAATATCGCCCCCCTTAAAGGAGGTGCGCATACCTCCGGCGATACCCCTACACCTTCAACAGAAAGCAAGGATAACGTAATGGACACACACGCTTCTGACAAGGTAGCTATGCCAGCCGCAAACGCGGATAGCATAACGCAAGCACCATCAATAGTTGCACCGCGTGGCGATAGCAAGCCCATGAAATTGGCCCGCCAATTCTTTGCTTGGGCGATTCCACCCGTCATCGGATTAGCGCTAATGTTGGCGGTTTGGACCTTAATTTCACATCAATCGCAAGGCTTGCCTGGTCCAATCTCCACCTTTAAAGCGGCAACCGTGTTGTTCAGCGATCCGTTCTATATCAACAACCCAAATGATGTGGGGATTGGCTGGAACATTCTGAACTCATTACAACGCGTGGCCACTGGGTTTGGCATGGCTGCTTTAGTGGGGATTCCACTTGGGTTCATTATTGGCCGCTATGAGTTTATGTCACGCATGACCGCGCCCATCATCAGCCTGCTAAAACCGGTATCCCCACTAGCATGGTTACCGATTGGCTTATTGGTATTCAAAGCTGCTAACCCAGCTGCGATTTGGGTGATTTTCATCTCCGCAATTTGGCCGATGATTATCAATACCGCCGTGGGTGTGAGCAAGGTGCCGCAAGACTACATGAACGTGGCCAAGGTATTGAATTTATCTGAGTGGAAAGTCGTGACCAAAATCCTGTTTCCTTATGTATTGCCTTACATGATGACTGGCGTACGCCTCTCTATCGGTGTGGCTTGGCTAGTAATTGTAGCGGCAGAAATGCTGACCGGCGGCGTAGGGATTGGTTTCTGGGTGTGGGATGAATGGAACAACCTCAATGTAGAACACATCATCATCGCCATTGTGATTGTAGGCGTGGTCGGCTTATTACTAGAGCAAGGCCTGACATTACTAGCCAAACGCTTCAGTTACGAATAATCAACGGATTCAGGGAGAACACCATGGAAAAACTACTACAAGAACGTCCACTACAAGAAAGATATGTGCAACTGGAAAACGTAGACATGTCCTTTGTCACCAAAAAAGGGACATTCGACGCACTAAAAGGTATCAACCTCAATATTAAAGAAGGTGAATTCGTCTCGATTATTGGTCACTCAGGCTGCGGTAAATCGACAGTATTGAATCTGATTGCCGGCTTACTCACCCCTACTGCCGGTCACCTGTTTTGCGCTGGACGTGAGATTGCCAAGCCTGGCCCAGAGCGTGCGGTGGTGTTTCAAAACCACTCACTGCTGCCTTGGCTAACTTGTTTTGAAAATGTGTATTTAGCAGTTGATCGCGTATTTGGCGAGACTGAAAGCAAAGCTCAACTACAAGCACGCACCAAAGCCGCACTTGAATTGGTTGGGTTGTCACACGCCATAGAAAAACGCCCTAACGAAATTTCTGGTGGCATGAAACAGCGTGTAGGCATTGCCAGAGCATTGGCAATGGAACCTAAAGTGCTGTTATTGGACGAGCCATTCGGCGCGTTGGACGCTTTAACACGCGCCGGCCTGCAAGATGAGCTAATGAAGATTATGGCGAAATCTGGTTGTACCGCGGTGATGGTGACACACGATGTAGATGAGGCGGTGTTGCTATCAGACAAGATTGTGATGATGACCAATGGACCAGCTGCCACGATTGGTGAAGTACTCACTGTGGATTTAGAGCGCCCAAGAAAGCGCTTAGAGTTGGCGGAAGACCCACACTACAACCATCTACGCAGTGAAGTGCTGAAGTTTTTATACGAGCGCCACGCTAAAAAAGCTGCATAAAACATAAAAAAAGGGTCTGCGGCCAAATGGGAGTTTAGCCACAGACCCACGTACCTGCGTACGTATTACCCCATCTTGAGAAAAGGAGTAACAGAATGAAAAGTAATACCAAGTTTAAAATGAGTCAAGTTTCATTTGCAGTTTTAGTGGGTTTATCTGCAATGTCAGTGCCAGCGATGGCTGAAGAAGAAGTATTACCTGAATATACCTTTTTAGATGCCATCAAAGCAGGAAAGTCTTTAAGCAGCATTCGTCCACGTTATGAACATGTGGATCAGACTGGCTTCCAAGGTACCGCCGCCAATTCACCCGCATTAAAAGATGCGTATGCATTTACCACAAGAACACTGATTGGCTGGCAAACCTCTCCTTACAAAAACTTTAGCTTTGCAGCCCAGCTGACCGATGTGCACGAGTTTAACGATGACTTTAATGACCGCCGTGACAACTTGCCGGAACACAACAACGGCACCGCCAACTCAAACGCATTCAAGCGTCAGTACCCTAATATTGTGGATCCAGGCTACACCGATATCAACCAGTTGTTTATGGATTGGTCTGGGATTAAAAACACCAAAATCCGTCTAGGTCGCCAAATTGTCAATTTGGACAATGTGCGTTTTGTGGGAGACATTGCATTCCGCCAAAACACTCAAGTATTTGATGGTATCAGCGTCGTAAATAAGTCACTTCCAGATACCGAAATTTTCGCCTCGCATTTCAGCAAAGTACGTCAGGTCAACACTAAGTTGCGAGACGGCAATATTGATTTATTAAATGTGAAATATCGCTTTACCCCAACAGAATCCGTGACTGGCTATGGCTATTTTGTCGACGTTGAAAACCTAAGCCAAAATAACGGTAGCACAGCAGCGGTTGGCACTGCAGCACAAGGGGGCAACGGCCTTGGCGCAAGTGACGACTTAGTAAAAACAGCGACGACTGACGCCAGTAGCAAAACCTTTGGTGTCCGCCTAGATGGGATTCACCCATTCACCCCAAATTGGCGTGGTCTATATACGGCAGAATATGCGAAACAAGATGATTACAGAGGCGGCAGCAATTTTATTGATGCGCACTACTTTAAAGTGGGCGGAGGTGCTGCCTATAACGCATGGTCATTGCGTGTGGATTATGAAAAACTCTCCAGCAACGATGGTAAATATGCGTTCCAAACCCCATTAGGCACCAATCACTTGTTCCAAGGTTGGTCTGACCACTTTTTAGCCACGCCGCGTCAAGGCATGGAAGATTTTTTTGTGACAGCTGCCGGTGCTATCGACAAATTCAAACTGTATGCCGAATACCATGTGTTCAAGTCTGATGAGAAATTTCAAACACTAGGTGGCAGGTTTGGTGACAAGTACGGTACCGAGTTTGATGCCAGTGTGATGTATCCATTCAATGATAATTTGTGGGCCAAAGTGGAATACGCAAAATTTAATGAAAGTGATGTGTACGGTACAACGCTTCAAAATGCAGCACGCAAAGGTGACAAAGAGATCGTTTGGCTAACCACTCAACTCAGTTTTTAAGGAGACTCTGCGAGAACCTTTTACGTCATAAAAATAAATTGCGGATAACAGCAATGCGTACGTTTTAACTTAATTAATTTGCACATATTTAACGTGCAAATCACTAATGCTGCATATGCACCAAGTTGAAACTAGGCTTGGTGCATATGCACTATAAATGGTCATTCTTAACACGAATGACCTATGGTTTTTTAGTAACACTATGATTTAAATAGCTTTATATAGATGGCTTATATTTTGCTTATTGGGGTAAACCAGATAATTTAGGTGCAATATGAAAAAAATGAATTTAGTAGTAGTCGGGAACGGGATGGCGGGGATGCGTGTGGTAGAGGAGCTATTAAAGATAGCGCCAGACATCTACCACATCACTGTATTTGGTGACGAGCCTTACCCTAATTACAACCGTATTATGCTATCGCCTGTACTTGCTAATGAGCAAACCATCGATGACATCATTCTAAATACGCGCGAGTGGTATGCAGAAAACAACATCACCCTGCACACCAGCGCACGCGTCAATAAGATTGATCGTAAAAACCGTGTGGTATATGCAGAAGATGGTACTAGCGCAGAGTACGATCGCTTGTTGTTAGCCACAGGCTCTAAGCCATTCATGTTGCCTATTCCTGGTGCCGATTTGCAAGGCGTGTTGGGCTATCGCGATATCAAAGACACCAATGACATGATTGAAGCCGCAAAACAGTACAAGCATGCGGTTGTGATTGGTGGTGGCTTACTTGGGTTAGAAGCGGCTAATGGCCTCAAAATTCAAGGCATGGACGTCACCGTAGTGCATAAAAATGAGTGGCTGCTCGAACGCCAGCTCGACAAAACTGCAGGCAAAATGCTGCAAAAATCACTCGAGTCTAAAGGGCTGCAATTTTTGCTCAAGAAAGACACGGAAACCCTGATTGGCAAAGATGGCCGAGTGGCTGGGGTAAAATTCAAAGATGGCCAAGAAATCCCAGCAGACTTGGTGGTGATGGCAGTGGGCATCCGACCCAACTATGCCTTGGCTGAATCGGCCGGTATCCATTGCAACCGTGGCATTGTGGTCAATGACACCATGCAAACTTACGACCCACGCATTTATGCCGTGGGTGAATGCGTCTCTCACCGTGGCACTTCATACGGTTTGGTCGCACCTTTATTTGAAATGGCTAAAGTGTGCGCCACACATTTAGCCAACTTTGGTATCGGCTTATACAAAGGCTCTGTCACTTCAACAAAATTAAAAGTGACTGGAATTGACCTTTTCTCTGCTGGTGACTTTTCCGGTGGGGAAGATACCGAAGAAATTGTGTTGCACGATGCGGTAGGCGGGGTGTACAAAAAACTCGTCATTAAAGATGACAAAATCATCGGCAGCGTGCTCTATGGCGATACGACGGATGGGGCTTGGTATTTCCAGATGTTGCGTGATAGCAAACCGATTCATGAGATACGTGATCACCTCATGTTTGGGCAAGACAGTCTGGGCAATACCGGGCACCAAGGTCAAGACAAAGCAGCGGCCATGACCGACGAAATGGAAGTCTGTGGCTGTAACGGCGTATGTAAAGGCACCATCGTCAAAGCTATTCAAGAAAAAGGTTTATTCACGATTGATGATGTGAAAAAACAAACCAAAGCGGGTTCTAGCTGTGGTTCTTGTACTGGCTTGGTGGAGCAAATTTTGGCCTCGACATTGGGTGGCGGTTATGCACCGCCTTCTACCAGCAAATCTGTGTGTGGCTGTACCGATAAGAGCCACGAAGTGGTGCGTGAAGAGATTCGCAAAAATAAATACCTGAACATTCCAGATGCCATGAAAGGCATGGGCTGGAATACACCAAATGGTTGCGCCACTTGTCGTCCTGCGCTCAACTACTACCTGATTTCGACTTGGCCGCATGAAGCTAAAGATGACCCGCAATCACGCTTCATTAATGAGCGTGTGCACGCCAACATTCAAAAAGATGGCACCTATTCGGTCATTCCACGTATGTACGGCGGTGTGACTTCTTCTGACCAGCTACGCAAAATTGCCGATGTAGCCGACAAATACAAAGTGCCGATGGTAAAAGTGACCGGCGGCCAACGTATTGACTTGCTGGGTGTGAAGAAAGAAGACCTCACCAGCATGTGGGCCGATTTAGATATGCCGTCTGGTTATGCTTACGGTAAATCTATCCGTACCGTTAAAACCTGCGTGGGCTCTGAGTTCTGCCGTTTTGGTACACAAAACTCGACGCAATTAGGCATTGATATTGAAAAAGCATTTGACCACATGTGGGCACCGCATAAAGTCAAATTCGCAGTGTCCGGCTGCCCGCGTAACTGTGCTGAGTCTGGCATTAAAGATGTGGGCGTGATTGGTGTGGATTCTGGCTGGGAGATTTATGTCGGTGGTAACGGCGGCATCAAAACCGAAGTGGCGCAGTTCCTCTGCAAAGTCAAAACCGCAGAAGAGGTCATTGAATACTCCGGCGCCTTTATTCAAATTTACCGTGAAGAAGCACGTTACCTAGACCGAACGGTGCACTGGATTGAGCGTGTCGGTCTGGATTACGTGAAAAAACGCATTCTGGAAGATGCTGAAGGCCGTAGAGCAGCGCATGAACGCCTGCTGTACGCATTGCAAGGATCGGTAGACCCTTGGGCGGATCGCGTGAAAAAACGTGACGAGCACAAAGAGTTTGACACCATTACCGTGTAAGACCTTTTTAATCAACATTATTCACCACAGTTTAATCATTCATGTGCGCCGGTGAGGTCTTGTACCTTACCGGACATTGCCTGACGATATTTGCCTTATTAAGGGAGCATTACTATGCAAAAAAGCTTTTGGGAAGTCGGCCATAAACCCACTTTGTTTTCTGCCTTTTTTTACTTTGATTTAAGTTTTATGGTGTGGGTCATGTTAGGCCCACTCGCTGTACAAATTGCAGCTGACCTCAACCTGACACCAGCCCAAAAAGGGCTGATGGTCGCCACGCCAGTACTCACGGGTGCACTTCTACGTATTTTTATGGGTGTGTTGGTTGACCAGCTCAAGCCCAAAAAAGCAGGTTTAATTGGGCAAGTGATTGTGATTGCTGCACTGCTGGTGGCTTGGTTACATGGCGTACACACTTATCAGCACACCTTATTATTAGGCATGTTCTTAGGCTTTGCTGGCGCTGCGTTTGCAGTGGCACTGCCATTAGCTTCACGCTGGTATCCACCTGAACACCAAGGCACGGCATTAGGCATTGCAGGTGCCGGTAACTCTGGTACAGCCTTGGCTGCGTTATTTGCACCAGGCTTGGCCATTGCCTTTGGTTGGAACAACGTATTTGGCTTAGCGTTAATTCCATTGGCTATTGCACTGTTGGTGTATGTTATTTTTGCTAAAGACGCACCGGATGCACCTGCTGCTAAGTCGCTAGGTCAATACCTTGCTGTACTCAAAGATAAAGACGCTTGGTGGTTCATGTTCTTCTACAGCGTTACTTTTGGTGGCTTTGTGGGCTTAGCTTCTTCGTTGACTATTTACTTTAACGACCAGTATGGTTTATCACCGGTTCATGCAGGCTACTTTACTGCGGCCTGTGTATTTGCCGGTTCATTGGTGCGCCCATTTGGTGGTTTATTGGCTGACCGTATCGGCGGCATTCGTTCACTCACCATTATGTACATCTTGGCTGCCCTATTCTTATTTATTTTAAGTTTTGGTATTCCTACCCAAGCCTTAGGCCTAGCTGTAGTAGTTTTAGCCATGGCCGCACTAGGTATGGGCAACGGTGCTGTGTTCCAATTGGTACCGCAACGTTTCCGTAAAGAAATTGGCGTGATGACAGGTCTAGTGGGCATGGCTGGCGGTATTGGTGGCTTCTATCTTGCGTCTAGCTTAGGTTACTCCAAACAAGTGACTGGCAGCTACCAATTGGGTTTACTGGTATTTGCTGGCCTAGCAATTTTAGCCATGGTAGGTTTAATGGGTGTAAAAACACGCTGGAGAACCACTTGGGGCGCTGCTACAGCAACAACCGCTAAGGTCTAATGAGCATTTCCTGTACAGTAGCATTTTGCAGACTTAAGCATCGAAATGTCCCTTAGATTTAGCGTAGGCGAAAGCAGTTTGGTAGGTCCACGCACGCGTAATGAAGATTACGCGGGTGTGGTTACGCCTACCAATGCGGTATTGGCGACCAAAGGTGCGCTGATAGCTGTGGCCGATGGCGTTAGCGGCAACGCTGGTGGACGCGAGGCCGCAGAGATGACAGTGCGTACGGTTTCGGCCGATTACTACGCAACGCCTGATACTTGGCAAGTGCATGCTTCATTAGAAAAAGTATTGAGCGCCGCCAACCGTTGGGTACTGGCACAAGCGGCAGCCAATCGAGATATGTCTGGCATGGCCACCACGTTATCGCTACTGGTGCTTAAAGGTCAGCGTTATATCATGGCGCATGTCGGCGACACACGTATTTACCGCCTGCGCAACAAAACCCTGACGCAACTAAGCACCGACCACGTATGGGACAGGCCCGATATGCGTCACGTGCTAAAACGCGCAGTGGGATTGGATAGCACGCTGAACGCAGACTTTTCCGAAGGGCTGCTAGAGGTGGGCGATACTTTTGCCATCATGAGCGATGGCGTTTGGGAGCCATTGGGTGAGAAAACGATTCACCATGCGATGATGCTATACGACAGCCCGCAAATGATCAGCGATCACCTCACCAAAACAGCACTGGAAAAAGGTGGGCAAGACAATGCAACCGCAGTGGTGGTGCGCATTGATGAGATTGGCACTGACAACCTGAACGATTTACTCTCCGATGCGCAGAATTTGAGTGTGCCCCCCAAACTCAAAGTAGGCGATACACTCGATGGTTTTAGCGTAGAAGATATTCTGCATGATTCACGCGCGACTGTATTGTATAAAGTCCGCAACCAAAGCAAGCAACTGTTTGTGTTAAAAACATTGCAGCCTATCATGGCCAATGACAGAGAAAGTTGCCAAGCATTATTAAATGAAGAATGGTTGGCCAAGCGTGTAGTTTCGCAATGCGTGCCACAAGTATTACCCCTGACAGCGGAACAGCGCAAACATTTGTATTATGTGATGACCTGGCACGAGGGCGCCACGCTACAACAGCGCATTGAACATGGACATCATTTTACCGTCAATGGCGTAGCCAAGACTGCGGTAGACCTAATGCGAGGCATCAGCATGTTGCACCGCTTACATATCATTCATCGCGACATCAAGCCAGCCAACATCCATATCGGCTCGGATCAACGTTTACGTATCTTAGATTTAGGGGTGGCGCTTAACACCACCATCGGTACGCCAGAAACCATGAGTAATCCGGGCACCCCAAGCTTTATGGCGCCAGAGCTATTTGAAGGCAAATCTGCGGACATCAGCACTGACATTTATGCAGCGGGCGTCACACTGTACTACCTGCTGACCAGAAAATATCCGTATGGCGAAATAGAACCGTTTCAAGCACCACGCTTCGGCGAACCGATTCGCCCTACTCGCTACCGCCCAGACATTCCGGCATGGCTGGAAAATATCATCTTAAAAGCCGTGGCACGCGACAGCGACAAACGCTTTGAAACCGCAGACGAAATGTTACATGCGCTGGAATATGGAGAATTGAAACCGATTGCATTGCAACGCACACCGCTGATTGCTAGAGCTAGGTTGCTCAAATGGCAATGGTTAGCCATTTTCTCCATCATTCTTAATTTTTTATTTATTTACTTACTAATCGTCTCCTAGCGAGACTGCTTTTCATATCATTTTGGAGTTTTTATGAGCTGGACAAAAGTTTGCCCGTTAACCGAAATCCCTAAACTGGGCTCACGCTTGGTGCGAACCGAAAAAGTAGATATCGGCGTATTCCGCACCGAAGACGACCGCGTATTTGCGCTCAACAATAGTTGCCCGCACAAAGGCGGCCCGTTATCACAAGGGATTGTGTATGGCGATAAAGTAGCCTGTCCGCTACATAGCTGGAAAATCAGCTTGGTGGATGGCAAAGCGGAAGAACCCGATGTGGGTCAAACTGCTTGCTATGCAGTAAAAGTAGAAGATGGTATGGTGTATTTAGAAGTTTGAAGTAGCAATTTAAAGATGGATTAAGTAGCAAATGGCAAATCAAGCGCAATCTCCTGCAAACCCTGTGGTCACTGAGACCAAGGCCACCTGTTGCTATTGTGGCGTGGGTTGCGGGGTCATTATCAAAACAGAAAATAGCCGCATTGTTGATGTAAAAGGTGACCCCAATCACCCGGCAAACTTTGGCCGCCTATGCACCAAAGGCTCAACCTTGCATTTAACCGCTAAGCTGGATGCCCGCGGCTTATATCCGGAACTGCGTACCGAACGCGGCAACAAGCGTGAGCGTAGCACTTGGGATGACGCGCTGAATCATGTGGTAGATAAATTTGCCGATACCATCGCACAACATGGTCCAGATGCTGTCGCCTTTTATATTTCCGGACAATTGCTGACCGAAGACTATTACGTGTTTAATAAGCTAGCCAAAGGCTTGATTGGCACCAATAACGTAGACACCAATTCTCGCCTCTGTATGAGTTCAGCCGTGACGGGTTATAAGGTGACATTAGGTGCCGATGCCCCACCCGCTTGTTACGAAGATATTGACCATACGCAATGCTTATTTATTGCCGGTTCAAATACGGCATTTGCGCACCCGATTATCTTTCGTCGCATCGAGGATGCCAAAGCAAACAATCCGGATATGAAAATCGTGGTGGTCGATCCACGCCGCACCGACACCGCACAATTTGCCGATTTACATCTTGCTATTTTGCCGGGCACTGATGTTGCGCTATTTAACGGTTTATTACATGTGATGCTGTGGGAAGGGCTGCTGGATATGCAATATATCCGCAACCACACCGAAGGCTTTGATGCGTTAAAAGAAACGGTGCGTGAATATACGCCAAAAATGGTGGCCGATATTTGCGGCATCAGCGAAAAAGACATCATACAAGCCGCCAAATGGTTTGGCACTGGCCCAACCCTGTCCATGTACTGTATGGGGCTAAACCAATCCATGCACGGTACGGATAAAAACGCCGCGTTAATCAACTTGCACTTAGCCACTGGTCATATTGGCAAACCCGGTGCTGGACCATTCTCACTGACCGGGCAGCCTAATGCCATGGGCGGACGAGAAGTAGGCGGTATGGCTAATTTACTCTCCGGCCATCGGGATTTAGCCAATGCCGAGCATCGCGCGGAAGTCGCTAAACTTTGGGGCATTGAAGACGTGCCTGCCCAGCCCGGAAAAACTGCCGTTGAAATGTTTGATGCGATTAAAGAGGGCGACATCAAGGCAGTATGGATTGCCTGTACCAACCCCGCGCACTCTATGCCAGACTTGAATAACGTGTTGGAAGCCATGCAAACGGCTGAACTCGTGGTATTACAAGATGCATTCAACAATACCGACAGCAATCAATATGCCGATGTGTTTTTCCCAGCCACTACTTGGGGCGAAAAAGAAGGCACCGTCACCAACTCAGAACGCAGAATCACGCGCCTGCAAAGCGCATCACCTAAACCGGGTGAAGCTCGCCATGATTGGGAAATTGTGGTGGATTTTGCACAACGGTTAGAGAAAAAACTCGCAACCAAATCCCTATCGGGCGCTTCATTATTTAATTACCCTACGACAGAAAGTGTGTTCAATGAACATCGCGAGACCACGCGCGGGCGTGACTTGGACATTACCGGACTGAGCTATCAATTATTGGAACAGCAAGGCCCACAGCAATGGCCATTTAAAGAAGGCGCAACTTCTGGCAAGGCGCGTTTATATACGGATGGCGTGTTCCAAAAGCCCAATGGCAAAGCGCAATTCCATCATGCCGTATATAAGGGCACCGCAGATAAAACCGATGCGCGTCATCCTCTACACTTGCTGACTGGTCGCCTACGTGACCAATGGCATGGCATGAGCCGCACCGGCACCGTTGCGCAACTCTACAATCACGTAGAAGAACCAGTCATGTCCATGAACCAAGATGACATGACGCGACGCCAGTTAAAGTCCGGCGATATTGTAAAACTGAGTAACAAGCGCGGCAGTTTGAATATTCGTGTGCAACAGTCAGAAGAAGTGAAACCGGCTGAAACGTTTATCCCAATGCACTGGGGTAGCCAGTCCATGAGCGGTTTAGGTGTGAATGCACTCATGCCACCTACCTTTGACAAAACCTCAAAACAGCCAGAGCTCAAACACACTGCCATCAAAATCGAGAAGCTGGACTTGCCTTGGCAAATGACGGTCATGCGCACTTGTGGCAATCTGAGTTTAATCGAAAATATCCGCACATTACTCAAACAGTTTGATTATGCCACTTGCGGATTGTATGGACGCGATCACGGCATGGTCGTGCTACGCGCATCGCACCACAGCGCACCGGATGCAGAAATGATTCAGCGCCTAGACCAAATGCTTGGCATGGTAGAGGACGCACCGATGCTGAATTATGACGATGCCAAACGTGGTATCCACAAACGTATTTTGGTTGAGTCAGGGCAAGTCACTGGCGTAAAACTGATTGGCGAAACGCTAGCAGCAGATTGGCTAAAACAAGTGATGCAACAAGGCCAATTTACCGATGAACTTAGACGTTGGGCGCTAGCACCATTAAGCGCCCCACCGACTGGTCAAAAAAGTCGTGGCAAAATTGTCTGCAACTGTTTTGATGTATCTGAAAACGAAATTATAGAAACCTGTGAAGCCGGAGCAGACTTCCAAACATTACAAGCCAAGCTGCAATGCGGTACCAATTGTGGTTCTTGTGTACCGGAGCTAAAACGTTTGGTCAAAGCCCATAGCACATTCAAAGTCGGCTAGACTTCAATCAGGGCAGGTGTGCCAACCTTGCCCTGCTCTTTTGCAAGACGCGTAATGTATTTGGCAAAGTCTGCATCCTCACCCTGCAACAGTCGTGGCAACAGCTCTCTAAAATCATCGCGCTCACACCATTCACGCATGTAATCATCCCATGAATACCAACGGCGCAATTGCTTGCCGATCATATCTGGCTCATAAGCCAACAAATAAGCACGCTCAAATAAGGAAATTAGAATTTCAAACAACACATACCTACGCTCCTGTTGCTCGTCGGTCAATTGTCCTATGCTAGATTGCGAGCGTAATTTAAGGTCAGGGTTCGTCATCACCAGCTTTAAAAAATCCGTATAAGCATCTGACAACATCTGATACACCTCTTCCTCTTCGTTCTCGCGCTCTTTACGTTGCTCCAGCATAAAAGAAACGATGGCTAGCGGCAAACCGAACACGGTCACGATATAGCTTAACAACTCCCAAGTTTGCAAAGACATACGGCTCCTTAATTAAAGCAACCCGCGCTCTACGAACGAACACGTGCTATTGCCCGCCACAATAAAATGATCCAGCACCCGAATATCTACCAGTGCCAGTGCCTGCTTTAGTGCCTGCGTCAGACTTTCATCGGCTCGACTGGGCTCAGCAACGCCTGAAGGGTGATTGTGCGCAAAGATGACTGACGCAGCATTGAAATGCAATGCACGTTTTACCACCTCACGCGGGTAAACGCTGGTTTGCGTTAATGTGCCTTCAAATAATACTTCTTGTGCCAGCATTCTGTTTTGCGCATCCAAGAGCAAAATCATAAACACTTCTCTCGGCAAAGTACCCAGCTTAAGCATCAAATAATCACGCACTTGTTTGGGCGATGAGAACACATCTCGTGCTTGCATTTGCTCTGCCAGCGCACGCTGACTCATCTCAAAAATTGCTTGTAGCTGGCAAAACTTGCTTTCACCCATGCCGTGCACTTGGTTGATTTGCGCTAATGTCGCCGAAAAAATACCATTTAAACTGCCGAATTGCTGCAATAAATCACGCGCCAAATCCACCGCGCTTTTACCAGTCACCCCTACCCGTAAAAAAATGGCGAGCAACTCAGCGTCCGACAAAGCCGAGACACCTTGTTGCATCAATTTCTCTCTGGGTCGTTCGCCTTCAGGCCAGTCAGTAATTGCCATGTTGTGCTTTCTTTAAGTACCGATGGCCTAACGAATCCAACCAATTTCTTGTGCAGTTTTCTGCCCAATCAAAGTAAGTCGCAAACTTTTTGGAATCTCTGCTGTGCTCTCAGTCAATGGCACACGCCCACCCATCAACTCTGCAAATTGCTGCGGAAGTAAAGGCTGCTTATCAGGGTTGGCATACCCATCGGGAAAACTGGGCAAGCCAGTAGCCAAATCATATTTGTCAGTGGCTTTCACTGTATGTAACAACTCGTGCGACAAAATCACCAAATTCTTTTTGGCATAGGAGGGGTCAGCAAACAAATTCACACGACCTATCCTGCCTTTATTCAGCGCTGTTGAATGCGCCAAGCGGGGATTGGTTTGCGGATCGTGGTAGAGCAAATACAGGCGGATATCGGGCTTTACGGATGTGCTTGGCGAGTTTGCCCAAGCAAAATATCGAAAATGCAAACTCCACCATATGACCTTTAAAATACTACTCTCGACTGGGGGAGCTGGTGGAATTTTGTTAATTTTATCACCCAACCGAATCTCAAACGGACGTCGCAAACCCAGTTGATAGCGTTGCGCTTCCTCTGCAAAATACTCAGCTACTGGTTCAAAATCTTGGGTAGTTAAGGTGTTAATGTAAGCACTCACTGCAGCGCTATCGTCTGCATTAACTGGGTATACCGCCACATAAAAGTTTTTACCCCAATTCAGATCCGCATCTTCTTGCAATGTCTGCTGCACCACGGTTGCTAGGATCAGTAGCAAAATAAAGATTCGTATTTTTTTCCACATAAGCCACCTGTATTTTCTAACATCTTAACAGCAATCAATAGCGCTTTCATGCCACATGCAGAATCATCGCAATTACCATGTGTTTAAGATAGAATTCGCGCATGACATCTTCAAAACGTGCAATCGTATTGGGCATCACCGGCGGCATTGCAGCTTACAAAGCAGCAGAGTTGGTACGCCTATTGGTACAACAACAATATAACGTGCAAGTGGTGATGACCGAAGCCGCTTGCCAATTTATCACGCCAATCACTATGCAAGCACTCTCCGGCAATCCGGTGTTCATTAACATGTGGGATAACGCTATTCCAAACGGCATGCCGCATATTGAACTAAGCCGTCAGGCTGATGCGATCTTAATAGCCCCAGCCAGTGCTGATTTCATTGCAAAATTGGTGCATGGCCGTGCCGATGATTTACTATCTACTTTGTGTTTAGCCAGAAACTGCCCGCTGCTGGTTGCGCCTGCTATGAACAAACAAATGTGGGAAAACCCAGCCACCCAGCGCAATATCGCTCATCTAATAACAGATGGCATCAGTGTACTTGGCCCCGCTGCCGGCGAACAAGCTTGCGGCGAAGTTGGCTTGGGTCGTATGCTGGAACCACAAGCGTTGATGCAAGCCGTGACTAAACACTTTACCCCCAAGTTATTGCAGGGCAAACGCATACTAATTACAGCGGGCGCCACACTTGAGCACATTGACCCGGTGCGTGCCATCACCAATTTAAGCTCGGGCAAAATGGGCTACGCCATTGCGCAAGTGGCTGCAGACATGGGTGCAGAAGTCACTTTAGTGAGTGGAAGTAGCGCATTGCCTGCCCCGGACAACCTAGCGTTTATCAAATCACTGGATGCAAAAAGCATGTACCAAGCAGTGATGCAGCAAATTGCAAAACAAGATGTTTTCATTGCTGTAGCCGCTGTGTCAGATTACAGTCCTGCGCAAATCTCGCCGCAAAAAATTAAAAAAAGTGAAGACACACTTACGCTAAATCTGCTGAAAAACAAAGATATTTTGGCAGATGTAGCCAGCTTACCGAATGCGCCATTTTGCGTAGGGTTTGCTGCAGAAACAGAGCAAGTGATTGAACATGCGACCCAAAAACGAATCGCGAAAAAACTACCGCTGATGGTGGCCAATGACGTGAGTATCGCCATGGGGCAAGACCACAATCAAGTCACACTGATTGACGACTCTGGTACACACACCATGCCAACGGCCAACAAATCAGAAGTCGCTTACTTTATCTTGCAGCATCTTAGCCATATGCTGTAGTCAACGGAGTGTTTGATATGTATCAAACACTCATCAAATCACCCCAAAACACTACTAAAATCATGATATTGCTGATGCCAATCGGGTAAATTGCCGCTATTATCACGCCATCTTTTTTCCTAATAAAATAATGAATATGACGTACATGAATCAAGCTACACCTTTGAGATCACTCACCATCGCTATTGCTGGCGCCTTGAGCGCAATGTCTGGCATGAACGTATACGCGGAAGACAGTGAAAAAACGCTAAATATTGCACCGATTGTCGTTACCGGCACCCGTACCTTGCAGAATAGCTTTGACCTGCCGATTGCAATTGACGTTGTGAAGCAAGAAGACATTCAAGATGGCCAGTTGCAAATGACATTGTCTGAAAGCTTAATTCGCGTACCTGGCATTACCGCACAAAACAGAACCCAGCAAGCACAAGACCCACAAATCTCTAGCCGTGGCTTTGGTTCACGCTCTGCTTTTGGTGTACGTGGTGTTCGCGTGTATGTAGATGGAATTCCGCTCACCATGCCAGATGGTCAAGGCCAGCCAGGGGTAGTTGATTTATCTGCGATTAAAAGTATTGAAGTCATGCGTGGTCCATTTTCTGCGCTCTATGGCAACTCTTCAGGTGGCGTCATTCAATTATTTACAGAAGACGCGCCTGACACACCAGAAATTGGCAGCACAGTAATGTTTGGTAGTTACAATACAAAACGTCAGGTTATCAATGCAGCAGGCATTGCCGATGGTGTCGAGTACTTATTAAACGCATCTAATTTTGAGAGTGACGGCTACCGTGACAACAGCGAGAGCGATAAGCAACAAGCCACAGCTAAATTTAAATTCAATATCAGCGACGATACAAAGATCACTACGCTCATCAATTGGTTTGACCAAGAAGCGCAGGATCCTATTGGATTAGACCGCGCACGTGCGTTTAACAGCAGCACCCGCGATGACGTTGTGCCAGCAGCCCTGAATGCCAACACCAGTGTCAGCCGCTCGCATACGCAAGTTGGCTTTAACTTTGAGCATGCATTCAATGAAAATAATAAGCTTAGTTTTATTCCTTATGTAGGTACGCGTAAAAATGCGCAGATTTTGACCACCTCTCCAACCGCCACAACCCTCGCTACTACCAATGCTCGCCTAAGTGAGATTGACCGCGAATTCTATGGCACGGATGCGCGCTGGGATAACAGCGGCAACCTAGGTAGCATGCCTTACAACGTAAGTTTTGGTATCACTTACGGCAAATCGAGTGATGACCGCTTAGATACCAACGTGTTAGGTTCAGGCTTACCAATTAGCGTGCTTAATCGTAGAGAAGAGAATATTTCAACTAATTTTGACCGATATGCTCAAGGAAAATTAGCAGTGCTACCAAGTGTAGATTTACACGCAGGCATTCGTCGCACCAAGGTACGCTTGGAAGTTAAAGACGACTTCACAAGTGGTGTTGGTAGCAACGGCAATAATAGCGGTTCCGTGTCTTATGAAAAAACCACACCTGTATTCGGTGCGACTTGGAAAGTAAGTCCTAGCGTTAATTTGTACGCTAATTATGGTAAAGGATTTGAAACACCCACATTTATTGAGGCCGCCTTCAATACAACCGCAGCTAATGCCACCCCCAATTTATCGCTTAAACCTAGTAAGAGTGAGAACTTTGAAATTGGGGCAAAAACATTTTTGAGTGACAACACCCAAGCCAATTTGACACTTTTCCATATCAAAACGAATGATGAAATTGTGACCAACCAGACGCTAGCTGGCCGCTCCACTTTCGCCAATGCTAATAGCACCAAACGCACTGGTGCTGAGTTCTCATTAGACTCTGATTTTGATTACGGCATATCCACTTTTTTCTCTTACTCACTTTTAAATGCAAAATTCGACTCTGACTTTACTCCAACAGGTGGAACCATTATTCAATCAGGTAACAGAATACCAGGCACTTATCGCAGCCAAATCTATGGTGAAATTGCATGGCAATATGAGCCTGTAGGATTTATGATGGCTCTGGAAGGTCGTCACAATAGCAAAGTTTATGTGAACGACAGAAATACGGACACAGCACCCTCATACACCATCTTTAACCTTAGAGCTGGTTTTGAACAGAACCTCGCGCACTGGAATTTCAAAGAATATCTAAGGGTAGAAAACATGTTCGACAAAGAATATATCGGTTCCGTCCGTGTCAATGACGGCAACGCATTATTTTTCGAACCCGGCGCAGATAGAAACTATTTATTGGGTCTGAGCGCCGCTTACAAATTTTAATGGCATCACGCGTAATCAAGCCAGCCCCAATTGGGCTGGCTTTTTTCTTATCTAGTGATTTTCATAAGCAATTAGTGTTTAATAATACATTCTCAATATCTCCAACAAAGTCTGCCTCATGTCCATCACCGTCGATTTAAAAATACTCGATAACCGCCTACACCATATGATGCCAAGTTACGCTACACCAGGCTCTGCCGGTCTGGATTTACGCGCCTGCATTGAGCACACGCAAAGCATACAACCAGGCGAGACGATTATGATCCCAACCGGCATGGCGATTCATATCGATAACACTTATTATGCAGCGCTGATTCTGCCGCGCTCTGGCTTAGGACACAAGCACGGGATTGTATTGGGTAACTTGGTGGGGCTGATTGACTCGGACTACCAGGGCCAATTACTCGTCTCATGTTGGAACCGTAGCAAAGAAACCTTCATACTTAATCCAATGGAGCGTATTGCTCAGTTAGTGATTGTGCCAGTGGTTCAAGCAGACTTCCATATCGTGGATGAGTTTACACAAAGCGACCGTGGTGATGGCGGCTTTGGCAGCACCGGCAAGCATTAATCTTTACTTATAAAATAATTTGCAAAATAAGCTAATTAGCTTGAAAACATAATCGTTTTCATACTATAATTGCGGTCTTTCTAAAAAAGCAAAGTAATTGAAGACATTTTGTCTCAGGAGTCATTATGGCACGTGTATGTCAGGTAACAGGTAAAAAGCCAATGGTGGGCAACAATGTTTCTCACGCACAAAACAAAACAAAACGTCGTTTTCTACCAAATTTACAAAACCGTAAATTCTGGGTTGAGAGTGAAAACCGTTGGGTGAGCATGCGCATTACCAATGCTGCTTTGCGCACTATCGACAAAAACGGCATTGACGCTGTGCTCGCAAAATTGCGCGCTGCTGGCGAAAAAATCTAAGGAGCATAAGCAATGCGCGAAAAAATCAAATTAGAATCTAGTGCTGGTACAGGTCATTTCTATACCACTACAAAAAACAAACGTACAATGCCAGAAAAAATGGAAATCAAAAAATTTGATCCAGTTGTGCGTAAACATGTCATGTACAAAGAAACAAAACTTAAATAGTTGTTTATTTAAGCATTTGAAAAAGCCCGTCATAACGGGCTTTTTTGTTGTCCGCTATTTGCGCTTTCTAACCAGTTGTAGTTGTATTTAGTATGCGGATTTCTCTTTGTGGATATGGTATACCGATGCCATGCTCTTTGAACAGTCTCCATATCTGCTGATACAACTCAGACTGTAGGGCTGCTGAACCCTCTTCTGGATCCGCGACCCAGAAAGAAAGCATCATATCAATTCCACTCTCCCCAAACCCTTTGACAAACACATCTGTGCTACTGGTTTTTAGAGTACGCGGATGTTTTTCCGCTACGCCACGCATGAGCGTGATGACAACATCCAAATCTGCGTCATAAGCCACTTGAATTGGCATTTGTATACGCCCTCTGTGCTCTGCTGAGGTATGGTTAATCACAACCTCGGTAATCATCATCTCATTAGGAATAATCACTTCGGTACCATCCAATTTGCGCAATGTCATATAGCGTGAACGCAGTTCCTTAACCACACCATAATGAACATCTACTGTGATGAGATCGCCAATTTGTACTGAGCGGTCGACCAAAATAATAAAACCACTGACATAATTACTCGCAATTTTCTGTAAACCAAAACCAAGTCCAACACCTAGCGCACCGCCAAACACTGAGAGCAACGTGATATCCAATCCCACGGCAGAGAGCGCGATGAGCACCGCAAGGAAAATAAATACCACCCTTACCAGCTTCGAGAGCACGACGCGCATATTGATATTAATTTGATCGGTACGCATCAGCTTGTTTTCCACCAACCGACTCAACCACAATGCGATAAAAATTGTGATGATGACTGTCAGCATCCCTTGCAACACAACCAGCAAGTTCACCGGATTTTTTCCAATGTTGAACTTCACCTCTTCAAGCGCAATCGCAATCTCAGGTAAGATTCCGCCAAGATGCAAGGCCAGCATAATCCAGACACCCCATGCAATCATGCTCTCCAGCGTTTTAAGCCAGCCGCTAGGAGAGAAAATATAGCGCAGGCCATACACCAATAGGCGGATGATTGCCATAGCAATCAATAATCGGCTCGCCACCCTCAGAATGCCTACATGCATCCATTCCGCGCAAACATAGCGTGCAATGGTGACCATCAGAAACGCGCTGATTGGAAATAGAATACGGTTAATCGCACCCAAAACAGGCTTCATATTCTCTGGCAATCTACCCAGAAAATAGGCACGCAATGCGCCGTTAATTGCAAAAGCGATTGCGACAGATGCAGCGATAATTGCAAGTTGCCATAGTGCAGCAGGTGTTGAAAAGTCGGCTACTATCTCTTGCCAAATCAGGTCAATTTCAGGATTAGTCATGATGAGATGCCATTTTTATAACAAAGTTTTTACAACAAGAAGATGGTGGCTAGGCCAAGGAAGATCATAAATCCGCCACTGTCAGTCATGGCTGTGATTAGTACACTAGAACCAACTGCTGGGTCACGTCCAAATTTGCTCATCACCAGTGGAATCATCACACCCATAATCGCAGCTAGCAACAGATTGAGTGTCATAGCACTCATCATGACTAAACCCAGCTCATAATTACCATATAGGATATAGGCAATTAAGCCCAGCACTCCGCCCCAAATCAGGCCGTTTAACAATGCCACACCCAGCTCTTTTTGTATCAGAGAATTCATATTGTGGGATGAAATTTGGCCTAATGCCAAACCGCGTACGATCATGGTGGTAGTTTGATTGCCAGAGTTACCGCCTATACCTGCCACAATTGGCATCAATGCGGCTAAAGCAACAATCTTTTCAATGGATCCTTCAAATAGACCAATGACGCGTGATGCAATTAATGCGGTAATCAGATTGATGGCTAGCCACGCCCAACGATTTTGTACTGATTTCCATACTGACGCAAAAAAGTCCTCTTCTTCGCGCAAACCAGCCATCGACAGCTTATCTGACTCTGCCTCGTCACGGATAAAATCCATCACCGCATCCACAGTGATACGCCCAACCAGCTTGTTATTACTATCAACCACTGGTGCTGTCACCAAGTCATAACGCTCAAACGCTTTTGCTGCTTCGTCCGCCACATCTTCCGGATGAAATACTACCGCATCCTCAGCCATTACATCAGCCACATTGGCATCGAGCTCATGTACCACCATGCGTTTTAAAGGTAATACCCCACGTAAGATATCTGATCGGTCTACCACAAACAATTTATCGGTGTGATCTGGCAAATTCCCCAACCTGCGTAAGTAACGTAATGCTACTTCCAATGTAATGTCTTCACGGATGGTAACAATATCAAAATCCATCAACGCGCCTACTGCATCTTCTGGATATGAAAGTGCAGATTGCAAGCGCTCGCGATTCTGTGCATCCAGACTAAACATTAAGTCCTGCAACACGTCTTTCGGCAAGTCAGGCGCCAAATCAGCCAACTCATCCGTATCTAGCTGTTCAGCTGCAGCCAAGAGCTCTTGGCTATCCATGTCAGCGATCAAGGTCTGGCGAACTGCATCAGATACTTCTAGCAGAATTTCGCCGTCACGCTCAGCCTTGACTAGATCCCATACTTTTAAGCGATCATCTAACGGTAACGCTTCAAGAATATAAGCCACGTCTGCTGGGTGTAAAACATCTAAGCGCTTCTGTAATTCACTTATGTTTTGTTTGTGAACAAGACTTTCGACCAAATCGTGCTTTGGCATGTCTTGTTTATGTACAAGACTCTCTACCAACTTGTGCTTTTCTAATAGCGAGATAACCTGTTGCAGACTCTCACTTAAGCTTTCTTTGATTTCTTGTTTGTCTGACATCACAATCCCAGAATAGGCATTATTTTTTCAATACGCTATTATGATTTAAATTAGATTAAAATCGACTAAAACCACTAGAAATAATGCATGAAATTGAACAAGCAACCACAACCATTGATTCAACTCTACACCACATCAGCCTGTCACTTATGTGAAATGGCAGAAGCATTACTTCGTGAAACTATGCTTGCAGCAGAACCAATTGAAATTGCGAATGACGATATGCTCACCGCACGCTATGGAACACGTATTCCAGTGTTAAAGCGTTTGGACACTCAGGCCGAACTGAGCTGGCCGTTTAACAGCCAAGATATTTTACATTTCATACAATAGAAAATAAAAAAGCCAGCATAAGCTGGCTTCTTATTAACATCAAAAGTACAATTTACTCTACTGATACTGCTTCAGTTGTAGTATCTGGGCGATCAACCAACTCTACATATGCCATAGGCGCATTGTCACCATTACGGAAACCACATTTCAGAATACGTAAGTAACCACCATTACGTGCATTATAACGTGGGCCTAATTCACCGAACAATTTAGTCACGATATCACGGTCACGCAAACGGCTAAAAGCCAAGCGACGGTTTGCCAATGTAGCCTCTTTACCCAAAGTAATGAGTGGTTCCGCATATTTACGCAACTCTTTTGCTTTTGGCAAAGTTGTTCTGATCACTTCATGACGCAACAATGACACTGACATGTTACGGAACATAGCCGCTCTGTGGCTGCTAGTACGATTTAACTTACGATTGCTATTACCGTGACGCATAGTAATTCCCTTAAACTTTTAACTGCAAATAAACGGACTTAAGCTTTTTCTAAGCCAACAGGTGGCCAGTTTTCTAGCTTCATGCCAAGTGTTAAGCCTTTAGAGGCCAACACATCTTTAATTTCATTGAGTGATTTACGGCCCAAGTTAGGGGCTTTTAATAACTCGTTTTCAGTACGTTGAATCAAATCACCAATGTAGAAAATGTTCTCTGCTTTTAAGCAATTGGCTGAACGTACTGTTAATTCCAAATCATCAACTGGACGCAACAGAATTGGGTCAACCTGCGGAGCAGATTTCACTTCTACTTCACTAGGTGCGCCTTCTAAGTTCGCAAATACAGACAACTGACCAATTAAGATACGTGCTGCATCGCGAATTGCTTGTTCTGGCTCAATGATGCCGTTGGTTTCAACATCCATAATCAACTTGTCTAAGTCGGTACGTTGCTCAACACGAGCACTTTCAACGTGATAGCTTACTTTGTTGATCGGGCTGAAAGACGCATCTACCATAATGAAACCTAACACACGGTCTTCTTGATTCACTTTTTGGCGTGCTGGTACAGGTTGATAACCACGACCCATTTCCACTTTCACTTCCAAATTCAGTTTGCCACCCTTAGTCAGATGGGCAATCACGTGATTTGGATTTACGATTTCAGCATCATGACCAGTTTCAAAATCCGCAGCGGTAACAACACCTTCACCGGACTTGTTCAATACTAAAATCGTTTCTGATTTGGTGTTGAGTTTTAACGCTACGCCTTTGAGGTTCAACAAGATGTCTACAACATCTTCTTGCACACCATCAATCGTAGAGTACTCATGTACTACACCATCAATTTTCACTTCTGTAATGGCAAAACCAGGAATGGATGACAGCAATACACGACGCAACGCATTGCCTAATGTATAACCAAAACCACGTTCCATTGGCTCAAGCGTTACGCGAGCACGCAATGGGGTAATGACTTCAACATCAACAACACGTGGTTTCAAATATTCTGTTGGACTATTTTGCATAAACTTCCTTGAATGAATAGGTTAAGAGTAATAACTAAGTACAAAAAACGCTAGATTACTTAGAATACAACTCGACAACCAATGATTCATTGATGGTTGCTGGCAACTCATCACGTTGCGGTTTAGCCTTAAACTTACCACTCAATGATTTTACGTCTACTTCTAACCACTCTGGGAAACCGCGCTGTTCAGCAGCTTCTAATGCTGCTTTAATACGCAACTGTTGTTTTGAAGCTTCAGCCACAGAAACCACATCACCAGCTTTCACTTGGTATGAAGGAATATTCACGCGTTTGCCATTGACCAAAATGCTGTTGTGACGCACGATTTGTCGTGCTTCAGTACGTGAACCACCTAGACCCATACGGTACGCAACGTTGTCTAGACGACACTCTAACAATTGCAATAAATTTTCACCGGTAATGCCTTTTTTGCGGTCAGCTTCTGCGTAGTAGCTACGGAATTGCGCTTCCAATACGCCATAAATACGGCGTACTTTTTGTTTTTCACGCAACTGCACACCATAATCAGACAAACGTGAATTACGACGTTGACCGTGTTGACCAGGGGCAAAATTGCGTTTTTCAATTGCACATTTGTCTGTAAAGCATTTTTCAGCTTTCAAAAACAGCTTTTCACCTTCACGGCGACATTGACGGCATTTAGGGTCTAAATTTCTAGCCAAAATATTCTCCAGTAATCTTTATTCGCTTAAATGCGACGTTTTTTCGGTGGGCGGCAGCCATTGTGTGGCACAGGTGTCACGTCAGTAATGCTCGTGATTTTGAATCCTGCTGCATTTAATGCACGCACTGCTGACTCACGGCCAGGACCAGGGCCTTTAATACGCACTTCTAAGTTTTTAACACCAGATTCTTGTGCTGATTTACCAGCCACTTCTGCTGCAACCTGTGCGGCAAAAGGTGTACTCTTACGTGAGCCTTTAAAGCCTTGACCGCCTGAAGTAGCCCATGAAAGTGCGTTACCTTGACGATCAGTGATTGTAATAATGGTGTTGTTAAAAGAAGCATGCACGTGTGCAATACCTTCAGCGATGTTCTTTTTAACCTTTTTTCTTACACGTACATTAGCTTTTGCCATGTTGTACTGTCCTTACCTATGTATCTAACTTAAATTTATACGATTAAATGTATGTGCTATTTAGATTGCTTAATAGCTTTAACAGGGCCTTTGCGTGTACGTGCATTGGTTTTAGTACGTTGACCACGCACTGGCAACCCACGACGGTGACGCACGCCACGGTAGCAACCCAAATCCATCAAACGCTTAATATTCATGGAAATTTCACGACGCAAGTCACCTTCTACTTTGACTTTCGCAACTTCATCACGAAGTTTTTCTACATCTGCGTCATTCAGATCTTTTACTTTAGTAGTTGCCAGAACACCTGCCGCAACACAAATTTTTTGCGCTGTGTTTCTACCAATGCCATAAATCGCTGTGAGCGCGATTTCTGCGTGTTTGTTATTAGGGATGTTTACCCCAGCAATACGAGCCATACTTTAACTCCAAAACGAATCGCAATGTCTAGCGACCAAATAAAAAGCCTTAAATTTTAACAGGTTGTTGCAAATAATTCAATTCCTAACAACTACCTGCTGTCATCAATTAACCTTGACGTTGTTTGTGACGTGGATCTGTACAAATAATACGTACCACACCACGACGACGCACAACTTTACAGTTACGGCATAATGTTTTTACTGATGCACGAACTCTCATAATTTACCTCTAGCTACCAAATCAATTTAGTTACTTCACGCGGAATGTAATTCGCGCTCTTGTTAAGTCATAAGGTGTCATTTCAACTGTCACCTTATCCCCTGGCAAGATGCGAATATAGTGCATACGCATTTTTCCAGAGATATAACCCAATACTGTGTGACCATTTTCCAACTTCACTTTGAAAGTGGCATTTGGGAGATTCTCAAGAATCTCACCCTGCATTTCAATACGGTCTTCTTTCGCCATACTCTTTGCAGTTAGCGCGTTGTAGCGCCACCTTTAAAATTAGCTTTTTTGAGCAACCCCTCATACTGATGTGACATAAGGTGAGATTGCACTTGCGTCATGAAGTCCATTGTTACAACAACAATAATCAACAAAGACGTACCACCAAAATAAAATGGTGTATTAAATTTCAAAATCAAAAACTCTGGCAACAAACAAACTAAAGTGATGTAAAAAGCACCCACTAAAGTCAAACGACCCATAATTTTATCGATGTACTTAGCAGTTTGTTCGCCAGGACGTATACCTGGCACAAAAGCACCACTCTTCTTCAAATTGTCTGCCGTCTCTTTAGGGTTGAATACCAACGCCGTATAGAAAAAGCAGAAAAATATAATTGCTGCAGCAAACAATAAAATATAAATAGGTTGGCCCGGGGCCAATTTGCTACTGATATCTTTCAACCAGTACATACTTTCACTACTGCCAAACCATCCAGCCAATGTAGCAGGAAACAAAATAATGCTTGAAGCGAAAATAGGTGGAATCACACCGGCCATGTTTAACTTCAATGGTAGATGCGTTGTTTGCCCACCAAACACTTTATTCCCCACCTGGCGCTTAGCATAATTCACGGTAATTTTGCGTTGGCCACGCTCCACAAAAACAACAAGCGCAGTGACCAAAATAATTGCTACAAACAAGAACATAACTAATGGGATTGAAAATGCACCTGTTTTTGCCAATTCAAGCGTACTTCCCACTGCACTTGGCAAACCAGCCACAATCCCAGCAAAGATGATAATGGAAATACCATTACCAATCCCACGCTCAGTAATTTGCTCACCCAACCACATCAAAAACATGGTTCCACATACCAATGTTACAACTGCTGTCAATCTAAAACTGAAGCCAGGATCTAACACCAAACCCGCCTGACCTTCTAAAGCAATCGCAATGCCTAAGGCCTGAAAAGTAGCCAAAGCAACCGTGCCGTAACGCGTATATTTAGTAATCTGACGTCTGCCGGCTTCGCCTTCTTTCTTAAGCTGCTCTAACTTAGGGGACACCACAGTCAATAACTGCATAATAATAGAGGCAGAAATATAAGGCATTATGCCTAACGCAAAAACGGTAAAGCGTGACAATGCACCACCGGAGAACATGTTAAACATGCCCAAAATACCGTCTTTTTGCGAGTCAAACAGCTGCTTCAGTATTGTTGGATCAATACCAGGCACTGGGATGTGGGCACCTAGTCGATATACAACTAATGCACCCAACACAAACCACAAGCGGCTTTTCAGCTCGCTCATTTTACTCATCGTACTTAAAATACCGTCTTGTGCCAAAGCCAAATCTCTTTATCTTAAGTCGCTATTAATTAAGCTTCTACCACTTGGCCGCCAGCTGACTCAATGGCTGCACGTGCACCCTTAGTCAACAACAAACCTTGCACTTTAACTTTTTTGTTCAGTTCGCCAGAAAGATATACTTTAACCGCTTTCACACTACCAGATACCAATTTAGCTGCTTTCAACGCCAACACATCGATCACATCAGCATCTAACTCTAACAACTCACTAGTACGAATACGCGCAGTGTTATCTTTTGTTAGAGAGTTAAAGCCACGCTTTGGCAAACGACGTTGTAATGGCATTTGACCGCCCTCGAAACCAACTTTGTGAAAGCCACCTGTACGTGATTTTTGACCTTTGTGGCCACGACCAGCGGTTTTACCTAGCCCAGAACCAATACCACGACCTACGCGGCGACGATCTTTTTTTGCGCCTTCTGCAGGCTTAATTGTATTTAATTGCATTATGCTTCTACCTTTAAGAGATAGCTAACGGCGTTAATCATGCCGCGAATTGCTGGAGTATCTTGAACTTCTACAGTGTGGTGCATACGACGCAAACCCAAACCTTTAACAGTGGCCTTATGTGCTTCGATACGACCAATCAAGCTACGTACTAACGTCACTTTGATAGTGGAAACTTCTTTTTTCGCTTTAGCCATGATCAACCTCTAATATCTTCAACAGATTTACCGCGTTTAGCAGCAATTTCAGCAGGCGTATTCATAGACTCTAAACCATTCAAAGTTGCGCGCACCAAGTTGTAAGGATTAGTAGAACCAATACATTTAGCAACCACATTAGTTACGCCCATAACTTCAAAAATAGCACGCATCGCACCACCGGCAATAATACCGGTACCTTCAGAGGCTGGTTGAATAAACACTTTTGCTGCACCGTGAACACCAGTCACTGCATGATGCAAGGTACCGTTATTCAAATTCACTTTCAGCATACCGCGGCGTGCTTCATCCATTGCTTTTTGAACAGCAACTGGCACTTCACGCGCTTTACCTTTACCCATGCCGACAGCACCGTCGCCGTCACCGACAACAGTCAATGCTGCAAAACTCATAATACGACCACCTTTAACCGTTTTGCTTACACGGTTTACAGTAATCATTTTTTCACGCAAACCGTCAGTTTGCTGTTGTTGTTCAACTTCTCTAGCCATTATCTGTCTCGCTTCTTAGAATGACAAACCGTTTTCGCGCGCAGCATCTGCCAACGCTTTGATACGGCCGTGATATTTGTAGCCCGAGCGATCAAAAGCAACAGTGGTTACACCTGCTTTGACTGCCTTCTCTGCAATACGCTTGCCAATTAAAGCAGCAGCTTCTACGTTGCCACCATTTTTTACTTTTTTACGCACGTCGGCTTCAACAGTTGAAGCACTCACTACAACTCTATCACCAGACTCGGCAATAATTTGCGCATAAATATGCGTATTAGTACGATGCACGCTCAAACGTGTAACTTTTAACTCGGCGATTTTGGCACGGGTTTTACGTGCACGGCGCAAGCGGTTATTTACGTTGTTCATTTTCTAGCCCTAGTTTAAATTTAGGTTTTTAAGTCTAATTACTTACTTATTTTTTCTTGGTTTCTTTAATTGCAACCACTTCGTCCGCATAACGCACACCTTTACCTTTGTAAGGCTCTGGAGCTCTATATGCACGAATTTGCGCTGCAACTTGACCAACCACTTGTTTATCAGCACCAGTCAACACCACTTCTGTAGGGGTTGGCGTTTGCACAGTCACACCCGCAGGCATTTTGTGGTTGATGGGGTGTGAATAACCCAATTCCAAGTTCAGCACTGCGCCTTGCGCGGCTGCTTTGTAACCAACACCAACCAAAGTTAGTTTACGGGTAAAACCAACGGATACACCTTGCACCATATTGGCGACTAGCGCACGCAATGTACCAGACATAGCACGAGCATGTTGTGTATCAACGTTTGCTTTCACAGTGATAACATTGCCATCACGTGTCAATGTGACCGCATCGGTCAAGCTGTGTGACAACTTACCTAATGGACCGCTAACGTTAATTTGCGTTGGGTTCAATACCACTTCCACTTTTTCAGGAATGGCAACAGGATTCTTAGCAACACGAGACATTTGCTTCTCCTTAAGCCACTACGCACAACACTTCGCCGCCGATACCAGCTGCTTGTGCTTTACGATCTGTCATTACACCCTTGGATGTGGACACAATTGTCACACCAAGACCATTCATTACTTTAGGGATATTTTGGCTACCCTTGTAAATACGCAAACCAGGTTTGCTTACGCGCTCAATCTTCTCAATCACTGGACGACCAGCGTAGTATTTCAAACTAACGTTCAATACAGGCTTACCATCGTTTGCTTGAACCGCAAAATCTTCGATGTAACCTTCATCTTTCAACACAGCAGCGATAGCGCTTTTGAGCTTAGATGCAGGCATTGAAACTGTTAGCTTGTTTACACTTTGCGCATTACGAATACGCGTTAGCATATCGGCAATCGGATCACTCATACTCATAAATCTACTCCTCCGTTACCAGCTAGCTTTGGTGACGCCTGGCACTTGGCCACTCATCATCAAATCGCGCAATTTACTACGCGCAATACCAAATTTACTGAAAACACCACGTGGGCGACCTGTCAATGCGCAACGGTTACGCAGACGCACAGGGCTTGAATTACGTGGCAGACCTTGCAATTTCAAACGCGCATCACGACGATCTTCAGCACTTGCTTGCTCATCGTTAATGATCGCATTCAAAGCATCACGCTTTGCTGCAAATTTCTTTACGGTTTCGCGACGTTTTAATTCGCGTTCTGTCATACATGTTTTAGCCATGTCTTAACCTCTAAAAGGAAAACTAAACGCAGCAAGCAATGCTTTTGCTTCTTCGTCAGTTTTAGCCGTTGTAGTAATCGTAATATTCATACCGCGCAATACGTCGATTTTGTCGTATTCGATTTCCGGGAAAATGATTTGCTCCTTAACACCCATATTGTAGTTACCACGGCCATCAAATGATTTACCTGAAATACCACGGAAGTCACGAATACGAGGGATAGCTACAGTAATCAAACGATCCAAGAACTCATACATACGCTCACGACGTAAAGTCACTTTACAACCAACAGGATAATCATCACGGATTTTGAATGCAGCCACAGATTTCTTAGCTTTCGTCACTATTGCTTTTTGACCAGCAATTTTCTCCATGTCACCTACTGCATGTTCCATCACTTTTTTATCTGCAACCGCTTCGCCCACACCCATGTTCAGCGTGATTTTTTCGATGCGTGGCACTTGCATCACAGAAGTGTAACCAAACTGCTCAGTCATTTTTTGCACAACTGAGTCTTTATAAAATTGTTTTAAACGCGCCATAATTTATCCTATGCGTCCACTGATTCGCCGTTAGATTTGTAAACACGAATCTTACGACCATCATCCAACACTTTAAAACCCACGCGATCCGCTTTTTGCGTCGCTGGATTGAACAATGCAACATTTGAAATATCAATCGGCATCTCTTTGCTTACGATACCGCCAGTGATACCCTTCATCGGATTTGGTTTGGCATGTTTTTTTGCAACATTAATGCCCTCTACCACAACATGGCCCGAATCCAAGGTGCGCAAAACTGTGCCGCGCTTGCCTTTATCTTTACCTGTATTGACGATCACTTGGTCGCCCTTATGAATTTTGCTCATCTTAACCATCCTTATGCCTATGACTACAACACTTCAGGTGCAAGAGACACAATCTTCATGAAACGCTCACTACGCAATTCGCGTGTAACCGGCCCAAAGATACGGGTGCCAATTGGCTCTAATTTGTTGTTGAGTAAAACCGCGGCATTAGTGTCAAATTTAACAAGTGAACCATCAGGACGACGTACGCCTTTAGCTGTACGCACAACCACAGCACTGTAGACTTCACCTTTTTTTACACGACCACGCGGCGCAGCATCTTTGATGCTCACCTTGATAATGTCACCTATGCTAGCGTAACGACGTTTTGAACCACCAAGCACTTTGATGCATTGTACTGAACGTGCACCAGTGTTGTCGGCCACTTCTAACCGAGACTGCATTTGAATCATGAGAATAATCTCCAACTTAATCCGTTTTAACCAACACCGGCCGTTATAAGATTTTTAATCTCAACACGGCCAGTAGACCACGGTCAGTATTGGGGCGCTTGCTTTATGTGCTTCTTAACATTAAGTTACACGAGCGCCGAAAAGTCCAACATTATAACTGATAGATTTCATCTATAGCAAGATGAATGTCCATTTATTTCTAAGCTTTTACATCCACTTTACTTACCACCCATGTCTTTGTTTTTGACAGTGGGCGGCTCTCAACGATAGTCACGAGATCACCTTCTTTACACTCGTTGTTTTCGTCATGGGCATGAAATTTATTTGATTTCACCACCACTTTGCCTATCATTGGGTGTTTTACTTTACGCTCAACTAACACGGTAACGGTTTTATCCATTTTATCGCTCACTACGCGACCGCTTAAGCTACGTACAACTTTTGCTGTTTCCGTCATGTTTATGCCTGTTTCGCTTTCTCAGCTAATACAGTTTTAACGCGCGCAACATCTTTACGCACTTTACCTAGCTGATCTACTTTATTTAATTGTTGCGTTGCCAATTGCATGCGTAGAGAAAATTGCGCACGGCGCAATTCAATCAACTCAGCATTTAACTCATCAACACTTTTTGCTCTTAAATCGGTGGCTTTCATCTTAGATTACCTTTCCTTAACTACCAATTTGACGTGTCATAAAGGTCGTTTCGATTGGTAACTTTGCAGCAGCCAGTCTGAACGCTTCACGCGCCAACTCTTCACTCACACCATCCATCTCGTACAACATTTTTCCTGGCTGGATTTGTGCTACGTAGTACTCGGTACTACCTTTACCGTTACCCATACGTACTTCAGCAGGCTTTTTAGAAATCGGTTGATCTGGGAAAATACGGATCCATACACGACCACCACGTTTAATATGACGTGTCATCACACGACGTGCAGCCTCAATTTGACGCGCGGTCAAACGACCACGGCCAATGGCTTTTAAACCAAAATCACCAAAACTTACTTTATTACCGGTTGTTGCAATGCCTTTATTACGGCCTTTTTGCATCTTGCGGTATTTTTGTCTAGACGGTTGTAGCATCTTTAGCCCTCGGCTTTCTTACTTTTTTTTCTGGTTCTGCATCCGCAGCCACTTGTGCAGCTTGCGCTTGAGCATTATCACCAAAAATTTCACCTTTAAACACCCACACTTTAATACCGATGATACCGTATGTTGTTGACGCTTCAGCAACACCGTAATCAATATCAGCACGCAATGTATGGAGTGGCACACGACCTTCACGGTACCATTCAGTACGCGCAATCTCGATACCGTTCAAACGACCAGAGCTCATGATTTTAATGCCTTGTGCGCCTAAACGCATTGCATTTTGCATGGCACGCTTCATGGCACGGCGGAACATCACACGCTTCTCAAGTTGTTGCGCAATCGACTGAGCAATCAATGTTGCATCGATCTCTGGTTTACGCACTTCTTCGATGTTCAAGTGAACCGGCACGCCCATCAAACCTTGCAAGCTAGAGCGCAATGATTCGATATCCTCACCTTTTTTACCGATAACCACGCCTGGACGTGCACTGTAAATTGTGATTTTTGCGTTTTTAGCAGGACGCTCAATGACAATACGGCTCACTGCAGCACTGGCTAACTTCTTGTTTAAGAATTCGCGTACTTTGATATCACTTTGCAGCATCGCTGGAAAGTTTTTGCTATTAGAGTACCAACGTGAGGCCCAATTTTTTTGAACACTCAAACGGAACCCAATTGGATGAATTTTTTGTCCCATGTTATGCCTTTGAGTCGCCGACTGTCACATGAATGTGGCAGGTTGGTTTAGTAATACGCCCAGCGCGACCTTTTGCGCGAGCACGGATTCTTTTCAACACAATGCCTTTATCCACATAAATTGAAGTCACCTTCAATTCATCAATATCAGCACCATTGTTGTGTTCAGCGTTTGCAATCGCAGACTCCACGACTTTCTTGATAATTTCCGCACCTTTTTTTGGTGTGAAATTAAGAATGTTAAGCGCATGATCTACCTTCTTGCCACGTACCAAATCGGCCACCAGACGCGCTTTTTGCGGAGAGAGGTGTACGCCTTTTAATATTGCAGTAACTTGCATCATTAGCCTCTATTTCTTCGCTTTTTTATCAGCCGCGTGACCCTTGAATGTGCGGGTTAACGCAAATTCACCGAGCTTGTGACCAACCATGTTTTCTGAAATCAACACAGGCACATGTTGCTTACCGTTGTGCACTGCGATAGTTAAACCAATAAAATTTGGCAAAATGGTAGAACGACGTGACCAAGTCTTGATAGGCTTACGATCACGGGTTGCAGTTGCAACCTCCACTTTTTTTACCAAATGCCCATCTACGAATGGGCCTTTTTTAATTGAACGTGCCATAGCGATTACCTTACATTTCTCGGACGACGACTTACGCGCATGTTATCAGTACGCTTATTGCTACGTGTACGATAACCCTTAGTTTTAAGACCCCATGGACTCACTGGATTCATACCAGCAGCTGTACGGCCTTCACCACCACCGTGCGGGTGATCGATCGGGTTCATCACCACACCACGAACGGTTGGTCGAACACCACGCCAGCGCATCGCACCAGCTTTACCGATAGAGCGCAATGAATGCTCTTCATTACCCACTTCACCCAAGGTTGCTTTACAGTCAACATGCACACGGCGAACTTCACCTGAGCGCAAACGTAATTGAGCGTAGGCGCCTTCACGTGCTAACAATTGAACCGAAGTGCCAGCTGAACGTGCAATTTGCGCACCCTTACCTGGTTGCAACTCGATGCAATGAATTGTGCTACCAACCGGAATGTTTCGTAACGGCAATGCATTACCCACCTTGATTGGCGCTTCAGCACCGCTGACCAATTGCGCGCCTGCGGCAACCCCACGTGGAGCGATAATATAACGACGCTCACCATCTGCGTAGCACAGTAAAGCAATGTTTGCAGTACGATTTGGATCGTACTCAATACGCTCGACTGTTGCTGGAATACCATCTTTGTTACGACGGAAGTCGATTAAGCGGTAATGTTGTTTATGACCGCCACCTTGGTGACGGGTTGTAATACGACCGTTGTTATTACGGCCTGCGTTTTTACTTTGACTTTCCAACAGCGGCGCGTGTGGCTTGCCTTTATACAAATCTGGTGTAACAACTTTTAATACACCACGACGGCCGGGGGAAGTTGGTTTGACTTTAACTAATGCCATATCTTCTCTCCTTATTCGCCCGCTGCGAAGTTAATTTCTTGACCTGGCTTCAAGCTAACGTACGCTTTTTTCCAGTCGCTACGCTGACCCATACGGCGGCCGGCACGTTTTGTTTTACCTGCAACATTGATTACAGCTACAGATTGCACTTCAACTTTAAACACAAGCTCAACCGCAGCTTTGATTTCTGTTTTAGTGGCATCCGTACGCACTTTAAATGCGATTTGCTGATGCTTGTCAGCAATGTAAGTTGCCTTTTCGGTAATTTGTGGCGCTAAGATTACTTGCAACAAACGGTCTTGAGTTTTGGTAACAGCGTTCATCATGCTAACAGCTCCTCAAGTTTCTTCACTGCGCCTGCAGTGGCCAATACTTTAGGAAAACGCACCAAGCTTACAGGATCAGCATATTGCGCTTCCACCACCATCACGTTAGTTAAGTTACGTGAAGATAGATATAAGTTTTCATCAAAACCATCCGTCAACAGCAACACACCTTCGGCGTAGCCCAGACCTTTGATTTTCTCAACGAATTGTTTGGTTTTTGGTGATTCAATTTTGAAGTCTTCAACCACAGCAATACGCTCTTGACGCACCAATTCAGATAGAATGGTTTGCATACCAGCGCGATAAGCCTTACGGTTTACTTTGTGACTAAAATTCTCGTTAGGAGAATTAGGGAATGCACGACCACCTCCACGCCAGATTGGGCTAGACGCCATACCTGCACGAGCATTACCAGTACCTTTTTGCGCATAAGGTTTGTGCGTTGTATGCGCAACAGTGTCACGGCCTTTTTGTGCGCGTGTCGCTGTACGGGCATTGGCCATATAAGCCACAACCACTTGATGCACTAAAGCTTCGTTGAATTCGCGACCAAAAGTCACATCAGAAACAGCAACGCCTTTTTTGGCAACCTTACCGTTTTGATCGATTAATTTCAGTTCCATTATTTAGCCCCTTTCGCTTTAACAGCCGGGCGCACCACTACGTCGCCACCTTTAGAGCCAGGAATTGCACCTTTAATCAACAACAGGTTACGCTCAACGTCTACACGTACCACTTCCAGGTTTTGTGTAGTCACTTTTACATCACCCAAATGACCAGGCATGCGCTTACCTGGGAATACTCGACCAGGATCTTGCGCCATACCGATAGAGCCAGGCACATTGTGTGAACGTGAGTTACCGTGTGACGCACGATTAGAACTAAAGTTGTGACGCTTAATCGCGCCAGCAAAGCCTTTACCAATCGACGTACCGGTCACATCCACCATTTGGCCAGCTGAGAAAATTTCAACAGTGACATTGCCGCCAACTTGGTAGCCGCTTAGCACATCTGCTGAAACATTGAATTCTTTGATACCTGCACCAGCAGCAACGCCTGCTTTGGCATAATGCCCAGTCAGCGCTTTGTTGATGCGGCTTGCACGACGTTCGCCGTAAGCAACTTGAAGGCCTGTGTAGCCATCGCTTTCGACAGTCTTGATCTGTGTCACACGGTTAGGCACAACCTCTAACACCGTTACTGGAATGCTTGCGCCTTCCTCAGTAAAAATGCGGGTCATACCGACCTTGCGACCAATAAGCCCTAAGCTCATGATCGATTCCTTATTTATTAGTTAAAAAAGCCGATTACAATTGACCGACTTCCATGAAAGAGGCCGGATTATACCGAACCTCCAGTTTTTTTACAACACTTAATTACAACTTAATTTCTACATCTACGCCTGCTGGCAAATCCAATTTCATCAATGCATCTACAGTTTTGTCTGTAGGGTCCACGATATCCATCAAACGTTGGTGTGTACGAATTTCAAATTGATCACGTGATGTTTTGTTCACGTGCGGTGAACGCAAAATATCAAAACGTTCAATGCGTGTTGGCAATGGCACCGGGCCTTTTACCACTGCACCAGTACGCTTGGCAGTTTCAACAATCTCTTGCGCAGATTGATCAATCAAGCGATAGTCAAAAGCTTTTAAGCGAATACGAATTTTTTGAGCAGCCATGTTTTTTCCTTTAAAGAGCGAAACGGCAGACTTCAGCCTGCCGTTTTAATTAAATTACAAATTATTCAATAATCTTAGCAACGACACCAGCACCAACAGTACGGCCACCTTCACGAATCGCGAAGCGTAAGCCATCTTCCATCGCAATCGGTGCAATCAAGGTTACTGTGATTGATACGTTGTCACCCGGCATTACC
>LNEP01000013.1 GCA_001464125.1 Betaproteobacteria bacterium Ga0077540 | reverse complement strand
TTCCACCTGCTATCTATGCGCAAAGACTTAGGCAAGCAACATGATTTTTAATCGGACTTTTTTCAATAAAAACTGGTAGGGTTGTTGGGGGCAGGTCAAACCTAACAATGCTGTAATGCAAGTGTGGTGGCTTACCAATAGCGTTGCCCGTGGTTCCTACACGGCCAATTTTTTCACCTGCGCTAGACCAGTGTAACCAACCTGTATCAATCTGACTGAGGTGGGCGTAGTAATGAATGCGCCATTGGGGGCCGAGTATGGCAACCACGTTACCACCACGCGCAAGTGTGCCTTTAAACATCACCATGCCGGAAGTGCTGGCATGGACTGGTGTGCCATGCTTGGCAAAAATATCAATGCCTTTATGCACACCGGAGGCGCCCCATGGGTAATGCCAATAACTATGGGGATTCCAGTCTTTGTTGGTGGCCTGTGCGACTGGAATGATGTTTTGTTGCGGCATCAGATAACCCAAAATCAGTATCGCAAGTATTTTAGTTTTGATGAAGTGGATGCGCATGGTTACACCACATCGTAAGGCTGTGGTTCAAAAGCAGTGTTTTTTTGGCTGATTTGGTACCAATCAATCTTTCTAGTAACAATCATCGTCACACTCAACAAACCAAACACTAATATTGCGCCCATCAACAATGCATTGTCTTCAGAAGCGAGTATGCCAAACAAGGCGCCATACAAAGCTGTGAGCAAACTTGCGAAAATAAAACCATTCAGTTTGCTATGCAACACATAGCTCAAATAGTAACCAAGCAGTAACACGCAGGCTGCACTGGCAAGGATATACGCCGATGCAAATCCAATATGTTCTGCGAAAGAAATCAATAGTAAATAGAACAGCGCCATTGATAAGCCAACGAGCGTGTATTGTGCAGGGTGTATCCGTAATTGTTTTAATAGCTCAAACAAGTAGAACCCGACAAACGTCAGACCAATAAATAGTAAGCCATACTTGGTGGCACGGTCAGCCTGACTATACACGTTAATGGGCTCTACAAAGCCGATGGTCAGTGACTCTAACGCAAGATTGCTATTGTTTTCTAGGCCATTTGAGAGAAGTGCTTGGTTGTTGCTTGCGAGTGAGGACACAGACCATTTAGCGTCAAAACCGTTTTTATCTGTTTTGTGTACAGGTAAAAAACTGCCGTTGAAATGCGGATGTTGCCAGCTTGATGTTAAGTGGATGTTGTTGTCTTCTGCGACTGGTATAAAGTGAAATTTCTCCATACCGCGTAAATTGAATGTCAATTCAAACGGAATGGTTTGCGCGTATGGCTGATTAAGGTTTTCAACTTGCGCATGTATCCCGTTGCCTAATCCTTTTGTCTGGCTACCTTGTTCAAACTGATAAGCTTGGTGATTAAAAGTAAACGCTGGTTTTTGTGAGATGCCACGTGGATCGCTGATACCTAAACTGACATAGGCAGCTTGAAAAGTCAGCTTTCCATTAGGATGTTTGGGTGTAACACCTAAATTTGCAGGTAGCTTGAATTTACCCTTCACCTGACCGCCCAACTGATACATCAGTGCTTTATAAATGCCTAACTTTTTGTATTCGTTGGTGAATCCACCTTCTAAGTTTAATTGTTCAGGCATCATGTGTACAAAATGGGTATCACGTTTTAACTCTGCTTTATTGACGCCATTTTCAACGGAGTTTGCTACATATTCTTCTATATATGGCACGACCAATATTGGGCCAATGACTGTTTGCTCACCAGCCGAACTTTTGGCGATGTCATACTTCACTTGCTCGTTTCTTTGTTGCCTCTCTAGAATAATTCCATTGATATAGCTGATCGCCCATGTCATCAAAATAATCAACGAAAATATACCCACCACTTTCAGTAAAAATGGTTTATGCATTGCAGTCTCCTTGGTTGTTATGGAGCGTGCAGATTAAAACGCTAGCGTGAAGGCAGAATGCGCCTATGTGAAGTGGGTGTGAAGTTTAATGCAGAGGGAGTGTGATGATTGCAGTCACGCCAACCTTGGGGTTGTTTTGCAAATGTAACTGACCTTGGTGTAATTTAACAATTTCTTGTACAAAGTTAAGGCCTAGTCCAGTGCTTTTCTCGCCATTGTGAGGGCGGGGCAGTGAGTAAAACTTATTCAATATCTTAGTCTGTGCATAATCAGGAATACCAGTCCCTTCATCTTCGATATGTATTTCTACAAGCTGGTTGTGCACCTCGATATGAGTGTTAATCACACTATTTGACGGGCTAAAATCAATCGCATTGTCTAACAAGTTATAAATGGCTTGTCCAAGTAAGAATGCTTCAGCCATTATCTCTACGGATGCGTCAGCGACATGTTTAATCTGCACCTGCCGCTGGCTTGCTTTTTCTCTAAGGTGCGCAATTTGCGTGCTGATTAAATCTGCTAGTTTGATTCGGGTGAGGTGATTCAACTGTTGTTGATGCTCCAGTGCAGCTAACCCCAACATATTTTGGATAATCGTATCCATGCGATTAGATTGCGTTTTAATTTGGCTTAAAAAATGCAATTGCGTTTCTGGCGGCATGGCCGGAGAGATCAGTTCCGCCGCCCCTTGTATTGCAGTCAACGGGCTTTTAAGTTCATGGGTGAGATGCTGCACAGAATCCTGTACATATTGTTTGCCGTCTAACTCATTACGCATGGTTTGCATAGCAAGCGCCAACTCAGTTAGTTCATCGTTACTGGATGTCGGAGGTGTGGCTTTCTCACCTTTAGATACATGGATGGCGTAATCTCTTAACTTTTGAATCTTGCGTGTAAAGCGCCAAGTGAATAAAGCACCTACTAGTATGGAAAGCGTAAATAATAGCGCGCCCCAGCGTATGATTTTTTGCTGAGCACGCTCAATAAATGGCAATAATGTACGATTGGGTTTGGCAACGGTTAAGCTACCAATAATGGTATTGCCATCTTTAATAGGGGCGGCAACATACATCACGGTATCCCTGTTATCGCCTGCAGTTTCGGGGCTAGAGCGCACACCATACTCACCTCGTAATGTCAGATAGACGTCGTTCCAGCGCGAATAGTCTTGTCCTACCGCCAAGTTGGCGGAATCAAAAATGACAATGCCACGCGGATTGGTAATGTATATGCGGTAATCAGCGCTTTGTTTTTTAACACCCCAAATAGAGGCCTGATGGGTATGTGCTATATAGTGTTTAATACTATTGGAAAACTGACCATGCTGAATAGTTTGATGTTTGACATCTTCTGCTGCTAACGCAGCTAGTATGCTTGCAGTATCCACAAGGCTATCTTCCATCGCTTGTCGCACGCCTGGCTTTACCTCATCTACAAAGATTGTCAGCACAAACCATGCGGCCAAGCCGACTAATGCAAAGTAGCCTAAGAATATTTTTAAGCTAATATTGATTTTAAACGGTAGATTCATGCGTAGAGGCTATAGCCCATGCCACGGTGTGTGATGATTGCTTTTGTGTGCGGGTCAATCGCGCGCAATTTTCTGCGCAAAGTTTTGATATGGGCGTCTACAGTACGCTCCATGGTGTCTTCTGCGTTTTGCCAAACCATATCCATCAACTGAGCTCTGTCATAGACACGCTGAGGTGATGCAATAAGGGTCTTTAGCAGTAAGAATTCGTATCTGGTGAGTGCCAAATACTGCCCCATAAATTGGATTCTGCGTTCCATTTCATCCACTTGAAATGGAGAGGGTTTTATTTTAGCGGTTGGTGTGTGTTGACCACGTCGCAAAATAGCAGAAATACGTGCGACCACTTCTCTTGGGCTAAATGGCTTTGTGACATAATCGTCTGCCCCAATTTCCAGTCCCACAATGCGATCAATCTCATGATTGCGTGCAGTTAAAAACAAAATAGGCACGGAAGAGAATGTACGTATTTGCTTGCATGTCTCAAAGCCGGACATATCAGGCAGACCGACATCTAACACAACCAAGTCTACCGGTTGGGTTTTAACTATTTCAATACCAGCCTGGCCAAACTGGCAGTGCGTACTAAGTATCCCCACCTCATGACAAGCATAGACAAGGTTTTCAGCAATGGCTGGTTCATCTTCAATAATCAGAATATGCAGATTCATGCTGCATATTGTAGAGGATAACCCATAATTAATAGACAAAAAGATGCCCGCAGGCGCGGGCAAAAGGGGGTTTGGATAGCAAGTGTTCGTTAGGTGATTAAGACGCGTAGACCAGATGATTGGCTTGGCAATGATTGCTCATCTCAGCAGCATGGCTATGTGTACCAGATAACCCCAAACTAGCTACCATAGATATACCAAGTACAAATTTGGTGATGGTTTTGTGGTTCATCTATACGTCTCCTTGTAACCTGAGAAACACTGTAGCAAGAAGATATTGCAGTTTAATGACCCAGCTGTTACAAAAATGTAAGTGTGAAAAATACTTTGTAACAAATTTGTAAGCGCACGGATATGCCTGTGAATTTGGGCAAGAGGTGAAGTGGCGTGACAGTTAAACCATCACGCCCTTTAAACAATTAACTAAAAAAGTCTTTCGCTTTATCTACCCAACTTTTATTTTTTGGGCTGTGTTTGCCAGCATCTGCTTGCGTGCTAGCATCAAACTCTTTCAACAGCTTTTTCTGATGCTCGGTGAGTTTGACTGGGGTTTCGACCACCACATGGACCATTAAGTCACCATGCTCACTAGCGCGCAATGGTTTAATGCCCTTTCCGCGTAGCCTGAATACACCGCCGGTTTGGGTTTCTGCCGGAATTTTCATCTTTGCAGAGCCGCCCAATGTTGGCACTTCAATCTCGCCACCCAACGCGGCTGTAGTAAAGCTAATCGGCATTTCACAATGCAAGTTGCCGCCTTCACGCTGGAAAATAGCGTGTGGCTTGATATGAATCACCACATATAAGTCACCCGTAGGGCCGCCATTGACGCCGGCTTCGCCCTCACCGCTTAAACGAATGCGATCACCTTCATCCACACCGGCTGGGATTTTGACAGATAGTGTTTTGTTTTGCTTAACACGACCCGCGCCATGACAGGTACCGCATTGGTCTTCATCTTTAATAATCTTACCGGTGCCGTGACATTTTGGACACGTTTGTTGCACTGAGAAAAAGCCTTGCTGCATGCGCACTTGGCCATGACCGTTACATGTTGTACATGTGACGGGCGACTTGCCTGATTTAGCCCCCGTGCCGTTACAAGTTTCGCAACTAGATTGTACGGGAATACGGATTTTTGTTTCCGTGCCACGTGCTGCGTCTTCTAACGATACTTCCATGTTGTAACGTAAATCCGCACCACGGTAGACGTTTGAGCGCTGACCACCACGGCCACCACCAAAAATGTCGCCGAAGATATCGCCAAATGCATCACCAAAGCCACCAAATCCGGCGCTTGCTCCTGCGCCCATGCTTGGGTCTACACCTGCGTGGCCGTATTGATCATAAGCTGCACGCTTCTGATCATCGGACAGCATTTCATAAGCTTCTTTGGCTTCTTTGAATTGGTCTTCCGCTTTCGGATTGTCCGGATTACGGTCAGGGTGATACTTCATCGCCAGTTTGCGATACGCTTTTTTAATTTCTTCCTCTGACGCGTCTTTATTCACGCCGAGTACTTCGTAATAGTCTTTTTTTGCAGCTGCCATAATGTTGTTCACCGTGGAGCACTTCAGAACTACATGTTCCTAGGTATGCTCATTAAAATAAGGTTCAAGCGTTAAAACCACAAAAACACAGGCACAGAAAAAACGTTTTTCTGACGCACTGTGCTTTTGCAGTACTAGCGTTACTTAGTCTTTTTTCACTTCTTCAAACTCGGCATCTACTACATCACCGTCTACTGTTTTTTCGCCTTGAGGCTGGGCGCTCTCGGTGTTGGCTTGTGCTTGCTGTTCAGCGTAAACCTTTTCACCAAGCTTTTGAGAAGCTTCCATCAATGCGTTGGTTTTGGCTTCAATGGTTTCTTTGTCGCCATCTTTCATCACGTCTTCCACATCTTTAATGGCCGCTTCAATCTTGGCTTTTTCATCAGCATCTAATTTATCACCATGCTCAGACAGTGATTTTTTCACGCTGTGTACCATGCCATCCGCTGCGTTACGTGCATCTACAGTTTCGCGTAGCTTTTTGTCTTCATCAGCGTATTTAGCAGCATCTTCTTCCATCTGCTGAATTTCAGCTTCAGACAAACCAGAGTTAGCCTTGATAGTGATTTTATTTTCTTTACCCGTTGCTTTGTCTTTAGCAGACACATGCAAGATACCGTTGGCGTCAATGTCAAACGTCACTTCAATTTGTGGCATACCACGTGGTGCTGGTGGAATGTCGCTTAAGTTAAACTGACCCAGTGACTTATTGGCAGAAGCCATTTCACGTTCACCTTGCAACACTTGAATCGTCACCGCATTTTGGTTGTCTTCGGCGGTAGAAAATACTTGTGATGCCTTGGTAGGAATCGTCGTATTTTTCTTGATGAGTTTAGTCATTACGCCACCCAAAGTCTCAATACCTAAACTCAATGGTGTCACGTCTAGCAACAGTACGTCTTTTACATCGCCTTGTAACACCCCACCTTGAATCGCAGCACCGACCGCTACAGCTTCATCAGGGTTCACGTCTTTACGTGGCTCTTTACCAAAAATCTCTTTCACTTTTTCTTGCACTTTTGGCATACGGCTTTGACCACCGACCAAAATTACGTCTGTAATATCATCCACAGAGACGCCAGCATCTTTAATCGCTGTTCTGCAAGGCGCAATCGTGCGCTCAATCAGGTCTTCTACTAAAGACTCTAATTTGGCACGAGTGATTTTCACCACCAAGTGTTTTGGGCCAGTCGCATCCGCCGTAATGTAAGGCAAGTTCACTTCCGTTTGTTGCGCACCGGATAACTCAATCTTTGCTTTCTCTGCTGCTTCTTTTAAGCGCTGTTTAGCCAACAAATCGTTGCGTAAATCCAAGCCATTTTCTTTTTTAAACTCGTCCGCCAAGAAATCAATGATGCGGTTATCAAAATCTTCACCACCTAAGAAGGTGTCGCCGTTGGTAGATAGCACTTCAAATTGGTGTTCACCGTCAATGCTAGAGATTTCAATAATCGACACGTCAAAAGTACCACCACCCAAGTCGTACACAGCAATTTTGCGGTCACCTTCTTGTTTGTCCAAGCCAAATGCTAACGCAGCAGCGGTTGGCTCATTGATGATGCGTTTCACTTCTAAGCCAGCGATACGGCCAGCATCTTTGGTTGCTTGACGTTGGCTGTCGTTGAAGTAGGCCGGTACTGTAATCACGGCTTCAGTCACTTCTTCGCCCAAGTAATCTTCCGCCGTTTTTTTCATTTTGCGTAATACTTCGGCAGAAATTTGCGGTGGCGCCATTTTTTGGCCGCGCACTTCTACCCATGCGTCACCGTTATCGGCTTTTGCAATGGTGTAAGGCATCAAACCAATGTCTTTTTGCACTTCTTTTTCTTCAAAACGGCGGCCAATCAAACGCTTCACTGCAAACAGTGTATTTTTTGGGTTGGTTACCGCTTGGCGCTTTGCTGGTGCGCCTGCTAAGATTTCGCCATCTTCTTGATAAGCGATAATAGAAGGCGTTGTACGTGCGCCTTCCGCGTTTTCAATCACGCGTGGTTTGCCGCCTTCCATAACGGCGACGCAAGAGTTTGTTGTACCTAAGTCAATACCAATAATTTTTGCCATGTTTCTATCCTTAATCTTTTATATCAATCGTTTATACAGTCTGATAATTTAATAATTGGGCTCTATTTATTTTTTTCAAGCCCTTAATGCAAATAGGGTTTATTTTGCTTTTGCCACCATCACCAATGCTGGGCGTAATACGCGCTCGTTCAAGGTGTAGCCTTTTTGTAATACGCTGACTACCGTGTTGGGTTCTAACTCAGAATCCACCGCGCTAATCGCTTGGTGTTTATTGGGGTCAAATTTTTCATTGACCGGGTTGATTTCAGCAATATTGAATTTCTCGAATACGCTGAGCAATTGTTTGGCGGTTAAGTCCACGCCATTTTTGTAGCTGGCTACATCAGTACTATCAATCGCTAATGCAGCGTCTAGGCTATCTTTGACCGCCAGTAACTCACCACTAAATTTTTCCAGTGCAAATTTGCGGGCTTTGTCGATGTCTTCTGTGGCACGTCGGCGAATATTTTCGCCTTCGGCTTTAACGTATAACACCTGCGCTTTGGCTTCTTCTAATGCCTTTTCAAGTTCAGCAATTTTGGTTTCAGGATTAGATGCCGCATCTGTAGTTGTTTGCGCTTCTTCGGTTGCCAAGTTCTCTGGCGTGACTTGATCTTCTTGCATTGGATTCCCCATTCATTAATAACACTTTTTTAAAATGGGGTTATTCAGGTGTGTTTCAAGGCATTGCCAGAAACTTTTTGAAGCAGTTGTTGTGGCTGAATAAATGGGACTTGCTAAGTAATGGTTTGATATGCGCTCAACACTGCGTCAACAGTGGGTGGTTGATGAATATTACCCAAGTTGATGGCAGGTCTGTATGCCCCAGCCATCACACCAGTTAATGTTGGATTGGTGTCGGTATAAATAGCAATAGTAGGTATGTTTAGCGCAGCGGCCAAATGTGACAAGCCTGTATCGACACCAATAGCCGCTTGCGCGTGAGTAATCACCCCAGCCAGTTGATAAATAGATAACTTAGGCAATACTGTAGCCAAACTTAACTGCGCTTGAATACGATGGGCACGTTGCTGCTCAGTTGGATTAGACCATGGCAATACTAGTCTCACTCCTTGCGCTTGTAACAGCCGCCCGAGCGCGATCCAGTTTGCTTCATCCCATAACTTGCTGTCACGGCTAGTGCCGTGCAGGCCAATCACAAACGGGGCAGTGAGGTTGACTTCAGCAGGTAACAGCAACGACGTTGTTTGGATGCCGTAATCTGGCGCAGACGTGGGCACGGCATAGCCCAAACTGTTAGCAGCCAGTGTACGGTTACGGATCACCGCATGTTGTTGGTAGGAAATATGATGTACTTGCTGGTAACAACGGCTGGCCCAAGGCTCGCGGATAGAATCAGCATCGTAACCATGACGCACCCCATTCGCCAATTTTGCCATGAGCGCGCTCTTAATCAACCCTTGAGTGTCAATAATCGCATCATATTCATGGGCAGATAATGTCCGTTTGAGTGTGCGTATTTGCTGCCAAGTAGTGCATTTAAATAGTTGTTTGCGCCAACGTCTAACGGCCACGGTAAAGACCTCGTTCACGCGGGGATGTAGGCGGGGAATATCTGCAAAACTCTCTTCTACCAGCCAGTCAATCTGGGCATTTGGGGCATGTTGCAATATATCGTTGATGACTGGCAGATTGTGGATGACATCGCCCAGAGACGAGGTTTTGACTAATAGAATTCTCATAGTGGTGGCTATTTTCGCATACAATTCTGCTAAAGGCCTCAGCACAACGCAACTCGCGTAGTGAAGGCGAGGCAAAAATTGACAAAAAACCGGAGTTTATAGCGAATAAATGAGGGTTTTGCGTCCATTTTTAACAAAGCATTCACAAGCACAGTCGTTGTGCCGAGGACTTTAATGAAGTTTGCGTTTATTATTTTTAAGTATTTCCCTTATGGAGGCATGCAGCGCGATATGTTGCGCACAGCCAATGAGCTGCTCAAACGAGGGCATCAAGTAGAAATATTTACCTTGAGCTGGCAGGGCGATATCCTTGATGGCATTAAAGTGCATGTGCTTGCGCAATCGGGCTGGTTAAATTTTCAGCGCTATCAGAAATTTATCAATGCCACATTTGCCATCATTCAATCGGCAAAGTTTGATTTTGTTTTTGGCTACAACCGCATGGCTGGTTTAGATGCGCACTTTGCGGCTGACCCTTGTTTTGTTGAGCGTGCGCATCGTCAGCGTAGTTGGTTGTATCGTTTAACCCCGCGCTATCGCTGGTTTGCCGAATGCGAGAAAGCTATTTTCTCGGATCAATCCAACACAGAAATATTAGCCGTATCGCTTACTGAGAAGCCTCATTTTCAACATTGGTATGGCACGCAATCGGAACGTTTTCACTATATCCCCCCATTTTTGTTGCCGGAGCGATTTGTGTTGCAAGACAAATCTGCTATGCGCCAGCATTTACGCAGTGTTTTTGGCTTTGCCGAAGATGATTTTGTTTATTTGCTGACAGGTTCTGGCTTTGCCATGAAAGGTTTGGATCGTGCTATTCAGGCTATGGCAGCATTGCCGCCTGAGTTATTGAAACATACTAGACTGGTGGCTGTTGGGCAGGATAATCCTAAGCAATTTGCCAAGATGGCCAAGAAGCTGGGCTTGGATAACCATGTGGTGATTTCCAAGGGGCGTGCCGACATTCCGCAATTGATGCAGGGTGCCGATGTTTGTGTGCACCCGGCGTATCGTGAGAATACTGGTTTGGTGATTTTAGAGGGCATGGCTTGTGGTGCGCTTATGTTAGTAACAGAGAGTTGTGGCTATGCGCATCATGTTGCAGAGGCTGATGCTGGGCTGGTGAATCCCATGCCGTTTAATCAGTCGCAATTCAATCAACAATTTCTTGCCATGCGTACAGCGACTGCCGAGCAGCGGGCGGAATGGAGCAATCATGGGCTCCAATATGCACAACAAATCATGCAAGCCAATGATGGCAGCGCAGAAGCTAATATATTGATTCGGTTGGCAGAGCAAGCAAAGAAATGAAAAAAATTCTTCATATTCCGGTGTCTATCCGCAGTTGGTTAACTGGTAAAGGGCCGTTCTCTGCAGTGATGCATTTGGAGGGCAAAGCGTTTCGTGATGTCAAAGGTCGCAAAACGATCCAAGTGCGGCTGGGGGAACACTCATACTTTGTCAAACAGCACTTTGGTGTGGGCTGGGGGGAGATATTTAAAAATCTCTTATCCTTTAAGGTACCTATCTTAAGCGCGATGACTGAAGTGTATGCCATTCAAGCGCTAAATGCGGTGGGTATTCCTACCACGCCATTAGTCGCTTACGGTCGGCATGGCTGGAACCCAGCTAAGCTTCAATCATTTGTGATGACAGAGGATTTAGGCGATATTGTTTCGCTAGAAGAGTTATGCGCTGATTGGTTGGCTAATCCCCCTGATGACACTTTTAAACAGAAGTTGATTGTTTCGGTTGCCGAATTGGCGGCCAAATTACACCAGGCCGGCTTATGCCACCGCGATTTTTATTTATGCCACTTTGTAATGAAGCGAGCAGAGCTGGAAGCAGGGGAAATCAAATTGTATTTGATTGATTTGCATCGTATGTTGCAGCAACAGTCGGTGAGTGGCAATACGGTGATGAAAGATATTGCCGGATTATATTTTTCTGCGATGGACTGTGGTTTGACCCCTGCAGATATTGATTTATTTAAACAACACTATTTGCCACAAAGTGATGCGTTTTGGCAGCAAGTGTGCGAACGTGCAGAAAAGTTACACGATAAATTTAATAGTGATAAGTTTCAAAAACGGTTGGCACAGGAAAAGTCTGCCATTCAATAGTTGCTAGTGAGTAGGCGCATCCGACTTTTGCATGGCGTGGCGCCTGACTTTATAACGATTGTATTGCCACAGGTATTGTTCCGGTTTTTGTGCAATTTGCTGTTCAATCGCTTGGTTTAGCAAATCTGCGCTGGCAATAGATTCCACGCGCGACAAATGAATCGTATAGCCCTGCCCATCTGCCAGACGCTCGCCAAACGCCATAATCACTGTTGCACCGGTCTTTACTGCTAATTTGCTGGCAAGCGTCATGGTGTAAGCTGGCTTGCCAAAGAAATCTGCCCATTCACCTTCACCTTCGGCAGGAATCTGGTCCGGCAAAATACCAATCGCTTCACCACGTTTAAGTGCCTGCATCAGTTTTCGCACACCTTGCGTATTGGCTTCTGCTAGCGTGACCCCAGGGCGAGCTCGGCCTGCGTTCATTAAGGTTTGTAACCATTTGAGTTTGGGCGGCCGAAACAAAATGGTAATGGGGTGTTTTGAACCATAGTAAATGGATGTAATTTCAAAACAACCCATGTGCGGCGTTAAAAAGATGAGCCCTTTTTTGGCTTCTAGCGCAGTGATTACATGCTGCCAGCCATGTACTTGTTTTACCAAATCAAGCAGTTCGGCATCACTTTTCTGCCAAATCGCCAATGTTTCTACTAGCGATTTCCCGCTTTCTACCGAATTGGTTTTAAGCGTTGGTTCGATCATTGCACTAGGCACTAAGTTACTTTGTAGCAAGTTACGTCGCTGCATTGAACTGCTTGCACTAGAAAGACAAAATAAAATACGTCCTAAGCCAGCGCCCAATCGGTGTAGTGTGGGTAGCGACAGTTTCGCTAATAGACTTGAGAATATACGCAGCATGATTAGTGCAGGCATTTTATCTTGAATGCGCATATCTGCAAAAAATGTTCGTTCAACACGATGGATGGTCGATTTCATAGACATGACCAAAAGCCTGTTAAGCCTGCTAAAATCGTGCATCTATTATTTAGCAAGGGCAATGCTTGAACACCTTTATCTCCCCAGAGTACGCCAGTTTGTTGCACCAGCACCAGTTGGATGGGTTCGCGCAACTGTGGGCGCATGAAGTTAAGTGGTTTGAAGCACCCAATCATCGACGGGGCGGTTGGAGCGGCGTCGCGCGAATGGAGTTAGAAGCTCATGGTAAAAAGCACGGTTTTTTTATCAAAAAGCAGCAAAATCATGGCCGCTGGAGTTTAGCAACTTTTCCTAAACAGGAGCCCACGTTTCGTCGAGAATTTAAGCATCTGCAGTTTTTACAGAGTAAACAATTTGCAGCGCCGGAAGTCGTGTTTTATGGGGAGCAAATAATAGATGGTCAGATGTGCGCCGTTTTAATGACCAAAGAATTAGCTGAATATCGTCCTTTAGATTCAGTCACTGAAGCGCCTGATTTTGAGACGATATCCAAATCTAGTAAGCGCCAGTTATTGCAATCAGTGGCCACGGCGATTCGTCGCTTGCATGGTTTTCACCTAGTGCACCGTGCGATGTACCCCAAACATATTTTTGTGGCTAATGCAGCTTCGTCACCTGCCGTTGCGCTGATTGATTTAGAAAAAACGCGCTATAGCCCATTCTTTTGGTACAACGCTTATTTTGATTTGGCGGCGCTTAACCGCCACTCGGTCGGTTGGAGCAAGGCGAGCCGCTTGTACTTTTTCAAGCAATATTGTCAAATTGCGCAATTAACATGGTCGAGTAAATGGCTGTGTCGTTGTATTGTTGCGCGTTCAAAACGACAAAAAGCCGCATCAAAAAAACGTATCAAGAGTATTGAGTAAGGAGCTTAAACTTGGAGTCATCGTTGCAACCTTCAACCCCTGCATTCAGTATTGCCATCGTCAATTACAAAACGGCGGATCTCACCAAGATTTGCCTAGATTTACTGAAAAAACATATTGATGCCGGCCTGAATGCGCAAGTTTGGGTAGTGGATAATAACTCGCAAGACGAAAGTACAGCTTATTTGCGTAGCTTAGACTGGATACATTTGATTGTCCGTGATAGCGACTATGCTGAAAAAGGGTTTGTGGCGCATGGTCAAGGGCTTGATAGCATTTTTGAGCAGATCAACACTGACTATGTGGTGCTCATGCATACTGACACCTTTGTGTATGATGCCTCTATTTTTGAGCAGACGATTCAGACTTTGCAACAGCACCAACATATCGCGGCGATGGGCTGTCTGGAGCAATTGGATCGTGGCTTGGTGCGCACCACTTGGCGCATCGTGTCGCGTTTTTTTAAACGGCACTCAAGACGATTAAGGTTATGGCTGGGTCTACCAACCAAACCACCCAAGCCGTATTTGGAAGCGTATATCAAAAGCTTTTTTGCCTGCTGGAACGTCAATATCATGCGCAAGTATGGCTATACTTTTTTGATGGGTAATCGCAACCCAGGTTACGAGTTACAGGATTTACTCAAGGCCAAGGGCTATACCATCGGGCTTATTAGCCCTAGAAAATTATTTAAATATTTGGATCACGTAGAAGCTGGTACGGTGGGCTTGAACGCTGGCTATACCGAGCAAAATCGTCGCTATAAACGTAAAAAATCCTTATTGGAAAAACTTGGAAGTTAACCCATCAGGACAATCAGAACATGCAAGTAACACCTGTATTACCCATTATTCTAGACCAAGGATTTTCTTTGGACGAAGACACAGCATTTGCATTAGGCCAAGCGCGTATGGACGATTATGCATTTGCCGAACCGTTTGCGCATGCTGTGATGGATAACTTTTTGCCTGATGAAATGACTGAGGCTTTGCTGGCGCATTTTCCAGCGGACCCAAAAGCGCACGATAAAGTCTATGAAAAGGGCTACGGGGGCACACACAAACGGCAAATCTCCCCTTACGACTGCGATGCGTATCTGCGCTCTGCGTTTGCTTTTTTTAATTCCGCGCAATTTATCCGCTTTATCGAAGGTATCACTAATATTGAAGGTCTAATTCCAGACCCTTATTTCAGCGGCGGTGGCTTGCATGAAACCAGTAGCGGCGGCTTGCTGGGCATACATGCAGACTTTCAAGTGAATGAAGGCTTGCAACTGTTTAGGCGCGTGAATGTGCTGATTTATCTGAATAAAGATTGGCAAGAAGCTTACGGCGGCAAACTGGAATTATGGGATAAAGCCATGACACAAAAGGTAGTGGATGTAGCGCCTGTATTTAATCGCTGTGTGATTTTTAATACTGATGCCGATAGTTTTCATGGACATCCAGATCCATTGACGACACCGCCCCACATCACACGTAAATCAATAGCGCTGTATTACTATAAAGCACAGACCATTCAAAATCAAAGCGGAGAATCGCGTCACACCCTGTATGTGGCTAGGCCGCATGATGATGATAAAACTAAAGCCGATGTAGAAAAGTTACGCAAAAAACGTGATAAACGCGCAAAAAAAATGGTGGCTGGCAAGCCACAATCTGTGTTGGCGCGCATCAAAGCTTGGTTCCGGTAAGTAATCAATGCTTAGTCTGGGTCTTGATTAATGGCATTGTCTGCTTCCGCGACTGATTTGCTCGCGCAACACGGGCTGCAAACTTCGGATGTTTTTCTAGAAGACGATACAAGGTTGAGCTTGCTGACAGATGTTAGATTGGTGCCCGCGCGCAGATTGGTTTGTCAGGCAAGCTGGCAAGGGCAAGCAGTGTTTGCTAAGCTGTTTTTTGGTCAGCGTGCTGAGAGCTATGCCTTGCGCGATCAGCAAGGCGCGCGCGCATTGCAAGCTGTAGGCATCCCAACGCCCAATGTATTAGCATTGACACGCGTAGCAAGGCTCCATGTGTATGTGTTGATATTTGAGGCTATTGCGCCCAGTCAACATGCAGAAGCGGTATATGCCCAAGCATCAGCAGCAGATCGTCGACAGTTGATGTCTCGATTGGTGGAGGTTGTGGCTAGGCAGCATCAAGCCGGTCTACTGCAAACCGATATGTACTTGAAAAATTTCCTAGTCCAAGCTTCAAATATTTACAGCATTGATGGTGACGGTATTCGCAAGGTTGCAAGTTTGAGTCGTCAAGCAGCTTTAAAAAATCTAAGCATCCTGCTATCTAAAGTGGATGTGTTGGAGTTGGTGCAGCATTTGCCAGAATGGTTAAATATCTATGCCAAGGCACGTGATTGGTCAGAGCCGCCTGCGATTAGCACTGTGAAATCGCTTATCCAATACGCAAGGTGGCATGCCACTACGCGCTATGCCGATCATAAGGTATTTCGTCAGTGTACCGATGTGTTCGTTAAACGGGATGCTGGGCAATACCTAGCAATTGCGCAGCTGTTTTCAACGACCATACCCGATTTAAGCGCTACAACTTTGGATAGTTGGATGCAAGATGCAGTATTGTTGAAAGATGGTAATACCTCCACGGTATCGCTCGCCAAAATAGCTACGCAAGCTATTGTGATTAAGCGATATAACATCAAAAATATTGGCCACAATTTTAGCCGTATGTGGCGACCATCGCGGGCTGCTGTCTCATGGGCCAACGCACATCGTTTACGATTGCTTGGTTTGCCCACTCCGCAACCTATTGCCTTGTTGGAAACACGCTGCATGGGTCTGCGCGGCAAGGCATATTTTCTAAGTGAATACGTGGAAGCGCCGGATTTAGCGGAAGCCTTCAAGGCCATCACGGATAGCATACAGCGTGCAGCGCTGGTAAAAGCAGTCGTGCAATTATGCTACCGGTTACACTTATTACGCATTTCACATGGCGATTTTAAGGCCACCAATATTAAGGTGTTGCGTGGCCAACCCATGTTGATTGATTTAGATAGTATGCAGCAGCATCGCTATGACTTTTTTGCGCAACGGGCACATGTGAGAGACTTGCAAAGGTTGATGCAAAATTGGAAACACGATACATCCCTGTATAATGCGTTTATCAAAAGCTTTAAAGTGGTGTATGCAGATCATACGCCGTTGATTCAAGCAAAAATTTTAAGTAATTAATCACGTTGAATAGAGTTAACTAGATGATTGTATTAGGGTTATCAGGGGCGTTAGGTCATGACGCATCCGCTGCGATTTTAGTGGATGGCAAAATCATTGCGGCAGCAGAAGAAGAGCGCTTTATTCGCGATAAACATGCAAAGAATAAGTTTCCGTATGAAGCTGCTAAATTTTGTTTGAAGCAAGCAGGTATCAAGCCAGAACAAGTCGATATTGTGGCTTTCCCCTATGCAGAGATTCCACTCAGCACCAACGCACGTTGGCATTACGCCAAACGTCATTGGTATGCACCCGATCGTGCATTAGATGCGCTGTTTAACGGTAACCGTCGTTTCCGTCGCAACCGCGATAAATCATTGCAATTAATGGCAGATTTAGGCTTAACTAACGCTAAATTTGTGCCAGTCGAGCATCACTTGGCGCATGCCTCCAGCGCGTATCACCTTAGTGGCTTTAAAGAAAAAACGGCGATTGTGGGGATTGATGGTAAAGGCGAGTACGCCACCACATTCTTTGGCTATGGCGAAAACGGAAAGATCCATAAAATCAAAGAGTTTTATGATCCAGACTCATTAGGCGGCGTGTATGGCGCGATGACTGAATATTTGGGCTTTGACATGCTGGATGGCGAATTCAAAGTCATGGGCATGGCACCTTACGGCGACCCAAAAAAATACGATTTGTCAGGCTTGGCTAAATTTGAAAATGGCGAGCTTGTCGTCAATACCCAATTGGTCAATGTGGTCGGCTTACGTCGTTATAAAGAAAACGGTAAAGGCTACTACTTTACGCCAGAGCTTATCAAAATGCTTGGACCCAAGCGCCAAGGTGACGAGATTGATGACCCTTACATTCACTACGCGGCCTCCATTCAAGCCTTGTTAGAAGAGTTGGCGCTGCAAATGATTGAATATTATCTCGGTGATATTATCCGCGAGACGGGTAAAATTGTGATGGCTGGTGGCGTTGCGCTAAATGTGAAGTTAAATCAACGCATTATTGCCATGCCGCACGTGAAAGAGCTATTTGTGCAGCCAGCATCTGGCGATAATGGCACATCGCTAGGCGCAGCCACTTATGCGGCACATTTGGCAGGTGAGCAGATTCAACCGATGCAGCACGCTTATTTGGGACCGTCGTTTACGACTGAAGAATGTATTGCGGCGTGCGAAGCACATCCGAATAAGCCCATTTTTACTAAAGTCGAAAACTTCCCCCAAAAGGCTGCTGAGCTGTTAGCCGCAGGCAATCCATTGGCTTGGTTTCAAGGCCGCATGGAGTTTGGCCCGCGTTCATTAGGCTGCCGCAGTATTTTGGGTGATCCAAGCTTTCCTGGTGTGGCCGATCGTATCAACGCGCAAATCAAATACCGTGAACGTTGGCGCCCATTCTGCCCAAGTATGTTGGATAGGGTGGCGGCGGATATTCTCCAAACGGAACATCCCGCTCCTTATATGACTTTTACCTTTGATGTGGCCGAGCATTGGAAATCACGTATCCCAGAAGTAGTGCATGAGGATGGTACTGCACGCGCACAAGTGGTCACACGTGAGACTAACCCACGCTATTACGAGTTGATTGAACATTTGGAAACCCTACGCGGCAATCCCGTGGTGTTGAACACATCCCTCAATCGTCGTGGTGAGCCGATGATTTGCAGCCCGACCGATGCGTTAAATATGTTCTATGGGTGCGATTTGGAATATCTGATGTTGGAAGATATCTTGGTCACTAAAAAATAGCGCATTGAATAGTGTATTAAAATCGTAAGGTATTCATTTTAAAAAATTATTTATACGATTAGCCCTATTCTGGTTTGACGATATGCACCAGTTTAGAGATAATCAGGTGGTACAAGTGAATATTCTGCACTTTCGCAGGGCAATGATTAGAGTTGAGCATCAGCATGAAACAATCCCATATTGAAGTGACCGAACGTATTATCGAAGTGAGTAGACCGACTCGCACGGCCTATTTGCAACGAGTTGACGAAATTGCCAACCGCCAACGTGGTGCAGACCGCCTTGGCTGTGCTAACGTGGCGCACGCATTTGCAGCCATGCCGTCGAATGATAAGTTGCGCATCGTTGCAGAGAAGGCACCGAATATTGGAATTGTCACGGCTTATAACGATATGCTTTCGGCGCATCAGCCTTATGCTAATTATCCAGATATTATTAAAGATGAAGCGCACAAATTAGGTGCTACCGCACAAGTGGCAGGTGGCGTGCCTGCGATGTGCGATGGCATTACACAGGGCGAACCTGGCATGGAGTTGTCGTTGTTCAGCCGTGACACGATTGCCATGAGTACGGCGATTGCGCTGTCTCATGATGTATTTGATGCCGCGTTATTGTTAGGCGTATGTGACAAAATTGTGCCTGGCTTATTGATAGGCGCTTTGCATTTTGGTCATTTACCTTGTGTATTTGTGCCAGCTGGCCCAATGAGCACGGGTATCGACAACACAACCAAATCCAAAGTGCGTGAAAAATATGCACAAGGCTTAGTCGGACGTGAGGAGTTATTAGCTTCTGAGTCTGCAGCCTATCATGGTGCGGGTACTTGTACGTTTTACGGTACAGCCAATAGTAATCAAATGTTAATGGAAGCGATGGGCTTGCACGTGCCAGGCGCCGCGTTCATACATCCACACGATGGTATGCGTGAATTGTTGACACGCGAAGCTGTGAAAATGGTGTTGCAGAATACACGTAAAGATCAATTTACACCGATTGGTAAGTTGGTAGACGAGCACGTAATTGTTAATGCGATGGTGGCATTGTTGGCGACAGGGGGTTCTACTAATCACTTAATTCACTGGGTGGCCATTGCACGTGCGGCAGGCATTATTATTGACTGGACAGACTTTTATCACTTGGCGAAAACTACGCCACTGCTAGCGAGTGTCTATCCAAACGGTAAAGCCGATGTGAATGAGTTCCAATCTGCGGGTGGTCCTGCGTTTGTGATTCGCGAATTAATTGACGCTGGTTATATGTATCCAGACGTGTTTACCGTGGCGTATGGTGGTTTACGTGAGTATGGCAAGATTCCAGCCAAAGAAGACAACAAGCTGGTATGGAAGGACCTGCCGAAAGAAAGCAATGATGAAACTATCGTGCGCACAGCCGAGCATCCATTTAATGAATCAGGCGGTTTACGCTTACTCAAAGGAAACCTAGGGCGCAGTGTGATCAAGATTTCCGCAGTGCCAGAAGACCGCCATATTATAGAAGCTCCTGCTATTGTGTTTGATGCTCAAGAAGAATTGTTGGAGGCGTTTGATCGTGGTGAATTAGAGCGTGATTTTGTTGCGGTGGTGCGCTTCCAAGGCCCTAAAGCCAACGGTATGCCAGAGTTACATAAACTAACTCCTCCATTAGCCGTGCTGCAAAACAAAGGCTTTATGGTGGCGATTGTCACAGATGGCCGTATGAGCGGTGCCTCAGGTAAAATCCCAGCAGCCATTCATATGTGCCCAGAAGCCTCTGCTGGTGGTGCTATTGCCAAAGTACGTACGGGTGATATCGTGCGTATCAATGCTAAAGTCGGTATGGTCAACGTGCTGGTGGATGAGGATGAGTGGGCAGAGCGAGAAGTAGAAGAGCTCTCTGACAGCAAGCGTCAACATAATGCGCATGGCATTGGCCGTGAGTTGTTTGGTGGGATGAGGCGCAATGTTCTATCCGCCGAAGAGGGCGCAGTTACCTGGCTCTAAACTTTGCAAATCAAGCGATAACGTCTTCGCGGTCGCTTGCCGTACTTGTGATGTACTGTCTGCGCTCACGCGCCTAGTTCTCGCTTGATTATCAAAGTTTATGTCACTTGCGAATCCTCAAAAAACTAATACAGAATTGATTAATTTTTACAAAATGAGAAAACTATGAGTACATTAGACTTAGCCAATCACGGTCCCGTGATTCCAGTGATCGTTATTAACCGCGTAGAAGATGCAGTGCCAATGGCAGAAGCCTTGCTTGAAGGTGGCATCAAGGTGTTGGAAGTGACTTTACGTACTTCATGCGCTTTAGCGGGTATGGAGCAAATTGCAAAACACGTACCGGATGCTATTTTGGGTTCTGGCACTGTGCGTAACTTAAAAGATGCACAAGCTTCAAAAGATGCAGGCTGTCAATTCGCAGTGAGCCCAGGCTACACCAGTGAGCTAGGTCAGTTTGCACGTAAAATCGGTCTGCCATTGCTGCCAGGTGTTTCAACCGGTTCAGAAATTATGATGGCCAATGCCGATGATTACTACTTCTTAAAACTATTCCCAGCAGTTGCAGTAGGTGGCATCAACTTGCTAAAAGGCTTTGCTGGTCCATTCGGCGATGTGAAATTTTGTCCAACTGGTGGTGTGACGGTTGAATCTGCACCGCAATTCTTGGCATTGCCAAACGTGGTAGTGTGCGGCGGTACTTGGTTAACCCCTGCTGATGCTGTGGCGCGTGGTGATTGGGCACATATTACTAAATTGGCGAAAGAGGCAAGCGCTATTAAGGCAGCTTAAGCCATTGCTAAAAGGTATAATTAAGGCTTTGTGTAGTTAGGCACAAGGCCTTTTTTATTGGAACAGATTTGTTAAATATTGCTGAATATAAAACCATCGTATTTGATTGTGATGGCGTCATTTTGGATTCAAATATCGTCAAGACCGAAGCCTATTACCGAACGGCTAAACGCTTGGGCGCGACAAATGATCAAGCGCAAGCCTTAGTGGATTACCATGTTCGCTTGGGCGGTATTTCCCGCTATCATAAGTTTGATTGGTATTTGCGCGAGGTATTGAGTCAACCAGTGACAGATGAAGCCATTCAAGTCTGGTTAGACACTTTTTCAGAAGAGTTGGAAGAGGGGCTGTCGGCTTGCACAATCGCTGAGGGGTTGCAAGCCTTGAAAGCAAAAACGCCAGATGCGGTCTGGATGATATTGTCTGGTGGCGATCAACAAGAAATCCGAGATTTATTTCATAAACGCTTGCTACCCTCCGGTGGTCTGTTAGCTACCCTGTTTTCAGGTGGGTTATTTGGCAGTCCTGATAATAAAGATGAAGTATTGGCACGCGAAAAAGCGAGTGGTCACTTACGTTTTCCGGCTTTATTTGTGGGCGATAGTAAATACGACTATGAAGCGGCAACGCGAGCCGGGTTAGATTTTGTATTCTTAAGTGATTGGACTGAAGTGCCTGATTGGAAAGCCTACTGTGAAGCGCATGATATTCAAGTGTTGCCTTCAATTGCACACTTGCTCAACCATTGATAATACATATACCAAACATGCTTACCCTGATTAAGGCGTTTTTCACAAACTGGTACCAACGCAGTGTGTTGTTGCCAGAGACACAGTTGGCAGATTGGTTGAGCAAAGGGGAAATATTGGAGCAAGACCATTTTGGGATCAAAGTGGTACGTCTAGAAAGCGGAGATATCCTTAAAATCTTCCGGGTCAAACGCACTTTTAGCAGTGCTAATGTGTTTTCATATGCCAGAAGTTTTTGCAGGAATGAAAAGCGCTTGCATCAGCTGAACATCCCAACGATTCAAGTCAAACAGCTATTTCATTTGCATGTAGATCGTAAAACAGCTGTGTTGTATTCGCCACTGCAAGGCGTTACGGTAAGGGAATTGTTTACGCAAGATACACTGGCCGCGGAGCATGCGCATACACTAGGTGCGTTTATTGCCCGACTGCATGATTTAGGCGTTTATTTCCGCGGGCTACATTCAGGTAATATTGTCTTAACGCCACAGGGGCAATGGGGCTTAATTGATATTTCTGAAATGACGATTTTTCCCTGGCGATTAGAGCGCAGAAGGCGCAAAAGAAACTTTGCGCGCTATTGGCGCAATGCGGCTGAGGCGGAGAGTTTCGGGTTAGCTAATATCAAAATACTGATTAGTGCATACTGTGCGGCTTCACAGCATGTAAAAATGCAAGAAGCCGATGTGGCGCGTTATCTATTCAGGCAATAATATTATGAACGCATCATATCAAATAAGATCCAGACTACATTTTGCGCTTGGTGGTGCGGTGGTACTTAGCTTCTTTTTTCAGGCACTCACTTGGGGTGGTGCTTATCGATTCTTTGCTTATCTTGTGTTGCTGCTCAGCCTGGGAGTTTACTTTCAAGCACAGCAACAAAGTCAGCATTTTCGCAATATTCTTCTGAAGTGCTTACTGCCTTTGGTCGGATTTGTTGCCCTAGAGTGGATTGCAACGTTACACTTTCCATGGGATGTCAAAGCGACAAGACATGTGTTGCTAGCCACAGGCCTGGTGGCGGGGATAGTGCTGATGACGCGCGAACATATAAGCATCAAACCCTATGTCGTGCCTGTATTAATCATTTCTGTTTACGCGTATACCTTCTTTCAAACAGTATGGATATTTGGGCTAGGTAAAATATATGGCACTACAAAAAATCCACATTATTTAGCGATTTACAGTGCATTATTTTTAGTTACGGCATTATTCATAGCTACGAACTGGACTCGCGGTGTACAGCGCTATGGTCTTGCTGCATCTGCCGCAGGGTTGGGATTTTTACTACTAAGTACCTCTTCCAGACCCACTTGGATAGCATTAATAGTGGCGACATTTATTGTTTTTATATGCCTGCGTCGCCGTGCGAAATTGACTTTAATCGCACTCGCAGGACTGGTACTTGCTATGCTGTTCTTTACAGATGCTGGCAACTTCAAAACACGTATGGATGATTTGGTGATGCATGCGAGTACTGAGGAGCGTGTCACAATTTGGGAAGACACATGGGCTATGCAGCAAGAGAGCAGTCGCCAGCAGTGGTTGTTTGGGCATGGGGTTGAGGGTTTTGAGAAAGATTTTCAACCCTATTCGCGTTACTATGCAACGCAAGGTATCACCTACAACAGCCCACACAACGCAGTGATTGAAGTGTTGTATCAGTTCGGGTGGGTAGGGCTGGTGGCCATAATTGGTTTTGTATCTTGGATATATTATTCTTTATTTACTCGTTACTTTAGGGCTCGCCTTCAAGCTATGCAAGAAACACAAATGGTGGTTTTACTATTGCTTGCCTTATTTACAGTGACGTTGGTAGCGGTCAGCATTACATTACCTTTTTTTGTAAGTATTCATTTGAACGTGATTGCATTGGTGATGGGTGTAATGCGCTACATGGATATAAACGAGAAAGCCTAGTATGTATCCACCAGTCACTATCGTTATCCCAAACTTTAATGGTGCAGCTTTACTGCAAAAAAATATCCCCTCAGTGCTCAAAGCAATGCATGCCTATTCAGGTGAGACTCGTTTAATCGTGGTGGATGATGGCTCTCAAGATAACAGCTTGCAAGTGCTACAAGACCAATTTCCGCAAGTAAACGTTGTTATTCATGCGCAAAATAAAGGGTTTGCAGAAGCGATTCACAGTGGCGTGAATGCAGCTGAAACAGAGCTACTGTTTCTATTAAATTCCGATGTGGAAGTAGAAGAGCAATTGCTTGCACCACTGGTGCGATACTTCGACGATGCCAACACTTTTTCAGTCAATCCGCTGATTTATGATGAGCAAGGCGTGGTCAAGCGTCACTCATGGAATTTACGCCAGTTTAAAGGTGGCACACTCAAGCTAGTAAACTGGCGGTTGGATGAAGCATTAAAACTGCGCGCAGCAGGTGAGAAGTTGCCCAGTGCTTATGCACATGGCGGCTCATTTATGGTCAGAAAGTCTATGTTCAATGCGCTACAAGGCTTTCATCCTATATTCAAACCGTTTTATAGTGAAGACTATGATTTAGGTTTGCGCGCCTGGCGCAGAGGCTGGGTCAGCTATTTTGAACCAAGTGCGCACATCGTGCACCAGAGTGTCGGTTCCATTCGTTCAAATGTGAAAATGAACCACATCAAGACCATACGTCGTAGAAATCGCTATATTTTGGAATGGATGCATCTGTCCGCTAGCCAATTATGGTTCTGTGCTGTTCCGGCTTCGCTCATACAGTTGCTGGGAGAATTGCTGCTACTGGATAAGGTAAACCTTAAAGCATTTTATTTGGCGTGCACTAAGTTACCAGAAGTGCTACAAGCTAGACGTGAGATACAAGCTAGTCAAACCATGCGATTGGCTGACATTATGGCTGAGCTAAAAAAATTCTGTGCGTGACGGTGTGTGGCCTAATCTGCGTTAAACAATTTAAATGCCCCAACGGACACTCGCGCTCAAAGCAAGGGCTGCACTCTAATTTCAGGTACTCAATTACTGCATCTGGATGCATTGGTGGCGTGTGGTAAGGGTCTGACGAGCCGAAAATAGCGACCAATTTTTTATCTAAAGCAGCTGCCACATGCATTAATCCTGAGTCATTGCTCACTACAGTGTGGCAAAGTGCCATCAAGTCAATCGCGTCGCCTAATTTGGTTTTACCGCCTAAGTTGAGACACTTATTTTGAGTTAACTGGTTAATCTGTGTAGTGACAGGAATATCTTTGTCCGAGCCAAATAACCATACTTGCCAACCTTTGGTAATGGCTGCATTAGCCACTTCTGCATAGTGCTCGGCTGGCCAGCGTTTGGCTTCACCGTATTCAGCACCTGGGCATAAGCCAAGTACAGGGGTTTCTAGCGGTGGGATTTGTAGGCCTTGGCATAGTGCCTGCGCATGCGCGATATCGGCGGTTAAGGCAGGTCTTGGCAATACAGATGGTAAGTTGTCGTGGGGCGCTAGTCCTAATGTGACAAAACGCTGTACCGTCATTTTGAGCTTGGTTTTATCTAGGGTACGTATATCGTTAATCAGACCATAACGCATTTCACCTAAAAAGCTGGTACGTTTTGGAATCGCTGCTGCCCAAGGCAGTATCGCAGATTTAAACGAGTTAGTAAGAATAATCGCTTGGGTGTAGCTTTTGCTTTTTAAAGCGCGGCCAAAGGCAATTCTTTTCCAAAACGCCAATTCACCATGTTTAAACGGCAAAGCTATTTTTTCTGCCACTTCTGGCATACGGTCAAGCAACGGTAACGTCCAAGCAGGTGCTGCTACATCAATCGTGCAATTAGGCTGATTGGCTTTGAGCGTTTTAAATAGGCTTTGCGCCAATACCATATCGCCCACCCAAGCTGGGCCAAGTACTAATATTTTTTCTGGTGTTGTTTCTGGCATCGGTGATATGCCAAATTAGCTGTTCATTTTTTTAATCAGATTGCTAGTGCTGCGGCCCTCTACCAAATCAATCAGCGCAATTTCACCGCCCCACGATAACACTTCTTTGCCACCAACTACTTGATCTGCCGTATAGTCGCTGCCTTTGGCAATAATATTGGGTTGAATGGCGTTGATGAGTTTGAGTGGTGTGTCTTCATCAAATAAAATTACCGCATCTACGGACGCTAATGCCGCCAATACGCGTGCGCGATCTTGCTCATTGACCACTGGGCGTGTAGGGCCTTTGAGTGCGCTAACCGAGCGGTCGGTATTAAGACCCAAAATTAGCTTGTCGCCACGTTTTTTTGCTGCTTCCAGATAAGTCACATGCCCGGCATGCAGCAAATCAAAGCAGCCGTTGGTAAATACAATCTTCTGTTTAGCCTGTTTCCATGCGGCGACTTTAGCCAACAATGCTGGTAAATCACAGACTTTATGCGCTTGCTCATTGGAGCGTTGGTCTTCCAGAGCGTGTATCAAATCATTTTTGCTGATAGGTACAGTGCCGACTTTGCCTACCACCACGCCCGCAGCTACATTGGCCAGTGCCAAGCTATCTAGAGGGCTTAAGCCATGCATGAGTCCTGCAGCTAAAGTAGCAATCACAGTATCGCCTGCACCAGAAACATCAAACACTTGTTGGGCAGCCGCTTGCAAGTGGTGAGTGGCATCATCCAACAACGTAATGCCTTCCTCGCTGCGGGTGACGGCTAAAAATTGTAACCCAAGGCTGGCTTTGAGTTGCTGCGCTTTTTCAATCAACGCTGCATCATTCACGCTGGTATGGCAGGCCTCTGCCGTTTCCTTTTTGTTGGGCGTTAGCGCGGTTGCACCTTGGTATTTGCTGTAATCATGCCCCTTGGGGTCTACCAGCACGGGGATTTTGGCCTGACGGCATGCTTGGATAATTGTTTGACAGACTTCTGTTGTCAGTAGCCCTTTGGCATAGTCAGACAAAATAACAATCGCAGGTTGTAGCGCAAGCGCAGCATTAAACGCTGACAATACTAACGCAGACTCTTCTTGATTAAAGCTGGCATGGCTCTCCTGATCAAGCCGCATCATTTGTTGGTGGCCACCTAAAATACGGGTCTTGGCAATGGTCGGTCGGTGGCTAGAAGTGACTAATCCTTTAGTATCAATGTTGCTGGCTTTTATCAGTTGCGTCAATGATTGACCTTCAGCATCCTTACCGATACATCCTAGGATATGCGTTTTAATACCTAACAAAGCAAGATTGGCTGCTACATTGGATGCACCACCCGCACACTCACTCTGCTTCTTTAATAACACAATCGGCACGGGAGCCTCTGGCGAAATACGACTGACATCGCCTATCAGATAGCGATCTAACATGACATCGCCTATCACGAGAGCGTGTTGTGTGGTTTGGCCAAATTGTTTAACGTGCTGTAGGAGGGTGACTTGCATTAATCAGACTCTAAAATCTCGCATAGAGAGTGGCCGATGAAGATATGCGCTTCTTGAATGCGCGCAGTAACGCTGGAAGGTACCACGATATTGTATTTGCAGAGTGCTGTCAGTTTGCCTCCATTACCACCAGTCATGCCTACCGTAGTCGCACCGATCGCATTGGCTGCCTCGATTGCGCTGACAACGTTAGCGCTATTCCCAGAGGTGGTGATGCCAATCACAATGTCTTCTGGGCGACACAAAGCTTCAACCTGGCGCGCAAAAATATAGTTGTAGCCATAATCATTACCCACCGATGTCAAAATAGATGTGTCAGTGGTGAGTGCAATCGCAGGTAAACCTTTGCGTTCTTTTTTAAAGCGACCGACAATTTCAGCGGCAATGTGTTGGCTATCAGCCGCGCTGCCACCGTTACCCATGATCAATACTTTACCACCACGTTGAATGCACTGTTGTAATGCAATACCCACCTCGCTAATCAATGGGAATATGGGTTCTAACGCATTGAACATGGCCATATGTGCAGCATGTTCACCTTTTAAATAATCAACGTATTTTGAGTTCATAGGCTTAAATTAGCAGTACGGATCCTCTTGCATGAGATAGTTTTGAACATAATCTTTGACGCCGTCTTCCAGACTAGTAAACGGTGTTTTGTAACCAGCCTTACGCAGTTTATCCATGTGCGCTTGCGTAAAATACTGATATTTCCCCTGTAAATCTTGAGGCATATCAATGTAAGTAATATGCGGCTCGCGGCCCATGCTGGTCATCACGTTGGTGGCCAAATCTTTAAAGCTACGCGCTTCACCCGTGCCAATGTTGTAAATGCCATTGGGTGCTGCGCGTTTGCTCAAACTTGCCTCTAAAAAGAAACTAATCACACTAGCCGCGTCTTTGACATAGACAAAGTCACGCAATTGCATACCGTCTTCCACGCCAGCTTTGGTGCCTTTAAACAGTTTCATGGTGCCAGTTTCTTTAAATTGATTAAACGTGTGAAAAGCAACACTGGCCATGCGTTCTTTGTGGTATTCGTTTGGCCCATACACATTAAAAAACTTAAAACCAGCCCATGCAGGTGGGGTTGGTTGTTTCTCTGCCAGCTGCCTCAGCACCCATTGATCAAAAAAGTGCTTGGAGTAGCCATAGCCGTTAAGTGGGCGGAGTTTATCAATACTAATATCGCTGTAGCCTTGCTCGCCCGCACCATAAGTGGCTGCTGAACTTGCATAGAAAAATGGCACATCGTGTTCTGCACACCAAGCCCATAAATCTTGGGAGTAGTGAATATTGTCGGCGACCAGTTTATTAAAATCGCGCTCAGTGGTGGCGCTGATAGCCCCCATGTGAACCACGGCCGTGACATGTTCATTGTCTTCTAGCCAGTCAAACAATTGGTCTTTATCCAGATATTCGACGTAATGACGGTGCACTAGATTTTGCCATTGCGATTCGTGCGTGATGCGGTCTGTGATGATTAAATCATCACGACCGAGTTTGGTGTTGAGATGCCATGCAATGACAGAACCAATCATGCCTGCACCACCGGTAATTACTATCATGCTTGCTTACCTTTGTTTGCCACTTAACTGATGCACGATGGCGTGCAACTCATCAGATAAATACACAATCCTGCTGTATTCCTGCCGTTAAGTATTCGCGCATTATACTGAATTATTGCGGCGCACCCAATGCTTTAGCACGCATAGCTGTCAGCTCACTTTGATGTTTTGCTTCTACCTTATCCCAATCCGTACTTACCCAACCTTGCAGATGTTCAAGCGAGATTTCTGTCATGGCATGTATCCATGCATCGCTAGCGTTAAGGGCCGGAATATAGTGATATTCACCACCGCCATGATGTTGAAAAATTTCTTTGCCCTCCATGGCGATTTCTTCTAAGGTTTCAAGACAGTCGCTGCTAAAGCCAGGACATATCACATCTATGCGTTTGGTTTTGGCGTTGCCCAGTTCTTCCAAGGTGCTAGCTAAATAAGGTTTTAACCACTCTTGTTTGCCAAAACGGGATTGAAACGCCACCATGTATTCGTCTTTATTCAGTTCAAGTGCCTCGGCTAGTAAGCGTCCCGTTTTGTGGCATTCGCAATGGTAGGGGTCGCCTTTCATTAAGTGAAATTTGGGCACACCATGAAAGCTCATCACCAATTTGGAAGGTTTGCCGCCGTTCAGTCGCCAGTGTTGGCGTACCTGTGCAGCTAATGCAGCGATGTAAGCCGGGTGGTCATGATAATGTTTGATGGTGCGAATGGCGGGCACATTACGCATTTTTAGCAGGGTTTTCCAGACTGCATCAAACGCTGCCGCTGTGCTGCTGGCGGCGTACTGTGGATACAACGGAAATACTAAAATGCGGTCGCAATGTTGCGCTTTTAAGCGCTCAATGGCACTTTTCATACTGGGATTGCCATAGCTCATACCCAACTCCACCACAAATGGAGATTTGATTTTTTCTGCCAAAAACCCCTCTAATTTTTTTGCTTGGTTTTTAGCGTTTACCAACAACGGCGAGCCTTCACTGGTCCACACTTGAGCATATTTTTCAGCTGATTTTTTAGGACGTATCACCAAAATAATGCAATGCAAAATCCAGCACCAAATAAAACGTGGAATTTCCACCACACGCCTATCCATTAAGAACTGTTGCAGATAGGGGCGGAGCGCTTTGGCGGTCGGCGCATCGGGTGTGCCTAAGTTGGCCAGCAAAATGCCGACTTTGAGTTGGTCGCCGTGTTGGTAAGGAGGTTCCGGTTGGTAGTAAGCCATAAATAATCAATCAATTAGTTTGAGGAAAGAGCGTTTGATAATAATTTTGCTGTGACATCCACAATAGGAATGACACGTTCGTAAGCCATACGTGTTGGGCCAATAACGCCCAAGGTGCCGACAACTTGGCCGTCAGCTTCATATGGTGCGGTCACCATGCTGCATTCATCCAGTGGAAGATAGCCACTTTCCCCACCGATAAAAATTTGAATGCCTTCAGCACGTTGGCTGTTGTCCAACAGTTGCATCAATGATGTGCGCCGTTCGAAAATCTCAAACAGTTTACGCAAACTGGTCACGTTGGTGGATAAATCGTCTACTTGCAGCAAGTTGCGTTCACCGGCAATCACCACTGATTCCTTTTCGGCATTGGCATCAGTTTGAGTCGCTTCAAGTGCTGCCGACATCAGTTTGTTCATATCTGCCTGCATTTGTTTTAGCTCTGCATGTAACTTTTGTTGCACTTCTTCCAAAGTGAATCCTTGGTAGTTAGCATTAAAATAGTTACTGGCTTGTGTTAATTCTTGCGCGGTATAAGGTTTTTCAGTCACTATCACACGGTTTTGTACATTGCCGTCTTGCGTCACAATAATGACCAATAGCTTTTTCTCAGACAGCGCTAGAAACTCTAGATGCTTAAAAGCAATGCGTTTGCGTTTGGGTGTGAGTACCACCCCCGCAAATTGGGTCAGTTGTGAGAGCATGTCCGCTGCGCTGTTGATGAGGGCGGTTTGGCTGGGTGAGTTCAACCCCTCTTTAAGTTGCTGAAACGCGTTGTTTTCCAAAGGTTTTACAGTGAGTAGCGAATCCACAAATAGGCGGTAACCTTTTTGCGTGGGGATGCGCCCGGCAGAGGTATGTGGGCTAGTGATGAAGCCCAGTTGTTCTAAATCGCTCATTACATTACGAATGGTGGCGGGGCTAACGTCTAGGCCTGAATGCTGCAACAGCGTGCGCGAACCGATGGGTTGACCATCACTAATGTAATGCTCTACCAAAGTTTTAAGAAGGATTTGTGCGCGTTTGTCCAAACTATCATTCAACATGATAAATAAGGTGCTATTTTGCCCGAATTAGTTCCTAGATAACAGCGGCATTTGCTTTTAAGCTGGGCGCTTCTGTGATTTAATTCTGCCATGAAAAAACAATTCGTATCAATTGCGATTATTGGCAAATATATGGACGCCAATGCGCTGCATCAAATGCAGATGGAGCTTGCGCAATTGGCCAGTCATCTATCTGGCAAAGGTATTCAGGTCTGGGTAGAAGAGAATACAGCACATCATGCTGCCCTACATGGCTTTAAAACTGCAGCACTATCGGCTATTGGTGCGCTGGTAGATTTGGTGATAGTAATCGGTGGTGATGGCACGATGCTCAGCGTCGCGAGAAGTCTCTATGAAAGCCAATTGCCTCAACCAGTGCCTTTGGTGGGTGTGAATCGCGGACGACTTGGTTTTTTAACTGATTTACGCACAGAAGATATGTTGGTGGAGTTGGATAAGATTCTAGCTGGGGAATATCAAACTGAAAGTCGTATGCTGTTGGAAGCGAGTATTTACAGAGCTGGTGCGGCAGTATTGCAGGGTGTAGCGCTTAATGATGTAGTGATTAAAAATGCCTTGCGTTTGATGGAAATGGAAGTGGAAATCAACGGGCAGTTCGTGTCTAAGCAACGTGCCGATGGCTTGATTCTGAGTTCGCCCACTGGCACCACCGCGTACGCGTTATCTGCAGGTGGTCCTATTTTGCATCCAGATTTAAATGCAATTTCGCTGGTGCCCATCAGTCCCCATACGTTAAGTAACCGCCCAATTACGGTGACGAGTGAAAGCGTGTGTGAAGTGACGGTGATGCAAGCGGATGATGCGCAACTGAGTTTGGATGGGCAGTATCAGCAAACTTTGAACGCAGGCGATAAAATTCGTGTGGCACGCGCCAAACAAGATATTTTGTTATTGCATCCTAAAGGCTATTGTTATTTTGATATGTTACGCAACAAGCTTAACTGGGGCTGATTCTTCAATGCAAGAACGAGTAATCACTATATTAAGTGCGGTTTGCCGCGCTGTGTGTGCTGTCTGCGCCATGTTGCCTTGTGCTTTAGTTTTGTAATGAATAAACGCTATTGAGTTAAGTCTATGTTACAAGCATTATCGATACGTGATTTTATTATTGTCGAACAACTGGATTTGGAGTTTGACGCCGGATTCACTGCATTGACCGGAGAGACGGGTGCTGGTAAATCCATTTTGATTGATGCATTATCACTCAGCTTGGGCGCACGTAATGATGGAGCTGTTACACGCGCTGGGTGTGAGAAAGCAGACATCAGCACTACATTTTTTATCAGCAACAACAAGCAAGCACAACAATGGCTATCTGAGCATGAGATGGATGCTGATGAGCAATTGATCCTACGGCGTGTGATTTATGCGGATGGACGTAGCCGTGGTTTTATTAACGGTGCATCTGCCACGGTGGGGCAATTAAAAGAGTTGGGTGAATTGCTGATTGATATATATAGCCAGAATGCACATCATTCGCTACTCAAGTCCAGCACGCAACGAGAAATCCTAGACGTATTTGCGCAAGCAGAAGCACTTGCAGCCAGTGTAGCGGAACATTACCAGCAGTGGCGTAAGTTGCATCAACAGCGGTTAGCAGCAGAAACCAATGCCGAGGCTTATGCAGAAGAGTTAGCCGAACTGCGTGATAAAACACGTGAAATCAAGCAGCTTGGGTTTGAAGCGGAAGATTGGATTGCATTGCAGCAAGAGCATAGCCGGCTTAGCCATGGGGCGAGCTTGTTACAAGGGGTAGAGTCTAGTTTGGCTGCGTTGACTGAGTCAGAGCCTAATGCCCTAGCTATGGTTGAGCAGGTGCAGCATCAGCTATCACAATTGACTGATTTTGATGCGACCTTGCAAGAGGTGCTATCTACAGTCGAGTCCGCAGCGATTCAGCTGGAGGAAGCCAGCCGCTTTTTAAACCGCTATTTACAACGTACAGAGCTTGATCCGGCACGATTGGCCGAGGTAGAAGCGCGAATTCAGTCTATACACGCGATCAGCCGAAAATATCGCATCAAGCCAGAAGAGTTACCGGAAGTGCACGAGAGTTGTGTTGAACGCATGCAAGTGCTGGAGAGCGCGGTAGATGATGGTGCGCTCAAGCAGCATGAGGCACAAGCATGGCAGACTTACCAACAGCATGCACAAGCGCTGACAGCCAAAAGAACCAAAGCAGCGCAAGTGCTCAGCGTGAATATTACCGAGCAAATGCAACGGCTTTCATTGAAAGGTGGACAGTTCCAAGTGGCTCTCACCTCAGGTGAAGCGACAGTCAATGGCTTGGAGCAAGTGGAGTTTTTAGTGGCGGGCCATGCTGGCGTAGTGCCGCGTGCCTTGGCTAAAGTCGCTTCTGGTGGAGAACTTTCCAGAATCAGTCTAGCATTGCATGTAACCACAGCCTCATCCGGTACAGTGCCGTGCATGATTTTTGATGAAGTGGATGTGGGTATTGGCGGTGGTGTGGCTGAGGTGGTCGGTACTTTACTCAAGCAACTTGGCGATGCGCGGCAAGTGCTGGTGATTACTCATCTGCCACAAGTAGCCGCGCAGGCTCAGCATCATTTGCAAGTCAGCAAAACGCAGCAGTCAGGCATTACCTTGAGTCATATCCGCCGCTTGGCAGTAGAAGAGCGTGTGGATGAAGTGGCGCGCATGTTAGGCGGCTTGCATATCACTGAAATTACGCGCCAGCACGCCAAAGAAATGTTGGCTAGATAGCCAAGTTATATAGGCGTTAGCCTTTGTGCGTACAGGGCTGTTTTTTGCAAACACCATAGATGGTGAGTGAATGGTCATGCATGGTAAAGCCATGCTCATCTGCTGCACTTTTTTGTCTTTTTTCAATTTCTTCGTCATAGAACTCTTCAACGCGGCCACATTTAATACATACGATGTGGTCATGGTGGCTACCTTCGTTAAGTTCAAATACAGCTTTGCCACTTTCAAAGTGATGGCGGACGAGTAAACCTGCTTGTTCAAACTGCGTTAAAACTCGGTATACAGTGGCCAAGCCTACATCTTCCCCAGCGTTGATCATAATCTTGTAGACGTCTTCGGCAGATAGATGGCGATCAGTACTATTCTCAAAGAGTTCCAAGATTTTTAAGCGGGGTAAAGTGGCTTTTAGCCCGGCATTTTTTAAATCTTTTTGGTCATGCATATTAATTATCCGCCAATCTAGAAGCTAATTTTTGATTACTTGGTCAACATGGTATATTAATGAATATTCAACAACAAGTCTTTATTTAAAGTGACCGTAATGCGTTATTTTTCCAAATTCCTCACGCCTATTTGCTTGATTGTTAGCTGTTTTTTTGTCGGATGTGGTTCTAAATTGCCAGCCATGAAATCTTATAAAATGGATATTCAGCAAGGCAATGTTGTCACCTCGAAAATGTTGTTGCAACTCAGGCCGGGCATGACCAAATCACAAGTACGATTCATCATGGGTACCCCTTTGATTGTGGATAGCTTCCATGGCAACCGTTGGGATTATTTTTATCAATTACGCCAACAAGGCAAGGTGGTGGAAAAGCGTCGAGTGATTCTCGACTTTGATAAAGATTTACTCACGACAGTCCGTGGAGATGTCATAGCGGCTACTGATAAAACCGCGGAAACGCCTGTTGATACATCAGCCAGATCTGTGGCTACCACCAAAAAGCCCGTAGAAAAACCGTGGTTCGATATGTTCAAGTTTTGGGGTTCGGAAGAGGCTGATACAGCTACAACACAGGCGCCGGTCGAGTCTGATGCTAAATCTGTAGAACGAGCTGCAGAAACTGCAGTGGCTGCAGCTGCAGTGGCGTCTAGTGGGGTATCTCCTGCGCCAATTGGTGCAGAGGCAGCAACAGCGGCTGCGGCGGCAGATATTGCAAATGAGGGTGCTGCAGAGACTGAGTCTGTTTTGAAGGTAAAACCAGCTACTGCTGGAGCAGATAATCTGAATCTGCTACCCGAAGATACAGCTACACCGTTGGCAGTTGAGTCTTCACAAGCAACACCTGATGTTCAAGCCCCTGTGGCTGAATCGCCCGTACCAGAGGTGGCGGCGGTGACTGCAGGTACTCAAGACACACAAAATACAGATGAAGCCAAGCAAGCGATTCAATCAGCGGTGAATGCTTGGGCTGATGCGTGGCGTAATAAAAATATCAATTTATATTTGGATGCGTACGCTAGTGGATTTAAACCTGAGAATGGCTTAAGCAAAAGCGCGTGGAAAGCGCAGCGTAAGCAGCGCTTGGCAGGTAAGCGCGGTGATATTAGTTTGGTGCTTGAGGATGTGGTGGTGACGCCTAATGGTAATCAAGCCAGTGTACAGTTTTTCCAAAAATACACATCCAAAGTGTTTAGTGATGAAGTCACCAAACAGTTGGATCTGCAGTTTGATGCAGCAACGCAGCGATGGTTGATTGTGCGGGAGTTCGTGGTGGCCAATGGTCAACGTGCGAACGCGCAAAAAATATTGGCACCGGAAGAGTCCAGTGAACATTTGGATGGTGTGATTGAAAAGATTGGGTTCTAAAGGCTGCATGATATGCATGTCCAAATCCAACAATTGAACAGTATAAGAAGAGAGTTATGGTAAAAGTAGTGATAGCAGGAGCAACAGGCCGCATGGGACATGCGCTGATAGAAGGGGTGCTCAGCGATGCCGAGTTGATATTGTATGGTGCGCTGGATCGTGAAGGCAGTCCACAGCTTGGGCGAGATGCTGGTGAGCAGTTTGGTAAATTGACGCAAGTGAAGTTAAGTAGCGATATTGACGCTGTATTAAAAGGTGCAGATGTGCTGATTGATTTTACGCGTCCGGAAGCCAGCATGCAGTATTTGGACGCTTGTCGTAAACATAAAGTTAAACATGTGATTGGTACCACTGGTTTCAGCGAAGCGCAACGCGCAAGCATCGAAGATGCTGCCAAAGACGTAGCCATTGTGTTTGCGCCGAACATGAGTGTGGGGGTTACTTTACTGATTAATTTGGTGGAGCAAGCTGCTCGCGTATTGAACGAAGGCTATGATATTGAAGTGGTAGAAATGCATCACCGTCATAAGGTGGATGCGCCATCTGGAACGGCATTGCGTTTGGGTGAGGCAGCAGCGCACGGGCTTGGGCAGCAATTGAAGGACTGCGCCATTTATGCGCGCGAAGGTGTGACAGGTGAGCGTGAGGCGGGGAAAATTGGTTTTGCCACCTTACGCGGTGGAGACGTGGTGGGAGATCACACGGTGGTGTTGGCAGGGATTGGTGAGCGCGTGGAATTAACCCACAAAGCCAGTAGCCGTGCTACTTTTGCGCAAGGTGCGCTGCGTGCGGCCAAGTTTCTAGCGGGGCATTCTAAAGGTCTTTTTGATATGCGCGATGTGCTCAGCCTAAGGTAGTCATCTGATGTTAAGCGCTTGAGCCGTGGTCGAATTTCGGCTATAATGCATCAATTCTGAGAACGGGAAGAGTTTATAAAGCTTTTCCCGTTTTGCACATCTAATGAAGGATGTGTGTCGTGTCAAATAAAGGAGCCCAAGGTGTCAAAAACAATTCCAGCGATTTTAGTGTTAGCAGATGGAACTGTTTTTAAAGGGCTTGCTATCGGCGCTGTTGGGCATACGGTGGGTGAGGTGGTATTCAATACGTCCATGACCGGTTACCAAGAAATTTTGACCGACCCTTCCTATACTCAACAAATCGTTACGCTTACTTATCCGCATATTGGTAACTATGGTACCAACCCCGAAGATGTGGAATCTGGCAAGGTATATGCCTCTGGTTTGATCATTCGTGATTTGCCGCTGTTGCATAGCAACTTCCGTAGCAATCAAACTCTTTCCGAGTACTTAGCTGCCAATAATGTCGTGGCGATTGCCGATATAGACACACGTAAGCTCACTCGCATTTTGCGCGAAAAAGGGGCGCAGGCTGGTTGCATTATGGCAGGGGAAGTGGATGAAGCTAAAGCGTTAGCGTTAGCACAATCATTCCCAGGTTTGGCCGGAATGGACTTGGCCAAAGTGGTAAGCTGTGAAAGGCCTTATGAGTTTACCGAAGGTGAGTGGGCGTTGGGCGAAGGCTATACCAAGCCTGAGCAATCTAAATTTCATGTGGTCGCGTTCGACTACGGTGTGAAGCGTAATATCCTGCGTATGTTAGCCTCGCGTGGCTGCAAGGTTACCGTGCTGCCAGCACAATCAACAGCAGAACAGGCTTTGGCTTACAAACCGGATGGTATTTTCCTTTCGAATGGCCCGGGCGACCCGGAACCTTGTGATTATGCCATTCAAGCCATTAAAACACTGGTAGACACTGGTATTCCAACTTTTGGTATTTGCCTAGGACATCAATTGTTAGCGTTGGCCAGTGGTGCCAAAACAATGAAGATGAAATTTGGCCACCATGGCGCTAACCATCCAGTACAAGATGTGGCTACTAAACGCGTATACATCACCAGCCAAAACCATGGTTTTGCTGCAGACCCCAACACTTTGCCTGCTAACGTGAAGGTGACCCATGTGTCATTGTTCGATGGTAGTTTGCAAGGGATTGCCCGCACCGATCAACCAGCGTTCAGTTTTCAAGGCCACCCTGAGGCGAGCCCTGGCCCTACCGAGATGAGTTATCTGTTTGACCAATTTATTGAATTCATGCAAGAAAGAAAAACCCACTGATGGCTAAGCGTACCGACATTAAAAGTATCCTGATTATTGGCGCTGGCCCAATTGTCATCGGGCAAGCCTGTGAGTTTGACTATTCTGGCGCACAAGCCTGTAAAGCGCTGCGCGAAGAGGGTTACCGTGTTATTTTGGTGAACTCCAACCCGGCCACCATCATGACAGACCCGGAAATGGCGGACGCGACCTATATTGAGCCGATTACTTGGCAAGTCGTAGAAAAAATCATTGCAAAAGAGAAGCCAGATGCTTTGTTGCCTACCATGGGTGGTCAAACTGCATTGAACTGTGCCTTAGATTTAGATAAGCACGGCGTATTAAAAAAATACAACGTGGAAATGATCGGCGCTACGAAAGAGGCGATTGATAAAGCCGAAGACCGTCAAAAGTTCAAAGAGGCGATGACTAAAATCGGCTTGGGTTCCGCCAAGTCTGCTATTGCACATAGTTTGGAAGAGGCGTTGCAGGTGCAAGCCAATATTGGCTATCCGGCGATTATTCGTCCATCCTTTACTATGGGTGGTAGCGGCGGTGGTATTGCTTATAACCGCGAGGAATTTATTACGATTTGTGAGCGTGGTTTAGACGCTTCGCCAACAAGTGAATTGCTCATCGAAGAGTCGATGTTGGGTTGGAAAGAGTACGAGATGGAAGTTGTGCGCGATAAGGCGGACAACTGCATTATCATTTGCTCCATTGAAAATCTGGACCCGATGGGCGTACATACCGGTGACTCAATCACTGTAGCGCCTGCACAAACCCTGACCGACAAAGAGTATCAAATCATGCGTAATGCCTCATTGGCAGTATTGCGCGAGATTGGTGTGGATACCGGTGGTTCTAACGTTCAATTCGCGATTAACCCAGACGATGGTCGTATGATTGTCATTGAGATGAATCCACGTGTATCACGTTCATCTGCATTGGCCTCTAAAGCCACTGGTTTCCCGATTGCAAAAATTGCGGCTAAATTAGCTGTTGGCTTTACTTTAGATGAGTTGCGCAATGAAATTACTGGTGGCCAAACGCCAGCATCTTTCGAGCCATCTATCGACTATGTAGTCACCAAGATTCCACGCTTTGCGTTTGAGAAATTCCCACAAGCCGATAGCCGTTTGACCACGCAGATGAAGTCTGTGGGTGAAGTAATGGCGATTGGCCGCAGCTTTCAAGAGTCTTTCCAAAAAGCTCTGCGTGGTTTGGAAGTCGGCGTCGATGGCTTAGATTCAATCACGAGTGACGTAGACAAAATTACTAAAGAGTTGGGCGAGCCAGGCCCAGAACGCATTTGGCATGTGGGTGATGCGTTTCGAGTGGGCATGTCAGTTGAGCAGGTGTTTGATATTTCCAAAATCGACCCGTGGTTTTTGGCGCAAATCCAAGACATCATCAAACACGAGGCGGCTTTGAGTGGTAAGCATATTGCTGATCTTAGCAAAGACGTAATGTTTAAACTTAAGCGCATGGGTTTCTCTGACAGACGCTTGGCTAAATTGCTTGGCACTGACCAGCATGCCGTGCGCGCGTATCGCCAGGCACTCAATGTACGCCCGGTATATAAGCGCGTGGATACATGCGCGGCTGAGTTTGCTACTAATACGGCCTATATGTACTCTAGCTATGAAGAAGAGTGCGAAGCACAGCCCACTGATAAGAAAAAAATCATGGTATTGGGCGGTGGTCCTAACCGAATTGGTCAAGGGATTGAATTTGACTATTGCTGTGTGCATGCAGCTTTTGCTATGCGCGATGACGGCTATGAAACGATTATGGTTAACTGTAACCCGGAGACTGTGTCTACTGATTACGATACTTCCGACCGCTTGTATTTTGAGCCGGTGACATTGGAAGATGTGTTGGAAATCGTTAATATCGAAAAACCAGTAGGGGTGATTGTGCAATATGGTGGTCAAACGCCATTAAAATTAGCGCGTGACTTAGAGAAAGCAGGCGTGCCGATTATCGGCACCACGCCGGATGCGATTGATCGCGCCGAAGACCGTGAACGTTTCCAGAAAATGCTGCACGAGTTAAACCTCAAGCAACCGCCAAATCGCACTGCACGTGCGCCGGAAGAAGCAATCCGTGCAGCAGAAGAGATTGGTTATCCGTTGGTGGTACGTCCAAGCTATGTATTGGGTGGCCGCGCGATGGAAATTGTGCATGAGCAAAGCCAGTTAGAGCGCTATATGCGTGAGGCAGTCAAAGTATCCAACGAATCTCCGGTATTGCTAGACCGGTTCTTAAATGATGCAATTGAAGTCGATGTAGATGCATTAAGTGATGGTGAAGATGTGTTGATTGGCGGCATCATGCAGCACGTGGAACAGGCTGGGGTGCACTCTGGTGACTCCGCCTGCTCATTACCGCCATATAGCTTGAGCAATGATTTACAAGACGAATTGCGTCGCCAAACCGTTCAAATGGCCAAAGCGTTGGGCGTAAAAGGCCTGATGAACGTACAGTTTGCGATTCAGGGTGAAACGGTTTACGTATTAGAGGTGAACCCACGCGCTTCCCGTACCGTTCCCTTTGTGTCCAAAGCCTGTGGCTTACAGTTGGCCAAAATAGCAGCACGTTGTATGGCGGGCCAAACATTAAAATCACAAGGTGTGACACAAGAGGTGGTGCCCCCATATTACTCCGTAAAAGAAGCGGTGTTCCCGTTTATTAAATTCCCGGGTGTTGATACGATTCTTGGCCCTGAGATGAAGTCCACCGGTGAAGTGATGGGTGTGGGTAATACCTTTGCTGAGGCCTTTGTGAAATCACAATTAGGTGCTTCTGCCAAGTTGCCAAAAGGTGGCAAAGCGTTTATTAGCGTGCGTAATGAAGATCATCAAAAGGTGGTGGATATTGCAAAAGACTTGGCCAACTTAGGCTTTACGCTTGTGGCGACCAAAGGTACGGCGAGAGCATTAAGTGAGCATGGCTTAGCGGTAGTGCCGGTCAATAAAGTAGCGGAAGGTCGTCCGCACATTGTCGATATGATTAAAAACAATGAAATAAACTTTATTGTGAACGTGACCGAAGATAAAAAAGCAGTGGCTGACTCTTACGAGATTCGTCGTAGCGCGCTACAAAACAAGGTGACGTATTACACTACATTGGCGGGCGCCAAGGCTGCTTGTATTGGCATGACACATATGCAGGAGTTGAATGTAGAGTCGATTCAAGACTTGCATAAAAGGCTTGCATAAAATACACTAAAGTTTAAATAAAATTGAATTGTTTTAGAAAGCCACGCTCTTGCCGAGTGTGGTTTATTTTTTTTGTAGTTGATTGATAAGGTTTTTATATGGCAGTAAATCAAATTCCAGTCACCGTGATTGGTGCAGAACTCCTGAAAGAAGAATTGCAGCGCTTGCGTGCAGTTGATCGTCCTAATATTATTCAGGCGATTGCAGAAGCGCGTGCGCAGGGCGATTTGTCTGAAAATGCAGAGTATGAATCTGCCAAAGAGCGTCAAAGCTTTATTGAAGGGCGCATCTCTGAACTTGAGGGCAAGTTATCCAATTTGCAGATTATTGATCCCAAAACACTCAATGCCGAAGGCCGTGTGGTGTTTGGCGCTACGGTGCGATTTGAAGATTTGGATTCTGGTGACGCTAAAACTTATCAAATTGTGGGTGAGGATGAGGCAGATATTAAAGGTGGGAAAATCTCTGTGGGTTCACCTATCGCACGCGCTCTGATTGGTAAATCTGAGGGCGAAGTGGCTGAGGTACAGTCTCCAGGCGGTATCAAAGAGTACGAGATTATCGAAGTGCTCTACATATAACTATGTCTCGCAAATTTACCTTAATTATCATTACCTTATGGGTAGGTGCTTTATGGATGACGGGTCTGACAGCGTATGTACTGTTTGATACGCTGCAGAGCCGTCAAACCGCTGGGCAGGTAGCGGGTAGATTGTTTACGCTGGTCAGCTATATCGGCATGGCCAGTGCGTTTTACTTGTTGATTCAGCGTTTGGTTGAATTTGGAACCGCAGCGCTCAAGCAGAGTTATTTTTGGGCCATTATGGTCATGCTGTTGCTAGTGCTGGCGGGGCATTTTGGTATACAGCCATTGTTAGCACAATTAAAAGCCAGCGCTTTACCTGACGATGTGATGCATAGCGTATTTGCCAGCCGCTTTAGTACATGGCATGGGGTATCCAGCGTAGCCTATGTGATTGAGTGCTTATTAGGATTTGTAGTGGTGCTAAAAGCGCGTTAATCTTTGCAAGGCGGTGTGTATTGGCCGCCTTATGGACTACTCACAGTTTAGGAATCACAACCTTGGCGGACTCTTTGATGGTCTCACTTGGCCGATAAAACACTAACTGTTTGCCAATATGATGCACAGCTACCGCATTGGTTTTGTCGCAGATTTCGGCATAGATCGCTTTACGTGCATCGCGATCATCTCCAGCCACTTGCACTTTAATCAATTCATGCGCATTTAGATTTAACTCAATTTCTTTAAGCACATTATCGGTTAAGCCTTGGTTGCCAATCATGACGACCGGATTTAAATTGTGTGCTAAGCCACGTAAGTGCGCGATTTGTTTGGTTTTAAGTTGCATAATATTCAATTCATTTCAATATTCATTATTTTATCACGAAGCCATTAATTCCATATGAAACCATCAAGAACAAGTAAAGCATGGATGCAAGAACATCTAAATGACCCATATGTCAAAATGGCGCAAAAAGATGGTTATCGTGCGCGTGCTGCGTATAAGTTGATTGAAATTGATGATAAGGACAAGTTAATTAAGCCCGGCATGACTGTGGTGGATTTAGGCTCTACACCTGGCAGTTGGTCACAAGTGGTGGTGCAGCGATTAAAAGGCCAAGGCCGAATTATTGCATTGGATATTTTGGATATGCATCCGATCGCACACGTTGAGTTTATTCAAGGCGATTTTAGGGAAGAGTCTGTTCTTAAGCAGTTAGAGACTGCTTTGAATAATAAACCAGTTGACCTTGTAATTGCAGATATGGCCCCCAATATTAGTGGTGTAAAAGATGTTGACCAAGCTGGGGCAGCGTATTTGACTGAGCTTGCATTGGAATTTAGTCAGGACTGGCTGAAACCGGGTGGTAATTTCTTGGTCAAAGTGTTCATTGGCAGTGGTTTTGATGATTTGGTGAGGGTGATGCGCGGGCAGTTTGAAAAAGTCGTTACGCGCAAACCCAAAGCATCGCGAGACCGAAGCAGCGAGGTTTATTTGCTTGGATTAAAACGCAAGTGACTGACACTACGATTGTTTTATGCAACACTTTATTTATGCAACATCATGCCGATAAAAAGGTATAAAATAAATCTACCCTATAATTAGGTGAAGGAACACAATTGAATAATATCGCAAAAAGTATTGCAATTTGGCTTGCTATTGCATTGGTGCTGATGACCGCTTTTAATCAGTTTGGTAGCTCCAACAAAGCTGACAGTCAAGTGGTCTATTCTCAATTCATGCAAGAAGTCAAAGCTGGCAATATTGCGAAAGTGCAAATTGATGGTCGCGTGCTACGCGCCACAACGCATCAAGGTAAGAACTTTAATACCTATGCACCGACTGACCCATGGTTGGTATCTGACTTGTTAAAAAATAATGTGGTCGTTGAAGCCAAACCAGAAGAACAAGAGTCGCTGCTGATGAGCATTTTCGTTTCTTGGTTCCCCATGATTTTGCTGATTGGTGTCTGGATTTTCTTCATGCGTCAAATGCAAGGTGGTGGCAAAGGCGGCGGCCCATTCTCATTCGGTAAAAGCAAGGCACGTCAATTAGACGAAAGCTCTAATCAAACTACGTTTGCGGATGTCGCTGGTTGCGATGAAGCCAAAGAAGAAGTGACTGAATTGGTCGAGTTTTTGCGCGATCCAAGCAAATTCCAAAAATTGGGTGGACGTATCCCACGCGGTGTACTCATGGTTGGCCCTCCGGGTACTGGTAAAACTTTGCTAGCTCGTGCGATTGCGGGTGAAGCTAAAGTGCCATTCTTCACAATTTCCGGTTCTGACTTTGTGGAAATGTTTGTGGGTGTGGGTGCGGCACGTGTTCGTGATATGTTTGAAACTGCCAAAAAGAACTCACCTTGCATTATCTTTATTGATGAGATTGATGCAGTGGGCCGTAGTCGTGGTGCAGGCACTGGCGGTGGTAACGATGAACGTGAACAAACATTGAACCAGATGTTGGTAGAGATGGACGGTTTTGAAGCCAATTCCGGTGTGATTGTGATTGCTGCAACCAACCGTGCCGATGTGTTGGATAAAGCTTTGTTGCGACCTGGCCGTTTTGATCGTCAAGTGATGGTGGGCTTACCAGATATTAAAGGTCGCGAGCAAATCTTGCTGGTGCATATGCGTAAAGTGCCGATTGATCCAGATGTGAAAGCGGACATTTTGGCGCGCGGTACCCCTGGCTTTAGTGGCGCAGATTTGGCTAACTTGGTGAATGAAGCCGCACTGTTTGCAGCGCGTCGTAATAAGCGCACTGTAGATATGCAAGACTTCGAAGATGCCAAAGATAAAATCTTTATGGGACCTGAACGCAAATCTATGGTGATGCGTGAAGAAGAACGTCGCAACACTGCTTATCACGAGAGCGGTCATGCTGTGGTTGCGAAGCTACTGCCTAAGGCTGATCCTGTGCACAAAGTAACCATCATGCCGCGCGGTTGGGCTTTAGGGCTGACATGGCAGTTGCCAGAGTTTGATCGTATCAGCAACTACAAGGACAAGATGTTGGAAGAAATTTCGATCTTGTTCGGTGGACGTATTGCTGAAGAAATTTTTATGCATCAGATGTCTACAGGTGCATCTAACGACTTTGAACGTGCAACTAAATTGGCGCGCGATATGGTGACTAAGTACGGCATGTCTGAAGCATTGGGCACTATGGTGTATGCTGGCAACGAGCAGGATTCATTCTTTGGTAGTATGAGTTCTAAAACTGTATCTGAAGCTACACAACAAAAAGTGGACGCAGAGATTCGCCGAATTTTGGACGAACAGTATGGCATTGCACGTAAGTTGTTAGAAGATAATCGTGATAAGGTTGAGGCGATGACGGCTGCATTGATGGAGTATGAAACCATCGATGCTGACCAAATCAATGACATCATGGCTGGCTTGCCAGTGCGAGTGCCTAAACCGCGCCAAACTACAACTAAACCATCTTCCGGTGGTGGCGCAGGTGGTACTGTGGTGAATCCAGCGCCGCAACCTACCGCAAAAAATGACTAATTGAACTGTTAGGACAACGGGGTTGGCTAAATGCGAATTTAGACCAACCCTTTTTTATTGATGATACTGCATTGCGCACAATTCGAATTAGCACTTAAACGCCCACACGTGATGGGCATTGTGAATGTCACACCGGATTCTTTTTCCGATGGTGGGCAATATGTGCATACCTCGGCTGCAGTAGAGCATGCATTGGCCTTGGTGGAGCAGGGTGCAGATATTTTGGACGTGGGTGGAGAGTCTACCCGCCCGAATGCAACACCGGTCCCATTGCAGGAGGAGTTGAATCGCGTCATCCCGGTGATAGAAGCGTTGGCGCGTCATGTCCAAGTCCCTATTTCGATTGACACTTATAAGCCCGCAGTGATGGTTGAAGCGATTCGTGCGGGTGCAACCATAGTCAATGATGTGCGTGCGTTGCAGGAGGCGGGTGCGATGGAGGCGGTCGCTGCTAGTGATGTTGGCGTATGCTTAATGCATATGCAAGGTACGCCGCAAACCATGCAAGACGATCCAGCTTATACCGATGTGGTTGCCGAGGTGAAATCGTTTCTTGCTTCGCGAGCAGAAGCTTGCCTTCAGGCAGGAATAGCTAAAAAGCGTATCCTGCTAGATCCTGGCTTTGGTTTCGGAAAAACACGGGCGCATAATATTCGGCTAATTCAAGAGTTGGCGAGCTTGCAAGATTTAGGTTATCCGCTTCTAGTCGGACTATCGCGTAAATCAGTGTTGGGACAAGTAACAGGTCAGGACGTGGATGCGCGTTTACATGCCAGCGTAGCGGCTGCCGTGATTTCTGTAATGAAAGGGGCGAACATCGTGCGCGTCCATGATGTGAAAGCCACTGTTGAGGCATTGAAGGTGGTTGCGGCGATTGCTTAGTGATGCACGTAGCGTAGATGATTTTATAAAAATAAATGTTTAGGGTATGGATAAATAGTGATGAGCAAACAGTATTTTGGAACAGACGGTATTCGCGGCAAAGTAGGGGAGTCTGTCATTACGCCGGATTTTGTGATGCGTTTGGGCTACGCGGCAGGTCGTGTGTTGGCGAAGCGGGAGCACTTGCCTAAAGGTGTGCGCCCAGCCGTTCTAATCGGTAAAGACACACGTATCTCCGGCTATATGTTTGAAGCGGCCTTAGAAGCAGGGCTATCTGCAGCTGGTGTCGATGTGTTGCTTACTGGTCCTATGCCAACTCCCGCTGTGGCTTACTTGACGCGTGCATTAAGGGCACAGGCTGGGATAGTCATTTCCGCATCGCATAACCCTTATTACGATAACGGCATTAAGTTTTTCTCTAGCCAAGGTGCAAAGCTGCCGGATGAGGTGGAGTATGCGATTGAGGCAGAGTTGGCGCAGCCGATGCAGGTGATGGAGTCTGCGTTACTAGGCAAAGCTAAGCGTGTGGACGATGCGGCTGGTCGTTATATTGAGTTTTGTAAAAGTACATTCCCCAACCATTTGGATTTACGCGGATTGAAGATTGTGCTGGATTGCGCACATGGTGCAACGTATCATGTGGCGCCCGATGTGTTCCATGAGTTGGGTGCTGAAGTGATCGCTATAGGCAATCAGCCGGATGGTATCAATATTAATGAACAGGTTGGGTCTACCCACCCGCAAGCGCTGCAAAAAGCAGTGTTAGCGCATCAAGCGGATTTAGGTATTGCGTTTGATGGCGATGGCGACCGTGTGATGATGGTGGATCAGCATGGTGCCTTATTAGATGGCGACCAGTTGTTATATGTGATTGCCTTGGGATTGTATGCTAAGGGTAAATTAAAAGGTGGTGTGGCCGGCACCTTGATGACCAATTTGGCGTTGGAGCATGCGCTCAAACAACATCAAATTCCATTTGCCCGCGCCAAAGTGGGCGACCGCTATGTCCTAGAATTACTGAATGAAAAGAACTGGAAATTGGGCGGTGAAAATTCAGGCCATATTTTAACGCTAGACAAACACACCAGTGGCGACGCGATTATCGCTGCATTGCAAGTACTGCAGTCGTTGCGTGAGAGCGGCAAAACACTGGCAGAGTTAGGCTCAGGCTTAACTCTGTATCCGCAAGTGTTGATAAACGTGACCACCGCGCAAAAATTGGATTTGAACCATGCTGGCATACAAGCTTCGGTGCGTACTGCAGAAGCTAAGTTAAATGGCTCAGGCCGTGTGCTGTTAAGGGCTTCTGGTACAGAGCCCAAAATACGCGTGATGGTAGAAGGGCAAGACAGCGCACTGGTGCAACAGTTGGCTGAAGATATTGCTGCAGAAGTCAAAAAAGCAGCGGCATAAGTCTTAATAAAAGCCCTGCAACATCGTGTAGGGCTTCAAAAAAAGTTCATCTAGTTGTCATGCATGCTTCATGTGGGTTTTGCATGATGGCAACATCAATATAGCAATAAGGATTGATGATGAATAATACTATGCGTTTATATTTACACCGGATGCAGGCAATGGATAGCGCGCTGTGTGTGAGCGTGAGCCACACTAACCAGTACCGTATTATCCGTGATGTATTCCGTGCAGTCAGCCGTTTAGGCGATGGCGTGTTCTGGTATCTGTTGATGGCTGCGATTATGCTGGTTGAGCAAAGCGAAGGCTTGAAGCCGGTAATGCATATGATGGCTGCTGGACTCACTGGAACGTTAGTTTACAAATGGTTGAAACTCAAAACGCACCGCCCACGCCCATTCCAAGTGCGCCAAGACGTATGGGTGGTTGGTAAGCCGCTGGATCATTTTAGCTTTCCCTCTGGCCATACATTACACGCTGTGGTGTTTGGCTTGATTGCTATTGCTTACTATCCTGTGCTGGCATTTTTGCTTGTGCCGTTTATGCTCATGGTGGCTATGTCACGAGTGATTTTGGGTTTGCACTACCCAAGCGATGTATTGGCCGGCGCATTGATAGGCTACTTGATTGTGCACGGCTCGTTTTTAATAATATAAATAGCTAGTTTAATAGTCTAAATTACTTGCTCGACTGCACGCCCATCTTACCCAGATGGGCGTTTCTATTTGATTTTCACAGAGCTAAAAGCCATAGCACTACATTTCAACACATCGATAATATTTATGAGCTAAGCGTGCGGCGTGGTCAATTGCGGTTGATAATCTTGGTAAACTTGTACTACAGTAGTTAAGCGCATTCTTGCTTCAATCAAACATTTCTCGCGCCAAGCCGCCATTTCCGTTGCGCTCATATGCGTCAGTTCTGCAAATAAGGCAGGTGTTTGTCCCTTTAGTACTGGTTCAAACTGCTGTAAAGCTTGGTGTGTTTGCTGTAAGTAGTAATCTAGTTTCAATACAAACTCATCATCACGGTGTTTAATTCTGTGTAAGCACAGTTGAGATAGCATGCTAAAACGCAGCAGTTTATCCGCCCAAGCCAAACGACGTAGCGCACCAAAGGCTTGCTTTTGGGCGCATTGAAAGCTTTGTGCAATAAACGGCGCAATGATATGCATATGCTGCCTGAGTAGTTGAAACGGGCGCGCCTGCAGATGTTTGCGAATGTGTGCGTCCATTGCCCATTCCGACGTCACGTGTGTGACGATAGAAGCGTTGAGCCATTTGGCTTCAAATGCTGGTACAAAATGGTTATGCGCCACAATATCTACAAACAAGTGGCTGGCATAGCCCACGGCAATCGCCAGTTCTTCATCGGTGTTGGCTGAAGACAGCAATGTCTGCGCTTGCTGCCATTCGTGGGTAGTCTTGAAGTGTTTAGAAATCAAAGCGAGATCTGGCAAGCAAGCGCCTGCCATCACCAGCTGCGGAAACCTCTTAATCACATTTTGCACTCTGGGGTCTAGCATGGGGGTGGCCAGCACAATATATTGGGCAAAATAAATATGGGTAAATAACCCCCACGCGTTAGCATCTATCGCATAAATGAAAAGCGGGAAACCCCATAGCACTTTAATCATTATATTTTTCTGCATGCGAGCACTTTTACATGGTCAAATGAAGCTGACGTGACGCCCATATGAAGATTCGATGACGCTGTATATGGCTGAATGTGATGTATTCACATGGTTGTCATATTCCGAAGTTAGCATCAGGAGACTCATATAAAAGATGATAACTACATGAATGTATTGCTGATTTCTGATGTGTACTTCCCCCGCGTGAATGGGGTGTCCACAAGTATTAGAACGTTTGCGGCGCAATTGCAGCAAATGGGACATACGGTGCACCTCATTGCGCCGGACTATGGCATTGAAACAGAAGATGAAGCATGGATTACGCGCGTGCCATCGCGCAATATTTACTTTGACCCTGAAGATAAGCTGATGAAATTCGGCGAGGTCAAAGCGCTGTTACCTAAACTCAAGCAACAATCATATGATGTGTTGCATATCCACACCCCTTTTGTGGCCCACTACGCAGGCTTGCAATTGGCTAAAGCATTGAATATCCCTGTGCTGGAAACATACCACACCTTCTTTGAGGATTACCTGCATCACTATTTACCAATCATTCCACAGTTTATGGCGCGTGGCTTGGCTAGGATGATTTCAAAAAGCCAGTGCAATCAAATTGATGCACTAGTGTCTCCATCCCAACCTATGCTTGATGTCTTACGCACCTATGGCGTACATACGCCATCCGAAGTGATAGCCACCGGGTTGCAGCTTAACAGCTTTGCCCCTGCGGATGGCGCAGCATTTCGCGCGAAACATGGCATTCCGGCACAACGCCCTATGTTGTTGTATGTGGGGCGTGTGGCGCATGAAAAAAATATCAGTTTTTTATTAGAAGTTGTGCGTATTCTGGCTGATGAAGTGCCGGATATCTTGCTGCTGATTACAGGAGAAGGTCCGGCCGAGGCTAGCTTAAAACAACAAGTGCATCAGTTAGGCATTCAAAAATACGTCCAGTTTTTGGGCTATTTAGACCGTAACACCGAGCTGAATGCCTGTTATCAATCGGCCGATATTTTTGTGTTTGCCTCTAAGAGTGAAACGCAGGGTTTGGTATTGCTTGAAGCGATGGCGCAGGCCACACCAGTGGTTGCAATTGCCGAGTTAGGCACAGCTTCTGTGTTGGTGGAGGATCAAGGTGCGAGAATTGCTCAGGAAAATGAGCTGGACTTTGTGGAAAAGATTCAAGCTTTACTGATCAATCCACAGCAGCGTGAGGCACTTGGTTTGCGTGGGCAAGTATATGCAAAACAGAAATGGACAGCAGTAGCACAAGCCGAGAAGCTATTAGCGTTATATACCCATCTGGTGATACAGTATCAACATGCACTGCAAAAGCCTTCGGCATTCTCTGCACCGCAAATAGAGTAATCAAACTACTTTATGCGCTTGCTGATGTATCTATTCACAGCAAAGTGCTAATAAAAAAGCCAGCGATATGCTGGCTTTTTTGTACCACTAGATAGCGTATTAACCAAACTTACCGGTAATGTAGTCTTCGGTTTCTTTACGGCTAGGGTTAGTGAAAATCTTATCGGTATCACCGTATTCAATCAACTCACCCAAGTACATATAGGCAGTGTAGTCAGAAACACGCGCTGCTTGTTGCATATTGTGAGTCACCACCAGAATCGTCAGTTTGCCGCGTAGCTCGCTCATCAACTCTTCAATGTTAGCAGTAGCAATTGGGTCCAGTGCAGAGGTCGGCTCGTCAAACAACATGATTTCTGGGTCTGTGGCCAATGCACGGGCAATACACAAACGTTGTTGCTGGCCACCAGATAAGTTGAAAGCCAAATCATGTAAACGGTCTTTGACTTCATTCCATAGTGCTGCGCCTTTGAGGGCCTCTTCTACTTTGTCATCCATAATGCGTTTATTACTCTCGCCACGCACACGCAGACCGTAGGCGACGTTTTCATAGATGGATTTTGGAAACGGGTTAGGTTTTTGAAACACCATGCTGATGCGCATACGCACTTCAATTGGGTCTACACCTTGATCTAGGATATTGGTATTGTCTGGATGCATGATAATTTGACCTTGGTATTTATTACCAGGATACAAATCATGCATGCGGTTAAAGCAGCGTAAAAAAGTAGATTTGCCGCAACCGGAAGGACCAATCAGCGCGGTGATTTTGTTTTCGTACAGCGGCATGTTAATGCCTTTAAGTGCTTTGGTGCCCGTGCTGTAGAAAAAGTTTAAGTCGCGTGACTCGGCTTTAATAGGGGTAGTGACATTCACCATTGAATTTCCTAAAGTTTCTAAATTACCATTTAATATTTTTACGGATTTTGTAACGTAGCCAAATAGCCGTGCCGTTCATCAGCAATGTCACCACAATAATAATGGCACCTGTAGCCGCTGCATTGATATGGAAAGCGTGATCAGGACGTGAGAGCCAGTTAAACATTTGAATTGGCAACACAGTGAATCCAGAGCTTAGCCATTCAAAGTTTAGGAAAGGTGGTTCTGATGTGATGGGTGAGGGTGGCAAGAAGGCAATGAAGGTCAATGCGCCAATGGTAATCACTGGGGCTGTCTCACCCAAAGCACGCGCCATACCGATAATCACACCCGTTAAAATACCGCCTTGCGAATATTTCAATACATGGTCTTTCACCACTTGCCATTTGGTTGCGCCCACTGCATACGCGGCTTCGCGAATGGCTACCGGAATAGCGCGGATAGACTCACGCGTAGAAACAATCACGACTGGTAATATCAATAAGCCTAAAGTAAGGCCAGCAGTTAAGATGCTTTGACCCAAGCCAAGCCCGTAAACAAATAAGCCTAACGCTAACAAGCCATACACAATAGACGGCACACCAGCTAAGTTGGAGACGTTGATTTCGATAAGATCAGACAACCAGCCTTTTTTTGCATATTCTTCCAAGTACAAACCGGCAGCAACACCCAATGGTACTGCAGTTAAAAAGGTCACTAACATGACTAAAGCAGAGCCTACCCAAGCAGACAAAATACCTGCACGTGCTGCACGGCGGGATGGGAATTCACTAAAGAAGCTTAAATTAAAGCGTTGATAGCCATCCATAATGAGATCGATAAACAGCGTACATAATGTTAACAGGCCAATCATCAACGCAATAAGTCCGATGATAGAGAACAGAATATCGTTACGTTTATGACGCTTAATCATAGCGCGCACAGCGTCAATATTTTCTAGTACGCTGGCTTGTTTTGTTTGCATATCGTTCATAGCTTAGTAGTTCTCACGGAATTTCTTACGCACAATATGCCCCAATATATTAAATGCGAGCGTCATGATCATAAGCACTAAGCCTGCCGCAAAAATACTTTGGTAGCCTATACTGCCATGCGGTAAATCACCTAGCGCAACTTGCACAATATAGGCAGTAATCGTAGCTGCACTGTCCATCGGATTGAAAGTAAGGTTTGGTTGTTGGCCTGCTGCTACCGCAACGACCATGGTTTCGCCCACTGCACGAGAAATACCCAAAATATAGGCGGCGATGATGCCGGATATCGCTGCCGGTGTAACTACCTTAACCGCTGTTTGAAAGCGGGTTGCGCCCATGGCGTAGCTACCTTCACGCATGCTCATCGGCACTGCGCGCATGGCATCTTCGGCCACGGAAGAAATGTAAGGGATAATCATGATGCCCATCACAATACCTGGCCCCAACATGTTAAAGCCTGGTAAATCTGGGAATATTTTTTGTAGGAGTGGAGTAACAAATAACAATGCAAAATAACCAAATACAACGGTAGGTACCCCTACCAATAGTTCTAGCACAGGCTTCACTGTCTCGCGGACTTTATGGCTTGCAAACTCAGAAAGATAAATGGCACCAACGGTGCCGATGGGGATTGCTACACTGAGTGCAATTGCTGAAGTGGTGAGTGTGCCGGAAACCAAAGGCATGATGCCGTAATGTGCGTCTTCAAACAACGGTGTCCATTGCGTGTCGGTTAAAAAATCTACCAGCGACACCACTTTGAAAAAGGTCATTGATTCGTATAACAATACACCCACGATGGCGAATGTAGTGAGTACGGCGGATAGTGCGGCCAACATCAAAATAAACTCGATGACACGTTCGCGTACATTTCGTTTGATGTTTTTAGCTAAGCGCGGACTAATGGTAGACATCATTGTTGTGCTGAGAGTTTGACTTGAAGCCGACATTATATATTTCTATTTTGTAGTTAACATGATTGTAATAAAGAAATGTGACAAAAATAAGTCAAAATTCGACTGTTACCCCAGTTGAAGCAACAGTGTTGATGGCTACTTATTACTTATCACGGTTATAAATAATAAAGGCAACACATGCAGTGTTGCCTTTTATTAAAGTGCTTAGATCGCGATTTAGTTATTGAATGCGCGCGAGCAAATCTTCGATTTTGATACCTACTTCAGGTTTTCCACCAAAGCCTGTGCCTGTCTTCATCGCGTTCCAATGTGCTTTCACTGCTTCTAGATCTTTTTCTGGTAGTGGAATGAATTTGACCTCTTCTGTCAGTACTTTAGCATCTCGCAAGTAAGCATCTACAAAGGCTTTGACCTCTGGTTTTTCCTTAGCAGATTTTGCGCTCACGTAGATGAAAAGTGGGCGTGATAGTGGTTGATAGGTACCATCCATTACACTCTCCTTGCTAGGCGAAACTGCAGGCGACTTTTCGTCTAGAGCAATCGGCACTGCTTTCACTTTGTCTTGATTTTCTTCGTAATAGGCGAACCCAAAATAGCCCAATCCGCCTTTGTCATTGATAACCCCTTGCACCAACACATTGTCATCTTCTGATGCAGTAAAGTCGCCACGGCTGGATTTTGCTTTGCCTACAATCGCCTCAGTAAAGTAGTCAAAAGTACCAGAGTCTGACCCAGCACCAAATAGCTTAAGTGGCGTGTCAGGCCAATCTGGATTCACTTGATTCCAAGTGGTAATGGTTTGCTGCGCCTCGGGAGACCACATTTTTTTGAGCTCGGCTACCGTGAGCTGCTTGATGAAATCATTGTTAGGGTTGACGACCACAGTCAGTGCATCAAACGCAACGGGCAATTCAATGTATTCAATGCCGGCCTCTTTACACTTAGCCATTTCTTTTTCTAATATTGGGCGAGAAGCATTTTGTATATCGGTTTCGCCACGGCAGAATTTTTTGAAACCACCACCTGTACCAGAAATGCCCACAGTGACTGGCGTTTTAGTTTCAATTTGAAACTCCTCTGAGACAGCTTCCGTGATCGGGAACACGGTACTGGAACCGTCGATTTTAACGATAGTATTTGTTTTATTGCCAGATGGCGAACAAGCTGCGACAAGCGCTGCTGTAATCAGAATAAAAATGCTGCGTACGAATGTCATGTAAACACCTAACGATAAGAAAAGTTGACTGAGATTTCAGCGGAAAAATGAATCCACCTCATCAGGATTGTTAATATGCAATTTTATGATAGTTAACACTTTTGGTCAGCAACAATCTCCAACTAGCAATAAAAAAGGCGACACCAATTAGATGTCGCCTTCAAGATTAAGCTCTGAATTATTATTTAATACGTGCTAGTAAGTCTTCAATTTTTACACCAATTTCTGGGGTGCCGTCAAAGCCTGTGCCTGGTTTAAGAGCTTTCCAGTGCTTAGTTACAGCGGTGTACTCGTTTGCTGGTAACGGAATGTATTTCACTTCTTTTACCAGTGTGGGTGCATTTTGCAGATAGAAATCAATAAATGCTTTTACTTCAGGTTTGAAAGCGGCTGCAGTTGCGTTCACGTAAATAAAAATTGGACGAGACAAAGGTTGGTAAGTGCCGTCTTTTACAGTTTCAAAAGACGGGCTTACTGCAGGAGCACCTTTTTTAGCGACGATAGGCACTGCTTTTAGTTTGTCTTGGTTCTCTTCAAAATAGGCAAACCCAAAATAACCCAGACCACCTTTGTCACTGTTCACACCTTGCACCAATACATTGTCATCTTCTGATGCAGTAAAGTCGCCACGGCTAGATTTTGCTTTGCCTACAATCGCTTCAGTAAAGTAGTCAAACGTACCAGAATCAGAGCCCGCACCAAATAATTTGAGTGGTGTATCTGGGAATGTGGCATTCACTTGCTTCCAAGTTTTGATTTTGCCTTGTGCTGCTGGCTCCCACATTTTCTTGAGTTCTTCTACGCTGAGTGATTTAACAAAGTCATTATTTTTGTTGACGACTACGGTTAAACCATCGTAAGCCACTGGCAATTCAATAAATTGCACACCCGCTTCTTTACATGCGTCCATTTCTTTCTTTAAGATAGGGCGCGAAGCATTTTGTACATCTGTTTCACCACGGCAAAACTTTTTAAAACCGCCGCCTGTTCCAGAAATACCTACAGTAACTTTTATTTTCTTCTCATTTTGAAAGTCTTCTGCTACAGCTTCTGTAATTGGAAATACTGTGCTTGAGCCGTCAATTTTAATAATTTTTTCTGCAGCTTGGATAGGCTGAATATTGAATGCTGCGGTGACGATGGCAACAATACTGAGTGATTTAACAAACTGTGTTTGCATTAACTTTTCTCCGAATTTAAATGAATTACTTTGGCTGACTTCAGTGCATCACCAAAATAAGCTGAAGAAAGTGTATGAAATATTTGTGACAGCAATATGACAAATACAACGGGACTGTTTTTGCTAACTTTTAGGCCTATCTCATCATGAAAAAGTGACTATTTGTCAAAACTCTGCCACGGAACACCCAGAAATACATTGGCGATAATTCGCGCCAGTGCTGTGGGCCAGAAGTCATTGAGTATTTAAAAACACCGCCAGACCGTGAAACTATATCTGGATTAATAGCGGCCATACAGATCACGCCTATACAGTTGCTCAGTGAGAAAGGTACCCCTTATCAGGACATGCGCTTGGCAGATGCTAGCCGGAGTGATGATGCGTTGATAGCCGCTATGCTGACACACCCTATTCTCATCAACCGTCCGATTGTAGTCACCACCATAGGAGTGCGTGTGTGCCGTCCCTCTGAAATGGTGCTAGAAATACTAGAAAATTCAGGCATTGGCGTATTTGTGAAAGAAGATGGTGAAGTCATTCAAACCCCTATCTGATGCGTATTGCAGGCTTACTGTATAATCACGGTTTTACTTAAATTGCTAGACCTATGGAAGCCGAACAACTCAATCAGATTGCCAACCGTTTAAATGATTTAAACGCACGTCACCTTGCTTTACGGGGGTATCTTTGACTTTGAGACCAAGTCACAGCGCTTAGAAGAGGTCAATGGTCTGCTGGAAGATCCGAAAGTTTGGGATGATGCACAAAAAGCGCAGAAACTAGGCAAAGAAAAGCGTGAGTTGGAGCTGGTTGTCAGCACGCTCAGCAGCGTTGAGCAAAGTATTCAAGACAGCCGTGATTTATTTGATATGGCACGTGAAGAGAATGACGACGATACATTACTGAGCGTTGATGCCGATTCGCTTGACATTGAAAAGCGCGTGGCAGAAATGGAGTTTCGCCGCATGTTCTCTGGGCCCATGGATGCCAATAACTGCTTTATTGAATTTCAATCTGGTTCCGGCGGTACCGAAGCCCAAGATTGGGCAGCCATGCTATTACGTATGTATTTACGCTACTGCGAACGCAAAGGCTTTAAGGTGGAAGTGTTGGAAGAGTCAGAAGGAGATGTCGCTGGCATCAAAGGTGCTTCTATTAAGGTCACTGGTGATTATGCTTACGGCACTTTGCGTACCGAAAATGGTGTGCACCGTTTAGTGCGTAAATCCCCATTCGACTCAAATGCTAAGCGTCATACTAGCTTTGCCAGTGTGCAGATTTTCCCTGAAGTAGATGATTCCATTGAGATTGATATTAACCCTGCAGATTTACGCATAGATACTTATCGTGCAAGTGGTGCTGGTGGTCAGCATATTAATAAAACTGACTCTGCTGTACGTATTACGCATTTACCAACCAATACCGTAGTGCAATGTCAAAATGACCGTTCACAACATCGTAACCGAGAAGAAGCGATGAATATGTTGAAAGGGGCCTTGTACAACTTAGAGCTCAATAAACGTAATGAGGAAAAACAAGCGCTAGAAGATGCCAAGACTGATATCGGTTGGGGACATCAGATTCGCAGTTATGTGTTGGACCAAGGCCGCATTAAAGACTTGCGCACCAATGTGGAAATTGGCAATACGCAAGGTGTGCTAGATGGCGACCTCGACCCGTTTATTCAAGTCAGTTTGAAGCAGGGTGTATAACACTTAACCTGTATTACGTAAGCCAGCGGCAATGCCGTTGATGGTGAGATGAATCGCTAGTTTGAGTTTTTCATCGGTTTCACCATTGCGGTAGCGCTGTAGCATTTCTACTTGCAAATGATTCAGCGGATCTAAATAGGGTAAACGGTTGCGTATAGAATTCGCCAAAGTTGGATTGTTGCTCAAGCGTTCAGTGGTTTCCTGTAGCAAGTTAAGTGCATCAATCGTGAGTCCGTGCTCATGACTAATGCGGCCAAAAATACTCTCTCGCAACTCTCTATCTTCTAACAAATGCGCATAGTGTCTTGCCACCACCAAATCAGTTTTGGCGAGCACCATATCCACATTCGCAATCAGTGTTTTGAACAAAGGCCAACAAGCCATCATCTCTTTTAAGGTTTGAATACGTGTTTCGCGCGCATCTTCGTCAGCATGAATATACTGGTGAATGGCACTCCCTAATCCATACCAACCCGGCAACAGTAACCGACATTGTCCCCATGAAAATCCCCAGGGAATCGCCCTTAAATCTTCAATTCTACGAGTGGATTTGCGCGCAGCTGGGCGACTACCTAAGTTGAGTTCCGCGATTTCTGCAATGGGCGTCGCGCCAAAAAAATAATTGGCAAAGCCAGGGGTTTCATAAATCAAACTTCGGTAAGTGGTCATCGCGGTGGTGGAGAGTATTTCCATGACCCCTTCAAATGCACGACGTTTATTAGGCTCAATTTCATCTTGCGGGAACAGACTGGCATCAATGGTGGCAGCAATCAATGTTTCTAGATGCTGTCTACCAATTTTGGGGTCTGCATATTTGTTAGCAATAATTTCGCCTTGTTCGGTGAGCCTGATTTGGCCATCTACCGTGCCATGCGGTTGCGCCATAATGGCTTGATACGTTGGGCCACCACCACGACCTACCGTGCCGCCTCGACCATGGAATAGTCGCAATTTAATCTTGGCTTGGTTGAATAACTCTACCAGTGAGATTTCTGCTTTGTAGAGCTCCCAGTTAGAGGTTAAAAAACCGCCATCTTTGTTGCTGTCGGAATACCCCAGCATGATTTCTTGCTCATTGCTTTGGTACCGTAATACGTGGCGTATGCCCAATAAACTCAGCCATTGTCCCATGATCATGGGCGCGTGACGCAAATCGGCAATGGTTTCAAACAAGGGCACAATATTTAAATCGACCTGGATTTTTTGTGAGCCCCAAATGCCACGTAGTAAACCCGATTCTTTTTGTAGCAACGCCACTTCTAGTAAATCGGACAATGTTTCTGTATGCGAAATAATGTATTGGCGAATCGCTTGTTCGCCAAATAGCTGGCGAATTTCACGTGCTTGATTGAGTACCCCGATTTCTGAATGGACTAGCTCGGAATATTGTTGAAATGCAGAAAATAATAATCTGGGCTGCTTCAGTTCATCTAACAGCGTTTTAACTTTTTCATCTTCAGTCAGTTCATCATAATCAAAATCGTAACCCGCTTTATGGAACAGCTCTTTAATCACGGCTTCATGCACATCAGAGGATTGACGTATGTCGATGGTGGCTAAATGAAAGCCAAAGGTCTCGATGGCTTTGGTCAGTTTGCCCAAACGCGGATAGATTAACGCTTCGCCTTTGTTAGCTTTAAGTGATGTAATCAGCGTGTTAAGCTCAGATAGCAACGCATCAGCATCCGCATAAGGTGTGCTATCGCTGGGGGCATCTTTTAGTTCGAATGTGGGCAATAGCACCCGCACTGTGGCTAATAGTCTGTCATATATGCCATTAATAGCCAGCCGATACGGCTCATCTAGACGATGCGATGATTGGTCGCGTGAGCGTTGGGCTAGAGCCAACACTGACTCATCTACGCCAATCAATCGAGAAGATACTGCAAGCTCACGCCTTAGTGCATCTAACTCTTTCAAGTAATATTTAAAGGCTGCTGTGGACTGTAAATGGATGGCTTGTAGCAAGGTTGTGCCATTCACAAACGGATTGCCGTCACGGTCACCGCCAATCCAACTGCCCATATGTAAAAAGCTTGGTAATACATATTGTGCACCAGTGTTGGCTTGGTAAAGCGTATTTAAATCACGCTCTAAATCCTGCAGAATTTCTGGAATAACTTCCAGAAAAGTCGTTTTGTAGTAACTCAGTGCATTCTCAATCTCATTGACGACGGTGAGTTTGGAAAAGCGCAAAATCCTTGTTTGCCATAGTGAGCAAATTGCACCTTCAATCAGTAAGTGGTTGCGCTCAAGTTCTTTCTTGGATAACAGATTGCTACGTTCAGCAAGTAGATGTGCAATCGTATGTTCTATATCTAAAATACTTTTGCGTTGAACTTCGGTAGGGTGCGCTGTGAGTACAGGCGAGACCAGTGCATCTTTAAAAAATGCATCAATCATGTCAAACGAAAAACTGTGCTGACCAATTTTATCTACAGAATGCGCTAGCATGCCGGGGCCAAGATTATCCTCATTCAAACGTGTGAGTTGCTGTGTATAGAGGTCTTCAGCAATGTTTACCAAATGCTTAAAATAGCTAAATGCGCGCACCACACATACGGTTTGTGTTGGGCTTAAATGCTTGATATATCTCTCAAGTTCCAGAGAGGCATCTTGATCATTTTCACGATGGAATTTCACC
>LNEP01000012.1 GCA_001464125.1 Betaproteobacteria bacterium Ga0077540 | reverse complement strand
TATCGCAGCTTAGCAATATTGTGATGGCGACTGGTGGAGGTGCAGTAATTGCGCCAGAAAACCGCCTGCTTTTAAAACAACATGGTTATGTGATTTATTTGCGCGCGAATGTCCATGAACTATGGTTGCGTATGCGTAATGATAAACATCGTCCACTATTACAAAATGTAGACGTGCGCGCTCGCTTAGAGCAGTTGTATCAAGCGCGCAATCCACTCTATACGGAAACAGCGTCGCTTATCATTGATACTGGAAATCAGCCAGTTACGAATATTTTGAATCAAATTGAATCGGCACTCAAGTCATGAAGATGCAAACACTAGAAGTCTCTTTAGGCAATAGGAGCTATCCTATCCATATTGGCAAAGGTCTGCTATCGCAAGCGGATTTGATTTTGCCACACCTCAAACGTAAACAAGTGGCGATTGTGAGCAACACTACAGTAGCGCCTTTGTACATGCAAACTCTCGCAGATGCGCTCACGCAATCAGGTGTCAATGTTATCCAGATTGTTTTGCCGGACGGAGAGGCTTATAAGAACTCTGAAACACTGAATCTAATTTATGATGCTTTGTTGCAAAACCGCTGTGAGCGAAGCACAACCTTAATTGCGCTCGGCGGTGGAGTGATTGGTGATTTAACGGGGTAAGTACCCTTCATTCAGATTCCTACCACACTCTTGTCACAAGTGGATTCCAGTGTGGGAGGCAAGACTGGCATTAACCATCCGCTTGGAAAAAACATGATTGGTGCATTTTATCAACCTAAGGTAGTACTTGCTGATATTGATACCCTTTCAACACTCCCAGCGCGCGAATTCTCAGCAGGGGTGGCAGAGGTTATTAAATATGGCCTGATTAGAGATGCAGATTTTTTTGACTGGTTAGAAACCAATATGCACTCGCTGATGGCATTAGATGAGCAAGTGCTGAGTTATGCCATCTACCGCTCCTGCCAAAATAAAGCTGAAGTGGTTGCGGCTGATGAGCACGAAGCTGGTGAACGTGCTTTACTGAATTTAGGCCACACCTTTGGACATGCTATCGAAAATGCGATGGGTTATGGCGTGTGGTTACACGGTGAAGCAGTGGCAGCAGGGACAATACTAGCAGCAGATTTGTCACAGCGATTAGGCTGGTTAAATAAGCAGGATATCCAAAGAATTTCAGCCATATTTCAAGCAGCCAAGTTACCATTAAATCCACCAAAACTCACGCCGGAAAACTATTTGGCCCTGATGCAATTGGATAAAAAGGTGGCCGATGGACAAATTCGTCTAATACTACAGCAGGGGATTGGTAAAGCCGTGATGACAGCAGATTACGATAAAGCCATGTTGAATCAAACTTTGGAGGCGATAGCCGCATAATGCTAGCGAGTTATGCAGCACATCCTGAGCAGTCAAAAGGTCGCAAATTTGCTGAGCCAGCCTCTCCGCTGATTAACGGTTTGCCAATAAGAAATGTATTTCAACGTGACCGCGACCGTATCATTCACTCGACAGCGTTCAGGCGATTAGAATATAAAACCCAAGTATTTGTGAACCATGAAGGTGATTTATTCCGTACGCGCCTAACGCATAGTTTAGAGGTAGCGCAATTGGCGCGCGGTATAGCTAGAACCCTAAATTTGCATGAAGACCTAACTGAAGGCATTGCGCTAGCACATGATTTAGGACACACCCCATTTGGCCATGCTGGCCAAGATGCGCTCAATGCATGTATGCGTAACTACGGTGGTTTTGAGCATAATCTGCAATCGTTACGCGTAGTGGATAAGCTAGAAAACAGATATGCCGAATTTGACGGCTTGAATCTAACCTTTGAATTACGTGAAGGCATCTTAAAACACTGCTCAATCAAAAATGCGCGTGAACTTGGTGATGTGGGTGAGCGCTTTTTGCGCAAACAAAGCCCAAGCTTAGAAGCCCAAGTGACCAATTTCGCTGATGAAATCGCCTATAACAATCATGATGTGGATGATGGCCTCCGATCACAACTCATTACCATAGAGCAATTAAAAGACATTGAGCTATTTGCTGAGAATATGGCGATAGTAAAAGCAAAATATCAAGATATAGAGCAAAAGCGGCTCATTCCGGAAACTATACGCAGAATGATTAACCAAATGGTGATGGATTTGTGTGAAACCAGTTTGCTCAATATTGCAGAACTTAACCCAAGCACGATTGAGGACATACGCCAAGCCCCCTATCTAATAGGTTTCAGCCAAGCAGTCTCAAAGAAAAATCATGAGTTAAAACAATTTCTACGCAAAAATTTGTATCATCATTACAAAGTAAACCGCATGAGTGCGAAAGCGGAGCGCATTATTACCGAGCTGTTTAATGCGTTTATGAGTAACGTAGAACTCATGCCAGAGGAACACCAATTTGCTGCCAAAGAAAATCAGCCTAGAGCAGTGGCCGATTATATTGCTGGCATGACAGACCGATTTGCGATACGCGAGCATCGCAGACTATTTGCGGTTGAAGAATACTTTTAGTACAAATAAATCAGCAATATAAGGCATTTTATGTTGCACAAATGCAACAAACAGCCTTAAATGTTACAAAAAGTGACAAATAACTTGCCCCAAAACACAGCCTTTGGCATACTTTCAACACCTTCCTAAAGAACAAATTTAATTTGTCTGTGGAGTGAGTTCGCGAACTTTCTTGTTTTTAAGCGATGGATAATAAAAGCTATAAAAATGAGGGTATTTTAGTAGCAATACTTTTAGTAACAATTTTTGGAGATTCAAATGAAAACTAAATTAAGTTTAGCAGTTGCTTCAGCTTTATTAGCTGCCGCTTCAAGCGCAAACGCTGGCATCATGATTCCAGCTGGCGATTGGACTTTAGACATCGGTGGCCTAGTTAACGCTTACTACACAGTTACCAAATACAGTGGTGACACTGGTGCTGGCACAGCTGCTTTAGGTCTTGGTGATGGTGGCAATAGCTCACAAGGTAATATTACAACTGGTTTGCTAGCAAACTATTTGACAGTTTCTGGTAAAACACGTCAAAATGATTTAGATGTTGGTTTCACAATCTCAATCAACCCAGGTGCTGCTACATCTAACTCTGGTATACAAGGTTCACAACAAGAAAACCGTCTAGCATTCATAACATTTGGTGATGCTTCATGGGGTTCTATCAAACTTGGTAAAGATATAGGTATCTACGCTTCTGACGCAATCTTAAATGATATGACATTGTTGGGTGTTGGTGGTGGTGCTGGTTCACTATCAGGCAATACAACAACTTTGGGTCGTATCGGTTCAGGCTATGTGTATGCTGACTTTAAATCAATGGTTGCATACTCATCACCAAACTGGAACGGCTTTAGCTTTACAGCAGGTGTAACACAAGGTTGGAACGCGGTTGCAGCAGCTGAAGGTGCTGGTATCTCTAGCTTAGCTAGTACAGACCGCGCAGGTGCTGGTTCAGCATACGAAGCTAAAGCTTCTTATGAGTGGACAGGTGATGTTGCTGGTAAAGTGTGGGCTTCTGGTATTTCACAAAAAGTAACTGGTTTTGCTGGTACAATCGGTTCTGATCGTGCAACTGCTATGGACATCGGTACTACTATTAACCTTGCAGGTTTCGGTTTAACAGGTTACTACGGTCAAGGTGATGGTATCGGTCAAACATTCCAATTGCGTAACGGCTTTGATGCAACTGGTAAATCACGTGATTCTGACCAATGGTATGTTCAAGGTACATACGCACTTCCAGGTGTAGGTACTAAATTAGGTGTCAGCTACGGTGAATCAACTCTAGATGGTAACTCAGTTGATACATGGAGCGAGTTAGAAGATTCAATGTGGACAGTTGGTGCATACCACCCAATCACTAAACACTTGAACTTAGTGGCTGAGTACTCTGAGTCAGAGCGTGAATTAGATCGTAAGGCTGCAAGCACTCTAAGTGCTAAAGCGAAAACCATCTCATTGGGCGCTATCTTATTCTTCTAATTTAGTGCAGGCTTAGCCTGTTTGAATTATAAGTAATATAAAAAAACGGCAACTTCGGTTGCCGTTTTTTATTTAAAGATATACATTAGATACATGTATATTATAAGAACATCATTTAATTGAAAGCGTTAAGCGTGAATTTGTACCCAGTTACCGTATTAGAAAATTTTTATGAAAATCCAGATGAAGTTAGGCGTTTTGCGCTAAGTCAAAAATACCAAACACGGGAACAACTTACTGATGCGAAATACGTTTTTCCAGGGGCTCGAAGCAAAGATTTATCGACAATCAACAAGCCACTATTTGAAAAAGTAAGTAATAAGATAATTTCTTTATTTCACCGATCAGAATTCGAACGAATGGGTTGGTCAATTGCTACAAGTTTTCAATACGTAACAGATGAATATGGCGAAGGTGTCATTCATACCGATCAAAATACTGTATTCGCTGCAGTGCTTTACCTAACCCCAGACGCACCGCTGAACGCGGGTACTTCTTTATTCAAACCTAACCAGCAATTTGATCAGGAAAAATATGAATGGTGCTTGAAAGAAAATGATAGGCGTTTTATCGAAGGCCGGAAGGTAATGGATACATCGTATCATTTGATGTTTGATGAGATTATGCGTATCAATAACGTCTATAATACTTTGGTGCTATACGAAGGCAGACACTTTCACGCAGCTAATAAGTTTTTTGGCAAAACGCTTAAAGATTCACGCTTGGCGCAAGTGTTTTTTGTGAGCAAAATTGACGCGCAAAAATATAGCTCGTTCCCAGTCTGGCGTTCACAACAAATTAAAGTTTAGCGAGTTGTAAAGCACTACTGAGAACAGTGGTGCTTAGTTTAGATTGCTAAGTATTTCTACTCGTCTATACCGAGCTCTTGAATTTTCCTTGTAAGTGTATTTCGACCCATACCCAGTTGGTTGGCGGCTTCAATTCTTCTGCCATCAGTATGTTGTAGTGCCTTGGTAATCATGGTGCGCTCGAACTCTTTGGTCTTGGTATCCAGAATGTTAGTCTCGCCACGATTAAGAGCATCCATTACTTCTTTAGCCAGACTCTCTTGCCAAGAGCCGCCGCTAGCAGGTTTTGCAGATTCTTCTTTCAGCTCAGGTGGTAAATCAGCTACATCTACATTTTGGCCTGGTGCCATGACAGTCAACCAATGACACACGTTTTCTAGCTGTCTTACGTTGCCGCTCCAGTTAACAGAGGTGAGATAGCGCAATGCCGCTTGCGAGAGTTGTTTTGGTTCAACCCCAAGTTGCTTAGCGCTGTGAGCTAGAAAATGTTTGGTAAGCAGTGGGATATCCTCTCTACGCTCTCTTAATGGGGGTAAGCGTAAACGAATCACGTTCAGGCGATGAAATAAGTCTTCACGGAACAGGCCTAATTTCACACGTTCTTCTAAGTCTTGGTGGGTGGCGGCAATCACACGCACATTGACTTTAAGGGGTTGATGACCGCCTACACGATAAAACTGACCATCACTAAGTACGCGTAATAGGCGTGTTTGTAAGTCCGCCGGCATGTCACCAATTTCATCTAAAAATAAGGTGCCGTTATCGGCTTGTTCAAAGCGGCCGCGTCTGGCTGCAGCTGCGCCAGTGAAGGCGCCACGTTCATGGCCAAACAATTCTGACTCCAATAAATCTTTCGGAATCGCTGCCGTATTAATGGCAATGAAGGGTTTGTCAGCACGTGGGCTATGCTTATGCAATGCACTTGCAACGAGTTCTTTACCACTACCAGATTCACCGTTAATCAATACGGTTGAATGTGAACGACTGAGCCTACCAATTGCACGGAATACTTCCTGCATGGCAGGTGCTTGGCCTATGATTTCAGGTGTCTCTTCAATCACTACATTATCGACTGCTTGGCGCATGCTCTCATCCACTGCTCGTTTGATGATGTCAATCGCTTGGTCTACATCAAATGGCTTGGCCAGATATTCAAATGCGCCGCCTTGGAAAGCAGCGACAGCGCTTTCAAGATCGGAATATGCGGTCATGATAATTACTGGAATATCAGGGTATTTCTGTTTGATTTCCGAGAGAAAATCTAAGCCGGAACCGTTAGGCATGCGAATATCACTGACCACCACTTGTGGTTGCTCGCGGTTTAATGCGTTGAGTGCTTCAGCAGTGGATGAAAAGGTTTTAAACTCCAAATCAGTCCTTGCAAGCGCTTTTTCAAACACCCAGCGTATGGATTTGTCGTCGTCTAATATCCAAATTGGTTTCATGCTTCTCTCGATTTCAGTTCAAAAAATATTCTTAATATTGGTTAGTGTTACTGTGTAATCACCGCATGCTTTAACAGTGTGCTTTCGATAGGTAATAATATGGTAAAGCAAGTTTTACCAGGTTGGCTTTCGCAATCTATCATACCGTGATGTTGTGTAATAAAGGTTTGCGCCAGCGCAAGCCCAAGACCAGTTCCACCCTCGCGACCTGATACAAGTGGGTAAAAAATCTTCTCACGGATGTCCGCAGGAATGCCCGGGCCGTTATCAATAATTTGCAATTTGATTGCAACACGGTATCGCTTTCTAGCCAGTGTGACTTGGCGCTCAGAGCGTGTTCTTAAAATAATTTTGGCGTTCTCTGTGCCGTTTACTTGCATGGCCTGCACTGCATTACGCGCAATGTTCAACACGGCTTGTATGAGCTTTTCTCTATCGCCTATCAGTTCAGGTAAGCTGGTGTCGTAATCACGCTGAACGATAATGTTATGTGGCGATTCTGCTAGTAATAGACTTCTAACGCGCTCCAATACCTCATGGATATTGGTTGGCTCGTATTTAGGTACACGATGCGGCGCCAATAAGCGATCCATGAGGCTATGTAATCTATCTGCCTCTTTGATAATCACTTGTGTATATTCACGCAAATTGAGTTGCGGAAGTTCGTGCTCTAGGAGTTGTGCCGCGCCACGCAATCCACCTAGGGGGTTTCGAATCTCATGCGCAAGATTTCTAAGCAACTCTGAATTGGCTTGCTGTTGAATCAACATACGCTCTTCTCTAGCGATACGCAGTTGTTGGTCCATTTGCTGAAACTCAAGGATGAGCGTGACGTTTTCAAACATGATGGGCGTCACGGTGCAAGTCACAGCAAATGAATGTTGTCTTACTGTCGATAACGCGAACTCATGCTCGCGGTATGGGCTGTTTGTGTTAAGTGCGTTATCTACTGCCAGTTGCAGAATCTCACAGTTTAAAAATACTTCGGAAATATGGCTACCAGAAATTTGGTTGGCGCTCAGGGCGAATAAAATCTCTGCGCTTGGGTTGGTATAAATTACTTTAAGTGAAGAATCTAGCAACATAACGGCTGTTGCAATGTGCTCTAAACCCGAGAAATGTGAGGGTGTGTGTTTGACCATAACCTTGACAATAAAGATAGCAATTAAAAGTATTGCTAGTACTTAAGCAAAAGATAAGCCAGCTTTCACGTGCCTAATAAGCGGCTTGTATGCCTAGTTAATTTGGTTCAATTCTTTCGTCAGCAGATCAATATTGCGCTGATGTGCATCCACTTCGGCCTGTAGAGCTTTCATCTTTTCTTGGAACTTGGGCACATTTCGGAAGGTAGAGGTGCTGCCATTGGCATTCCTCACTTGGTAGACTTCAGGATTAGCCTCGCCTTCAGCATAGGCTTGCTTGGCGCGCTCAAGTGCTTGTTTTTCCGATTCTAATTCGGCTTTAAGGATATCTTTGCGCTTGGCATCACGTTGGTTTTGGGTGTTGGCATCCACTTTAGGGAAGTTGCCAGGCGTGGTCGATTTTGTCTCGTCAGACGATTTGTTATTTGATTTTGGCGGGTTACCGAAGTTAGTGTCTGCTGGCTCCAAGTCTAACTTTTTGGCGCCTTTGATTTTAACGTTGGAATAAGTGATTCTCCCGTCGGCATCGACATGCTTATAGATTTCCGCATGCGCCACAGAAGCAATCAGGGTAGAAAGTACAATGCTTACAAATGTAAATTGTTTATTCATACCAATAGTTTAGATGAGAGTCTTATAGTTAGCAACGAAGAATTATAGATTTGGTTGACGGGGATGTATATAAAAAAACAGGGCAACCGAAGTTGCCCTGTTTTGTTTTGCCCTGTTTTAGTGCATTGCTAAATTAACATTAGCAGTGCAATGTCAAACTAGCAAGAGTAGTACAAGCCAAATTCCACTGGGTGTGGTGTTTGACGTAATTTAGTGACTTCTTCCATTTTTAATGCAATATATGCGTCAATCCAGTCATCGGTAAACACACCGCCGCGGGTTAAGAACTCACGGTCTTTATCCAAATACTCCAATGCTTGCTCTAATGAAGAACATACGGTTGGAATTTTTGCATCTTCTTCTGGTGGAAGATGGTACAAGTCTTTTGTTGCTGGCTCACCTGGGTGAATTTTGTTTTGTACGCCGTCTAAACCAGCCATTAGCAAGGCAGAGAAAGCCAAGTATGGGTTAGCAATTGGATCTGGGAAACGTGCTTCAACACGACGTGCTTTTTCGCCATGTACAAATGGGATACGGATAGAAGCAGAGCGGTTTTTAGCTGAGTATGCTAATTTAACTGGCGCTTCATAGTGTGGTACTAAACGTTTGTATGAGTTTGTGCCTGGGTTAGTAATCGCGTTCAAAGCACGTGCATGCTTGATGATGCCGCCAATGTAGTACAGAGCGAATTCGCTCAAGCCAGCGTAGCCGCTACCTGCAAACAAGTTTTTGCCATCTTTCCATACAGATTGGTGAACGTGCATACCTGAACCGTTATCGCCAAACATTGGTTTAGGCATGAAAGTCGCTGTTTTGCCGTAAGCGTGTGCTGTATTCAATACAACGTATTTCAAGATTTGTGTCCAATCAGCACGTTGTGTCAGTGTTGAGAATTTAGTACCAATCTCACATTGACCGGCAGTCGCCACTTCGTGATGGTGTACTTCAACAGGCACGCCCATTTGCTCTAAGGTTACAACCATTGCAGAACGGATGTCATGTAATGAATCGACTGGAGGTACTGGGAAATAACCACCTTTAACTGCTGGACGGTGGCCAGTGTTGCCGCCTTCAAATTTTTCTGAAGATGACCAAGCGCCTTCTTCAGAGTTGATTTTGACGGAACTGCCGTGCATGTCTACAGACCAGTTGATAGAGTCAAAAATGAAGAATTCTGGCTCTGGACCAAAGTAAGCTGTATCACCTAGGCCGCTTGATTTTAAGTAAGCTTCAGCACGTTTTGCCAAGCTACGTGGGTCACGGTCATAGCCTTTACCATCTGTTGGGTCAACCACGTCGCAAGTTAAAATCAATGTTGGCTCGTCCATGAATGGATCGATGTTTGCTGTTGATGCATCAGGCATCAATTGCATGTCAGAGGCTTGAATGCCTTTCCAACCGGCGATTGAAGAGCCATCAAACGCGTGACCTTCCGTAAATTTAGACTCATCGAAAGCTGAAACAGGCACAGTGACGTGCTGTTCTTTACCACGCGTATCGGTAAAACGAAAATCAACAAATTTAATGTCGTTTTCTTTCACCATTTTCATTACATTTGCAACAGACATTACCTTCTCCTAATGTTGAGTGAGTATTGATGATGGATTATTTATTTTTGAATAAAACTTAAATCTTAAGCTGTAATATTAGCAGGAAGTGTGCCAGCGAAAAATAGCTAAACGCCGCATTAAATGGATATCGGGGCAAAATAGCCGTTTTTATTGTGAACCAAATTGGTGCATCAAGATAATTAGAGCACAAAAATGGTGCGTTAATTTATGTGAGAAATTTTACCTGTATTTTCGCGATATACTTGCGGCTATTAGCTATTACTTAAATAGATTAATTGGGAGAGTGACGATGGACACACCGTCTCAAATTTTAGCACTTGCACATGAGCGAGCAATACAAAATCAAATTGCTTATGCGGGTCTGTTGACGCCGCAAGAAACCTTTGCGGTACTGCAGGGTAATCCAGACGCCGTTTTGGTGGATGTACGCTCACGTGCAGAACTGGAGTTGGTGGGTCGCGTGCCGCAAACCACCCATATTGAATGGGCCTTTTATCCAGGCATGGTGGCTAATCAAGATTTTGCAGCACAACTTCAGGCGGCTTTGGATAAAGAACTTACGGTGATTTTTATGTGCCGTACCGGCGGTCGTAGCCATAATGCGGCGGTGTTGGCGCAGCAGTTGGGATATCAACATGCTTACAACATGGTGGAGGGTTTTGAAGGCGAGGCCAATAGCCTGAAACAGCGTACCTTGATTAATGGCTGGCGCCATGCCGGGTTGCCTTGGACAAATTAACGCATGACAGATAAATATGCGGTGATAGGTAATCCTATCGGGCACAGCAAGTCGCCTATCATTCATCAAGCGTTTGCCAAGCAAACCGGTGAAGACATTAGTTATGAAGCAATTTTGGCACCTTTGGATGGGTTTGAATCGACAGTCCGTGAGCTAATTGCACATGGTTATAAAGGTGCCAATGTCACGGTGCCGTTTAAGTTTGAAGCATATCAATTGTGCGATAGTTTGAGTGCTAGAGTCGTTAGCTCAGGAGCTGGTGCGGTTAATACTTTGGTGAATACCCATGGCAATCTTCACGGCGATAATACTGATGGTATTGGGTTGCGAAATGATATTGAAAAAAATTTGGGTTTTGACATTACAAATAAACATGTCTTAATTTTGGGTGCGGGAGGTGCTGCACACGGAGTATTGAACTCACTTTTATGCGCCTCAAGTATTACGATTGCTAATCGTACTCATGAAAAAGCCTTAGACCTTGTTATGGGCATCAAGGATTGTGAGGTCAATGCAAGTACTTACGATTCCCTCGAAAAGTCCTATGACTTGATTATCAACGCCACCTCTACAGGATTAACCGATACCGTACTTCCTATTCCAAGCAGTGTTTTTGCGCCGGGTTGCTTGGCTTATGACATGATGTACGGGCGTGAAACGCCTTTTATGAAACAAGCGCGTGAGGCTGGTGCGCAAGTGGCGGATGGGCTTGGTATGCTGGTGGAGCAGGCGGCAGAGGCATTTTATATTTGGCGTGGTGTGCGTCCACTCACCCAGCCTGTGATCGCGCAGTTGAGAAACGCTTGATACGCTGGCTGTTCAATAGTAAACCGAATGCGCGGCCACTGAGCATGGGTGGCTATGTGAAACGTTTGCTAGCGCTTTTTTTAATGTGGGTGATTGTCTACCAACTATGGATTTTTCTACATATCGTATGGTGGATAAAATTTAATCCTTCAACTACCGCTTTTATGGATGATCGCTTGGCGGTGATGCAAGAGAAAAATCCCGATGCTAAATTAAAATACAAGTGGGTGGATTATGCGAAAATTTCTAATCATTTGAAGCGTGCGTTGGTGGCTAGTGAGGATGCAAAATTCGTTAACCATGAAGGCTTTGATTGGGAAGGCATAGAGAAAGCCTACGAGAAAAACTTGAAAAAAGGCAAACTGGTTGCAGGTGGTTCCACCATTAGTCAGCAATTGGCCAAAAACTTGTTTTTATCAAGCAAGCGCACCCCTTGGCGCAAAGCTGAGGAAGTGCTGATTACGCTTATGCTAGAAAAGACGTTGAGTAAAAGGCGTATCTTAGAAATCTATTTGAATGTGATTGAGTGGGGCAACGGCGTGTTTGGTGCCGAAGCGGCTGCAAGGCATTATTTTAAAACCAGTGCAGGTGGTTTAAACCGTCAGCAGGCGGCTAAGTTGGCGGCGATGGTGCCGAATCCACGTTTTTACGATGACCATCGTAATACACGCTACCTCAATCGCAGAACGGCGACGATCCAGGCGCGCATGCGCTTTGCAGAGGTACCCTGAGTTTAATTGCCAAACCCGCTAATAACGAGGATTTGAGATGGATTGGTTATTTGCACTAGCAGTTTTGTTAATTGTATTAGGCAGTATTGGTACCTTTTTGCCTGTGTTGCCGGGGGTACCCATAGTATTTTTGGGTATGCTGACACTGGCTTGGCAAAATAACTTTCAAACAGTTAGCTTAAGCGTGATTGCCGTTTTGGGGGTGATTGCTTTGTTAGCCTTTTTAGTTGATTTTGTGCTGGCTTTTTATACCACCAAAAAGGCTGGCGCAAGTAAATATGCACTTTGGGGATTGGCCATAGGCAGCTTGCTGGGGTTGGTTTTGGGTGGCTTGGGAATCTTTGTTGGTGCCATATTGGGTGCACTTGTTGGTGAGTACGTATTTAATCGTAACCTACATCAAGCCACATTAGCTGGGCTTTCCGCAGGTGTCGGGTTCGTAATAGCATTTGTACTTAAGCTATTACTGTTGCTAGTTATGCTGGGGATATTTGCTTACGCCTATTTTTAATTGCAAAAGCAACTCCCCTATCAAAAAAATACATCTGTATAGATAGCCAGAGTAGCCACACTTTTCCCCTTTTATTTTTTCAATTAAATACTATTGGCAAGGGTTAAAGTAGTCCGACATACTGTATTTGGGCTAAACCACAACATGAACTTAGTCGACAATTTTTTTGAGCAAATTAATCACCTGCCTATGCTGCCAAAAGTGGTGCAGGAGGTGACTGAACAATTAAACGAAGACGACATTGATTTACACAAGCTCGCTAATACCATCAATCATGATCAGGTGCTGTCTGCGCGTGTATTACGCATGTCAAACTCTGCTTATTTTGGTTGCAGCCGTCAGGTAAAAACCATTGAAGACGCTGTGGCGCTGATTGGTTTTGAAAACTTAGAAACGTTGGTCGTGGCATCTGGTGTTACTACTACATTCACTAGTATCCCAGGGATGGATTTGCATCACTTTTGGGGGCATAGCCTCATCACGGCCAGTATTTCACGACAAATCAGCCATGAATTTGGTTTGCATGCCGGTACCGCATATATTGCGGGGCTGTTACACAGCGTTGGTCAGTTGCCGATTCATATTGTGTTTCCTGCTGCAGGCGCACAGGTGTTGCAAGCGTGCAGAGGACAAAGTGCGTTAGAGAGAAAAGGTATTGAGCAATCCATTTTAGGCATTGATCATTGCCAAATTGGTGAGATGCTAGCCAAAATGTGGAACTTCCCGGAAGAAATTTTATGTGTGTTGCGTCATTATGCGGAGCCACTAAAAGACAAGGACTGCATACTAGCCCCAGTAGTGTATGTGGCGGTGCATATTGCTTCAGGTTTTGAGTTGGGCAAATCGGCTGAAGAGATTGCCAAATCGCTTGATCCTGCGATTGCAAAATTACTGAACATTACCGACCAACAAGCATTTGCCGAAAAAATAGACAGTTATCAGCACTTTGTGCACGAAGCACAAGATTACTTGTAACCAACGTCTGCTAAGACTTTTAGTGGATTTAACTCTTAGCCCAGCATGGGTTTGAGGTATTTCCCGGTATAACTCTCTTTGATTTCAGCTACGGTTTCAGGTGTACCAACGCCTACTACCATGCCGCCGCCATCACCGCCTTCTGGGCCCATATCAATGATCCAGTCTGCTGTTTTAATCACATCCAAATTGTGTTCAATAATCACAATGGTATTGCCAGCATCGCGTAGGCGATGAATCACATCAAGCAACAATTGAATGTCGGCAAAGTGCAAGCCGGTGGTAGGTTCATCCAATATATATAACGTGCGCCCTGTATCGCGTTTGCTGAGTTCTAATGCTAATTTGACACGTTGTGCCTCGCCGCCGGAAAGCGTAGTGGCAGATTGGCCAAGCGTGATATAACCCAAACCTACATCCAATAGCGTTTTCAGTTTGCGCTCTATCACTGGTTGGGCGTTAAAGAATGCATGCGCTTGCTCCACCGTCATTTCCAACACTTCGCGGATGTTTTTGCCTTTGAAGTTGATTTCCAAAGTTTCACGATTATAGCGCTGGCCTTTGCATACATCACAAGGCACGTAGACATCAGGCAAAAAGTGCATTTCAACACGGATTACGCCATCGCCTTGGCAGGCCTCACAACGGCCACCTTTCACGTTAAATGAATAGCGCCCTGGCCCATAACCACGGGCGCGGCTTTCTGGCACGGCAGCAAACAAATCGCGAATCGGTGTGAATAAGCCAGTATAGGTTGCGGGGTTGGAGCGCGGTGTACGGCCAATTGGGCTTTGGTCCACATCCACCACTTTGTCGAAGAAAGCTAAGCCGTCAATTTCGCCAAATGTGGCAGGCTCTGTATTGCTACCATATAAATGCTGAGCCACAACACGATATAAGGTGTCGTTAATCAGTGTAGATTTGCCGCTGCCAGATACGCCAGTGACGCAAGTGAGCAAGCCTACAGGAATCTCAACTGACACATCACGCAGATTGTTACCTGTGGCATGCGTGAGTTTGAGCCAGCGTGCGGGATCCGCTTTGGTGCGTACTTTCTTGTATTCGATTTGTTTTTTGCCGCTTAAATATTGCCCGGTAAGCGATTTAGGATTGGCTTGAATTTGTGCCGGCGTGCCCTCTGCCACAATTTGACCGCCATGCTCACCTGCGCCAGGCCCAATATCCACTACGTAATCGGCCAGCATAATTGCATCCTGATCGTGTTCGACCACAATTACGCTATTGCCAATGTCACGCAAGCGCTTCAATGTGTCTAAAAGCCTGTCGTTATCGCGCTGATGTAAACCGATAGAAGGTTCATCTAATACGTACATCACACCAGTCAAGCCGCTACCAATTTGCGAAGCTAAACGAATGCGCTGAGCCTCACCGCCGGATAGCGTCTCTGCTGAACGAGATAGTGATAAATATTCCAAACCTACATTGGTCAAAAATTTTAAGCGGCTTTCAATTTCCTTGACGATTTTATCGGCAATGGCTAATTTGGCACCATGTAATTCAAGTGATTCAAAGAAAGTGAGCGCTTGCTTAAGTGGCACTTCACATATTTGGTGAATGTTCTTTTCACCCACCTTTACATGTCGCGCTTCACGTCTTAAACGTGTGCCTGAGCAGTCAGGGCAGGTTGTGGCATTAATGTATTTTGCAAGTTCATCACGCACCGCAGTGGAATCACTTTCACGGTAACGACGTTGCAGGTTGTGAATAATGCCCTCAAAGCTATGCGTTTTGCCAAAGAAGGTGCCGCGCTCATTCAAGTAGCGGAAAGTGATTTGCTCTTTGCCTGAGCCGAAAAGCAAAATGTTTTGAATGTCTTCAGGCAACTCTTCAAATGCGACTTCCAAATCAAAGTTGTAATGTTGACTGAGGCTGGCCAGCATTTGGAAGTAAAATTGATTGCGTTTATCCCAGCCTTTGATTGCTCCGCTGGCAAGAGATAAGTGTGGAAATGCCACCACGCGTTTAGGGTCAAAGAACGTGACATTGCCTAAGCCGTCGCATTTAGGGCATGCGCCCATAGGATTGTTAAAGCTAAATAATCGTGGTTCTAGTTCTGCAAGTGAGTAGTCACACACTGGACAAGAAAATTTGGCGGAGAACAAATGCTCTTTATCATTATCCATTTCCAAAGCAATGGCTTTACCATCGGCCAGGCGCAATGCAGTTTCAAGGGATTCCGCAATACGTTGTTTCATATCTTCACGTACTTTTAAGCGGTCTACCACCACATCTACGTTGTGCTTGGTGGTTTTGGCCAATTGAGGCAGCGCATCCATTTCGTAAATTTGGCCGTCTATGCGCAAGCGTACAAACCCTTGTGCTTTGAGTTCATCGAATAAATCGAGCTGTTCGCCTTTGCGGTTGGAAACCACCGGCGCTAGCACCATCAACTTGGTGTCTTCCGGCAGTTTCAACACGGCATCCACCATTTGAGAAACCGTTTGTGCTTCCAATTTGATACCGTGATCTGGACATTCAGGATCACCAGCACGTGCAAATAATAATCTCAAGTAATCATGGATTTCAGTCACCGTGCCTACGGTGGAGCGCGGGTTGTGCGAAGTGGATTTCTGCTCAATGGAAATGGCAGGCGATAAACCTTCAATCAAATCCACATCAGGCTTGTCCATACGCGCCAAAAATTGCCGTGCGTAAGCCGATAAGCTCTCTACGTAGCGGCGTTGTCCCTCTGCATAGAGCGTATCGAAGGCTAGGCTGGACTTGCCAGAGCCGGATAAGCCAGTAATCACTACTAGCTGATTGCGTGGAATATCTAGCGAAACGTTCTTGAGATTGTGCGTACGTGCACCGCGGATTTTAATAAATTCCATGATACTTTAACGAAAAGTGAGGCAACCTGATAATATACGCAATTATTCGAAAGACTTCCAAATATTAATGCAGTTTTCAGAAAAAATGACGCGCACAGAGTTACGCGCGACAGTCAGTTTGGCTTCCATTTACGGCTTGCGTATGTTGGGTATGTTTTTGATTTTGCCTATTTTTGCCATTTACGCCGAGAAGTTAGATGGCGGTGATAATCACACATTAATCGGCTTGGCATTGGGTGCTTATGGCTTAATGCAAGTGCTATTGCAATTGCCGTTTGGGATGGCTTCAGACCGTTTTGGTCGCAAGCGCTTAATTTACGTGGGCTTGTTGTTGTTTGCACTTGGTAGTGTCATCGCAGCTATGTCCCATAGTATTTATGGCGTGATTTTAGGCCGTGCTATTCAAGGCGCCGGTGCCATTTCTGCAGTGGTCACGGCCTTGGTTGCAGATTCCACACGCGAAGAACACCGCACTAAAGCCATGGCCATGATAGGCGCAACTATTGGGTTGACCTTTGCCATATCGTTGGTGGCTGGGCCCATATTCAATCAATGGATAGGGGTTCCCGGTATTTTTTGGATGACGGGCATTCTTTCTCTATTGGCGATATTGGTCGTCAAATATGCTGTGCCTGACCCAGCGCACTCCATATTCCATTCAGACGCACAAGCCGCGCCCAGTCTGATGAAAGATGTGCTCAAAGATAGCCAATTATTGCGTCTGAACTTTGGTACCTTTTGTTTACACGGTGCGCAAATGGCTATGTTTATTGTGGTGCCGTTTGCATTGAATAAGACAAGCACGCTCACTGAAAATGAGCACTGGCAGGTGTATTTGCCAGTGTTAATGTTTTCATTTTTACTCATGGTGCCTGCAATAATTTATGCAGAGAAAAAAGCCAAACTTAAACCAGTGTTTATAGCAGCCGTGGGTTTAATGCTGGCAGCACAGCTCATTTTTGCTTATAACATTCATCACTTTTGGGGCATTGTGGCTTCATTGGTGGTGTACTTTGTTGCCTTTAATATTTTGGAAGCATCGCTGCCATCGCTGATTTCAAAGATGGCTCCCGCCGCCGCAAAAGGCACCGCTATGGGTGTGCACAATACAGCGCAATCTTTTGGTATGTTTCTAGGCGCGACAGTGGGCGGTTACTTATCACACCGCTTTGATTATACAGCCGTGTTTTTGTTTTGCGCGGCATTGATGATGGTTTGGTTTCTGCTAGCATTTGGTATGAAAACACCCCTCAGCGTGAAGACAAAGATGTATCATATACAAGGTTTTGATGATGCACAGGCCGGTGACTTGCAGCGGCAGGTGGCGGCATTAAGTGGTGTGCATGAAGCGGTGGCCATTGCCAAAGAACATATGTTGATTGTGAAGTTGAACAATCAATTGCCGGAAGCGACGCAAATAGCGACAGAACAAACGATATTAAAACTGATAGGGAGTGAATAATGGCATCAGTCAATAAGGTAATTTTGGTGGGTAATTTAGGGCGTGATCCTGAAGTACGCTATATGCCCAATGGTGAGGCTGTGGCTAACTTTAGTATTGCTACCACCGATAGCTGGAAAGATAAATCAGGTGTTAAACAAGAAAAAACAGAGTGGCACAATATTGTGATGTATCGTCGTTTGGCTGAAATTGCCGGCGAATATCTCAAAAAAGGTCGTCCAGTGTATGTGGAAGGCCGTTTGCAAACCCGAAAATGGGAAAAAGATGGTGTGACACGCTACACCACTGAAATCGTAGCAGACCAAATGCAAATGTTAGGCAGTGGTCGCGATGGTGGTAGTGCTAGTTATGATGGTGATATGGGACAAGCAGCAGGTCCAGATGATTATAATCAAGCGCCACCAAGGGCCAGTGCCCCAGCGCAAGCACCTGCAAGCAAGCCTGCAGGCGGTAGTAATTTTGATGATTTTGATGACGATATTCCTTTCTAATCACCCCTTTGTGAATAAGTAAAAAGCCCGCTCATTGCGGGCTTTTTACTTATATTTACTCTCGTTATCGACCAAGCACTATGCTGCCTGTCAATGCTTGTGTTTGACCAATGTTGAACCCGTATTGAATGCCGGCACGCTCAGCAGCCGGGCCGATAAATCGACCAACAATGTTGGCGGGGTTGCCGTTGGCGTCTTGCATTGCACCACTGCATCCTGCAATACAGCCGATATTGCCCAGATTTGAAGTGATGGTGCCGTTGTTGGCAAACTCTGCTGAACCTGCTGTTAAATTATTGCTTCCAGCCAGCGTATAGGTGATTGCACCAATGGGGACATTGAGGCCGTAACTGTAAGCATAGCTAGCAAAGTTAACGCTCAGGTTACCGGTCACGCTGTTGGCTGTGCCAATCGCACTGGTTTGACCTTGGAAGCCAAGCACAGGCGCAGTAGAGGCTAACACATTATATTGCAGCGCAGCATTCAGGTTGGCTAGTTGCAACAGGTTGGCCGGTTGTGTTGCATCACCCGCAACATAGCTTAATAAACCTACATTCTGATTGTTAATTCTGCCGCGAACCAGTCCCATACTAACTAAGCTATCGCTGTAAAAATTATCTAAATTGGCTGCAATCAATTGCAGATCTATTTCTTCTGTTTGGTATCGGCTCAGATTGTTGTTCGTGTTGCTATCTAATCTGCCGCCTAATAATGCATAGTTAAAATAAGCGCCTTGTCCGATGCCGCTAAGTAAAATATCCGTTTGGGCGCTTGTTGTTGGTGCACTAGAATCTACGGGTGTGCCAGGCGGGTTGTTACTTACACCAGATAGAGTACTAAGTGAGGCTTGCAGCACAGTTTCCGTCACTACCGCACTCACTCTGTCTTTTCCTAAATTTTCTGCCTGTACAAATATTGGTTTTGTCAGCGATGGTGGTGCCGCACTGATGCTGGCTGTTTCATGTGTGTGCTGCGGCTGCACAGATTCGCTTGAAGTGGTAATCGATTGACCGGCGATTGCATTACGGCAGCCACCTGCATTGCACACATCCACGCTACCTTGATTGGTCGTCATAATCAATTTGTTGCCAACAAAAATCACAGTAAACTCGGTACCCCGAATGCCAATCGTGGCAACGGGTGTTTTGAGCTGGTACCGCTCGCGATTTTTATGCCCAATCAACCCGCTGATGGTACGTAAGCCACCTTTTACCAGCTCCGTAAGTGCGTACTCACTACCGTCTTCCTTACCAGAGAAGCTGTATTGGCTGATCTTGTATATGGTATCTGGCTGCAGGGAGACTTTGCCGCCATCAATAAACCCAATTTGCACACGACCATTTTTGGTGTCTATGATGTCGCCATTGAGCACGGCATCATGTTGTCGAATGGGCTGGGTGGATTGGTCTGCACGCGTCACAACTGCATTGCCGCTTTTAAATAAAACAGTCCCTGCCGACTGCGCTAGCGCAATTGGTGCAGTGAGTAAAAAAATGGCAATAAAACTGTAGTACGCCAGATTGTTAACAACGTTTTTCAACGTGTGTTACCCCCCTATGTCATGCTTAGTATGCCTTAAAATAATTATCAATTAAACAATTACTTAACATCGGCTATAATGTGAATCCCAATGATTTAATGACTTCATGCAATAAATATGCCGATTTACGATTACCAATGTAATAGTTGTGGGTTTAAACAAGAAGTGATGCGCAAAGTCAGTGCGCCAAATGTTGAGGCTTGCCCGCAATGTGAAGCGATGGCGTTTTCAAAGCAATTGTCTGCGCCTAGCTTTCAGCTTACGGGCAGCGGCTGGTATGCAACTGATTTTAAAAATAAAAATAACGGTTCAACCAAACCTACAGAGCCTGTTGCTACAGAAGCCGAAGCAAAACCAGCTGCTTGCAATCCAGGATGTGCCTGCCACTAAAGCCTGGTTATGATTAAAAAATACTTCTTTACAGGTTTGCTGGTGTTGGTGCCTTTGATCATTACCGCATGGGTGTTGGCAACCTTAATTAATACGTTAGATCAAAGCCTATTGCTATTGCCAGTCACTTGGCGTCCCAAAGAGTTTTTGGGTCAAGATGTCCCTGGCTTTGGTGTGCTTTTGACGTTGTTGACGATATTTGTAACAGGCTTGATTGCAACCAACATTTTTGGACAGCACTTGATTGCAGTGTGGGAAGGTTTACTCACGCGCGTACCGGTGGTCAAATCTATTTACTCCAGCGTTAAGCAAGTATCTGATACCTTGTTTTCAGATTCTGGCAATGCTTTCCGTAAAGCGTTACTAGTGCAATACCCACGCCAAGGCAGTTGGACCATCGCATTTTTAACGGGCACGCCCAGTGGTGATATCGTCAATCACTTACACGGTGAGTATGTCAGCGTATACGTCCCAACGACGCCTAACCCTACCTCTGGTTTCTTTTTAATAATGCCCAAAGCAGATGTGATTGAGCTCGACATGAGCGTAGATCAAGCATTGAAATACATTATTTCCATGGGGGTTGTTGCACCCAACGAAGTACCACCCAAAATTTTAACCGACTACACAGATTAACTTAATTAGATTAACGAAGAACTATGATGCGTACACACTACTGCGGCCATGTTAACCGCGAACTTATCGGACAAACCATTACTTTATGCGGTTGGGCGCATCGTCGCCGCGACCACGGCGGTGTGATTTTTATTGATTTGCGCGACCGTGAAGGTATGGCGCAGATTGTGATTGACCCAGACACCAAAGAAGCATTTGCAGCAGCAGAAACGGTACGCAATGAGTTCGTGCTGAAAGTGGTCTGTAAAGTACGTGCGCGCCCAGAAGGCACTGTGAATCCAAATATCCCAACCGGCGAAGTGGAAATGCTGGCGACTGAGATTGAAATTCTCAATCCATCGCTCACGCCACCGTTTATGTTGGATGACGACAACCTGACTGAGACTGTGCGTTTAGAGCACCGTTATATTGATTTGCGTCGCCCGGCCATGCAAAAGAACCTCATGTTGCGTTACAAAGTAGCTAAAAATCTGCGTGACTACCTAGACGAAAACGGCTTTATTGAGGTGGAAACCCCCATGCTGACGCGTTCAACGCCAGAAGGTGCGCGTGATTACTTGGTGCCGAGCCGTGTGCATCATGGTCAGTTCTTTGCATTGCCACAATCACCACAATTGTTTAAACAATTATTGATGGTGTCTGGTTTTGACCGTTACTTCCAAATCACCAAATGCTTCCGTGATGAAGATTTGCGCGCAGACCGCCAACCAGAATTTACCCAAGTGGATATTGAAACATCGTTCTTGGAAGAAAACGACATTATGGACATCGTCGAAGAGATGATTCGCCATATGTTGAAAAAAGTACAAAATGTGGATTTGCCAGCCAAATTCCCACGCATGCCATTTGCCGAAGCCATGAATAAATATGGTTCTGATAAGCCCGATATGCGCGTGACCTTAGAAATCACCGAGCTTTCAGATGTCATGAAAGACGTCGACTTTAAAGTGTTTGCGGGTGCTGCCAATATGGTAGGCGGTCGCGTAGCAGCTCTGCGCGTGCCAAATGGCGCTGCCATCAGCCGTTCTGAGATTGATGCCTATACCGAATTTGTGAAAATCTACGGTGCTAAAGGCTTGGCATACATCAAAATTAACGACATCACTAAATTGAACGAAGAAGGCCTGCAAAGTCCAATCGTCAAAAACATCCATGTGAACGCATTACAAGCCATTATTGAGCGCACAGGTGCGCAAAATGGCGATATTGTGTTCTTTGGTGCCGATAAAACTAAAGTAGTGAACGAGGCTTTAGGCGCGTTGCGCTTAAAAGTCGGTCACGACAAAGGCCATGTCGATGGTCGCGCTTGGGCACCGCTATGGGTGGTGGATTTCCCCATGTTTGAACACGATGAAGAGAACGACCGCTGGGTGGCCTTGCATCATCCGTTCACTGCGCCTAAAGATGGTCACGAAGACTTACTTGTATCTAACCCGGGTGCAGCGCTTTCAAAAGCGTATGACATGGTACTCAATGGCTGGGAAGTCGGCGGTGGTTCTGTGCGTATCCACAAATCAGACGTGCAATCCAAAGTATTTGATGCTTTGAAAATTAGCAAAGAAGAAGCCCAAGAAAAATTTGGCTTCTTACTAGATGCCTTGCAATATGGTGCGCCTCCACATGGCGGTTTAGCGTTTGGTTTGGATCGTTTAGTGACGCTCATGGCGGGTGCTGAGTCGATTCGTGATGTGATTGCTTTCCCAAAAACACAACGTGCACAATGTTTAATGACCAATGCGCCGAATGAGGTGGACGAGAAACAACTGAGAGAACTGCACATCCGCGTTCGCACGCAAAACACCGCTGGCTAAAATGATCTCGCTTGCGCATACAGTGTTGCAAGCGTTTGCCGTACTAATTGTACTGTCTTCGCGCTTGCGCCTTGTCTGCGCGGCGCGATTTTCATTTTAGAGGTTTGAAATGGCTGAAAAAGTACTATTGGTCGACTTTGAGAATGTACAGCAAGTAGATTTTTCTAAAATTGATAAAGCTTTTAACGTAAGCATTTTTGTTGGTGCAAATCAAAAAAATATTCCATTTGAGTTGGTTGATGCTGCCCAACCATTGGGTACAAAGGTCGAATGGGTGAAGATAGAGGGTAATGGAAGCAATGCCCTAGATTTTCATATCGCAATGCAACTTGGACGCATACTTGAAAGTTCTTGCAAATCAGAGTGTATCGTTCTGTCTAAGGATAAGGGTTTTGACCCTCTCATAAAATTCCTTAATAAAGCGGGCTTGGTTTGCAAACGTATCAATAGTTTGTTGGAGTTGAGCAATACCCCTATTAGTGATGCTAATTATTCTCGAGTTTTAGATGTACTACGTAAGACCCCGAGTCGAAGTCTGCCTCGCAGACGCAAAACACTAACTCAGCATATTTCAGCAATGTTTCAAAAAAAGTTACCCCAGTCTGATATAGATAAAATCATGGATATTTTGTTTGCGGACAAAAAAGTGTCAGAAACAAATAACATCATTAGTTACACGCTCTAAAATGACAATTGCGCATCTCAAATCCCTTATCCGTACCATCCCGCACTACCCTAAACAGGGCATTATGTTTCGTGACATCACGACCTTGCTCAAAGACCCAAAGGGCTTACATCTTTTAGTAGACGGGTTGGCTGAGCAATACGCCAACCACAAAATAGATAAGATTGTTGGAATAGAAGCGCGTGGCTTTGTGATTGGTGCCGCGGTGGCTTACAAATTAGGCGTAGGGTTTGTGCCGATCAGAAAATCTGGAAAGTTGCCGGCACAGACTTTTCAGCAGGAATATGCGCTGGAGTACGGCACTGATGTGATGGAAATACATCAAGATGCCATCTCTGAGGGTGAGCAGGTGTTATTGCTGGATGATTTAATTGCAACGGGTGGAACAGCCATAGCAGCGGTGAGTCTGATTAACCAGTTGGGTGGCAACATTATTGGTTGTGCGTTTGTCATTGATTTGCCAGATTTAGGTGGTATGCAACGCTTGCAAAAGCTAGGCCTGCCAACCTTTGCGCTATGTCAATTTGAGGGTGAGTAATTGTTTATACTATACTCAGCGTGCTTTGTACTTTAATCATCATCGGATAAGAATATGCCAGTGACCGAAATCAACCATGTGAATTTTCGCTCTGACCGCGAAACCATGCACAAATTGAAAGACTTTTATTGTGACATCATTGGCCTAACGGTTGGCAAGCGTGTCGCTAGTACCACTTATGGTTACTGGCTGTGTATTGGCAATAACGATGTGATTCATCTGGCGGAATATAAAACACCGACGGCCCCACAACTGCATGTGCATGGCACGTACGATCATGTGTCTTTCACATGTACCGATATGCCAGCGATGGAAGCGCATTTAACAGCACACAGCATTCCTTACACCACACGTACTTTGGCTAGCGGCACTAAACAAATCAATTTGAAAGACCCAGCAGGTAACGGCGTGGAGCTTAACTTTGAAGAATACGCTGACCCCAACTATGTCATGCGTCCATCTGGCGACCCGAACGCAGCAGCTTAAACAATGGTTGTAAGGTTTGCTTTGTTGAGCAGACTAAAGTATGTGTGATGCGAGTCACATACAATCTGCTATGGAAAACTAAAATAGCATCACGTAATCTAAAGAAGTTGAGATACGTTACTTACAGAGAACGTAGACAAAAATAGACAGGGGTGTAAGCGCATATGAAGCTAAATCAATTATTTTTAACATTATCCATTTCTACTAGTTTGTTGCTAGGCATGACAAGCATTGCGCAAGCCGAGGCAGATCCTAAATTATGGCCAGTGGTGAAAGAAGCATTTTTTGCTAAACGCGATATTCAAGAAGTGGATTTTATTAAAATTGATGCGCCACGCCGTGCGGAAAGTGGTGCGCAAGTGCCAGTCACCTACACTTACGACAAAGCAGCCGCCAACGGTGTAGACATCAAAAAAATCTATGTGCTCGTCGATGCCAACCCCATTCAATTAGCTGCCACGTATCACCTGACAGAGATGCTAGGTAACTTTGTGATGGAAACACGCATCCGTATGGAAACTGACTCCTACGTGCGCTTGGTGGGTGAATCAGCCGATGGCAAGCTCTACATGGCTAAACGCGAAATTCGTGCAGCAGGTGGTTGTGGTGGCACTGTCGACAATGACGAAGCCGCAGTGCGCGCTGAGGCAGGTAAAATCAAGATGAACGTGGAAAGCCCTGTGAAGTTTGGCAGTCCGAGCCAAGCGGTATTCAATATTCGTCACGTCATGCGCACGGGCTTGCAACGTGATTTAGTCTCACAAGGGTTTGTGCCAGCGTTTTACATTAACAAAACAGCCTTTACCTATAACGGTAAACCCGTGATGACGGTGGATGTTGGCGTAGGTACTAGCGAAAATCCTTACATGAAATTTAAGTTTGTGCCTGATGCGCCTGGCAAACTGGAAGTGGTGGCAACAGATAACGAAGGCAAAGTGTTTTCACAAGCGCTCGATGTGAAAGGGTGATTTAAGTAATAAGTAAGAGGCCTCTAAGGAGGCCTTTTTTTATGGCATTGAATGCTAGAATAATTAATGTTTAGGAGGAGGTGACAATGAAAAGCTATCGTAAAGAGTTGTGGTTCAACATTCCAGCGCGTATGGATTTCAAAAATATTACTGGGGATGTAGAGACATGCTTGCGTGAAAGTGGCATCAAAGAAGGGCTGGCTTTAATTAATGCCATGCACATTTCAGCCAGTGTCTTTATTAACGACGATGAGCGCGGCCTACACCATGATTACAAAGTATGGCTAGAAAAACTCGCGCCACATGAACCTGTGAGCGGTTATCGTCATAACGACACGGGTGAAGACAATGCAGATGCGCACATCAAACGCCAAGTGATGGGGCGTGAAGTAGTGGTGGCCGTGACTGAAGGTAGATTAGACTTTGGCCCGTGGGAACAAATCTTTTACGGTGAGTTTGATGGGAGACGTAATAAACGCGTGCTGATTAAAATCATTGGCGAATAAAAAACAAAAAAGGGAGCGATTGCTCCCTTTCTATAGTGAACAAAATTATTTGTTCATAACGTACATGGTTACTTCGAAACCAAAACGCATTTCAGTAGCTGCTGGTGCTGTCCACATAATAATCTCCTTATTGATTAGATTTACATTTACGGCTGCAAGTGCATATCCGTGAAATGCATTATGCGGATATCAAGGTCTGCGCAACAGACGCCATTCATGATAAACGTGTCATGCAAATCATGAGCACTGGCTAAGCGCCAGCACAGCAAAACCTAATTACCTTGGATGTAATTTTCCAGCTGTTGTATCAAGCCTTGCTGATAGGCAATGGTCTCTTTCAGCAAGTCTCCTACGGATAGCATGCCTAAAATTTTTCCATTTTCTACAATAGGCAAGTGGCGTATACGCTTATCGCTCATGGTCTGCATCGCGCTATCCACTAAATCATTTGGGCTGGCAGTAATCACCTTGTCAGTCATCACTTCACTAATTGTGGTGGTTCTGGATGAACGGCCCTTAAGCACGACTTCACGTGCATAATCACGCTCTGAAAAAATGCCGACTAATTGGTCGTCTTCAATCACGGCCAGAGCGCCAATCTTGTATTCAGCCAAAATCACTAACGCATCAAATACTGGGCGGTTAGGTGCAATACTGATGATTTCTTGATTTTTTTTTTCATTCAAAATTTGTTTGAGTGTTTTCATGATGTCTCCCCCACGAGTACGCACATTTAAATATACTCCGATAATTTTTTTAGCCAATATCCCCGCTTATAAAAATTACGCTTGACATAGTTAGGAGGCTAACTATAATGATGCTAATTATGCTGCAACTAAGAGATCTCCCAACCCCGGAAGTATTACAAAAATTTGCCGAGCGCTATCCAGATGCGGATGTGACGGCGATAGCCAGTTTTTTAAATCTGTTGCGCGTGGCTACCGAGCTATCGCTGGCATTGGATGCCTGCCTAAGTAAGCATGATTTACTGCAAGGGCGCTGGTGGGTGCTGATTCTACTGATGCGTGAAGAACGCCTCTCGTCAACGCCATCTATACTTGCCGAAAAAACTGGGGTCACGCGTGCCACCATGACAGGCCTGATTGATAGCTTAGAGCAAGGTGGTTTAGTGGTCAGGGTCTTTGATAAAGCGGATAGGCGCAGTGTGATTGTAAAACTAACCGACGCCGGTCAAGCCAAGCTGGATGTGGTGATGCCGGATTATTATCGCCGCTTGCGACAATGCATGCAGGGGCTAGATGTTACTAAACGTGAAGAATTAAACCAAATATTGGGCTTGATTCAATTAGGTATCCCTGCACTGATTTAATCTATTATTTTTACTTAACTAACTTAAAGGAATTACTATGCAAAACATTCAAGCAGAAATCCAAGCCATCAATGCACAATTCGACCAAGCGTTTAACAGCAAAAACGCAGAGGCGATTGCTAAACTTTATGAAGCAAATGCCACTGTCATGCCAGCCCCTGCTGGTGCACCGGTCGAAGGTACAACTGCGATTCAAACATTTTTTGATGGACTGATTCAGGCAGGCGTGATTGAACATCAACTTACTTTAGCAGAAGCGGTTGCAGATGGTAATTTAGCGTATCAACGTGGTAACTGGGCTGGTGCAATGGTTGGTGCTGATGGCGTAAAACAAACGTTTGGCGGCAATGTGCATTTGGTTTACCGCAAACAGAGCGATGGTAACTGGAAAGCAGTCACCCATATCTGGAATTAATGGGTTTGAGCTTTAAAAAATGATTGGATAGGCGATGGAGAGTAGCACCAAAAAAAATATTAGCGCAATGATTGCGTTGATAGTGTTGACCCTGATTTGGGGGTACAACTGGGTGGTGATGAAAAGCGCACTGCAATTTTCTGGGCCTTTTCAATTTGCCGCCATGCGCACGTTTTTTGGTGCGGTGGTGCTATTTATCGTGATTTACCTCACCAAACGCCCACTTGGTCTAAAAGAGTTCCCCACCATGTTGGTATTAGGTTTGCTACAGACGATTGGTTTTACTGGCCTATTGTTGTGGGCCTTGGTAGAAGGCGGCGCTGGTAAAACAGCGGTGCTCACCTATACCATGCCATTTTGGGTGATGTTATTTGCATGGCCGATGTTAGGTGAAAAAGTGCAAGGCTGGCAATGGCTAGCCGTCGTATCTGCGGTATTTGGCATGGTGCTGATTTTCGATCCGTTGCATATCAAAGCAGATGGATTCAGTATGTTTCTAGCCATTGCTTCAGGCGTATCTTGGGCGCTTTCAGCTATTATTTCCAAAAAACTGCATCAGCGTAGCCCGCATTTAGATTTACTCAATCTCACAGCTTGGCCGATGATGTTGGGGTCTATCCCTATGGTGGCCATTGCTTTGATAGTGCCAGCCCCTCCTATTGAATGGACCGGTTATTTAATTGGAGCCGTACTATTTAATGTATTGATGAGTGGCGCATTGGCGTGGTTGCTATGGTTGTATGCATTGCAAATATTGCCAGCGGGAGTAGCAAGCATGACCAGCATGTTGGCCCCGGTGATTGGTGTGGTTGCCGCTTGGATACAGCTGGGCGAAGTGCCTAATATGGCTGAACTGATAGGCATGGTGCTTATCTCATTAGCGCTGGTACAAATATCGGTCATCACCATGCGTAAACACAAGCCTGTCGACTGTGCGGAAGGTCAGGAGCTGTAAACATTGACCGCATGCTGAGTCTCGGCATGCCTATGCTAAAATATCGCTTGATATCATCAAGCGAGTAGATTGAGCAGTTTGTAATCTCAAAATGCCGCTTGTTATTTACAAGCACTCAAGGGATACAGCATGGCAGGACACAGTAAGTGGGCAAACATTCAACACCGCAAAGGTCGTCAAGACGCTAAACGCGGCAAAATTTTCACCAAACTCATCAAAGAAATCACCGTGGCCGCGCGTTTGGGCGGCGGTGATACCGCCATGAACCCACGTTTGCGTGCGGCCGTGGCAGAAGCCAAAGAAGAAAACATGCCTTCGGATAACATCACACGCGCCATCAAAAAAGGCACGGGTGAGTTGGAAGGCGTGAGTTATGAAGAGATTCGCTACGAAGGTTACGGCATCAATGGCGCGGCCATCATTATTGACTGTTTAACCGATAACAAACAGCGTGCTGTAATGGATGTCCGTCATGCATTGACTAAGCATGGTGGTAATTTGGGTACAGATGGTAGCGTAGCGTTTTTATTCAAACATTGTGGCCAAATTGTATTTGAGCCAGGCGTAAGTGAAGATGCCGTGATGGAAGTTGCCCTTGAAGCCGGCGCGGAGGATATTGTCACAGATGAAGATGGCAGTATTGAAGTGATTACGCCACCTGCAGACTTTTTGACGGTGAAAGAAGCATTGGAAGCTGCTGGCCTAAAACCAGCGATGGCGGAAGTAACCATGAAGCCTACGATGGAAACTGTGTTTACTGGTGATGATGCAGTCAAAATGCAAAAGATCTTGGATATGCTGGAAGATTTAGACGACGTGCAAGACGTTTACACAACGGCGGTCATCGAAGAGTAAAACGGCTAATTGAATTCCTCCATTCGAATATTAGGCATAGACCCTGGTCTACGTATCACTGGCTTTGGCGTGATAGAGACGCAAGATAACAAACTTAGCTACGTCACTAGCGGCGTCATTAAAACAGCTTCGGCAAAAAAAAACTCAGTAGAAGGTGAAAATGATCGTGAGGAACTGCCAGCACGTTTGAAGGTGATTTTGGAGGGGTTGTTTGAGGTGATTGATACATACCAGCCGACACAAGTTGCCGTTGAAAAAGTCTTTGTCAATGTCAATCCACAATCCACTTTATTGTTAGGGCAAGCGCGTGGTGCTGCCATTAGTGCTGCGGTCATTCGCAATTTAATCGTAGCGGAATATACGGCATTGCAGGTCAAGCAATCGGTGGTGGGTAACGGCCACGCACAAAAAGAGCAAGTGCAAGAGATGGTTAAACGGTTATTGAATTTACCTGCGACGCCTAGTCCGGATTCTGCGGATGCTTTGGCTTGTGCGATATGTCATGCACATGGTGGGCAGGGCCTAGGTAAGTTAGCAACGGCAGGATTTAGAGTCAAGAATGGGCGGTTGGTATGATTGCAAGATTGAATGGCGTACTCATTGAAAAAGCGCCCCCTTTTGTTATTGTGGATTGCCAAGGTGTGGGCTATGAGGTGGAAGTGCCGATGAGCACTTTCTACAATTTGCCAGAGCTTGGACAAAAAGTGCAATTACTCACCCATTTTGTGGTGCGCGAGGATGCGCAATTACTGTATGGCTTTGGCAGCGAGCAAGAAAAAAATACTTTTAAACAATTGCTTAAGGTTAATGGTATCGGTGCAAAATCTGCACTTTCTATCTTGAGTGGGGTCACTATTGATGATTTGGTTAGTGCGGTGAGCCAGCAAGAAGTAGCTATGCTGACACGCATCCCTGGCATTGGTAAGAAAACCGCCGAGCGTCTGCTGCTGGAGCTCAAAGACAAATTCACAGTCACTGGCTCGGTGACATCGCAAGCACAACCCAAGTCTGCTACTCATGATGTGCTCAACGCGTTAATTGCTTTAGGCTACAATGAGCGCGAGGCAATGGCAGCAGTGAAGCTGTTGGATAAAGAAGTCAGCGTGGCTGAAGGCATCAAGCAGGCGCTTAAGCACTTGTCTAAATAAAGGGTGTAGATGAATAAAATCATTGGGTTTATATCGCTTAGTCTATTGATGGTGGCTTGTGGGCAACAGCCGTCATCAAATGAGTCTGAAATGGCGCGTGCCCCTGCGCCGATGGCAAAAATGGCCGCAGATGCCATGATGGGTGGTGCCGAGCAAAGTTTGACAGAGTACTCTGAACCCGATACGTCACAGGCTAGAAAATACATCGCGTTGCGCCATCACCTCAATGTAGAGCTGCCAGCAGAGAATTTGCAAACTGGTTTTGATGCGGCCATTAAACATTGTGAAGCACTACAATGCCAAATGTTGAGTGCCAATTACAACAAAGAAACGCCCTATAACCCACCTTCTGCATCGTTAAGTGTTCGCGTACCGCCCAGAAATGTGGCAGTGTTTATAGCCGGGCTGGCCAAAAGCGGCGATATTATTCAGCATGGCCGTGAAGCTGAAGACAAAACCAATCAAGTAGTGGATGCTGATGCGCGTATTAAAAATCTGACCGAATTGCGTGATCGTTTGCGTTTGATGCTAAATGATAAATCAGCCAAATTTAAAGATATTATTGATGTTGAGCGCGAGCTGGCCAATACACAAAGTCAGCTGGATAGCATCATGAGCATACGTAAAGTACTGAGTTTAGAGACAGATTTAGTGGCGGTGAATATTGATTTTTCTGCTAAACAAGGCATTACAGAACAAGGCTTTTTCTCGCCGGTAGCACGTGCGCTGAAAGATGCTGGGCGTGTCCTGATGGAAAGCCTGGCTACAGTAATTACGTTTGTGGTAAGCGCTTTGCCGTGGCTGCTCATTGGTATCCCCTGCTTAATCATTATTGGCAGAGTGTGGAAGCGCTTAAAAGCAAAATGGTTTACTAAATGATAGAAACAGACCGTTTAATTGCCGCGGATACAGCCAGTCCGCAAGAGGAAGCATTGGAGCGTGCGTTACGTCCCAAGGTGCTGGATGAGTATGTGGGCCAAGAAAAAGCACGCGGCCAATTGGAGATTTTTATCAACGCGGCACGTGGTCGCAGTGAGCCGCTAGACCATGTGTTGCTGTTTGGTCCACCGGGTCTGGGTAAAACCACCCTTGCGCATATTATTGCCAAAGAGATGGGCGTGAATATGCGCCAAACCTCAGGCCCAGTGCTGGAGCGCGCTGGCGACTTGGCGGCTTTACTGACCAATCTAGAACCCAATGATGTATTGTTTATTGACGAGATTCACCGCTTAAGCCCTGTCGTGGAGGAAATTCTATATCCCGCCATGGAAGATTACCGCTTAGATATCATGATTGGCGAAGGTCCTGCAGCGCGAAGTGTGCGCTTGGATTTACCACCGTTTACTCTCGTGGGTGCCACCACACGCGCTGGTATGCTGACCAATCCATTGCGTGATCGTTTTGGCATTGTGGCGCGTTTGGAGTTTTATACCAACGATGAATTGGCCAAAATCGTGCATCGCTCAGCCAACTTATTGGATGTGAATATGCAGCAGGCTGGCGCATTTGAGATTGCCAGACGTTCACGCGGCACCCCTCGTATTGCAAACCGTTTGTTGCGGCGCGTGCGCGATTACGCGCAAGTGAAATCGGATGGTATCGTCACCAGTGATATTGCCGATGCGGCCTTGCAAATGCTAGATGTAGACAAGCTTGGTTTTGATGTCATGGACCGAAAACTACTACAGGCGGTACTAGAGAAGTTTGGTGGTGGTCCAGTTGGCCTAGATAATCTTGCGGCGGCAATCGGTGAAGAGCGTGATACCATTGAGGATGTGCTGGAGCCGTATTTGATTCAACAAGGCTATTTAATGCGCACCCCACGAGGGCGTGTCGCAACCAGTCAAGCGTATCAGCATTTTGGGCTGCCGGTGCCCAGCAGTTTAGCGAGTGGAGAGCTTTGGCAGCAATAAATACATTTAACTGGCCAGTCCGTGTCTATTACGAAGACACCGATGCAGGCGGCGTGGTTTATCATAGTCAGTATCTCAATTTTATGGAGCGCGCTCGTACCGAGTGGTTGCGCCACCTTGGTTTTCACCAAACGCATCTCAGAGACGATTTGAATATCTTGTTTGTGGTGCACAGCATGCAGATTCAATTCAAAAAGCCAGCCAAGTTTGATGATATGTTGCAAGTGAGTAACCAGCTCTTGCAAATGGGTCGAGGCAGTTTTGCTTGCAAACAGACCATATTCAGAATTTCAGCGTCGTCAGACGAACCACAAATCCTCATCGAGGCCGATGTTAAAATTGCCTGCGTTGATGCAAAAACCTTTAAACCCACGGGCATTCCAGCCCTCATTAAATTAAGCATGGAGTCACAATGAATGTAGCCAATGATATGTCGTTTTTTTCTTTGGTCTCAGGCGCAAGTTTACCTGTGCAGATGGTCATGATCATTTTACTTATTACCTCACTGTTTTCGTGGTGGTATATTTTTATCAAAGTCTTCACCATTAAAAATGCTACAAAAGATGCTGAGCAATTTGAGGGCGCTTTCTGGTCCGGTGGTGATTTGAATAAGCTATACGAAGGTTTGAGTACAGGACGCCGTAAGTCGCAAGGCATGGCCAGTATTTTTGAAGCGGGCTTTAAAGAATTTGTGCGCCACAAACAGCAAGGCCGTATGGAAGTCAGCGATGTGATGGAAGGTACCCGCCGTGCCATGCGTGCAGCCTATAACCGCGAGTTGGATAACTTAGATGCACATTTGCCATTTCTGGCTTCGGTTGGGTCAGTGAGTCCTTACATTGGTTTGTTTGGCACCGTGTGGGGCATTATGAACGCGTTCCGTGGTTTATCCAACGTAGCGCAAGCAACGCTGAGCCAAGTAGCCCCAGGCATTGCTGAGGCGCTGGTGGCAACGGCGATTGGCCTATTTGCAGCGATTCCAGCGGTGATTGCCTATAATCGTTTTGCATCAAGCGTGGATAGACTGTCTGTGCGCTATGAGAGCTTTATGGAAGAGTTTACCAATATTCTGCAACGCAGAATTTAAGGAGTGATGCCATGAGCAGAACCCGTAAACGTCGGATGATGAACCAAATCAATGTGGTGCCCTATATTGATGTCACATTGGTGCTATTAGTGATTTTTATGGTCACCGCACCCATGACAAACCCTGGTGTGGTGGAATTGCCTAAAGTGGGTCAATCCCTTAAGCAAACAGGCGCACCGATTATTGTGACTGTGCGAAAAGATGGTGGTGCTGAAATTGAAGGCAAGCGTTTGGAGCACGATGCCTTGCTGTTTGAAATTAAGCAGCAACTAGCAAAATCGCCGCGCGCTGTGGTGGTGGCTGCCGATGAAAAAACACCCTACGGAAAAGTCATCGTCGTTATGGATTTATTAAAGCAAGCCAAAGTGGAAAAAGTAGGTTTATTGTTTAAACCTGCGACTTAACCAAGCATGATTAGAAAGCACGAAAGCGATATTTCATGGAAAGCAGGCATGCTGGCATTAGCAGTGCATGGCGTGTTGTTTGTTGCCATGGTGGTGTCGATTAACTGGAAAGCGGCTCATCCACCCATGAATATCACGGAAGTGGAGTTGTGGGATAACTTGCCTACGAAAGTAGCAAAACCGATTGCTGTGAAGCCGCTACCTCCTCCGGAAGTGAAAGAAGAACCAAAGCCCGAGCCCAAACCAGTTGAGCCACCTAAGCCTGTGGAAGAGAAGCCAGAGCCAGCGCCTCCTAAGGTGGATATTGAGTTGGAAAATAAGAAAAAAGAACAAGCGCTCAAGAAAAAAATTGAAGCGGAGAAGAAGCTAGAAGAGGCGAAGAAAAAGGCAGCTATTGAAAAGTTAAAAAAAGAAATGCTTGAAGACCTACCAAAGCCTAAACAGGCTGACAATATGGATAAGAAACTAAAGGAATTGCAAGATGCAATGCTTGATGATAAGCCAGCCTCTGCGCAACAATCCAGCTCGGTGTCGCCTAGCGTGATTGGCGAATTTACTGAAAAAATTAAGGCAAAAATTCGTGGTAATGTGAATAAGACCTTATGCGGTGATGGCAATCCAGAGCTAACTTTCCAAATCAGCGTGTTGCCCACTGGCGAATTGTCTGGAGCGCCTAAATTAGTAAAATCCAGTGGCAATGCAACGTGTGACGAAGCCGTGGAGCGTGCAATTATTGTGTCTGAGCCCTTGCCCATGCCACCAGACAATGCAGCCAAGGCAGAATTTAGAAATCTCAAACTTAAATTCAAGCCAAACGGGGAATAAAATGGTGTAAAACCTCATGTTGCCCAAATGTAACAAATGTAACAAAGTGTAATTAAAGGCCTATTAAAACTAAATTGCATTAGAATTTAACTGAACTTTTTAAATAAGTTGTAGCCAATCAGTCATGAAAGTATTCAATCAACACATGCTTGCGCTGTTATTTCTAGTCGCGAGCATCGTAACAAGTCTACAAGCAAACGCAGCATTAGAAATAGAAATTAGCGGGGGTGGCGCGCAGCAAATTCCTGTGGCTATTTTGCCGTTTGCAGAACCCGCAGGTATTTCTTCTAAAGACAATTTGCACGAAATTATTGCCGCAGACCTCAAGCGCAGTGGCTTGTTTCGTGTGCTAGAGACACGTGGCATGGCCAATTTGCCAACAGCCGTGTCCCAAGTTAAGTATGCAGAGTGGAGCGCATTGCAAGCGCAAGCGATGACGGTGGGTCATGTGGAAAGCTTGGGTGGTGGGCGTTTGAAAGTAACGTTTCAGCTACTGGATGTGCTCAAGCAAACGCAATTAATTGGTATGGACTATCAAATCGCGCCAACGCAAATTAGAGCGACTGCACATAAAATTGCGGATGCAATTTATGAAAAACTAACAGGGCAGCGTGGTGATTTTAGTAGCCGTATTGCTTACATTAACAAAATTGGTAAACGTTATACCCTGCAGGTGTCAGATGCAGATGGCTACAACGCACAAAATGTTGTTTCATCAAATGAGCCTATTATTTCGCCAGCTTGGTCGCCAGATGGTACCAAGATGGCTTACGTGTCTTTTGAAAAGAAAAAGCCAATTGTGTATGTGCAATCGCTTACGACTGGCGACAGAAAAATCCTGGCGAACTATAAAGGTAACAACAGTGCGCCGGCTTGGTCACCAGATGGTTCTAAACTTGCAATAGTATTGACCTATGGTGCCAACTCGCAAATTTATACCATTAGTGCAGACGGTGGCGATCTAAGACAAGTGACAAAAAGCAACGCGATTGATACAGAACCAGCTTTTTCGCCAGACGGTAAGTTTATATATTTCACCTCAGATCGTGGTGGAAGACCTCAAATCTACAAGGTGTCTGCTGGTGGAGGTGATGCTACACGTGTGACATTTGAGGGTGCTTACAATGTTAGCCCACGCTTTTCACCAGATGGACGCTATTTGGCCTACATCCGCAATGATGGCGGTAAGTTTAGAGTTGCGTTACAGGATTTATCGAATGGGCAAGTGCAATTGTTAAGTGAAGGTGCGCAAGATGAGTCACCTAGTTTTTCACCCAATGGGCGTGTGATTCTATATGCGACCAAAGTACGTGGTAAGGGGTCCCTGGCTGCGGTGTCTTCGGACGGGCGAGTGCGCCAACGCTTGAGCGAATCAGGGGGTGATGTGAGAGAGCCCGCTTGGGCGCCAATGGCAAAATAAGCTGTAATAATTTGATATAGTATTAATTGTGAATGATAACTAAGAGGAGAAGTAAAATGAATAATAAAGTATGGATGAGTTTAGCAATGGTGATGTTTTTAGTGGCTTGTAAAAGTACACCTGTCACTCCAGCTAAAGTAGAAGATAAAAGCTCAGGTTCTAGCACTGCAGCATCAAGTAGTGATGGTTCTGATGCTAACGGCATCAAAGAAGTGAATATTGACGGCAATGCAAACAACGATGCTAATAATCCATTACGCGATCCGAACAACATTTTATCTAAACGGAATATTTACTTTGATTTTAACAGCGACGCAGTTAAAGCTGAGTTTAGACCAATTGTTGAGGCGCATGCACAATACTTAAAATCTCACCAAGATGCGAAAGTGATTTTACAAGGCAATACGGATGAGCGTGGTACACGTGAATACAACTTGTCTTTGGGTCAACGTCGTTCAGTAGCAGTTAAAAAAGCATTGAACTTACTAGGTGTACAAGACACGCAAATTGAAACTGTTAGCTACGGTGAAGAGAAAGCGAACGTTAACTGCGCTGATGAAGATTGCTTCCAACAAAACCGCCGTGTAGATGTTGTATACCAAGGTGAATAAGATGCAATGGGTGCCTCGCATCCTAGCGATTAATTTGGCAATTGGCTTACTGGTTGTTTCGCTAGTAAGCCATGCGGCCTTGTTTGACGACAAAGAAGCACGTAAAAAAATCCTAGATGTCGAAGCGCAAAGTCAAGCAGGTATTGCTGACCTTAAAAAATCTCAAGCGGCCATAGAAAAGCGTTTGGCCGCCATTGAGGCAGTAATTCATGGTCAAGGTTTGGCCGATATGCAAAATCAAATTGAGTCGCTCAAGCAGGAAGTTGCACAACTGCGTGGTGATTTGGAGTTGGCTTCGCATAATCTGGATGCCGCGCAGCAACGCCAAAAAGATTTGTATGCAGATACGGACACACGTTTGCGTAGAATTGAGTCGGCACCTGTGCAAGCGCCAGTTGAAGCACCCGCGGCTACTCAACCTGTGGTGGAAGAAAAAGATGTGAAAGCATTTGCTGAGGCCGATGCGCTGACCAGAGCAGCTAAACATAAAGAAGCTTTTGCTGCTTACGATGCGTTTTTGAAAGACTACCCTACCAGTAAATTTGTCCCGGATGCACTGTATGGCATGGGGTATGCACAGTTTGCACTTAAAAACTATAAATCATCAATTGCAACACAGCAAAAGCTGATTGATGGGCATGCTGATCACCCTAGAGTACCAGAGGCAATGTACAGTGTTGCTAATAGTCAGATACAGCTGGGTCAAGTTACCAATGCAAAAAAAACCTTGAAGGAATTGATAGCTAAGCATCCCAATGCTGATGTCGTTCCTACAGCTCAAAAACGCTTAAAAGCACTTGAGGCATTAAAGTAAAGCGTGGCTGATATCGAGCATGTGATTGCTAAAACCTTCATTTGATACACTTTTTTTGCTGTAAAATAATGCCAACAATCCTGTTGGCATTATTTTTTGGCGCTACGCGCATATCATGGCATTAAAAATATACGAAATTTTCCATTCACTTCAAGGTGAAACCTCGCGCATCGGTTTACCTACAGTATTTGTGCGTCTAACAGGCTGCCCGATGCGCTGTACTTACTGTGACACTGCGTATGCATTCAGTGGTGGACGCAATATGGAAATCACCGAGATTATGCAGCAGGTTTCAAGTTATGGTGCACGCTACGTAACAGTGACTGGTGGCGAGCCTTTGGCGCAAAAAGAGTGTCGTGATTTGTTAAAAACTTTGTGTGACGCTGGTTTCAGCGTGTCTATAGAGACTGGTGGTGCGATGGATATTTCTGTGGTGGACTCTCGTGTATCAGTAATTCTGGATATCAAAACACCCGCCTCCAATGAGTCAGAGAATAATTTATGGGGCAATTTGGCGCATTTAAAAGCTGCGGATGAAATTAAGTTTGTGCTTTGTAATCGTGATGATTATGACTGGGCTAAACAAAAGCTATCTGAACTAAAACTTACGGATAAATGCCCAGTGTTATTCTCACCCAGCTATCAAGAGTTAAGTGCGCCTGAGCTAGCGTCTTGGGTGTTGGCTGATCAATTACCAGTACGCATGCAAGTGCAATTACACAAAGTATTGTGGGGCGAGAAGCCAGGCGTATGATGCAAACTGCAGCTAAAAAAGAGACAAAAAAAGCAGTAGTGTTGCTATCAGGAGGTTTAGATTCGGCCACCTGTCTGGCCATTGCAAAATCTCAAGGGTTCGACTGCTATTGCCTCAGCTTAGATTACCATCAGAGACACATAGCAGAGTTAAATGCGGCTAACCGTGTTGCGACAGCATATGGAGCAATCAGTCACAAAACTCCGCAGTTAGATCTAAGTCTGTTTGGTGGTTCAGCACTAACCGACAATACAATCGATGTCCCACACGCGCCCACACTTGGCATTCCGGTGACTTATGTGCCGGCTCGCAACACTATTATGCTATCACTGGCGCTTGCTTGGGCGGAAGTGTTGCAATCGCAAGATATTTTTATTGGCGTGAATGCACTGGATTACTCTGGCTATCCAGACTGCCGCGGTGAGTATGTTCAAGCCTTTCAAAACATGGCAAACCTCGCGACCAAAAGTGCTGTAGAAGGTAAGACAATTACTATTCATGCCCCATTAATAGATTTGACTAAATCGCAAATTATTCAATTAGGTACTTCACTAGGAGTTGATTATGGGCTCACAGTGTCATGTTATGAAGCGGACGCTGAAGGCAGGGCGTGTGGAGAGTGCGACTCTTGCCGTTTGCGTCGTGCCGGTTTTGAGGGGGCTGGCGTAGCTGATCCAACCGTATATAAATCTACCTAACTTACTTCCCCTATTTGGGGGATGTTTCCTGAGGCTGTATTGATGAATAATGCGCAACGCAAGCATTAAGTTGTACGGATGTATAATTTATCTTAAGCTAGGGTGTTGCTAACAGTCTGTTTTTCATAGCAAAATGTCATAAATTTAGCAGCAACAATAAGTGATAGTCGTTAAGATTGAATCATCAACTCCCTAGGGAAAGCATTGATGGCAACATGTCAGATACTCTCTTGAACACAAATCAGCAGCTGTGGCAGGCCAAGCTTTTAGAGCAAGGTCTGGAACAGCTCGGTCAAGCGATGCTGATTGTTTCATGCCGTGGCGAGGTTGTGTTTTCATCCAAGGCTGCTGAGGCAATATTAGCGGCTGACCGTGGCCTAGGATTGCAACAAGGTAAGTTAGTAGCGGATTTGCCCGCTGATAATCAACGGCTGCAACAAGCGCTTGAATCGGCCACAAAAGAGCTTTTAGTCACTGGTAATGTATTTAATCTCTACGTGCATCGCAACGATTACATAAGGCCTATCAGCCTAACCATTAGCAAGATGGTAAAGAGCGAGGCAGAACGCCGACAAGGTCACCACGTGCTGGTGTTGATTAAAGATTTGAATCTGAATCAAGAGTTCTGGGCGGATCGTTTGCGAGAAGAATATCGATTGTCACCAAGGGAAATGCAATGCGTATCCTTGTTGAGTGAAGGCCGGGATTTGAAGGATGTGGCGGAACTGATGACGATAGGTATCGAAACTGTGCGTCAATACATCAAAAACATCTATAAAAAGATGGGTGTGCATAAACAACATGAGTTGGTAAGCCTAGCGCTGGAGTATCGACGAAACCGCTAAATTTATTTTGGTATTACTAGCCAATACTAAAATAAATAACTTGCATTGCTTTCACTAAATAACGTATAATCCGCGCCTTTCTGCACAGAATTAATTTAATAGAGAACAAGATTATGGTCGTTATTCGTTTATCACGTGGTGGCTCTAAAAAGAACCCTTTCTACAATGTGGTTGTAGCCGATTCACGTAATCGCCGTGATGGTCGCTTTATCGAGCGCGTAGGCTTTTACAATCCTTCAGCACGTGCAAACGCTGAAGGTTTACGTATTGATGAGGCTCGCGTAAATCATTGGACTAGCAATGGCGCGCAATTGTCAGATACTGTGGCTCGCTTGGTGAAGTTCCACGCTAAAGGCCCGGAGGCAATGATTGCAGCTAAAGCTAAAGACGCTGCTAAAGTAGAAACCGCTAAAGCAAAAGCTGCAGAAGCAGAAGCTGCTAAAATCAAAGCCGCCGCTGACGCTGCAAAAGCAGAAGCCGATGCCAAAGCAGCGGCAGAAGCTGCTGAAAAAGCCGCTGCGGGAGCTGAAGCGGCAGCAGCACCTGCTGCTGAAGAAACACCAGCTACTGACGCTGAGTAATATAGCCCCCTCGTTACAATCGAGGGTATGCTGATGAGAGTTAACGTTGAGTAGTATGGTGGTGATGGGGCGCATTGTTGCGCCCTATGGCGTTTATGGCTGGCTTAAAGTGCTGCCGGATACAGAAGCGTTAGACGGTTTGTTTGATTACGACACCTGGTGGATAGGCAAGCAAGATAATTGGCGTGAAGTCATCGTTGAGCAAGCGAAGATTCATAACGATGTGTTAGTGGTTAAGCTGGCTGGCGTTGATGATCGAGATCAGGCGTTTGCATGTAAGGGTTTGCAAGTGGCGGTACCGCGAGATGCGTTACCAGCGCCTGATGAAAATGAATATTACTGGTCTGATTTAATTGGGCTAGCGGTCAAGAATCAACAAGATGTTGATTTTGGTTGTGTAACAGATGTGTTTGAAACGGGTGCGAATGATGTACTTGTGGTCAAAACTGGAAAAGAAAACGGCAATATTGAGCGTTTAATTCCATTTATTGATCAAGTGGTATTAGCAGTAGATATTACGGCAAAAACCATGCTGGTCGATTGGGACGCAGATTTCTAAACCTTATTGATTAATTGGGTTGACTAGGTTGAAACAAGCCATGCAAGTAGAAGTGATTAGTTTGTTTCCCGAAATGTTTGATGCCCTAACGCTGCATGGCATTACCTCGCGAGCATTGAGTCGCGGCCTGTACCAATTGCAAGTGGTGAATCCTCGAGTATTTACCTTAGATAATCACAAAACGGTAGATGACAGGCCATATGGCGGTGGTCCAGGTATGGTGATGTTGGCGGAACCGTTAGCTAAAGCGATAGCAGAAGCCAAGCAGCGTTTAACGGCAAGTGGCCTACAATCACATGTGGTGCATATGTCGCCGAGAGGTAAGCCGCTGACGCATGAGAAGGTCATGCAGTTAAGCCAGTTGAAAGGCTTGGTGATATTGGCAAGCCGTTATGAAGGTGTAGATCAGCGCTTGCTGGATACGCAAGTGGATGAAGAAATCTCCATTGGCGATTATGTGTTAAGTGGCGGTGAGTTGCCTGCCATGGTGTTGTTGGATGCAGTGATTCGACAGTTACCAGGTGCATTGGGTGATGCAGATTCCGCAGTAGAGGATTCATTCGTGAATGGCCTGCTGGATTATCCGCACTATACACGACCTGAACAGTGTGAAGGATTATCGGTGCCTGAAGTGTTAATGTCAGGTAACCATGCAAAGATTAGAGAATGGCGATTAAAACAATCGCTAGCTTTAACAAGGGCGAAACGCCCAGATTTATTGGCCGCAAGGTCGTTGACGAAAGAAGAAGCTCGGCTGCTACAAGAAATAGTTAGAGAGCAGGAACAAGCATCTTCATAATTAAAAGGAGCTACAAGTGGCAGACATTATCAAAATGTTAGAGCAAGAAGAAATTGCTCGTTTAAACAAAACCATCCCTAATTTCGCCCCAGGCGATACAGTGGTGGTGGGTGTAAACGTGGTTGAAGGTAACCGTAAACGTGTACAGGCTTACGAAGGTGTTGTGATTGCAAAACGCAACAAAGGTCTGAACTCATCATTCATCGTACGTAAAATTTCATCCGGTGAAGGTGTAGAGCGTACATTCCAAACTTACTCACCATTAATCGCATCTATTGAATTGAAACGCCGTGGTGATGTACGTCGTGCTAAGTTGTACTACTTGCGTGAGCGTTCAGGTAAATCTGCACGTATTAAAGAGAAATTAGTAGCGCGTGAAAAAGAGATCACTGCAGAAAGTTAATATCGCTTTCTGAGATGGATCAAAAGCCTTGAAACTTTTTTAGTTTCAAGGCTTTTTTTATTTGCATTGAAGTAATTGATTAAGTTAAATTAATACAATGCAAAAATATCCAAGAATGCTGAAAGAATTTGATGTTGTAGTGCGCGCGCCTTTTGGCTCTGTGGGTATCTCCTCACATGGAATGCAGGTCGATATCGTGTTTTTGAATGAGTCAGCTACTGTTAAAGCAGAGCCATCAAAAATTGCACAACAGATTGCAGCGCAAATAGAAATATATCTTAATAATCCTAATGCCAGCTTTAACTTGCCCTTAGTGTTTAAAGGCACACCTTTTCAGCGCAAAGTTTGGGGCATGATCAGTGCAATTCCTAGTGGTCAAACGCGTACTTATGGAGAGTTAGCGCAACAACTGGGCTCAGGTCCGCGTGCTGTTGCAAACGCTTGTGGTGCTAACCATTTGCCGTTGGTGGTGCCCTGTCATCGAGTAGTTGCAAAAACAAGCCTTGGTGGATTTATGCGTGGCATGGATGACGGCTTAAAAATAAAAAAGTGGTTGCTCAAACATGAAGGTGCAATTAACTTTCATGGTACGCTCAAAAATCAAGCTGATACTGCGTAAGTGGGCATCTTGTGCAGGGTGTGCATCAACAGCAACTTGACGCCTTTATTGACCATCTTTGGTTGGAAGATGGTCTTTCGAAAAACACTTTAGATAGCTATCGTGCCGATTTATCTGCATTTGCCCTATGGTGTCAGGGTAAAGAAAAAATCAGCCTATATGAAGTCACCAACGCGCATATCCAGCAGTATTTAGCAGTCAGATTCCCACTCTCCAAAGCGCGCAGTATCAATCGGCTGATTGCTAGTTTGCGACGTTTTTATCGGCACGCCTTGCGTGAACACTTGATTCAAATAGACCCAACGCTGCATATTGAAGCACCCAAACTACCACGTAGCTTGCCGAAAAGTTTAAATGAACAAGAAGTGGAGGATTTGCTCAAAGCGCCAAATATCAATCAGCCGCTAGGGTTGCGCGACAGAGCCATGCTTGAACTGCTTTATGCCAGCGGATTGCGTGTTTCTGAATTGGTAGGTATTCGTGTCAACGAGATCAGTACTCAAGATGGTATTGTGCGTGTCACTGGTAAAGGCAGCAAAACGCGGTTGGTACCAATGGGTGAAGAAGCGGCAGATTGGATAGATAAGTACATGAAATCTGCAAGGCCAGATTTGCTACAAAAGCGGCTGTGTGATGCTCTGTTTGTGACGAATCGTGCAGATGGAATGACGCGACAAGCATTTTGGCACATCATCAAGCGTTATGCGCAGTTGGCAGGCATAGCTAAGCATATCTCCCCCCATGTATTACGCCACGCGTTTGCCACACACTTATTGAATCATGGTGCGGATTTAAGGGTGGTGCAGATGTTGCTAGGGCATTCTGATATATCCACTACGCAGATTTATACGCATGTGGCGAGAGAGCGGTTGAAGCAGTTGCATAGTATACATCATCCACGAGGATAGCTTTTTATGTGTGAGCTCTTTCAATCACCACCCCCAGTGCCTTCAATCCAGCCAAGACACTTGGTTTAGCTACTTTAATCTTCACCCTTTCAGCCTTAAATTCTTGGATAATCAGCTGACAAATATGCTCAGCTAGTGCTTCCACCAATTTAAAGCTATGCTCTGTTAATGTTTCGCGAATGCGACTCACCACTTGCCCGTAGTCTATGGTGTCTTCAATGGCATCGCTTTGACAAGATTTGCTTAAATCATAGCTAATTTCAATGTCCAGAATAATGGTTTGCGGCACCATGCGTTCCCAATCAGGCACGCCTAATTTGGTTTGTACTTTGACTTGTTCTAAAAAAATTGTGTCCATAAATTAGGATACCTAGCGAATCGGGGATGGTTTAAAATGTGCTAGATAGATTTTAGAACATATTGTGTGTAAACACTAACTTGAGGTTTGTATGGATGAATTAGGATTTGTGCCTGTCACATTGGTGCCCGTGATTTGGATTGTGGCCGCATATTTGGTGGGCTCGATTTCATTTGGCATCATCATCAGTAAAGTGTATGGCTTGCCCGATCCACGGACAGTGGGCAGTGGCAATATTGGTGCCACCAACGTAGCGCGTAGTGGTAAAAAGTCTGCCGCTGTGCTAACGCTGCTAGGAGATGCTTTTAAAGGTTGGTTGCCGGTGTGGTTGGCGTTGCAATCGAACATGCTGATGTGGGTGGTGGCTTGCACAGGATTGGCTGTATTTTTTGGGCATTTGTACCCGATTTTTCATCGCTTTAAAGGCGGTAAAGGGGTGGCGACCGCTTTGGGTGTCATGCTAGGTATTTCTGGATGGTTGGGTCTAGCTGCCTTGCTTTCATGGATTATCGTTTTTGCAGTCAGCAGAATTTCGTCGTTATCAGCTATCGTCGCTGCATTGATGGCGCCTATATTTGCTTGGGTGTTGCTCTCACCTTACCCAGATTATGTATGGATGGTGGTGGTGATGTCAGTGTTTTTAGTGTGGCGCCACAAAACTAATATCCAAAAACTATTGGATGGCACAGAGTCTGGCTTTAAGAAAAAGCAATAATAATTTAAGGTGCGTTGAGTTCAGCTAAATCCCAGCGCGCTTTAATTTGAATGCCGTAGTCAGAAGCCTCATGCGTATCTTGCAAAGCTTTTAGGCGCATGGCCCCTGCAAACGCAATCATGGCGCCGTTGTCAGTACAAAATTCAAGACGCGGGTAACTCACCTTACACAACTTACGTTTGGTAGCAGCATTGAGGCGCTCGCGTAGGCGTAAGTTAGCACCCACTCCGCCGGAGACAATCAAGTTATCCAAGCCGGTATCCCGTAAAGCAGCCATGCATTTGGTTGTCAGGATTTCAGTCACAGACTCTTGAAACTCGCAAGCAATGTCCGCTTGCATTTCTGCAGTCAATGGTTGGTGTTGGTTAACTAAAGTCAGCACCGCCGTTTTAAGACCACTAAAACTAAAGTTTAAGTCGCCACTGTTTAGCATGGGTCTTGGTAGTTTAAATCGCGCCTTACCTTGCGCAGCCAATTTGGCCAGTGCTGGCCCCCCTGGGTAGCCCAAGCCAAGTAGTTTTGCGGTTTTATCAAACGCTTCACCCGCTGCATCATCTAGGGTGTCGCCCAATAATTGGTATTGACCTATGCCATCTACGCGCATGAGTTGGCTATGGCCGCCAGATACCAGTAGTGCGACAAATGGAAACACGGGTGGGTTATCCTCCAATAATGGCGCAAGCAAATGCCCTTCCAAGTGATGCACGCCGATACTGGGCACTTGCAACGTAAATGCCAAGGATTGCGCAATGCTTGAACCAACCAACAGCGCTCCAGCAAGCCCTGGGCCTTGTGTGTAGGCGATGCCGTCAATATTAGCTAATGTTTTGTTGGCTTGTGTTAGCACATGCTGCGTGAGCGGCAGAGCGCGCCGAATGTGGTCACGTGAGGCGAGCTCTGGTACCACACCGCCATATTCTGCGTGCATATCCACTTGTGAATGTAACGCATGTGCGAGTAAGCCGTGCTGAGTGTCGTAAAGTGCAACGCCGGTTTCATCGCAAGAAGATTCAAAGCCAAGGACTAACATAAGTTAAAGCGCTAACATATCCAATTGATACAAATTAATGATTGATTAAAGCAAATGAACGCGCTAGAATACGCGGTTTTCGATGCTGCATCAATGCACATTGCATTTAATGTTGTAATTTAAATTGAGTTTAAGTTGCTGTTGAGCAACACATTTTAAGGATAGTGATTTAATGTCTAGTGTACGTGTTAAAGAGAACGAGCCATTTGACGTAGCATTGCGTCGTTTCAAACGCTTGATTGAAAAAACAGGTTTATTGAACGACTTGCGCGCACGCGAATTTTACGAAAAACCAACTTGGGAACGTAAACGCAAAGCTGCAGCTGCTGTAAAACGTCAATACCGTCGTTTACGCAATCAAACACTTCCAGCGAAATTGTACTAAGGTTTTTTCATGTCATTGAAAGCTCAGATTTCTGAGGACATGAAAGATGCCATGCGCGCTAAAGACAGTGCGCGATTAGGCGCAATACGGTTGTTGCAAGCTGCCATTAAGCAGCGCGAAGTTGATGAGCGTATTGAATTAGACGATGCGGCAGTGATTGCTGTCATTGAAAAGATGCTCAAGCAGCGTCGAGATTCGATTGCTGCATATGAATCTGCTAATCGTACTGATTTGGCTGATGTGGAAAAGTTTGAAGTCACAGTGCTGCAAACTTACATGCCAAAGCAGTTGACCGATGATGAAGTGAATCAAATCATCACCCAAGTAATTGCTGATACGGGTGCATCAGGCGCTAAAGATATGGGCAAGGTTGTTAGCTTGGTTAGACCTCTGGTAGCGGGCGTGGCGGATATGGGCAAAGTGTCTGGACTCATCAAAGCGCGATTGAGCTAAGACTTCCCAGCAGAAAATGTAGTCGTGATTAAAGGAGCATAACGCTCCTTTTTTTTATTCAAGAAGTTTATGCGATACTTAGGCATATGATTGTTGAGCGGGCTTATGATTCCAGAGAGCTTTATCCAAGAACTACTCAATCGCGTTGATATTGTCGATGTCATTGATAAATCTGTTCCTCTGAAAAAAGCGGGCGCAAACTACTCAGCATGTTGCCCGTTTCATAACGAAAAATCCCCTAGTTTCACTGTTAGCCCCACCAAGCAGTTTTATCATTGCTTTGGGTGTGGCGCGCATGGCACTGCCATAGGCTTTTTAATGGAATATGCTGGTTTAAGCTTTGTGGAAACCGTGCATGAATTGGCCAAAAATGTAGGCATGATTGTGCCGCAAGAAACGCGCGACCCGGATAAGGCGCCCCAAAAAGTGACGGTGGGCTTGCAAGAGGCTTTGCAGCAAGCTGCCAATTACTATAAGTCAGAATTAAAAAAATCAGAACGTGCGATTGCCTATCTTAAGGCGCGTGGCTTAAGTGGGCAAATCGCTGCCAAGTTTCAAATTGGTTATGCGCCAGCTGGTTGGCAAAATCTGCAAACGGTGTTTCCGCAATACGATAACGAGGCATTGAGTGTGGCTGGTTTGGTAGTGACCAACGAACAGGGTAAGCGCTACGACCGCTTTCGTGACCGCATCATGTTTCCGATACATGACCAAAAAGGCCAGGTGATTGGTTTTGGCGGGCGTGTCATTAACCCGGAAGATACACCCAAATACTACAACTCCCCAGAAACGCCCCTGTTTCAAAAAGGTCATGAGTTGTATGGTTTGTTTGTGGCGCGCCGCGCGATTCGTGATGCAGGTCGTGTATTGGTGGTAGAGGGCTATATGGATGTGGTGGCGCTAGCTCAATATGGCATTGAATATGCAGTCGCGGCGTTAGGCACGGCGACGACGCCGTTTCATATCACCAAACTCATGCGCCAGACTGATGAAATTGTCTTTAGTTTTGATGGCGACAATGCAGGTAAAACTGCAGCATGGCGCGCCGCCATGAATGCCTTGCCGGCATTGACTGACGGTTTAAAACTACGCTTTTTGTTTTTGCCCAAAGAGCATGACCCAGATAGTTATGTGCGTGAGTTTGGTAAAGAGGCATTTGAGCGCGAGATACAAAGTGCCATGCCGTTATCGCAATATATTATTCAGCATCTGAGTGAAGATAATTCGCTTAGCTCGCAGGAGGATAAGGTTAAGTTTCTCAATGATGCCGAGCCTATCCTCAAGCAAATTGTTGCGCCGAGGTTTGCGTTATTGTTACGTAAACGTATTGCCGAGCTAGCGCAAGTAACTGAGCAAGAGATGCAAAGCATGTTGAAGCTGCCAACCCCTCAAAAGTTGGCACCGAAAGCGGCGGTGCGTCAAATGCGCTCACCTATATCGATTAAAAAGCGCTTTGTGTTAATGCTGCTAATGCAGCCACAACTAGCTAAGCCAGAACATTTGGCTTTTGCGCAAACTGCCGATGAGGAAGATGTGTTGCTGACGCTGGCTGTGAACGCTGCGCTATCGCAACCTCAATCCAAGCCAGCAACATTGCTGCATAGTATCTCGCCACAAGTAGATGCAAGACTGCTCAATGAAATTCAGCGTGAATTACACTTATTGGATGAAAGTTTGGATATAGCGCTTGAATTTAGTGGTGCATGTACCCAATTACGAGACATGGTTGATGGTGTGCGTGACAACCATCTGCTTAATATTCTCAAAGAAAAACCCTTAGCACAGCTCACAGACGAAGAGCGCGCATTATTAAGGCGGCTAACATTAAAGCGGTAGTCTGGCTTGTGTGGTGAGTCTTGCTTAAATTTTAAGCATAGACCATTTAAATTTTAGGGTAATTTGAGATATAATCTAGGGTTCGCCGTAAATGAGCCAAACGTGAGAATGCAGGTCGAAACAACACGTGGGCAGTTACGCATAGTAATCGCAATTTCAAGACTCACACAGTTTAAGATTTTATAGATAGGATCGGGCATGGCCAGACCAAAATCAGACAAAACTTTAGAAAAAGAACGCCTCAAGCTCGAAGCGGAAACGCCGGTTGATCCAGCACTGCAAGCTTTGGATGCGGAAGCGCGTCGCACACGCCTTAAATCATTAATTGTATTGGGTAAAGAGCGCGGCTACTTAACCTATGCTGAGATTAATGACCATCTGCCTGACGATGTGCAGGATTCAGAGCAAATCGATAGCATTATCGGCATGATTAATGACATGGGTATTCAGGTGTATGAAGAAACGCCAGATGCCGAAGTGTTGTTGATGTCTGATGCACCGCCACCTGTAGCTGATGAAGATGCGGTAGAAGAGGCTGAGCAAGCACTGGCTACTGTAGATTCTGAGTTTGGCCGGACTACTGATCCTGTCCGTATGTACATGCGTGAAATGGGTACAGTAGATTTGTTGACCCGCGAAGGCGAAATTGAAATTGCCAAGCGTATTGAAGATGGCTTGAAGCACATGGTGCAAGCGATTGCCGCTTGCCCCACTACCATTGCGGAATTGTTAGCGCTGGTCGATAAAGTTGAAAAAGACGAAATCAGTGTAGATGATTTGGTGGATGGCCTGATTGATAGTGATATCGGGCTAGAAGATGCGCTTGCAGTTGAAGATGCAGAGAACGAAGAAGAGCCCTCTGATGATGAAGAAGAGGACGATGACGAGGATGGCGCAAAAGCTGCAGCTATTTCAGCTGAGGCCTTAGCAAAACTTAAAGAAGAGGTGTTGGCCCGATTTGCGATAATTCGTAATGCCAATACTGAGATGAACGCGATTCGTGATACCAAGGGTTCGCAAGATGCCAAGTACAAAGCGTTACATCAAACTGTGTTGGATGAACTCACTGCGTTCCGCTTTTCTGCTAAACAAGTAGAAGCTCTGTGTGATCAAGTGCGTGCAATGGTTGAGGAAGTGCGCGGCCATGAGCGCAAGGTGATGGATTTCTGTGTGGAAAAATCTGGCATGCCGCGTCCACACTTTATCAAATCATTCCCAGGTAATGAAATTAACATGGAATGGCTAGATGAGGAGCTTGCGCAAAACAAGCCTTATGTTGAGCGCCTATCACGCTATAGACATTCTATTTTAGATCAGCAAGACCGCTTGATGACTTTGCAAAACCGCGTGGGTATTCCTATCAAGGAACTCAAAGAAATCAACAAACAAATGACCACCGGTGAGGCGCGTGCACGTCGTGCTAAGCGCGAGATGATTGAAGCTAACTTGCGTTTGGTGATCTCGATTGCTAAAAAATATACCAACCGTGGCTTGCAATTCTTGGACTTGATTCAAGAGGGTAATATTGGCTTGATGAAAGCAGTGGATAAGTTTGAGTACCGTCGTGGTTACAAATTCTCAACTTATGCGACATGGTGGATTCGCCAGGCAATTACACGTTCAATTGCTGACCAAGCACGTACGATTCGTATTCCAGTGCACATGATTGAAACGATTAACAAAATGAATCGTATCAGTCGTCAGATTTTGCAAGAAACGGGTTTAGAGCCTGATCCTGCAACGTTGGCTGAGAAAATGGAAATGCCAGAAGACAAGATTAGAAAAATCTTGAAAATCAGCAAAGAGCCAATCTCAATGGAAACACCGATTGGTGACGATGAAGATTCTCATTTGGGTGATTTCATTGAAGACAACACCACACTGGCACCTATGGATGCCGCGGTATATGCGAGTTTGCGCGATGCGACAAGTGAAGTGTTGGAATCTTTAACACCACGCGAGGCAAAAGTACTGCGCATGCGCTTTGGTATTGAGATGAACACCGACCATACCTTGGAAGAAGTGGGCAAACAGTTTGATGTAACCCGTGAACGTATCCGTCAAATCGAAGCAAAGGCGTTACGTAAATTGCGTCATCCAACACGGTCTGAGCGCTTGAGAAGTTTCTTGGAAACTGGTCAAGATTAATCTTTAAAGTTTCGGCCCCTTAGCTCATGCTTGGTTAGAGCAGCGGACTCATAATCCGTTGGTGCTGTGTTCGACTCACAGAGGGGCCACCATTTGAAGACGACTTAGGGAGAAATCTCTGGGTCGTTTTTTTATTCCGAGCCACATTTGAAAGTCAGCTTTTCATCAGCTTTACACTCTCCCAAGAACCCCATGTCTGAAATCACAGCCGGTTTGTTTGATTGCATTTTTAAACACATCTTACCAAAGTGTTGTTTGGTCTGTTGAGGTTAGAGCACACCCACCACCCGCTTGCACGACGATTACGCTACTGACCATTTACTTACTATCAGTGTTTTTTCTAATTTAGCATTGTAGATTTTTTTAGATAAATAGTTGCCACTCCTGCTTTAACTCCAAATTTTAGTCTTTGTAGTTAGCCGTTGATTGAACCTCTGTTTTTTTGCGCTGACTTAGTACAGACATTCTTTTCAATCTTTGGTGACAGATGAAACCTTTGGTGCATATCGTCTGGTTTAAACGTGATTTACGCGTCCAAGACCATGCCGCACTTTACGCGGCATGTAGTCAAGGTAAGGTACTGCCCATTTTCTGCTGGGATGCTGTAGTTTGGGCAGGAGGTGATTATGCAACCCAGCATCAAATGTTTGTGAAAGAGTGCTTAACAACACTTAAGCGTGATTTAGGGTCGATAGGCTTGTCGTTGCTAGAGTTTCAACAAGGTATCCTAACGTCACTCGACGGTATATCTCAGCTATATAGCATTGGTGCGCTGTATAGCCATGAGGAGACGGGCAACAACAATAGCTATCAACTCGATAGGGCGGTCGCGGCATGGTGTCGGTCGCAAGGGGTTACGTGGCATGAATATCCACAAAATGGCGTGGTGCGGCGCTTAAGAAATCGAGACACATGGGCCGCGCAGTGGGAAAAACATATGCTGGCACCGCAAGTGCCAACACCATCGAATGCGACTATGGCCGAGCGAGCAGATGAGCTAATACTAGATGGAGATGCTCAGAGCTTACAAAATAAACACCTTGATAAACCGTTGCGGCAACGTGGTGGACGCGATGAGGCAGTTAAGTTATTACACACTTTTTTAAACGGTAGGGCGAGCCGTTATCGCGGTGGAATATCCAGCCCGTTATCTTCTGAGCACGCCGGTTCCAGATTGTCGCCTTATTTAACTTGGGGTGCGCTGAGTATGCGCGAAGTGGTGCAACATTTACGCAAACAAAAACTAAAGATTCAACAACATCCGACGCAGTACCCGAAAGGCTTGCAGGCAGGCTTAATAGGGTTTGAAAGCAGGTTGCATTGGCATTGTCATTTCATGCAAAAGTTGGAGTCTGAACCCGCCATTGAGTACCAAAACTTGCATCCAGCTTTCAATCATCTACGTGATGAAGGGTATGCAAGTATTGAGCTGCAACTGAGGTTAAAAGCTTGGTGCGCTGGCCAAACCGGTTGGCCTTTGGTGGATGCCTGCATGGCCATGCTAAGAGAGACAGGCTGGGTGAACTTTAGAATGCGTGCCATGTTAATGAGCACCGCCAGTTATTTGCTGTGGTTACATTGGCGCGAAACTGGGCTTCACCTTGCGCGAGAGTTTCTTGATTACGAGCCTGGTATTCATTGGCCACAGGTACAAATGCAATCTGGCACTACCGGTATCAATACTTTGCGTATTTATAATCCAGTAAAACAAGCGATGGACCAAGACCCAGAGGGCGTGTTTGTTAGACGATGGTTGCCTGCGTTGCGCAGTGTGCCTAATACTTGGATTTTTCAGCCATGGTTGATGCCCGCATCATTGCAAGAGGAATACAGTTGCAAAATTGGGGTAGATTATCCAGCGCCTTTGGTGAGCATTGATCAAGCGTTGCGGTTAGCACGGGCACAATTTTCCTTGCTAAAGCGTACTAACCAACATGATGCGCAGACGGCCACTATTATCAAAAAGCATGCTTCTAGAAAAACCAACGCGAGAAAAAGCATGGGAATGGATAACAAATCATCGCAAGTTAAGCACCCCAGTGTTCCTTTATCAACCCGTCAAAAGACCTTGTTTTAATCAATTAACCGTATTTTCAATCAATTTAGCAGCATGAAAAAAGTAGCCATTATTGGGGCGGGATTGTCAGGCCTAACCCTAGCAGATCAAATTGCGGACATTGCAGAGGTCACACTCTTTGAAAAATTCAATCAAGTCAGTGGGCGGATGGCAACGCGCAAATATGAGGCCTATGCTTTTGATCACGGCGCTCAATTTTTTACTGTAAAGCATCCGGACTTTTTGGCGCACATCAATACCTTGCAGGCCCACGGCGTGGTTGCAAGATGGGATGCACGATTTGTAGAGGTGGATGGCACATACGTAAAAAAGTCACGCGCATGGGAGCAGAGTTACCCACACTATGTTGGCGTGCCAGATATGGCCTCTGTTGGTCAGTATTTAGCGCTAAAACTATTGCAACGAAATGTTGAGCTACATTTAAACACAGAGGTAAAAGCCATACACAAGCGTGATAATCAATGGTGCCTAACCGACACGCATAATAACGCACTTGGTAGTTACGATTGGGTAGTAACGGCTATCCCTGCTAAACAAGCCGCCACTGTATTGCCAAATGACTTTATGCACATGCAAACATTACATGGCACTCAAATGCTGCCATGCTATGCGTTGATGCTGGGATTTGAACAAGCACTCAATTTGACATGGGATGCAGCACATATCACGAACGCTATATTAAGTTGGGTATCTGTCAATTCATCAAAACCAGAACGTGCTAATGGCACTTGTTTAGTGGCGATGAGTCGCAACCAGTGGGCGGCAGACCATTTTAATCAACCAGAAAGTTGGGTTGTTGATGCGCTATTACATGCACTGTCTGGCATTGTAGGCGAGCAGGTTTTGCAAGCTAAGGTTTTACAGCTCAAGAAATGGCATTATGCGAATGCCCAAAAAACTGCATTGAAAGAAGTGCTGATAGATGCAAAACAGCAGTTGGCCAGCTGTGGTGACTGGTGTATTAGTGGGCGCGTGGAAAGTGCATTTGTGTCTGCCTTGCAACTTAGCAAATCACTGCGCGCAGTACTTTAACTGTTGTTAATGGCTTTTAATTTGGCTTCAAACGCTTCAATCGGCAGTGGTTTGCTAAACAAATAGCCTTGGTAAAAATTGCAATCGTGTTGTTTTAAAAATGCGCGTTGTTCCTCAAGTTCCACGCCCTCGGCAATCACTTCAATGCCTAGGTTATTTGCCATGCCAATAATAGTTTGCACTACAACAGCATCTCGATTATTGACGCAAATATTTCTGACAAACGTTTGGTCGATTTTGAGCTGATCTAACGGTAGCTTGGTTAGACAGTATAAAGATGAGAAGCCAGTACCAAAGTCATCCAATGAGAAGCGAACCCCGAGTTCTCTGAGTGATTGCATTTTTACAATCGCTTCTTCAACATTATTGAGTACTAGGCTTTCTGTCAGTTCTAGCTTCAGGCGATCCGATTGAATTGCGTAGTTTTCAAGCATGTCTGACACATGTTTGACAAAATCAGGGTCATGGAACTGCGATGCACTAACATTGACTGCTATTTGTAAGTGACTTGCGATGGGGTCATTTTCCCATGCTTTGATTTGCGCGCAGGCAGTGTTCAGCACCCATAAGCCTATGGGTAAAATAAGGCCAGTTTCTTCTGCCAGTGGAATAAATTGCAGTGGTGGAACCAGCACTTTAATTGGGTGCTGCCAACGAATCAATACCTCAGCGCCATGCACTTTCCCGGCGTAGTCCACTTGCATCTGGTAATACAATTTGAATTGGTTTTCTTCGATGGCAAGCCGTAAATCAAACTCGAGTGCAGCGCGCGCTTGCAAGGTTGCTTGCATGGCTGGGTCGTAAAAGCTAAGTGTGTTCCGCCCAGCACTTTTCGCTTGATACATCGCGATATCTGCTCTTTTGAGCAATTCATCTACGGTAATCTGCTGGTTACTAAACATGCAGATGCCGATGCTTGCAGAGCTGTGATACAGATAATTATCTAAATGGTAGGGCTGGTTTACCGCATTGATTATTTTGGAACATAGCGCCTCCACTTGAACTGCCGCTTGCGCAGCGTCTTCGTTTAAGTCCTCTAGTATCACAACAAACTCGTCGCCGCCTAATCTGGCGAGTGTGTCACCTTCGCGTGCGCAGCTTTGTAGGCGTTTTGCAACTTCTACCAATAGCAAATCCCCTATGCTGTGGCCCTTGGTATCATTGAGCGTTTTAAAGTGGTCTAAATCGATAAATAAAATAGCCCCGTGGTTTTTATGCCTAGCATTCACGGCGAGTGAGTGTTCAAGGCGGTCAATGAGCAGACGTCGATTGGGGAGATTGGTCAGTAGATCATAATAGGCAAGGTGTTGAATCTTATCTTCTGCCTCTTTGTGCCGAGCAATATCTAACTGCAGAATTTTGTTGGCCTCTTCAAGTTGGAGAGTTTTCTCTTCAAGCTTGCGAATTAAAACAACGCTATAGTCTTTTAGGATTTCACTCTCACTGTCTTGATTAATCACAGTGTTGGGAAAATCAGGGCTAGCAATCACACCTTTAGATTCAACTTCACGCAGTTTTGCCAGAAAATCTTCTGGTTCGCATGGCTTCAAAATAAATGCATCAGCGCCAAGACTCAGCGCAAGCTTTTCATCTTCAGGCTCTGTATAAGTGGCTGTATAAACAATAAATGGCACAGATTGTAGCTTCGTATCTGTTTTCCAGTGGCGTAATAGTGTGTAGCCATCCATCACCGGCATGAGCAAATCGGACACGATAATTTGAGGGGCACGCTGGCGTGCTTTAACCAAAGCCTCTGCACCATGACTAGCCACCTCTACTGTATAACCACTGCCAGTTAGGAGCGATTGTAAGTAATACAGGTTGTCATTTTTATCATCTACAATTAGAACGTGGGTCATATTGCACTTTCGGGGCTAGTGGCCGCAGGCAGAAAAGGTAGAATTTCTTTCACAAACGTCTCAGGGTTGATCGGCTTTTCAATGTAACCATTACAGCCAGCCGCCAAGCATTTTTCACGATCACCTACCATAGCGTATGAGGTCACCGCGACTATTGGAACCATTTGCAGTGACTCTATGCCGCGCAATGACTTCGCTACATCATAGCCATCCATGGATGGTAGTTGAATATCTAGCAGTATTAAATCTGGTTTAATCTGCTCGGCTAATTCAATGCCAGTCAAACCATCATTTGCAACCACAACACTAAACTTGTAGCTTTCAAGCAAAAAAGTCATCAAATAACAATTTTGCTCATTATCCTCAATCAATAAAATAGTACTTTTCATGATTTCGGTAAACCGTTTAAGGGCAATGTGACGATAAACTCTGATCCTTTAGGCCACTCACTGCTTACTGAGATTTGTCCCCCCATTAATGCTAATAATTTTTTGCAAATCGCCAATCCCAAGCCAGTCCCTTCGTGTAAACGTGTTAGACCACTATCAATTTGATGAAAGGGTTGAAACAGACCTTCAATTTCTTCGGGTTTAATACCAATGCCAGTGTCAGCGATGCTAATCTTTACCAATGACGCTGTTGGGTGATTGGCAGAATTTTCTGCGCGGGAAATTAAACTAGCAGACAGAGTGACGCTGCCTTTTTCAGTGAACTTAATGGCATTGTTGAGTAGATTAATCAGTATTTGAGAAAGCCGTCTTTGATCACTTACTATTTCACCTAACGCTGAATCTATGACAGTGTTCAACGCCAACCCTTTTTTTTCTGCAATTGGTTTAAGCGATTCACACACTTTTTCAATGGTAGCAACAACATCAAACGGCTCGGCATGTACTTCTAGCTGCCCAGCTTCAATTTTAGAGATATCGAGCACATCATTAATCAGTGCCAGCAAATGTCTTGCACTACCCCTCACCATCCCCAGTTGCTTAGATTGCTCTGCATTCAATGGCCCCGCCATGCCTTGCAACACGATGCCAGTAAATCCAATAATAGAATTCAGCGGTGTTCTAAGCTCATGCGACATGGTAGCTAAAAATGCAGATTTAATTTTATCGGCTGACTCTGCACGAATCATTGCCGTATGTAAGGCCTCGGTACGTTCGGCAACGCGCAACTCTAAGTTTGTATTCAGTTCTTGAATTTCTTTTTCTGCCTTTAAGCGCTCGGTAATATCGGTGCCAATACTAAGAATTTCAACCAGTTGACCGTCTGAGTCCAATACCACTTTATTGGTCCATGCAATCCAAACATGCTCACCATTCCGGCGCATATTTTCATTGACGTTCTGTTCAAACTTTCTGGTATCCAAGCGAATTTGATGCATTAGATCCTGCAAGTCTCTACCCGCACTATCGGTGAACGGTACAATGGTACCAATCACATGTTGACCGATAATTTCGTCGTGGGAATAGCCAAAAAAGTGCTGACCAAATTGGTTCATAAAAGTAATCCGACCTTCGGCATCCCAACGCAAAATAATGCTATTGGCTGACTCAACAAGCTCGCGATACTTCAGTTCACTCTCGTTTAGTTTAGATTCAACTTGTTTACGTTGGCTAATATCGATACCCATCCCAACCAAGCATGGTTGCTGGTTAAAATGAACATTTCGGCCAGTAAATAAATAAGGGATTTTTTGACCGTTTTTGGTAAATAAGTCTGCCTCAACAAACGCTTGCCCTTGCGTAAACACTTCTGCAATTTTCTCTGCGATAGACGCTTTCTCACTTTCCTCAAAAAAATCCAGTGGATTCATCTGGGCAATTTCATGGTCCGAATAGCCGGAAACCGTGGCAAAGTTTTGATTCCAGCGTAAAAACTTACCTTCGTGATCATAAAAATAAACAACGCCTGGCATGCTCTCTATCATCATGTCAGAAAATAATTTTTCGTTATTGGCCAACGATTCTGCACGTTTACGCTCTTCTTCTCGCGCAATATTTTTCAGCGCAAACGCAATATTGCTGGTGGCTTCCGCAAGCAGCCCCACTTCTTTATCCTCAAAAAGCATGGGTGTCGTTGAATAAACATTCAACGTTCCAACCGTCTGATTATCTATCCGGATAGGAAAAAAGGCTGCGGAATGAAAACCGCGACGCACAATCTCATCACGCCATGGCAGCGTCACTTGATCTTCCTGCATATTGTTGCAAATATAAGGTTCTCCAGATCGAAAAGCTAAGCCAGAAGGGCCTTGGCCCCCTAGTCTTTCATCCGAATAGATTTTGATTTTGTTAAGGTAATCATCGTCATCGCCCCAACCTGCAACAGGCATTAGCTGATGGGTATCTGGATTGTGCCAACCAAGCCAAGCCATATCAAAACCTGCTTCTTCAACCAGAATTTGGCACACCTTTTTAAACAGCTCATCCCGTGTGGGTAGCCAGATAATGGCTTGATTGATGTGCGTAAGGGCTGCATACAAACGAGATAGTTGCGCAATCTCTTGCGCATGTTGTTTGAGAATGGTGACATCCCTTACTAAGGCTAAAAGATTGCCATCAGGCATGGCAGTCGCCATGATTTCAGCGGTAAATACTGAGCCATCTTTGCGTTTAAGTTGCCACTCGCGCAGATAACTGTGCTTAGCTTGGATGGTATTAATAGCAGGTTGAATATGTTGTGCTTCGCTAGGCAGGACAATGTCTGTGGCGTGCATGCCGATGAGCTCATCCCGTGTATAACCCAACATATCGCATATGCTAGGATTGGCATCCAAATAGTAGCTTTCAGCATCGGCGATAAGAATCCCATCAGGCGCGTACTCAAAGAGCGCGCGATAATTTGCCTCAGCAAGCTGTCGCCCAGTGCCGTTGGGGCTTACATTTTTCTTCTGGTGCAGTTTTGTCAAAGTGTATTACTTTCGAATGTTAATTAACCTTATCCTAATCGTTTTATAGACCACTTTTACTACAGGCATGATGAACAGTCACAACACGCCAGCCAAGAGCGAGCTGTGATGACAATTTATTGTATACGCTAACATACCGTTTAGGCGACTTATCGTTTTGCTGAGCCCCCAAAATCTCAAGTGATGTCACCAGCATAGTTGGAGCATGATTGCTTAAAGTAGCGTGAAGCATCATCATTTATTTCGCTTAAGCACGCGACAAAACATACATAAGGCATGAATATTGTGTATACACATTAACTTTTGTGTGTTATTTTTTACTTGTAGGTTCAACTTAAATCATACTTAAGACCACTGAAAATAGATAAGCAAAACATTAGCTTTAACCATTTCAAACTAAGATTTTTACATAAAGGAATGACTTATCATGATGATAGTTAAACGTTTTTTAAGCGCATTTTTAGCCACCGCCGTTTTATTTACTGGCTCTATTCAAGCAGTGCAAGCCGCCATGATTAGCACCGAACAAGTCGCACAGTCGGCTATCACCAGCAAGGGTGATCAAGACCGTGCAAATATTGTCAACATGTTGTCACGTGATGAAGTACAAGCAGAGTTGGTTGCACGTGGCATTGACCCAACAGAGGCCAAATCTCGTGTTGCTGCGCTGACAGATGAAGAAGCCAGTTCACTTTCATCACAACTAGACAAAGCACCTGCTGGTGGTATTATCGGTGCGATTTTGTTGGTGTTTTTCGTGCTACTAGTGACAGATATTCTAGGCTTCACCAAAGTTTATCCGTTCACACGTTCAGTTCGCTAATCGCAAATTAGTACCTAGCTCACATCCAGTGTTGCGCAGTACAAGCTTACAAGCCAGTATGTACCAATTTTGCATACTGGCTTTTTTGTGCCTGTTGAGTGCGTGCGCAGCCACCGGCGTACGTGAGGTAACACTCAACAAGCAATTGCCCAGACAGCAAGAACTCGCCAACACACCGTTTTTCCCGCAAGAGTTGTATGAATGTGGCCCGGCTGCACTGGCTACTGCATTGCAGGCAGTGGCGATTCAAGTGACCCCGGAACAGCTGACCTCTGAAGTGTATATCCCTAGCCGACAAGGCAGTTTGCAAATTGAAATGTTAGCGTCTGCGCGTCGTCATGGTGCGTTGGCTGTGGTGATTCCACCAAGGCTAGATGCTGTCATACAAGAGATTGCGGCAGGCAATGTCGTCGTGGTGATGCAAAACTTGGGGTTGGCTTGGGCGCCTTCGTGGCACTATGCCGTGGTGGTTGGCTACGATTTAAATCGAGAGCTGATTTGGTTACGCTCCGGCACTTATCCGCGTTTTGAAATGACACTCAGTGCCTTTCAAAGGACTTGGGCACGCAGTGACTATTGGGCGTTCGTTGCACTGCCGCCAGGTAAGCTTCCTGCCAGCGCTACGGCAGATGATGTGGCCAAAGCCTTAGTGGCCTATGAAAAGAATGCTAGTTTGCAACAAAAGCGCAGTGCATACCAAGCGGCGGTAACACGTTGGCCAGACCATTTGGTGCTGTTGATGGGCTTGGGTAATAGTGCTTATCAAGCAAAGGATTATGCCACTGCCGAGCATGCTTTTCAGCGTGCAGTCAGTGCACACCCGGATGCAGCCGCTGCTTATAATAATTTGGCTAACGTCCTGCTAGCACAGAAACGTTTTAAACAGGCGATGCAAGTGGCGCAGCAAGGCTTGAGCAAAATCAGCCATGATCAGGTATTGCAGCAACAGCTACAGCAAACTTTAGATGAGATACGCGCCAGTCAACGCGAGTGACCGCTAGCAATAAGAACAAGCTAGATATTGTCTTCAGTACTTTTTTCTTGATAGCACCAGTAGTTCACCTGCGTAGACTTTGAAATGTACATGGCTTCATCGGATTTTTTCATGATGGAGTCCATGTCGTCAGTGTTCTTTTGCGCAAATGCAATGCCGATACTGGCATGCAATACTATGTATTCGTCAGCAGCTTCTATAGGCTCTGCAATGGCTTTGCTAATCTTATCGGCTATCACACAAGTGGCCGATTCTGAGCAGTCTTCCAAAACAATCGCAAATTCATCACCACCTAAACGCATAATGTTATCGGTAGTGCGAACCGTTTTTTTCAATCGGTCTGCTATGGTTTTCAGTACAGCGTCTCCTGTGTCATGCCCCATGGTGTCGTTTACCTGCTTAAATTTGTCTAAATCCAGCATCAGCAAGGCAAACGGTGTGCCGGTGCCATTCAAACGTTTGAGTGCGTCTTGTACCGCGAGATTAAATAGCCTGCGATTCCCCAAGCCTGTGAGGTTATCTAAATGCGCTTGCTCACTGAGTGGGGTTACCATTTTTTTTGTGACCAAGTATACGGCGACCATGGACAACATAAGCGTGGCCACTAACAACACTGAGAGCACCCGCTCAGCGCGTCGATAGGGCTGCATCATTTGGGATAGGGGTTTGGCAATCACTGCAAATGCCGCTTCTCCCTCTGCTTGTGAGACAGATATAGGCAATATCAGATAAGCATCATTGCCGATGTCAAAACGTGTGACTTTTCCGGCTTGCTCTGCATTAAATTGATCGGTGAATGCTTTGGCGAATAAGCTTGGTAGTGTACTGGCATGCAATTCCCAATTTTGCTTGTGATGCGAGATAAAGAACATCTCCATATTGGTGACATGACGCAAGTCGTTCACAAATTCTTGGTCAATTGCATCGCCAATAATCAAATTAGCAATATGATTTGGCGCCCTTACTGCAGATTTAACCACATGAAATAGTGGTCTTGACTGGTTGGCTGTTCCCAGCACATGCAGGGTGGAAAAATGTATGGAATGTGCGTCTTTTTCTAAGTGGTCAAGGATAGCCCCTTGCGCATCCGCTGCGATGGCAAGCTTGCTGGGCGTATGTGCAATCATCTGGTTGTCGAGATCAGACAAAATCAAGGTTGATGCTTTGGCGCGTGCACCATGATTCTCCAATATAGATTCTAAGGTGGCGTTATCTTGTTGCGCCATGCTGATGGCTTCAAGAAAGCCATAATCCTTGGCTAATATTTCCGCTGTTTGTTGCAGTTGTGTGTTGCGAGATTCCAACAGGCGGTTAAACACTTGTGCGCCTACCGTCAGCTCTTCGCTTAGGGTTTCCTCGGCAATGTTGCGATGATTAACCAACTGCACCACGTATGCACCAATCTGAATACAGAGCAGCGCAGAGATTAGTATGTAAAGAATCTTACTCTCGTAAAACCGATGTTTCATAGGGATGCTTTTTAGGTTAAAAGTCTGCTTTAAATGCCCGCCCATGCAGGATTTTGCGCAACAAATGTTGTTTATTTTAACAATATTACTAATAACTGGCTTGCGATTTATCAGCGCGCAAATAACGCTATTTAAACAGGGGTATAATCTATTGGTTGCTAACAACCACAATATGTTCCAAATCAATATGGCTATTTGCATGGCGTTGTAGTCTTAATCAAATTACTGTTACATTTGAGCCACTAATTTATGAAATTGATTCATGATCTAAAAAACAATGCATGGGCACTGGCCAGTGCTGGCATCGTCATGATCATATTTATGGTGATTTTTGAGACACTCATCAGTGCAGAATCTCAAAAGGCACATGCAAAATTGCGTGCGGAGGCAGCCAGTTACACCGCAACGCTTAAGTCAAAAGTTGACCGGGAGCTTAATGCGGTACTTTTTGTAACGTCAGGCTTATCCAGTTACCTCACCATTTATCACCATGATTTAGAGCATCAAAAAGTACAAAGTGTCCTAGCCGATTTGTATGCCAGAACAAAAAATGTACGAAATCTGGCAGTTGCGGTAGGCTACAAAATCACCTACATGTACCCGCTTAAATCCAACGAAAAAGCGATAGGAGTGGATTACCGAGCGTTGCCGCACCAATGGCCGCAAGTCAAAGCAGCCATTGAGCGTAATGAGGGCGTATTGGTTGGCCCGCTGAATTTGGTGCAGGGTGGGAGAGGGTTGATATACCGCTTTCCCGTTTACATCAATCAGAAATATTGGGGCTTGCTCTCCACAGTGATTAACTCCGATGCGTTTTTTAAATCTGCATTCAAAGAACTCGTTAATGAAGAGTTTGGATTTGCTATCCGTAACAAGGAGACGCGAGAAGTATTTTATGGCGACCCCAAACTATTTGCTGAGCAAGAAGTATTTCTCTCAACCAGTAATTCCACCGATGTAGAGTGGGAGTGGGCGGTAGCACAAAAAACAGAAAAAGCCTCCAAGCTACTTCTGATTACCCGTTTGATGGGGATGATGATTGCGGTGCTAATGGCCATGCTGGTGTATTTTTTCTTACGCGAACGCAAAATGCTCACCGAACTTGCAACGCATGACAGCCTGACCGGATTAGCAAACAGACGGCTACTGGATATTCGCCTTGAACAGGCGCTGGCAAATGCAAAGCGCTTTAACCGCAACTTGGCCATTCTGTTTATGGACATTGACCACTTTAAGCAACTCAATGATACGCATGGTCATGATGTGGGAGATGCCTTGCTCAAGCTAGTTGCGGATCGTTTAAAGGCGCTTATTCGTGATATTGATACGCTGTGTAGAATCAGTGGGGATGAGTTTGTGATTGTGCTGGGAGAGTTAAATGACATTCATGACGCGAATAGCATAGCCAACAAGATAGTGAATGCGTTTCAAGGTGGTGTGAGTATTTTAGGTGAGCGTGTGAGTATCAGTTTGAGTATTGGTGTGGCAGCTTACGGTGGCGAGAGTGAAGAAACCTCGCAAAGCCTGATGAAAAAAGCAGATGTGGCTTTGTATCAGGCCAAGGCAGCGGGTAGAAATCAATATAAGGTGTACACCGAAGTGGGGCAAAAAAGTCTGTTTGATATCACAGAGCCATAAAAAAACGCGCGTTAGCGCGTTTTTTCACATTTGTCTCACTTACTAACTTTAAAAGTTATGGGTGACTTGCAAACTTAGCATGTCTACGCTTGCATCGTAATCGCCTCTTACCCGCCCTCTTGCAATCGCTACTTGATTATCATCAATCTCCGGATCGCTGATAAATAAATGCGCATAAGCGATATCCAATTTTGTGTCAGGCGTTGCTTGCCAGCCGGCACCAAAGGTTAACCATTTTCTGTCGTTACCAGGGATGCGCACTGTACGGAACTCATTACTAATCGCTTCCTCATCATAGGCCACACCTGCACGTAGCTTTAGGGTGTCACTATATTTGTAATTGAGGCCAATTGAATAGCGCATGGTGTTATCCCAGTTTTGTGGGGTAACAGTCAGTGTGCTTCCGTTTTCTCTGAGCACACGCAACTCTCTAAAGCGGCTCCAGCGTGTCCATGTGACATCACCCATTAAATCCCAACGGTCGTCTAAGTGAGTAAACCCACTGAAGGATAATGTTTCAGGTAATGTAGTTTCTGCAGTTACATCCCCATTCAAGCGTTGATTTGGGTTGGCATCCAGCGTTGTAAATGGCGAGTCAGAGTCACCTCTGAGTTTTTGATCCACTTTTGAGCGGAAAGCTAAACCAAAACGTGTGTCTTGTGTGACTTGGTAGATAGCACCAAAGTTATAGCCAAATCCCCAATCGTCCCCTTTAACCTTGAGCTTTGATTCTGTCCCGCCTAGTGGTACTAGATTAACGGCACTTGTGAGTTCTGCCTGAATCCACATCGCATTGATACCAAAGCCCAAAGAAAGTTGGTCATTTACTTTAAATGCCAGCGCTGGATTGATATTGACAGTTTTTAAATCAGATTTGATGCCTTGAAAACGACCTAACCAGTCATTATCGTACTCAGTTTTTAAACCAAAAGGTGCACCCACGCCCAAGCCAAACTTGACGGCATCAGAGATATCACGCTTGTAATAAAAGTTGGGAACAAAATTCAAATCGCCAGCATCTCCGCCTTCGCCACCACGAGGTCTGCCCAATCCACCTACCGAACCTTCGTCATTAAACTCACCTTGCGGTCTGATTAAATGTAAAGCACCCACAACTTGAGTGCCTTGGATATACGTCATCCCAGCTGGGTTAAAAAAGATGGTGCTGGCGTCCTCAGCTACAGCGGCGGCTCCTGCATACGCATTCCCCATGCCACTGCCACTTTGTTCAATCAGTGCAAACCCTGCAGCATTGGATATTATCGGTGTGGCTAAAAGCGCTGCAGACAGTATGGATTTTTTCATAAAGCTCCCCAGTTAGGCATTATTCGTTATGGATTTTGTGACGGGTTGATTATAAACACGGAAACATAACAACGTCATCGTTTAGCTGCTAATTTGAGTATTCCGCGTGAATTTTCTCTAGCCGCGGACGAATTTTTATTAAAGTTTTTACCAAGTCAGGGTCAAAATGCTTACCCGATTCACTCTCAATAAACTTGATAGCTTCGTCCACCGACCACGCATCTTTGTATGGGCGTTTGCTGGTTAATGCATCAAATACATCGGCGATAGCTACAATACGCGCTGAAACAGGAATTTTTTTCCCCACCAATCCTTTTGGGTAGCCTTTGCCGTCATAGCGCTCGTGGTGTGCCAGTGCAATTTCAGCGCCTTTTTGTAAGTATTTGGAAGGGCTGTCTTGTAATACTTGGAAACCAATAAGCGGGTGCTTACGCATGATGCTGGTTTCTTCTTCGTTAAGTGGGCCTGCTTTGAGTAAAACGTGGTCAGGTATGCCAACCTTACCAATGTCATGAAGTGGGGCAGCCAATTCAATCGTTTCTGCTTCATCTTCTGAAAAACCGGCGGCCTCGGCAAGAATTCTGGCATAAAGCGCCATACGAACTAAATGGCGTGAAGTCTCGTAATCTTTGTATTCACCAATGCGCGCCAATCGCATTAAAGTCTCTTTTTCGCGTGCGCGAATCTCTGCCGTCGCTGCTTGTACCAAGCTCTCTAATAAATGGCTTTTAGTTTCCAAAGTCATTTGCTGCTGACGCATGGTAAGCAGGTTTTTGCAGCGGGCGGTACATTCCTGCACATCAATCGGCTTGGTTAAGAAGTCTGTAACGCCTGCATCTAGGGCGGCATTGCGTGTTTCTGTGTCCCGTTTGATGGTAATCATGATGATGGGCACGAAATAGTAGGCAGGAATGGTTTTTACCATTTTGACAAAATCAATGCCGTTCATTTCGGGCATGACGTAGTCCAGCAGAATCAAGTCTGCAGTGTTTTGTGTAGCCCATTCTAGCGCGCGCTCAGGGTTGGTCTTTTCTACCACATGCATCTTGGGATGTATGCTTTTTATCACTTGGGATAAGATGGTTCGACTAGTCGTCTGATCATCAATAATCAGTACAGTAGAGTCGTCGAACATGTTTAACGATTTCATCAGATCCCTCATGGTTTGCTATTGCAACGCGCGAGTAAATTAACTAAAAGAATGCACAGTCTAGCAAAAAACAGGCGATATTAGTGTGTGCGGATATATTTTTATTATTTTGATTAAAATCAGCTGGTTAATTCGCTTTTTTGATAACCGTATATTGTTTATATGATTGCCCTAATCTCAAATAAAACAAGACATTGGCGCAACTTTCTAAATGATACCACACAAAGTATTAACGCAATAAGTGTGTGTGACCGATCAATAGTTTGAGCGTGCGTTCGATAGGTCGGCTTTTGGCTTTAAATCAAATGCAACGCAAATGCGTTCTTCCTGTGCATTAAATGGAATGGTGCGGTGAAAGAGCGAAGAAGGGAACAGCACAATATCACCTACTTTTGGCTTGATATAAGCTGTAGGAAAGTCTGAGTGTAGTTGTGGATATTCATCACCATGTGTGCCATATTCAAAGGCACCCTCTCGCTCGTCTTCGGTCTGTGGCATTGCCAAATAGACGGCGCCACTAATCCAACCAATTTCATGAATATGGGCATTTAAATGGCCGCCTTGCTGCATTTTTACGTACCAAGAGCTAGTGAATTCAAGCGTATCTGGAAAGGCGGTAATTAACGCACAGTCAGCATTGGCAAAGTGTTGACTGTAGTCAGAAAAAGCACGTTTAATCAGTGCAGACAACTCTCTAAACGAGGCCTCAGGGCGCTTAAACAAATTGCCTGCAGATTGTTTGCCATTGGTGAGTCGCGCTTGTTTGCGCTCTGCAATGTCGGCATGGTGGATATCATGCAACAGGGCTTTCAGAAGTGGGCTACCTTCGGCAAGTTCTGGAATGGCGCGATGGTAAACAAAATCCAAACCATTTTTGCAAAATGTGTAAGGGTCTTCTTCCTTAAAATTAATGCTGTAATGCGTAGAAAGCGTGGCTAAAAAGGGCGAAGTATGAGGCGCTTGCTTGATAAGTGCATCGCGCTTTTGTTTAAACGCATCAAACTGCGAGTCTTTATATAAACAATAAAGGATACGCTCTTGCCAGTCATCCAATTGGGACTGTTCAAAATAGGGAATAGCCTCAGCGTAACGTTTTGCAAGATACAAAAATTCAGCCATATTGTAATTAGCATGGGCATGTTGTGGGTTGCGCGTCAACGCTTCTTGATATTGCAACACTGCATCCGGCATGTTGCCTTGGTCACGGTAGGTTTCGCCCAAGTTGTTATAGGCATCGGTGTAGTTGGGAAATAACGTTATTGCTTGCTGGTAATGGTTGACTGCTTCGTCTAATAGCCCTTTATCTCTTAATACAGTGCCCAAATTGAAATAGGCCCTTGCGTCTTGCGGGTTAATGCGCAGGCCGTTCTGGTAGCTTTGAATGGCTTCGTCCAATTTGCCTTGACGCTGTAATAAAGTGCCCAAGTTGCCATGCGCTTCAAAAAAGTTGGGTTGTACTTTAATGGCCTGACGGTAAGCGGTTTCAGCTTCTTCTAACTGATTAATTTGGGTGAGTGCAATCGCCAAATTAAAATATAAATCTGGCATATTGGGTTTAAGTTGAATCGCCGATTGATAACTGGTGACGGCCTCAGCATATTTCTGTTGCTGGTCCAACGCAAGGCTCAATACATGATGCAAAATAAACTCGCGCGGGTTGTGGGCAATCAGCGCTTTTGCTTGTTGCTCCGCTTCGGCTAGATGCCCTTGGTTGAATCGCTGTATCAGTTGTTGAATGGTCTGTGGGGTTGCCTGCATGATATGAGTTGCTGCTGTTTAAATGTCATCCATCGTCAGTTGTTTTGAAGCCTATGCGCCAAATGCCTCAACAGGCGCATGGCCACTTTGGGGTCTTCTGCCAACATGGTATCAATATTTTCTGCGTAAATCACAATAATCTGTGCTTGTTCTGATGCCACAACCGCATCTGCATTGGCAGGCTGGTCAGCCAGCATCGCAATCTCGCCAAAATAATCGCCATTTTTTAATACATGTTTAATGACATTATCGTGAGAGATATGTACGGTGCCATCCACAATAAAGTACAAATTGCGTTCTATATTGCCTTGCTCGATAATTTTCTCATGTTGCTGATAGGTCTTTCCGTAACGCTGCATCAGTGCATCAATGTAATTGGCTTTATTTGGCGTGTCATCAAACAGTCCTTTTAATAGCAGCACATCTTTTTTGCGTAATGTGGCAATTAGCTCGGTGCCCAATAAAAATACGGCAAAGTTTAAATACAACCAAGTGATGGAGACAAACAATGCTTTCATGCTGCCAAAAATGGCACCATAATTTTCGTTGATTGATAAAAATAAGCCAAAGGCAGGCCGCATGGCTAACCAAAGCAGAGCGGTGACCAATGCGCCTATAAACAAATGTGAAAAAGCGACAAGCATCGGGAAAAATACCCGATAAAAACTGGTAATCAATAATGTGGTGAGCAATAGCGTAAATATAGAGCCAATGACATTGAGTTGAATGCTAGAAAAATGATTGGCCAGAAAACGCACCACGCGCTCTAATAAAAAGCCTGCAGAAGTAAATAAAAAGAACAGTAATAAAATGCCCAGCACCGACAATACGTCTTTCACTTGTCGCATCAAAAAGGACGGCATTTCTGCTTTGGCGGAGATGGTGTAAAAAGACGCGCGCATCGCGCTGGCTAGAGGAGTAATACTCCATAGCAACACAAATAAACCCAGTGCCCCCCATGCTGCCTTGGTTTGAGTTGCGTTGTATACCTCAGTCATGATTTTTCCGCTCAAATCAGGCACCAAGTTCCCTGTCAATATTGCCAATTTGACAATGGCATAATCAGAAGAGAACACCAAATGGCTTAAAAGAAAGAAAATTAGTAATACCAGTGGGATGAGCGCAAACAGGGCGTAGAAAGATAATGACGCGGACAAACTCATGATGTTGTGGCGACCAAAGCCAGCCAACGTCTCTCTCAACACGAACAAAGGGGTTGCGTACTCTTGCTTGGCATAAGAGTTGAGCGAGGTAGAGACCACGGGATGGTCAGCCAGTTTTTTAAAATCGGGCAACGTATTAATTTCTATGTTTCCTCATTAATGTCTATTCTGAAGCATGTAGCTGATAAAAGTTTAGCTTAAATACTTGTACTGCTCAGTGGCAGCCACAAGCGCGTTGCATGTGCCAGGCTCCATGGCAGAATGTCCGGCATCCGGCACCATCACAAACGTAGCATGCGGCATGGCTTGCCAAAGTTGCCATGCAGTCTGTGGCGGGCATACCATATCGTAACGCCCTTGTACGATGGTGGTTGGGATGTGTGTGAGTTTTTCGGCGGCTTCTTGTAATAAATCCCGATTGCTAACAAAGCAATGATTCAATATGTAATGAATCTGAATACGCGCTCTAGCCAGCTCCACCTTGCCATTAATAGTGTTGGTCTTAGACGGTTGATTGACTAAACTCATGATGCTGCTTTCATATGCGTTCCAATGGATGGCTGCTGGAATCGCAATGTCTGGGTCATCCGTAAATACCAGTTTCTGAAACGCATGTAACGGATTAGGACGTTCAGGCTCCGGTAAGTAATTGCATAGTGTTTGCAATTGGTCGGGAAAGAATAACGCTATTTGGCCTAAGAACCAATCTAGCTCAAATGAGCGGCTTAAAAAGATACCACGTAACACTAAGCTAATAACTGGTTTTGGATGTGTGCAGGCATAATCTAGCGCAAGTGTGCTGCCCCATGATCCACCAAATACGTGCCAGCGATCAATATTCAAATGCGCGCGTAGCAACTCAATATCAGCAACCAGATGAGTGGTTGTATTGTGCTGGATCTCCCCCTCAGGTGTGCTGCGTCCGCAGCCGCGTTGATCCATTAGTACAATACGATAGTGTGATGGGTCAAAAAAACGGCGTTGCGTCGGGTTGCAACCACTGCCTGGACCACCATGCAAAAAAATAACAGCTGGACCATTTGGATTGCCACACTCTTCAAAATAAACCCGGTGTGTAGGGTCCACTTGTAACCAATTGCAATGATAAGGTTGAATTTCTGGAAACAAATTGATTTGAACATCAGCCGGCATTGCGTTTCTTTCTCTTTGATTTTATTGAAAAAATTTCTTGTAAAGCATTCGAGGTAAAAATATTTTAAAAATTTCCGGAACATTTGTTAATAAATTGTAACTAAACTGTTGCAATTAGAAACAAGTTGTTTTATATTGCATTCCTCACATGCAAATGTGATGAAAAGTATGCGCTAAGATTAAGGTAATCGCTAGACCTAGTTAGTACCTTAAAATTCGAGTTTACTTTCAATTAACCCTAAGTAATTTAACTTTGGAGATCAACATGCAAGTTAATAAAATCAAATTAGCTTTAGGTTTGGTTGCAGCAACAATGGCAATGCCAATGGTTGCATCAGCAGCAGCAGACCAAGAAGCAGCAATGGCAAATGCAAACAACTGGGCTCACCCACGTGGCCAACACAACAACCAAGCTTACAGCACATTAGCGCAAATCAACAAAGGTAACGTTAAAAACCTGAAAGCTGCTTGGACATTCGCAACCGGTGTAAACCGTGGTCACGAAGGTTCACCAGTAGTTGTTGGTAACATGATGTATGTACATACTGCATTCCCAAACAACGTATACGCTCTTGACTTAAACGACAATCAAAAAATCGTTTGGTCTTATTTCCCAAAACAAGATCCATCAGTACAAGCTGTATTGTGCTGCGATAACGTTTCACGTGGTTTAGGCTACGGCGACGGCAAAATCTACCTCCAACAAAACGATGGTATGTTGGTTGCTTTAGATGCTAAAACTGGCGCTAAACAATGGGAAGTTAAAAACACAGATCCAAAAGTGGGTGCTACAAACACTAACGCTCCACACGTAATCAAAGACAAAGTTTTAACAGGTTGCTCAGGTGCTGAATTCGGCGTTCGCTGCTTCATCGCTGCATACAACTTAAAAGACGGTTCTTTGGCATGGAAAGCTTACTCAACAGGTCCTGACGCAGAAGTGTTGATTGGTGCTGATTTCAACTCAGCAAACCCACAATACAGCGCATTGTCAGTATATGCTGATGTAAACGGTGGTAACAAACAAGGCGGTTCTTTCAAAGCTTTAGATGCTTCTGCAATTAAAGGCGGCGAAAAAGAATTAGGTACACGTACATGGTTGAAACCACAAGCAGTTAAAGATGGTTGGCAACATGGTGGTGGTTCTGTATGGGGCTGGTGGCCATATGATGCTAAGACAAACTTAGTATACTACGGTACAGGTAACCCTTCAGTTTGGAACCCAGACGTACGTCCTGGTGACAACAAATGGTCTATGACTATTTTCGCACGTGACTTAGACACTGGTGTTGCAAAATGGGGCTACCAAATGACTCCACACGATGAGTGGGATTATGATGGTATCAACGAAGTAATCTTGTTCGACAAAGGTGGCAAAACATACGCATGGCACCATGACCGTAACGGTTTTGCGTACACATTCCAAGCTGGTAACGGTACATTAGTTGCTGCTGAAAAAGTACACCCATTCGTTAACTGGGCATCACATGTTGACCTGAAAACAGGCGTGCCACACAAATTGGCAACTGCTTCAACTCACCAAGACTACAATGCTAAAGGCATCTGCCCAGCTGCATTGGGTACTAAAGACCAACAACCAGCTGCATACTCACCAAAAACTGGTTTGATTTACACTCCATTGAACCACGTATGTATGACATACGAGCCAGTTGAGTCTAAATATGTTGCTGGTCAACCATGGGTTGGTGCTACTTTAACTATGTTTGCTGGTCCTGACGGCGTAATGGGTGGCTTCGGCGCTTACGATCCAATGACCAACAAAAAAGTTTGGTACAACAAAGAGAAATTCTCAGCTTGGGGTGGTGCTTTAACAACTGCTTCAAACTTAGTGTTCTACGGTACTTTAGATCGTTGGTTCAAAGCTGTTGATGCACAATCAGGTAAAGAACTTTGGAAATTCCAAGTAGGTTCTGGCGTGATTGGTAATGCATTCACATACGGTCACAAAGGTAAACAACACGTTGGCGTGCTATCAGGTATTGGTGGCTGGGCTGGTGTAGCGATGAACCTTGGTATGACTAACGACACAGACGCACTTGGTGCTGCTGGTGGTTACAAAGAGTTAACAAAATACAACGCTGCTCCTGGCGGCGGTGCATTATCAGTATTCTCACTATAATTTAGGTTTACTTAAGTTATAACGTTAATACGTTAACTCAGCTTTAAAAAGCTAAAAACACCCCACTTCGGTGGGGTGTTTTTTTATCTACAGCTTGAGTAGTGTAATTAAAAAACCAAGGAGTAGCATTTACGCTGGCTTAAATTGGGATGTATACAGATTAGTATGCTAAAGTTGATTGAATTAGTTACAATGATTGTCTACTGTGCTAGTGAGAAGAACTTTTGCAGTAAGTGGTACTCTGAAGAATGTGTAAAAGAGTATATCAACTTAATAATATGGGGATTGAAAAGATGTTAAAACAATTACAAGGCTTATTGGTATGCATGGGCTTGGTTCTTACGGCCAATCAAGGATGGGCAGAAGAAACAATTGAGAAGGTGCTAGATGAGAAAGAGTTGCCGACACTGAATGCCGACGAGGGGCGTATTGGTGAAATTCGACGTGTAGCCGATGATTCGGAGTTTAGAGTATGCTCCGACCCTGATAACATGCCTTATTCAAATCTTAAGAAAGAAGGGTTTGAAGATAAAATTGCAGAAGTATTAGCCAATGATTTGGGTAAAAAGCTTTCATTTGTTTATGCTTATAACCGTCAAGGTTTTTTAAGAAACACGATTAATGCAATGCGTTGCGATGTGATCATTGGAACTACTTCTGACTATGATGCGCTAAGAACATCAAAACCATATTATCGCTCTGGACATGTATTTGTATGGCGCAAGGAGAGCGGCTTTAATATCACCAACTGGGATTCTCCAGATTTAAAAAAGGGTGTGATTGGTGTGATTGGTCAAAGTCCAGCGACTATCCCATTAAGAGATCACGACCTTATTGCCTATTCAAAGCCTTATCGTATGCAACGTGACTTAAATTTACCCACAAGTTTTATGATCGATGATTTAGTAAAAAAAGAAATTGATGTTGCTGTTATGTGGGGTCCAATCGGAGGCTACTACGCAAAGAAATCACCAATTCCAATGGAAGTTGTGTTCATTCCTGAGTACAACAATGTAGATTTAAAAGGTAAAGAATATTGGAATATTTCTGTGGGAGTGCGTAAAAAGGATAAAGCACGTATGGCGGAAATTGATGCGGCGTTAGAGCGCAATAAAGATAAAATCGCGAAAATCCTAGCAGATTACGCCATACCAACAGTGCCGGTAGTAGAAGGCGATAGTGTGTATAAAAAAGCTAAGTAATTTAGGTATTTAAGGTGACACAATTTTAAAAAACAAGTAGAATTTCGCGATTGTTTGATAGCAGATTTTCGTTAATAAATTGTGTCAACCAAACAAGTAATAGTTCGTTAAATGACTATACGTTGAGCAATGCGCTTAGCATGAACAAAACGTAACTCATTTTTGTGATATAGATTAGGAGATAACATGTTAGGCAACAAAGCATTAAAGTCAACCTTATTTGTTGGTATGTTGACATTAGCAGGTCTTACACTTTCATTTCAAGCAAGTGCAGCGTGTAATTTAGTATCAAACAAAGATGGCAGCCCGCTACCAATTAAAGTGGCTGAAGACGACACCCCAGAGGCAAAACAATTCTTAGAGACTTGTGTAAACCCATATACCAAAAAATACATTGCAGACCCAGAAGCAGCAAAAGCTGGTAAAAAATTGTATAACTACAACAACTGCACAGGTTGCCATGGCGGTAACTTAGAAGGTGTAATGGCACCAGCACTACACAAAGCTGGTGGTAACGACATCTATGACGGCAAATGGACATATGCCAAAAATAAAACCGATAAGGGTATGTTTGAGACCATTGCAGGCGGTGGTGCATCAACATCAGTAAGTAACCGTGGTGTGATGCTTGTTTTCCATAAGCAAGTACCTGGTCATCTGGATACTGGTCTATCTACAGACGAAATCTTAAAAATTATTGCTTTTGTAAGAACTAAATACAGAGGCGATGACGAAAAAACTTGGTTGAAATAATATTGGCTTAGGCTGATGTAATTCAAACAAAAAATATAATAAACAAAACGGCTATCATGTAAATGGTAGCCGTTTTGTTATGTGCGCCGTACTATTGGGATCAATTTGTTCCGCTACTAGATAAAAATAAATTGAAAGTAATCGAACCGTGTATGCTCAGCATGTCTTCTATTTAGTACGAGGTAACACATAGACTTTATGTGTGACATGCAAAATTACGTGTGTGTAACAAAAACAAAAGGTTGCTGTATAATTATTGGTAAAGTTTTCATTTAGTAGAACATATTTATATACATAGGGGTAGATGATGAACAGTGTGAAATTTGGCATAACTTTGGCTATGCTAACGACGGTCTTGACTGCTTGTAATTCTGAAAATGCAACAACCTCTGCAACTGGTGACAAGCCAGCGGCGAGCGCAACTTCCGCTAAATCTATTGAGTTTGTAGATACGCAAGAAGGCAAACCATTAGTAATTGATGCAGCATTGTTTGATACACCAGCCGCAAAGGAATTTCTGACCACAGGCAACAATCCTTACATTGGTGACGCCGATGCGATTGCTAAGGGTAAAAAAGTGTTTCAGCTTTACTCTTGTACACAATGTCATGGTCCTGAAGCCAAAGGACAAGTCGGGCCTGGTTTAACTGGTCCTAATTACAAGTATCCTAAAAATGCAACAGATAAAGGGATGTTTGAAACGGTCTGGCATGGCACCAACGGTGGTATGGGTGCAAAAGGTGTTGGTTTAATGGATCCAACAGATCCAAAAAATGGCATTACTCCTGATGAATTGTTGAAAATTATTGCGTGGGTGCGTAGCATGGGTGCACCAGCGCCAGCTGCAAGCTAATTTATAATTGCGAAATACAACGCGCTTGCATATGATGGCAGGCGCGTTTTTGTTTATAAAAGAGGTATATTTTGAGTTCAGAAACCGAATTACATCATGTGATTATTGTAGGTGGGGGTGCTGGCGGCTTGGAGCTGGCTACACGCCTAGGTGATAGTCTTGGTAAAAAGAAAAAAGCACTGATCACGTTGATAGACTGTACCCGCACTCATGTGTGGAAGCCACTGCTACATGAAATTGCTGCAGGTAGTATGGATCCAGATCGACATGAGCTTGAGTATCTAGCCCAAGCGCATTGGCATCATTTCAGCTTTCGATTAGGTCGCATGGATGGGTTAAACCGCGCTACGCGTGAAGTAACAATTACGCCTTATATTGATGAAGATGGTAATGAGGTAATTCCAAGACGCACGTTCAAGTATGACACTTTGGTCATTGCAGTGGGCAGCACGACCAATGACTTCGGCATCAAGGGTGCGCGCGAGTATTCATTAGCTTTAGATACGCAAGAGCAAGCGCAGAAATTCCATCGTTACTTGCATAATGCATTGTTGCGTGCACAAACGCAAACAACACCTTTAAAACCAGGGCAGCTAGAAGTGGCGATTGTGGGTGCAGGTGCGACGGGAGTAGAGTTGGCAGCAGAATTGCACAATACGACACGTGAGTTGGCGGCCTATGGTCTGGATAAAATTGACGCTGATCGCGATGTGAAAATTTCTCTCATCGAAGCAGGTGATAGAATATTGCCTGCACTGCCGGTGAAGATGTCTTTGGCCGTTGACGTAGAGTTGCGTAAACTACGCGTAAACGTGTTTACGGGTGAACGTGTAACGGAGGTGTCCGAAAAAGGCGTGACCACGCACAGTGGACGCATGATACCCGCAGAGTTGGTGGTGTGGGCGGCAGGTATTAAGGCGCCAGACTTCTTGAAAGATATTGACGGGTTAGAGACCAACCGAATTAATCAATTGGTGGTTAAGCAGACGTTGCAAACTACGCATGATGATAATATTTTTGCATTGGGTGATTGTGCAGCGTGTCCATGGCTTGGACACGATGGCAATGTGCCGCCTCGGGCGCAAGCTGCACATCAGCAAGCTTCACTGTTGGTGAAGTCTATCAAAGCACGTGTGGCAAATAAGACGGCGTTGCCAGAGTACCATTACACCGATTATGGCTCACTAGTAAATTTGGGTAAATACTCGACTGTGGGAAGCCTGATGGGTGCCGTGTCTGGTGGTAGCATGTATATTCAAGGCTTGTTTGCACGCTTGATGTATCGTTCCTTATATAAAATGCACTTAATGGCCTTACATGGTGTGTTGTCAGTCGCGATGCATTCAATAGGTAGATTGATTTCGCGTAGGACGGAACCACACGTTAAATTGCACTAAGGTAATTAATAACGATAGTAAAAATAGAACAAACTTACGCGCTCATCTGGGCGCGTAAGTTTTTTTATGATAAATCTTATTGATGATGCTCATACTTAAGATGATGAATGTACCGAAGGCAACAATAATAAAATTCATAGACATATGGGCTTTTACCATCAGTAAATAGAAACCTAGCATGATCAGAATACCGATATGCTCATTAAAGTTTTGAACGGCAATAGAGTGGCCGGCCCCAATTAAATGGTGGCCTTGATGTTGCAGTAATGCGTTTAGCGGAACCACAAAGTAACCACTTAGTACGCCGATTAAGAACAGCAAGGCTGCGGCAGCCATCCAGTGGGTGACAAATACCATGGCAATCACCAATACGCCCATTAAAATACCAGCGGGTAATACCTTGGTGGACTCTTCTAACGTGATGTATTTCGACGCTATGATTGAGCCTACAGCGATACCTACGGCCACAGTGGCGACTAACTGTGTGGACGCTTCAATATTAAAGTTAAGCGCAAGCGCCGCCCAAGCCAATACAACTAGGCGCAACGTTGCACCAGCACCCCAGAATAATGTGGTGACCGCCAGTGACACTTGGCCTAAAGGGTCCTTCCAGAGCGATATAAATGCATGCCAAAAGTCTTTCATCATGTAAAAAATACTTTTACTTTCCAAGCGATGTTCAATTGGCATTTTGGGAATAAAGTAATTAAAAATTGCAGCGCCAACGTATAACCCTGTAATGACATACATTGCGAAATGTGGATTATCACTGGCCAATTTCCCGCCCACGATAGCCCCTGCAATAATCGCTGTGACTGTAGAGCCCTCCATCCAGCCATTGGCTTTGACCAATAAATGGCTAGGCAGTAGCTCAGTCAGAATGCCATATTTCGCTGGCGAGTAAGCCGCTGCGCCAATCCCAACAATGCCATAGGCATAGAGAGGAGGTAGACCAAAAATCATGGAAACGCACCCGGCTACTTTGATGGTGTTGGAGGCGAACATGACGCTGCCCTTAGGAAAGGCGTCTGCAATTGAGCCCACAAATGGGGCTAACAATATATATGAAATAACAAAGAACTGTTGCAGCAGCGGTGTATGCCAGTTGGGGGCTTGCATCTCCGCAAGTAGGGCGATTGCTGCAAACAACAAAGCATTATCTGCTAGTGCAGATAAAAACTGGGCAACTAAAATAATATAAAAACCAGACTGCATGTTGGATGTTGAATAGCGTTAGCTATATCAGACGGATCCCCTAAAATTAAAACTGAGTGAGCATAACACAGTGATGCTCATTTATTTTTTATAGTGATTCTGCTGCGAAATCGGCAAGTCTTGAGCGTTCACCTCGAACTAGGGTGACATGACCATTATGCTGCCATCCTTTAAAGCGATCTACGACATAAGTGAGACCGGAGCTGCCTTCGGTCAGATAAGGTGTATCAATTTGCGCAATATTGCCTAAACACACTACTTTGGTGCCAGGACCCGCACGTGTGATGAGCGTTTTCATTTGTTTGGGCGTTAAGTTTTGCGCTTCATCGATAATCAAAAACTTATGCAAAAATGTGCGGCCACGCATAAAGTTAAGGGATTTTACCTTAATGCGAGTGCGAATCAGATCCTGCGTAGCTGCACGCCCCCATTCCCCCGCATCTTCGTCTGTCTTATTAAGTACGTCCAAGTTGTCTTCTAGTGCACCCATCCATGGCGCCATTTTCTCTTCTTCTGTGCCGGGTAAAAATCCAATGTCCTCGCCTACTGGCACTGTCACACGTGTCATGATGATTTCAGAATAGATTTTTTTATCCAGCGTTTGGGTCAGCGCTGCGGCTAAAGTCAGTAAAGTTTTGCCTGTACCCGCTTGACCTAATAAAGTAACAAAATCTATTTCCGGATCCATCAACAGATTAAGCGCGTAGTTTTGCTCACGGTTTCTGGCAACAATGCCCCATACGCTATGTTTTGGGTTGGTGTGATCCTGCACCACTTCAAGTACGGCGGTGTTGTCCTCAATCTTGCGGACAATCGCATTAAACGGTTTATCAAACTCGTAAAAAATAAACTCGTTGATCAAAAATGACTTCACCAGTGGGCCGGAAATACGATAATACATACGGCCGGCTTCCTGCCATGACTCCATGGCTTTGCTGTGTTTTTCCCAGAAGTCTTGGGGTAATTCACGTATCCCGGTGTAGAGTAAATCGCTGTCTTCTAATACTTTATCGTTAAAATAGTCCTCAGCCGGCACGCCCATGGCACGTGCTTTAATGCGGATATTAATATCCTTGCTGACTAGAATAACTTGGCGACTAGGGAAGCGCTGTTGTAAATCAAGCACTACGCCAATGATTTGATTGTCTGCTTTGCTGCCGGCTAACCCAGGTAACTCTTTGATGACCTGCTGGGTTTGTAGGAACAAACGCCCTGTTAGGTGACGATTGTTGTTAATGGCGAGTGGGCAACCGAGCTCCAAATTGGTGAGGTCGGTGCCTACTATTTCTTCTAAGTAACGGCTGGCTTGGCGGGCGTTGCGAGCAACTTCCGTCAAGCCTTTTTTATTGTTGTCCAACTCCTCTAAGGTCACCATGGGGAGATAGATATCATGCTCTTCAAAACGGAACAGTGAAGACGGATCGTGCATCAAAACATTGGTATCTAATACAAAAAGTTTGGTTGCCTCAGCAGTTTTTTTGGCCATGATTTTACTTGTTATGTTGATAAAGATTGAATAAAAGAAAGCACCTCTTGTGCGTGACCATCCACTTTGACCCCACGCCACTCATGAACGAGCACACCCTGAGGATTGATAACAAACGTGCTGCGTTCAATGCCACGTACTTGTTTGCCGTACATATTTTTCATTTTGATGACACCAAAAATATTACAGACGACTTCTTCGGTGTCGGCAGCCAACTCGAAAGGGAAGCTAAATTTGGCTTTAAAGTTTTCGTGAGATTTAACTGTGTCTCGGGAAATGCCAATGATTTCTGTGTTTGCCTGTTTAAAGTCGGCGTATGCATCTCTAAACTGCATACCTTGTGTGGTACAACCGGGGGTTGAGTCTTTGGGGTAGAAATACACCACCACATATTGACCTAAAAAATCAGAAAGCTTGAAAGTATTGCCTGAAGTAGCTGGGATTGCAAAGTCTGGAACGGGTTGGTTTAGCATAGTGTTTGTCATGTCCTAATGTGTCCATTGTTCTAAAAAAAAGAGAATAAGGCAAGTTTAATCGTAAATAAATTTACGCAAAATTGGGACAACAGGGTGATTGGGTAGTTGCTTGAGTGTGGAACTATTGTGGCAATGATATTTTGATGAGCGTACCTTGCGGTTCCGCCGACATGAACTCCACTTGACCATTCAAGACTTCGCATACTTTGAATGCAAATGGAATGCCCAACCCAGTACCGAAACGTTTGGTGGTAGGGCCTGGGCTGAGCGCATGAGGGTCGGGTACAAATGGCATGCCTGTGCCTTCGTCACGGATGGTAATTTCCAGCTGATGGCGTGTGAGTGTGGCGCTAAGGTAGATAGAAGATTGTTTGGGGGATGCTTCGACTGCGTTAAGAAGAAGATTGTAAAGCACCTGTTCTAACAAATGTTCATCGGTCAAAATATCGCCTTTGACTTTGCTTAAATCGGTGACTAGCTTAATTTTTTTCTCATTGAGCTTAAGTGCCAAAGGCCCCGTACCACCTTGCACGATATTGCTCAACTTGGCAGGATTGAGTTGCGGCTTGATGGGGTTCAGGTAAGCCAATAATGCACCGGTCCAACGTTCTAATCGATCTACAGTAGTCATAATCCCTTGCAGAGATTCGCGCGTATCTTTGTCGTGCTCAGGGCTATCTGCAATTTGTGCTGTTGCACGAATGCTAGCCAGTGGGTTGCGGATGTTGTGGGCTAGCATAGGCACCAGCAGCCCCAAAGCCGCTTGTTTTTCAGTGCGCACTAAGGCGTCTCGGCTAAGCGATAGGTCCTCAGCCATTTTGTTGATTTCTTGAGAGAGTGTGGCTAATTCTTTGGCCCCAGTTTCTGGGACTTTATGAGTAAGATTACCGGCACTAATCTCCTGAGTGGCACGCATCATTGCGTTAATGGGGTTCACAATCGATTTTTTAAGAAATAACCGCGAAAAGAAAAGTAACACCCCCGCGAGTAAGACCGGAATGCTCAAAATGGCGATAGAGCTCGACTTAGCTTCAGCCAAGCGCGTTTTTAGCTCATATTGTTTCTGCCCAAGCAACACTTCTGCTCGTTTTGACACATCTTCATAGCGCGAAAAAATGCCGGTTTCGATATCTTTGTATAGTGTCTTTTGTGTATCACTGCTCGGTCGTGCTTGGTAGCGGTAAAACAGTGCAGGCGCCTCGTTCACAAATACACGATAGTTTTGCTCAATCTCGGCAATGGCTTTTTTTTCCTCATTGCCACTGGCAATCGTTTTTAGTTCGTCAAAATGTTTAAGTACCGATTGTGTGTAAGCGTTATATTCATCGAGCGCTTCACCATCTTGTAAAAAGAATGCGTCAAAAAGCTCTTTCATTTGGCGGTACAAATCACCGCGCACTTGATAAATCTCTTGTACTAACAAATTGATGCGTTGTGATTCCTTGGAGGTTTTATCCCAAATGTGAATGCCATAGGCGCCGCTGACCACCGCTAGCAAAATAAGTGCGATGAAAATGAGCTCATGGGTGAGGAGTAGGTCACGTAACGATTTTGAGTTGCGTGATTGCGGCATGGTTATGCGAGCTTAAAGCCGACGGTGACAGTGATTTTATCTACATGACCACGTAGGATGTCGTTCATGTATTGCTTCAGATCGGAACGTTTCACAGCGGCAATGGCAGCATCGTCTAAAGCATTATTGCCGCTGGATTCAGCTACGGTGACGTCGGTTACATTGCCAGCATCATCTATGCTGATTTCCAGTTTGACGTCACCCTGAATGCCACGCGTTTCCGCCACTTTTGGGTAGCGTTGGTTGCGTTTTAGCTCACGTTGCACTTGATTACGATAAGCAGAACGAGCTGCATCGATATCGCTCTCCGATGGGCCGGTTGCTCTTGGTGGTTCCGGAGGTGGAGGAGGTGGCGCAACAAAGGTGGGTTTGACTTCTTCTTTAGGTGCAACAGAGATGACCTCGGGTGGTGGTGCAGGTGGCTGTGGTTCTAAGCTGGTTTGCGTAACAGGCTCTTTAATAGGCTGAGGCTCAATCGGCTTTTCAATTTTCTTGATGGGCTTGGGAAGTTCTTTGACCGGTTCTGGTTCGGCCGGTGCGGGTGGTGCTGGAGTGACCTCTGGAGCGGCCTCTGGCATTTTAGGTTGCACTAGCTCAATCGTGAGCTCTTGCTGAATGGGGGGCTCGGTTGTGAAGTTAAAGTTGGGTACCACCACTGCAATCAATACGTGCAGCAGTATGGAACAAATCAGTGTCCATACTAGCAAGTGTTCATTGCTTTTTGCGTGTGTAATCAAGGCTTCCAAAATCGTGCTTTAGCGTATATTTTGTGCGACCGGTGATTATACTATAGTTAAAATTGAATGGAAAAAGCGTATTACTATTGGTTTATAACAACCAATAAATTGTTGTTATGTTAAATAACCCCTTCAAAGAGCTGCACGCTGACCGTTTCGCCAGCCTCTAGATGGCCAATTTCTTCCCCAAGTACAATAAAGCAATTGGCAAAGCTCATGCTGCTTAAAACGCCAGAACTTTGGTTGGGTAAAGGTTTTACCTGCCAATCTCCGCCTGATTCAAACAGCAAGCCACGTTGAAACTCGGTACGCCCCTGTGCTTTTTTGATAGGTGCTGTGCAGGTGACTTTGAAGGTGGGAAATGGTTTTACCGTTGCTCCCATCATGTGTAAAAGGGCATCACGCACAAACTGGTAAAACGTGACCATGGTGGCTACCGGATTGCCAGGTAAGCCAAAGTAATGAGCAGTGTGATGGTTTGTGTGTAATTTTCCATAAGCGAGTGGTCGCCCTGGCTTCATGTTGATTTTCCAAAATAACACTTCGCCGTGTTTGGCGAGTAGCGTTTTCATATGGTCTGCCTCACCCACGGATACACCGCCACTCGTAATCACCACATCATTTTCAGATGCCGCTTTTAGTAAGGTTTGTTCTAATAGTTGAGGGTCATCAGGAATTGCGCCTAAGTCGCTTACTTCAACCCCAAGTCGGATCAGCATGCCATAGAGTGTGTAGCGGTTGCTATCGTAAATCTGCCCTTCAGCCAGCGGTTTACCAACGCTTACCAACTCATCGCCTGTGCTGAAAAAAGCAACTTTTAAGCGTCTGTATACGCTTACAGTTGGAATGCCAAGGGATGCCAGCAAGCCAAGGTCTGCTGGTCGAATAAGGTGACCTTCTGATAATACGGTTTGCCCCAGCGTGATATCTTCCCCAGCCAGTCTGATATTGGCGCCTTGCTTTGGCAATTCCAAGATATGCAATTGCCCATCTTTGACAGTCACGCGCTCCTGCATCACAACGGTATCCGCGCCCAATGGAATCACTGCGCCAGTCATGACCTTCACGCACTGACCAGTGAAGACCTCGCCAGAAAACGGTTTTCCGGCGAAAGCTGTGCCCATGATGTGTAATTGGTTGATGCCATCTGCATGTTTAAACGCATAGCCATCCATGGCCGAGTTATGGTGATTAGGCACGTTATGCGGCGAGACAACCGCGCTGGCAATCACTCTGCCGAGGCTATCGTGAATCGGCAAGGTTTCCGTATGGCTGACGGCTTGAAGATATTGACGGATATAGCTTTTGGCTTGGGATACAGACATCGCGTTTGGGTCGTAGTCTTCCATGCAACTGGGGTTGGTGAGCAGTTCGGTGAGGCTAGGTGTTGTCATGATGGTGGTTTGTATTGGGTATCAAGGTCTGTTGTATAAAGTCAGCTATCGTATCTAATGCATTTGAATCTAGCACCTTCGTTGTAGCGGTAATCGGTGCATCACTGGCTATGGCGATGATAAGTGGATCGTGCGTTGCCAGTAAAGGGTATCCAAGGCTAGGACGATGTATTTCTATTTTTGGTATAGAGGCTAATTTAAACCCCTCCACCAAAATTAAATCGGCATAGTCATGGTTAAGAGTTGTCAGAAGGGATTGCAAATCAGCTTCGCCATCTGCCGCTGGTGTGCGCTGCATCTCTGTCATGAGTGCCCAACGTTTGCCAGAAGCAATCAGGGTCTGTACAGCGCCTGCCTCACGTATATTAAAACTATCTTTGCCGGGATGGTCGATATCAAACTGATGGTGCGCATGTTTAATCACTGAAACGCGAATGCCACGCTGCGCAAGAATTGGGATAAGTTTTGTGATGAATGTGGTTTTGCCTACATTGCTCGCAGCAGCACAAATTCCCAGGACTGGAAGCTTAGATTTCATGTCAAAAGCTCAAGTGCTGCGATTCAAGTTCTGCAACATCATGCAGTGTGTTGAGGTTGATAAAAGCTTTCGCACTATCATCAAAGTCCACTTCGATATACTGTTGCGATTTCTGCCAAGCGCTCACTTTACGTTCACCCTGTTGAATTGCATTCCGCAGAGAGGGAAGTAAAGCTGTTCGACACAAGCTAATCACGGGGTGCGCATGCCCATCGCTCTTTGCCACTGCTATGTCAGCATTAAGCGCATCTAACGATTGGTATAGCCTATTGGCAATATCAAAAGGCATAAGTGGTGAATCGCAGGGTATGGTAAGCAAATAAGGGTGTTTGGCATGCAACAGCCCAATATAAAAGCCTGCTAATGGACCAATAAAGTCAGCTTGGTCATCCGTGAATACAGGGACACCAAACGACTTATAGGTAGGCAACTCTCGGTTGGCATTGATAAAGACTTCATCGACCTGCGGCTGAATGCGCTCAATGACATGTTGTACCAGCGGTTTGCCTTGAAAATTGACCAGCCCCTTATCAACCCCACCCATACGGGTTGCGCGACCGCCAGAAAGTATGACTGCTGAAATAGCCACTAACCACCTGTGTGTGACATAAACCTGACCACGGCAGGTGTGGCACGTTTTAAGTCAAAGTCATGGCCTTTGGGCTTTATGTTCATGCTGTTTAAAATAGCTTCTTTAAGTGGGGTATCGTCATCAGGGTGCTCACGTAACAAAGGCATTAATTCCACTTTGTCATCTTGGCCCAAACACAAAAATAACTCACCTTTGCAGCTAATGCGCACACGGTTACAGCTCTCGCAAAAGTTATGTGAATGTGGCGATATAAAACCAATTTTTGTTGCAGTATTAGCTACTTGCCAGTATCGTGCAGGGCCACCGCTAGTGTGGGTGCTGGCAATAAGTGAGTGCTTGCTTTGTAGTCTCTTTAGCGTATCCGAATTGCTGACAAAAGTACTATCGCGTATGTGGCTTACATCACCAAGCGGCATCTCTTCAATAAAGCTGATATCAATATTATGTTGAATCGCAAAGCTTACTAAATCTTCTGCCTCATCGTCGTTGATGCCACGCATTAGCACTGTATTGAGCTTGATTCCATCAAAGCCAACTGCAATGGCTGCTTGTAAGCCATCCAGCACTTGCTCCAAGTTGCCGATGCGGGTGATTTGCTTAAATCGCTCAGCATTCAGGCTATCTAAGGAGATGTTGATGCGCTTGACGCCTGCATGCTTTAATGCGCTAGCATTTTTGACTAGTTGGCTACCGTTGGTAGTAAGCACTAACTCTTCCAAGCCTTCAAGCTGCCCCACCTCTTCAAATAACCATAAAGCATTTTTGCGTACTAATGGCTCTCCGCCAGTAATGCGCACCTTGGTGACACCCAGTTGCACAAAGGCGCGCACAATACGTGCACACTCCTCTAAACTGAGCACCTCATCGCGTGGCAAAAACGTCATGTCTTCACTCATGCAATACTGGCAACGAAAATCACAGCGGTCGGTAATAGATAACCGAATGTAATCTACTTGACGGCCAAATTGATCAATCAATTTGGGAGGGGTGCTTGCATGAATAGTCATTGCGCTAATGGTTTTAATGAAAATACATCATAAATCGAATAAGCCTATATTCTATGCGCTTTTTTGCCTTTAACAAGCTTTTGATTAGGTATATGATTACAGGGTTAATTTTGTTTTTTTAGCGCTTGGGGAATGTTTTGACAACAGTACTAACTTCACAGGAAAAAGCCAGAATAGATGCGCAAATTCAGGCGCATCGAGAGATGCCTGGCGCTCTGCTACCTGTATTGCATGCGATACAAGATGATTTGGGTTATGTGCCGGAAGAGGCCTACCCACAAATTGCACATGCCTTGGCATTATCGGTAGCGGAGGTGCATGGTGTGGTTACGTTTTATCATCATTTTAGAAGGCATCCGGTTGGCAAGCATGTATTGCAGATTTGCCGCGCCGAATCCTGCCAGGCCATGGGATCGGAAAAGTTAGAGGCACATATCAAATCCACATTAGGGATTGATTATCATCAAACGACGGCTGACGGTGCGATTACCCTAGAACCAGTCTACTGTTTAGGCAATTGTGCATGCTCACCAGCAGTGCTGATGGATGAGGAACTGCATGGCCGCGTTGACAGTCATAAAATTGCAGAGATTATCCAAGAGGCGAGGGCTGCATCATGATTAAAGTATATGTTCCTCGTGATTCAACAGCGCTTTCTTTGGGCGCAGACAAAACAGCCCAGGCCATTGTGGCAGAAGCGCAAAAGCGAGGCGTCGAAATTGAGCTGGTACGCAACGGTTCACGTGGCTTGTTTTGGTTAGAACCATTTGTAGAGGTTGCCACAGATAAAGGTCGTGTTGCTTTTGCGCCAGTGCAACCTAAAGATGTACCTAGTTTATTTGATGCGGATTTCTTGCATGCTGGCGCACACCCGCTCAATTTAGGTCTAACCGAAGAGTTAAGCTGGCTTAAAAAACAACAGCGTTTAACGTTTGCCCGTGTTGGCATTACTGATCCAGTATCTCTGGACGATTACATTGCCCATGATGGATACAAGGGCCTCACGAATGCGCTCAAGATGTCAGGTGCGGACATTGTAAAAACTGTGACTGATTCTGGCTTGCGTGGCCGTGGGGGTGCAGCGTTCCCGACTGGTATTAAATGGAACACCGTGCTGAATGCGCCAGCCGACCAAAAATATATTGTATGTAATGCCGACGAAGGTGACTCAGGCACCTATTCTGACCGCATGGTGATGGAAGACGATCCGTATGTGTTGATTGAAGGCATGACGATTGCGGGTGTGGCGGTGGGTGCAACGCAAGGCTATATTTATTTGCGTAGTGAGTATCCGCATGCGCTGAAAGTGCTGAATGAGGCGATAGAGAAGGCGAATCAAGCTGGCTATCTGGGCGAGAATATTCGTGGCTCAGGTAAAGCTTTTCATCTAGAAGTACGGCGCGCAGCGGGCGCTTATGTCTGTGGCGAGGAAACTTCATTGCTGGAAAGTTTAGAAGGCAAACGCGGCTTGGTGCGCTTTAAACCACCGTTGCCAGCCATTGAAGGTCTATTTGGCAAGCCTACGGTCGTCAACAACGTCATTTCACTTGCAACCATTCCTATCATTTTAGACAAAGGTGCGCAGTTTTATGCTGATTATGGCATGGGGCGTTCACGCGGCACCTTGCCCATTCAACTAGCGGGTAACCTCAAGCAAGGCGGTTTAGTCGAGTTGGCATTTGGCGCAACCCTGCGTGAGCTTCTCTACGATTTTGGTGGCGGCTCCGCCACTGGCAAGCCTATTCGCGCGGTGCAAGTAGGTGGGCCATTAGGCGCTTACTTACCAGAAAGCCAGTTTGATACACCTTTGGATTACGAAGAGTTTTCTAAAATTTGGGCAGTGTTAGGCCACGGCGGCATTGTGGCGTTTGATGAAACCGTCGACATGGCCAAGATGGCCCGTTATGCGTTTGAATTTTGCGCTGTAGAAAGCTGTGGTAAATGTACGCCTTGTCGAATTGGCTCCACACGTGGCGTTGAGGTGATGGATAAGATTGCAACTGGTAAAGACCACACAAAAAACATTCAACTTGTGCGAGATTTGTCCGATACTATGTTAAATGGCTCTTTATGCGCGCTAGGCGGGATGACGCCTTATCCAGTGCTGAGTGCACTGAATCATTTCCCTGAAGATTTTAGATTAAATAAGAAGGAAGTTGCTGCCTAATCGGTGAGCAAAGGATACGACACCATGGATGACATTAAATACGACCCCAATAAAGATTATGGCACGCCTAAGATTGTGAGCGACAAAATGGTGACGCTCAATATCGACGGAGTGTCTGTCACTGTGCCTGAAGGCACTTCGATTATGCATGCAGCGCAATTGGGTGGCGTCACCGTACCCAAGTTATGTGCGACAGACTCGTTAGAACCTTTTGGTTCTTGTCGTCTTTGCTTGGTGGAAATTGAAGGCCGTCGTGGCTACCCTGCTTCCTGCACTACACCTGTAGCAGAAGGCATTAAAGTCAAAACGCAGACGTCTAAACTGGCCGATGTACGTCGTGGTGTGATGGAGCTTTATATTTCAGACCACCCGCTAGACTGTCTCACTTGTGCAGCCAATGGCGACTGCGAATTACAAGACATGGCGGGCGCTGTAGGCTTGCGCGAAGTGCGTTATGGCTACGAAGGTGAAAACCATTTGGATTCAGTCAAAGATGAATCCAACCCTTATTTTACGTTTGACCCAAGTAAATGCATTGTGTGTAGTCGCTGTGTGCGTGCTTGCGAAGAAACGCAAGGTACCTTTGCACTCACTATTGAAGGGCGCGGTTTTGGCAGTAAAGTGTCTGCTGGCAACAAAGATTTCTTAGAATCCGAATGCGTGTCTTGTGGTGCTTGCGTACAAGCTTGCCCTACAGCGACATTAATGGAAAAAACCGTTATCGAGGCTGGTACACCAGAACATAAAGTTACCACCACTTGTGCTTATTGTGGCGTGGGTTGTAGTTTTGATGCGGAAATGAAGGGCGAAGAAGTGGTGCGTATGACACCGAATAAAGATGGCGGTGCGAATCACGGCCACTCTTGTGTCAAAGGCCGCTTTGCTTGGGGTTATGCCACACACCAAGATCGTATTACGACGCCGATGATTCGTAAAAGCATTCATGACCCTTGGCAAACAGTGGGCTGGGATGAAGCGATTAATTATGCGGCGAGCGAAATAACGCGTATTCAAGCCAAATATGGCAAAGATTCAGTAGGTGGGATTACATCCTCACGTTGCACGAATGAAGAAGTGTATGTCACCCAAAAATTGGTACGTGCAGTGTTTGGTAGTAACAATGTAGATACCTGCGCACGTGTTTGCCATAGTCCTACTGGTTATGGATTAAAACAAACCTTGGGTGAATCTGCCGGTACGCAGACGTTTGACTCTGTGATGAAATCCGATGTGATTTTGATTATTGGTGCCAACCCAACCGATGGTCATCCAGTGTTTGCTTCGATTATGAAGCGTCGCCTGCGTGAAGGCGCTAAGCTCATCATTGCTGATCCGCGCGCCATTGATTTAGTGGAAAATTCACCGCACGTGCGTGCGGATTACCACCTGAATTTACGTCCGGGTACCAACGTGGCGCTGGTTTCAGCATTAGCACATGTGATTGTGACTGAAGGGCTGGTCAAAGAAGATTTTGTAAAAGAACGTTGTGAGTGGGATTCTTTCGTGGCATGGCGTGATTTTGTGGCCAAGCCAGAAAATTCACCAGAAAGTTTGGCTAAAGATCTAGGCGTAGATCCACAAAAAGTACGTGAAGCTGCAAGATTATTTGCTACAGGCGGTAATGCCGCTATCTACTACGGCTTGGGTGTAACTGAACATAGCCAAGGCTCAACTACCGTGATGGGTATTGCTAACTTAGCGATGGCGACAGGCAACGTAGGCCGTGAAGGCGTTGGTGTGAACCCATTGCGAGGCCAAAATAACGTGCAAGGCTCATGCGATATGGGTTCTATGCCACATGAGTTCCCAGGTTATCGTCATGTGTCTGATGACGATACCCGTGCAGAGTTTGAGGCCGCATGGGGCAGGCCACTGAGTGCAGACCCCGGCTTGCGCATTCCCAATATGTTGGATTTGGCGACTGAAGGCAGCTTTAAAGCGTTGTACTGCGTGGGTGAAGATATTGCGCAATCAGACCCGGACACACAGCATGTCACCCATGCCTTGGAATCGATGGAATGCGTGATTGTGCAAGATTTATTCTTGAACGAAACCGCCATGTTTGCCCATGTATTCTTCCCAGGTGCTTCATTCTTGGAGAAAAGCGGCACCTTTACCAATGCCGAGCGTCGTATTTCACCTGTTCGCCGAGTCATGACACCTAAAAACGGTTACGAAGACTGGGAAATTACCGCCAAGTTTTCTGCTGCACTAGGTTACGAGATGAACTACAGCCATGCCAGTGAAATCATGGATGAAATTGCGGCATTGACCCCTACGTTTAAAGGCGTCAGCTTCAAAAAACTGGATGAGCTTGGCAGTATCCAATGGCCATGCAATGACGAAGCGCCAGAAGGTACCCCGACCATGCACGTGGATGAATTTGTGCGTGGTAAAGGCAAGTTTTTTGTGACCCAGTACGTGCCAACCAAAGAAAAAGTGAATGGCAAATACCCGCTGATATTAACAACTGGGCGTATCTTGTCGCAATACAACGTAGGTGCGCAAACACGTCGCACACAAAACGTAGTGTGGCATAAAGAAGATTTGATTGAGATTCATCCACATGATGCCGATGAAAGAGGTATCCATGAGGGCGATTGGGTGGGGATTACCAGCCGTGCCGGTGAAACAGTATTGCGCGCTACCATTACCGAGCGTGTGCAACCGGGCGTAGTGTATACCACTTTCCATCACCCGGAATCGGGTGCCAATGTGATTACGACGGATAACTCAGATTGGGCAACCAATTGTCCAGAGTATAAAGTCACGGCGGTACAAGTTTCTCGCGTGAACCAGCTTTCAAACTGGCAGCAAGAATATCAAGAGTTCAGTGAGTCACAAATTCATTTAACTGGGATATTGCCGCCAAAACCAGCGGTAGTGGAATAAGCGTACCGGAAAAAAGCGCTAGTCATGGCTGATTGGTTTGCACAAGATGCACTGCGTCAGCAATTGAGTTCGCAGACCTATGCTGTGCGGCAATGGCGCAACGGTCAATTCGCAACGGTAGATGATCGTTTGGCAGAAGAGGTGCCGATTGCGCTCGTGTATAACGGGGTATCACATGCGGTGATGCTGGCGAGTCCACGTGATTTGGAAGATTTTGCGCTTGGATTCTCGTTGACAGAAGGTATAGTGCAGCAAAAAAGTGATGTATACGCGATAGAGCCGCAGATACGGAACAATGGTATTGAAGTGCATCTAGAGATTGCAACTGAGCAATTTGTGGAGCTGAAAGCGCGCAGGCGCAGCATGGCTGGGCGGACGGGCTGCGGGTTATGTGGTACAGAGAGCTTGAGTCAAGTGTTTCGCTTGCCGGAGCCGATAGATATGCAGCGTGTGCAGCAACCCATCTCAGTACAAAGTGTGCTGCGGGCGCATGAAGAGATCCAAGCGCTACAGGAGTTACAGCGTGAAACCGGAGCTACCCATGCTTGTGCTTGGGCAGATACCTCCGGTGCTGTTGGGCTAGTGCGTGAAGATGTCGGTCGGCATAATGCCCTGGATAAGCTCGTTGGTGCGCTTGCTAGCCAAGAAATAAGCGGTGGGTTTGTGTTGACGACCAGCCGTGCAAGTTATGAGATGGTGCAAAAAGTGGCGATGGCAGGATTTGATATGCTAGCTGCTATTTCTGCTCCGACAGGCTTGGCAGTGCGCATTGCTGAAGCTAACCAAATTACATTGTTAGGGTTCGTGCGGCAAACGCAATTAGTGGCGTATGCACATGCCGATAGATTGGTTGAATCCTAGCGCACCATTTAACAGATAGCACTATGAGACTGAAACAGAGAAGATGGAAATAGAAAAGTTAATTAAAATGGCCAATCAGATCGGTGATTTTTTTGAGGCGTATCCGGATGCCGAGCTTGCCAAAAAAGACATTGCCAATCATTTACAACGCTTTTGGAATTCGGTGATGATTAAGTCAATTGTCGCCCATGTCAAACAACAGCAAGGCGTTGGTTTACATCCGCGAGTGGTTGAAGCTATTCAGCAGCACATTAATTAATTGCCCCTTGTTTTGGGGCAAAGACAATTATTGTAAGCGCTGAAACAGCCTGAAGTGCTCGCCACGCTCGCTAATGCGACGCCCTTCCCAAATCAACTGCCAATCCTGACCTGGGTCGACTTTATTGCGGCTACGATTGTCTTGGATTAAATATAAATCACAATTGAGTTGCTGTTCGGTTTCCAAAGTGTGAGTTTTTACGTTGGCAAAATAATCCAGTAAATCGCGTTGAGCCTCGCCCAATTGCTGACTATTGACGCAGGCATAGTCCGCAGGAAGTGCTTTTTTCAAGTCGGTAAATACAGATTGGTAGCCACGTGCAGCCTCAAGCATGGGTAGCCACAGTGTCATGAGCAGTGTCCAAATACAGGTCATGCCGATAGCCCAATTGGTTGCGGATGAACGATTGGAGTGCTGCGATCTAAAGATTGCGAATAACCATATCAGCGTAACCGCCGTGGCGATTACAAAAGAAAATATGTTGAAATTGAGTTGCGTAAGCCCAGATAAGTAAGTTAAACGCTCTTTGATTTTACTTGGGCTGCCAGTCATCATGGCGATCCAGCCCAACCAAGTCAGGCCACTTAACAGACCAAATAAAATGAGTCCAAACCAGTTCAGCGCGCCAGAAGCACCACGCTTTAATGTTTCGATGCTACCACCAGCCATGGCAGTGAGTGGGATTAACAATGGCAATGCAAATACTTCTTTCCGCTCAGCCCCTAAACCAATCCAGACAAGCGCAGCAATAAAAAACACAACACACAGTTGAAACCGTGGTTTATGCAATAGCTGTGCTCTAAATCGCCATGCACCCCACAAAGCTAGGGGCAGTGCGGGCCATGCGTACCACAATAATGTTTTTAAGAAATACAAGTGTAAGTATTGATTCAGCTGCGCAACGCTACTCACCCACCATTCTGTTAATAATTGCGGGGTATATAACCAGCAGAGCAGCGGCCATAGCAAAAGAAAAGGGCTAGCGACTAAGAAGGCAATCAGGCAGACGACCCAAAAAAAACGACTACGCCAATAAGCAAAGCAGATAGGTAATAAGATACAGGTGCTCAGAATAATCAATGCAGGCAGTAGGCCTGTTGATAAAAAGCTAACCCCCAACCCTAGGCCAAGCAAAATTGCGGCACGGTAAGGTCTGCGCTTAGACAGTGCTAGCGCATAAAAAGCTGTGGCAAGCCCAGTCAACGCTGACACTGCAGGCATCATAGTATGAGCATTAATGACCAACCCCAAACAGCCGATAAACACAAAGGTGGTTTGGCGGCCTATGCCTCTGTCCCAAAGCTCACGGCCAGTCATGCCTACCATTAATAGGGTGATTAGCATCCAAACACCTGAACTAAGTCTTGCAGCATCGTGGGTTGAGAGGACGGGGCTGAGCGTAGCTGAAAATGCAGATGCAACCCAGTAATAAAGAGGTGGATTTTCTAAGCGTGTATGGCTAACTGCCATTGGTGCAAGCCAGCTACCACCATCCATCAGATGTTTTACAATGCTGATGGATTGCGATTCGAATGGTTTCCATGGCGAGTGCCCAATCAAACCAAATAAAAGCCAGATAGCACACAACACAATCAACAGATGCGTCTTGGCACGCTCACCTACACGCGCACGAGGTGTAGCCATATTGCCTTGCCAGTCGTGGTCTAAATCAAATTGCATGGTGTATTTGAATGGGGCTGATTGCTGAGATAGCTAAATAGTATAGAAAAAAAACAAAAAAGGCAGCTAAGCTGCCTTTTTAAACCAATAATCAGCATTACATGCCGTATTTTTGGCGGAATTTCTCAACACGGCCTGCCGTGTCCACAATCTTCTGTTTGCCAGTGTAAAACGGATGGCATTGTGAGCAAACCTCAATGTTCATGTCACGACCATGTGTAGAACGTGTTTTAAACTTGTTGCCACAGCTACAAGTCACATTGATTTCTGGGTAATTTGGGTGAATTTCAGCTTTCATGCTTTTCTCTCTATGTTAAGCAGTTGCAGTAAACCGCGCATTATGTATGAATTCTTCAATTTTTGCAAACATTAAAACCGGAAAATCGCTCAATAATTCAGCGTTTTAATATTCCCTTGTCCGCGATACAGCCGCACTAGCCGCGACGCATGCTATCGAAGAAGTCACCATTGTTTTTGGTGGCTTTGATTTTATCGAGCAAGAATTCCATTGCTTCCAAATCATCCATAGGATAGAGCAGTTTGCGCAGCACCCAGATTTTTTGTAGTACGTCTTTCTCAATGAGCAACTCTTCGCGGCGGGTACCAGATTTATTGACGTTAATCGCCGGGTAGATACGTTTCTCAGCCATACGGCGATCCAGATGGATTTCCATATTGCCAGTACCTTTAAACTCTTCATAAATTACATCATCCATACGTGATCCGGTATCAACCAGGGCGGTGGCGATAATCGTCAGTGAGCCGCCTTCTTCCACGTTACGTGCTGCACCAAAGAAGCGCTTTGGTTTTTGCAGTGCGTTGGCATCTACGCCTCCAGTTAATACTTTGCCAGAAGAAGGGATGACAGTGTTGTATGCGCGAGCTAGACGCGTGATGGAATCTAGTAGAATCACCACATCTTTTTTATGCTCCACTAAGCGTTTGGCTTTTTCAAGAACCATTTCAGCTACTTGCACGTGGCGTGTGGCGGGTTCATCAAAGGTGGAGGCCACCACTTCACCACGCACAGAGCGTGTCATTTCGGTGACCTCTTCGGGACGTTCATCAATCAGCAGTACAATTAATATCACATCAGGATGATTGGCAGTAATGGCATGCGCAATATTTTGCATCATCACCGTTTTACCACTTTTTGGACTAGCTACCAACAAACCACGTTGACCGCGACCAATCGGTGCAATCATATCAATCACGCGGCTGGTGACATTTTCTTCGCCACGGATATCGCGCTCTAGTTTGAGTGGGCTAGTTGGGAAGAGTGGCGTTAAGTTTTCAAACAAAATTTTATGTTTGGTGTTCTCTGGTGCCTCACCATTGACCATGTCAACTTTTACCAGGGCAAAATAACGTTCACCGTCTTTGGGTGTGCGAATTTCACCTTGGATGCTGTCGCCTGTGTGCAGATTAAATCGACGAATTTGCGATGGTGATACATAAATATCATCAGGACCAGCCAAATAAGAAGTATCTGGCGAGCGCAAGAAACCAAAACCATCTTGTAACACCTCTAGCGTGCCATCCCCAAAAATACTATCGCCTTTCTTGGCCTTGTTTTTCAGAATGGCAAAAATAAGGTCTTGCTTACGCATGCGACTGGCATTCTCAATTTCATTGGTAATGGCCATTTCAACAAGTTCGGTCACTGGTAGATGTTTTAAGTCGGATAAATGCATGAGGATGCTCGCTAGAAGAGTGCTACAAGAGAATGATTAGAGGTTTGGGGAATCTGGTTTCTAAGATTAAGAAACCAGATTGTGATATTAGTGCTAATTAAATATTGCTGTCAATAAACGCCGTTAGTTGAGATTTGGATAATGCACCCACTTTGGTGGCTTCTACATTACCGTTTTTAAACAACATTAAGGTAGGAATACCACGGATACCATATTTAGGTGGAGTTTGTTGATTATCATCAATGTTCAATTTGGCAATTTTTAAACGGCCAGCGTATTCTTTGCTGATGTCATCTAAAATCGGTGCAATCATCTTGCATGGGCCGCACCACTCTGCCCAATAATCAACTAAAACAGGGATGGGTGATTGCAGAACTTCTTGTTCAAAGCCATCATCACTTAAATGGATAATATGTTCGCTCATTGTTGCCTCTTAAGAAATGGGTATTAACCGTGCGGGTTAGAATTGGATGTTTAAACGTATACAGATGATTTTAAATACTAACTCTAGTATATCAAGATAAATCGTCATGAATCAAGCTGTATTCAAAACGGTCAAAACAAGCACTGCGTTCTAATAACTGATTGATTTTTAGCTTGGATTTTTTGTTTCCCTCTTTTATTTCAGCAATCGAGTCCTCCGACAAGTAGTCGCAATCCGTAATAATGGAAACTGGTCGATTTAAAGCTTTGATTGCTGGCAACAGTAGAGCATTAGAGACGATGTTATTAGTAGGTGATTTTACAGTCACAGATTCTGCACTGGGTGACAATAATTTGATGCCTACTTCTATCTGTTGTGATTTGGTAATGAGCCACACGACGTATCCTAGTACCCATGGGCTGACTTCGCTTTCTTTAATACTTACCAACTCACCAACTGCAATCTTGATGTCTTGTAGATTAGTTGTTTTGAGTGCGTAACCATCCGGGCTGGTATTGATGACTTCCCAGTAGGATCGGGCCTCTTCTTTTGCACGCTTGGCGGATCTGAATAATATTGAAGCTGCCTCTAAACCGATAGACAATTCTGCGGCTTGCTTCTTTTCAAGTCTTGCGAATGCGCGAGCAGTAGCTACACCAAAATATTTAATCAGGTGCTTCAGTAACTCTTCATCTACAATCTCTAACGCTGCAGTGGGCAATGGCTCGCTGTTTTGTGCTTTGGCTTCTTGAATGTAGGTGAGTTGTTGATGGATATGGCGAGCTACCTCCACGGTTACCAGCAAAATATCAGTTTCAATGCTGGGGGTATTTCGGTTTTTTAGGTAAGGGACAGGGGGTTTCTTGGAGTCGAGCTCAATCAAAAACACACCCATGGGCTTTTCAATCACACCCATGCCACGTAACTCTGCAAATTTGGCTAGGCTCCCCACATAATGAGACATTTTTCTGATGTTGGTTTTGCTCAAGCGTTGTGGGTTGGCAATGTTCATCAGTAGCGCTTGGATATACACCAGATTAATGGTCTTGCTATTAGCACCTATTGCATGTTCTGCTACTTCTGTGTCTTCCAAACCAAGCTGTAATGCGTGGAAGTACACCTTATGCAAGTCAGACCACAGGGCATCGGATGGTAGGGTGTAGCATAAATAGTTGACTAGGGCTTCATTTTTGAGCGCTTCTATGATGCGTAACATGACCAATGAATGTTGTTTGTTTTCTTGGAAGTTAATCAGCTTTTGCTTTAAATCCAACAGCGCGCGCTTGTAACCATAACCAGTCTCTAGCCAGATAGCTTCAGCTAGCGCCGCATAATTTTTAGCATCATCTGGCATAGGCACAGCAGCGTTGCCATACACCTCTTCAAGATCGTGGCCTAACTCATGGGTGATTTTTCTGTAAAGCTCTAGTGTTTGAATACGAGTGTCTGCATCTAATTTCTGGCGATTTAAGATTTTGAGTTCTTCAAGCAGGCGTGAGGCCGCAAGGAAAGTTTCCATATGGCCGATGCTTTTTGTAAACTCTAAGACTTTTTGAGGGCGTGTCTCAGCAAAGGCAGCAGATTCGAATTCTAATGGTGCAAGATTGATACTTAACGACATGCTTTCACTCCCAAGGACTGTTAGGATATTAATTAAAAGAATAGAATTTGTCACTGATATCCATCACCAATTCAGGGGTAATGATTGAATTTTCTAAAGAGTTTTGCATTTGCTTGCTGTCTATTGACATTGCAGCCTTCGGTATTGGCTGTGGAGCAGTCCAAGCCACGATTCAAAGAGTTTGTGTTGAAAGACACGGCAGGCAGGCAGCACAAGCTCTCGCAGTACAGAGGTAAATGGGTGTTTGTGAATTATTGGGCGAGTTGGTGTCCGCCCTGTTTAGAGGAGGTGCCCGATTTAGTGGCGCTATACGATAGCCGCAAAAATAAAGATGTAGTGGTGATTGGTGTGGTGTTTGATTTTGACTCGGAAAAAGAGGTGTTCGATTACGTAGATGACATGTTGATGTCTTACCCGATTGTATTGGGTGATGAAGAAGTGAAGGCGCAAATTGGCAATGCTGATGCACTGCCAACCACTTATGTGTTCAACCCGCGAGGTGAACTGGTGAAAATCAAACGCGGGTTAGTGACTAAACAATACCTAGAGAGTTTGATGAAGTAAACGCCCTTAAGCTGTGATGGTGATTTGCTCGCCAGCGGCGTTCAAAATACCCAGTTGGTTTTCATTGGCAAATTGAATCAACTGTTCAAAGCCTTCTGGGTTCACATCTTTAAGTTTCATATCGACAGATAAACAGCGCACGTTATCGACCAATTTTGGCTTAAGATATGGTGAGTAACGTAGCTTTTTATCCTCACCAAAGCTGGCGTAAGTACTGCACATACGATCCACCCAGTCGCTTGGGCGAAAAGGTTTGCCAGCCAAGGTGAGGCCTTGAATAATGATTTCTTGTGTTGCCATAATATTTCCAGTGCTCAATGATAATTAGTTGATGTATTCAAATACTTTAACGACCTTGGTGACACCCTCTGTATTTCTTGCGATGTCCACAGCTGCATCTGCTTCTTCTTTAGTGACTAAACCCATCAAATAAACAACACCGTTTTCAGTGACAATTTTTACATAGTTGGCAGGAAAGCGATTTTCCGTCACGAACAATGTTTTCACTTTAGACGTGATAAAGGTGTCGTTACTACGTGAACCTAAAGATGATTTTGGTTCAATCGTGATTTCGTTAGTGACTTGACGAATATTTGGAATTTCTTTCAATAAACTTTCAGCCAAGGCTTTTTTAGACTCATCGGGGACTTCTCCAGTGAGTAATACGTTACGGTTAAAGCTGGTGACATTGACATGAGAATACTCGCCAAGATTGGTTTCCATCTTTTTCACCGCTTTTAGTTCGATATTTTCATCTTCTACAAAAATACCAGAGGTTCTTCTATCAGCGGCCATGGCGCCACCTGCGGCTGCCCCTCCTACTACAGCGGGGACGCATGCAGCAAGTTGTGTGGCAAGTGCAGTTGATAAAATTAGCTTGGTCAATAAATGCATTGTGTACTCCTCAAAAGATTGTGTTTTATTATCAGTATGGTTGTGAATAATGCGTACTCATGCCCCTTAACACTTAGGTGAAATGATACGCTGTTTATGTTTCGATTGCATTACGCAGCCATTCAATCTGGGTCAAATCGGCTTTTGACATCAGTACGGCATCGAAGCGACACGGGGATTGTATGGCATGCTGTTGCAGGTAAAGTTGTGCTGTGCGAATCAGCTTTTGCTGCTTTTGCGGGGTAATGCTGGCAGCGGCTGAGCCATATGCAGTGTTGGATCTTAAACGCACTTCCACAAATACTAATGTCTTGCCATCGTGCATGATTAAATCAATTTCGCCATAACGACAATGAAAATTGGTTGCGACTAACTTAAGGCCTTGTTGCGCTAAAAAAGTTGCAGCCATTTTCTCTGCAGCCAATCCGGGGTTGTCAGCATTGAGTTTCATGGGTGATGATTTCCATAGGTTTTGCAGTGGCTTTCGCTTAAAATAGTTGGATGAAAGAACAGGGCATATTATATGTGGTTGCCACGCCTATCGGTAACTTAGGTGACATCACCATGCGTGCAATCGACACCCTTAAGCAGGTGGATGCGATTGCGGCAGAGGACACGCGACACAGTGCCGGTTTGCTAACCCATTTTGGCATTAATAAAAAATTGATTGCAGTGCATGAACACAATGAGCAGCAGTCTGCACAGCTATTGTTGCAACGTATTCAACAAGGGGAGCATATTGCGCTCATAACCGATGCAGGCACCCCTGGCATTAGCGACCCAGGCGCCGTGGTGGTGGATGTGCTGATATCCCATGGGGTCAAGGTGGTGCCGATTCCAGGTGCCAGTGCAGTGGTGGCAGCGCTATCTGCTTCTGGCATCACAGATAATGCCTTTATGTTTGTGGGATTTTTGCCAGCCAGTGGCGCGCAACGCCGTAAAAAACTAGAGAGCTTGCAGGCCGTGGATGCTACGTTGGTGTTTTATGAGGCGCCGCATAGGATTGCAGACTGTGTGCAAGATTTAGCCAGCATCCTTGGTGAGGAGCGTCGCATCACCATTGCACGTGAACTCACCAAAACATTTGAGACCATGCATCGTTGTATGCTGAGAGAGGCGAGCGCTTGGTTGGCGCATGATTTGAATCAGCAGCGCGGAGAGTTTGTATTGCTGGTGGAAGCCCCGCCTTTGCAAGAGGCCGTGGAGGTGGATCCCGAAGCGGAGCGGGTGCTGCGGCTATTGCTAGAGGCGTTGCCGTTGAAGCAAGCCGCCAAGTTGGCCTCTGACATCACTGGGGCTAAAAAGAATGCCCTTTATGAATTGGCGCTGGATATTAAAAATTCGGCCGAATCACAAAAATAGTTTTTAATTTTGCAAAGTTGGAATTATGACCACAATTACCATTCAACGGCCAGATGACTGGCACTTACATTTACGAGACGGCGCTGCTTTAAAAGCGGTGTTACCCGATACCGCCAAGCGTTTTGCACGTGCAATTGTGATGCCTAATTTGCGGCCGCCGGTGACGACAACAGCGTTGGCATCGGCTTATCGTGACCGCATTTTGAGTGTATTGCCTGATGGTATGAAGTTTGAACCACTGATGACGCTCTACCTGACTGACAACACGCCACCAGAAGAAATTGTAAAAGCAAAAGCCAGTGGTTTTGTGCATGGGGTGAAGATGTATCCTTCCGGTGCCACCACGAATTCGGATTCTGGTGTGACTAGTCTTGAAAAATGTTATCAAACGATTGCCGCGATGCAAGCGCATGGCATGCCACTATTGGTGCATGCCGAAGTGACCGATGGCAATGTGGATGTATTTGACCGCGAAAAAGTATTTATTGAGCGTCATATGCGGCCGCTGATGCAACAGTTCCCCGAGTTGAAAGTGGTGTTTGAGCACATCACCACACAAGATGCGGTGCAATTTGTGCAATCTCAGCCCGCCAATGTGGCGGCTACCATCACTGCCCATCATTTGCTGATGAACCGTAATGCGATGTTTACAGGCGGGATTCGTCCGCATCATTACTGCTTACCGGTGTTGAAACGTGAGGAGCATCGTGTGGCTTTAGTGCAAGCTGCGATATCCGGAAGCGCTAAATTCTTTTTAGGGACAGACAGTGCCCCGCATGCAAAATCGGCCAAAGAGGCCAGTTGTGGCTGCGCGGGAATGTATACAGCCCATGCTGCTATTGAGCTCTATGCCGAAGTGTTTGATGAGATGAATGCGCTGGATAAGCTGGAGGGCTTTGCCAGTGTATTTGGCGCTGGATTTTATGGACTACCGGTCAATCAAGACACCATTACATTGCAAAAACAAAGCTGGCAAGTGCCTGAAAATATTCCATACGATAACGATGTGTTGGTGCCGTTGCGTGCAGGCCAGTCTGTGGCTTGGCGCTTGGTGGATTAATCGTAAAAACAGACACTAATTAGGCTTGTTTGCGACCTAACCACCATAACCAAATAAAGCCTATCAAACCAGCACAAATAGAGCCTGCTAATACCCCGGTTTTTGCCATCAAGAGATGTTCTGGGTGACCGGGGAAGCCAAGTTCTGCGATGAATATTGACATTGTAAAGCCAATACCCCCAAGCACAGACACGGCAGCAATTTGACTAAATCGTGTCTGGCTAGGCATTTTTGCAAGGCCCAATTTAATGGCCAGCCAGCAAGCGCCACTGATGCCGACAAATTTACCTATTAATAAGCCTAGCATGACACCTAACATCACTGGGTTGGTAAAAGTGTCGCTCAACGTGCCCATTTGAATAGGGATGCCCGCATTAAAAATAGCGAAGATCGGAATCACTAGAAACGCCACAGGTAAGTGCCACGTGAGTTCTAATTGCTGTAAAGGCGTTTGTACGCCGCGTACGCTTTCTTCGAGATTTTGCACAATCGAATACAGCTGATTATTCGTCATCAAGCTATCTTGTTGTTTTCGGTTGGCAATAAATTTATCGATGTGCTGATTGACCATGTCAGCAAAAAGTTTTGGGTCGTATTTTGAGCGAGCGGGTACCGTGAATGCGCCTATCACCCCAGCCAGCGTAGCATGCACGCCGGACTGCAGCATGGCATACCAGAGTATGACTGCGATAATAAAATAGGGAATCGCATTGCGGATGCCAGCATAATTAAGCGTCATTAAAATGGCGGTTAATGCAACTGCGACAAGCAACCAATTTAGTGCTAGGTTTTGTGTGTAAAACAAAGCAATGACCAGTACCGCACCTAGGTCGTCAGCAATTGCCAACGCGACTAGAAACGTAATGAGTGCTTTGGGCACGCGCTTTCCAAGGAGTGCAAGCGCGCCAACCGCAAATGCAATATCGGTGGCCATGGGGACCCCCCATCCGTGAGCTGCGTCGCTACCATAGTTAAAGACTTCGAAAATGAATGCGGGAACCACCATGCCGCCTATTGCAGCAACAATGGGTAATGCAGCCTGTTTGATGTCTGAGAGTTCACCTACCAATAACTCGCGTTTTAATTCTAAACCCACCACAAAAAAGAAGATCGCCATCAAGGCATCGTTCACCCAATGATGCAAGCTCATGCGTATGCCCCAATCACCAATCCCTATCAACGCAGGGGTGTGAATAAAGTGAAGGTAGTCTTCTGCCCAGCGGCTGTTGGCTAAAAATAAAGCAACAATTGCTGCTGCCATGAGTAGTAGGCCGCTCGTACTTTGCTGGTGGATAAATTGTTCGAACGGAGAGAGTACGCGTCTGAACACGCGTTCCCAAGGTGCAAATATGACACCTTGGTCTGGTTGGTTTGATGGCTGTGATTGCTTAGACATAATGCTGATTCCAATTCTTTGAGGATTGCCGTTGTTCAATTGCTGTGCAATTCTGGTTTTATTTTACATGAGCGTACACGCTCGTCCTAATTTGGTTATGGCTCGATGCTTGTATACAAAAGCGTATTCGTCACATCAGGCTAAAGGGTGTGGGTTGCATTCATCAGAAAATAAGTTTTTAATCAAACTGTTATCAAATAAGGTAGCCATCTTGATGTTGGGAGGACTGGATATGTATCAAAGCCATCTATGCCGCTATTTGCTGGGGATTTACTGTCTATGTGGATTGCAGTTGGCGCATGCCATCACGCCAGATGTAAACGATCAAACAGGGTATAACCGTGAGTTCAGGCTGCTTGATGTCGATGCCAATGACAAGCTTAGCGCTAAAGAGGCTAGTAAAGATCCTGTTTTTGGGAGTACTGGGTTTGCAAGGGCCGATCGTAACCGCAATCATGCGTTGGATAAAGAGGAATTTGCCACCTATAAATCGGCTGTTCAACAAAAACAAGCCAAACAAGCCGCAAGCGATAGCACGATTACCGCAAAAATAAAATCAAAGTATTTGGTTGAGAAGAACTTCAGAAGCTTTAGAGTGAGCGTGGAAACAAAAGATAGCGTAGTGGTGTTGAGTGGCTTTGTTGAAAATGAATTCACCAGAAAACGTGCCGAGCAAATTGCCTATGAAGTGAGTGGTGTTAAAGCTGTTAAAAATGCATTGGTGGTTAAGCCTTAGCTGGTTTGCTTGTGAAAGTGGTGAGTTTTGCTCGCTTTGTTGTTAGCTGGTGCCAAGCCAAACCATGTTAAAATTCAACAAAGCTAGCTAGACAGTCGCCGCTTGTGAAAGCAAGGGGAGGAAAGTCCGGGCTGCATAGAGCAAGATGACGGCTAACGGCCGTACGCCGTGAGGCGAGGAATAGGGCCACAGAGACGAGTCGGTTCGACCTGCGAGCACGCTTTTTAGCGAGCTTGCATCGAAACGGGTGAAACGCGGTAACCTCCATCTGCAGCAAGACCAAATAGGCTGGTAATAGGCGTGGCTCGCGCTGCCAGCGGGTAGGTTGCTTGAGCGTACGAGTAATTGTGCGCCTAGATGAATGACTGTCACGCACAGCGATGTGCGACAGAACCCGGCTTATCGGCTAGCTTTTTCTCTTTTTTGCAGTGCTAACTCTCAAATGCACTGCACATTTTCAGATGTTACAGCACAAAAAAATCCGCACCCCTTTTGGAGGTGCGGCGGAGGGATGAGTTATGAATACCGTTAAATAACTCACGTCAAAATACTATCAATCTTCTGCTTATTCACAATCCCCAAAATTGGAGTGTCTGACGCACATAAAACACCAGTTTTTACCTAACATTTCACCACTCTCAAGCAATTCAATTACATATTGATGCCTCATCAGGTAGCACATTCATAAGTTGCCGCAACTTATTGATTTTAATAGCCATTAACTTTTTTCAAAAAATGCGATAAGTCCTTGTCTTATAAAGAAAATCTTTAGGTTTTACTTGCAAACCCATTTTTTTTTAACTATAGTGGTTAAAAGAGGTTTTTTGTGTTGAATTGTGGTGAATTTTAATCAATAATGCGCGGATAGATGTTTGCGCAGATAACGCAATTTTTTTGGGGTTGAATGGGTGATGTTTCGGGGTGCGACACAGCTGAGTATGGATGCAAAAGGCAGGCTTGCCGTGCCTGCCAAGCATCGTGACGCCCTCACGGCCGGTGGTGCTGGTGAAGTCGTATTGACGGCGCATCCTCATCGCTGCCTGATTTTGTACCCAAAGGAAGCGTGGACGCCAATTGAGGCCAAGCTCACCAGCTTGTCCAGCTTTAATCCGCAAATCAGTGCGATTCAACGCATGATTGTGGGGCAGGCTGACGTGTTGAGTTTGGATGGCGCGGGACGTTTGTTGGTATCAGCCGTATTAAGAAAGTTTGCAAAGTTGGATAAGGAAGTGATGTTGGTCGGACAGGGAAGTCATTTTGAATTGTGGGATGTGATGGCTTGGGATCAGCAACTAGAGAAGCTGATGGGCACCGAACAACTGGTGGTTCCACAAGAGTTAGAAGGTTTTTCACTATGATGACGGGCGCTCACTCAGCGCCCATCTCAGCCTCAGTGTCGGTGCCACTTTCGGAACAAACTGCGCCGCATATCACAGTGTTATTACATGAAGCGGTAGATGCATTAGCCCTTAAAGCGGACGGTATTTACGTGGATGGTACATTTGGGCGCGGTGGTCATAGCCGTCTGATTTTATCGAGGTTGGGTGACAAGGGTCGGCTCATTGCGATGGATAGAGACATGGCGGCAGTTGCTGTTGGGCAAAGTGTGACGGATGAGCGCTTTAAGATGGTGCATCGCCACTTTTCCGAAATTGAAGAGGCGTTAGCAGATTTAGGTGTTTCGCAAGTAGACGGTATTTTGTTGGATTTGGGCATTTCGTCACCGCAAATTGACGAGGCGGAGCGCGGGTTTAGTTTTAGGTTTGATGGTCCATTGGATATGCGTATGGATCAAACAAAGGGGAAAACGGTGGCTGAGTGGCTGACCACTGTTTCTGAAAAACAATTGGGAGAGGTCATTAAACATTATGGTGAAGAACGGTTTGCTAAGCAGGTTGCAAGGGCGATTATTAAAGAGCGCGAAGATGGGCACGCCATCACCACTACAGGACAGCTTGCCAAGGTCGTGGCAAGTGCAATCCCCAAGATCGATCCGGGGCAGAACCCCGCAACGCGCACCTTTCAAGCTTTACGGATTTTCATCAATCAAGAGCTTGAGGAGTTATCGCTAATTTTGCCTAAGTGTCTGCCACTGTTGCGCGCAGGTGGGCGTTTAGTGGTGATTAGCTTTCACTCCTTGGAAGATCGTATGGTGAAGCGTTTTATACAGAGTGAAGAATCGCGTGATGATTTACCCAGCCGCTTTCCTATCAAGGCGAAAGATTTGCCGCAACCAAGATTGATGTCTATTGGCCGAGCCATTAAGCCAAGTGAGGCAGAAGTGAAAAACAATGTGCGCGCAAGAAGTGCTGTGATGCGGGTGGCCGAGAGGACGGCTGTGCTATGACCAGAATCAATTTGATTCTATTTGCAGTGTTGATATTGGTGGCGTTGGGGGTGATTACCGCCCAGCACAAAGCACGCAAGCTATATATTGAATTGGAACATCAGGAGTCATTGGCCTCTGGATATCAAACAGAGTTGGGTCAACTGCAATTGGAGCAAAGTACTTGGGCTATGCACTCACGATTGGAAGAATACGCGCAACAAAAATTGCATATGCAAGTGCCTGATGTAAAACGCATTCAGGTAATTCAGCTAGAAGGTATACGTTAATTGTTATGTTATTAAAACAAAGTCAGCATCGGATGGTGAAACTGCCTGCGTGGAGACGCAGGCTGTTGCTTATCTGCGTCCTGCTTGGATTTGTTGGGTTATTTGCAAGAGGTGTGTACTTACAAAGCTTGCACAAAGATTTTTTGCAGAAGAAAGGGGATGCCCGTTATAGCCGGACCCTGACTTTGCCTGCCTATCGCGGAAAAATAGTTGATCGCAATGATGAGTTGTTAGCCATCAGTAGTCCAGTTGAGTCAATCTGGGCGAGTCCGCCAGACGTGGAAATTGATGCCAAGCAAAAACAGGCGTTGCTCAAATTGTTGGGGTTAAAAGCCAAGGAGTTCGATAAAAAAATCGCCAATACCCAACGTGAGTTTGTCTATATCAAGCGACGCATTTCTCCGGACTTAGCAGCGCAAGTCATGAGTTTAGAAATCCCCGGCATTTTTATGCAGCGCGAATATAAACGCTTTTATCCTGCGGGTGATGTGGCCGCGCATATTGTGGGGTTCACCGGGATTGATGATAACGGTCAAGAGGGCTTTGAGTTAGCTAAGAACACCCATCTATCAGGTAAGCCGGGCAGTCGACGCGTAATTAAAGATAGAAAAGGCCGTATTGTTGAGGACTTGGAGGCGGTGAAAGTGCCACAAGATGGGCACGATTTGGTGCTGAGTATTGATCGTAGAATTCAGTATTTGGCTTTCAGAGAGCTTTCCAAGGCGGTTGAGCAGTTCAAGGCAAAAGCAGGCGCAGCCGTAGTGTTGGATGCCAAAACAGGGGAGGTATTGGCAATGGTGAATTTGCCTACTTACAACCCCAATAACCCTGTGAATATCAAGGGCAAAACGCGCAACCGCGTGATTACCGATACCTTTGAGCCAGGCTCCACACTCAAGCCAGTGACGGGTGCTGCTGCGATGGAGTTTGGTGATTACACGCCTGAAACAAAAATTCAAACTGCGCCAGGTTATATGGCGATTGGGCCTGCGGTGATTCATGATGCGCATCCACATGGGATTTTGACGGTGTCTGAGGTGATTCAGAAATCATCCAATGTGGGTTCCGCAAAAATGGCACTGAGCCTAAGAAAAGAAGCGCTGTGGAGTACTTTTCATCAGTTGGGCTTTGGCACACCAACACATATCGGCTTTCCGGGTGAAGCTTCCGGTCGTTTGAGAAATTACAAAACTTGGCGTCCAATCGAGCAGGCAACGATGTCTTACGGTCATGGGATTAGCTTGACTTTGCTGCAGCTGGCCAGGGCTTACACCGTGTTTGCCAATGAGGGGGAGCTTAAGCCGGTTTCTTTATTAAAAGCCACTGAGCCACCAGTGGGGCAGCAAGTGTTTTCTGCCAAAGTGGCCAATGACATGAAAGATATGTTGGAGTTGGTGGTGCAGCCCGGTGGTACTGCATTGCGCGCACAAGTAGCGGGTTACCGTGTGGCCGGTAAAACAGGGACTGCTCACAAATTAGGTCCAACCGGGTATGAGAAAGATAAATATGTTGGTTCATTCGTAGGTATGGCGCCCGCATCCGACCCAAAATTGATTATGGCGGTGATGATCGATGAGCCTACATCGGGTGAATATTATGGCGGCACGGTGGCTGCTCCTGTATTTAGTGCTGTGATGGCAGACGCATTACGCATGTTGTCCGTTCCGCAAGATGCGCCCAATAATAATGTGGTGATTCCAGCCGATGTGGTGGATGTGAAGGAAGTGGTATGACGCGATATGTAATTAAAGCGCCCATTGCCAGCATCACTTCAGACAGCCGCTTGGTTGAGAAGAATAGCTTATTCATTGCTTACCCTGGCCAATATTCGGATGGTCGTGAATACATAGCAGATGCGATTAAAAAAGGCGCAGTAGCGGTGGTGTGGGATGAGGATGGATTTGCGTGGAACGCGGATTGGGATGTGAAGAATATTGCTATTCCACATCTGAATTTACAGGCAGGACACATAGCCAGCCAGTTCTACAAAAAACCATCAGCGACATTATGGACAGTGGGTGTCACGGGCACGAATGGAAAAACTTCGGTTAGTCAGTGGTTAGCGCAGGCGTTTGATTTTTTAAACCGGCGTACGGCTGTGGTGGGTACCTTGGGCAATGGCTTTTTAGATAGCCTAGAACCGACCATGAATACGACTCCAGGCCCGATTGAACTGCAAAAATTGCTGGCGCGCTATCTGAATGCTAAAGCCAGTGTTGTCGCAATGGAAGTCTCCTCGCATGGTTTGGATCAAGGCCGTTTGAATGGTGTGGAATTTGATGTGGCTGTATTTACCAATCTGACGCAAGACCATTTGGATTATCACAAAACCATGGAAGCGTATCAGGCCGCTAAAGAGAAACTGTTTGCTTGGCCGACTTTAAAAGCAAGCGTGATTAATTATGATGACGCGTTTGGCAAGCAAATCGCTGACAAGTTAAACGCTGATCATCAGCATGTGATTACCTACGGGATTGCCTCAGGCGAAGTGCGCGCTACCAACGTGGAATTGCATGACACATTCTTTGAAATGCATGTGAAAACGCCCTATGGCGATGCAGATGTTGTGGTTAATCTGATTGGTGAATTTAACGTGTATAACACCTTGGCGGTGTTGGCAACCTTGTTGGTTTCTGATGTGGCATTTGCAGATGCGATTGAGGCGATTAGCCATCTCAAGCCAGTCGATGGGCGTATGCAAATGTTAGGTGGCGGCAACAAGCCATTGGTCGTGGTGGATTATGCACATACGCCTGATGCGTTGGATAAAGTGTTGAAAACCCTCAAGGCACAAACCAAATCAAAATTGGTATGTGTGTTTGGTTGTGGCGGTGATCGCGACCAAAGCAAGCGCGCAAAAATGGGCAAGATTGTGAGCAAACATGCGGATGCCATCGTGGTCACCACGGATAATCCGCGAAATGAAAACCCACAAGATATTGTCAACGATATCGTCAAAGGGATGGATGGCCATTATGTGTTTGAACTAGACCGTGCCAAGGCAATTGCGATTGGGGTGATGTCAGCCAAGGTGGGCGATGTGGTGTTAATAGCGGGCAAAGGCCATGAGGATTACCAAGAAGTAGCAGGCGTACGCCACTATTTTAGCGATGCCAAACAGGCCGAGCTGGCCTTAGAAACCTATCAAGAGATAGCGCTATGATGATGCTCTCTGAAATTGCAAAAGCGATGGGTGGCAAGCTCATTGGAGCAGATGTGCTGGTGACTTCTGTGGATACTGATAGTCGTCGTATTCAAGCACAGCAGTTGTTTGTGGCCATCAAAGGGGAGCGTTTTGATGGCAATACGTTTGCGGCAGATGCTCTCAAGTTAGGTGCAGCCGCCGTCATGATTTCAGACGCGTCACAATCAGCGACGCCGGCAGTGCTGGTCAATGACACGCGCTTGGCGTTGGGCAAGCTGGCTCATTATTGGCGTAAACAGTTACGCGCACCGATTACCGCAATTACTGGTAGCAACGGTAAGACAACGACAAAAGAAATGCTAAATGCTATTTTGGTGGCAGCCACTGGTGATGTTGCCGCAGTGCATGCAACCCAAGGCAACTTCAATAATGATATCGGTATGCCACTCACTCTGTTGAATGCGCGTGCGCATCATCAGCAGATTGTGTTGGAGATGGGCATGAATCATTTAGGGGAAATTGCCTATTTAAGCAATATCGCTCAACCCAATGTTGCGGTCATTAACAACGCGGGGACTGCCCATATTGGTGAGTTGGGTTCACGTGAAAACATCGCCAAGGCCAAAGGGGAAATATATGAAGGCCTTGCTGAGAGCGGTACAGCGGTTATCAACGCTGATGACGCATTTGCAGATTATTGGCGGTCGCTAAACTCGTCTCGTAAAGTGCTCAGCTTTGCATTGAAACATCCGGCAGATATTACCGCAACGTATAAAGAAGAAGCGCAATCCAGCAAGGTAAACCTCACAACGCCCAATGGGAATGTGTCATTTCAACTGCCTATTCTAGGTGTACACAACATTTATAACGCGCTTGCTGCTAGCGCAGTAGCCGTGGCATTGGGGATTGAAAACAGGCATATCGCACAGGGATTGGCAAGCTTTGGTGGAGTACACGGGCGGCTGGAATATAAGCAAGGCATCAATGGAGCGGTATTGATTGATGACACTTATAACGCTAATCCAGATTCAATGAAGGCCGCTATTCGAGTGCTAAGCCATCTGAATACAACCCGCATCTTTGTGATGGGGGATATGGGCGAGCTTGGGCCAGATGCTGCTGCGATGCATGCTGCAGTAGGCAGTTATGCCCGCGAACATAACATCCAGCACTTCTTTAGCTTTGGCGAACAAAGTCAACAAGCAAGTTTTGCGTTTGGCGATGCTGCACAACATTTTACAGACATTGAGATGCTGGCTAACCACATTAAGCCACTGATGCAAGCGGGCGTTACCGTATTAATAAAAGGCTCTAGATTCATGAAAATGGAGCGCGTAGTGAAGTTGCTTGAGCTACAAAAGGCTGAGCAACCAACACAAACATTGGGGAGAGCAACATGTTGTTAGAATTGGCGCGTTGGTTAGCACATGATATTCGCGGATTTCACGTGTTTGATTACATTACGTTGCGTGCTGTACTGGCAACACTCACAGCATTAGCCATTTCATTTATCGTCGGTCCGGGCATGATACGTAAGCTGACGGAATACAAAGTTGGCCAATCTGTAAGAGACGACGGGCCACAAACCCATTTAATTAAAGCGGGCACGCCTACCATGGGCGGGGCTTTGATATTGGTGGCGATTGCAATATCCACATTACTTTGGGCAGATTTGCACAACCGTTTTGTATGGGTGGTGCTGATTACCACATTAGGGTTTGGCGCCATTGGTTGGGTGGATGATTACCGTAAGGTGGTTTACAAAAACCCTAAAGGTTTATCCGCTAAAGCAAAATATTTCTGGCAAAGCTTGATTGGGCTGGGTGTGGCCATTTTTATTTACAAAACAGCGGCGACCCCAGTTGAAACCACGCTGATTGTGCCTTTTTTTAAGACGCTGACATTGCCGCTCGGGATGTTTGGCTTTGTGTTGCTGACCTATTTGGTGATTGTTGGTAGCAGTAATGCAGTCAATCTGACCGATGGTCTGGACGGTTTGGCTATTTTACCCACGGTGATGGTGGGAAGCGCCTTAGCCATCTTTGCCTATGTGGCAGGACATCTCTATTTCTCCAAGTACTTAGGCATTCCCTATGTGGCAGGCGCAGGTGAACTTATGGTGTTTTGTGCCGCCATGGCGGGTGCCGGCTTAGGATTTTTGTGGTTTAACGCCTACCCGGCTGAAGTGTTTATGGGTGACGTAGGTGCGCTGGCACTAGGCGCGGCATTGGGTGTGGTGGCGGTGATTGTAAGACAAGAAATTGTGCTGTTTATTATGGGTGGCGTTTTTGTGATGGAAACCTTTTCTGTCGCTATTCAAGTGCTCTATTTTAAATACACCAAAAAGCTTACGGGCACGGGCAAGCGCATTTTTTTAATGGCGCCTTTGCATCATCACTATGAGCAAAAAGGCTGGAAAGAAACGCAAGTAGTAGTGCGGTTTTGGATTATTACTATGATGTTGGTGCTAGTGGGCTTATCCACATTGAAATTGAGATAGATATTTAAACCAAGATGACTATGCTTTATCAAGATCAACGCGTGTTAGTACTAGGCCTGGGAGAGACAGGCCTGTCTGCATTGCGTTGGCTGCGCAAGCACGGTGCAGAGGTGTCGATAGCGGACTCACGCTTGCATCCACCCGGTGTGGATGATGTTTTAAAAACTTATCCAGATATCAAAGTGCATACCGGACCATTTGTATTGGGTGTGTTGATGGATTGCGATTTTATTGTTAGCAGTCCCGGTGTACCTTTGGCTGAACCAGCATTGCAGGCTGCGATTACACAAGGCAAAAAGGTGATTGGAGATATTGAGCTATTTGCCTTGCATCGTCCTGCAAGCGCGAAAGTGATTGCGATTACCGGCTCTAACGGAAAAACCACAGTCACCACTTTGGTGGGTGAGATTTGTAAACGTGCGGGTTTAAGTACGGTTGTAGCTGGCAATATTGGTTTGCCAGTGTTGGATACCTTAGAGGACAAGGCGCCTGATGTGTACGTGTTAGAGCTATCCAGCTTTCAGCTCGAAACCACCTACAGTTTGAAGGTGGATGTAGCCACTGTCCTTAATATTTCAGAAGATCATATGGATCGCTATGACACCATTGAAGACTATGCAGCTGCTAAAGCGCGCATTTATGACCATGCCACATTAGCGGTAGTCAATCGTGATGACCCGGCCAGTTTGGGATTAACGAAGACGGAGGCTGTGTCATTTGGATTGAACGAAGCGCAAAATTATTCAGATTTTGGCTTGATAGAGGTCAATGGCACTTGGCTTTCCAGCGGTAAGCGAAAATTGATTCCAGTGTCAGACCTCAAAATACAAGGACAACATAATGTTGCCAACGCTCTTGCTGCAGTAGCACTGTGTAGCAATATTGGCATAGAAAAAAGTGCAATTATTCAAACCTTGCGTCAATTCAAAGGATTGCCACATCGGGTGGAGTGGGTGGCGAACATCAACGATGTGGACTATTACGACGATTCAAAAGGCACCAATGTGGGGGCAACATGCGCCGCCATTAAAGGCATGACCAAAGCAGGTAAACCCCAAAAAGTGGTGCTGTTGGCAGGGGGGGATGGCAAAGGTCAGGATTTCTCACCGCTGTTGGAAGCGGTGCAAGCCAATGCGCGTGCAGTAGTGTTGTTTGGACGAGATGCGCCTTTGATTGAATCTGTGCTGCTTGCCTCTGAGTTGCCTATTTATGACGCCATCGACTTGAGAGAAGCCGTAGCCATTGCACACAAAATTGCCTCAAAGGGTGATGCGGTATTGTTGTCTCCAGCTTGCGCAAGCTTTGATATGTTCAAAAATTATGTGCATCGTGCAGAAGTGTTTATCGATGCAGTCAAGGCGCTGGAGGTGGCGACATGCTAAGCCCAGTGATGTTGACGCGTGAACGCATAAGCTTGCCCAACTACGATCAGATGCTGCTCTGGGTCACCCTGATTTTATTGGGCTTGGGTTTGGTCATGGTGTATTCCGCATCGATTGCGATTGCAGAGGCCGATATAGACACGGGTCACAAAACCACCTATTACTTGGTACGCCAAAGTATTTTTATTGTGATTGGGCTATGCGCTGGATTTGTGTCGTTTCAAATCCCCGTGATGTGGTGGCAGAAAATGGCACCGTACCTTTTCCTCATAGGCCTGTTTTTGTTGGTGTTGGTGCTGATTCCTGGTGTTGGACGTAACGTCAATGGTAGTCAGCGCTGGTTGCCATTGGTATTTATCAACGTACAACCTTCTGAATTTGTAAAGCTGTTTGCAGCGATGTATGTGGCTGATTATGCGGTAAGAAAAGCTGAGCAAATGGACAGCATTGTGAAAGGCTTTTTGCCGATGGTAGCGGTGATGGTGTTGGTAGGGTTTTTATTGTTACGCGAGCCTGATTTTGGTGCGTTTGCTGTGATTGCCGCCATCTCTATTTCCATTTTGTGGCTGGGTGGTATTAACGGAAAGATATTTGCTGGGTTGGTCTTGTTATTGCCAGTGGCGATTGTGGTACTGATTAAAAGTTCGCCATACCGCATGCAACGAGTGATTGGATTTATGGATCCTTGGGCTGACCCTTATGGCAAAGGGTATCAGTTATCGCATGCCTTAATTGCGTTTGGACGTGGCGAGTGGTTTGGGGTTGGTTTGGGCGCGAGCGTTGAAAAGCTCTTGTATTTGCCAGAGGCGCATACCGACTTTTTATTGGCGGTAATTGCGGAAGAGTTAGGTTTTATTGGTGTGGTTACCGTGCTGGGCTTATTTGTATGGATTGTGATTCGCGCATTTGGCATTGGAAAAGAAGCGGTAGCAAACGAGCGATATTTTGCCGCCTTATTGGCGCAGGGCATTGGTGTATGGATGGGTGTGCAGGGCATTATCAATATCGGGGTGAACATGGGCGTACTACCGACCAAAGGACTCACCCTGCCATTGCTCTCGTTTGGTGGCAGTGGCATTTTGGCTAATTGCATTGCCATGGCCATTTTGTTGCGCATTGATTATGAAAACCGCCGGCTTCAGAAGGGTTTGCCAGCATGAGAGTAATCACGATGATGATTAGTGCTGGATGGATGCACGAGGCGGTTTCGGTGCAGGCTAACTTGCGGAGCAAGTTAAGCCGTAGCCAAAATCGAAGGCTTCAGAAGGGTTTGCCAGCATGATGTTAGATAACGTCATCACACGCTTTGATAGGCACACCATCATGGTGATGGCTGGGGGCACGGGTGGGCATGTCTACCCTGCAATGGCGGTGGCTGACTACTTGAAAGCCCATGGTTGGCAAGTGGTATGGCTTGCGACCGAGGGTGGTATGGAAAACCGTTTAATTGAAGGCAAAGGTTACACCAAAGCCATGATGACCATGCAGGGTGTGCGTGGTAATGGGATTAAAGGCTGGTTGTTATTGCCCATCAAGTTGACCAAAGCGTTATTGCAAGCCAGACGCGCGATTAAAACGCATCAGCCTAATGTGGTGTTAGGCATGGGGGGCTTTGCAGCGTTTCCAGGTGGGTTGATGGCAAAAGTCATGGGCAAACCATTACTGGTGCATGAGCAAAACTCCATAGCTGGTTTAACCAATAAGGTATTAAGCCTATTTGCGGACAGAGTGCTGGTGGCTTTCCCAAGTGTATTGGGTGATGAGTCGATATTGGTGGGCAATCCGGTGCGTCAGGATTTATTGAAAGTGGTACCGCCAGAGCAACGTTTTGCTCAAAAAAGTGGGAAGTTAAAACTATTGGTGGTGGGTGGAAGTCTGGGTGCCGCTGCATTGAACGAAGTGTTGCCAAAAGCGCTGGCAGAAATTGACCCAGAGGAACGGCCAGTAGTGATTCATCAAGCCGGTGAAAAGCATATTGAGGCGCTGAAGCAACATTATCAAGCGGCTGGGGTGCAGGCAGACGCTAAGGCGTTTATCCAAAATATGGCAGAAGTTTATGCTTGGGCAGATGTGGTGATATGTCGCGCAGGTGCCCTCACGGTGGCAGAGCTTGCCTGTGTGGGTGTGGCAAGTGTATTGGTGCCGTTTCCATTTGCTGTGGATGATCATCAAACCACGAATGCTAAATATTTGGTGGATAACGGTGCTGCGTTGTTGATTCAACAATCAGAATTTAATGTGGTAAAAGCCACCGAGGTATTGCGTGGCTTTACACGTGAGAAATGCTTAACGATGGCACTGAATGCTAAAAAATTAGCACAGCCTGAGGCTACAACTACAGTTGCAAAAATTTGCATGGAGTGCGCTCTGGTGGGCGCTTAAACGATGAAACATAAAGTTAAAAATATACATTTTATCGGCATTGGCGGCTCGGGCATGAGTGGCATTGCGGAGGTATTGGTGAACTTGGATTTTCATGTAAGTGGCTCTGATTTGGCGAGCAATGCAACCACAAAGCGCTTGGCCTCTTTTGGTGCAACCGTGTATCAAGGTCATGCTAAAGAGCATTTGAATGATGCGGATGTAGTGGTGGTATCTAGTGCGGTGAATGAGCAAAACCCAGAGATTATTGCAGCACGTGAGAAAAATATTCCAGTGATTCCTCGCGCTTTGATGTTGGCCGAACTCATGCGCTTTAAACAAGGCATTGCAGTGGCTGGTACACATGGCAAAACCACCACTACCAGTTTGATCGCCAGCATATTGGCTGAGGCGGGCATGGACCCAACCTTTGTAATTGGCGGGAAATTGGAATCCGCCAGCACCAATGCCCGTTTAGGTTCTGGTGATTACATTGTGGTGGAGGCCGACGAGTCCGATGCTTCATTCCTGCATTTGAGTCCAATCTTGGCGGTGGTGACCAATATTGACCATGACCACATGGGCACTTATGAGCACAGTTTTGAAAAGCTCAAAAGTGCATTTGTAGAATTTTTGCAGCAAATCCCTTTCTGGGGCATGGCCGTGTTGTGCACAGACGATGCCAATATTCGTGAGATTTTGCCGCGTGTCACACGTCCGGTAATGACATATGGCACCACTGAAGACGCAAGAATACGTGCCAAGAATATCCGTGCCGATAACGGAAAAATGCACTTTACGGTAGAGCGTATTAATGGCGTCACGACCACATTTGATGTGACCTTAAATTTACCAGGTCAGCACTATGTGTTGAATGCGTTGGCAGCGATTGCAGTAGCTAGTGAGTTAAATGTACCTGATGAAGCGATTATTAAGGCGTTAAAAGAGTTTAAAGGCGTTGGCCGTCGTTTTGAGCGATATGGTGAAATTCCGGCACGCACAGGCGGCACCTTTACGCTGATTGATGACTATGGTCATCACCCAGTAGAAATGCAAGCGGTAATCGCGGCAGCACGCGGTGCGTTCCCCAACCGTCGCTTAGTCATGGCGTTTCAACCGCATCGCTATACCCGCACACGTGATTGTTTTGAAGACTTCGTGCGTGTGCTCTCCACCACGGACGTGGCGTTGCTCACAGAAGTTTACTCAGCGGGTGAAGCGCCGATTGTGGCTGCTGACACACGTAGCTTGATTCGTGCGATTCGCGTGGTAGGCAAGAATGAGCCGATTTTTGTGGAAACGACCGACGACTTGCCTGAAGCGATTTTAAATATTGCCCAAGCCAATGATGTGGTGATTGTGATGGGGGCTGGCAGCATTGGCCAAGTGGCCGCTAAAACCAAGGAGCTAGCGCAGTGATGGCACAAGCCAAAACAGCTTCGCAACTGTTGAAAAACGAGCCTCTAGCCCGTTATACCAGTTGGCGTGTGGGCGGCAAAGCCGACCAACTGTTTATTGCGGATAGTGTTGAAGATTTGCAGGCATTTTTACATACGCTCCCAGTTGGTGAGCCTATTTATTTTATTGGCTTAGGTAGTAATTTGTTGGTGCGTGATGGCGGCGTGCGTGGCACGGTGATTGTGATGCATCAGGCGCTGAGTGAGTTGCGCATGGAGGGCGAGCGTGTGTACGCAGATGCTGGTGTGACCTGCGGCAAGTTAGCACGGTTTACTGCTAACCAAGCCAAGCAAGGCGCAGAGTTTATGGCAGGTATTCCTGGCACAGTGGGTGGTGCTTTGGCAATGAACGCTGGTTGCTACGGTGCAGAAACATGGGACATTGTGGATCAAGTGAAAACCATTGATTTGGCCGGTGAACTGCATGTGCGTGACAAAGCTGAATACGTAGCAACTTACCGCCATGTGCAATATCCCAAAGCAGATGAGTGGTTCTTGGGTGCTTGGTTTGCATTGCAAGCGGGCGATGCAAAAGAATCGACACAAAAGATTAAACAGTTGTTGGCCACGCGTTTGGCTAGCCAGCCACTCAATATGCCAAGTGCGGGTTCTACGTTTAGAAACCCAGAGGGTAATTACGCGGCCAAGTTGATTGAAGCGTGCGGCTTAAAAGGCTACATGATTGGGGGTGCGCAGGTGTCTGAAAAGCACGCCAATTTTATTGTGAACGTTGGGAATGCAAGCGCATTAGATATTGAGTTATTGATTAAACATATGAAAGAACAAGTGCTGGCTCAACATGGCATTGAACTGCACCAAGAAGTGAGAGTGATAGGCGAGTATGCATAAGCAGGTAGACGTAAAACAATTTGGCAAAGTCGCCGTGTTATTGGGTGGTAAATCCGGTGAGCGCGAAGTGTCGCTGAAAAGTGGCAATGCAGTACTGACAGCTTTGCAAAGACAAGGCGTGGATGCGCAAGCGTTTGACCCAGCCCATAGAAACTTGAGCGAGCTGAGTGGGTTTGACCGTGTATTTATCTCCTTACATGGGCGTTTTGGTGAAGATGGCACCATGCAAGGGTTGTTGGACTTGATGGGGATTCCTTATACCGGTAGCGGCGTGATGGCCTCTGCGGTGGGCATGGATAAATGGCGCACAAAATTGTTGTGGCGTGCCAGCGGTGTGGTGACGCCGGATTTTGAAATGCTAGATGCTAAGACCGATTTTGCACAAGTGGCCAAACATTTAGGTTTGCCGCTCTTTGTAAAACCGGCTAATGAAGGCTCTAGCATTGGCATCACCAAAGTGAAAGCAGCCGAGGCATTGCCGGATGCTTATGCATTGGCAGCAAAAGCAGACCCACTGGTCATTGCAGAGAAATTTGTGGGTGGTGGAGAGTACACCGTAGGGATTTTGGATGGTGAAGCGTTACCCATTATCCGTATTGTACCCAAAAACGAGTATTACGATTTTGAAGCCAAGTACTTGCGTAATGATACGGAGTATCACTGTCCATCTGGTTTAGATGCTGCTAAAGAAGCGCAGATTCAGCAAGAGGCCTTGGTCGCATTTAAGGTGCTGGGTTGCAAAGGTTGGGGACGCGTTGACTTTCTGATGGACGAGGCGGGTAAGCATTACTTTTTAGAGGTAAATACCAGCCCAGGCATGACAGATCATAGCTTAGTACCGATGGCGGCCAAAGTGGCCGGCATGGATTTTGATGCTTTGGTATTGCGAATTTTGGCCATGACATTTAAGGATAGTGACAGTGTGGAATAAGCCACAGCTACTCAATTGGATAGCCAATTTTCTGTTTGCAACCTCGATAGTGATGTTGTTGTACGGCTTGTTATTTGTGGTGGTGCATTTACCCATCTTTCCATTGCGAGAGGTACGTGTGGAAGGCAACTTAAGCCATGTGAATCGCGAGCAGATTAAATTGATTGTGGCCAAACATTTGAAAGGCAACTTTTTTACCTTGAACTTGGAACGCACGCGAGATGCATTTGAGAAGCTGCCATGGGCGCGCAGCGTAAGTGTAAGAAGGCGCTGGCCAGACCAGATTGTGGTGGGCATTGAAGAACATCAAGCACTGGCACGTTGGGGTAATTTGGCCTTGGTGAATACGCAGGGTGAAATTTTCCATGCTGCTTCCGACGCTTCACTGCCTGTGTTTTATGGGCCTGGTGATGGCGTACTGGAAGTGACCAAAGGCTATGCCACGTTTGAAAAAATATTAGCGCAGGCGAACATGAAAATCGCACAAGTGAAGTTATCGCCCAGACGTGCTTGGGAGATTAAAACGCAGGATGGGATGCAGATTGCGGTGGGTCGGGTGGACATGACAAAACGTCTGGAAAAGTTTGCAAAAGGATATACGACAACTTTAAGTCAGTTGAATGTAAAAGTGACTTATGCAGATTTGCGTTATCCCAACGGGTTTGCGGTAAGAAAGCCAACCCAAATGAAACAACAAGAGCGTAAGCCGTCAGCATGAGTGACAAGGGAATAATTGGTGGGGAAAACAAATGAGTAAAGTGCGTGAAGATAAAAATTTGATTGTGGGGCTGGATATTGGCACCTCAAAAATTGTGGCGATAGTGGCTGAGCTATTGCCGGAAGGTTCCATCAAGGTGATTGGGCTTGGGCAACACATTTCGCGCGGACTAAAAAAAGGGGTGGTGATTAATATTGATTCCACCATGCAAGCTATCCAGAGAGCGATTGAAGAAGCTGAGCTAATGGCAGATTGCAAAATCAACACTGTGTTTACCGGTATTGCCGGTAGCCATGTAAAAAGTTTGAACTCGCATGGCATGGTGAAGATTAAAGACGCAGAGGTGTCGCAAATGGATGTGGACCGTGTGGTGGAAACTGCGCGTGCGATAGCACTACCTGCTGATCAGCAGATTCTGCACATTCTGACGCAAGAGTTCATCATCGATGGCCAAGAAGATGTACGTGAACCATTGGGCATGAGTGGCATGAAATTGGAAGTAAAAGTGCACATTGTCACTGGTGCCGTGGCGGCTGCACAGAATATTGTGAAATGCATTAAGCGCTGTGGGCTGGAAGTGAGTGATTTGATTCTGCAACCATTAGCATCCAGCGTAGCTGTGCTTACGGAAGATGAAAAAGAATTGGGCGTGTGCTTGGTGGATATTGGTGGCGGCACCACCGATATTGCCGTGTTTAAAAACGGCGCCATCCGTCATACCGCTGTAATCCCCATTGCTGGCGACCAAATGACCAACGACATTGCGGTGGCGTTCCGCACGCCTACGCAATCGGCAGAAGAAATTAAAGTGAAATACGGTTGTGCACTCAGACAATTGGCTGATGCACGCGAAGTAGTGGAAGTGCCGGGTGTTGATGGCCGTGAGCCACGCCAACTATCCATTCAAACGCTGGCAGAAGTGATTGAGCCGCGCGTGGTTGAGTTGTACGAGTTTGTACAGCAAGAACTCAGACGCAGTGGCAATGAAGAAATGATTGCCTCTGGCATTGTGATTACCGGCGGTTCTGCTGCCATGCGCGGTATGGTGGAGTTGGGTGAAGAAATCTTCCACACACCGGTACGCTTAGGTATGCCACGTTACGTGGGTGGTTTATCAGAGGTTATTGGTAACCCGAGATACGCCACTGGCGTGGGTTTGGTATTGATGGGCAAGCAGCAGTTGGAGCGCCAATTGATGGGGCAAATGCAATCGAGTTCCATTGGTAGGATTTTTGAAAAAATGAAGAGTTGGTTTCAGGGTAACTTTTAACAGTGCAGGAGTTGGTTTGGCTACGACATAACCTAAAGGTTAGTCTGCGCCGCAACAGACTGCTACGCAGTCTTGGTTGTCAAGGCAATTTTTAGTCAGTAGTTGTTTGTAATTAAGTAGTTGATTTAGGGCTGGGTATGTTCAATGCAAATTGCGTATACCTAAAAAACAAAAGGCAAAAGGAGGTTCAAGATGTTTGAAATTATGGAGAAAGATTCACAAGAGGCGGTTATTAAGGTCATTGGTGTGGGTGGCTGCGGTGGTAATGCAGTTGAGCACATGATGAGCAAAAACGTCAGTGGGGTAGAGTTTATTTGCGCCAATACTGATATGCAGGCATTGAAGAAAAGCCATGCAAAAACAGTATTGCAAATTGGTGAAGACATCACTAAAGGCTTGGGCGCAGGGGCAAAACCCGAAATCGGTCGTGAAGCCGCGTTAGAAGACCGCGATCGTATTGCAGAAGTGATCGATGGTGCCGATATGTTATTTATTACTGCAGGCATGGGTGGTGGTACTGGTACTGGTGCTGCACCGATTATTGCAGAAGTGGCCAAAGAGATGGGTATTTTGACGGTTGCTGTGGTGACTAAGCCTTTTGCATTTGAGGGCAAGCGTACCAAAGTGGCGGTTGAAGGTTTGGAAGAACTATCCCAGCACGTGGATTCACTGATTGTGATTCCAAACGAAAAACTGATGGAAGTATTGGGCGAGGATGTGCCATTCTTGGAAGCCTTCCGTGCCGCGAACGATGTACTGCATAACGCTGTCTCAGGTATTGCAGAGATTATTAATTGTCCAGGCTTGGTGAACGTTGATTTTGCTGACGTGCGTACTGTGATGTCAGAAATGGGTATGGCGATGATGGGTTCCGCAGAAGCGAGTGGTCCTGACCGTGCGCGCATTGCTGCAGAACAAGCAGTGGCAAGCCCATTGCTAGAAGATGTCAACTTGGCCAATGCACGTGGCGTGTTGGTGAATATCAGCGCGAGTGCTAGCTTCAAAATGAAAGAGTACTACGATGTGATGAACACCATTAAAGCCTTTACCGCAGAAGACGCCACTGTGATTGTGGGCAATGTGATGGATGAGAACATGGGCGACAACTTGCGTGTAACCATGGTGGCCACAGGCTTGAGTGGTGCAGTTGCGCGTCGTCAACCAAAACCAGAGCTTAAAGTGATGACCACTGTGCGTGACGGTACGACTAACCAGCCGATTTTTGTGGGCATGGAAAGCGAAGAAGAAGCGCCAGCAGTGTTCTCCAGCAATAATCGTCGTGCGCAGGTAGAAGCGATGAAAATGTCAGGGGTAGAAGAGTATGACATCCCAGCATTTTTACGTAAGCAAGCCGATTAATTGCAACTAAGTGATTGTATTTGGTTGGTGTTAAACTATTGCTAAAGTAGTAATAGATAACATAGGAAACATTAAGTGCTTAAACAAAGAACACTGAAAAAAACAGTGAGCGCCACAGGCGTTGGCTTGCATAACGGCGAAAAAGTCGTGATGACCCTTATGCCTGCGCCTATTGATTCGGGGATTGTATTCTGTCGTGCCGATTTGCCCGGTGCGCCAGTGATTCATGCAACCCCCGATGCAGTAAAAGATACGCGCCTATGCTCTGCCCTAGAGCAAAATGGTGCGCGTGTGGCCACCGTTGAGCACTTAATGTCTGCCCTAGCAGGGCTTGGGGTAGATAATGTACGGATTGAAGTGACCGCCTCTGAAATCCCCATCATGGATGGCAGTTCAGGGCCTTTTATTTATTTACTGCAGTCTGCTGGTATTGCCGAGCAGAATGCGCCGAAAAAATTTATCAAAATTAAAAAAACAATCGAGGTAAAAGAAGCCGATAAATGGGTGAAGTTTGAGCCTTATCATGGCTTCAAGATGGAATTCACCATTGATTTCGCGCACCCGGTGTTTGATCACTCCGGCAAAACCGTGAAAATAGATTTTGCAGATAACTCTTATATTAAAGAGATTAGCCGTGCCCGCACCTTTGGCTTTATGCATGAAGTAGAATATTTACGCGCGAATGGCTTAGCGCGTGGCGGTAGTTTGGATAATGCGATTGTATTGGACGAATACCGAGTATTGAATGCCGATGGCTTGCGTTATGAAGACGAGTTTGCCAAGCATAAAGTCCTAGATGCGATTGGCGATTTGTACATGTTGGGACACCCGATTTTGGGGGCGTTTACCGCGTATAAATCTGGTCATGCGCTAAATAACCAATTATTAAGAGCGCTACTGGCCGATGCTGAAGCTTGGGAGTATGCAGTGTTTGAACACATTGAGGATGCGCCAGCTGGTTTTGTAGAGCAGCGCCAATATTTTAGCCCAGCGCTGATGCCGCATTTTAGCAGTTAGCTGATGGGTAGATGGCAGTCGCAGTGAGGCTACACATATGATTGTGATAAGGCTGATGGCTGTCCTGATGTTGATTGCAGCATTTGTTTTGTTGGGGCTATACGTTTATAGCAAAGACCCCAAATATTTACGCTTTTTAAAGCGGCTTGCACAATATGCTGCTTGGTTTTTCTTGTTTGTACTGGTTTCGTTTTTTGTAAGTCGCGTGCTGCGCATTTGAAATAAAGGTCATGTTTATGCGACGCCATCCACTACTCAGTTATTTATGTGTCATTTGCGTCCTGCTACAGGTTGGCTTGGCGCATGCCTTGGCGGGCGACGATGAGGTGTTGTTGGCCAGAGCCGCCTACGACAAAAAAAATAACTTTGCCCTTGCCGATGCAGTAACGCGTTTAAAAGAAATACAACATCCGCTAGCGCCATATGCTGATTACTGGTGGATGTTATCAAACTTGGACGATACCAGCCCAGAAACTATCAACGCGTTTTTAACACAATATGCGCATATGCCATTTGCAGACAGGTTACGTGGCGAATGGTTGAAAAAGCTGGGCAAGCAACAAAACTGGGTTGTGTTTCAAGAAGTATATCCACAATATCAATTGCAAGACCCAGCTGTAGCCTGTTATGCAGCAGAATCCAACGCTTTATCCAATGATGCAAAAGCTTTAGAAGCGGCAAGGGCGCTATGGTTACAGGCTAAGGAACAGCCAGGTAACTGCAATAGTTTGTTCGATAAAATGCAAGAAGCCAAAGTGCTGACCGATGAAGACTTGGTGGCACGCTTTCGTTTGGCATTGTCCGAAAACCGAGTGACCTTGGCTAAAGGTGTCGCTAAAAGGCATCATGCTATCGATGCTATTTTTCTCAAGCAAATGGATGCGGTCAATGCTAACCCGCAAAAAGCCATTGCCAAGAAAACCATCAGCGTTAAAACACCTTTTGGCAGAGAGCTCTATTTGTATGCGCTCAATCAAATCGCTAAAACAGGGTCCACTCAAGCACTCAATGCATTTAAATCAGTACAATCACTGCTGAGTGCCGAACAAAAAAGTTATTTTTATGGCCGTTTAGCCATCTTGTCAGCACAACGACATGAGCCAGAGGCCTATCAATGGTTTCGATTGGCTGAACATACCCAACTCAACCGTGATCAACTCGATTGGTTTGCGCGCACTACACTCAGGCAAAGTAATTGGCCGCAATTGTTAGAGGTGATCGCATTGATGCCGGATGATCAAGCAGAAGAAGCCACTTGGCGTTATTGGAAAGCACGTGCTTTAAAAGCACAAAATCAACTATTGGAGGCCAATGGTTTATTTGCCATGCTCTCTACTGAGCGCCACTATTACGGCTGGTTGGCGCAAGAAGAGCTAGAAGCCAGCATGCGCGCACAACCCATGGAATATGTGCCCACCGATGCTGATGTTGAGGCGTTTGCAAAATCCGAAGCGATACAGCGCGCGGAAGCGTTGCAGCGTTTGGAAATGCGTTGGGAAGCAAAATTGGAATGGGCTGCAGCGACCGAAAATTTGAGTGATGAGCAATTAATTGCAGCAGCGGAATATGCAGTCAGACAAAAGTGGTTTGACCTGGCTGTGATTACTGCGGATAAAACAAAAACCGTGCACAACTTTAACTTGCGTTATCCAACGCCGTACCGTGATCTGATGCAGCCTGCCTCTAACGATCAGTCCTTAGATGAAGCTTGGGTATACGGCATCATTCGTCAGGAAAGCCGCTTTATGCATTATGCTAAATCTGGTGTGGGTGCCGCCGGCTTGATGCAAGTAATGCCGGCCACCGCAAAATGGGTTGCAGGCAAGGTGGGCTGGTCCAATTACCATCATGGTATGTTGCATGATTTGGACACCAACATTTCCTTGGGTACTTATTACATGCGATACACCTCGGATTTATTTAATGGGCAAGAAACCATGGCCACTGCAGCTTATAACGCCGGCCCAAGCCGTGCCAAAAAATGGATGGCCAACGTGCCTTTGGAAGGTGCGATTTATGCGGAAACCATTCCATTTAGCGAAACTCGAAACTATGTGAAAAAAGTGATGGCCAACGCGCATATCTATACGCTGCGTTTGGGCTTAAACAATATTCCACTTAAAAAACGCCTTGGGGTTATTCCGGCAAAAGTGAGCGTGGAAACAGAATCAATTTCAACTTTGAATGAGTAGGTAATGTAATGAAAAAAGTAACCGTATTGGGTGGCTCAGGATTTGTAGGCAGTAGTTTAGTGGCCAAACTAGATGCCGCCGGCTATCAAGTCACTGTCATTTCACGTCGTAGAGAGTCAGCTAAGCACCTGATTTTGCTGCCTAAAGTTCAGGTGGTGCAGTGTGATATTTATGACCACAACAAAATGAAAAGCATGTTAGAAGGTAGCTTTGCCGTGATTAATCTGGTGGGCATTCTGCATGAGTCTGGTCGTGCCAGCTTTGAACAAGCGCACCATCAATTGCCCAGACGTTTAGCCCAGTTGTGTGTTGACTTGGGGATTGATAGGCTGATTCATATGAGTGCGTTGCAAGCGAGCAAATCTGCACCTAGCCAGTATTTACGCAGCAAGGCGGCAGGTGAATCGGCAGTCAATGAATTCAGCAAAAAGTTAAATATCACCATCTTTAAGCCATCCATTATTTTTGGCCGTCACGACAGCTTTTTTAATCTGTTTGCACGTTTGGTCAAGCTACTACCGGTCATTGTGCTGGCGAAACCTGATGCAAAATTTCAGCCTATTTGGGTAGAGGATGTGACCAGCTGCATGGTGAATGCGCTAGAAAATACCGATACTTATGGCAAAACCTATGAGTTGGGTGGGCCGCAAGTTTATTCCTTCCGTGAGTTAGTGCAAAAAGTCATGACTATTTTGGGTATCTCACGTCCTATTATTGGTTTGAGTGACAAGCTATCCTATCTGCAAGGCTTTGCAATGGAGTTTTTACCCGTGAAGTTGATGAGTCGAGACAATGTACGCTCCATGCGTGTAGATAGCATTACTGTGCAAACTTTAGCGCCGGAGTTGGGTGTTTCGCTCATGCCGCTGGAAGCCGTGGTGCCAGAGTATCTGACCAATTCAACCCCACGCGGTGCTTATGATGCGTTTAGAAGTGCCGCAGGTCGCGCTATAAACGCAAAACGTTAAGCGTGTAACGTTGCAATCTTTCAGACCATCATGAACATCTACTGTGTCGGCGGTGCTGTGCGAGATGAGCTGTTAGGGTTGCCCATACAAGACCGTGATTACGTGGTGGTTGGCGCAACGCCAGAAGCAATGGTCAAGCTCGGTTATCGGCCAGTTGGAAAAGATTTTCCAGTTTTTCTCCATCCGGATACACAGGAAGAATACGCGCTAGCCAGGACCGAACGCAAAACAGCCAAAGGTTACAAAGGCTTTCAGGTGCATGCCGCACCAGATGTTACATTGGAGCAGGATTTAGCGCGCCGTGACCTCACCATCAATGCCATGGCAAAAACAGCAGATGGCGAGATGATCGACCCATTTGATGGACAGCGCGATATTCAAGCCAAAGTGTTGCGCCATGTCAGCACAGCGTTCGTTGAAGACCCAGTGCGCATATTAAGGTTGGCACGCTTTGCTGCACGATTTACCGAGTTTTGTGTGGCCGACGAGACCATGCAACTGATGCGCGAAATGGTGGACTCAGGAGAAGTAGATGCCTTGGTACCCGAGCGCGTATGGCAAGAGTTGTCAAAAGGGATAATGGAAGCCAAACCCAGCTGCATGTTTGAGGTGCTAAGAAGTTGCGGTGCGCTGGCGCGTATTTTTCCAGAACTCGACCGTCTATGGGGTGTGCCTCAACCGACCCAATATCATCCAGAAATTGACACCGGCATACATGTGATGCTGGTAGTGGATTACGCTGCACAACAAGGATTTAGTTTGCCAGTGCGCTTTGCCGCATTGACGCACGATTTAGGCAAAGGCACGACCCCTAAAGACGTATTGCCCAGACACATTGGACATGAGATGCGCAGCGTAGCCTTGCTGAAAGATGTGGTGAAGCGTTTACGCGTGCCCAACGATTGCAAAGAATTGGCCATGATGGTGGCGCAGTTTCATGGCAAGTTGCATGCGGTGGCCCATATGAAGACCAGCACCATGCTTCACTTTTTAATGGAGTTGGATGCAATTCGTCAGCCTGAGCGGTTCCAGCTATTTTTACAGGCATGTGAGAGTGATTCTAGAGGGCGAACTGGGCTTGAAAATTGTGCACTGCCAGAAGCGGAGCGCTTGCAACAAGCGTTAATATTTGCACAATCGGTAGATGCGGGCGAGGTGGCGAAGCAATTTAGTCAGCCTGAGCAAATCAAACAGGCTGTTTTTGAAGCCCGATTAAACGCAATCAATGTAAACTTGCTTTAAGCGGCAGATTTGATGAGCAACATAACATTCATACCAGCGCTTTTTGAGCTAATTAACTGGATTGAATGACACTTTTATAAACATGCCAACTGGCATGCCCTGCTACTGGCATGGTCACAATCAGGCCCAGAAAGCTGGTAGCAAACCCAACCCCCACAAGCACAACCAGACAAAAGGCCCAGCATAACATCGCCGTTGGGTTCTGCTTGCACGCACGCACGCTAGCGCTCACTGCGCTGAGTGCATTGACTTGCTTATCCAACATGAGCGGGATGGCAATCACGCTGATCGTGAACACAAACGCTGCAAACAGGCCGCCTACTAAAAAGTAAATTAGCGTAAATTCCAATTGTTTAAACGTCAACACATTGATGATGATGTCCATAAAAGTGGGCAACTGACCATTAAAAAAATGAGCAAAAATGACAAATGATAATTGGGTCCAAGCCAACAAAGTGATCACTAAAATACAGGCAAATAAAGCCATATGAAATAGGTTTGGCCACCAAGCTGTCATGCTGGGAATGAGGGAGGGCTTTTGCCCAAGTTCGATACGGCGACTAAGATCGTATAAACCCACGGCAAGAAAAGGGCCTAATAATAGAAACCCTGTAGTGAGGCCACCAAGTAACCAATAGTTATCAGCAAAAAGAGTGTGTATCAGTATCCCAACCACTGTGAACACTAGACCATAAAACAAACTCGCTCTGCCTGCGGAATGCGTGTCTTCTACCCCTGCATGAAGCCAATCAATGACTAAACTTGGGCTTAAATGACTGTTCACTTGAATGTGTTCCATCAAGTCGTTGGCGTTTACAACCTTGCTATTGCTCATAACGCTACCCCTGTATTTGTGGCCAATGACCCAGCACCATCACTGGGTGATGTGATTTATTTGTTAATACTTAATGTAACACATAATTTACAGGTTGCACCTAGGGTCTCAGGGTGAGCATTTAGGATTTTTTAGAAAATTTTGTGGCGCGTGCTGAATGAGTGTTAACAATCTTTGGGATGTATTGGTTGAGGCGCAAACGATACCAACGCTTGATATGGCGCTGCGTACTTTAAACTGCAAATACGCTTAATGGATATTTAAAAAGTACTGAATTAAATACTTTGCAATAAAGCCTACAAATCCAACCGTTAATGCCAAAAATAGGGCGAATGTGCCCATTTTCCCTGCCTTGGATTGCCATGCAAGGTGACCGACAATAAATAACATCAATAAGATCAACCCGCCTACACCGTAGGTCAGGCCAAACTCAGTGATTTGCTCCTCGGTAAAGCCAAAAACGGTATTATCCATACTTGCAATTAGCTGACAAAGTGGATTAAACGCTGCATTAACGCAATTTGTTCGGTCGATGATTCAAGCGGTTTACGCTTAAAGCCACTTTTGGCAAATTGTTGCCAGCGCCCAATCACATAGCAAGTGACCAAGCTTGCCAACACTGTTGGGTCCTGTTTGTTCTCACCTTGTGCAATCGCAATTTTAAGGGACTGTTTGATACTGGCTTCAATGCGGTCATGCAATTGGTTAATGCGTAACTGCAATGCGTCATCCTCGTTCACCAAAGCATCGCCAATCAACACACGCGTCATCCCAGGATTTTTTTCCGCAAAACGCAGCAACATACTGACTATCAGTTGCACCTGTTTGGCGCCATCCATTTCATCCGTGGTGATTTTGTTGATAATGCCGAAAATGGAGTTTTCGATAAATTCAATCAAGCCTTCAAACATTTGCGCTTTATTCGCAAAGTGGCGATACAACGCCGCTTCAGAAACCTCCAGTTTTGCAGCCAACGCCGCAGTGGTGATTTTTTCTCGCTTGGGTGCCTCAAGCATTTGGGCAAGTGTTTCCAAAATTTGTTGTTTGCGGTCAGAAGCCATCATTTTCCTTAGCTATGTGTTACGCAGAATGTGTGCGGTTGTTCATGCACAATGAATCAAATAAGAGTTGGAATTATAGCCTATGGTGCGCGAGTGCCAGCACAGAGTTGATTCTAAAATCGACAAAATTTGGTTTATTCAGCTTGCGTGTCACCCAAATGGTTTGCATGCCTAAACGTTTAGCGGTCATCAATGCTGGTAAATTGTCTTCCAGCATGACGCAATCGCTGGCGTTGACATTCAGTGTATTTAATAACATTTGAAAGCCACGCACACTGGGTTTGGCGTGAAACTTGCTGGACTCCACACTGAATACAAACTCAAAACAATCGTCTATGCCCATCAGTTTTAACACGCGAATGGCATAAGCCCGAGGTGCGTTAGTGAATACACACTTACGTCCTTTAAGCTGTTGCAAGGTATGGCGCAAGCGTTTTACTTGTATCACCATATTGGGTAAATCCATCAGTGCATGCGTTTGATTAAGAAAATGATATGCATTGACCCCATGATGCCGCATTAAACCCTTTAAGGTTGCGCCATAGATACGCCAATAATGCTGTCTGAGTTGATGCGCTGAGTGTTCCTCTAAATTCAGTTCATCCATGATGTACTGCGTCATGGCTTGGTTCATTACAGGAAAAATATGCGCAGAGGCATTGTGCAGCGTATCGTCTAAGTCAAAAATCCACGTCTTTGTTTGCATGATGGGTGTGATTTAACCATAGTTTGCGCTAAATCAAAGTTTATTGAGTCTATCGATTCGACAATAAACCTACGAAATTGCTTCATGTTGAATAGACAATTTCAGCAGTCAACAAACTGTTTCTTTTGCAAATGTTTGTATTTAAGAGGAGATGAACATGGCGAATATTTCTCGCGTAGATCCGTTTGAGGATGTATTCAGAGGTTTTTTCAGGCCAGTCAGAATTGAGGGCGCGCCTGAAGTGCAGATTAAAATTGATGTCAAAGAAGATAAGCAGGCTTACACAGTGCATGCAGATATTCCGGGCGCAAAAAAAGAGGATATTCATGTGAGTTTGGACGGCAATCAAGTCTCAATCAGTGCCGAAGTTAGACAAGAGAAAGAAGTGAAGGACGGTGAGAAAGTGATTCGCTCGGAACGCTTCTATGGCAAAGTGGAGCGTAGCTTTGGATTGGAAAACGAGGTGGATGAGAGTGGTGCCAGTGCAAAATATGCAGACGGTGTACTCGAGTTAAAGCTCCCTAAAAAACTGGTGCAATCCTCTAAACGCATTACGGTGCAGTAATCAAAATAAAAAGCGGCCATGAGCCGCTTTTTTATTGATTGCCAGAGAAAAGTAAATCCTTACTTTGCTTTAATCAGGGTGCCCACCCCTTCGTCTGTCAATACCTCCAACAACAATGCATGCTCCACACGTCCATCAATAATATGTACTGATTTTACGCCGCTACGCGCTGCGTCTAGAGCAGAGCCAATTTTTGGAAGCATGCCGCCAGACAAGGTGCCGTCTTCCACCAAATCGTCAATCTGTTTGGGGGTAAGGCCGGTAAGCAGCTCACCACTTTTATCGAGCACCCCTGGCGTGTTGGTGAGTAAAATCAATTTTTCTGCATTTAATATTTCGGCCAGTTTGCCAGCCACCACATCTGCGTTGATATTGTAAGTTTCGCCATCTTTACCCACGCCAATCGGGGCCACTACCGGAATGAAATCGCCACTGTCTAAAAAGTTGATAATACTGGGATCAATCGCAGTAATTTCACCTACCTGCCCAACATCAATCATCTTGCTTGGGTCTTTCATGTCTTCCATCATTAACTTGTGCGCATGGATAAAGTTACCATCTTGCCCAGTAAGCCCCACCGCCTTGCCTCCATGACGGTTAATCAAGTTCACAATCTCTTTGTTGACTTGCCCGCCTAAAACCATTTCCACCACATCCATGGTTTCTTCATCAGTCACCCGCATGCCCTGAATAAACTCACCTTTTTTGCCCAGCTTATCCAACATTTCATTAATTTGCGGGCCGCCGCCATGGACCACTACCGGGTTCATGCCCACCAATTTTAATAGTACGACATCTTGCGCGAAGCATTGCTTCAGGTGCTCATCCGTCATGGCATTGCCGCCGTATTTAATCACGATGGTTTTATCAAAGAAACGTTTGATGTAGGGCAAGGCTTCGGCAAGGGTTTGTGCTTTTTGTGCGGCCGTGGTTTGGTTAAGCATGATATTTCCTGCAATATTGAATGTTTGAGATTGTATCTAAAAAAGCTTACAGCGGTTTAACAAACACTTTAGATTTGCGCTGGAAGTTATATAAGGCCTGCTTTTCTTGCGGCAATTCGTCAATCGACTCTTCAATAAAACCCCGTTCTAAGAACCAATGCTCGGTACGCGTGGTTAAACAGAATAGTTGATTGAATCCCAATTTTTTAGCTTGCGCTTGGCAGTAGTTAAAAAGTTTATCGCCACGGCCTCCCCCACGGTATTGAGGATCTATCGCTAAACAAGCGAATTCAGCCATTTTCTCTTTTTGAAATGGGTAAAGCGCAGCGCAACCAATGGCGCGGTTGTCATGTTCCATCACATAAAAATGGTTAATTTCCATTTCTATGCGTTCGCGTCCACGCCTTACCAAAATGCCATCATTCTCCAATGGCTCAATAAGTTTGAGAATGCCACCCACGTCATCAATATTAGCTTGGCGCATGGTTTCCAAAGGTAGTTCGGTAATCATGGTGCCAATACCATTGTGCGTAAACAACTCTTGAATAATGGCACCATCAATATGACGAGAAATCAGGTGCGTCCTAGCTACGCCTTGCTCGCAAGCTTGAACTGCGGCGGGTAAATAGAAATTCACGTCTTCAGAAAAATGAATGGGCTCGTCGCTTTCTTGCACATTTTTCAGTAAGTTTTTAGCTTTCTCTGCAGTCATCTCACGCAATAACTCGCCACGTAAATTGTGCACGCCTTCTGAGTCCATCAAGAAAATCAGTTTTTCCGCATCTAAAGCAATGGCGGTACTCACAGCCACATCTTCTAAACTCAAGTTAAACGCTTCACCAGTAGGGGAGTAACCCATGGGGGATAGCAATACCAACTCACCATCGTCTAAACGCTTTTGAATGCCAATTGCATCCACCTTTCTCACCTCGCCCGTATGCTGCAAATCAACACCATCTAGAACGCCAAGTGGTTTTGCAGTAACAAAGTTTCCGCTAGCAACACGAATATCGGCACCTGCCATCGGCGAGTTGGCGATACCCATCGAGAGTAATGCTTCAATTTCCACCCGTACTGCACCGTTGGCTTCCTTTACCGCCTCCATCGCGGCATCATCGGTAATGCGTAAGCCATTGTGATAAGCCGGTGTAAGCTTATCGCGATTGAGCCTTTGTTCAATCTGTGGACGCGCACCATGTACCAACACTAACCGTACTTCTAAGCTGGCTAGCAAATTTAAGTCGTGCGAGAGTGCGATAAATTGCTGCTCACTGACTACCTCACCACCAAACGCAATGACAAAAGTTCTGCCACCAAAGGCGTGAATGTAAGGTGCCGCCGAACGAAACCAATGCACAAAGTCTTTGGTGTTGCTACTGTCAAGTATTGCTGATGCTTGAGAGTGAGCATTTACTTTTTTTATCTGGCCGGGTGAAGTCCCATGCTCAACAAACAGGGCAGCAGGCGTGGTATTCAAAGCCGCGGCAATTTTTCGAATCAGTGCTTCTGACACGCCCAACACTCCACGCTCAATACGCGATAAATTACCAGCATCAGATTCCGTTAGCTGAGCAAGTTGCTGCAACGTGACATTCTGTGCTTTACGTAACTTGCGGATTTGATTGCCAATCGACATAAATACACCTTAATTTGTAATTAATACAATTATTTTAAATAAATATTGTAATTAATACAAATTATTTGATGGGTTAAGTTAAAAATCACCCCAAAGTGTCTGCATGCTCGCAATCGCAGTGAGTGCTGCTGTCTCCGTGCGCAAAATACGTGGGCCTAGAATAATGGATTGAAAGCCATGCGCGGTTGCGGTATCGATTTCGCTTGGACTAAGCCCACCCTCAGCGCCTATCAATAGTTGAACTTGGTTAAGTGGTTTTGAAAGTTGTGCCAGTTGCTTAGCGCCAGTGGGGTTAAGCAAAATTCGGCTAGCCTCATCTTGAGGGTGTTGCGCCAGCCATTGGCTTAAGGAGAGAGGGGCGAGTACCTCTGGCACAAAAGCACGGCCACATTGCTCGCAAGCAGAAATTACAATTTGTTGCCAATGCGCTAAACGCTTTTCGGCGCGTTCTTGATTCAATTTAACCACACTGCGCTCAGTGGCAATCGGTTGAATAGCACGAACGCCCAGCTCTACTGCTTTCTGTATGGTGTAATCCATACGGTCCCCGCTAGAAATACCTTGCAGTAGTAGGATGTCGAGTGGAGATTCGCTTGTGACGACCTTGCTTGAGAGAATGCGAGCTGTCACGCCACTTTTTTGTACGCTGACCAATTCGCACGCGTAATCAATACCATCGCCATTAAATAAAATGGCAGCGTCTCCCACTTGCATGCGCAACACTCGAGCAGCATGCGTAGCGGCTGTTTCTGGTAGAGAGGCGATAGCGCCTACAGAAAGCCTGTCAGGGCAGTAAAAGCGGTGTTGTGACATGTGGTACAAAGTGAAAAATGGTAACATGCAGATTATAGATTGATTGGAGTCCCGCATGGCAAGTATCCACCCACCCGTATGTACATTTGGCTGGCAAGCGCCGGATTATAATTTACCTGATGTTGATGGCAAGACGATGAGTTTAAAAGAAAGCATGGGGCCAAACGGCCTGCTGGTCATGTTTATATGCAACCATTGCCCTTACGTTAAAGCGATACTGCCGCGTCTGATTGCAGATGTAAAAGAACTGCGAGCATTAGGGGTATATGCGGTGGCGATTATGTCTAACGATCCGACCGATTACCCTGAAGATAGCCTGGAAAATATGCGCAAGATAGCGCAAGAAATGGCGTTTCCTTTCCCCTATTTGTTAGATGAAACCCAGCAAGTTGCAAAACGCTATGACGCAGTATGTACACCAGACTTTTTTGGCTTTAATAAAAATTTTGAGTTGCAATACCGTGGCCGGTTTGACGAAAGCCGCAAAGAAACGGCACCCAATAGCACAAGGGATTTATTCCATGCCATGAAGTTAGTGGCTGAAACTGGGCATGGGCCTCAAGAACAGATATCCAGTATAGGATGCAGTATTAAATGGAAGGAAGCGTGATGAGCAATAACAGACTTAAGTGGGGCATCCTCGGGGCTGCTCGTGTGAATGAGCGCTTACTTCCTGCCATCTTGGAAGCCCCCAATTCGCAATTGGTCGCGTTCGCCAGCCGCCGTGCGGGTGCTGCTAGAGCTACATTAGAAAAATATGCACCTGGCACTGTGGGTATAGCTTGCTACGATGATTTGGATAGCCTAATCGCTGATAGTAATGTGGAAGCGGTGTATTGCCCGATGGCGAATGAAGAGCACGCTGAGTGGGCATTTAAGGCGATGCAAGCAGGTAAGCATGTGCTGATTGAAAAGCCAATGACTACGCAGTTGGAAGATATAGGTGCGATTGAAGCAGCTGCTAAAGCCATGGGAGTCACGGTGATGGAGGGCTTTATGTATCGCTTTCATCCGCAACATGCCAAGGTAAAAACGTTGGTGGAGTCTGGATTAATCGGCGATGTGCTTTCTGCGCGCGCCAGTTTTTCTTTTTTAATGCAAGCCGCGCGTATGTATCGTATCAACAGAAGTATGTCAGATGGCGGTGGTGCCATGTGGGATATTGGGCCCTATGCTATCCATGCATTACGTTGGGCTATGGGTTTGAATAACAGCACCAAAAGTGGTGCGCCTGTGGAGCCAAAAAAAGTGGTGGCTTATGGCAAGTTGAATGAATATGGCGCAGATGTGGTGGCGAGTGGTATTTTGGATTTTGGTGCAGATGCACAAGGCCGCGCACGTTGGGGGCATTTTGACGTGAGCTTTGAGCGCAGCCGTAAAGCGGAATATGAGATTATTGGCGATAAAGGTTGGATCAAGTGCCACAATATGTGGGCTTACCCCACGGATGACCCAGTGATTAGCTGGGAGGCGGGCGGCAAAACAGAAACATTGGTGTTGCCCAAGGCCAACCACTTTAATTTAGAGATAGAGCACTTTAGTGACTGTGTGTTGAATGATAAACCGCCATTACTAACCTTTGAAGATGCTAAGGCAAACTGCAAGGCGATAGAGTTGGTCATAGCTGCCATCAAATAACAGATTGTTTAGATTAAAAAAGGGTGTGTCTGCACCCTTTTTTATTTGAATATCTATTTAATTTGAATATTTAGATGTGGTTCAGCTAAATCTTTCCATCTAAACCCATTTCATAATACTTGTGCACAATTTCATCTTGATGTTCCAACAACCAATCAATACTGGGCTCATTGCACATCGCCTTTTTAATCGCCAATGTAGTCGCCTTACGGTGAATCTCAAACAATACTTTATGGTCTAGATTGTCTTGCTCAACCACCACGGGGTTAAGCCAAACAGACACAATAATGCCTAAATCATTGGCTTTTTCTTTTGGGATATATCCTTCGCGCACTGCATCCAGCACACCATTGGCAATGGCACCTTGTACTGTACCCATTAAGATATTGGTGTAGCGGGTGTCTTTTACCGTGACCTTGCTGACCATGATGGTGGCAGGGCGCACCATAATATCGGTATTCATAATCGCTAGCACGCGAGTATGGCCTTTTACTTGGTCACCTAACAGGTTTGCAAACGCAACCCCCATTGGGCCATCCATCTCCCCAATCGCTACTTCGGGTTCAGCCGCTGTGCCTACAGGGCCGCCAGCAACTAATGCCTCACCTACACGCATAATTATTTTTTCGCTCATCGTCTACTCTCTCATTAAGTTTTAAAAAATGATAAGCCAATACCCGCTATTTACCAACCCATGATTGTGAGCAAATGGACTGGAAGTGGCAACAAATAAAGATGTGATATAAACGTTAACTTTGTAGGGTAACACTTGCCCAAAACTGGTATCTAAGCAATAATTTAGCCTTTGCAAAAAAGTGGTTATTCACAGCCAGCTTTTTTAAGAATTCAAGCAAGGTTTTATTGCAAGTTCTATAAGACCTCAAGTTACTAATTTTTCGGGAGACTACAATGGCAACGCGTAACGATCTAGCCAACGCCATCCGTGCGTTATCAATGGATGCAGTACAAAAAGCAAATTCCGGCCACCCAGGCGCACCTATGGGCATGGCAGAGATTGCAGAAGTGTTGTGGAACCACAATTTAAGCCACAACCCAAACAACCCAAAATGGGCTAACCGCGACCGCTTTGTATTGTCTAACGGCCACGGCTCTATGTTGATTTACTCATTGTTGCATTTGACAGGCTACAACCTGCCAATGGACCAAATCAAAACATTCCGTCAATTGCACTCACAATGTGCTGGTCACCCAGAATACGGCTACGCAGAAGGCATTGAAACAACCACAGGTCCTTTAGGTCAAGGGATTGCCAACGGTGTTGGTTTTGCAATGGCTGAAAAATTATTGGCTAGCCAATTCAACAAACCAGGCCACGACATTGTTGACCACTACACCTATGTGTTCTTGGGCGACGGTTGTATGATGGAAGGCGTTTCTCATGAAGCTTGCGCATTGGCGGGTACATGGGGCTTAGGCAAATTGGTGGCATTCTGGGATGACAACGGCATCTCTATCGACGGCCATATCGAAGGTTGGTATACAGACGATACAGCAGGCCGCTTTAAAGCATACGGCTGGCACGTACAATCTGTAGATGGACACGACGCAGCTGCAATCCAAAAAGCAATTGATGAAGCGAAGAAAGTAACGGACAAACCATCACTGATTTGCTGTAAAACGATTATTGGTAAAGGTTCACCAAACAAATCTGGTTCACATGATTGCCACGGTTCTGCATTAGGCGAAGCTGAAGTAGCGGCAACACGTGCTGAAATCGGCTGGCCACATGAGCCATTTGTGATTCCACAAGACGTGTATGACGGCTGGAATCAAAAAGACAAAGGCGCAAAACGTGAGTCTGATTGGAATGCTAAATTTGACGCTTACGCGAAAGCTTACCCAGCGGAAGCTGCAGAATTCAAACGCCGTATGGCCGGTGAATTGCCAGCTAACTGGAAAGCATTAACAGACGCAATCATTGCCGAAACTAACGAAAAAGCTGAGAAATTGGCAACACGTCAAGCTTCACAAAAAGCAATTACTGCTTTGGCACCAATTCTTCCAGAATTCCTAGGTGGTTCAGCTGACTTAACAGGTTCTAACCTGACAGCAGCTAAAGAGTTCAAACACGTGAGCGGTAAAGAGCCAGGCAACTACATCTCTTACGGTGTACGTGAGTTCGGTATGGCTGCGATCATGAACGGCATGGCATTGCACGGTGGTTTGTTACCATACGGCGGTACCTTCCACATGTTCTCTGATTACATGAAAAACGGCATGCGTATGTCTGCGTTGATGCATCAACGTGTAGTGTACGTATTGACCCATGACTCTATCGGTCAAGGTGAAGACGGTCCTACACACCAACCAGTAGAAAACACTTCTGGTCTGCGTATGATTCCTCGCATGGATGTATGGCGTCCAGCTGACTCTACAGAAACCACCGTTGCATGGGTGGCGGCAGTAGAACGTTCAGAAGGCCCAACTAGCTTGGTGTTAAGCCGTCAAGCAGTGCCAGGCATCAAACACGATGCTAAAGATTTTGAATTGATCCGCAAGGGTGGCTATGTATTCTCAGATGCAGCAGGTAAAGCTGATTTGATTTTCATTGCTAACGGTTCCGAGTTAGATTTGGCCATTCAAGCTGCTGCTGAATTGACAGCTGCTGGCAAGAAAGTGCGTGTGGTTTCTATGCCTTCAACTAACGTGTTTGATCGTCAAGATCAAGCATACAAAGACAGTGTATTGACCCCAGGCGTGAAGCGTGTGGCTATTGAAGCTGCGCATCCAGACTTCTGGCGTAAATATGTAGGTCTAGAAGGTGCTGTAGTGGGTATCGATACATTCGGTGAATCAGCACCGGGTGGCGCATTGTTCAAACACTTCGGTTTCACAGTTGAGAACGTAGTGGCTGTTGCTAAAACAGTGCTCTAAGCATTAATAGGTCTTTGATTTAGCTTGGTAATACCCAAAAGGGCCTCTATATGAGGCCCTTTTTATTTGGTAAACTGAGCAGAGGTAATGTGGTTCAATAAAATAAGTATTGTTAGGGGTCATTATGGGGGTTCGTATTGGTATTAACGGCTTTGGCCGTATTGGTCGTATGGTATTACGTGCAGCAGTTCAAGAAGCAGAGTTTAGCAATATTGAAGTAGTCGCCATTAATAGCTCTTACGATGTTGAATATATGATGTACATGCTGAAATATGATTCAGTGCATGGCCGATTTAATGCTAGCGTTGAAGCAGATAACGGACACCTGATGGTGAATGGCAAAAAAATACATCTGACCGCTGAACGCGACCCTGCCAATATTGATTGGAACGCTTCTGGTGGTGTGGATGTGGTGGTGGAGTCAACGGGTGCATTCTTAACGCAAGAGACCTGCAGTCCGCATTTGAATCGTGGTGCGAAAAAAGTAGTGCAATCGGCTCCAGGTAAAGATGACACGCCCATGTATGTATACGGTGTGAATCATCAAGAGTATCAAGGGCAAGCGGTAGTATCTGCTGCTTCATGTACCACCAATGGCTTGGCACCATTGGCTAAGGTGCTCAATGATAGCTTTGGTATCAAGCGCGGTTTGATGACCACGGTGCACGCTGCAACGGCTTCACAATTAACCGTAGACGGCACTTCTAAAAAAGATTGGCGCGGTGGGCGTAGTGTGTTTGAGAATATTATTCCTTCCAGTACTGGCGCAGCCAAAGCAGTGGGCAAAGTCATTCCATCTCTCAATAAAAAGCTCACTGGTATGGCATTGCGTGTGCCAAGTGCAGACGTTTCCGTAGTCGATTTAACAGTAGAGTTAAATACAGCAACCACTTATGAAGCCATCTGTGCGGCGATGAAAGCTGCATCAGTAGGTGAGATGAAAGGTGTACTTGGCTATACCGATGAAAAAGTGGTGTCGACCGATTTCCGCGGTAGCGCAGAAGCCGGTGTGTTTGACGCTGATGCTGGCATTATGTTGGATAGCACTTTTGTTAAGGTGGTAGGCTGGTATGACAACGAGTATGGCTATACCTGTAACCTACTCCGATTGGTACAACATATTTCAAAATAATAATTCAGCGAGATGTCATCCGGCATCTCGCATCATTTTTGCTTCATCGATTATCTCGCAGCGGTTAATGCGTTGCTTCACATGTTAGGAGTGCATCATGCAGTTTATCAAAATGACGGATTTAGACTTAAAAGGTAAGCGCGTCTTTATTCGTGCAGATTTAAATGTGCCTGTGGCAGATGGCAAAGTAACTTCAGATGCGCGTATTACCGCATCGATGCCGACGATTGAATTTGCCTTGAAAGCGGGAGCAAAAGTCATGGTGACTTCGCATTTGGGCCGCCCGGAAGAGGGTGTATATTCTGCAGAAAACTCTTTGCAACCAGTGGCGGATGTGATGGCCGCAAAGCTTGGGAAACCAGTACGTTTGGTTAAAAATTGGCTTGCGCCCAATGCCCCTGAAGATAGCTTGACGGTTGAAAATGGACAACTCATTCTGCTTGAGAACTGCCGTTTTAATGTAGGTGAAAAGAAAAATAACGATGAACTCGCCAAAAAATATGCAGCTTTGTGTGATGTATTTGTGATGGACGCGTTTGGCACGGCACATCGTGCTGAGGCTTCGACTCACGGTATTGCCAAATTTGCGCCAGTTGCTTGTGCCGGCATTCTGCTGACAGAGGAGTTAGAGGCACTGACCAAAGCGTTATTGAGTCCAGCACGTCCAATGGTGGCGATTGTGGGGGGCAGTAAAGTGTCTACCAAGCTCACAGTATTAGAAAGCTTATCGGAAAAAGTTGATCAACTGGTAGTGGGAGGGGGTATTGCCAATACCTTCTTAAAAGCTTCTGGAAAACAAATCGGAAAATCTCTGAATGAAGATGAGTTGGTGCCCATTGCTAAGGCATTAATGGAAAAAATGTCCAATCGTGGTGCAACAATTCCGATTGCCGAGGATGTGGTATGCGGCAAAAAGTTTGATGCTAACGAACCTGCCACATTAAAAAATGCAGCAGACGTCGCAGAAGATGACATGATTTTTGACATTGGACCAAAATCTGCACAAGCATTGGCTGACATTATTATGAAAGCTGGCACTGTAGTTTGGAATGGCCCGGTGGGCGTGTTTGAATTTGATCAATTTGGCGAGGGCACCAAGACCATTGCCAATGCCATTGCAAACACCAAAGCCTTTACCCTTGCGGGTGGTGGCGATACGATAGCCGCGATTCAGAAGTATGATATGTATGATAAAGTGAGCTATATTTCGACTGCAGGGGGTGCATTTTTAGAGTTTTTAGAGGGTAAAAAACTACCTGCAGTGGAGATTTTAGAGCAGCGCAGCCAATCCTAAAATGCGACTAACGCGAACTTAGTTCGATTTTTGCACTCATTCATTAGAGTGTCATGTAAGCAATTTACTATCTTAAATATGCAAATAGCCTCGATTGAGGCTATTTTTTTGCCAAGCTAGCATCAAAGTTGCTTAAGCATACATCACAGTTATCGTTTTGGAGATGGTAAATGGCTGCTATACGTGTAGGAATTAATGGATTTGGTCGTATCGGGCGTATGTTTTTACGTGCTGTGATGAACGAAGAAGCGTTCAGCGATATTGATATTGTCGCGATTAACGGCATAGAAGCGCCTGAATACATGCTCTATATGCTCAAGTTCGACTCAGTACATGGCCGTTTCCAGTACGATGCGCACTTTGAAGGCGAATTTTTAGTGGTAGACGGTAAGAAAATTCGGCTTTCCTCCGAAAGTGACCCTGCCAATATTCCATGGGCAGAAGCAGGAGTGGATGTTGTGGTGGAGTGCACCGGTGTGTTTCTAACACAAGCCACTTGCCAAGCGCACATCAATCAGGGCGCTAAAAAAGTAGTGCAGTCAGCGCCTGGCAAAGATGATACGCCGATGTATGTCTATGGCGTCAATCATTCAGATTATCAAGGCGAAGCCATTATTTCCGCAGCGTCTTGCACTACCAATGCACTGGCGCCAATTGCCAAAGTATTGCACGATGCGTTTGGTATTAAACGTGGACTGATGACAACGATACATGCAGCCACTGCCTCACAAAAAACCGTGGATGGTACCTCCAACAAAGATTGGCGAGGCGGCCGTGGCGTGTTTGAAAATATTATTCCATCCAGCACTGGTGCAGCTAAGGCGGTGGGTAAAGTGATTCCTGCACTCAACAAAAAGCTCACCGGTATGGCCATGCGTGTACCAACAGCCGATGTATCGGTAGTGGACTTAACCATCGAGTTGGAACAGCCGACGACGTATGAAGCGATTTGCGCGGCTATGCAAACAGCAGCAGATGGCGCGCTCAATGGTGTGTTGGCGTACACCAATGAAAAAGTGGTGTCGACAGATTTTCGCGGTGCACCGGCAGCCAGCATCTTTGATGCCGATGCAGGCATTATGCTAGACCCAACGTTTGTGAAAATTGTGAGTTGGTACGATAATGAGTATGGCTATACATCCAATTTAATTCGCTTGGTGCAACATATTTCAACGTTCAGAGCGCCAGTTAAAATGATTAAAATGGAAGACTTGGATTTTGCAGAATCGGTTTAATGTATCTGATTGCATGATGCAACGAATCTAATCCATCACTGCCAGTCAAACAGTGGTATTGATAGATTTCTCTTGGACTGGTGAGAGATAAAGGTATGCAACGCAAAACAAAAATCGTGGCAACCTTAGGGCCGGCAAGCGCTTCTGAGGAAAAAATCGCCCGCTTATTACGTGCTGGTGTCAATGTGGTGCGCCTCAACTTTTCGCATGGCACGTCAGATTCGCATATTGAGCGGGCTAATCTGGTGCGCGCCATTGCCGATAAAATGCAATTACATGTAGGGATTTTGTGCGATCTACAAGGTCCCAAAGTGCGCATTGGTAAGTTTGAGAACCAGAATATCCAACTTAAAAACGGTGATTTGTTTGTGCTGGACGCGGATTGTGCTTTGGGTGATCAGAGCCGCGTGGGTTTGGATTATCAAAATCTGCCGCGTGAAGTCAAAGAGGGTACGGTATTGTTGTTGGATGATGGCCGCATTACCTTAGAAGTCAATCGTGTACGCGGCAATCAGATTTACTGCGTGGTGATGACCGGAGGAACGCTTTCTAACAACAAAGGTATTAATTTGCAAGGCGGTGGTTTAGCTGCAGACGCACTGACTGCTAAGGATATTGCTGATATTGAAACGGCCGTTGCGTTAGAAGCAGATTATATTGCCATATCTTTCCCCAAAAGCGCCGCAGATATGGCGCGAGCGCGTACTTTGGTGCAAAAAGCGGGTGGTCATGCCAGTTTGGTGGCCAAGATTGAACGTGCAGAAGCAATTGAGCATTTGGAAGAGATTATTGATGCCTCGGAAGCGGTGATGGTAGCCAGAGGCGACTTGGGTGTGGAAATGGGCGATGCTGCAATTCCCGGTTTGCAAAAACGTATTATCCGTCTGGCGCGAGCGCACAACAAATTGGTAATCACGGCCACGCAAATGATGGAATCGATGATACAAAGCCCAATTCCTACTCGCGCAGAAGTATCCGATGTGGCCAATGCTGTACTGGATGGCACCGATGCAGTGATGTTGTCTGCGGAAACCGCAAGTGGCAATTACCCAGTAGAAACTGTCGAAGCCATGGACCGTGTGTGCCTAGAGGCAGAAAAAGAATACGAAAGCATGCATCATATTGAGCGCAGGGCGCATCAGCACCATCGTGTAGATGAAGCTATTGCGGCAGCGGCGGTATTTACTGCACGTAACTATAGCGTCAAAGCCATTGTTGCGCTGACGGTATCGGGTAACTCTGCCCAATGGTTGTCGCGTGCGGATTGCGCTGTTCCGATTTATGCCATGTCACCGGATTTACAAGCACGCCGCAAACTGACTTTGCACCGCAATGTGTTTCCGTTTGCTATTTGCCAGCAAGACCGAAGCCGAGATGAGATATTTTCGGATATTGAATCGGTGCTCACCAATGCGAAACTGGTGCAAGTGGGCGATGAGGTGTTGGTGACCTATGGCGAACCGTTTGGTACGTTAGGCGGCACCAATTCGCTTAAGGTGATTCAAATTGCGCAGGGGCAAACAAACTAAACCAAGCGGTGAAGATATAGGCAGTGTAAGCACAGCCTTATATCATCGCAAATGTGCCGTCGCAAAAGCCATAGCATGAAAATCCCACGCAATTTATAATAGTATCCTTTCTTGCTTAATCACCTACCATGACATCACCATTACTGAACACTAGCCTCAGCAGCCTTAAACGTATTCATCGAGGCAAAGTGCGCGATATTTACGATATTGACGCCAATACCATGTTGCTGATTAGTACCGATCGTCTGTCTGCGTTTGATGTGATTTTACCGACGGGTATTCAGAACAAAGGTGCCATGCTGACGCAGATGGCTAATTTTTGGTTTAAACAATTGGCGCACGTTGTGCCCAATCATCTTACCGGTATTGACCCTGATAGCGTGGTGTCAAATGCACAAGATAAAGCGCAATTGGGTAGCCGTGCTGTAGTAGTGAAAAAACTTAAACCCTTACCTATCGAGGCAATTGTGCGTGGCTATTTGGTGGGTAGTGGTTGGAAAGAGTACAAAGCCAAAGGGACGGTATGTGGTATTGCGTTGCCAGAGGGCTTGCAAGAGGCTTCACAATTGCCAGAGCCACTGTTTACTCCTTCCAGTAAGGCTGCTGTAGGTGAACACGATGAGAATATTACCCTAGCGCAGTGTGCTGATTTAATTGGAGCTGAGCGCGCAGCTGAGGTGGCCAAAGTGGCAGTGCAGTTGTATAAAGAGGCCGCAGAGTATGCCTTAACTAAAGGCATTATCATCGCAGATACCAAATTTGAATTTGGGCTTGATGCGAATGGTGTCCTGCATGTCATGGATGAAGTGCTGACACCGGATTCCTCACGTTTCTGGCCGTTAGAGAGTTACCAAGTGGGCAAAAATCCACCTAGCTACGATAAGCAATACGTGCGCGACTGGTTGGAAAGCACGGGCTGGAACAAAACACCGCCAGCACCTGCGTTGCCTGACGATGTCGCCAAACGTACTTCAGATAAGTATCTAGAAGCATTCGAAAAGCTCACCGGTAAGCCCTTGGCCGCTTAATTGAATGTTACGGATAATCCGACAAGAAAGCGTTTTATCCCTATGATGCAGCGTTTGAAGGAAATCGCGCATAAGATTAAGTCAGAGTTTGATTTTTATCGACGCTTACAACAGCACCCGCAAACGCCTGCGCTAGCAAAAGCGCTGTTGTGGTTAGCAGTCGGGTATCTCTTATTGCCGTTTGATTTAATTCCGGATTTCTTACCTGTCATTGGGCAACTCGATGAAGTCATCATCATTCCATTGTTGCTTTATTGTGCGCTAAAACTGACGCCAGACGCTGTGGTAGCAGAGTGTAGATTGAATACCTAAGATGGACTTTTGGCAGCTTATCACCAACTTTGATGCGCATTTGCCAGAGCTGGTCGGTATGTATGCCCAATGGGTCTATGTGGTGATATTTGCCATTGTTTATTTGCAAATAGGCGTGTTGCCTTTCTTTTTCTTGCCCAGTAACCCATTTTTATTTGTGTGTGGCGCAGTGTGGGCAGCCTCACATTTGAGTTTGCCAGTTCTGATATTGGTGCTCATTGTGGCGGCGATACTAGGAAATTTGTCTGCCTATTTTATCGGCAATACTTTGGGATACGCCTTGCTCACTCGTTATTTGGGATGGCCAGATGCTAACGCTCTACAAAAGACACACCTATTTTTTGAGCGGCATGGTGTAAAAGGCTTTATCTTTTCTCTGTTTTTGCCAGTGATAAGGTCGCTGGCCCCTTTTTTGGCTGGTGTCACATCTATGCAGTTAAATAAGTTTGCCTATGCAACGGCACTGGGTTCATGCTTGTGGGTGCTGGTCTGTGTGTTGGCTGGCTATTATTTTGGGCATATCGATATTATTCAGCATCATCTATCGTTGATTACCATGCTAGGTATATTGTGCGTGCTTCTGGCAGTGTTCATCAAAAAAGCTTGGGGTGTATGGGCAAAATCGAATAAAGACCTGCATTCGCAATAATATAGCAACAAATTTCGCCTATAATTTCGCTTTTATTTTTTCAAACACGGATTTTATTCAACATGTCGCTCAATTTAGTGCCGTCTGGCAAAGATCTTCCCAATGATTTCAATGTCATTATCGAAATTCCAATGCAGGGTGACCCTGTTAAATACGAAGTTGATAAAGAAAGTGGCGCGATTTTCGTAGACCGCTTTATGGGAACTTCGATGCAATATCCATGTAACTATGGCTATATTCCACACACTTTGGCAGATGATGGAGACCCAGTAGATGTGTTGGTGATTACCCCTGTACCATTGCTACCAGGTGTAGTAGTTCGTTGTCGTGCATTGGGCATGTTGAACATGACAGACGAAGCAGGCGGCGATGCGAAATTGCTTGCAGTGCCAGTGGAAAAAGTATGCGGTTTGTACGCTTACCAAAAAACCTATAAAGATGTATCCCCATGGCGGTTAGAAATGATTTCTCATTTCTTTGAACATTACAAAGATTTGGATAAAGGCAAATGGGTGAAAATTGAGGGCTGGGAAGGCATTGAAGAAGCGCACAAAGAAATTATGGATGGCGTGGCACGTTACAACCAGGCGGAAGTAAAACCTGCGTTCTAATTAATAGTGTGAATAAACAAAAAGGCAGCCAAGGCTGCCTTTTTGCTTTCTAGCAATGATTACTTATACATGTAGCAATGGCACAATTAACAAAGCCACAATATTGATAATTTTGATTAAAGGGTTCACAGCAGGACCCGCTGTATCCTTATATGGATCACCCACTGTATCGCCAGTTACGGCTGCTTTGTGTGCATCAGAGCCTTTGCCGCCATGATGACCATCTTCAATGTATTTCTTGGCGTTATCCCAAGCGCCGCCCCCAGTACACATAGAGATGGCGACGAATAAGCCAGTCACGATTGTGCCCATCAATAAGCCACCCAAGGCTACTGGCCCAAGTAATAAGCCGACTACAATCGGTGCTGCCACTGGCAGTAATGAAGGAACCATCATTTCTTTAATAGCAGCTGTGGTAAGCATATCTACCGCCTTGCCATATTCTGGTTTGGCGGTGCCTTCCATAATACCCTTGATATCGCGGAACTGACGACGCACTTCTTCCACTACAGCACCAGCAGCACGGCCTACCGCTTCCATTGCCATGGCAGCAAATAAGAATGGAATCAAGCCGCCGATGAATAAACCAATAATCACCATAGGGTCACTTAAATCGAACTTCACAGCAATGCCAGCACCTTCTAGCTTATGTGTGTAATCTGCAAACAATACCAACGCAGCTAAACCCGCAGAGCCAATGGCATAACCTTTGGTGACTGCTTTGGTGGTGTTGCCCACGGCATCCAATGGGTCTGTTACATCGCGCACACTGCTTGGTAGTTCAGCCATCTCGGCAATCCCACCCGCATTGTCGGTAATCGGGCCATAGGCATCTAGCGCTACCACAATTCCAGCCATGCTCAACATCGACGTGGCCGCAATTGCGATACCATACAAACCACCCAAACTGTATGAAGCATAGATCGCTAAACAAACTGCTAATACAGGCCATGCGGTCGATTTCATGGAAACGCCAATGCCGGCAATAATGTTGGTTGCATGACCAGTGGTTGAAGCTTGGGCCACATGCTTCACCGGCGCGTAATCAGTACCGGTGTAGTATTCTGTAATCCATACCAATGCTGCTGTTAGGATTAAGCCCACGGCACAAGTGCCAAACAATGCGTTACTGGTTACTAGTTTGTCGCCGTGTGTAAAACCTTCTGGAAACAAGTGCTGTGTGACAAAGTAAAAAGCAATTAATGACAGAATGCCAGCAACTGCAAGGCCTTTGTACAGTGCGGGCATGACGTTTTTCATGCCCGGAGACGCTTTGACAAAGAAGCAACCGATAATGGAGGCCACGATAGATACCGCACCCAGTAATAATGGGTAAAGAATGCCGTTAGCACCAGCTTCAGCCACCATTAAGCCACCCAATACCATGGTCGCAATCAAGGTTACAGCATACGTTTCAAACAAGTCTGCAGCCATGCCAGCACAGTCGCCCACATTGTCGCCCACGTTATCTGCAATCACAGCAGGGTTACGTGGATCGTCCTCAGGAATGCCAGCTTCCACTTTACCGACTAAGTCAGCTCCAACATCAGCGCCCTTGGTGAAAATGCCACCACCTAAACGAGCAAAAATTGAAATGAGAGAAGAGCCAAAAGCTAAGCCAATCAATGGGTTGAGGTCCGTTGCGTTTTCTGCACCCAAGTAGGCATAAAAACCAGCAACCCCCAGCAAGCCTAAACCGACCACTAACATGCCAGTGATGGCGCCGCCTTTAAAGGCGACATCAAGCGCTGGCCCAATGCCGTTGGTGGCTGCCTGTGCCGTGCGCACATTAGCCTTCACCGAGACATTCATTCCAATAAAGCCACAGGCGCCGGAAAGGATGGCCCCTACGACAAAACCAATTGCGGTATTCACATTTAAAAAGATAGCAATCAATGCCGCCAGAACTACGCCTACAATGGCAATCGTCTTGTATTGACGGGCCAAATAGGCCGCTGCCCCCTGTTGAATCGCGCTGGCAATTTCTTGCATACGCGCATTACCCGCTGGTAACCCCGAAATCCATTTACTCATTACTACGCCATACAGTACTGCTAATACCGCTGCAGCAATGGCAATCATTAAAGCGACTGACATGACTTCTCCTAATTTATCGTTGTAAATTTGAAACGTAATTGAAATGCTAATCAGTTGTAAAAATTGTAAGAATTATGTAACAACCAATTTCATTATGGCACTAATCGATAGGCGCGACAACAAGGCTGATAACCATGGTTTTTGTGGCGAGATTGGGAGTGTGCTACACATGCAAAAAGCGCATGTATCTTAAGGGGCGATGTTTAGGGCTTACCTTTAGACGCGAGTTTTTTTAAGATATCACCCAGCGCAGTACCCGCGATAGAGTCTGCATATTGGCTCAAATGTTGTGCGCCAGATGAACTCAAGCGGATTGCACGTTTTGGCCGTGGTCTAGGGGTAGATTTCACTTGCACTTTGACCTTAATTGCAGTAACTTTACAATGCTTAAAATCATTGATAGTTTTCTGGGAATTTTCCAATGCTTTCAATAAGCTAGCTTGTGTAAGTTTGATTTTACTTGCAACACTTGCATTCGATGCAAACACAGTGAGCACACCCTCTTCAATTCGGTTTGCGGTGGTCATGCTGGCTAGGTAGTCAGGGACAGCAGTTTGCCAAAACGCATTGATTAATGCGTTTGCGTGAGCTAGCTCTGTGAGTCGATGAAGCTGGTCATGTTGACCAAGCAGTGCATTAAATTTATGCATCATATTAATTAGGCAATAGATAGCAATGAATATTATCTTAGTTTCAAACAAAATGGCAAAAGCAAAGAGCTTAAATGCTTGGCAAGCAGGTGGCTTGGTCGCTGGGTTGGTGTTGCTGCCAGTGGTGATGATGTTGTTGTTTATTACCCCAAAACAAACCATCAAAGAACAAGGCGTCAAAGCCATGTTGCCCCCTCATCTCAAGGGCACCATCATCTCATCGCAAAGTCATTTGGATGCCTATGCCAAACAGATCGGCGAACTGCAAGCGCGCATTATGCGTTTGGATGCCCAAAACCAACGTTTGGCAAAGTTGGCTGGTGATAAAACACAACAGAACGCCAAACCTGAGCAAACACCAAGCTATTCGATGCCAAATCGTGGCGGTCCGTTGGTGCATGATAAGCCGATGAGTGAGTCAGAGTTAAAGCTTGCTATTGAAGAGCTCATGAAAACAGTCGATGCACGTGATGAATATCAAAGTGTGGTTGAGGCAAAGATCTTACAACAAAGTGTGCTCAAAGATATGCTGCCTAACAGTAGTCCTGTGCGTGCTGGTTATAACTCCTCAAGTTACGGTTGGCGAATTGATCCGTTCAATGGACACAAAGCGTTTCACGAAGGCTTGGATTTCCCGGCCAATACTGGAGCACCCATTCTAGCAGCGGCGGATGGTATTGTGAGTGCCGCAGATCAAACACCCGATTATGGTAATATAGTTAAGATTAATCATGGATCAGGGTTGGAAACTCGGTATGCACATGCCTCAAAAATTCTGGTGAAAGTTGGCGAGCGTGTGACCAAAGGACAGCAAGTGGCGTTGGTAGGTAATACCGGACGTTCGACAGGACCACATTTGCATTATGAAATCCGCCTAAATGGTAACCCCTTAGACCCGCGTCAATATTTACATAAGAACGCAGGCTAGTAAACAAAGAGACTGACTAGCTACATTAAATACAGTCGATATTTGAATTTATAAGTTTAATCCCCATCTGATTATCACAATTTTAATTTAATACAATTTTTAGGTTTCCGTTTTGACGGAAAGTTGGTGCTCCTTCATGTTATCCACGTTGTTCAAAAAATTCTTCGGTAGTCGAAATGAAAGGCTGATTAAGCAATACAGCCAAATCGTCAAAGAAATTAATGCGTTAGAACCTGCTATCGAGGTTTTGTCTGATGAGGCCTTGCGCGCAAAAACCGATGAGTTCAAACAACGTTATCAACAAGGCGAGAGCTTAGAGAAACTGTTACCAGAAGCCTTTGCTGTGGTGCGCGAGGGCAGTCGCCGTGCTTTGGGTATGCGTCACTTTGATGTGCAATTGATTGGCGGCATGGTGTTGAATGCTGGAAAAATTGCAGAGATGCGTACTGGTGAAGGTAAAACATTAGTAGCGACATTACCTACTTATTTGAATGCACTGACCGGTAAAGGGGTGCATGTAGTCACGGTGAACGATTACTTGGCTAAGCGTGACGCGGAATGGATGGGTAAGCTCTATAACTTTTTGGGTCTAAGTGTAGGGATTAACCTCTCGCAAATGCCGCATGATGTGAAACAGCAAGCGTATGCTGCAGACATTACTTACGGTACCAACAATGAGTTTGGCTTTGACTATTTGCGCGATAACATGGTGTTTAGCCGTGAAGAGCGTGTGCAGCGTGCTTTGAGCTATGCGTTGGTGGATGAAGTGGACTCCATCTTGATTGATGAAGCACGTACGCCACTCATTATTTCTGGTCAAGCCGAGCACAGTATTGATTTGTATCATCAAATCAACGCAGTAGCGCTCCAACTGACTCGCCAGACCGAAGAGGAAGGCGAAGGCGATTATTGGGTGGATGAAAAAGCGCAGACAGTGACCATGAGTGAGGCTGGTCATGAACATGCCGAGCAAATTCTGACCAGTTCTGGTTTGTTGCCGGAGGGTTCAAGCCTTTACGAAGCTGCCAATATTACTTTGGTGCATCACTTGTATGCATCACTACGTGCACAAAATCTATTCAATAAAGATCAGCACTATGTGGTACGCGATAATGAAGTCATTATTGTGGACGAATTTTCTGGCCGTATGATGCCAGGCCGTCGTTGGTCAGACGGTTTACACCAAGCGGTTGAAGCCAAAGAAGGTGTGGCGATTCAGAAAGAGAATCAAACGCTGGCTTCTATCACTTTCCAAAACTATTTCCGCATGTACACCAAATTGAGTGGCATGACCGGTACTGCAGATACCGAAGCCTATGAATTTAATCAGATTTATGGCCTTGAAACAGTGGTCGTGCCAACACACCGTCCAATGCAACGTAAAGATGCGATGGACAAGGTGTATCGCACCGCCATGGAAAAATACAATGCTGTGATTGAAGACATCAAACAATGCCAAGCCAAAGGGCAGCCGGTATTGGTGGGTACTACTTCGATTGAGAACTCAGAACTGATTTCTAATTTGCTAACCAAAGCGAAACTTGAACACCAAGTACTGAACGCCAAACAACATGAGCGGGAAGCCCACATTGTGGCCGAAGCGGGTCGTCCAGGCGTGATTACCATTGCCACCAATATGGCGGGTCGTGGCACTGATATTGTATTGGGGGGTAATCCTGAAGCTGATATTCACGCAGTGAATCAAGACTCCAATTTGAGCGATGAGCAAAAACAAGCCAAAGCAACGCAACTAAAGGCAGAGTGGCAACAACGACATGATGCAGTATTGGCGGCGGGTGGCTTACATATTATTGGTACAGAACGTCATGAGTCACGTCGTGTGGATAATCAACTGCGTGGTCGTGCTGGTCGACAAGGTGACCCAGGTTCCAGCCGCTTCTATTTATCGTTGGATGACCAATTATTGCGTATTTTCTCGGGTGAGCGTGTGTCTGCCATCATGGCAAGATTGAACATGCCTGAAGGTGAAGCGATTGAGCACTCCATGGTGACGCGTGCGATTGAAAACGCACAGCGTAAAGTGGAAGGCCGTAACTTTGATATTCGTAAGCAATTGCTAGAATTCGATGACGTGGCCAACGATCAGCGTAAAGTGATTTATGAGCAACGTAATGAACTACTGGAAGCGCAGGATGTGGGTGCCACCATTCAGGCCATGCGTCATGATGTATTGACCAGCATTTTTGAAACGCATATTCCACCAGGCAGCGTGGAAGAGCAGTGGGATGTGAGTAGCCTAGAGAAGAACCTAATTGCTGACACCGGATTAGATTTGCCGATTGCAAAATGGCTGGAAGAGAATCCGGACTTGCATGAGGAAACGTTACGTGAACGTATTTTTGAGGCGGCTGATCAATCTTATTTAGCCAAAGAGGCGTTAGCAGGCGCGGACAATATACGAAACTTTGAACGTTCGGTGATGCTGCAAAGTTTGGATAATCACTGGCGTGAGCATCTAGCGGCATTAGATCATTTGCGTCAGGGCATTCATTTGCGCTCTTACGCACAGAAAAACCCTAAGCAGGAATACAAGCGCGAGGCGTTTCAATTATTCGAAGGCTTGCTCAACACAGTAAAAAGTGAAGTAACCCGCATCACCATGTTAGTGCAAGTGCGCACTCAGGCCGATGTAGAGGCGGTGGAGCCCGTCGCACAAGTAGAAAATGTGCAGTATCAACATGCTGATTATGATGAAGCGTTAGCAAACCCTAGCGCGGATGAAGAGGCGCAATTGGCAAGCGGTCAGCCTGTTGTGCGTGAAGGTGCAAAAGTAGGACGCAATGACCCATGCCCGTGTGGTTCTGGCAAAAAGTACAAAAATTGTCATGGGGTGTTGAGCTAAGTAAATGCTTAGCGTGTTTTGCGAGTGATTTGATTTAAAGGTTAGGTATGTCTAAACAAACAATTGATTCCCCATGCATTGGGGTATGTAGCATGGATGATTTGAGCGGTTTATGTATGGGGTGTTTCCGTACTATGGAAGAAATTCAAAACTGGTGGGATATGGATGATGCTAGCAAGCAAGCGGTGATAGAGCAGGCATCGGTACGCGAAACATCGGTATTTGGTGATTAAACCATTAAGAATAGAACAACCCCAGCCAGTGCTGGGGTTTTTTGTTGTATAGTCTGGGCATGACTGCGCTTTGCAGTATTAGCGCTCGTTAGTCTTGGTGGTGCCTATGAATGCTTGCTGCGATGCTAAATCAAGTAAGATATCCAAGCCAAATTGGAGTATCGCATTAACGTCTTGTTGTTGAAGTTCTTGTGCTAGCTTTGTGAGCGCTTGTCTCCCGGTACAAGGTTCGGCTTTCAATAAGCTAAGTAAGCGGTAGGTGACTGGGTTGAGCACAACAAATTTAACTTCAAATGCTTGGTTGCGATACACCAATAAGAAGGTGGGAATATGGGTATCCGGAATATGCTTTTTTGATATCTGGTGGACAGGATAGTCGTAAGCCAGCAACTGATGTGCCGCAAACTGCGGTATCTCATCTAAATAATCTGGCTTTGTCTCTTGCCTGCTCACCACCTCATTCTCAGCTGTCTGATAGGCAACTGCCAACTCCACCCATTCGTAATGCGTGAGTGCTTGCAGATAGGCAGGGATATCTTCTAATTTGGCCAAGAACTGCACAAACTCAAGTGGAATATCCTTAAAAATTGGCGTGGTAGCTGCATGCTCGGCGACGAAGCGTCGTACCAACTTTTTCCATGCGCGCACCCCAAGTACTTGCTGGGTAACAGGAAAGCAGGCTGAAACAATACTTAAAAAGTTATTGAAAATGGCGTTGCGGTATACAGCCATTGTTTTGTTAGGTACTTTTGCAGGTTTATTGTAAACGGCGGGTTGGCGTATGTGCGCGGTAAACGCCAATTGATATTGTTGGAAATCTGGCAATGCGGTCATTAGGCGAACGAGACTATGTTAGGCAGTGTTGATTGCGCAGACGCCAAACAGTCTTTTTGATAGCCATGCGATGCTTGATATTTAGCGATACGATTCACCTCAGCCATCAAGGTTGTGAGTGGCGGGATATTGCTGTCGCGCTCCAGCAAGGTTGGAAAAGTGCCAAATAAGCTATATGCAGTGTCAAGTAGTTGCCAAACTGGGTCAATCACATCTTTGCCGTGGGTATCAATCAATAAATCCGGACTTTGTTGGTGATGCCCAGCAATATGGCCATACACAATGCGTTCTCCGGGAATTTGACGCAAGAAGTGATGGGCGTCGAAACCAAAGTTCACACTGTTGACATAGACATTGTTGACATCTAAATGCAGCCAGCAATCTGCTTCTTCTAAGACCGCGTTGAGAAATGTAATTTCATCCATGCTGGAAATTGGGCAGGCCGCATAAAAAGAAGCGTTTTCCACCGCAATGCGCTGACCCAAAATATCTTGTGTTTGTTGTATACGCTTGGCGACGTAATGCACCGCTTCTTCAGTAAACGGAATTGGAAGCAAGTCATACAAATAACCGGGGCTACCTTGATGAACATCGCTGCAATAACTCAAATGCTCGGTATAAAGGGGGATTTCATACATCTGCAAAAAGGCTTTAACGCGCTTTAAGAATGCAACATTCAGTGGATCAGGGCCACCAAGGGATAAGCATAAGCCATGGCAAGCAACTGGATATCGCTCCACAAACCATGCTAAATCGTGCAGGGCTTTGCCACCTGCGCCCAACCAATTTTCTGGCGCAATTTCTACAAATTGCAGGTGATGAAGGCTGGTATCTTGATGCAGTTGCTGGATTTGGGGAATCAGCTCGCGCTTTAGCCCCAAACCAGCTCCTTGTAGCTTTTTGTCTGCCAGGATTGGCATCAGATTACTTTAAGAATCAATTACTTGTCTTTTTTCATTTCTGCGCCGCATTTACCTTCGCCGCATTTGCCATCTTTCATTTTAGATTCGGCACCGCATTTGCCGTCTTTCATTTTTTCACCACATTTACCTTCTTTGTCTTTCATCTCAGCACCACATTTGCCCTCACCGCATTTACCATCCATGCCTTTTTCATGATGGTCTGCCACTTGATAGCCGCTTGAGAGTGATTGAATTGCAAATGGGTTTTCACCAGCTTGAAGGCTGACAGCACCCATGCTTAATGCGATTGCGCCAGCTGCTAACAAAGATGTATTTGATTTCATGATGGATTCCTTTTAAGTTAAGTTAAGTTTGCTCAGTATTGTTGTCACAATAAACTATTTCAATTCTGACTCTAACACTTTAGCGATGCGTGCTTTTGATTCCGAAGGCATCTGTAAATCAGTGTTCTCTTCCACAGATTGGGTCATGCGTTGTAAGCCAGACCGCACAGCCAATAATTGCCGGCTAAAACGCCTGCAATATTTACATATCCATAGATGCACTTTGACGGCAAATCGTTCCTGCCATGTCAGGCGACGGTCCAGGGACTGAGAAACAAGTTGACTTGTTTGTTTGCAATTTAACATGTTCACCTTTCCTTTTTCTCAATCGTTAAGCCTGTAGCCAATGCATTTCTAAACACTTTCTGATCCCCATTCGGGCTCTGTACAACATCACCCAAGCATTGGTCGTGGTAATTTCCAGTTCCTTACAAATTTCTTCATTATCGGTTTCATGAATGTCACGCATTAAAAATAAGGTGGCGAGTTTGTTGGGTAGTTTCTCCATACACTGCTGCAATATCCCCAAAAACTGCTTTTGCTCCAGCGCGTCATGCGGGATATCCCAAGCCAGTGGTTTCTCCGACCAATGGCCGGCCTCATCAAAAAACTCATCCATATTGGCATCTTCTTCATGCATCAAATCACTGGCTGCAATCTCGCGGATGTTCTTACGCATGAGATCAATGATTTTATGTTTGAGTATCCCTGTGAGCCAAGTGCGTGGGGAAGACTGTTCAGCAAAGCTGGTGCTTTTGATGGCGGCAATGAATGTTTCTTGTACGACATCCTCCGCCATGTGCGGGCCTCGTAATCGTGCTAATGCAAATCGATAAAGATAATCACTATGTTCGGTGAGCCAGTCATGTACGTTGGGTGTTTTCATGCCAAGCATTCAATCACTTTCAATGCGATTAAGCAATAGTCCCCACTTTTTGCTGCATTAAGTGTAAATAGTGCGCTGCGTCTAGTGGTGTTTGGTTGCGTTGCGCCAGCCAGATGGTTTCCGCCAGACACTCCAGCAAATCATGCTGGGCATCGTGTTCATTCTGGTGTTTGGCTTTTAATTGTTGATAAATCTGTGTAATGCCAGTTGGCTGGTTTATGCTGAGCTGCTCCAAAATTGATAGATGCAAGCTCATGTGCAGAAAAGGGTTGGTCTCACCCATTTCAGGGAAATAGGCTTGATGTTGGTAGCGTTCTGCGTTGTTCAGTATGTCGTGATATTCAGGGTGCATGTGCATAATCGACACCCCCAATTTCTCTAAATCAGTGAGTGTTTGCTGTGCGTTAAATTTAGACCAAGCATCAAAGAAGAATGCGCGCACTTCATCACGGCTAGGATTAAACAGACTCATACACATCCTTTGTTTGGCCAAAAAGTGCTAGTACGATGGAGTGTTGCAATAACGTATTTTTGCCCATCATCGGGGCAATTTGACCATTGCCATAAAAGCCAATAATCGGCAGATTAGGAAGTTGTGCAGTCAGTAAATTCAGATCCTCATCATCGCCACCATAATAATAAGGGCCGCGAGCCATGCATGAAAATATGCATGCAAAAGCTGGCGCTGTAGGCAGTTTATCTGCAAGTATCTTTGTTGCGTCGCGTAAGTCTATTTGCGCACATGCGCTGTCCCTAATCGCCCAACGTATCCAATAACCATTGGGAATCGCTTGTGAGAGTGTCAAACTTTGATGGTTGTCATTAGAGATGACAATACTTGCTAACTGATATTGTTCAGAAGCTAAATCCTTGGCTGAGGGTGCGTACGCAATGTTGAGCAAATGTAGCGGCAAAGCGTCGTCATTTAGACTCATAGGTTGATACGCTGCTACCAAGCTTTGAAGTGCCGTCACATTAGCCACAGAAAGTAAGTCAAATTCCTGACTACTGGTGACTTTTCTGGGGCTTGATAACCATTTGAGACCGTGACTTACACAGACGGCAACAGGCGCATGTTGTATGCCTAAGGCACAGTAGCCTTGCGAAACACCTTTACCATCTTGCCATACAGAAAATGCGCCATGCCCAGTGGCATCCCCGGAAATTGCACCAAATCTTAACTGTTGACTAGATAACCAGCTAGCATTCATTGCACTAGGTGCGGCAAGCGTAAGTAGGTACTCACTATTGACTAGTTGATTAGGATGGCTAGTGAAAATATCTTGAGATAACACCAATGCTGCTACCGCTGCACCATCCAGTACCCAATCTTCCTCAGTAAAAATACCTACGGCTGAGCAGCCAATCACTTGAGTACAATTCGCAGCCTTAGATGCGGCGCGAATGGCAGCTTGGGGTGCATGCGCAAACTCAGATGTGAAATACAGTAAAACGCACTGTGCTGACTCTATATTTGCTTTTTCCATTGCACGCTGTACGGCCTCAGTGGCAAGTGTGGGGCTGGCGGTGACACCTCTTGCTAGCCCAGTTGCGACACGCAAGTTGTTGGTCATGCCACAGTCGCTTGCTTTGAATTGGGCGACCCCTCACCCGCCATTAAATGCGGTGTAGGGATAACTTTATGGCGATATTCGCACAAATCCACAATACAGCATTCACCACACTTGGGGTTGCGCGCAGTACAGGTATAGCGGCCATGCAATATGAGTAAATGATGCGCATCTTGCAGATATGCTTTGGGGATGGTTTTGAGATACTTCTGCTCTACTTGTTGTACATTTTTGCCAGTAGCCAATTTAGTGCGGTTACCCAGACGAAACAAATGCGTATCCACAGCAATCGTTGGCTGACCAAAAGCGGTGTTAAGTATCACATTGGCAGTCTTTCTACCTACACCAGGCAATGCTTCCAAGGCCTCGCGTGTATTCGGCACTTCACCTGCATGTAGTGTAATTAGTTGCTGGCAACAGGCAATCACATTTTTGGCTTTTGCATGGTAAAGACCGATGGTTTTGATATAAGGCTCTAAGCCTTCTACCTTAAGTGCGGCAATGGCTCGCGGTGTATTTGCGACAGCGAACAATTTGCGTGTGGCAATATTCACGCTTTTATCGGTGGCTTGTGCAGATAAAATCACCGCAATCAGCAATTCAAAGGTGGAGGTGTACTCTAGCTCTGTAGTTGGATTTGGAATCGCAATACGCAGGCGATTGAATATTGCAGCTCTTTTTTCAGCGTTCATCAGCCACGGTCTTGTGTATTAGTGGCTAGGTTTTAGCGCGTTAGTGGTAGCAGCATTGTTGGGGGTTGTTTTGCGTATTTCGGCCCAGTTGCGCAAAGCAATTAAGCTAGCAAGACCTAAAAACGCGCCCGGTGGCAATATGGCTAACAAGAAGCCATGGTAATCAGGAATCACAGTCAAAATATATGCTTTAAATTCTGGGCCAAACGCTAAATCTAAACCAGAAAACAGCGTGCCCTTGCCCACCAGTTCACGCATGCCGCCAAGTAAGGCCAATACGATAGTAAGCCCGATGCCCATCATAAAACCATCCCAGATAGCAGGCGCAGGTTCATTTTTGGCTGCAAAAGATTCTACGCGCGCTAATACGATGCAGTTCACTACAATGAGGGGAATAAAAATACCCAACACTTTGTGCAGAGGCTCGGCAAAGCCATGAATGGTTAGGTCTATCATGGTGACCAATGCGGCAATCACCAAAATAAACACAGGCACTCTAATTTCGTCAGGCACAAATTTTCGCACAGGCGAGACTGCGCCATTCGCTGCTGCCATCACCAGCGCGGTGGCTAGACCAAGGCTGACGCCATTGACTACAGAGGTGGTCACTGCCAATGTTGGGCACAAACCAAGCAACTGGACAACGCCAGGGTTTTGCTTCCATACGGCGTTGTGGGCAATTTCTGAATATTGACTCATTTGTTCTCCTGCTGCGCATTGTCTTCTTGGCTTGTTTGCACAGAAAACAACGTCTGTTTGTGTTGGTCTACATAAAGTAATGCCTTGTGAGTAGCGCTTACCACTGCGCGTGGTGTGATGGTCGCGCCCACCATGTAATCAAACTTGCCACCGTCTTTTTTAACGCGCCAGTCGCTCTCTGTAGAGTTGTTGAGTGATTGACCATCAAAAAGTTTAATCCAGTTATTTCTGGCAATATCAATGTAGTCTCCCAAGCCTGGGGTTTCTTTGTGTGAAATAACGCGCACGCCACTTATCGTACCTTTAGCATCAATGGCGAGGAGCAATTTGATATCGCCGCTGTAACCATCATGTGCAATCGCTTCTAAAATAACGGCACTTGGTTGGTTTTGGATACGCGCAATATTGGCCAAGGTGGTTTGGGTTGTTCCCAGTAATGGGTCAGGTGGTAGCGCAATAGTATCTTTTAACAAATCGTTATCATGCATATGCGCCGGCATGATTTGTCTGAATAAACTCATCCGCGCAGCCGCCTCACTGAGCTCAATCGGCTGTTTGGTGACTTGATACACGTAAGCCATTAATGAGGTAAAGACAATGGCGAAGGCCATTAATGTCATGGCGGTTTTGCTAGCATGGCGGATGATGGTTTCAGGCATGATTATTTCTCATGACCAAACACACGAGGCTGGGTATATGCGTCAATTAAGGGTACGCAGATGTTCATAAAAATCACAGCAAATGCAACACCATCGGGATAACCGCCGTACACACGGATTAAATAAGTGATGATGGCTACGCCACCAGCAAAATAGAGTTTGCCGCATGGTGTGGTGGGGCCACTGACTGGATCGGTGATAATGAAAAATGCACAAAGCATGCTGGCACCACTAAACAGATGAAATACGGGGGAAGCAAATTGTGCAGGGTCAGATAACCAAAACGTTGCAGACATGAGAGCGAGCACGCCCAGAAAAGCAGTAGGTAAATGCCAAGAAATAATTTTTTGTTGCCACAAATATAACCCACCCAATAAGTAGGCAATGGCGATGTACTCACTCCCTTTACCACCCAGCACGCCAAATAAAGGCGCACTTTGAATGTGCGAGATTTCTTGGCCTAGCTTGAGTTGCGTTTTCAAATAGTCTAGTGGTGTGGCGGAAGTCACAGCATCCATCAACACGTTTTGTGGCAATTGTCCACTAAAGATAAAGTGCAATTGCTCGCCAAAACTCAGCGGTGTTTGCGCAATTTGCAGGGCTGCTGGCCATTTGGTCATCAATACTGGAAAAGAAATCAACAAAACGGCATAACCAATCATGGCGGGGTTAAAGGGGTTGTAACCTAAACCGCCATACAGTTGCTTGGCAAACACAATGGCAAACGCTGTGCCCACCACAATCAGCCACCAAGGCGTCAATGGTGGTATGGCAAGTGCCAACAGCCAAGCCGTAATTACTGCACTGTAATCACTGAGAAATGGTCTGATAGGACGTGCTCTGAGTTTTAGCATTGCCGCTTCTGTGAGTAAAGCAGTGAGGGTGGCCAGCGTTAACGTGACCAATATCCCGCCGCCATACATCCACACGTAGACACCAATCGCAGGGATGAGCGCAACCAACACTTTCAGCATGATGGTGCTGACGCTGGGCGCGTCTGAAATGTAAGGTGAGCGTATCAATTTATTCTTTCTTCTCGGTAGATTCCGCTAATTTTGCAGCTTCTGCTGCAGCTTTTTGTGCTTTAGCTCTGGCGATGGCTGCGGCAATTGCCGCCTGTTTATCGGCTGCTGCTTGTGTTGTTGCTTCATTAGGTGGTGGCGTCAAGCCAACAGCGGCACGTCGCGCGTCAATCTCTGCAATTTCTTGCTGCACTGCGCCACTTGCCGTGTCTACATTTCTTGGCATAGCGCCTGCTTGCAGTGCTGCAGCTTTTTGTGCCTTAGCACGTTCAATCGCCGCCGCAATTGCCGCCTTTTTGGCCTCATCCGCGGCAGGCGTAGGCTTGTCCGTTACCGAGCTTGTCTGTGGCTGATCGTCTAAGCTTTGCTTTTGCGCTTTTGCGCGCGCAATGGCTGCAGCAATGGCGGCCTTTTTAGCATCTGCATCGGGTGTTTCGGTAGGCGTGTTGGTAGCTTGTTCAGGAGAAGCTTCTGATTTTGCCCCTTGTGCACGTTCTGCATGTTTTTGTGCTCGCTCCAGCTTTTCACGCTCTATGCGCGCCAATCTTGCCTCATTGCGCTCACGTGCCAAGTCGGCTGCTTCTTTTGCTCTGTCAGCGGCAATAATTTCGCTTTTTGCGTAGCGGTAATATTGCACCAAGGGAATATTGCTTGGGCATACGTAAGAACAAGCGCCACACTCAATGCAGTCAAACAGTTTGTACTCACGTGCCGTTTCAAAGTTATCTGATTTTGCAAACCAATACAGCTCTTGTGGTTGCAAGCTGACTGGGCAAGCATCAGCGCAACGGGCGCAGCGTATGCAAGGCATGGCTGGCGGCGGAGGCGCGAATAAATTAGGTGAAGCAGCAATGATGCAATTAGCTGCTTTGGTAATGGGCACGTTGTTATCCGGTAAGTTAAACCCCATCATCGGCCCACCCATAATATAGTGAGTAGTATCCGGTTTTGCACCGCCGGCAGCGTTGACTAAATGCATGAGCGGTGTGCCAAATAACACCTCGAAATTACGTGGTTGGGCCACGTTTCCTGTCATGGATACAATGCGACTGAGCGCTGGTTCGCCATACTCAAAATAACGGTGTAGTGCTAGCACTGTGGCAACGTTGAATACTTGTATGCCAACCTCTGTTGCACGTTTGTTATGAGGAATCTCTTCACCCAATAATAAATGCACTAAGCGCCGAGCATCTCCACTAGGGTAAAGGGTTGGTACCACCACTACTTGCATGCTGGTATTCGCAGTGGCTTCTTGCATGGCTGCAATCGCTTCGGGTTTGTTGTCTTCAATCCCAATCAGCACTTTAGTTGCGCCAAGCAGATGTTGAGCAATCGCAATGCCTTGCACAATCTCAGCAGCGCGTTCACGCATTAACATGTCGTCGCAGGTAATGTAGGGCTCACACTCGGCTGCGTTAATCACCAGGGTATGCACAGCAGATTTACCATCGGTGCGTAGCTTGACTTGAGTGGGGAATGTCGCGCCTCCCAGACCGACAATTCCAGACAAACGCAAGCTATTGACCAGCGATTTCCTGTCTGTGTTGCGCCAGTCAATGCCTTGGTGTGCTATCCATGTATCCAAACCATCTGGCTTAAGCGTAATGCAGTGGTCTGGCAAACCAGAAGGGTGAGGAATAATGGCATCTGCAATCGCAGTAATGGTGCCAGAAGTCGGAGCATGGATAGCCGCAGATACCATGCCTTCTGCCTCCGCCAGCAATTGCCCCTTCAATACGTGATCACCCACATTGACTTTAACTTTGGGAATATTGCCTACATGTTGTCTGAGTGGCAGCACTAACTGATCGGGCAGGGAAAGTTTGGCAATCGGCAATTGTGTCGATTGTGTCTTGTTTTCGGGCGGATGAACGCCGCCGTTAAACTTAAATATCTTTCCAAAATTGACTAATGCATTCATGCGACGTCTATTTAGCTTTCCATGGCAACAGGTTTAATGGGGATGGTGGGGTATTTCCACTTCCAATTATCAGGCGTTTCTGCAATCGGGTGCATGGTGATGCAGTCCACCGGACAGGGTGCCAAGCAGAGTTCGCACCCTGTGCACTCGCTGCTGATAATCGTGTGCATATGCTTGGCCGCCCCTAAAATCGCATCTACTGGACAAGCTTGAATACACAAAGTGCAACCAATGCAGGTATTTTCATCAATAAAAGCAACAGATTTAGGTTTGGGCTCCCCATGCTCAGCATTGAGTGGTTTGTATTCCACCCCAAGTAAATCTGCCAGTGCATGCACCCCTGCGTCACCACCGGGTGGGCATTGGTTGATATCGGCTTCGCCTTTTGCGATGGCTGTTGCGTAAGGCTTGCAGCCAGGATAGCCACATTGGCCACACTGGGTTTGCGGCAAGATTGCATCAATACGTGCAATCAACGGGTCACCTTCGACCTTAAATTTAAGCGCCGAGTAACCGAGTAAGACACCCAGCGCTAGCGCCAGACCTAGCATGATGTAAATGGCAATCAACATGCTAGTACCTATCTAAACCTGCAAAGCCCATAAAGGCTAGACTCATTAGCGCCGCTGTGACCATTGCGATGGCAGAACCTTTGAATGGCGCTGGTACATCCGCCGCCTCCATACGCTCTCGCATCGAAGCAAATAAAATGAGTACCATGGAAAAGCCTACCGCCCCGCCAAATCCGTATAAGCCTGACTCAATGAAGTTATGGCTGGATTGGGCGTTAAGAAGTGGAATGCCTAGTACCGCGCAATTGGTGGTAATAAGCGGCAGGAAAATACCCAGCATTTGATACAGGAGTGGAAAGCTTTTTTCCATAATCATTTCAGTCAGTTGCACCACGCCAGCAATCACCACGATGAAAGACAAAGTACGCAGATACTCGACATGGTTGGGTTCCAGCAGGTAATGATTAATGGCCCAGCTGGTCATCGAGCCAAGTGTTAATACAAAAGCGGTGGCGGCTGCCATACCAATAGAGGCCTCGAGTTTTTTAGATACGCCCATGAAGGGGCATAACCCCAAAATCTTAACCAAGACAATGTTGTTGACCAACACTGTGCTGATTAAAATTAATATATAACTCTCTGACATGTCGTATACCGTATCAATAATCTGCTTAGACTGAAATTATACCCGTTTGCTGCTGTTTTTGCTGTGGCTTCGCTGGTGTCGGTTGTGTAGCGAAATCCCTTACAAAATTCAGAGTTAGCAATGTATCAGCCTTCGAAATCGTTTCAAAAGAATATGTATTTATAAGGGTATAAGTAATCGCTATATCAATGGGTTGTTAGGTTAACGCATGTAAAGCTTTTAGCTTAATTATGCATATTCGGTTAAAATATCAGTATTTTTTGATATAAATGGTCTAGATATGTTGACAGGTAGTTTAGTTGCAATCGTAACGCCTATGCATGAGGACGGCAGCTTGGATTTGGCTTCACTGAGAAAGCTGATTGATTTTCATGTGGAAGCGGGTACGGATGGCATCGTGGTGGTGGGTACAACTGGTGAGTCACCCACAGTAGATGTAGAAGAACATTGCTTGCTGATTAAAACTACAGTTGAACATGTGGCTAAACGTGTTCCGGTGATAGCTGGCACTGGCGCAAATTCAACCAGCGAAGCCATTGCACTGACACGCAAAGCAAAAGAATTGGGCGCAGATGCTTGTTTGCTAGTGGCACCTTACTACAACAAACCGTCGCAAGAAGGATTGTTCCAGCATTTCTCGGCGGTGGCGCATGCAGTGGACATCCCACAAATTTTATACAATGTACCTGGGCGAACCGGTTGTGACATTCACAATGACACTGTTGTTAGACTTGCAGCTATTTCCAATATTGTGGGTATCAAAGATGCAACCGGTGGTGTAGAGCGCGGTACGGACTTGCTATTGAAAGTGCCGGCAGATTTTGCCGTGTATAGCGGGGATGACGCGACCAGCTTATCGCTGATGCTATTGGGTGGGCACGGTGTGATTTCTGTGACCGCGAATGTGGCGCCTAAGCTCATGCATGATATGTGCGTCAAAGCCATGGCTGGTGATGTTGTCGCTGCGCGTACCATTAATGCGAAGCTATTTGGCTTGCATCAAAAGTTGTTCGTCGAGGCAAATCCGATTCCCGTGAAGTGGGTGCTACAACAAATGGGCCATATACAAACAGGCATTCGTTTGCCCATGGTCAATTTATCTCAGCAATACCACGCAACGCTGCGTCAGGCGATGGCGCAAGCCGGTATCGCCTAAGTGCTCGGCAATACTTTAGAAATCAAAATGAGAATGGTGAAACAATGAATCAACAACCTTTATTGAAAGCAATTGGTACATGTCTAATCGCATGTGTAATCACCGCTTGTGATTCGATTCCTTTTATTGAAAACACATCAGACTACAAAGGTGCTGGCCGCTCCAAACCACTTGAAGTGCCCCCTGATTTAACCGCCATGAGAACCAGTGATGCTTATTCTGTGCCAGGTAGTGCAACCTATTCTGGTTACAGCCAAGAGCAAGAAGGTCAAGAAGTGGGTGTAGAGCAAGTATTGCCAAACACAGAAGGCGTGCGCATGGAAAAAGCTGGGGCACAACGGTGGTTGGTGGTCACGGCCCCTGCCGAAAAGATTTGGCCAGTGATACGCGAATTTTGGCTTGATCAGGGTTTTGCTGTGCGTGTTGAGAATGCAGAAACTGGTGTCATGGAAACTGAGTGGATTGAGGCTGATGCAATTAAGCTGAAAGAAGATAGCCGCAATGTGGGCGAAAAGTTTGATGCTTGGTTAGACAAGCTTTCAGGGTTGGCAGACCGTCGTAAGTTCCGTACGCGGTTAGAGCGTGGCGAAAAAGAGGGTACGACAGAAATTTACATGACACATCGCACAGTGGCGGGTGCCCCAGATGACGGCAAAAATATTGTCAATACTCAGCTGGGTAAGATTGATACTGGCTACCGTTTGGATGCATCTGATAAAAAGGTGAATACAGCTGAGCAATTTGACAGTGATTTGGACGTTGAGTTATTGCGTCGCTTAATGGTAAAGCTTGGTGTAGCTGAAAAACAGGCACAACAGATTGCTGCTAATCCGGTGAGCCCTCAGCGCGCAACCGTGGTGAAAGAGTCTGATAGTAGTGTGACCTTAAATATTAACGATTCTTTTGACCGTGGCTGGCGTAGGGTAGGTTTGGCGCTAGACCGAGTAGGTTTTGTCACAGAGGATAAAGACCGTTCGCAGGGAATATTCTTTGTGCGCTATGCAGACGTGGATATTGATGACACTCCCAAGAAGAAAAAGGGCTTATTTGAAACTCTGAAATTCTGGGGTGATGATGAGGAAGAGAAGAATAATCCCAAACCTAAGGATGACAAGTCATTCGCCGAAAAACTGAAATTCTGGAAAGGTAAAGATGAAAAAACCGATCCAGCTAAACAATACCGCATCAAAGTCAGTGAAAAAGAAGATGGCACGTCCAGTGTCAATGTTGTGGATGCAGAAGGTAAGCGCAATCCGTCAACCACAGCTAACCGTATTATCTCTTTGCTGTATGAACAACTGAAGTAATCGCAAGCCATGCGTTTTGCTTCGCTGGGTAGCGGGAGTGCAGGAAACGCCACCATAGTGGAGATCAATCACTCTCGCTTACTCCTAGATTGTGGCTTTAGTGTGCGTGAGATGGTGCTTCGCCTAGAAAGGCTGGGTGTTGCACCTGAGCAGTTGAGTGGTGTTGTCGTGACCCACGAGCATGATGATCATGCGCGTGGTGCCTTCAAGTTGGCAGCTAAATTTAATCTTCCAGTATATCTAAGCTACGGCACATTTAAAATGTGTGAACGCTATTTGCCAGAGGCACATTCCCTGCACATTGAGGTCATTGATAGCCATACCGATTTTGCCGTAGGTGATATTGGTGTATTACCGTTTCCTGTACCTCATGATGCCAGAGAGCCCACGCAATTTATCTTTACTGATGGACAATCAAAATTGGGCGTTCTGACAGATGTTGGTAGCTCTACACCCCATATTGAGCGGATGCTTTCAGGTTGTGATGCTTTGATGCTGGAGTGCAATCATGATCGATATATGCTCGAAAAAGGCCCTTATGCCAAACCGTTGAAAGACAGAGTGGGTGGACGTTTGGGGCATCTAGATAATCAAAGTGCAGCCCAATTATTGGCTAAACTTGATAACTCAAAATTAAAGCATATTGTTGCTGCGCATTTAAGTGAGAAAAACAATACGCCAATGTTAGCTAAGGAAGCCTTGAGCGCAGTGTTGAGCTGTAAACAGGACTGGATTGGCATTGCCGAACAAGCGGTAGGATTTGACTGGCGAACAATTTAGTTTAACAAGCTATTGCGCACCATCCGCTTATAAATGATGGTCAAAAAAAAGCCGACGTTGAGTCGGCTTTTTTGCTTGAAACTAAAAATAGAACAATTAGTTTGCTGGAGCAGCTTCTGCAGGTGCAGCTTCGGCTGGAGCAGCTTCAGCTTCAGCAGGAGCAGCTTCAGCAGGTGCAGCTTCGGCTGGAGCAGCTTCAGCAGGTGCAGCTTCAGCTGGCATAGCCTCAGCAGCTGGCGCTTCAGCAGCAGGTGCTTCTTCAGCAGGTTTTTCGCCACAAGCAGTTAAAGCTAAAGCTAATAATGCGGCTAACAGAGCAGAACGTGTCATTTTAAATTCCTTAGTATATGAGCTAATGTTTAATCGGGTACGGTTCACTATTTGCGTAGTTTTCCGAGTGAGCAAATTGTAGCAGTAAATTATTTGAAAAGAAATTGGATTTAGTTGTAGAAATCACAAAATAATCAAAAAAAATCGTTATATTGCAACAATTTAGCCACAAAACTTCAAACTTTACTAATCTACCCGAATGCTAAGGTTACTTTTGTCCTCAAAGCTGCCGGATTGTGACCCCAAAATCTTGCGACTTAGCTCATCCCGTTGCTGCATCGTTTGACCAATATTGACCCATTCCCCCAAACTTACCCGAACAATAGTGGTGAGTGTTTCAAAGTCGATAGACTCTTGGCTATTTAGCCTTGCAATCCGGGGTGTGATTTCAATTTCTACTTGATTGCCAATGGTACGCGGTCTCACAGCAAAGCCGGTGCTCACTTCTACCCAATCAATGGTGCGCGTCAATTGAGCGTAGCGTTTCGTCATCAATAACCAATCCTGTGTAAACGGTACAAGCTGACCCACTTGAATAAAAGCACGCTGACCATCCACTACTTGAATGAACTGTTGACTATTTTGCGTGCTTTGGTTCTGTTGACGCGTGACATCTATGCGCGCGCCTTGCTCGCGTTGTCGATTCCTTATCGTCACGTTACCGATGTTCACATTGCCAGAGAGTTCAGTATTGTTATAGGTGGTATTTTGGTTGCGGTTGGATGCTACGGTGATTTTGCGGTTCACACGAGGTACATCAAACGCTACGATGACGGCCTCTATCTCTGCTAACTGCGCCGGCGTTGCCCGCACAATCAATTGGTTGTTCGTGCCAGTCACTGTCCCATCCTGCCCAACTAGCGGTGTGATGACACTGTATAGATCTTTAGCGAAATGATGCTGTAAGGTAAAAATTCTTAACTCTGTTTGCGCATACGCAGATTGGGCGAGCATCATTAGCAATGCAAACAGAAATCTCATCAATATGTATCCCGTTACTATAAACCTAGTTGGGTGGGAGATAAGGTGTGAGAAGTTTCCTCTAGTAGCTCCCCAAATCTCATGTTAAGACTGGCACAAGCCTCTGCGTCATTAAGTGCATACTTAAAGCGTGCTTGGTCAATATGAATACGTTTTACATAGTGCGCATCATCGGCAATCACAAAACAATCCTTTGCAATTTTTGCACTGTCATTGGTAATGTACACAGTCATTTTGTGTCCATATGTGGCAAGTAGTTCCAACAATCGCGGGCAATGTGTTGTTAGAAATTCACTTTGATGCAAAATGATAGTGAGCTTAGTCTGAGCATCACGGCTTAAAAACTGTTGAAGTGATTGATGCCGCGCTATGCTCGTATAGTCTCCATGTGAGAAGTCTTGATCAAATATCAGTAGTGTTTTTTGCGCGTGTTGCAAAATCAAATCAATGGCTTGTGCGTATAAGCGCTCGCCCAATATGATAGTGTCAGGAATGAGTTCTGTTGTATTTAAGTGTGGATTAGTCATCAGATAGATTCTCCGAATGTCACATAGCCTGCTAAATAGTGCGGGTGCATCAGCATTGCCAATTGATCGATTTGCGCTGTCTCTAGCGTGGTGCAATCCAAAAAGCGTTTGTCGGCCAAAGCCTTTAACTGAGGCGTTAGCATGCTAGGGGCAGTAATCTGCTCACCATTCAAATAAAATATGTCTTGCCAAAATAGCATTTGCGCAGGCAGGCTTAAGTGCAGTATTTCTTGATGCAAGCGTTGGCTGAATACTTTTAGACTGATTTTTTTTGGCGGCTCGAACACAATGTGTGGCTTGGGCTCGGTAAGATAACGGCCCAAAAAATCGCCCACATGTTGTGGCTGCCAAGAGATCGCTTGTAGCGATTGATATACCTTGTTTACCATGGCGCTGCTAATCTCTGCTGGGTGAGATTGCAAAGTCAAATCGGCATCAGCATACATCCCCGTCAAGTGCAGATGATCTTGCAAATAATGCAAAAACTCATGTGCAAGTTCTTGCGTTTTAGGTGCGCGAAACCCAATAGAATAAGTCATGCAATCATCGCCCACCGCCACACCCCAATGCGCAATTTGCGGCGGTAAGTACAACATGTCCCCTGCTTCCATCAGCCATTCATGCTCGGTTTCAAAATGTTTTAAGATGCGTAGTGGCGCGTCTTCAATTAGCGTGAAATCCGTTTGCTGGCTAATTTTCCAGTGGCGTTTGCCACTGCCTTGCAATAAAAACACATCGTAGCTATCTAAATGCGGGCCCACACCACCACCATCCGGCGCGTAACTTACCATTAAGTCATCTAAGCGCGCGTGGGGAATAAAGCTAAAGTGCGCCAGTAGATCAGCTGCTTCTGGCACATAGTGATTCACACCTTGCACCAATAGTGTCCAATCTTTTTCGGGTAAGCGTTTAAACGTCTTTTCCATCATTGGCCCACTGGTGACTTGCCATTTTCCTTTTGTCAGTTGTACCAGGCGCGATTGCACTTCGTCCTCGCAGGCCAATCCTGCCAGTTCATCTGGTGTTAGCAGTCCGGAAAACCCCGGTATGGCTTGCCGAATCAACAACGGCTTTTTTTGCCAATATTCGGCCAAAAATTGTTCTGGTGTGATTTTGTTGAGTAACGTTAAAGGTTGTGAGTTGATGGTTTGCATGACGACATTTTAATCATCTTTTTCATCTGGTAAAAAATAATTGCAAGGACTATACAAGTGGGTATATAGTGATTTTTATTATCGATACACCATAAAAATTATTGTTAGGGGATTGAGATGAATGCACCAACCGATACCGGCGTTAAAACTTTTCATGGGGGATGCCCGCATGATTGTCCTGATACCTGTAGCATGGAATACCATGTGCAAGATGGCAAGCTACTCAAAGTCACCGGTAACAAAGAACATCCGATGACGCGGGGTGGTTTGTGCGTCAAACTCAAAGACTACGAAAAACGCCACTATCACCCTGACCGCTTGCTTTACCCCATGAAGCGCACTGGCCCCAAAGGCAGCAAACAATTTACCCGTATCAGTTGGGATGAAGCACTAGATACCATCGTCAGTAAATGGCAAGGCATTATTGCTGAGCATGGCTCGCAAGCCATCATGCCCGCCAGCTATTTGGGTAACCAAGGCTTGGTGCATGGCCTCAATGGTGGGGATGCGTTTTTTGCACGTTTGGGCGCCACCGTCACAGAACGTACGTTTTGTGGTGAGGGCTCATGTACCGCATGGTTACTGACTGTTGGCCCCACTGCTGGTGTGGACCCCGAGAGTTTTATTCATTCCAAATACATTGTGGTGTGGGCGTCTAATTCGGTTTCTACTAATTTGCATCACTGGCATATCATTCATGAGGCGCAGAAAAAGGGCGCCAAAGTGGTGGTGGTCGATGCGTATGCTTCCAAAACTGCTAAAGAAGCGGACTGGCATATTGCCCCCAAACCAGGCACCGATGGCGCACTGGCCTTGGCCATGATGCACGTGATTATCGAGGAAGGTCTGCAAGATCAAGACTATATTGATCATTACACCGTTGGCTTTAAAGAACTGGCTGAGCGCGCTAAAGAGCGAACCCCAGAATGGGCAGAAAAAATCACAGGTATTCCCGCAGAGGATATCCGCAAATTTGCGCGTGAGTACGCGACTACTGCCCCTGCGGCAATTCGTATTGGTGTAGCGCTAGAGCGCAATTATGGCGGTAGCCAAGCCATTCGTGCCGTCACTTGCTTGCCTGCGCTGATTGGGGCATGGCGTCATGTTGGTGGTGGTATTCTGCAATTTCCCGTATGGGAACATCCCTATAAATTTGATGTGATATGCCGCCCAGATTTAATTCCCGAAGGCACGCAAGTGGCGAATATTCTGCAATTAGGTCGCGTACTCACGGGTGAAATTAAGCTCAATGTGCCGATTAAGTCGCTGATGGTGTGGAACACCAATCCCGTCACGCAATCGCCCGAGACCGACAAGATTATCAAAGGACTAGAGCGCGAAGACTTGTTTACCGTGGTGGCCGAGCACTTTATTAGCGACACCGCCGCGTATGCCGACATAGTCTTGCCAGCCGCCATGGGCGCTGAGATGGAAGACATGATTTTAAGCTGGGGGCATTTATACCTCACTTACAACGCCAAGTGCATCGACCCACCGGGCGAGGCGATTCCCAATAACGAGATTTTCCGCCGTTTGGCCAAACGCTTGGGCTTTGAAGAAGATAACTTTAAATGGACAGACAGCGAATGTTTGGAACACTACGTGGCATGGGATGCACCAGCCTGCGATGGCTATGACTTAGCCTACATGCGCGAGCATGGCTATGCCAAACTAAAAGTGGGTACCAAAGATGACCGCGCACCGCATAAACACGGCAATTTCCCTACGCCCACAGGTAAGTGCATGTTCTACGTAGAAGGCGCCAAAAACTTTGTGGCAGGGCCGTTCCGTCAAATGTACGATGCTTTCCAACCGGGTGAAGATTTAGACCCGCTACCAGATTATGTAGCCAACCGCGAAAGCCCAGAAAGCAACCCTGAGTTGGCAAAAAAATATCCGCTGAACATTATTTCACCTAAGAGCCATGGCTTTTTAAACAGTTGCTACGCCAACGTGACTGAGAAAATCAAAGGTCAAGGTGAGCAATTTGTGATGATTCACCCCACCGATGCTGAAATACGTGGCATTAAAGAGGGCGTGAAGGTGAAGGTGTTTAATGACCGTGGCACGTTTGAGGCAGATGCACGTATTACCAAAGATGTGAATCCGGGGATTGTGGTGGCGACGTTAGGGTATTGGCGCCAATTGAACAATGGCACGGTGAATTGTATTAGTGCGGCGGAGTTTGGAGATATGGGGCATTCGACGACGTTTAGTGATAATTTGGTGGAAGTGGCTATAAGCTAAGTTTCTTAATTTCTCTGATAGGAGCAAATTTTGCTTGAGCCCATTTTTAATTTTATTGAGAAGTTAGCTTCAGATTTCAGTTGGAGGAAGGTTGTAATACTGGTTTCGCTAATATTCCTTGTTGCAATATCTTGGCTAATGTATGAGTCGCAGACTTCAACAAATCAGTTGGCAAAGTATGAGCGTACAGTTGCAATTTTAGAGAAACTTGAAATGTTAAATCTAAATGATGAAAGGGCAAAAGAGGTTGCTAAAAATGTATATGAAGGACTCAACTCAATTACAAAAAATAGTAGTTACCAAATATCTTTGCTTAATAGTTTGTCCCTAGAAAGTAGGCAAGCTCTATTTGCTGCATCACCTTGGTTAATCGTCATGCTATTTTACATTCCAGGTATGATACGTGGTGAAACAGAATCCAAAAACTCAGTGTGGGCACTGATATTCCTGAGCTTGTTAATTGGTGGCGTTGGATACTTTATCCCAGTGAAATGGGGAATGTTAATGTATCCCTTGGTAGGGAATTTGTTGTTCTTGTGTTTGATAGCTGCAATTGGTATGCGAATGAATAAAAACAAGAGGTCTTAATTTATATATTTCGCCCCTAGGCGAGATACTTTTTCTTGCTTCGCCAAGCAAAAGTATCCAAAAAGAAGGCGACCCCCTGCCGCTTCATCCTTCGGGCTTAGCGCCGCATCTGCGTAGTGACTGCGGAACTCACGCTTTCAGCGCTCAAACAGTCCTCGTCACCTTGCATCTGCCGCTCAAGCCTCAGGCGCGGCAAAGGGGTTGGAAAGCAAACCATGCGAGCATATAAGGTAATTAAGTATTGTTTGGTAGGTGCTCATCGTTGTTTATCCCCTTACATCACGCTGAGTAGCGGAAACAAAATAAGAAGAAGGCGAGCACCTGTTTGAATCCCGCAGTAGCGCATGTTTTTTATGCGCTACTAGGTTGAGTTGCGCAGCCGCTTATTTTGCTGAGCAACGCAAGGGAGCCGTAGGCCGAGATGTGGGGTGTGTTTTTCTTGGGTTACTTTCTTTTGCACATACAAAAGAAAGTGACTAGTCGTCGGGCTACCCCCGACATGCGACCTTTCAAGATGAATCTTTCAGGTAATTTCAACTCCTACAGCCAACAATCACATTTCATATTCATTATGTTATTAATCAAAGTAATGCTCTGGTTAGTTTTAACGCTCTCATTCAGCTCAATATATGCTGACAACGCTACGACCTCGCTCTACCAACAATTCCCACCCACTGCCGAAGGCACTGGCAAGGTCTACATGGGGCGCGAAATCGCGCATGTCATGGGGTATCAAGGCGCCGCTTGGTTAGAGCGCGAAAACCGTGAACAAGAGGAGCGTACCGATGTGCTCATTCAGTCACTCAACTTAAAACCGGGGATGACGGTTGCCGATATTGGAGCTGGCACGGGCTATCTAACCAGAAAAATGGCGACGCGCGTCACCAACACTGGCACTGTGTATGCGGTAGATGTGCAGCCGGAAATGGTGGGTAAGCTTAAAGCTGCTGCTAGGCAACACACTAATATCAAGCCAATATTATCAAAAGAGGACAACGTTAATTTACCCGCCAACAGTGTGGATTTAGCCATCATGGTGGATGTGTACCATGAGTTAGCTTACCCTTACGAGGTAATACAAAGTGTGTTAAAAGCGCTGAAGCCGAATGGCCAATTGGTGTTGGTGGAGTATCGTGCTGAGGACGATAAGGTGCCAATTAAAGCTACGCACAAAATGTCAGAAGCGCAAATTAAGGCGGAAATGCGTGTGCACCCGCTTAAGTGGCAAAGAACCATCAGTTCGCTCCCGTGGCAACATGTGGTTATTTTTACTAAGCAATGATATTTCTCTTTTGATTGTAGGAATCGTCTGACAGGATTATCAGCCATCACTGATATGGATTACTTTTAATAGCGCCGATAATCCAATAAAGCATACAAATCTAATATCTGTATTGCGATTCGAAAAATATTGAGGAGAGAAAAATGAAATTCATCAGCACATTGTTAGTATTAGCTTTTGCATTCACACTGAGTGCTTGCAACACCGTAGAAGGTGCAGGTAAAGATATTCAAAAGGGTGGTGAAGCCATTGAAGACGCGGCTAAATAATTCATTAATTTAGTTGCATGCTGTCAGCATTTGTATGGCACTGAGCGTTAACCCATTAGGCTAGATGGATTCTGGCCAATAAGTATTATTAATATAAGGTAAATCATATGCGTAATAAAATCATTTTAGGTTCAGTGTTAGTGGCGTTTGTGTTGGGCGGTTGCGCCAGTATGACAGAGACGCAAAAAGGTACGGCCAAAGGTGCTGCGATTGGTGCAGGTGTTGGCGCAGTAGTAGGTGCAGTGGCTGGTAAAGGTAAAGGGGCTGCGATTGGTGCTGTGGTAGGTGCCGGTGCAGGTGCGATAGCAGGTAATGTGTGGACCAAACGCCAAGAAGAGCAAAAGCGTCAAATGGAAGAAGCGACTGCTGGTACTGGTGTGGCTGTAACGCAAACTGAGGATAATCGCTTGAAGTTGGATATTCCAAGTGATATTTCTTTTGCGGTAGGTCGTGCGGATATTCAATCTAACTTCAGAACCATCTTAGATACCTTTGCCACTAGCTTGGTGAATAACCCAGCGAGCAATGTCACGATTATCGGACACACCGACAGCACAGGCACTGATGCTGTGAACAATCCTTTATCACTTAACCGTGCAGCCAGCGTGCGCGATTATTTATCTGCCCGTGGTGTGGCTACCAGCCGTGTTGCCATTGAGGGCCGTGGCTCACGCGAGCCTTTAGTGGCTAACGATACAGCTGCAAACAAGGCAAAAAATCGTCGCGTAGAGATTTTTGTAGCAGAGCCGGCACCAGCGACTGCGGCGCCAGCAGCTCAGTAATCAAATTAAGTTAGCTAATAAAAAAGGGCGACAAGCCCTTTTTTATTGTGTACAACACTTGGAATTTTAAAATGGTAGAAATGCCATGGTTGCAATGCTTTGCGTAATTCTAGAAATCAAGCGTTGCGATTTCTCCGCCAACATAAACGCAAATAAATCTGTTCTGCCTATCATTTTGCCAAATTCACGCTCAAATGTCAGGTTACGTTCTTGTGCATTCAGCTCATTGCTTAATAAGTAAAGTTCGCCAGTTGGCTTGCGGCTACTTGCAAGTTTCCAAGCAGCAATTTCTAGGTTTCGTGCAACGTTGTATAAACTTTGTGGGTGCACACTATCTGTTAAATAAAACTCTTTTTTACCTCCATGCGCTTTTAGCAACATGGTCTGTAGCCCCACAATAAAAGACAGCACTCTGTCACCCTGATAATCTGGGTTAAAACTCAGATAAATGGCATCAGTGCTTTGTTTGTTTTGCATCTCGGCAAATTGCCAGCGATGTTGTAGCTCGCCATCAAAGATCCATGTCACCATTTTCTCTGCAGAATCAGTGGTACTTTTTGCCAGTTCTTGTGGATTACGTTTATAAAGCTTTAGCATCAAGGTGCGCAGGCTCTGGGTATTTTCGGCCAGCTCCACATCGGCCATACGATCAAAATCACTTTTCATGAACTGATTCGCAGAGCTTTTTTCTGCGCGATCAGGCATCGGTTTGCCCTCATTGGCAGAGGGTGGTTGGCTGGCGCAGGCGGAAATAAGTAGCGTGATTAAGAGAGCAAGTGTTCTCATGCAAATAAAGCAACTTGCTTGTGTAGTATCCTCGATTTGGGAAACACGATGCTAAACGTGCTACCTACACCGACCTCACTTTGAATGTTAAGAACGGCTTGATGTCGATTAAGAATGTGTTTAACGATTGACAACCCCAAGCCTGTACCACCGGTTTCGCGGCTACGGCTACTGTCAACGCGGTAAAAGCGCTCGGTCAAGCGATCAATGTGGTGTTGCTCAATGCCAATGCCGGTATCTCTCACAGAAAATACTGGGTGGCCGTCTTGCATGTTCCACGTAATGTAGATTTCACCACCCTTGGGAGTATAGCGAATAGCATTGCTTACTAGGTTACTAAATGCGCTTTGTAACTCACTTTGCGCGCCGTTCAAATTAAGGGTGGGGTCTGCTTCTAAAAATATTTTGTGCTGGCCTTGGCTCAGGCCTTTTGCGTCATTTTGTACCAGCTTTAACATGTTAGACATATCAATTTCTGCGTCTTCAGTATTTTTTGAGTTGCTCTCAATTTGCGATAAGGTGAGTAGGTCTTCAATGATGCGACGCATGCGTCCTGTTTGCTCTTGCATCATATTAAAGTAGGGTTTTGCCGTTTCAGATACTTCACCCGCCATATCAGATAATGTTTCTAAAAATCCACCAATGACAGTCAGTGGTGTGCGCAACTCATGAGAGACATTGGCAATAAAATCGCGACGCATCACTTCGGTTTTTTCTAGGGCAGATACATCTCGGCAAATCAGCAATTTTTGTTTGGTGCCAAATGGAATCAATTGAATTTCCAGTGTCACATCTGGATTGCGCCAAGATTTCAGTTTGATAGGTGAACTGTAATCATCTGACTGCAAATAGCTTAAAAAATCGCCATTACGTACTAGGTAGTTGATGGGCTGATTTTCATCGTGCATCTTGTTTAACCCTAGTTGTTTTTCCGCGGGGTCATTAAACCATTCAATTTCATTTTGTGTGTTGAGCACCACTACAGCATCGGGTAGAGCACTGGTGGCATGCCTAAAGCGTTCTAGCGCGGTGCTTAGTTGGCTTTGACTACGTGAGTGCTTGCGTTGCTCTTGATACAACATCGCAAAGACGTCTTCCCATATGCCAGCACCATTCGGAATATGATTCAGCACAGGTTTGAGTAGCCATTTGTAAAGTTTGTGTAGCCAGTAGATATGGCCAATAAGGTAAACAAGCACACCAACACTGAATACAGTAAGTGCAGTTTCAGTATCGTGGACTAGCCAAATTAACAGGCAAAAGGCCGTTAATGAAAGGAGTAGCCAGAATGCTTTCCAACGAATATCTTGCACAATTTAAGATTTTCAAAAAAATTGGTGGTTAATTATAACGAGCTTTTATGACAAAAACGTTGGCTTAAATCAATTATTTTTGAGGTTTTGTCGTGTGCGCTAATCAGTTTTCGGGCTACTAATAAGTTCCGGGTTTAAGATGATTTTTTGATATGGCGCAGCTAAGGGCTCCCCAATAAATAGACCTTGCGCAGGCCACGCGACACTTTTCCAATAGGCCTCGACCAAGGTTTCACCCGCTAAGTAATGTGACAGCAACACCTGCGGATTGGAGAATTTTTGCCAGTAATTGCATGGCTCAGAGACGGTGCCATAGCTGCCTGTCGCGCCTGCTTCTGTCCATTGGGTAATGCGAGATGGGTTGTCTGGTTTAATGTCTCCACCAAACGAGGTAAGGTGATCGCCCACTGCGCCAGGCAAGAAATTCAGCGTATTTAAATGCTCGACAGAAGTTTGCCCTGTGAAGTAAAACATGACATCACGTCTATGCATAATGAACTCTGAATTAAGCGTTCTCAAATAGAGTTTGCGTGATTGCACCGTGCTTAAATCTTTAGGGAAAAAGCGCTCTCTAGGTTTGCTTCGCGCATCATCTTTGGTTTTTAAAAAGTAAGCCGTTCCCTCGTTTACGCTAAAACTACTCAGCACGCCTCGGTCAATCAAAGCTTTTGCTGAAGCCACCGAATCGGTGGGAATTAGCATGGAAAGGCGCATGCCTAAATCACGGTAAGGTTGTAGGGAAGGGCTGTTAAAGTAGGCACTTTTCTTGCCCACACCACAAGTATTCTCACATTGTTTTGCATCGTATCCTAGTGTCATGGCAGAGGTGATGCTGTTGCAGCCCACAGCAAAGGGTGCTGACCAAACCATTACAATCACTTGGATATCCGGGTTAAGCTTACTTTCAATGGATTGTTTAAGTTGCTCGAATTGTTCTGGTGAAATTGTGTTTTGGGTATCCGATGGCAGTTCAATGCCGATCAAATTTGCTTTGGGAATATTTCTAGCCTCAACGTAGTATTGGCCGATTTCGATGCTTTTTGCATCTTGCTGATTAAAAACAACCGCCACATGCTTAGCTGTAAGTTGTGATGGTCGGTATAGCACAGTTGCACTAAGGTCTTTTGGACTTGGTTCTGTTGCATGGCTAGGCCATGCGCAGATGCAAATCAAACAAAGAATAAGTGATGTTGTTTTGAACCTTAAGCGCGTCATACCATTCTAGAAAAAGATTAGAATGAAGTTATGATAACTTAGTTTGTAGTCAATCAGATGACAAGGGAAAAGTATGCAACGCGATAACACGTTATTCATCACCGGCGCGAATCGAGGGATAGGCTTAGAGTATGTGCGTCAATATGCTGTTGAGGGCTGGCATGTGATTGCATGTTGCCGCGCACCAGCGCAGGCAAGCGCACTGCAGCAACTGGCAAAACAGCATAGCAATATTGAAATTTGTGCATTAGATATTGCTGACTTTGAGCAGATAGAAACATTGGGTAGAAAGCTTATAGATCAGCCAATACAGTTGTTGATTAACAATGCTGGTATTTATCCTGACAGCAGTTTCCGCAATATTGATTATGCAAAATGGATGGATGCATTCAAAGTCAATACAATGTCCACCTTAAAGTTAGCAGAAGTCTTTATTCCACAATTGGTGAAAGCTGGCAACGCAAAGCTAGTCGCAATGACCAGCAAAATGGGCAGCATTGATGACAATACAAGCGGTGGTGAATATTTATATCGCTCCAGTAAAACAGCGCTAAACATGGTGATGAAAAGTTTAGCGCTGGATTTAAATAAATATGGCGTATCTGTAGCAGTTTTGCATCCGGGCTGGGTAAAAACTGATATGGGTGGGCCCAACGGATTGATTGACGCCGAAACTAGCGTGCAAGGATTACGCAAAGTGATAGACATGCTATCTCTAGATAATTCAGGCAAGTTTTATGCTTATGATGGCAAGGAGATTGCCTGGTAATGTATGCGGGTTAGGTTGTTGACTTCTTAAACGGCGCACGTTCTTCGAGTTCGCTAGTGTAAGCGCTCATGTGTCCGGACTCTTTCTTTACAAAAGCCGCAATTGCACTGGCAAATTCAGGATGTGCGATATTGTGGTATGAGCAAGTCGGCCTAGGCTCAAAGCCACGTGCTAATTTGTGTTCGCCTTGTGCGCCACCTTCAAAGTAGCGAATATTGTGCGCAATACAAAAAGTCTGTGCTTGGTAGTAACACAATTCGAAATGCAAATTGGGCACATACTGCACTGCGCCCCAATACCTGCCGTATAAAGTTGTTTTGTTGTAAATATTGAGCGCTGCTGCTACTGGTTTTCCATCCATTTCTGCAATCATCAGCAAAATATGTTGAGGCATGGATTGCCCAATTAAACTAAAAAATGCACGAGTTAAGTAGGGGGTAGAGTGGTGTGCTGCGTAGGTGTTGCAGTAGCAAGTGTAAAAAAAATCCCAGTCTTTTTCTTGAATATCTGTACCTAACAACCATTTGCAGGTAATCCCAGATTCTTCTATTTTTTTGCGTTCCTGACGAATCTTCTTGCGTTTATCATGGCTCAACGTAGTTAAAAACTCACTCCAGTCTGCATAGTCTTTATTTTGCCAACGAAACTGAACACCATCGCGTTTTAGCCAACCAGCCTCCTCAAAATATGGGTGACAAGCTTCTGCAGGAAACAACACATGTGCGCTTGAGAGTTGGTGCTGTGTCATCACTTGGCTTAGAGCTTCGACCAGTAATCGTGATACCTCTGGGATATGGCTAAGCAGTTTTGCACAAGTCACGGGTGTGAACGGTATTGCGCTAATCAACTTTGGGTAATAGGGTACACCATGCTTGTTATAAGCATCAGCCCATGCCCAATCGAACACATATTCGCCATATGAATGCGTTTTTAGATAAACTGGTACTGCCCCTACCAGTTGTGATGATGCATCGGTGACTGCAATTATATAGCTGGTCCAGCCAGTGCCATCCCCAACGGATTGAGACTGTGCCAATGCCGTTAAAAACGCATGTTGGATGAACGGTGTGCCATCCGTCATTGCATCCCATGTTGCGGCATCAATAGCCTCAATCTCGACGATTATTTTGACCGTATAAGGTGCCGGATTGGTGGTGAGTGTGGGGGTGGTCATCAATCACAATCTACTTAAACAGAATAGATACAGTTTAAAGTGGAGCGTGATATGTTGGCAAAAGTTCGTGTTAAAAGTAAAAGAAATTATCTTGAGTGGTGATGGTTAGATAGGTCTCTTACGACCATTAGCTGCTTGTTTATTTGCTTTGGCTTTACTTTTGTTTTTTATCTCTTCTTCAGCTTCAATGATGCGTTGTGCTTCCATGCGAGCTTCAGCTGCCTTTTGTCTTTCAATGGATTTTGATTGTGCAAGCTCTAGTTCTTCTAACGTAATCACACCATCTTCATCTACATCTACATAACTAAAATGACGCGCAATTTGGGGCAGACACAATGTGGTTTCTTCACGATCTAGTGAATCATCATTATCTTTGTTACAGTCGTTAAAACGCTTCGCAACGCTCTCTTTCATTGCCTTGCGTTTGTTCTCAATTTGTGTATGCTCGGGGTCAGTATTTTTGGCGTAATCAGATAGTGCTTTGCGTAGTCGCGCTCTGTCTTCTGGGCTGAAGTTATGCTCGAGCGTTTTTTCCAGACCGGCATCATCATTGTCGGAGATGATGGATTTTTCATCTGCACCTGCTAAATAAATCTTATTTTCTGCCATCACCGCTGGAAATACTAGCAATAAGCCAGCTGCAACCAGCAAATGTTTAAAAATTAAGTTAGATGAAAAATTTAAATCCATGGGCTTTGCGTACAAATCATCACTTTACTGTTTGTTAAAAGGCTTTCAGATACATGCGATTCAAGTGCGTTATCATGAATTATGATTGTAAATATTTTGTTTCATTCAAACGCTCAATTGTAACTGATTGTAACTTTCGGATATTGCTAATAATCCTTGGATTCGGCTTGTTATATAAAGTTTTGCAGGTTCTGGATTTATTCATTTTTAACCCATATACTTGCGGATTGGTAGTCACTAAAATGACACAAACACTCTTCAAAAAGGCATGAATGATCGTGGAAAATACTAAAAAAATATTAATGGTCGATGATGATTTGCGAATGCGTGAACTGTTGCAGCGCTATTTAACTGAACAAGGGTTTAGTATCAAAGCTGTATCGGATGCAAAAGAGATGGATGTTGCGCTGGCCGCAGAGCATTTTGATTTATTAATATTGGATTTAATGTTACCTGGTGAAGATGGGTTGGCAATTTGCCGTCGTTTGCGTGGTGGCAGTCTAATGACCCCGATTATTATGTTGACTGCCCGTGGCGATGAGGTGGATAGAATTGTTGGCTTAGAGATGGGCGCGGACGATTACCTACCTAAACCATTTAACCCACGAGAGTTGTTAGCACGTATTAATGCAGTACTGAGACGCCATGAGCACTCCCCGGGTGCTGAAAACACTAGCAAATCGGAGGCTTTTAGCTTTGGTGAGTTTGTATTTGATGCGAATACACGTAGTTTGAGCAAAAATGGCATGCCAATTACGATTACTAGCGGTGAGTTTACGTTGCTCAAAGTGTTTACAGAGCACCCGCGTCAGCCACTGTCACGCGATCGCTTAATGCAGCTAGCGCGTGGTCGTGAGCTAGATGTATTCGATCGGAGTATCGATGTGCAAGTTTCACGCTTGAGACGTATCATAGAGACAGATCCAGCGCATCCACGCTACCTACAAACCATGTGGGGCTTTGGTTATGTATTCATTCCTGATGGTGAGGTTGCCTAACCTAACCGGTGTTTAGCAAATTGTTTTGAGATTACTTCCACGCACTTTACTTTCAAGATTGATGTTACTGATTGCCCTGTTGCTGGCGATTAGTATTTATGCATCTTTAAAAATTTTCGATTATTTCGATCGCGAACCTCGTGCCACAACTGCTGCTTTGCAAGCGGTGACCATTGTCAACTACACGCGTGCTTCGCTGATTGCTTCACACGAAAATAGACGCTTGGCATTGTTGTCTGAGTTATCAGGTCGTGAAGGAGTGCGTGTATATGCAGCTGATTTTCTTGAGGATATTGAGCCCCTACCCGATGACCCATTTATCAATTTGATTGCACATAAAATACGCGAGCGTTTAGGTGTAGAAACCATTATCACTGTGAATCATTATGATATTCCTGGCTTGTGGATTAGCTTTAATGTAGGACAAGATGACTTTTGGGTGGTGATTCCAAAAATTCAGGTCGATCGCCCTTTTCCTTGGCATTGGCTGGGCTGGGCGGCTGTGGTTGGTTTGCTGTCGTTATTAGGGGCCTACATTATTGCGGCAAGAATTAATCGCCCGCTTAACTTATTAGTGCATGCGGCAGAACGGCTACGTAATGGTGAGCCAGCGCCCAAGTTGCCTGAAGATAGCGTGGAAGAGCTGCGTGAAGTAAGCCGTACCTTCAACGAAATGGCAGAGTCGCTAGTGAGGTTAGATGCTGAACGTACTTTGTTGCTAGCTGGTGTATCCCACGATATCCGCACGCCACTTGCACGCTTGAGGTTAGCAGTAGAAATGCTATCTGGCGGCACTGGCGATAGTATGAAGCAGGGCATGATTGAAGATATTAGCGACATGGATAATATCATTCATCAATTTCTGGATTTTGTGCGCGGAGTGGAAGGTGAACCAACAAAAATGGTGGATATCAATGAGCTGTTGCGCTCATTAGCTGAGCGTCAGGCACGTGCAGGACGTAACCTGAAGCTGAATTTAACATCGACCTACTTTATTCCACTCAGGCCACTAGCGATGCAGCGTTTGTTGGATAATCTGGTGGGCAACGCCTATGCTTATGCAAAAGGCGAAGTGGAGGTGACGAGCAAAATCACAGCCGATAACATCATTATTAGCGTGTTGGATAACGGCCCTGGCATTCCACCTGAGCATGCACAGCGTTTGCTAAGACCATTTGAACGTATGGATAGTGCGCGTAATAAAAATGAAGGCGGTAGTGGCTTAGGGTTGGCGATTTGTAATCGTATCGCCAAGTTACATCGCGGTAGTTTGGAGTTGATAAATCGCCCACAAGGTGGATTAGAAGCAAGACTTTCGTTGCCGATTACACTTTAGTGTTTGTCGGCCGGTTTGCCTTCAAGACGGTTTCGACCATTGGTTTTTGCGTTATACAACAAGCGGTCAGCATGTATCATCATGTCGTTCAAGTTTTTGCGCATGATACTAGTGGCGCCGATGCTGCAGGTGTATTGAATCACATGTTGTTTCACATGCACGCGTTGATTGGCAATCTTGGCTCTGAACGCGTCAATGTGATCAAAACTGTTTAGATAATCAGGAGATTGGCTCAGTACTGCAAACTCCTCTCCTCCCAAGCGCGCTACTATATCTGAATGAAAATGCTCTTTGAGTTGTTGCGCAAAATGCCTAATCACTTCATCCCCAGCATCGTGGCCATACACATCATTCACTTTTTTGAAGAAATCAATGTCCATCATCATGACCGTTAGTGTGCTTTGTTCATGCATCGATTGAAAAATCTTATTGCCACGCTCAAAGAAGTAGCGGCGATTAAACACTTCGCTAAGATAATCTACATTCGATAAATGTTTTGCAAACTCAACAGCATCTAACATGTCTAGATTTTGATTGATTCGGCACAGCAAAATCTCGTAGTTAAATGGTTTCGAGATGAAATCGTTCGCACCCGCTTTTAAAAATTTAACAGCTAACCTAGGGTCTGATGAGGTAGAAATGCCAATAATCAGTAACTGATCCTTGGGATATAGGGTGCGTAACTTTTGTACAAATGTGATGCCGTCTACCATCGACATCTGATGATCAACCAAGACTAATTTCACATCGCCATGCTGCTCCAGCAAACCAAGCGCATCTACGCTGTTAAAAGCCTGTAAAACCTGAAATTTTTGTAACCTTAACTCACGTCCAATCACAAATTGCGAGACTTTGGAATCATCCACAACCAGTACCTTGATAGATACGTTTTTATGCACTCGTGAGATGAGTTCGCAGATGTAGGTAATGTCGTCTGATTGATCTTTAACCACATAATCAATGACGTGTCGTTTGATAAGTTGATCGCGCATCTAATCTTCATATTTAGAGACAATCGCGATAATGGGAATGTTAAATTCCCCTAGCAAATCCACCTTTTCAAAAGCATCAGAGTCAAGGTTAAGCACGCTGGTAATGCCTAAAAAGAAAGTATGCGGTTGTTCTGAAAGCACAAGTCTTGCAGATTCAATGGTGTGTACAACAACTACATTAACGTGTAGTTGACTTTCTATTTCTGACTTTAAGGTGTGTGCAAAATGTTCATCTTGCTCAAGCACTAGAATATGAAATTGAGCGGGCGGAGAGCCATCACGCAATGCTTTACGTATGTGTCTATTTGGCATACTTAGGGTAAGCGTAATTAAAATTTGTTTTTAGATTTATTATGCTTGAAACCAATTCAATTTTTCTCGGAGTAGTACGACCTCACCAATAATTGTTAAGCAGGGCGGCTTCATTTCTGCGAGTGATACTTTCTCAGCTAAGTCTGCTAATGTAGCGGTCACTACACGCTGACGTTGAGTCGTGCCTTGCTGTATCACTGCTGCTGGCATATTAGCGGAGACGCCTCGTTTAATCAATTCTTTGCAAATCTCGCTTAAACCAACCAAGCCCATATAAATGACCACAGTTTGGCGTGGGCGCGTCATGGCGTCCCAATCTAAATCAATGGTGCCATCTTTTAAGTGACCAGTAATAAACAGGCAAGCCTGCGCATAATCGCGGTGCGTAAGTGGGATGCCGGCATAGCTGGAAACCCCGTTGGCCGCAGTAATGCCAGGTACAACTTGGAATGGCACGCCATATTGCATCAGTGTTTCAATTTCTTCGCCGCCTCGCCCAAAAATAAATGGGTCGCCGCCTTTAAGGCGTAGGACGCGCTTGCCTTCTAAGGCAAGTTTGGCCAACAGCTCGTTGATTTGCTCCTGTGGCATGGTGTGTTGGTCACGCGCTTTCCCTACGTAAATTAGCTCGGCATCGCGTCGCACCAATTCCATCACCTCCGGACTCACCAGCTTGTCATACACGCAGACATCGCATTGCTGCATCAAACGAAGGGCTCTAAACGTCAGCAAATCGGGGTCGCCTGGACCACCGCCGACCAAAAATACTTCACCTTTAGAGGCTTGGCTTGGGCTGTCGCTCAATACATCTCGCAGTACGGCGCGTGCAGCTTCTTCTTGCCCTGATAACACGCGCTCTACCATCGGGCCTTGTAGCACGTCTTCCCAAAAACGGCGGCGTAGTTGTGTGGTGGCAAACTTAGCTTTCACTTGCTCTCTGAACTCACCTGCGATAGCAGCGATGCGACCGTAACTGGCTGGTAGCATGGTCTCGATTTTGGTGCGGATGTAACGCGCCAATACTGGCGCATTGCCCTCGGACGACACTGCAATCACCACTGGGCTGCGGTCAATCACTGAGCCCATGGTAAAGGTGCATAAGGCCGGTGCGTCCACTACATTCACCGGAATATTGCGTGCTTTAGCCTCAAGTGAAACAGCCTCATTCACCGCCTCATCATCGGTAGCGGCAATTACCAGACAAGCGTTTGCTAATTGCTCCGGACTAAACGTTTCTGCTGCATGACGAATTTTTCCTTCGCCTGCCAAAGTTTGAAGCTCGACACAAAGTTCAGGTGAAATGACAGTGACATCCGCATTGGCTTTGAGCAGCATGGTGACTTTGCGTGTGGCTACATCACCACCACCAATTACCACGCATGGGCGATGTTGAATATTGAAGAAAATGGGAAGTGCTTGCATGCAATTGGTTTCTAGTAGGATTGCGCCCATTTTACCTTGCAACTTGTCTGCGAGATACATGCAAATACGCTAAAATACTGTTTTGGGACGAAGTCTCCCTAATGTTGAGCAAAACGTGTGAGTAAAAAAGTCTTTATCAAAACCTTTGGTTGTCAGATGAATGAGTATGATTCATCACGCATGGCCGATATGCTGGCGGCCAGCGATGGTATGGTGGAAACGCAAACGGTAGAAGATGCAGATGTGATTTTGCTCAATACTTGCTCAGTGCGTGAAAAAGCGGAAGACAAAGTGTTTAGCCATCTTGGTCGCTTTATTCCACTCAAAGAAAAAAATCCCAATCTAATCATTGGTGTTGGTGGATGTGTGGCCTCGCAAGAGGGCGACAATATCCTCAAACGTGCCCCCTATGTAGATGTGGTGTTTGGTCCGCAGACTTTACATCGCCTGCCGGAGATGATTAAGCAGCGGCGCGATCTTGGCCAATCGCAAGTGGATATTACTTTTCCGGAAGTAGAAAAGTTTGACCATTTGCCACCACCACGCGTAGAAGGTGCCACCGCGTTCTTAAGTATTATGGAGGGCTGCAGCAAGTATTGTAGTTTTTGTGTGGTCCCGTACACACGTGGCGAAGAGGTGTCGCGTCCGTTTGCCGATATTCTGACCGAAGCAGTGCAGCTGGCCGAACAAGGGGTGAAAGAAATCACCTTGCTAGGGCAAAATGTAAACGCCTATCGTGCCGAATACGAGGGTGTGGAAGCGGATTTGGCGATGTTGATTGAAACGATTGCTGAGATTCCTCAAATCGGCCGTATCCGTTTTACTACCAGCCATCCCAATGAAATGAGCGAGCGTTTGATTGCCTGTTTTGCTAACGTGCCTAAGCTGGCGGTGCAATTACATTTGCCGGTGCAAGCTGGTAGCGACCGTATTTTAATGGCAATGAAACGTAATTACACCGTATTACAATATAAAAGCACGTTGCGTAAATTAAAGGCGGCTAGCCCTCACCTTACTTTCACTTCAGATTTTATTATTGGTTTCCCTGGGGAGACAGAAGCGGATTTTCAGGCCACAGTAAAATTGATGCAGGACGTTGGTTTTGATTACAGCTTTAGTTTTTTATATAGCCCACGCCCTGGTACGCCTGCAGCGTTTATTCCAGATGACGTGACTCAGGAAGTTAAATTGACACGTTTGGCTAAGCTACAAAGTATTAACGAAGCCCAAGGTGATGCGATTAGCCGTGCCATGTTGGGCACAGTGCAACGCGTGCTGATTGATGGCGTTTCATGGAAAGACGCTGCACTATTGGCAGGTAAAACGGATAACAATCGTGTGGTGGATATTGCCGGGGATGCTGCACTTATCAATACATTTGTGGATGTGCGAATTACGGACGTCAGCAATCCCAAACGCCTGTATGGCGAATTAGTAAAGGTATAAATGGAAATCACGCTAAAACCCGAAGACAATGCACGCCTCGCCAACCTCTGTGGTGCGCTGGACGAAAATATCCGGCAAATCGAGACCGCACTGGAAGTAAATATTAACCGCCGTGGCGGCACATTCAATCTGTCTGGTAAACAAGATAATGTGCGTATTGCTGCGCAAATGATTGAAAATTTTTATGTGCGCGCCAAAAAGCCCATTGAGTTGGAAGAAATTCAATTGGGTTTGGTGGAAGTCGATAAGCTGAAGCCGGAAGACGTGACTACCAGCCAAGCGATGCCAGTATTGATGACGCGACGCGGCGACTTGCATGGACGTACGCCTAGGCAAGTGGCCTATTTGCAGCAAATTCAAGACCATGACATTACGTTTGGTATTGGACCGGCTGGTACTGGTAAAACTTATCTGGCCGTGGCGAGTGCTGTGGATGCCATGACGCGTGACCGCGTGAAGCGGATTGTGTTGGTGCGCCCTGCGGTGGAAGCCGGTGAACGTTTGGGATTTTTGCCGGGGGATTTAAATCAAAAAGTAGACCCCTACTTACGTCCTTTGTATGACGCTTTATATGATTTAGCAGGCTATGACACGGTGAATAAGATGTTTGAGCGAGGTGCGATTGAAGTGGCGCCGCTGGCGTATATGCGAGGTCGTACACTCAACCAAAGCTTTATTATTTTGGATGAAGCGCAAAATACTACGCCTGAACAAATGAAAATGTTTCTAACGCGTATTGGATTTGGCACAAAAGCTGTCATCACTGGTGATGTGACGCAAATTGACTTGCAACGACATCAAAAAAGCGGCTTGGTGGAAGCGCAAAAAATCTTGAAAGAGGTGAAAGGGATTGCCATGACCCACTTCTTGTCACAAGATGTAGTGCGTCATCCACTGGTGCAAAAAATTATTAACGCCTATGAAAATTACGAGCAGAAAAATGCAGCAGAATAACGTTGCATATACGCCATGGACAATCGCGTAAACTGCTTAACTAAGCCAGATAAATAGCCTTCTTTATCAATATGGTGACTGTATGTAAGTTTTAAGATAATGGTATTTCGCTGGAATCTTAAATAAAGAGAAGAATATGGCACTCGTATCGTTGCGACAATTGTTAGATCATGCAGCTGAACACCAATATGGCTTGGCCGCGTTTAATGTGAACAATATGGAGCAGGTGCATGCGATTATGCAGGCTGCCGATGCTGTCAATAGCCCGGTCATTTTGCAAGCATCGGCCGGTGCTAGAAAATACGCAGGTGAGGCATTTTTACGACACTTGGTATTAGCTGCGATTGAATCTTACCCACATATTCCCATTGTGATGCACCAAGACCATGGCCATACCCCAGCGGTATGTATTCAAGCCATGCGCTCAGGATTTTCCAGCGTAATGATGGATGGGTCTCTGATGGAGGATGCTAAAACGCCTTCTAGCTATGAATATAATGTCAGCGTGACTAAGCAGATTGTAGAGGTAGCGCATGCGATTGGTGTATCCGTTGAAGGTGAGTTGGGCGTACTTGGTTCTTTAGAAACCGGTAAAGCTGGTGAAGAAGATGGTTCCGGTGCTGAGGGTATTTTAAGTCATGAGCAGTTGTTGACTGACCCGGAAGAAGCGGCGGACTTTGTAAAAAGAACAGGCGTGGATGCGTTAGCGATTGCCATTGGTACCTCGCACGGGGCATACAAATTCACACAGCCACCCACTGGGCAGACTCTGGCCATTCATCGTATTAAAGAAATCCATGCCCGCATCCCCAATACGCATTTGGTGATGCATGGTTCTTCTTCTGTACCGCAAGAGTGGCTCAAAACCATCAATGATCATGGCGGCAATATGGGTGTAACCTATGGTGTGCCGGTGGAAGAAATTGTAGAAGGTATTAAACACGGTGTGCGTAAGGTCAATATTGATACCGATTTGCGCATGGCAACCACTGGTGCATTACGTCGCTTTTTTGATGAAAACAAACAGGAATTTGACCCAAGAAAATTCTTGCAGGTGAGTACACTAGCTATGCGCGATATTTGCAAGGCGCGCTATGAAGCCTTTGGTTCGGCAGGGCAGGCGTCACGTATTCAGCCTATCTCATGCGATGCGATGGCAGAACGTTATAAATCGGGAAAACTCATCGCAGTTATCAAGTGATCGGTTTATTGGAGCAAATTTAGCGCTTGGTTTTGCCGTGATAAGCCACAATGCGTTCAATTTCATGTTTGCTGCCCATCATCACCGGAACACGTTGATGCAAGGCGTTCGGCACAATATCTAAAATACGCATATGTCCGGTGGTCGATAAGCCGCCTGCTTGTTCCATAATGAAACTCATGGGGTTAGCCTCATATAGCAATCGCAGCTTCCCGCCCTGTTTCTTGATTTTACTGTCCATTGGGTACATAAACACGCCGCCGCGCACCAAAATGCGGTGCACTTCTGCCACCATGGAAGCCACCCAGCGCATATTGAAATCTTTCTCGCGGTCACCCTCTTCGCCTTGCAAGCACTCGTCAATATAGCGTTGGATAGGTGCTTGCCAAAACCGGTAGTTGGACATATTAATGGCAAATTCCTGCGTATCTTCCGGTACTTGCATATGGGCATGCGTCAGGTAGAACTCTCCTAATTCATTATCCAAGGTAAAACCATGTGTACCGTTACCAGTAGTCAGAACCAGCATAGTGGATGTTCCATACAAGGCATAGCCAGCACAAATTTGCTGCGCGCCTGGTTGTAAAAAATCTGCCAGCGCTGGCGTTGCGCTGGGGCTCTTGAGAATGGAGAAAATCGTGCCGACTGAGATATTGACGTTGACATTGGAAGAACCATCTAGTGGGTCAAACAATAGTAAGTATTGGCCATTAGGGAAGGCTTCTTCGTCTAGTTGGATGATGTCTTCCATTTCCTCAGATGCCATGCCAACCACATAGCCGCTGCCCTGTGTAGATTCAATAAAAATTTCATTGGTAATTACGTCCAGCGCTTTTTGTACTTCACCCTGCACATTTGCTTCGGCCAAGTTATGCATGGTGCCTTCTAGCGCGCCACTATCAATCGCAATTGCTATTTTTTTACAGGCGGTCATGACGTCGTTGAGTATTGCAATCAACGCGGTGCGATGTTCACCATTCATATGCGCTGAAAAATAATCTGAAATTTTGATTTTGTCCGTCATGTCCGTTCCTTTGAGCTTTGCCAGCAATATAATCAATATATCTAGTCTCCACAACTGGCATGTGTAGGTGCAGTATATTGACCTAGGTCAATCCCCTTTATAATGTGAGTTTTACAATAGATTCATAATTGAGCTAAAACAATGACAGCAGTTTCACTTTCCGTGCAGTATGCAACACAGGCATCATACGTGCCGACCAAACAGCAGTTGGCACGCTGGGTACGTGCAGCCGTCCGAGTGGAAACCGAAGTGACAATTCGTTTTGTGGATGCAGAAGAAGGGCGCGCATTGAACAGCGCTTATCGTGGTAAAGATTATGCAACCAATGTGCTGACGTTTCCGCTGACGGAAGAACCCCACCTAATGGGCGACATTATTATCTGCGCTCCGGTGGTCGAATCAGAGGCGCATGCACAACAAAAAACCTTAGAGGCACATTATGCACACTTAACGGTGCATGGTGTGCTGCATTTGCACGGATATGATCACGAAACTGAGCCGCAAGCAGAGCTGATGGAGTCGCTTGAGATAACAATTTTGCAGAAATTAGGGTATGCTAATCCCTATCTTTTTACACAGGATGCCTAACCCGCATTTAGCATGGCCAGTGAGTCGGAAAAACCCCAGAACAAACCCAGCTTATTAGAACGTTTAAGCCACTTTTTACTACGTGAGCCAGAAGACCGTGAGCAGCTAGTCGAGCTGCTACATAGCGCTTACGAAAATCACCTGATGGATAGTGACTCGCTCGCCATGATTGAAGGCGTTCTGCAAGTGAGTGAGATGCAAGTACGCGACATTATGATTCCGCGTTCGCAAATGGACGTCATTGATATTACCCATCCGCCGGAAACTTTTATTCCCCACGTGATTGAAACCGCACACTCACGTTTCCCAGTGATTGAAGACAATAAAAACGATGTGATTGGCATACTCCTTGCTAAAGATTTGTTAAGGTATTACGCAGGCGAAGATTTTGATGTGCGCGATATGTTACGACCAGCTGTGTTTATTCCAGAATCTAAACGGCTGAACGTGTTGCTTAAAGAGTTTCGTAGTAACCGTAATCATATTGCCATTGTGGTGGATGAGTACGGTGGTGTGGCAGGAATGGTCACCATTGAAGACGTGTTAGAGCAAATTGTTGGCGATATTGAAGACGAGTACGACTACGATGAAGATGAAGACAATATTATTCATCATGCCGATGGACAGTTTCGGGTAAAAGCCCTCACTGAAATTACAGACTTTAACGAAGCGGTTGGTACGCAATTTAGTGATGAAGAGTTTTCTACTATAGGCGGCCTAGTCGTAAACCGCTTTGGGCATCTACCCAAGCGTGGCGATGCGATTAATATCGACAATATACGTGTGACCGTGGTGCGTGCCGATAGTAGGCGTTTGCATTCTATTTTGGTTGAGTTATTGCCTGAGGAGCCATACCCAATCGAAGCGACTTAAGAATCACAAACGGCACGTCAGTTGCGGCAATGTAGTTGAACTAATTTTGAATTAGATTCTCATAATTTCACGATAGGAGAACATCATGAAAATTTGGCAAACGGTGGGTGTGTTAAGTGTTGCATGGAGTACATTGAGTGTTAACGCAGGTGAGATTAAAACCGAGCCGTTGGTAAGCGAGTTGCCGACAGAGGAAAAAGCTTTTGTAGACGCAGTTGGCAAACTTAATAAAGCAAAAATTGTTGAGCTTCTTGGTGAGCCTGCAAAAGCGGAAGACGTTAAATTGAAAGACTCAGGACGAGTGGTTGCGTCAATTTGGCATTACCATTACATCAACACGGCGGCTGATGGCGAGTACTACCAAACGACTGAGCTAGACTTTATTGATGATAAAGTGAATGTGGTGGTGTTTTTAAATAATGATGGTAGCGATCAGGCGCCAGCTGGTCAAAAGTATGAAGTGCCAGATGCCAAACCAGAGCTTTAATCTTGGCAAGTTCATCATGGTTAGTTTTTAGTCACTAGCAATAAAAAAGGCGCTTCAAGCGCCTTTTTTATTATGATCGAATGCTTTTGAGCATCCGTTTATTTTTTCAATGCATCACGAATCTCACGTAACAACACAACATCTTCTGGTGTCGCTGCAGGTGCTGGTGCAGGCTCTGCTTTTTTCAGCTTATTCATCATACGTACCATCTGAAAGATGATAAATGCCAAGATGATAAAGTTCAAAGCTATCGTGATGAAGTTACCATAGGCAAGCACAGCACCAGCTTTTTTGGCTTCAACCAACGCTAAGGTTGCATCCTGACCATTGAGTGGGATGTACATATTGCTGAAATCCAGACCACCTACCACCAAACTGACGACTGGCATGATGATATCGCCAACCAGAGAATCGACAATCTTACCGAACGCAGCGCCAATAATCACGCCGACTGCCAAATCCATTACATTCCCTTTTAACGCAAACTCTTTAAACTCGGACATCATGCTCACAATGTTGCTCCTCCATGAATATTGATTATTAATTAACGGCTTTCAGTTGCATGTTTAATATAGTCTTGACTTAATTAACATGTCAATCAACTTCAAGTCACAATAAACTCCACTTAAATGGTTGAGATTGACTGGTAGGCAGTTACAATCAGTAAGTTTGTGACCTTTTCAACATTCACCAATGAAAAATAGACCGTACAGCCAACTCGCATTGGCATTTGCTGCTGGCTTCCTCAGCGTATTGGGATTCGCCCCGTTTGAAGTGTTTGTAGCACCTTTGATTGGGCTGACCTTACTGTTTTATTTGTGGCAATGCTCAACAAGCTCAGGCAGACAGTTTGCACTTGGGCTAAGTTTTGGTTTGGGGCTATATGGGTTTGGCATTTATTGGATTTATATCAGCCTGCATGAGTTTGGCGGCATGCCTTGGTGGTTTGCAGGTTTTTGTACTTTTTGTTTATGTGCTTTTATGGCGCTATTTCCTGCGCTGGTTGGTTATTTAAGCAGACGTATTGGTTGGGTATTTTTGACCGCACCTTTGTTATGGGGAGTATCGGATTGGGTGCGCGGTTGGATATTCACAGGGTTTCCTTGGCTCACGCTAGGCTATAGCCAGGTGCCAAACAGCCCGTTGGTAGGTTTTATGCCTATTGTGGGGGCGTATGGGGTATCCACTATCGTTGCGTTGATTGCGTCAATATTGGCGTTTGTTTTTGTTAGGCAATCTACTTCGCTATTAAAGGTGAAAGCCTTGGTTGCGGTGAGCGTCATTGCGATTCTAGGTTTGTTACTCAAGCAAATTGAATGGACGACACCTACTGGTCAACCACTCAAAGTAGCGTTGCTACAGGGTAACGTCAGTCAATCTATTAAATGGTCACCAGAAGTTGCGCAAAGCACGATTACACAATACTTGAAGATGGTAGAGCAAAGTGATGCGCAGCTGATTGTGCTGCCGGAGACGGCTCTGCCTGTGATTGCACAGCAGTTAGATCAGCAGGTGATTCAACGCATAACACAGCATGCGCAAAAGCAAAACGGTGATGTGCTGGTGGGCTTGGTGCAATACGATGCTGAAGATCAGTCTTATTTTAATAGTGCCATCAGCTTTGGCAGTGCGCCCGTGCAGGCGTACTCAAAAATTCATTTGGTACCGTTTGGTGAGTTTATACCGTTAAAAGCAGTGTTTGGCTGGATTTACCGTGATTGGTTGAATATTCCGCTCAGCGATCTCACCCGTGGCAAGCAGCAAGCACCCATGCAACTGGCGGGTCAGCAAGTGGCGGTAAATATCTGTTACGAAGATGTTTTTGGCGAGGAAATTATTCACCCTTTGCCAGAGGCGACATTGCTGGTGAATATGAGCAATGATGCTTGGTACGGCAAATCATTTGCGGCGGTACAGCATATGCAATTTAGTCAGGCACGCGCCATCGAGACGGGGCGCATGATGTTGCGTGCCACCAATACCGGTGCAACGGCAATTATTGATCAGCATGGCAAAGTGCTGGCACATGCCCCACACGATACGCAAATGACACTCACAGGTAAGGTGCTGGGCTACCAAGGTACTACCCCCTATGTTTGGTGGGGAAACTGGCCATTTATTGTGTTGAGTTTTAGCGTAATTGCTTTTGTTTTATGGCGTAAAACCAAGTAAAATCAACCTTTTGTCATATTGCAAAGCTAATCGATGCTCACGTTTCAGCAAATCATCTTAAACCTGCAAGCCTATTGGGATAAGCAAGGCTGCACATTGCTACAACCTTATGATATGGAAGTGGGTGCAGGCACATCACACACAGCGACTTTTTTACGTGCATTAGGCCCAGAGCCATGGAAAGCAGCTTATGTGCAACCTAGCCGTCGTCCAAAAGATGGGCGCTATGGTGAGAATCCAAATCGCTTACAACATTATTATCAATTTCAGGTAGTGCTTAAACCGGCGCCAGCCAATATTTTAGAGTTGTATTTAGGCTCACTCGAGGCGCTGGGTTTTGACTTGAAACAAAACGATGTGCGCTTTGTAGAGGATGACTGGGAAAACCCAACCTTAGGTGCTTGGGGCTTGGGTTGGGAAGTCTGGCTGAACGGGATGGAAGTCACGCAATTTACGTACTTTCAACAAGTGGGTGGCATTAACTGCAAACCGATCACAGGTGAAATTACGTATGGTTTAGAGCGTTTGGCCATGTATCTGCAAGGGGTGGAAAACGTGTACGACCTCACCTACTCGCCAGGCGTGAAATATGGCGATGTGTTCTTGCAGAATGAAAAAGAGCAATCGGCCTACAACTTTGAGCATAGCGATGTGGACTTTTTGCTCACTGCTTTTAATGCGCACGAAAAGCAAGCAAAACACCTGATGGAAGAGAAATTGGCACTGCCAGCTTACGAACAAGTGTTGAAAGCAGCGCATACGTTTAACTTGCTGGATGCGCGTGGAGCAATCTCTGTCACCGAGCGTGCGGCTTACATTGGCCGTATCCGCAACTTAGCACGTAGCGTAGCCGCTAGCTACTTAGATAGCCGCGCACGATTAGGTTTCCCGATGGCGCCAAAAGCGTGGGCTGATGAAGTGTTAGCCAAATTAGAAAACGATAAGCAAGAACAGAACAAGAAAGCCGCAGCATGAGTAGCAATTTATTAGTTGAATTATTTGTAGAAGAGCTACCGCCCAAAGCACTCAAAAAATTGGGTGAGTCTTTTGCAGGAGTCTTATTTGAAGCGCTCAAAGCACAAGGTTTAACCGCCGATGCGAGTGCGGTAACTCACTTCGCCACACCACGCAGGTTGGCAGCCCATGTGACAGCAGTTTCAGCCAAAGCGGCAGATAAACAAGTAGCACAAAAATTGATGCCAGCGAGTGTTGGCCTAGATGCCAACGGTATTGCAACCCCCGCATTAGTAAAGAAATTACAAGCCTTAGGCGCAGATGAATCTGCCGTGGCAAAGCTACGCAAGGAAAATGACGGTAAAGCCGAAATTTTGTTCTTGGATGCCACCCAAGCGGGTGCAACGCTGCAAGAAGGTTTACAACATGCATTAGGTGAGGCACTGGCAAAATTGCCTATTCCAAAAGTGATGACTTATCAATTGCGTGATGGCTGGGATAGCGTTAATTTTGTGCGTCCTGCGCATGGTTTGGTGGCACTCCATGGCAGTAATGTGGTGCCTGTTAGCACATTGGGTTTGACTGCTGGTAACACTACGCAAGGCCATCGCTTTGAGGCGAAAGCTGCTGAAATTCAACTCCAATCTGCCGATAGCTATGCACAGCAGCTGGCAGATGAGGGTGCAGTAATTGCTAGCTTTGAAGCGCGTAAGGCTGAAATTGTGCGTCAGTTGCAAGCTGCTGCGGCAAGGGAAAATTTAACACCAATTGAAGATGAGGCTTTGCTGGATGAAGTGACTGCGTTGGTGGAGTTTCCGAATGTGTTGCTTGGCCAATTTGAGCAAGAATTTTTAGAAGTGCCACAAGAGTGCCTGATTTTGACCATGAAGGCTAATCAGAAATATTTTCCATTACTGGATGCGAATGGCAAATTAACCAATAAGTTTTTAATTGTGTCAAACATTAAGCCAGCCGACCCTTCCAAAGTGATTGGGGGTAACGAGCGTGTGGTGCGTCCACGGTTGGCCGATGCCAAATTCTTTTTTGACCAAGACCGCAAAAAAACGCTGGCAAGCCGTCTGGATGGTTTGGCCAAAGTGGTGTACCACAATAAGCTAGGTAGCCAAGGTGAGCGTAATGCGCGCGTGGTGGCAATTGCTAAAGCGATTACCGAACAAATTAATCCACCATTAACCGCCAAAGTAGAACTGGCTGCGCGCTTATCTAAAGTCGATTTGCTGACGGATATGGTGGGTGAGTTCCCAGAGTTGCAAGGCATAATGGGGCGCTACTATGCGCAGTATGAAAAGCTTGATGGTGATGTGGCGTTTGCAATTGAAGACCATTACAAACCAAGGTTTGCAGGTGATGATTTGCCACGCAATCAAGTGGGTATGGTGGTCGCCTTAGCGGACAAGCTTGAAACCTTGGTAGGCTTATTTAGCATAGGTGAAAAGCCAACAGGTGACAAAGACCCCTTTGCATTACGTAGACAAGCATTGGGTATTATCAGGATGTTGATTGACACCAAACTGCCTATGTCTTTAGATGCATTGTTCAATGTTGCTTTAGCCCAGTTTTCTGGCGATAAAAGCACATTGTCCGCCATTAAAGAATTTTGCTATGACCGTTTAAGTGTCAACTTACGTGACCAAGGCGCCAGTGCGCAAGAGGTAGACGCAGTATTGGCCTTGTCGCCAGAGTTGCTCAGTGAAGTGCCAGCCCGTTTGGCTGCTGTACGTAGCTTTGCTGGTTTGGCAGAGGCGCCCGCACTCGCTGCAGCCAATAAACGCGTAGGCAATATTCTGAAAAAGGTAGAAGGTGCAATTGCAGCAGAAGTAAACACCAACTTACTTAAAGAGCCTGCCGAACAAGCTTTGGCTGAGGCATTAAAACAAGTGAAACCAAAAGCCGATCAACTATTTGAAGCCGGTGATTACACTGCCTCTCTGCAGGCGCTGGCTGTGCTTAAAGCGCCTGTGGATGCATTTTTTGACAACGTGATGGTCAATGCAGAAGAGATGGCGTTGAAAAACAATCGCTTGGCGTTGCTCAATCAATTGCATCAAGCCATGAATCGCGTGGCTGATTTATCCAAATTAGCCAGTTAAATAGTCAGAGAGCTAGCATTTGAAATTAGTCATATTAGATAGAGACGGCGTGATCAATCATGATAGCGCCACCTTTATTAAGAGCCCGGCCGAGTGGATTCCGATTCCTGGTAGCTTGGAAGCCATCGCCATGCTGAATCAGTCTGGCTACCGCGTTGCGGTTGCGACTAATCAATCCGGTATTGCCCGTGGGCTATTTGATATGGCCGCGCTGAATGCCATTCATGACAAAATGCACCGTGCGCTCTCACAGATTGGTGGCCGGGTAGATGCCCTATTTTATTGCCCACATGCGGCCGATGATCACTGCGATTGCAGAAAGCCCAAGACTGGCATGATTGAGGACATCAGCCGTCGCTTTTCCATAGAGTTGAATCAAGTCTATGCAGTGGGTGATGCATTGCGCGATATGCAGGCCTTTACAAATGCAGGATGTAAGCCGATTCTGGTGCGCACTGGCAAAGGCGAAGATACCTTAGCACAAGGTAATTTACCTCCTAATGTGTTGGTGATGGATGATTTGGCGGCAGCCGCGCAATATATTATTGCTGAACAAGCCACACCCACTAAATGATGCTCTGGATTCGATCACTGTTGTTCTATTTAGGCGTATTGGTGATTACGCCTATTTTTTCCATACTCGCCATCTTGTTGTTTCCGCTTAACAATGTCACCCGTTCTCGCATAGCCAGTGGCTGGGCGTATTGCACCATATTTTGGTTAAAGCTCACTTGTAATTTGGGGGTGTCGGTAAAAGGGCTGGACAATATTCCTAAGCATCCTTCTATCATTCTCAGTAAGCATCAGTCTGCGTGGGAGACCATTGCCTTGCAAACCATCTTTCCCCCACAAATTTGGGTGATGAAGCGAGAGTTGTTAATGATTCCGTTTTTAGGCTGGGCATTTATGGCGTTGGCGGCTATTCCGATTGATCGCAGTTCTGGACGCGAAGCCCTTAAAAAATTGGTCGCACATGGCAAAGACCGTCTAGCACGCGGGCTGTGGGTAGTGATTTTTCCTGAGGGTACGCGCACAGCACCGGGTCAACGTGCTAAATATCATATTGGCGGGGCTTGGTTGGCATCGCATACTCATAGCACCGTAGTGCCTGTGGCGCACAATGCAGGCCGTTACTGGCGTAAAAATTCCTTTAAAAAATATCCGGGCACCATTCAAGTGGTGATTGGCCCGCCTATTGAAACGGCTGGGCTTAAGCCAGACGAAGTCAATCAACGTGTAGAAAATTGGATTGAAGCGGAGATGTTGTCGCTGTGATGCAGCAAACATTGACGCTGGCAAATGGCCAGCAAATTCCGTATCAATTAGAACTGCGCCCACGTAGAACAGTTGGGCTAAAAATTACGCAACAAGGCTTGGTGGTACACGCGCCAAGACGCATTGTGGTGCATCAGCTCAATCAAATTCTGCAAGAAAAATCGGCGTGGATACTCAATAAGCTGGCACTGCGCGAGGCGAATACGATAGATCCTGTGCAATGGCAAGATGGTGAGCATTTGCTGTTTTTAGGACAAGACATCACATTGCAAGTGGTTGAGGGCAAAGGTAGGTCAACGATTCAATTGAGTGCTGACCAACTTATAGTTAGTGTAAAAGACATCAGCAATCATGCGCTGGTGGGGAAAAAAGCCATTCAGTGGTTTCAACAACAGGCTTATGAAGATTTTGTACGACGGGTTGAGATCTTTGCGACAAAATTAGGAGTAAAACCACCGCCAGTGGCGCTTTCCAATGCGCAATCACGTTGGGGTAGTTGTAACAGCCGAGGGGAAGTGCGGCTGAACTGGCGCTTGATACAGGCGCCACCGCAAATCATCAATTATGTGGTTTGCCATGAGTTGGCACACCTTAAAGAAATGAACCATTCCGCAAAATTTTACGCGGTGCTGGCACAATTATTTCCAGACCACGCTGAGGCGGAGAAATTGCTGAAGCAACTTTCTCCACAATTACACCGGTTATAGCTGTTAAAACAGCTGTTTCACGTCGTGCGCAATATCCGCCGGTTTTTGACCATAGCTCATATAAATACGCGCAGCCCCTTTTTTATCAAACACATATAAACCGGCGCTGTGGTCTATCGTATAGTGAGTATCCGCACTGCTCATGACTTTAGAAGCAAATATTTTGTAACTGCCCATATTTTCAGCCACTTCTTGCAGTGAACCACGTAAGCCAATGAAGCGCTTATCAAACGAAGGTACAAATTGCGCTAACACTTCTTGTGTATCGCGGTCTGGATCGACAGTAATGAATAACACCTGTACTTGGTCTGCATCATTGCCAAGTAACTTCATGGTCTGTCTAAGGTCGCTCATGGTGGTGGGGCAAACATCTGGGCAATGGGTATAACCAAAGAACATAATCACCACCTTGCCTTTAAAGTCGGTAATGCTTCGCAATTTGCCATTATGGTCGGTCAGTGTCAGTGGTTTGCCAAATTCAGCACCAGTGATATCGGTGCCAATAAAATGGGTGGCTTTTGGGGCAGCATTGCACGCTGTTAGCAGAAAAAATAAGCTTAAAAATAACCACTTGCGCATGAAAAGTATCCTTTAAAGAAAATTACTTAAACTTAGATGGATGATTTAAGTTTATTGTGAGGTTTTGATTCTAACATAAGCAATAAATTCGTCGCTTTGGTTTACAATAATGCTTTTGTGATTTTTACTAGATAAGGCAAGCGAAATGGCAATACCCACCTCAATGGCAGACCGTGATGGCGTAATTTGGTATGACGGCAAAATGGTCAATTGGCGCGATGCAACTACGCATGTGCTCACACATACTTTACATTATGGTATGGGGGTATTTGAGGGGGTCCGTGCCTATAAAACAGACAAGGGCACAGCTATTTTCCGTTTGAAAGAACATACCGATCGCTTGTTCCGTAGTGCTCATATCTTGGGCATGAAAATGCCATTTGATAAAGCCACCATGATGGAAGCGCAAAAAGCAGCTGTGCGTGAAAATAACTTAGAGTCTGCTTACATGCGTCCGATGGCGTTTTATGGCGCTGAGGCGATGGGGATTTCCGCTAAAACATTGTCTACGCACGTGATTGTGGCTGCTTGGAGCTGGGGTGCTTACATGGGTGAAGAAGCGATTACCAAAGGCATTCGCGTTAAAACTTCTTCATTCGCACGTCATCATGTCAACATTACTATGTGTAAAGCCAAAGCCAACGGCAATTACATGAACAGTATTTTGGCGCATCAAGAAGCGGCACAAGATGGTTACCAAGAAGCTCTCTTGCTAGATGTAGATGGCTTTGTGGCCGAAGGCTCAGGCGAGAATATCTTTATTGTGCGTAATGGCAAGTTGATTACGCCAGATTTAACCAGTGCGTTAGAAGGCATTACCCGCGACACCATCGTGCAGTTAGCTAAAGAAATTGGTTTGGAAGTGATCGAAAAACGTATTACACGTGATGAAGTATACAGCGCAGATGAAGCATTCTTCACTGGTACAGCGGCAGAGGTCACACCAATTCGTGAATTAGACAACCGTGCTATTGGTGAAGGTACACGTGGGCCGATTACTGAAAAATTACAAAGCATGTATTTTGATGTGGTCAAAGGTAAGTCCGCAAAACATTCTGATTGGCTTACTTTAGTTTAAGCGTAGCTAGAGGTACATATGTCCGACGTAAAAGAGTTTGAAGTAAGTGCAAGCGATTTACCTTTGCACTGCCCTACCAAGGAAGTGGCATTATGGGCGTCTCACCCTCGTGTGTTTTTGGATATTGCCAAAACCGGACATGTGGCATGCCCATACTGTGGTACCAAGTTTAAGCTTAGAGAAGGTGAAATCCTTTCGCATCACTAATGCCATTGCTTGGTGATACACTCTCATTTAATGGATGAAAATGACACGCTTGCCCTGTTAAATGCAGGTAAGCTTGTTGGTGCCAAGCACATCAAAATCAGCGCTGGCCTCACCAGCTTTCCACCAGCACTGTATTCGCTGACAGATACTTTAGAAATTCTGGATTTAACAGGTAACGCGTTATCCTCCCTGCCAGACGATTTCAACCGATTTACCAAGTTGCGCATTCTGTTTTGCTCGTCTAATCAATTCAAAGAACTGCCAACCGTCCTTGGCAAATGTAAATCCTTGAGCATGATTGGATTCAAGGCCAATCAAATTTCACATATTGCAGAACATGCAATTCCCACCCAGAACTTGCGCTGGTTTATCGTCACTGACAATGCGTTAAGTCAATTACCAAAATCTCTTGGTGCATGTAAAAAGCTGCAAAAACTCATGTTGGCGGGCAATCAATTAACTTCGTTACCCAGTACGCTAGCCAATTGTCAGGCACTAGAGTTGTTGCGAATATCCGCCAATCAGTTGCAAGCTTTACCGAATTGGCTGTTGGATTTACCCAAACTCACATGGCTTGCTTACGCAGGCAATCCGTATTCAAATAGTATCGAAGTAGCCCAGATGCGTCAGCATCAAGCATTAGAAATTGACTGGTCACAACTTACGATTGGTCAAGTGTTGGGAGAAGGGGCTTCTGGTATTACCTATCAAGCGCAGTGGCTGCAAAACGACAAATCTGAGGCGGTAGCGGTTAAGTTATTTAAAAGCGGATTCACAAGTGATGGCTTACCGAGCTGTGAAATGGATGCCAATATCATCGCAGGTGAGCATGAGCACTTGGTGGGGGTAAAAGGCATCATCGCGCATCATCCACAACAGGTGCAAGGGTTGGTGATGCCTTTATTAGATGCAAGTTTAAAGGTGTTAGCGCAGCCACCTAGCTTTGAAAGCTGTACACGTGATGTATATTTGGATGCATATAAGATAACTTTTGAGCAAGCTACGCATATTGCACAAGGGGTATTGAGTGCAGTCCAGCATTTGCATGCAAAAGGACTGATGCACGGCGACCTTTATGCACACAATACGTTGTGGAATGATGAGAGGGTCGTGTTGAGTGATTTGGGTGGTGCATCGTTCTTGCCTTTAGACGATGCTTTGCAGGCGGCTAAGTTGAAAGCAATAGAATGCCGGGCATTTAATATTCTATTAAGTGAGCTAGCCGAGCAGTGTGGCGCAACTGAAGAAACTTTAAGACAGTCTTTGAATGGCGGCTGGCTGACCCCATAGTGTTTCAATCACTTTATTGCTCTGCGTATGCTGACTGTTAGTAAAAAACAGAATGGTGGCAGGTTCAATAGATGAGTTGACGGAAGACTGCGCATTTAATTTGTGTTGTAGTTGCTTTGCAACCGCAGCCCCTGTGTCAATAATCGTGACAGATTTACCCACAATTTGCGCGATCAATGCACTTACAAACGGATAATGTGTACAGCCTAACACGATGGTATCAGCGCCTTCTGCCAATAATGGGGCGCAGTATTGCGCTAGTAGCTGCTTGGTATGTTCAGTGTCTAATTCCCCACGTTCGATGCATTCCACCAAACCAATGCAACCTTGTGTGACAACTTCAACATTACGACCATAGCTTTCTAACAGCGCTGCAAATTGTGCACTTTTGAGTGTGCCCACTGTGGCTAGTACGCCGATAATGCCATTTTTGCTAGCAGCCGCAGCAGGTTTAACAGCGGGCTCCATGCCAATAATAGGTAAATCATACTTTGCGCGCATCTCTGCAATGGCCGCTGCAGTGGCGGTGTTGCAAGCTACAACGATTGCTTTGACGTCTTGTGCAATTAAAAAATCTGCTACTGCAAAACAGCGTTGTTTAATTTCTTCTTGGGATTTGTTGCCATAAGGCGCATGCGCACTGTCCGCAAAATAAATTAAATGCTCGTGTGGCATTAGTGCGTGTATGTGCCTGAGAACGGAAATGCCACCAACGCCAGAATCCATGACGCCAATTGGATTTTTAGTCATTGTGTTATTTTTAGGCATTAAGACTGATTTCATCCTTTATAATAACGTCATTATAGAGGATTTAAAGGGCGCGCATAAATGCGGCAACTGTGTGGCTAGTGAAGCGTTCGCGCTTTCAAGCGTTACACAGTGCATAGGATGTAAGAGATGGCGAATCGGTTAAGTAAAATTTATACGCGTACAGGGGACAAAGGCACGACAGGCTTGGGCGATGGTACACGTGTGACGAAAGACCATCTGCGTGTGCAAGCCATGGGCGATGTGGATGAGCTCAACTCAGTAATTGGAATCATGCTGACCGAAGCTGTATCTGAGTCGGTTTGTGCCGAGTTGATGCTGATTCAGCATGATTTATTTAATTTGGGTGGCGAGCTTTGTATGCCAGGCTATACCATGGTGAAAGTTGAACGAGTGGCAGCGCTTGAACAAATACTGGATGCATGGAATGAATCGCTTGCACCGCTCAAGGAGTTTATATTGCCAGGCGGCAGCAAAGCCGCTGCATATTGCCATTTGGCCAGAACCGTGTGTCGTCGCGCAGAGCGCACCATGCATAGCTTGAATGCGCAAGAGCAGTTAACGGAAGTGTCATTGCAATACATCAATCGCTTGTCAGATTTATTGTTTGTATTGTGTCGTATTTTAAATCAACAGGCCGGAGTGCCTGATGTGTTATGGAATAATCAAACCAATCGTTCATGATTAAAAAATTCTTACAAAAAGTATTTTCCAAGCGAGAAAAAGCAGCGATAGCCATTAACCAAGCAGATGTGGGTGCCACTACTGCGAATGTGATTTCGGCTAAAACACACAAAATTGATCGCAACTTAATTAGTCCGGCAGCATTAAAAACCTGTGAAGGTCTGCAAAAAGCTGGTTTCCAAGCCTATATCGTGGGTGGCGCTGTGCGTGATTTGCTTATGCAATACAAGCCCAAAGATTTTGATGTGGCGACCAATGCTACGCCTGAAGAGGTTTACAAGATATTTAGGCGTTCACGCATTATAGGCAAGCGTTTTCGTTTAGTGCATGTGATGTGGGGCAATGAAACGATAGAGGTTTCGACGTTTCGCGGACATCATCAAAACACGGGCGATGCCAAAACAGCAGACTCTGGACGCATTATTCGTGACAATATTTTTGGCACAATAGAAGAAGATGCAGTACGCCGTGACTTTACTGCAAATGCCTTGTACTACGACGCTGCGACAGAAAAGGTGCTTGATTTTCACAATGGCGTCGCCGATTTAAAAGCAAAGCTGTTACGTATGATTGGTGACCCAGTCACACGCTATCAAGAAGATCCTGTGCGCATGCTGCGTGCGGTAAGATTATCCGCCAAATTAGGCTTGAAAATCGAGGCTAAAACAGAGGCGCCAATTCGCAAGATGGCGGATTTGTTGCAGGATGTACCCCCCAGCCGTTTATTTGATGAAATGCTGAAACTGTTTTTGTCTGGGCATGCGGTAGAGAGCATCAATGCCTTGCGTGCACAGCATTTACATCATGGCCTATTGCCTTTGTTAGATGTGGTGCTAGAGCAGCCTATGGGTGAGCGTTTTGTGATGCTTGCGCTCAAAAATACTGATGACCGTATTCTGAATGGTAAATCCTCGAATCCAAGCTTTTTGTTTGCGACATTGCTCTGGCATGAAGTGTTAGCGGCATGGCAAACGTACCAACAACAAGGTAATCCTCCAATTCCAGCTTTACACATGGCAATGAATGAAGTCATTGATATTCAAGCCGAAAAAATGGCGATTCATAATCGCTTTACCGCTACCATGAAAGAAATATGGGCGATGCAACCGCGTTTTGAACAACGCGCAGGCAAACGTCCCTATGCGTTGCTGACGCATCCACGTTACCGCGCTGGCTATGACTTTTTATTGTTGCGTTGTGCGTCTGGTGAGTTGCCAGAAGACATAGGCGAATGGTGGACAGTATTTGCTGACGCGAGCACAGAGACGCGCACAGCCATGCTATTGCCAGACACTGGCCCTAAAAAGCGTCGCAGACGTCCGCGCAAAAAAGCTGGTAGCGCGCCAGCTACAACGGCTGCTACAACATCAGAGTAACGATGGCGATTGCTTTTATAGCATTGGGTAGCAATCTGCAAGACCCTACACAACAAGTCAAACGTGCTTTTGACGCCGTTGCACAATTACCAGAAACTACATTGCTCAAGCAGTCTAGCTTGTATAAAACTGCGCCCGTTGGGTATGACAACCAGCCAGACTTTATTAATGCGGTGGTCAAAGTAGAAACTAAGCTGGTACCCGAAGCACTCATGCGTCATTTATTCACAATAGAAACGCAGTTTGGACGAGAGCGACCATTCCCCAATGCGCCACGTATTCTGGATTTGGATTTGTTGTTGTATGACGCAGTTTGTATGCAGACAGATCTGCTGGCACTGCCCCATCCCCGTATGCAGGAGCGTGGATTTGTGATGTTGCCATTGGCAGAAATTGCCGCGGATTTAGTCCTTCCCAACGGTGAGAGTGTTGTAGAATTGGCAAAAAACTTCCCGCAACAAGATAATCAAATATAATCAGGGCACCCCGCTTAGTATGAGTATATTCAATCAATTCCCTTACATCGTGGTAGAAGGCCCCATCGGCAGTGGTAAAACCACGCTTGCTAAAATGCTATCCGAGAAGTTTTCAGCAGAATTGCTCACGGAAAAAGCGGAAGTGAATCCTTTTTTGCCGCGCTTTTATCAAGATGCTCAGCGCTATGCATTGCCTACACAGCTGTTTTTCTTGTTCCAGCGTTCTCGTCAAATAGCCGATATGACGCAGCGCGATATGTTTGCTAAGCCGACCGTAGCGGATTTCTTTTTAGAGAAAGACCCTTTGTTTGCGCGCTTGAACTTGGATGATGAAGAGTACGCGTTATATCACCAAATTTATTCGCACCTGCAACTAAAATCACCAAAACCGGACTTGGTGATTTACCTACAAACACCAGTGGACGAGCTTGCAGACCGTATTCAAGAGCGAAATATCAGCTATGAGCAAGAAATTCCGCGTGAATATATTGAACGTTTGGCGGATGCTTACAGCGAGTTTTTTCATAGTTATGATGCATCCCGTTTGTTGATTGTAAACAACGAAAAACTCAATATTATTAAAGACGAAACTGCGCTCGATTTGCTGATAAAACGTATCAGTCAAATCAAAAGTAGCCGAGAGTATTTTAATCCCAACTTCGAATAGCACTCTGATTGATAGCCCATTTGGGTCAGCCCATGTGAGCTATTGAGGGTTTGATATGCGCTCTGTACCATGTATCCATCTAATAAACACAAAAGATGGATTGCATAATGAAAAAACTGTTTTGTGTTCTAGTGCTTTCGTTCGCTATTACTTCATCGCATGCGCTTGACTTAAGTGGGAGCATTTCAACCCTATTAAACGTTGTTTCGATGCCTAAAAGCGCCAAAGCACAAAAAGATAACAATGTGAACTCGTTGCCAGTTGCCCCAATCTCGGCACAATATTCACAAAGCTTTACCCGTTCCTCATTGCAGCCTGTTATGTTTTATTCAGAACAATCACATGCAACATTTGATGACAACGCTCATCATGGTCATAAGCAAGATGCAGTTCCTAGTTCAAATATAAGTAAAGTCCCTGTTCCTGCCGCTTTTCCATTAATGGCTACATTTCTCGGAATCTACGGTATTGCACGTCGTCGTAAAGCCTTTAAATAATGATGCTCTATCATCAAAAGCCAGTGAATGTATGAATTAGCAGCCAAGTAGGCTGCTTTTTTTACATCACTATCAGAAAATGCTGCGTTGCTGGAATGGCCATTGGGTTTTGGTTGTAAAATTAGAGAATGACTTTACCTAAACTCAATTATTTAATTGAACGCGGCGAAAAATTTGCCATGCTCACCTGCTACGACGCTACCTATGCAAAATTAATGGAGGCGGAAGGTGTGGACATTTTGTTGGTGGGAGACTCTCTAGGGATGGTTTTACAAGGCGCAAATGATACCCTTGGGGTAACCATGCAAGATATGTTATATCACACTAAGGCTGTCGCCACAGGCACCAAGCAGGCGCTTATCATGGCAGATATGCCCTGTGGTAGCTATGAGCATAATGTAGAAATCGCGTTGAAAAATGCGCAGGCTTTGTTACAGAGCGGCGCGCATATCGTCAAAATTGAGGGTGGTGGTGCCATGGTGGAAACCGCACGCTATTTAGTCTCGCATGGCGTGCCGGTATGTGCACATTTGGGCTTCACGCCACAATCGGTCACTCAGTTGGGTGGCTATAAGATTCAGGGCAAAACAGAAGCGGCGGCCAATCAAATTATGCTCGATGCAAAAGCTATGAGCGATGCAGGGGTGAGCATGGTCTTGCTGGAAATGGTACCCGCCCATTTGGCAAGCAAGATTACGCAGACTATTTCTGTACCCACCATTGGCATCGGTGCGGGCCTTGATTGTAGCGGGCAGGTATTGGTGCTCCAAGATCTATTGGGCATTTACACTGGACCCGCACAAAAATCCCCGGATGCTTTTAAAGCCCCAAGGTTTGTACGTAACTTCCTAGCAGAAACTGGTAGTGTTCAGAGCGCAGTGCGTGCTTACGTGCAAGCAGTTAAAAGCCAAACCTTTCCTGCCCAACAACATAGTTACTAGTTAAACGCATGCAAATCATACACACTGTACAAGCGTTGAGAGATGCACTAAAAGCACAACCCAAGATTGCGTTTGTGCCCACTATGGGCAACCTACATGCGGGACACTTGCATTTGGTTCAGATTGCGCAACAGCATGCCACATGTGTGGTGGTGAGTATTTTTGTGAATCCACTGCAATTTGGCGCCAATGAGGATTTGGCGAATTACCCCAGAACACTTACAGCAGACTGCGAAAAGTTAGAGCAAGCGGGCGTAGATTTTGTGTTCGTGCCCACTGTTCATGAACTTTATCCCGATTTTGATGGGGTGGATTTGCATCAATCCATGACCGTGCAGCCACCTAGCATTGCTAGTGATTTATGCGGGGCGACCAGACCAGGCCATTTTATGGGCGTGGCCACGGTGGTGTTAAAGCTGTTGAATATCGTTCAACCACATGTCGCAGTTTTTGGGCAAAAAGACTATCAGCAACTATTCATTATTCAATCCATGGTGCGCCAATTTAATTTGTCGATAGACATTGTGTCAGGTGAAACCGTGCGTGAATCTAATGGTTTAGCCATGAGTTCGCGTAATGGCTATTTAAGTTTTGCAGAGAAAGCGCAAGCGGTTGAGTTGGTCCGAACATTGCAAGAAGTCGTCACTGCTATTCAAGCTGGCAGTCACGATTACCCCGAACTTGAGACAAAGGCGATACAACAATTGACTGCGCTGGGTTGGCAGGTGGATTATGTATCCATTCGTTCCGCTAAAACGCTCTTGCCAGCCCAGATTAATGATAAAGATCTCGTTGTATTAGGTGCTGCTAAATTGGGCAAAACGCGTCTGATTGATAATATTCAATTTTGCGCTAAATCCTTGAAATGATTATAATAGCTACCCTTCCAACGTATTAGGTCAACGCAATGCAAAGAACCATGCTCAAATCCAAATTACATCGTGTGCACGTCACGCACAGTGAGCTGCATTACGAAGGTAGTTGTGCGATTGACGAGGCTTTACTGGAAGCCGCTAATATTTGTGAGTATGAGCAAATTAATATTTACAACGTGACTAATGGCGAGCGCTTTAGTACCTACGCGATTCGTGCAGATCGACATTCAGGTATTATTTCAGTCAATGGTGCCGCTGCGCATAAAGCGCACCCTAAGGACATTATTATCATCGCTAGCTATGCTCATTACACAGAGATTGAGCTGGAGAAATATAAACCTCAGCTAGTGTATGTGGATGCGCAAAATCGCATCGTTGAACAAAAGCAGTCTATCCCCGTGCAAGCGGCTTAATCCCTATTAGCTAAAGAGAATTTATTTGTTAGAACTTACCGCAATGAAAGACGCAGTGGTTGATGCGTTAGAAGATATCAAAGGGTTTGATATTTCTGTCCTCGATGTGAGAAAAATGACCTCACTCACCAGCTATATGATTATCTGCAGCGCCAACTCAACCCGCCAAGCAAAGTCACTGGCCGATAATGTCCGCGAGAAACTCAAAGAAAAAGGGGTGGATATTCGCAGTGTGGAAGGTGAAAAAGAAGGCGAGTGGGTGCTGGTGGATTTGGATGATATTATCGTTCACATCATGATTCCTACTACTCGTGCTTATTACAATCTAGAACAGTTGTGGAGCGAGACAGAAAACCGCAGAAGCGGCCATGTGACGCAAGACAACTTAAAATCCCCAGCAGCTTAAGCCGCTGTTTAAATCCTCATGAAGCTGAAAATCCTCTCAGTTGGCCATAAGATGCCAAGCTGGGTGGATTCTGGTTGTGCGGAATATCTAAAACGTATGCCCAAAGAGCTGGCGACAGAGATTATTGAAATCAAACCAGATAAGCGTGCTGCTGGCAAAAATAGTGAAGTAGTGCAAGAGGCTGAGTCCAAACGCATTCTCGAAGTGGCGGGCAAAGATTATCTAGTGGTGCTGGATGAGCGAGGGCAGGAAGTCACTTCGTTGCAATTGGCCACCAAAATGGAGCACTGGCAAACCTTGGGCAAGGACGTGTCGCTAGTGATTGGTGGTGCAGATGGAATACATACGGCTCTCAAGCAAAAGGCTGATTGGCTGTGGAGCCTATCTAAACTTACCATGCCACATGGACTGGTGCGTATCATGCTCTGTGAGCAACTCTATCGGGGTTACAGTGTGACCCAGCATCATCCCTACCATAAGGAATAGTGCTTTAGCATGCTTCTTGCTTTTAACATATCAATTCTGGTCAATAGGCTATGGTGTGCGATGAGCGCTCGGTCGCAGGCTAGTTAAACGATGTGGGGAGTTCGGCATAATGGATAATGAATTGTTGGTCATGCTGTCAAAGTTTTCAGTAGCGGCAAGGAAGGTGATTGGCCCTGTTAATCCTGCTAAGATATTGAAAGATAAAGAATATGCAAGGCGGATTTTTGAGCAGACAGATGCAGAAGGGGATGAGGAACTGCTGGTGATATCCCTTGCGCTACAACATAAGCTAGGTCTATTTGATGATAAACCAGCACCGGCACCCAGCCCCAAGCGAGAAGAGATCGTGGTAGCCAAGTATCTTTTTGGTGCGCGCGGCTAGCGCATGCACATACATTGACTAAAATTGCTTACAATGGGCTTTTTATCCAGTCCATTGTTCATGTCAAAACAGTATCAACAGTCCTTAGTTTGGTTCCGTCGTGATTTGCGCGACTTTGATCACGCTGCCCTTTATCATGCGCTCAAAAACTCCGTTAAAGTCTTCTGTGTCTTTGTGTTTGATCGCGCTATTCTCGATGCGCTTAAACAGCCTGAAGATCGACGTGTGGAGTTTATCTGGGAGAGTATTCGGGAACTTCAATTTGCATTGAAGCAACAGGGAGGTGATTTGCTCATCGTGCACGATTTTGCACAGGAAGCAATTCCCAAACTGGCCCGCACTCTAAAGGTAGAGGTTGTATATAGTAACCGCGATTACGAGCCAGCTGCGATTGCACGTGATCAAGCAGTAGCGAATCAATTAGCCGAATCAGAAATTGCGTTCCACCAGTTTAAAGACCAAGTAATTTTTGAGCAGGACGAAATTCTCACGCAAGCAGGCAAACCCTATGGAGTATTCTCTCCCTATAGAAATGCACATTTAAAACAGCTGAATGATTTTTATGTTAAACCTTACCCTGTAGACCAATATAGTCAAGCATATGCCAGCGTTCCACAAGCTCTGTCCAGCCAATACTCGCTAAAAAGCCTTGAATCCATGGGCTTTACCCGCACTAATCTGCAAGCCATGAAGCTGCCTACTGGAATGTCAGGCGGCAAAATGTTGTTTGAAGATTTTGTCACACGCATTGCTCAGTATGATGAAGCCAGAAATTTCCCCGCTGTAAAAGGGCCATCTTACCTCTCTGTGCATTTACGTTTTGGTACAGTCTCCATCAGGCATCTGGCAAGAACAGCATGGCAGCTTGATAATAAAGGGGCTTATGGCTGGTTAAATGAGTTGGTGTGGCGCGATTTTTATTTTCAGATATTGCACCATCGACCAGACTTGGCGGAAGGTAAGTCGTATAAAGCAGAGTATGATGCCCTTGTGTTTCCCAATCATGAGGCGCACTTTAAGGCTTGGTGTGAAGGTAAGACCGGTTATCCGTTGGTGGATGCAGCGATGCGACAGCTCAATCAAACCGGTTACATGCATAATCGTTTGCGTATGGTGACAGCGAGCTTTTTGGTGAAAGATTTGCTCATTGATTGGCGCTGGGGCGAACGATATTTTGCAGAAAAACTCATAGATTTTGACTTTGCTGCCAACAACGGTGGATGGCAGTGGGCGGCTTCCACAGGATGTGATGCGCAGCCGTACTTTCGCATATTTAATCCCACATCTCAGTCTGAAAAGTTTGATCCTCACGGGAAGTTTATACGCAAATATGTGCCGGAAATTGCGATGTGCAGTGACAAAGAAATACATGCGCCATGGACAATTTCGTCATTTAGGCAACAATTAATTGCAATGGAGATTGGTAAAAATTACCCAGCACCCATTGTCGACCATGCCGCTCAGCGTTTACTGGCGCTGGATTTGTATAAATCAGTGAGGTCGTAGTATACAAAAGTAATATGTGGTGCGAGATTTGCTTTACTAGTAATTGGTTGTCATCAACGGATGATTAATTTATGCTTGGCATACTAAAAAAGGGGATAGCTACTGGCGTAGCACTATAGACAATCGCACGGCTGTAAGTGATAATTGTTAAAGTAGTATTACAAACAAACGCATTAAGTGTTTGCCAGTACTAAAAATAAGCGATAAAACAATGATTAAACAAATTAAATATGTAGTTATTAGCATTGCACTTGCCACTGTTTTGGCAGGCTGTGCTTCCACCACCAATAAAGACCCACTCGAAGGAATTAACCGGGGCGTCTATAAATTTAACGATGTGGCTGATCGTGCTGTGATTAAGCCGGTAGCTACCGCCTACAAAACTGTGACTCCATCACCTATACGCAAAGGTATCAGTAACTTTTTTAGTAACATTGGCACACTTACCACCGTCATTAATGACCTTCTTCAATTCAAGTTTGCACACGCATTTACTGATGCAGGACGTTTTGTTATTAACTCCACCTTTGGTATTGCAGGTTTGATAGATGTAGCAAGTATGGACAATATCGAGAAACGCAACGAAGATTTTGGCCAAACGCTGGGACATTGGGGCGTAGATACAGGTGCTTACCTTGTTCTGCCATTTGTTGGGCCAAGCACAGTGAGAGATACCGCAGGTTTGGTGTTCGATACTGTTACTTCTGACCCGATTACGTACACTCATAATATTGGTGAGATTCGTTTGCACAACCAGTTACGTACTGCGCAGCTAGTTGACAAGCGCACACAGCTGCTTGATGCGACCGATATCGTGGACAATGCATCAATTGACCCTTACGCGTTCTTACGTGATGCTTACCTGCAACGTCGTGCTAGCTTGGTGCAAGATGGCTTGGTACCGCAAGAACTCATCAAGCAGGATGATGGAGACTTTGAGTCTGCCGACGAAGATGAAACGGCAGCTAAATAATCGAGTAGCTAACTGATTTAATAAAAAAGCCCCACAGAGGGGCTTTTTTATTTGGGCATGTTTTAGGGCTGAATGACACTCTTAAGACACGGCATCACTGGCAGCGACAGTCATGCGTTCAATCAAAATTGAGCCTGTCAGCTTGGAGCTGTTAGGGATGACATCTGTACCAATCCCAATGATTTGTTGCAACATATCTTTCATATTACTTGCAATGGTAATTTCCTCGACTGGATGGACAATAATGCCGTTTTCTACCCAGAAACCGGCAGCCCCGCGTGAGTAGTCCCCTGTCACCATGTTTAAGCCATGTCCTAACACCTCAGTGACCAATAAACCGGTCCACATGAGCTTTAATAGGTCGTCAAAGCTGTGCTGCGTATTTTGTACTATCAAGTTATGCGCACCACCTGCATTGCCAGTGGTTTGCATCCCCAATTTACGTGCCGAATAGCTGGATAGAACATAGCCCTGAAGTATGCCATCTTTGACTAACTGGCGAGCTTGAGTGGCGACACCCTCACTGTCAAACGCGCTACTGGCTGAGCCTTTGATGATATGCGGTAACTCTTCGATATTGAGCAATGATGCGCCCACTGATTTGCCTAAGCTATCGAGTAAGAATGAAGATTTTCGATAAAGGCTACCACCGGAAATTGCACTGATAAGAGAGGAGATAAGACTGCCAGCCAGTGGGGCCTCAAACAGCACTGGATATTGACCGGTCTTAATCGGTTTGCAGCCTAGGCGGCGCACAGTACGCTCTCCTGCGCGTTTACCTACAGCAACAGGATGTTCCAAATCTTCTGCTGCACGCGCATTGGTATACCAATAATCACGTTGCATCGAATCACCTTCTTCTGCAATCACAGAGCAGCTAATGCTATGACGTGTACTGGGATAGCCATTGTTAAAGCCGTGCGTGTTTGCATAGGCAAATACACCAGAATTGCTGTAGACATTTGCCCCTTCGGAATTCGTGATGCGTTTTGTATCGACATCACGCGCAGCTGCTTCACAAGTTTTGGCAATCGTAATGGCATCATCTACGGTAATTGCCCACGGATGCGAGAGCGATAAATCTGGCACATCGGTTGCCATCAGTGAGACTTCTGCCAAGCCACAAAATGTATCTTGCGCTGTGTATTTTGCTATGTTGCAAGCTGCTTCCACAGTATCTTTTAAAGCTTGTGGACTCAAGTCAGAGCTGCTGGCGTGACCTTTTTGGTGTTGAAAATAGACGGTGACAGATATGCCTTTGTCTCGGTTGTATTCAATGTTTTCTACATCACCTAAACGCACAGACACATTTTGGCCTGTGCCATAACTGACTTCGGTTTCTGCGCTACTTGCGCCTGCTGTTTTTGCCAGTTTGAGTACGTCATCGGCAATTTGCTTTAAGGTGTCTAAATCCATGTGCAGTCTTTAAGGGTTAAATGATGATGGTAAAACTGTTATCATACCGTGATTGGCATATTTGATGCCGCAGTTGATTGAAATTCATGCAAGATAAAGAAGATTCTATTCCCATCATCAGCAAAACAAAGCTTAAGGCTGAAGCTGATGCTATGCAAGCCATTGGCAAAAAGCTGGTGGATTTGCCTAAAGATAAGTTGTTGAAGCTAAATTTGCCAGAGGCGCTATTTGAAGCGGTGATAGAAGCTAAGCGCATTACAGCTAATGGTGCGATTCGTCGCCAAATGCAGTACTTGGGACGGCTTATGCGGGATATCGATCCTGCCCCTATTGTGGATCAGTTACAACGTTGGGAAGGTAAGCATAATGAGGAAAATGCGCGTTTTCATGGCATGGAGCGTTGGCGTACACGCCTGCTATCAGATGCACAGGCCGTGTCAGAATTTTTAATGCGTTATCCGCAAGCGGACAGTCAACAATTACGCACGTTGATTCGCAATGTGCAGCGCGAAGAGGCCGCGAACAAACCACCTAAAAGTAGCCGTGAGTTGTTTAAGTTGATTAGAGAAATTGTGGAATCAAAAGAAACAGAAGTAGAAGGGGAAATCGATGGAAATGATGTATCAAGCACAACTTAATTTGGGTGATGCCGAGAGCCCAGTACCGATGATTAGAACCAAAGAAACATTGGATTTGTTAAGCGCAAATGATGTGCTAAAGGTCACGGTTGAGCGTGAATCGGCCGTGCAAAATATCAAAACGCTGGTTTCAAACAACCCATTTGAACTGATGAGTCTCTCTAAAGAAGATAATCAGTTCATCATCATGATTAAAAACTTTAGTGTTTTAAACGATGTATGGCACATTCATTTGTGCCACATTGAGCCCTAGTCTTTAGGTGGCAGAAAGAACTCATCTGGGTGTCGATTTAAACGGGAAAACAACGTTTTGGTAAAAATGCGCCATTGTTCAAATCGTACTTTTCTAGATTTCATCGCCACATATAAAGCTAGAAAAAAGCTCGTCAGCAAATTGGCGGTAGCCACAAATACGACGCCAAGTAATGCTGCAATCCAAACATAATTAGATATATCGTAATCTAAAGCGGCAATCGAAAAGCTTGAAAAAGCCGATACAAATGTGACATGGCGAATGTCTAGCGGTAATCCTAGCATCACGCCAAGCCCTGATGTCACCCCTAACATACAGCCAAAATAGAAGTTTCCGGCCAGTGCACCTAGATTGTCTTTAATGTAATCTGCGATTCTTTGTAAGCGACTCTCGCCCAAGCATTTTTTAAGCCATGGTAACGCGTTGAGGCGCTCTGGTATTTTGTTAAAGGCAGATAAGTTGTCATGAAAGCCAGCAATTAAACCAGCTAGAAACAAACAAACGCCTGCAACTGCACCATAGAACACAGCACCACTTTGAAATGGATCATTCGATTTTAATAGCATCTGTGCTTTGTCTGTAGTAATGAAATGGTGGCCTGTAAAATATTGCACTGCCAAGTCTACCAAAAAGGCGCAAGGAATAATCACCATCACGTTACCCAACACGGCACTGGTTTGGCTACTAGTGGTTTGCGAGACAATTTTGACAAGCTTATCCAAGCTCTTGATTTTACTTCCATTTTCTCCAATAGATGAAGCAATGGTGGCGGCCGTCATCGCTGGTTGTTTGGTCGCCACAGTAAAGTGTAGGATATGAATAATCACGAACCCTAGGCCATAGTTTAGGCTGATGAGAATGGTTTCGGTGAGCGCAGGCAAATGTGCGCCTGTGATAAAAATTTTAATAATCGCCATGCAAGTGATGATGAGGCCGGCGCCCATCGCAGAGCGTAAAAGCGCAAAATATTGCGTTCTGTTTTCAGCAATATAATGTTCACCTGTGCGGCCAGCGTTCTCAGTCACCCGTAACGCCATCAACTCCATATTTTGTCGCCAATGACTTGATATGCTGTTCTTTTCGCATTCTGCCTCTACCAGAGATTTAAATATAGGCACCACTTTGTTAGCGAAGTTTGTAGCAGAAACCGCGGGAGTCTCAGCGATTGGCTGCATGCCAACCACATCTGTCAAAATGTTAAACAATAGCTTTAAACGTATGATTTGCTGATGAATACGCTGTGTAAGCGAAGTTAGTTGAATGCTGGTTCCCGTGTGTTCACAGCTTTTTCTTACCTTTTCTGTCACTAACTGACATTGGTCTAGCATCACATGGATATGGTTAATGTCTGTTTGTGTAATGTTGTGGTCTGACAAAAATTTCAGCAGCTCCACATTCTGCGTAATAAATGGCGATGCGTAGTCTTCCAAGTCTTCATGGTGCTTGATTAAATCAGGCTCGAGACCAGATGCTGATAAGCGATAAGACAATACTTGTATTGCATCAATTAGCTGCTTTTTAGCTTTTGTCTTAAGGGTGTTATCGGCTTGATGAAACTGCAAAGTAGCGAATAAATCTGCCCAAACTTGATCTTCAACACCACACACCCATTCGCTGTCGCTGGTTTGGTTAAACAATATGCCAAACACATCTTTTAAATATTGCTCATCCACTACATCTGGCAATATGCGGTGCGAAACACGCCTGAACAATTCTGCAAAGAAACCATGGTTGGTTTGAATCCCAGAGTCTGCAAGTAGCGATACTGATTTTTTTTCTTGAATCAGACTAAGGATTGCATTTCGCAATAGCGTTGCATATTCTTCACATTGGCTTAATGTAAAACAAAGTGCTTGGATCGAGTGCGTTGCCTCTTCAATGTCACTGGCATTTTTAGGGCGAATGGCCTCTATTAATGCGGTGAGAAATGCAACAGTGTGGTGTTGCGTAAGTGGTTGTTTGGTTTGATAAGTTTTGAATATTGGTAGATACATTTTTGTTCGATTTTTACTGAGTCTGCCAACAGCTTAACACAAGTTGGGCATAAAAAAGCCACTCAAGAAGAGTGGCTTGTATGCTTGTTGCAACTTAATTCAGCTGTACTTTTGTAGTCTCTTCAACATCTGCGCGCAGATACTGAATGTCCACGATTTGACCTTTCAGTTGGCGAACAGCAGAAGTTAAATCTTCTGGTTTCTCCAATGGCTTGTTGTTAAGTGTTAGTAAGCGATCGCCTCGGACAAGCCCAGCTTTTGCAGCTGGCGAGTCTTTAATGACTGCTAATAGCTGTAATCCGGGAATTTCGGCATTGGCACTAGGGTCGTTACTTTTAGGCACCAGTTTAATCACATGCACCCCTAATATTGGGGTCGGTAACTTAGCCCAGTAACTAGCGTAATACTTATATACGGTAGGTTCATCGGCCATGTCTTTTTCTGTGAGCTCTTTGCCTGTTTTGGCTGCCTCGCGAATCATTTCCATTTTCGAGCTGGCCGATTTGGCTGAGCCATATTTGCTGTATACCAACACAACATCAGCCTTAATTGCCTTGCCGTGTGCCAACGCCAAGTCAGCTGGAACATCGCCACCTTCAAAACCACTGCTTCCCATCATGTCATAGCCGTTCTCCAGCATGCTGATATTGTCATCTTCTTTGTGATTACTGACATACATTTTGGTATCAGGGTTGTTTTGAGATGATGTCAAACCACTCGCATTCTGTGCTTTGTAGTGTTTTGTATATAAGTTTTCATCTGCAGACACCAGTGTACTCAACATCAGCGCAAACACAGTAAATGAAATGAGCAACATCCATTTTTTATATAGTGCTTGTTGTTTGGGAAAAGTGACTGCTTTAGCTTGCCGATTCGAGTGCGCGGATACGAAGTTGTTTGAGTGCTGGATGCCAGAATTGTTGCGCATAAATTTCCTTATAGGTCGAAGGTGATATCATTTCGTTTCATGTGATTATTGTGACAGTAAAATGGTAAAACAATTCATTAAAATTGGCTTGGTTTCAATCAGCGATCGTGCCTCTCAAGGCGTTTACGAAGACAAAGGAATCCCAAGTTTGCAAATATGGTTAAAGCAAGCGCTTGTCACCCCGTTTGAATTGGTAGCGCGCTTAATTCCTGACGATCAAGAAGAAATAGAACACACACTGATTGATTTGGTGGACAGCGAGGGCTGTTCGCTTATTTTGACCACAGGTGGCACCGGCCCTGCATTGCGTGATGTCACGCCAGAAGCTACGCTCGCGGTGGCCGATAAAGAAATGCCTGGCTTTGGCGAGCAGATGCGCCAAATTAGTTTGCAATTTGTGCCAACAGCAATATTGTCCAGGCAGGTAGCTGTCATTCGCAAACAATGTCTCATCATTAATTTGCCTGGTCAGCCCAAAGCAATTCAAGAAACCCTAGAGGGTTTGAAAGATGAAAGTGGCAATGTATTGGTACATGGTATTTTTGCTGCGGTACCTTACTGTTTGGATTTGTTGGCTACCCCCAACTTGCCAATGCCTTATTTGGAAACACATCCTGAAGTTGTCAAAGCGTTTCGACCAAAGTCAGCAATAAAACCTACATAACCTATTTGTTATTAATCAGAATGTTAAAAAAATTATCTCTTAAACAACGATTGTTGGCCATCATGCCATTCATCTTTTGGGGCTTTCTAGCGGTGGTGATTTACGCCATGTTAATAGAGTTGCCCCCAAGACGTGGTGGTTGGCCTCATTGGGATAAAGTACAACACCTTGTAATATTTATGGTGCTCGCTGGCCTGGCTTTTATTGCGTATCCAAAAGTAAAAAGATGGATGGCCGCTTTGCTGATCATTTGCGGTGCTTTGGTGGAATGGTTACAAGCCGCCTTCACGCAAACACGCATGCCAAGTGTTGGAGACTGGGTTGCAGATGTTGCTGGAGTCTTGTTAGTGCTTATCTTATACAAATGGATTGCAACGCAATCCAATCAAAAAGCTTGTGTGTGATGCGTGCAGAGTTTGATTTAATTGCAAAATACTTTACTAAGCCCACGCCAAATGCAGATTTAGGGGTTGGCGATGACGCAGCACTCATTCGCGTTTCTCCCGGATACCAGCTTGCTATTTCAACAGATATGTCGGTAGTGGGCACTCACTTTTATGCAGATTGTCCGCCTGAAGATATAGGCTGGAAATCACTTGCGGTGAATGTGTCCGATTTAGCTGCGATGGGTGCCCAACCAAAATGGATGACGCTGGCCATTGCGTTGCCCGAGCAAAATCACCAATGGCTGTCAGCATTTGCTGATGGCTTTTTTGCCTGTGCTGAAAAGTTTGGTATTGATTTGATAGGCGGAGACACTACGCGCGGACCGTTGAATATTGCTGTGCAAATTATGGGAGAAGTCCCAGTTGGCAAATCGCTACTAAGAAGCGGTGCGCAAGTGGGTGACGATATTTGGGTCAGTGGCTTTATAGGCAGTGCGGCACTTGGATTAGCGCATCTTCAGGAAAAGACTATGCTCCCAAAGGATGTTGCTTCGGTTTGTATGTGGGCATTACATCATCCTCAACCACGATTAGCGCTTGGCTTGGCACTGTTAGGTGTGGCAAATAGCTGTATTGATATCTCAGATGGATTATTGGGGGATTTGGGCCATATGCTGCGTGCATCTGGTGTAGGCGCTGCATTGGATTTGGAAGCAATTCCGTGCTTACCGTTTGTATCAGCAGCTTTGGATTTGCCAATCATGCAGCAGGCGGTGCTTGCAGGTGGCGATGACTATGAACTTTGCTTTACAGCACCCTCAAGTCAGTATATGCAAATTCAAGGTATCAGCAAGTCGTTAGGGTTGCCTCTCACACGCATTGGGCACATTACTGATGGCGCCGACTTGCACGTTCACTATCAAAATAATCTATTATCGTTAGCAGCTGAAGGGTATGACCATTTTGGCTAATCCACCCACATTTAAGTTGCTGTTATCACATCCTGCACATTTACTCAGCTTGGGTTTTGGTGCTGGACTGATGCCAAAAGCGCCAGGTACTTTCGGCACGCTAGTTGCCTTGCCGCTGGCTGCATTAGCCATGGTGTTCAGTGTTCAGCAGCAGTTAGTTCTGATTGCTGCCTTATTTTGCTTGGGTGTGTATGTCTGCCATTATACAGGTGTGGCGTTGGGCGTCAGTGACCACGGAGCGATAGTCTGGGATGAAATAGTAGCGATGATGCTAGTGCTGGTCTTCACGCCGACCAACTGGTTGTGGTGGCTCGCAGCATTTTTACTTTTTCGATTATTCGATATCTGGAAACCGTTTCCCATTCGGCAATGCGATGCAATGGTGAAAGGTGGTCTAGGCGTGATGTTGGATGACATTTTGGCGGCTGCCTATGCAATTCTTTGCATACAACTGATGTTATGGATGAATTAGAAAAGCTGGCTCAAACGTTGGGTGAAGCACTGCATGCGCATGGCGATGTGCTTGCGTTAGCAGAATCCTGTACAGGCGGTATGGTTGCTGCTTCGATTACTAGCATTGCCGGCAGTTCAGCTTGGTTTGATCGCGGGTTCGTAACCTACAGTAATTTATCCAAAACGCAAATGCTTGGTGTATCTCCCACAACGCTGGATAGGTTTGGCGCCGTCAGTGAACAAACTGCGGAAGAAATGGCAAAAGGCGCCCTGCAATTTAGCCAGGCAACAATGGCAGGTAGCATTACAGGGATTGCCGGACCAACTGGGGGCACATTGCAAAAGCCTGTTGGAACCGTCTGTTTTGCTTGGGCGCATCAAGATGGCCGCATGAAGCTATCTACGCAGTTGTTTTCTGGAGATAGAACGCAAATTCGCCATCAAGCCACGGCACATATGCTCCATGGCTTAATGGCAATGCTAACTCAGGCTTCAATTTAAAAGGCCGCATACTTTTACAGTTGCTTAATCGCGTCCTCTGCGACCATGTCCGCGACCACGGTCCCAATCACCACGGCCTCTGCCGCCTCTATCCCAACCATGATGCCTATGATGGTGACCGCCACGGTATTGGTTATATTGCACCACTGGTGCGTAACGAATCACACGTGGTGGCCCATAGTAAGCTGGTCCACCATAAAAATATGTGCTTGGGCCAGGATAGTAATACGTTGCAGGTGGTGGCGCGTAACCATAACCGCCTAGATTAATCCCAAGATGAAATGAATCATGCGCGTTAGCGGTAGTAATGCTTGCCATGCCAATGGCTAAAGTTGTAAGTAATACTTTTAAAATTTTCATATCTCCTCCAATACCTAAAAGGGTGCTCCCTAAGCATCAAAACGTGCTGATGTAGCAAAAGTCTACAAGGCTAAGTGTTTTTAACAAGCAGTACTAAATAGCGATGCATAAAGGTGGGTTCTGCTTACCTTAAATAGCAATTTATGAAATAATTAGCAGTTAATTTAAGTAGTTTAAAATAAAGGCAAAAATCACATGGATGACAACAAAAGCAAAGCGCTCGCAGCCGCTCTTTCTCAGATTGAAAAGCAGTTTGGCAAAGGCTCCATCATGCGCATGGGTGATTCCGATATCGGGGAAGATATTCAAGCGGTTTCAACAGGTTCTTTGGGCTTGGATATTGCATTGGGGATTGGTGGTTTGCCACGTGGTCGTATTGTTGAAATCTATGGGCCGGAGTCTTCAGGTAAAACCACACTCACGCTATCTGTCATTGCAGAAATGCAAAAAATGGGCGGTGTAGCAGCGTTTATCGATGCTGAGCATGCGCTGGATCCACAATACGCAGCCAAGTTGGGCGTGAATGTGCCTGACTTGCTTATCAGTCAGCCAGATACAGGCGAGCAGGCGCTGGAAATTGCCGATATGCTAGTGCGTTCCGGTTCTGTGGATATTGTTGTGGTTGACTCTGTGGCAGCTTTAACACCGCGTGCTGAGATTGAAGGCGAGATGGGCGATAGTCACATGGGCTTACAAGCACGTTTGATGTCTCAAGCATTGCGTAAATTGACTGGCAATATCAAGCGTACCAATACTTTGGTGATTTTCATCAACCAGATTCGTATGAAGATTGGTGTGATGTTTGGTAACCCTGAAACCACCACTGGTGGTAATGCACTTAAATTCTACGCATCCGTGCGTTTAGATATCCGTCGCACTGGTGCGATTAAAAAAGGCGATGAAGTGACTGGTTCTGAAACACGTGTCAAAGTGATTAAGAACAAAGTGGCGCCACCATTTAAACAAGCAGAATTCGACATTATGTACGGCGAAGGTATTTCGCGTTTTGGTGAAATTATTGAGCTTGGTGCCAACATTAAACTAGTAGAAAAAGCTGGTGCTTGGTATAGCTACAATGGCGAGAAAATTGGCCAAGGCAAAGAAAACGCTAAAGAGTATTTGCGTGAGCATCCAGAAGTGGCGGCAGAAATTGAAGCAAAAATCCGTGCGAATGCGAAACAGTTGGCGGATATTATGCCTTCAGCGCGTGGTGAAGACGATTAAACTCACCTTTTGCATGCATAACAGTGTGACGCAGCAATAAAATAACCTTGCTGTACTTGCATCTGCTATTTGCGACTTTTTTACCGCGTGTGTCTTCTTCTGCACTGCAAAGTTTTGAATTTTATAGTTTGAGTAGTGGTAAGTGGTCAGAGAACAACAGGTAAAAAGTCTGCGTCAGCGTGCATTGGAGTATTTGGCTAAGCGCGAATATTCTTATGTAGAGCTTGGCCAAAAGCTCAAGGCATACGCAGAAGAAACGGATGATATTCCGGCCTTGCTAGAAGATTTTAAAGCGCGTGGCTGGCTATCCGATGCACGCTTTACAGAGCAAATAGTGCATGCGCGCAAAGCTAAATTTGGTAGCGCTAAAGTAGCGTATGAGTTGCGAGAAAAAGGCGTAGCAGACGATTTGATTGCGCATGCAGTAGAAACACTTAAAGAAACAGAATTAGACAATGCGCGTGAGATATGGCGCAAAAAATTTAAGGCGAGCCCACAGAGCCGTGATGAGTGGGCAAAGCAGGCAAGATTTTTACAAAGCCGCGGTTTTGGTTTTGACATTATTAAGAACGTATTAAACAGTAAGTTTGAAGATGACAATTAAACTCAGTAGCAAACCCAGTAGCAACGAAATCCGCCAAGCGTTTCTAGACTTTTTTGCCTCCAAAGGCCATCAAGTCGTTGCGTCTAGTTCGCTTGTGCCACATGGCGATCCAACCTTGTTATTTACCAATGCTGGGATGAATCAATTCAAAGATGTATTTTTAGGCTTTGATAAACGGCCCTATACCCGCGCCACGACTAGCCAAAAATGTGTGCGTGCCGGTGGTAAACACAATGATTTAGAAAACGTGGGTTATACCGCGCGCCATCACACGTTCTTTGAGATGTTGGGTAACTTTAGCTTTGGTGATTACTTTAAACGTGATGCCATTAAGTATGCGTGGGAATTGTTGACGGAAGTCTACAAATTACCTAAAGAAAGGCTCCTAGTAACGGTCTATGCCGAAGATGATGAAGCCTACGATATTTGGCACAAAGAAATCGGTATTCCTACAGAAAAAATCGTCCGTATTGGCGATAACAAAGGCGCGCGTTACGCTTCTGACAATTTCTGGATGATGGGTGACACTGGCCCATGTGGCCCTTGTACGGAAATCTTTTACGATCACGGCGACAAACACTGGGGTGGCCCTCCGGGCAGCGCAGAAGAAGATGGCGACCGCTTTATTGAAATCTGGAACAACGTGTTTATGCAATTCAACCGCGATGAAGCGGGGGTGATGCATCCTCTCCCTAAGCCGAGTGTAGATACTGGTATGGGTTTGGAACGTATCTCTGCAGTGTTGCAAGGCGTGCACGCTAATTACGAAATTGATCTATTTCAAACACTGATTGCCGCCGCCGCGCGCGAGACCAAAACAGCTGATTTATCTAGCCCAAGTTTGAAGGTGTTGGCCGACCATATCCGTGCCTGTTCTTTCCTAATTGCTGATGGTGTGATTCCTGGCAATGAAGGGCGTGGTTATGTGCTACGCCGTATTATTCGTCGCGCCATCCGCCACGGTTATAAGTTGGGTGTACGTAGCGCATTTTTCCATAAAATGTTGCCCGACTTGGTGCAAGAGATGGGTACCGCCTATCCTGAATTAGTCGCCGAGCAAAAGCGCGTTTCCGATATTCTCAAACAAGAAGAAGACCGCTTTTTTGAAACTATTGAAAATGGGATGGCGATTTTGGAAGCCGAGTTAGCCAATACGCAAAGTGTATTTAATGGCGATTTAGCCTTCAAGTTGCATGATACTTATGGATTCCCATTAGATTTAACAGCTGATATCTGTCGCGAGCGTAATGTGACTGTAGATAGCGCTGCTTTTGATGCAGCGATGGCTCGTCAAAAAGAGCAGGCCCGTGCGGCTGGCAAATTCAAAATGGCGGCTAATTTGGATTATGACGGTCAAGCCACCAATTTTCAGGGTTATGAGAAACTGGAAACACAGGCTAAGGTGCTGGCACTTTACAAAGACGGCAGCGCTGTGAGCAGCTTGAATGAAGGTGATTTGGGCGTGGTAGTGTTAGACGATACACCCTTTTATGCAGAGTCTGGTGGCCAAATTGGCGATAGCGGAGAGCTAAAAGCTGGCAATGGTATTTTTGCGGTAGAAGATACGCAAAAAATTCAGGCTGCGGTATTTGGGCACCATGGGGTACTCAAAACCGGTACCTTGAATGTGGGTGATGCCGTATTAGCACGTGTAAACACACAGGCGCGCGCCAATACCATGCGCAACCATTCAGCAACCCATTTGATGCACAAAGCTTTACGTGAGGTATTGGGTGAGCATGTGCAGCAAAAAGGCAGCTTGGTAGATACTGAAAAAACGCGTTTTGACTTTGTGCATAATGCACCGATGACCGATGCGCAAATTGCACAAGTTGAGCATAAGGTGAATGCAGAAATTCTTTCAAATGCAGCAACATTAGCGCGCGTGATGGACATTGAATCTGCGCAAAAAACCGGTGCCATGATGTTGTTTGGCGAGAAATACGGTGATGAAGTTCGCGTATTAGATATTGGTACTAGCCGTGAGTTATGTGGTGGCACGCATGTGAGTCGTACTGGTGATATTGGATTGTTTAAGATTACAGCCGAGAGTGGTGTAGCGGCTGGTGTGCGTCGCGTAGAGGCAACCACAGGCGAAGGCGCATTAAAACTGATTAATAGCCAACAAGCGCTGATTGCGCAATTGGCGGCTGATTTAAAAGCGCCGGCACACGAGCTTGCTAATAAGGTTGCGCAATTAAATGAGCATGCAAAATCTTTAGAAAAAGAGTTGGCACGCTTGAAGTCTAAGTTAGCCTCTTCACAAGGCGATGATTTAGTAAGTCAGGCTGTGGACATCGCAGGCATTAAAGTGCTGGCGGCAACATTGGAAGGTGCCGATGCCAATACGTTGCGCGAGACCATGGATAAATTAAAAGACAAGCTGAAATCAGCAGCAATTGTGTTGGCCAGTGCACAAGATGGCAAGGTCAGCTTGGCTGCTGGTGTGACTGCAGATTTGATTGCTAAAGTTAAGGCAGGTGAGTTGGTGAACTACGTTGCCGGGCAAGTAGGCGGTAAAGGTGGTGGCAAGCCAGATATGGCAATGGCTGGCGGTACCGATGCAAGTCAACTACCTAAAGCATTAGCAAGTGTCGAAGCATGGGTAGCAGCAAAACTAGGTTAGTTTATTTTAATTAGGTAATTTTAAGAGCTCAACATGGCATTAATTGTACAAAAATATGGTGGTACTTCAGTTGCAAATCCTGACCGGATTCGTAATGTTGCAAGACGTGTGGCGCGTTACAAAGCAATGGGGCATCAAGTAGTGGTCGTGGTGTCTGCAATGTCCGGAGAAACCAATCGTTTAATTGCTTTGGCAAAAGAAATCATGCCAGATCCACATCCGCGCGAATTGGATGTGATGCTTTCTACCGGTGAGCAAGTCACCATTGCAATGACAGCACTTGCCTTGATGGAGTTGGGAATTAAAGCAAAAAGCTACACAGGTAGCCAAGTTAAAATCTTGACCGACGATGCATTTAACAAAGCGCGTATTCTTGATATTGAGCAGCACAACCTCAAACGCGATTTAGATGATGGTTACGTCTGTGTGGTGGCTGGTTTTCAAGGCGTAGATGCCAATGGCAATATCACAACCTTAGGTCGCGGTGGCTCTGATACGACAGGCGTGGCGTTGGCCGCGGCTTTAGATGCAGATGAATGCCAAATCTATACCGATGTAGATGGTGTGTATACCACCGATCCACGCGTGGTGCCAGAAGCGCGTCGCCTAGACAAAATTACGTTTGAGGAAATGCTCGAACTGGCATCACAGGGCAGTAAAGTATTGCAAATCCGCTCGGTAGAGTTTGCCGGTAAATATAAAGTTAAATTACGTGTGCTTTCCAGCTTTGACGATGAAGGCGATGGCACGCTCATTACATTTGAAGATGATAGTAAGGATACAAGCATGGAAGAACCCATTATCTCCGGGATTGCATTTAATCGCGATGAAGCCAAAATTACCGTGTTAGGCGTGCCAGATAAACCCGGTATTGCTTACCAAATTTTAGGTCCAGTGGCTGATGCAAATATTGACGTGGATATGATTATCCAAAACGTGGGCGCAGATGGCACCACAGACTTTACCTTTACCGTACATAAAAACGAGATGAACAAAGCGCTGTCTATCTTGCGCGATAAGGTACAAGGCCATATCCAAGCACGCGAAATCAATGGCGACGACAAAATTGCCAAAGTCTCTGTAGTAGGCGTAGGTATGCGCTCACATGTAGGCATTGCCAGTCAAATGTTCCGCACCTTGGCTGAGGAGGGCATCAATATCCAAATGATCTCTACTAGCGAGATTAAAATTGCGGTGGTGATTGATGAGAAGTACATGGAGCTTGCGGTGCGTGTACTCCATAAAGCATTTGAATTAGAGGCAGAGTAATAAAAGATTAAATTGATTTTTGAGGGCGATTCAAGTAGTATCACGCCCTCAAATTGCAAAAGCAATTAGCGTAGTAAACGGAGAGCTGGCCGAGTGGTCGAAGGCACTTCCCTGCTAAGGAAGCATACGGGCTTAAATCTGTATCGAGGGTTCGAATCCCTCGCTCTCCGCCAAAAAATACGGTATGTATTATATTTAACTGGGAAAAGTTTTCTGCTTAACGTATAATGCACGCCACTTGAAGAAAGTAAATAAGCGCCCGTAGCTCAGCTGGATAGAGTACTTGGCTACGAACCAAGGGGTCAGGAGTTCGAATCTCTTCGGGCGCGCCAAATAAAAAAAGGGTTAGCTTAGGCTAGCCCTTTTTCATTTTACGGAATGTAGCCAGAATTTAGCGCGACTTCATTCACCAGCTGAATCGTGAGAACGATTGAAATATTGCTTTAACCCAATCATGAGCGATGGGTTTTCGCTCGACGATTTTTTACCAACGGCCAGACATCATCAGGTATTGTTGGTAAAGACTCGAATCCAGGGCGCGCAAAAAAGTACCCTTGAAATAATTTAACACCCTCATCAGCCAATGTTAAGCACTCTTCTCTAGTCTCAATGCCTTCCGCAATTACTTTGATATCTAGTTCTTTGCAGATAGAAATAATCCCAAACACGAGTGATCGCCTCACTCTGTCATCATTGACGTTGCGTGTCAGAGACATGTCAAGTTTGATGATGTCTGGCTGCCAGTCTGCTAGTAGATTAAGTCCTGCATAGCCAGCTCCAAAATCATCAATAGCTGTTGTAAAGCGATGCTTTTTATATTCTTTAAAGATGTTTCGTAAATGATCGTTGTCTAGGACTTTTTCGCCTTCTGTCACTTCAAACATTATACGGTCTGTAGGGAAGTCTAATTCTTTTGCAGCTTCAAGCGTCGCCCTTATGCATGTCTCAGGTTTATAGACTGCATTTGGAAGAAAGTTAATGCTTAGCATGCCTTGTAGACCAAGTTTTTTTGCCAAATCAATCGCTTTTACTCTAATTGCTTGATCAAATCTATAACGGTTACTGTCATTAACTTGTGAAAGCACAGAGGCTGCACCCTCATTATTTGGACCTCTGACCAATGCTTCGTAGCCAAATATAGATTTGTTAGATACATCCACTATGGGTTGAAATGCCATCGTAAAGTCGATGCCAAGTTTCGTTTTGTCTCTACACTCTTTACACCCAACAGGTGTGAAATTGACCACCTCTATCATATTCATTTACCCCTACAGCTTTTGCTAGTAAAACTAATTTTTCTCTTAATAGTATTCAATTCAACATGGCGATCAATTCACAGCGAGCATTATATGCGTTGAATTTACTGATTTTCTAAACTCAATATTGAATTCATCAGCAAATCGACCCACTCAAGTTACTAACTTTGTTCTAGTCGAACTGCGTCAATCACGCGTACAAAGTGCTAATCCATGTTGCTGATTTCTGGTTTTTGCTTCTGCCTAATGCTATCGAGCGTCATATTTCATCTAATACTATATTTTAATCTATCAAAATCTAATCGAAGGAATAGGGAGTATTAATCTGTCTTGTTTGTGCCCTAGTTTGGATGTAATAATTTGCCGGAGTTTTATTAAATGTAATCTCTGTAATGAACTAACCTTTGGGGCAATTACTAGATCATCACCATCAAACTTTTTATACTATGGATTAAGTAAAAAACTCTTCAATTTGGACAAGGTAAAGTTAGCCCTAGCATGGCTAATGCTTAAACGAACAATCAGTTAAGACAAATGAGAAAATTAGTACAAGTAATTTATATCAGCCGTTCAACTTTTGATCCCAACTCTGCAGCAACTAAATTTGAACCAAATGTCGCTCTAATACTGTCTATCGTGACCTTAAATTTTTCTTTGATTCCACAATTAAAGTAATCACTTTGGATTTAGGTGCGTAGTTCAGAAGAGCAGTTCAATATAAAAAACCATCAACATTATTGCTGGGTCTATCAAAATCTAAGTCACTAAATGAAAAATTGATTTTTCCCATTCCTTTTTGCTTTATACATGTTGTCATCAGCTTTTTTAACAATCTCATCAGGTTTTTCACCTGCTTCTGGGTAAAAGCTTCCACCAACGCTGGCGGAGATGGAGATCATATCGTTTCCAACGCTTATCGGGCTTGCAATAAGGTCAATAATCTTTTGAGCGACAGATTTAATGTAGTCTACTGTTTTGCAATCAGCCAGGATGACCGTAAATTCATCACCACCAAGTCTGGCAAACGTATCAGAGTCTCTGATAATGCTTTTGACATTGAGCGCAACTTGTTTGAGTAGAGCGTCACCTGACTGATGTCCAAAGGTATCATTTACGGCTTTAAAACCATCTAAGTCTATAAATAAGATTCCAAACTTGGTTTTGTCTCTTTTAGCGCGTTTTGTCGCTTCAACTAATCGATCAAAAAACAGATTTCTATTGGGCAGCCCTGTAAGAGAATCAAAATTTGCTTGTTTCCAAATAATTTCGTCTTTCTCTTTTATAGAGCTGATGTCTGTATGTGTTCCGACCATTCTTGTGGGTTTGCCATTCTTATCTCGCTCAATCACCGCGCCGGAAGAGAGTACCCACTTGTACCTGCCATCTTTACACAGCATTCGAAATTCAATGGAATAATCTTTTTTACTCCCGTTTAAATGGTTTTCTAATTCTGTTACAACTCTCTGAATATCATCGGGATGGAGTAAGTTTAGCCAGCTATCGTATGTGGAAGGTATTTCCCCGGGCAAGAATCCAAGCATTCCATGCCAATTAGGCCCAAAGTAAGCGTTGCCGGTTGGCACATCTAAATCCCAAACACCATTTGCAGCAGCATCCATTGCTTTACGTAAAATTTCTTGATGGGATATCTCACGCTCATTAGCGTCTATCACCTGATCTGTCAGGTCCACATAATGTATATGCTCAAGTCTAGATTCAATCAGATGCATTGCTTGAGCGGCAATTAAGTGGAGTATTTCTATTTGCTTACTACTAATATTTCTGGGCTTCGTATCCATCACACATAAGGTACCCAGCATAAAATGATCAGGTGTAGTGATTGGAACCCCCGCATAGAACCTCAAAAACGGAGCGTTTAAAACAAGCGGGTTATTGGAAAATCTTGCATCCTTAAAAGTATCCTCTACTATCAATTCCTTATTTTGTCTGATGGCATGATCGCAAAAAGAAATTTCTCTTGGCGTTTCGCAAATGTCTAGGCCAACCTTGGCTTTAAACCATTGTCTTTTTTTATCCACCAAAGTGACAGTGGCGATTGGAACGTCAAATATCAATGAAGTTAATTTAACAAGACTATCGAAATCTTTCTCTGGTGCAGAGTCAAGCAGCTGGTACTTCTGCAAAGCAGTTAGTCTATCTAATTCAGAAAATTTATGAGTGTTTGTCATGGTTGTTCTGGTTAATGCGGATGATTATCACGAATAGACCAAACAGCAATGTATCAAACCAAATGCTGGTTTAATTGAATGATTAGCGTGCATTTCCCCATCTAGATATCCTTTCCGAACAGCTAAATTTTATAATCAGTTAATAAAAATTTGGAAACATGCCAGCAATGTTTGTTAAACGCTTTAACTTTATAGTAAAGACAGTTGTAGTTCAGATTTATTTGCTATTTTTTTGATTTTTTTAAGAATGAAAAAAAACCAAAGGCAATAAATGGACATACGCTAGCCTCACAAATGGGGATTTTGCATGTTGTTCACAAACAACCCTGATAACAGTTTGTTTCTAGAGAGTAGATATAATCAATTCTTCAATAACACTTATTTTTAAAAGCGGATTTTAAATGTACGGTAATGGCGCCTGTATTGTTTTATACAACAGCATCTATTGGTTGGTTTAATATTCTATTTTGTAATATAAATATTACTATAAAGTATTTTTAATTATTAAATTGGTTTGTTAAAGTGCGTTCAATACTTCATCTGCACACCAACAACTATGAGTCTCGCACAACAAAAATCTGTTTTAGAACAGGAGTCAGAAGTGTTAGCCGCAATTTCAAAAGCAATTGCATTAATACAAAAGCAAACCGGTTATGGATCCATCGAGGTGACGGTACACGATGGACGCATCACGCAAATTGAGCGTCGAGAAAAAGTAAGGTTTGAATCTAAATCAACTAGTTTAAAAAAATAGTTACCAGCATCTGGCGCTAAATCAATTTTTTACAAACCCCTGACCAGACCACTGGAAGACGTATTAGGAGTTTATTCAATGCAATATAAAACAATAATTCGTGCATTAGCACTGTCAGGCGTGATTCTCAATCCAGTTACAGGATTGGCAGAATCTGTATCGAGCGAAGAAAGTACTGTAAAGCTTAATGTTAACCAACCTATACAGGTTGCAGATGTGGCGGAAGACGTCCCTGTTAATAAAGAGACAATTGAACAAGAGGAAAAAATAAAAGCACGCCTTGCGGAAATTGTTGAGGAAGAGAAAGCAGCTAAACGTGTAGCGACTGGTTATTACGTTGAGCGCAAAAGCTATGGTACTGGCCGTGAATCCGAACCACCACGCTACGTAAAGCAACTCAATAAAACTTGGTTGAAAGACTATGAAACGTTTGCAGATGTGGATTGGTTGGACATTGGCCTAGATTATCGCTTCCGTTATGAGTCCAGAGATAACGACTTTAGACGTGGGCGTGACACCATTGATGAGCCAATCTTGTTGCGCACACGCGGCTTTGTAGCCATTAAAAATATTTTAGATCCTCTACGTTTTACATTGGAAGTGGAAGACGCGCGACGCAATCATAGCCAATTTACGCGAGAGTTTGATACGCGTGATGTGAACTATGCTGAACCCATTCAAGCCTATGCAGAGCTTTATTTCAAAGACACACCGCTTGGTAAAGATGATCTAGGTAACGAGCGCCCAATTAGCGTACGTGCAGGTCGCCATGCTTTTGAATATACCGACCGCCGCTTACTTGCTAGAAACGAATGGCGCAATACCACTAATAACTTTCAAGGTGTACGCACTATTATCGGTCAGCAAAAAAACGACTGGCAATTAGATTTGCTGGCACTCAAACCTGTGCAACGTTTTACCAATCAACTGGATGAAGTCGATCACGCGCAAGATTTTTATGGCGTGATTGGTGATTGGCGTCGTTGGTCTGAAGTGGTGACCTTGCAACCTTATTACTACTTGCTGAAGCAAGATGGCAACAAAGTGGAATTTGACGCCAATGGCAAAGCGGCTGCAGCCAATACCAAAATAGACCGTGAAATTCATACTGCTGGGATTCGCGCTTATGGCGTGGTGGGCAAAACGGGCTGGGACTACGACGTGAGCTATGCAAAACAGTGGGGCAATCAAGATCGCCTAAGCAATGCTGGTGCGTTCATCTCAGAACTTGACCACGATGCTTACGCCTACAACGCAGAAATTGGCTACAGCTTTAACCATCCATGGAAGCCAAGACTCAGTGCATTCTACGGTGTGGCCAGTGGTGATAAAAATCCTACCGATGGCAAAAATAATCGCTTTGAAAGATTATTCGGCTTTGCGCGTCCTTGGTCCAACAACGATTACTTTCAAATGGAAAACTTGGTCGCGCCTAAAGTGCGTGTGGAGTTTGACCCGAAAGTATCTTGGTTGGAAGGCTTAAAGGTAGATGCAGGTTATAGCTGGTATCGCTTAGACCAAGAGCGTGACCGTTGGAACGGCGCAGGTTTACGCGATAACACTGGTCGCAGTGGCAAAGACGTGGGTGAAGAAGTCGATATCCGCGTACGTTTCCCTATCAATAAATACATTGCAGCCAACTTAGGATACGCACATTTTTGGGCAGGTGATTTTACGAAAGAAACAACCGCTAGAGCAGGCGCACCCACTGGCGGCACCAATCAAGCAGACCCAGGCCGCAGAGACAACTCAAATTTCTTTTATACAGAAATCTCTGTTAGCGCCTTTTAATTGAATCAATAGAAGAATTTAAAAAAGGAAAGATCAAGATGTACACAAAATTTAGTTTTAAAAAATGGGTGGTCGCAGTTGTGCTATCTACACCGTTACTCACATTAGCAGCAGATATCTCGTTGCTTAACGTTTCTTATGACCCAACCCGCGAGTTGTATGTGGAATACAACGCTGCTTTTGCCAAGCATTGGAAAGCAAAAACGGGCGATACCGTGACAGTGAAACAATCGCATGGGGGTTCAGGCAAACAAGCGCGTGGCGTGATTGATGGCTTATCAGCCGATGTGGTGACCTTAGCGCTGTCTTACGATATTGACGAGATTGGCGCTAAAGCCAAGCTGATTCCAAAAGATTGGCAAAAACGCTTACCGCACAACAGCTCACCTTACACATCTACGATTGTGTTGCTAGTGCGTAAAGGCAATCCTAAAGGCATTAAAGATTGGAATGATTTAACCAAACCAGGTATTTCTGTGATTACGCCCAACCCCAAAACATCGGGTGGCGCACGTTGGAACTATCTCGCAGCGTATGCTTATGCGCTTAAGCACAACAATAATGACGATGCCAAAGCACGTGACTTCGTGAAGAAAATCTACAAAAACGTACCAGTGCTAGATAGCGGTGCACGTGGATCCACCACAACGTTTGTGGAACGTGGCATTGGCGATGTGTTGATCTCATGGGAAAACGAAGCGTTCCTGGCGCAAAAAGAGTTAGGTCCGGACAAGTTTGAAATTGTTGTACCAACGCTGTCTATCTTGGCAGAACCACCAGTCACTGTGATTGATAAAGTAGTGGATAAACGTAAAACACGTGCTGTTGCGCAAGCTTATTTGGAGTATTTGTATTCTGAAGAAGGCCAAGAAATTGCAGCTAAAAACTACTATCGCCCAACGCTGGAATCCGTGGCTAAAAGGTATGAAAAGCAATTCCCGAGTATTAGCTTAATCAAAATTGATGATGTATTTGGTGGTTGGCAAAAAGCACAAAAAACGCACTTTGCCGATGGGGCAACTTTTGACCAGATTTATCAGAAATAATGTAGAGAGAAGTAGAGTTAAGCCTATGTTGGAAAACGAAACACAAAGTAAAGCACGCCTAGCCACGCTAGGTGAAAAATTAAAGTCATCTCTATTGTTAGCGCTGGATGACTTTAATCTGCAAGTTAACCAAACCGGTGAGTTCACCAGCGAGTTTGCAGGCGTGCATTTGGCTTCAGCTTTTCAGCCTATTTACGATATTGAGTCCGGTGATTTTCATGGGCATGAGGCATTGCTCAGGCCGAGACTGGGCAATATTCAAGAAGTCACACCGGATTTTGCGTTTACTTATGCTGATAAATCCGACAAATTAGTCAAGCTGGATCGCGTGAGCAGAGCTTTGCATGTGCTGAACTATCACGAGATTTTTAAAGAAAACGGGCTGCTGTTTTTAAACGTGCACCCCAGTCTACTCATGCGCGTGAATGAGCACGGTAAAGTGTTTGAAAGCATCTTGCATGATCATGCCGTGTCCACAGAGCACGTGGTGATTGAAGTGCGTGATTTTGATACGTTTGAGCAAGACACAGCACTGACCGTCTATGAGCAGCAATTGGCAGCTGCTATCCAAAACTATCAAGATCGCGGTTACAACATAGCCATAGACCGATTTGGCAGCGCCAATTCGTTTGTGAGCCGTTTATGGAAGCTCGCGCCAGATTACGTTAAGTTTGATTTGCAATTAATACAGCAAGCCGAGCAGGATGCGTTGGTGCGTAACGCCTTGTTTGGATTAGTACATTTTGTGCAATCGCTGGGCGCAAAGCCAATTATTACTGGGGTAGAGACTGCATCGCAATTGCATTTAGCGGTGGATGCCGGCGCAAGTTTGATTCAAGGATATTTGTTTGGACAACCCAGCTCGGCCAAGCACTTAAATGGCTCAGATGTGCTTAAGCGTCAGCAATTTGTAAAGCAAGTGGCATAGCCTTACTTATATATAAAAATAGAATAAAGATATATTTAATAAATATTTAATGGTTATAAAAGAATTTGCTATATTGCCTTTGCTAACATCAATTCACACTACTTATGTCCAAAAAAACCAACGTCTTACCGGGGTTCAACCTGTCACTGGGCTACACGCTACTGTATCTCAGTCTGATTGTGCTGATTCCGCTTTCAGCAGCCTTCTTAAAAACCACCGAATTTAGCTTTTCTGAATTCTGGCAAGTGGTCACTGCACCAAGAGTGGTGGCCTCTTACAAACTCACATTTGGCGCTTCACTAATAGGTGCTTTTATCAATGCCATCTTTGGGCTGCTCACTGCTTGGGTGCTGGTGCGATACGACTTTTTTGGCAAAAAACTGATTGATGCCTTGGTAGATTTGCCATTTGCATTACCTACAGCGGTTGCTGGCATTGCCTTAACCGCGGTCTATGCCAAAAATGGCTGGATTGGTAGTTTCTTAGAACCAAACGGTATTCACGTGGCATTTACCCCAGTGGGCGTGGTGATTGCCCTGACCTTTATTGGTTTGCCGTTTGTGGTACGTACCGTGCAACCAGTGCTGGAAGATTTGGAAAGCGAAACCGAAGAGGCCGCTGCCAGTTTAGGCGCCAATCGCTGGCAAACATTTTATAAGATTATTTTCCCTGCGCTGTTGCCAGCATTGATGACAGGGTTTGCTTTAGCATTCGCACGCGCGATTGGTGAATATGGCTCCGTGATTTTTATCGCCGGCAATATGCCCATGGTGTCGGAAATCACGCCGCTGATTATTATCACCAAACTTGAGCAATACGATTACACCGGCGCGACTGCGGTAGCGGTGGTCATGTTGGTGATTTCATTTCTGTTATTACTGGCTATCAACGGTTTGCAATGGTGGAGCAATCGCCGTAACGCCGAAGCGATTGAATAGGATTTTTTATGACCGCCACCACTGTCTCACAACACGTACGTTACCAGACCAAAGTCGCACATAGACGAGCGACCTCCGAACCCGCTTGGGTACGCTGGACTTTTATTGCCATTGCGCTGGCATTTTTAACCTTATTTTTATTTGTGCCCTTGGCTGCGGTGTTTACCGAGGCGCTGCGCAAAGGCTGGCATACCTATTTAAGTGCGTTGGTAGACCCAGATGCACTGTCTGCCATTTGGCTCACTTTGATTGCCGCCGCCATTGCTCTGCCATTGAACTTAATATTTGGCGTGGCTGCGGCATGGGCAATTGCCAAGTTTGAATTCAGAGGCAAAAGCGTACTGATTACATTAATCGATTTGCCATTTGCCGTGTCCCCTGTGGTGGCTGGTTTGATTTATGTGCTGATTTTTGGTTTGCAAGGCTGGTTTGGTGCGTGGTTAATCGACAATGACTTAAAAGTGATTTTTGCGATTCCCAGCATTGTGCTGGCTACCGTCTTCGTCACTTTTCCATTTATTGCGCGCGAGTTAATTCCATTAATGCAAGCGCAAGGCAAAGACGAAGAAGAGGCTGCATTGGTGTTGGGCGCTTCTGGCTGGCAAATTTTATGGCGCGTCACCTTGCCCAATATTAAATGGGGTTTGTTGTACGGCATGATTTTGACCAACGCACGTGCCATGGGTGAGTTCGGCGCCGTGTCTGTGGTGTCAGGCCATATCCGCGGACTCACCAACACCATGCCATTACACGTAGAGATTTTATATAACGAATATCAGTATGCAGCTGCTTTTGCAGTGGCATCACTGTTGGCATTACTAGCATTGGTGACCTTAGCGCTTAAGACTTTTGTTGAGTGGCAATCTGCCAAACATGCGGCAGATGCTGAGAGAGAATCTAACGAATAACTGTGGCTAGCCGTTACCGGCGAAGCCTGATATATGACATAGGAACATACAAAGATGAGTATTGAAATCAACAATATCAGCAAGCAGTTTGGCAAATTTCAGGCCTTACAAAATATCAATTTTAATGTGCCTTCCGGTGAGTTGGTGGCGCTGCTTGGGCCGTCTGGTTACGGTAAAACTACGTTACTAAGAATTATCGCAGGCTTGGAATCTGCCGATGATGGGCGCATTGCCTTTCATGGCGATGACACCACCGATAAAAATGTGCGTGAGCGTCAAGTGGGCTTTGTGTTCCAACATTATGCGCTGTTCAGGCACATGACCGTATTTGAGAATGTCGCGTTTGGTTTACGTGTGCGTCCAAAAGCAACGCGTCCGTCAGATGCGGAGATTCGTCGTCGCGTGCATGAGCTGTTAGGTTTGGTGCAATTAGATTGGCTGGCCGACCACTATCCGCCACAACTTTCCGGTGGGCAACGTCAGCGTATTGCTTTGGCACGCGCATTAGCAGTAGAACCTAAAGTGTTACTTTTAGATGAGCCATTTGGTGCGCTAGATGCCAAAGTACGTAAAGATTTACGTCGCTGGTTACGTCGCTTGCATGACGAGCTGCATATCACCAGCGTATTTGTGACGCATGACCAAGAAGAAGCGTTAGAGGTCGCCGATACGATTGTGGTGATGAATCATGGGAAGGTAGAGCAAATTGGCTCGCCGCAGCAAGTGTATGATCAGCCAGCCTCACCCTTTGTATATCAGTTTTTAGGCAATGTGAATGAGTTTGAAAGTCGCGTGAAGCAGGGCCGTGCGCACATTGAAGATATTCATTTGGATTCAGCAGAACATCATGCGGTGGAAGATGCTGATGCATTAGCATATGTGCGACCACATGATATTGAAGTGTTGAAAGAACCTAATGGCTCATCCAGTTTTTCAGCTAAAGTGAACTATATACACTCGCTAGGACCTTGGGTGCGTTTGGAATTACAGCGTCAAGATGATACGCGCATAATTGAAGCGGAGCTGACCAGAGAACGCTTCTTGCAGCTTGACTTAGCAGAGGGTACACAAGTGTTCCTGCGGCCTAAACAAGTGCGCGTATTCTTAAAAAATTAACGTTACGCCACAAAATAAGAAAACGCAGAATTAAATTGTAGAGAGATGTCATTGCAAGGCCCGCGTAACGCAGTAATGCGCTCACTCTACGATTTATTGTTTTCTTAATCGTAATCGTCTGCTTCCTTCATGGGGGTAACAGCATCGCTCTGCAAACACTCAAACCCCTCTTTTTCCATTTGTTTGCGGTAGGTACAAGTAGCCGCATGTCCATCCAAATGGCCGTTGATTGCCGTAGTTTCTAGCTTGCAAAATACGCAACGGTAACGATGCGCTTGGCCCTCAATATGTTCTTGCGGGTAATCAATGTAATAGCTTCTTATCATCATATGCTCCTGAGTCTATTCACTAAAAATTCACGCTTACTCACGGTTTCATGTTACGCCTTTTTATCGCATGGGAGAAGGGTGAGCCGGCCTTAATGCGCATAGGGGTAAATCATGATAATATGCGCACTTTGCTGGGCAAGGCCAATCTTGTTAAGTGATTGTTTGGGCGTTGGTTTTTTTCATGTTTTGCATTTGCCTAAACTATTGCAATCAGCGTAATTTAGACTCTTAATTGTTAACGCATCTGTGGCTTCCAACTCATTTCAAACCAATATCGCAAACGACATGAACGCAGTCGATACGGTCATCCGTCAGTCGCTGCATTCCGAAGTCCCGCTTATCAATCAAGTTTCCGAATATATTATTCATAGCGGTGGCAAACGCTTGCGGCCAGCATTGGTGTTATTGTCTGCCAATATGTTTCAAGGCGTGCGTACCGAACATCATTATCTCGCTGCGATTGTTGAGTTTATCCATACCGCCACTTTGTTGCATGATGATGTGGTCGATGAGTCCGATTTGCGTCGTGGAAAATCGACTGCTAACCATGTATTTGGTAATGCGGCCAGCGTGCTAGTGGGAGACTTTTTATATTCACGTGCGTTCCAGATGATGGTCAAATTGCAAAATATGCGCGTCATGGAGATTCTGGCAGAAGCCACTAACACGATTTCCGAAGGGGAAGTGTTGCAGTTGCTGAATGTGCGCAAAGTGGATATTACCGAGCAGGACTATTTAAAAGTCATTCACTTTAAAACCGCCAAATTATTTGAGGCGGCCACGCGCTTGGGTGCAGTGATGAGTAACGCGGGTGCCCAGCAAGAACAAGGCTTAGCTGTATATGGTATGCACTTAGGTACGGCGTTTCAATTAATTGACGATGTATTGGATTTAAGTGGTGACCCTGGACAAATTGGCAAGAAATTAGGCAATGATCTGGCAGAAGGCAAACCGACGTTACCGTTACTGTATGCCATACAGCACGGCACAGAAGCACAAGCTGCGCTGGTTAAAGCGGCAATCAGCCAAGGCGATTTAACGCAAATGGAAGCGGTGCTGGAAGTGCTGGCATCTACTGGTGCGTTGGCCTATGTGCGCGAGGTGGCGAGAAAAGAAGCTGACTTGGCTTGTCAGGCAATTGCCGACTTTGCGCAGAACGAACATCATCACGCGTTGGTCGAGTTGTCTGACTTTGCCGTAGCGCGCCAGTATTAATCGCAATCTACAACGCTTAAACACATGCGTTCAAATAAAAACGGCTTATCAGCATCACTGATAAGCCGTTTTTGATGGGTTGAGTGGAGTTAATTTAAAATAATTTGCTCACCAGTGGCGTGGTAATAGCTTAAATGCGCACACTCGCTGGTACCAGTGGTGAGTGAGCCATCAAACAGCGCTTCACCATCTACATCTACCACAGCATAGCCGTTATGATATAGCGTGACCTCCGCTTGTTTTAATGCGTTCTGTTTAGGCGCGTGATGTTGCGTACTTTGTTTTTGGCGCATCATAAAACTAATGCAAGTTTCCTCTTCGTCTTCACCATAAATTTCCCATGTGCGATCCCCAGTCAGTTGCGCTAACCAGCCAGGCAGATCCACTTCTACACGACAAATGATCGGCTCATCCCAAGCAGGGTGCTCAAATTGATTGAGCTCAACTTGTGTTTTATCCATTTGCGTTCTATCGAATACTTTATTGTCGTTTGTCATCAAGAGTCCTTTGCTTCAATTACAACTATTATGTGGTGACTATTCAATACTATTCAAGAGCCTTGCAATATTGCACTAGCAATTTTTACACCAAAATCATTTTCGATATTGCACACATATATCAACGATGCGATGATGGCAAAAGTTTACATCATCCGTAAGGTTATTATGTTTGAAATGTTTGCCCCTATTTCTGAATTGTTGCGCACTGAGCCAACCTTTTTCATCATACTTTCGGTAATACTAGGCCTGCTGGTGGGGAGTTTCCTCAATGTGGTGATTCACCGCATGCCCATCATGATGGAGCGCGAATGGCACGCTAACTGCCTTGAATTGCAAGGAAAAGATGCTCCGGAACAAGCCAAATATAACTTGATAACACCACGCTCTGCCTGCCCCAAATGCCAGCACCATATTACTGCGTTAGAGAATATTCCTGTGGTCAGTTATTTGTTTTTAAAGGGAAAATGTCGCCAATGCAAAACGCCAATCAGTGTGCGTTACCCCATAGTAGAGGCCGTGACTGGCGCTTTAATCGGCGCGGTTGCTGTGAAATATGGCTATACCTCTACCACCTTATTTGCATGGATATTTGTGTTTGCGTTGGTAGCACTCACTTGCATTGATTTTGATACACAACTGTTGCCGGATGACATCACATTGCCCTTGTTGTGGCTAGGCTTGCTGTTCAATTTAAACAACGGTTTCGTCAGTTTATCATCAGCTGTCATTGGCGCCATGGCTGGCTATTTGATTCTCTGGTCTATTTACTGGCTGTTTAAATTGGTCACAGGTAAAGAAGGCATGGGCTATGGTGACTTTAAATTACTCGCAGCCATTGGGGCCTGGTTTGGCTGGCAGTTGCTGCCTGCTGTTATTTTGCTCAGTTCAGTCATAGGTGCGGTAGTGGGTATAGGCATGATTTTGTTCAAAAATAAAGACAGTCAAACCGCGATTCCATTTGGGCCATTTTTAGCGCTGGGTGGTTTGGCAGCTCTGTTTTTTGGGCAACAATTAGCCACTTTGTATTTAGTGTCATAAATATGTTGGTGCGTAGATGAATGTCGTTGCACTGACAGGAGGCATCGGTAGCGGCAAAACCATTGCCACGCAAACATTCAGTAAGTTAGGTGTGCCGGTCATTGACTTGGATGTGATTGCTCATACGCTGACGGGAGCTGGAGGTGCGTTGGTACCGGAGATTGCGGCTGAATTTGGATCTGAATTTATTACAGAAGAGGGCGCGTTAAATCGTCCGTTAATGCGTGCCTTAGTATTTACCGAGCCAGAGGCCAGAGCAAAGTTGAATGTGTTGATGCACCCTGTCATATTTGAAGAGGCATGCAAGCAGTTGGCTGATTTAGACGCATCTCCTTATGTGGTATTGGCAATCCCTTTGCTACAAGAAAGTCAGCGTTATTTACCGTATATTGACCATGTGTTGTTGATTGATTGCGAAGAGTCATTGCAATTAGCGCGCGTGATGCAACGTAGCGGATTGAGTGCGCAAGAAGCTCAAAAAATCATCGATGCACAATCCTCACGCCAAAGCAGAATCGACATGGCCGATTCCATCATTACTAACAATCAAAACATCGAAGATTTAGAGCAAAAAATTCATCTGTTTCATAAAAATTACATTAATACTTGCATAGTTAGCAAATAAATCTGATAATTCACTGCAATTTACAAATATAAGTAAGCTGACTTAATTACCCTATCGTGTCTAGCTACGAATTTCCATTTAATGAGCGTATTCGAACTTATCTTCGCCTAGAAGATTTGTTCACAAAAGTGCTACATCATGTCAGTGTAGGTCACGAATTCAATCACCACGCCGCACTAATTTCCATCTTGCAAATGCTGGATATCATCGACCGTGCTGATTTGAAAATGGATTTGTTGCAAGAGTTAGAACGCCAAAAAAGCCATCTGCAACATCTACGTGGTAACCCCAATATTGCTGAAGAGGCATTAAATACTACCATTGCTAGCCTTGAGAAAAGCTCACTTGCTCTGAGGGGTGATACCTTAAAGCTGGGTCAAGCTTTGCGTGAGAATGATTGGCTGATGAGCATTAAGCAACGTGCAAATATCCCAGGTGGTGTATGCGAATTTGATTTGCCGTCTTATCACCATTGGTTATATTTGGGAGAAGAGCGTAGACGTAAAGATTTTGATATTTGGCTATCGCGCTTAATGCCAATGCATCAAGCCATCCAGACCATCCTACAAATCCTCAGGGGCAGTGGTGAACGTATCAAGCACGTGGCACGTCAGGGGACATTTCAGCAGTTGTTGGGAGGTGTGAGGCCAGCACAGCTATTACGAATTGAAATCGAGGATTCACCCTGCTTCCCGGAAGTGAGTGCTAACAAATACGCCATCAATATCCGCTTTAACAGCTTAGACTTTGTGCAAAAGCCTAAGCAATGTGATCATGATGTTGAGTTTTCTATGGTCATCTGTAACTTTTAATCTCTAATTTTCCGTGGTAACTAGTACAAAAAAGCGTTTTGTCCCATGCCCGCAATGTGGTCAGCCTAGCGAATTCACTCCCGATAATCCATATCGCCCATTCTGTTCCAAACGCTGTCAGCTGATTGACCTTGGAGACTGGGCCAATGAGCGTTTCCGTATTCCAGAAACCACGCCCCCAGTATCGGATGATGATTCATCTAATTGAATTTAGTCCGAAATTAGCAGTCATTACTCTCAGATCAGTCATTAGTAAATAAGGTTATTACCATGAGCGCTACCTATCGTTATATAACTACATTCTTCTTTCTTTTATTTCTCAGTAGTTTAGCGCAAGCTGAAGTGATGATTTCGGACGCTTGGGTGCGTGCCACCGCACCAGGTCAGAAAGTGGGCGCAGCCTATATGACCTTGCAAAGCCCGCAAGCTGTAAAATTGTTTTATGCAGAAACCAAAAGTGCGGATGAGGTGGAAATTCACAGCATGACCATGACCAATGGCATTATGAAAATGAGAAAGCTAGATGACTTGGCTTTACAGCCCAATAAGCCTGAAAAGCTTGCACCTGGCGGTTTTCATCTAATGCTATTTGGTTTAAAAGCACCATTAAAAGCGGGTGATAAAGTTACGTTGAAACTATGCTTTAAAGATGAAAAAGACCAAGTAACTCACCAAGAAGTCACTTTGCCAATCAAAGAAGCCTATTAAGTATTGTCTACTTATTGAGCCATGCACCGCGCTGCATGGCGATGCCACGCGCACCGCAGCTCTGTGCCATAGACAAATGCTCTGGCAACATGCCACCCAATGCATAGACAGGTAAACTGTAATTCAACACCATTTCCTTGAATATTGACCAACCGAGTGTTGTTGCATTTGGGTGACTTTGCGTATTTAGCACGGGGGAGAGTAAGACGAAATCTAATCCAAGCTGTTCTGCATGCGCGAGTTGCAGGGTGTCATGGCAAGAAGCCGCTACCATTAATCCTTCGGGTTTGCGCTGACACTGCATAAGCGCAAGGCTATTCAAATGCACGCCATGAACCCCCAGTCTATCAGCCAGTTCAATTTCTGCATTGAGCATCACTTTGGTGCCGTAGGAGCTACTGGTGTTCAGTACATCTTCTACTAAGCTTTTGAGTGCTTCTGCAGACAGTTGCTTTTCTCTGATTTGAATCAGTTGTAAGCCTTGATCTAAAGCCTGTTTGAAAGCGCGTATAAACTCTGATTTACCCATTTCTGCCAAATTGGAAATAGCATAGATATTGGGCAATGCTAGCGCCTGCATAATGGGCGCATTGGCTGGCAATACTGGGCTGACTTGTACATGCTGTGGCGGTTGCCAAGCAAGTGTTTGGCCTTCTAATGGCTTGACGTCACCTTGCCAAGCAGTAACAAAGAAAAAATGCAGCAATACTGTTTTTGCTTGTGCATCGTGTGTGGCGGGGTAATCGTAACGGCGCGTAATCCAAGGCTGAATGGCTGTTGGCGTTACACCTAATTCTTCTTGCAACTCACGAACTAGCGCATGCTCGGGTGCTTCACCTTGTTCAATTTTACCACCAGGAAACTCCCACCAGCCTGCCCAGCCTTTGCCTTGCGGACGGCTGGCCAGCAAAAACTCGCCATTTGCTTTTTGAAGAATGGCGACAGCAACTTGCACTATTTTAGTCATGGCGCTAGTTTTTGTTTTCCAGCGTAATCGCGGGCAAATTGATAAGCAACGCGTCCGCTACGTGCACCACGGGTTAGGGAAAAATCTAGAGCCGCCACTCTGGCGTCCTCGTCAAACGGAATATCGAAGCTACTGAGCCAACTGGCTGCGATAGCCAGATATTCGTCTTGGTCAAACGCGTAAAAACTTAGCCATAAACCAAAACGCTCTGATAATGCGGTTTTTTCTTCAATAGTATCGCCTGGGCGAATCTCTCCATCTGCACTACGTGCTGGCAAGTTGTCGGCAAACATCTCTGGCATCAAATTTTTCCGATTTGAAGTGGCATATACCAGCACATTGTCTGAAGTGTTCGAGATAGAGCCATCCAATACGACCTTGAGGGCTTTATAGCCTTCATCGTTGGCCTCAAAGGTCAGGTCATCGCAAAATATAATAAACTTTTCTGGGCGATGACGAATCAAGCTCACAATTTCTGCTAGATGCACTAAGTCATGTCTTTCCACCTCAATCATGCGTAAGCCTTGACCCGAGAAGGCCGTAAGCAAGGCTTTTACCAAGGTGGACTTGCCAGTGCCGCGCGCGCCGGTAAGCAGCACATTATTGGCTGGCAAGCCTTGTATAAACTGACGCGTATTACGTACGACCTCGGTTTTTTGCCTGTCTGCAAATAAAATGCTGTCCAGTTGAATAGCGTGCGGGTGTGTAATGGCTTGCAGCTCGCCTTTCCCAAACTTGGCAACCCACCGCCAAGCAATAGCCGACCAGTCAATGGGTGTATTGGCGGCGGGAAGCAACGTTTCAAGCTTGTTAATTAAGCTTTCTGCACGTGCAATTAAGTTTTCTAGTGAGTCCATCTATTGCTCAGTCCAGCTGAAATTAAGGTTACTGCGGGGGTGTAATATCCAATATTCAAAAGGTTTGGAGATGAGATGAAAAGCAAGGCGCAAGACAAAAAATAAAGCGCAGACAGCACGATGGGTACGGCAAGGTTTATTTTGTTGTAGCAACACAGCAGTTCACTCATCAACATGCCTTATGAGCGGTAGTCAGCGTTGATTTTGACGTAGTCGTAACTAAAATCACATGTCCAAATAGTAACATCCGCTTGACCGCGATTGAGTACCACCCGCACCAAGATATCAGACTCTTTCATGATGGCAGCACCTTGTGCCTCTTCATAGCTCGTAGCTCTGCCACCTTTTTCAGCCACAAGTACATCGCCTAAATAGAGTTCCATATTGTTGACGTCTAGGTCGTCAATCCCGGCATAGCCAATGGCGGCCAAAATGCGTCCTAAGTTAGGGTCAGAGGCAAAGAAGGCAGTCTTAATCAGCGGGGAGTGGGCAATCGCATAGGCCACTTTGCGGCACTCGGCTTCGTCTTTGCCACCTTCCACTTTCACAGTCATGAATTTGGTGGCGCCTTCGCCATCGCGCACAATGGCTTGCGCCAATTCAATCGCCACATCGGTGAGTGCATCGCGAAGAGCAATAAAGTCGGCGCTTTGCGCAGTAATTTCTGCATTTCCAGCCAAGTGTGTTGCCATCATGATTAAGCTATCGTTGGTCGAGGTATCGCCATCTACCGTAATGCAATTAAACGATTTGTTCACGGCGTATTGGATGATGCTTTCCAACGCGGGTTGGCTGATGGCGGCGTCCGTAGCAATATAGCCCAGCATGGTGGCCATATTGGGGTGAATCATGCCAGAGCCTTTGCTGATGCCAGTAATGGTCACGGTTTTACCATCAATGGTTAATTGGCGCGATGTGCCTTTGGCCACAATGTCTGTGGTCATAATGGCTTCTGCTGCATTTAGCCAGTTATCTTCTTTTAAGTTACTAATGGCCGCAGGCAAGCCAGCAATCACTTTATCTACAGGCAAGGGCTCTAAAATTACGCCAGTAGAAAAGGGCAATACCTGACTAGCTTTCAAATTCAGTAAACCAGCCAGTGCTTGGCAACTTTGTTGTGCACGTTGCAGGCCGTCCTCGCCAGTGCCGGCATTGGCGCAGCCGGTATTCACCAATAAAGCGCGGATGCCCTCGCTTTGAGATAAATGTGATTTACACAATGTCACCGGTGCTGCGCAAAAACGGTTTTGTGTGAACACGCCAGCAACTGCACTGTGTTCTGCAAGCGTCATGACCAATACATCTTTACGGTTAGGCTTGCGCACATAGGCTTCAGCATAGCCTAATTGAACGCCTTTTACAGGCAACAGAGTCTCCGCTTTGGGGGCGCTTAGTTTGACAGGCATTGCAATCATTCCGTAAAAAATAAAGAGCTTTATTTTAACGTATTCAGCCTCTTTAAGCGTGCGAATTGATTAGCTAAATGCAGGTGTTTATTTTGTGAGTTGTGATGCTGTATTTTAGCGAAGTTGTTTGTTGTATGTGATTGATAATATTGTGCTTATCTTGCCTAAAGTCAGATTGTGATACACTGAAAGGCTAAAAAATAACAACATACAAACATAAAGTATTGGTCCATAGGGTGGGATGTTAAAAATGATGGAATCCAAACAAACGCACATTCATATTGAGAAAATCAAGCTGTTGTACATGCACAGCTTGATTCCGATTGTGTTGAGCGCAGTAGCAGGGTTATTCTTGGTTGCCGCTTTGTGGAAGCTTGCAAACCGTCAGCATTTGCTAATCTGGTTCGGCATCACACTATTACTTGCTTTAGTGCGCATGATCATCATCTCTCGCTTTAAACAGTCTAACCCGCAAGGCTGTGATGTTTTAAAGTGGGAGAGCCCTTATTCTATTAGCCTACTATTGGTGTTCCTTTCATGGAGTGCTGGCCTGATTTGGATTATGCCTAGAGACAATCTCACGGCCATTTTTATCCTGAATACATTTTCATTAGGTTTGGCTGGTGCAGCGATTTCCTGGTACAGCCCCTTGCGTTACTTGCAAATGGCATCAGTCTCTTTGGCTTTGGTGCCAATGATTGTGGTGCTGCTCACCTTGGGTTACGAGCAAACATTTTGGGTGGGCATTGCCGCCTGTTGCATGTATGTGTCTTGCATTATTACCAGCATCTTGTTACAAAAAACATTCAATGGGAATCTTGAGCTTGCCTATGATTTAGAGCAAGCCAGAATGAGCGCCGAAGATATGGCGCGAACCGATGCACTGACGGGGTTGAATAATCGCAGAGCATTTTTTGATAAAGCACGTTTGTTATTTGACTACTGTAAAAGTAACAAGCAGCCTGTTAGCGCATTGATGTTAGATGTGGATCACTTTAAAAGTATCAATGATAGTTACGGTCACGCGTCTGGCGATATGGCGTTAAGTTGTTTGGCAGAGCTGCTTAAAAACAATTTAAGAGAATCGGATGTGTTGTGCAGATTTGGTGGGGAAGAGTTTGCTGTGCTGTTGCCTAATACTCAAGTAACAGAGGCGGAAGGCATTGCGAATGAACTCAAACAAACCATGATGAATTCTACAATTGTCATTGCGCAGGAAAACCTATTATCACTCACAGCTAGTTTTGGGGTGACTGATGTTGGTGAAACGCTGGAAGATTTGTTAAGTCACGCCGATAAAGCGATGTATCAAGCTAAAAATAATGGGCGCAATTTGGTGGTGAAATACCAAGGCGATGAGTAGTTAGCTAACTTACGCTCTGCGCCAAGTCGTTCCCTGTGGCGTATCTTCTAAGATAATTCCTGCATCAGCCAACTCTTTACGAATGCGGTCTGCCTCGGCAAAGTTTTTGGCTTTTTTGGCGTCTATCCTACTAGAAATGAGCTGAGTGATATTTGCCTCCGTGTAGCCAACATCACCAAATGCTTGTGAAGTATCGTTACCCGTTCTTATGTTAGCGTTACCGGCAACACCACCTTTTAAGAACTCATCCGAATCACGCTGCAATAATCCCACCACAGCCCCTAAATTTTTCATTAGGGTTAGTGCCTCGGGACTTTTTTCTTTGGCCAATTCAAACAATACCGCCATCGCTTCCGGTGTATTCAAGTCATCGTCCATCGCTTCTTTAAAGCGTTTAGCTTGCGGCTGGTTCCAGTCGATATTGTGAGTGTTTACTTCATGCCCACGCAAGGCTGTATATAGGCGCGTGAGTGCAGCTTTGGCATCGTCTAAGTGCTTGTCAGAGTAATTGAGCGGGCTACGGTAGTGTGCACGCAAAATAAAGAAACGCACGACTTCCGCGTCGTACTTAGTCAGCACTTCACGAATAGTGAAAAAGTTGCCTAATGATTTAGACATCTTTTCATCATCCACGCGCACAAAGCCATTATGCATCCAGTAGTTGGCCATTTGGCAACTATGCGCGGCTTCGGATTGTGCAATCTCGTTCTCATGATGCGGGAACTGTAAATCTTGCCCGCCACCGTGAATGTCAAAATGTACGCCTAAATGCTCAGCACTCATCACAGAACATTCAATATGCCAACCCGGGCGACCTTTGCCCCAAGGTGAATCCCAATTTGGCTCGTTCGGTTTGACGGATTTCCATAGCACAAAATCCATTGGATCTTGCTTATAGGTGTCCACTTCCACACGTTCGCCGGCGCGCAAATCGTCCAGACTTTTGCCCGATAATTTGCCGTAATCGTTGAAGCTACGAACTTTGTAAAATACATCGCCATTAGCAGCCTGGTAGGCGTGCCCTTTTTCAATGAGCTTGCCAATCATGTCTAACATGCCTTGTATGTGCTGCGTAGCTCGTGGCTCAATATCTGGGCGGATAATGCCTAGCCGCGCTGAGTCTTCATCCATCGCATCAATAAAACGCTGTGTCAGCACATCAATTGTTTCGCCATTTTCATTGGCACGCTTGATGATTTTGTCATCAATATCAGTGATGTTACGCACATAAGTCACTTGATAATCGCTGGCGCGAAACCAGCGAGCAACCATATCAAACACTACCATCACGCGGGCGTGGCCAAGGTGGCAAAAGTCATATACGGTCATGCCACAGACATACATGCGGACCTTACCAGATTCAATTGGCGTAAAGACTTGTTTTTCGCGTGCGAGGGAGTTGTATATTTTTAACATGCGGTAGTGACTTAAAGTAAATGGTTCTTTGCGTAGTGAAAAGAATCGTTATTTAGAAATAAAGTGTATTTAATCAGTGATTCAGTAAGCCAGCTATTGTGGTTAGGCCTAAGCTATTGATAGAATTAATCATTCAACCATCGTCCAAAAGTATAACATAATGAACATCTTCGATTCTTCTCAAGGCAAAAAGCAAATGCACACAATAATCATAAAAAGTTTGTTAGTCATCACCCTCGGATTTTCAGCATGGAATTTCGCTGTTGCTGGCAATACGAATGCAGCCTTGAAAGAAATCAGCTTGCTCTCTGAACAGGGAAATCAGGCAGCAGCTTTAGAGAAAGTGAATGCCTACTTAAGCGCAAACCCAAAAGATGCCGAAGCAATGTTTATGAAAGGGGTGATTTTGGTTGAGCAGGGTAAACGTGATGATGCTATTAAAGCGTTTACTGATTTAACCGAAAAGTATCCTAACTTACCTGAGCCATATAATAATCTGGCTGTGCTGTACGCTGACCAAGGCCAATACGATAAAGCGCGTAAGGCATTGGAAACAGCGATTAAAACGCACCCAAGCTATGCCACTGCCCATGAGAATTTAGGCGATATATATGCAAGACTGGCCTCAGAGGCTTATGACAAAGCGTTTAAGTTAGATACTTCTAACTCCAGAGCACAAGGCAAGCTTTCCATGATTACCGACTTATTTGGTGGTAAAGCCAGTGCTGGTAAAGCCGCAGTTGCTGCAAAAGAGCCTGCGAAACCGGTGGAAGTTGCTAAGCCAGTAACCACAACTAAGTTAGCAGACAATAAAAAACCAGAAGTCGCCAAAGCAGAGTCTGCAAAGCCGGAAGCGGTGAAGTCAGAGGCTAAACCTGCTGACGCATCTACTAATGAGGAGTCTGCCGTATTGGATGCTGTGAATGCTTGGGCAAAAGCGTGGTCTGACCAAAATGTGGATCAATATTTAGCGAGTTATGCTGACAGCTTTAAAACGCCCAGAGGTGAGTCACGTAAGGCTTGGGAAGACATACGTCGTGATCGTATTACCCGTCCAAAATCGATTTCGGTTGAGGTTAATAACCCAACAGTGAAAATGGAAACGGCCGATCAAGCCAAAGTGCAGTTTAGCCAGCGTTATATTGCCAATGGCAAGCCACAAGGCACTCGTAAAACCTTGAACATGGTTAAAGTCAATGGTAACTGGCTGATTGAACAGGAAATTGCTGGACGTTAATGTATTGCATGATGTAGATAAGATATCTGTTTGAATTTGAGATGTTTTAGGTTTTGGAGGGTATAATCTTACCCATGTTGCGTTTTAAGTCTTTATCGGTGGTTGTGTTGGTGCTGGGGGCCGTGTTGCCGTGGAATGCGACCGCCATCAATCAAGAAGGTATTGCCTCACGATTTCTAGCACAGAAATATAGCGCCAACATTATTGAGAGTATGTTGGCTAAAGCATTGTTGGAAATCAAGCAGGGCAAGACTGGTGATGCGCTCGAAACCGTCAATCAACTGATTCAAACCACTCCTAATTTCAAGCTGGCTTATTTAATTCGTGGCGACCTACTTGCCTCGCGTGCACGCATGTTGAGTGGTTTTGGTGATACGGTTGTGAAAGATCCCCGCCAAGTAGAAGACTTGAAGGAAGAAGCAGAAAAGCGTCTGGAAAGTTATCTCGCTAAAAATAAAGATCATTTACAACCTAATTTGTTGATTCAATTGGATGAATCTCAACGTTATGCGGTAGTGGTTGATACGTCTAAATCCAGATTGTTCTTGTACGCCAAGCAAGAAGATGGTCAGCTAAAATATATCTCTGACTACTATGTAACCATAGGCAAAAATGGGATTGATAAAAAATCACAAGGCGATAAGCGTACGCCATTAGGTGTTTATTTTGCATCCTCTAAGTTAAATCGCCCATTGCCTGATATGTATGGTGAGGGTGCGTACCCACTGAATTATCCTAATGAAATCGATGTGTATGAGAAGCGTAACGGTTCTGGCATTTGGTTGCACGGCACGCCCACTGATACCTATAGTCGCCCTCCACGCGCCAGTGATGGTTGCGTAGTGCTTTCTAACCCTGACCTGAAAACATTACACCCCATTCTAAATCGGGGGAATACTCCGGTGATTATTGCCAGCAATGTGGAGTGGTTGGTGGACGCATCGGGCGATATGCAGGCCAAACAAAAAGAGTCGCTACAAAATGCCTTAGAGAAATGGCGTAAAGACTGGGTTTCACAAAACTCAGATGCATACTTATCGAACTATTCACCTCACTTTTTTTATAGTGAGGGTGACTTTAATAAATGGGCCAATTACAAACGTTCTATCCAAGTTAAAAAGCCAAAAGTGGATGTAGAAATAGAAAAAGTAAGTATGTTTACTTACCCTAATGCGAGGCAACCGATGGTGGTGGTAAATTTTGAACAGGATTTTAGAAGCGCATCGCTACAAAATCGTATGAAAAAGCGCCAGTACTGGATTCAAGAAAACAATCAATGGAAAATCATTTACGAAGGCGCTGCTTAATGAAATACATCAAACCACTCTTAGCAACATTTACATTTTTAATGGCATTGGTAACTTCAGCGATGTCCGCAACGCAAGTTGAGTTCGAGACGTCAGCAGGTAATTTTGTGGTTGAAGTGTATCCAGAAAAAGCGCCTGTCACAGTAGAGAATTTTCTGAAATACGTGAATGATGGGTTCTATAACAATACTATTTTCCATCGTGTCATCAGCCGCTTTATGATTCAAGGTGGTGGCTTTGAGCGTGATTTGACCGAGAAAGCGACGCGTCCACCTATCGTCAACGAATCCAATAATGGATTGTTGAATCAGTCAGGCACTATTGCGATGGCGAGAACGCCAGACCCAAACTCAGCAACTGCCCAATTTTTTATCAATTTGGCAGACAATCAATTTTTGAACTACACCAGCCCGGAGCCTGATCTTGTTGGCTACTGCGTGTTTGGTAAAGTAGTGAGTGGTATGGATGTCGTTCATAAAATAGGGATTGTGCCTACAGGCAATAACCGTGGCTTTTCAGATGTACCTATTAGGCCAATTATCATTAAGCAAGCCAAAGTAAAATCAGCACCCGCTGCAAAATAAATCAGTAAGTCATCCATCAATAAGTAAAGGAACAATTGTGGTCAAATTATCCACGAATTTTGGTGATATCACCATTGAGTTAGACGCAGAAAAGGCGCCTATAACAGTAGCCAACTTTTTACAGTACGTAGAGAGCGGTTTTTATGAGAATGTGGTTTTTCACCGCGTAATCAATGGGTTTATGATTCAGGGTGGTGGTTTTGATACCAATATGAAGCAAAAACCAACTGAGGCATCAATTAAAAATGAAGCCAATAACGGCTTGAGCAATGATAAATATACGATTGCTATGGCACGAACATCAGTACCAGATTCTGCTAGCAGTCAGTTTTTCATTAACGTGTCTGATAATGACTTTTTGAACCATACTGCACCTACGCCAAGTGGATGGGGCTACTGTGTGTTTGGCAAAGTGGTAGAAGGTATGGATGTGGTCGATGCGATTAAAGCTGTGCCAACCACAAGCCGCGCCGGCCATCAAGACGTACCAGTAGAGCCTGTGGTGATTCTAAAAGCCACAGTTTGCTAATGTGAATGCAGGGCAATACCCTCTTTATTTCTGATTTGCATTTATGTGAATCACGTCCGCACATCACCTCGGCTTTTCTTCGATGGTTGGCCGAGGTGGCTACAAAAGCAGATGCGCTCTATATCTTAGGTGATTTTTTTGAGTATTGGGCTGGTGATGACGCCATGTTCGATGACTTTCATCAGCCGATTATTCAAGCGTTACAGCAACTGACGCAACTGCAAACGCAAGTGTTTTTCATGCATGGAAACCGTGATTTTTTGATTCGAGAATGTTTTTCAAAAGCCACTGGTGCGCAGTTAATTGGTGACCCAACATTAACGCAAATTTACGGTAGACAAGTGCTATTAAGCCATGGTGATGCCCTATGCACGGATGATGTGCAGTACATGGCGTTTAGAGCACAGGTGCGTCAACCTGCTTGGCAGGAAGATTTTCTGAACCAGACGCTGCCACAGCGTCAGGCGTTTATTCAACAAGCGCGGACAAAAAGTGAGCAAGAGAAATCTACCAAAATGGCCTCTATCATGGATGTGAATGAGCAGGCGCTGGAAAATTTGGTGCGTGAGTATGATTACCCGCCTGTATTTATTCACGGGCATACGCATAGACCGAATCGGCATGTGCATCATGTGGATGCGCATGTGTGTGAGCGTTATGTATTGGGTGATTGGTACGAGCAGGGCAGTTATTTGAAATTAAAGGCTGACGGGACTATGATGGCAGTGACCATAGAAGCTTAACCTCTGATTAATACAGGTACTCCCATATGAAATCTATCCTAGTCTGTACTAACCATCGTGCTAACCCTAATCAGCCATCATGCGCAGCACGTGGTGCGCTTGAGCTCAAAGAGCGATTAACAGATGCGGTTAACGCGACAGGATTGGCAATAGGCGTCAAAGAAATTCAGTGCTTGGGTGAGTGTGATGCGGGACCTAACTTACGTTTGATACCCGGTGGGACATCATTTCAGCATGTGGATGCGACTAAAATTCCGCTGATTCTCAAGGCGGCAAAGTCGTTCTTGAAAGACTAATTTAGTTAGAACGTATTTGGTTAAAGTGTATAACCAATAATTTTTGATTCATCGATAGCATCAATCTGTTCTGGATCCAAAAACATTTCCGCGTAGCGTAAATATATCTTCTCACGTATAAACAGATCAAATACATCTGCATCAATATGCTGATTCAGCTTCATATTCCCCAGAATGTTTAATGTGTCAGATAATGTTTTTGCCTTTTTATAAGGGCGATCTTTTGAAGTGAGTGCCTCAAATATATCAGCCACGCCCATCATTCTGGCAGGAATAGACATTTGCTCACGTGTTAACCCTTTGGGGTAACCAGTGCCATCCATCCGTTCGTGATGACCGCCTGCGTATTCCGGAACACGTCTTAAGCCCTTGGGGTAAGGGAGCGATTCCAGCATGTTAATGGTGACCACAATATGGTTATTGATAATTTGGCGCTCTTCAGGGGTAAGGGTGCCTTTGGGTATCGTCAGGTTGTAAGTTTCATCATCGCTTAAAAACTTAACGGACTGTCCGGCCTCATTTTGGTATTGATAATTGGCGATGGCACGCACCCTAGCCTGATCATCGGGGCTCATCGACTCGCTGCCATAATTGACCTTGCGGATAAAGTTTTTGTCATCGTCTAATTGTTTTTTGATGACATTGATTTCATGCGCAAGGTGTTTGGGGTTGATGGTTTTTCCTTTGGTCTGCAATTCAATCACTTTACGCAAATGATTGGCCTCGCGTTGTGATTTTAATAATTCAAAGCGCTCATCAATCAGATGGATACGATCGAAGATGGTTTCTAGCTTAGTGGCTTTGTCCATGATCGATTCCGGTGTGGTGACTTTACCGCAGTCGTGTAACCATGCCGCAATTTTGAGCTCGTATAACTCTTGGGCGTTGAGATGAAAATCTTTAAAAGTAGGGTGTTGTGACTGAATGGCTGCTTCTGCCAACATCATGGTCAATACCGGCACGCGTTGGCAATGGCCACCGGTATAAGGCGACTTCTCATCAATCGCATCTGCAATTAATTTAATAAATGATTCAAACAAGCTTTTTAAGCCTTCAATCAAGCGATGATTGGATAACGCGATAGCCGCTTGGGATGCCAATGACTCCACCAAGCGCTGATGTGAGTCCGAGAATGGAATAATGCTTTGTGTCTCAGGGTCTTTTGCATTAATGAGTTGCAATACACCTATCACCTCATTTTCATGATTGCGCATGGGTACCGTTAAGAATGATTGCGAGTGGTAACCAGTGCGCTCATCAAATGCGCGGGTGCCAGAAAAATCAAAGCCTTGCTCTGGCGAATAGGCGTCTTCAATATTAATGGTGGTTTGCTGAATAGCACAGTGCGCAGCCACCATATTAAGATTTGGAGCACCGTTATCTAAATAAAGCGGTAGCGGTGCAAATGGGATGGGTTGCGCGGTGGTGCCACCCATCGCAATATTCAGCGTGGTGTTACGTAAAATTTCAAACTTTAATGATTGTTCATGCAGGGTGTACAGCGTACCGCCGTCTGCATGAGTGAGTTCTTGCGCACCTAGCAGGATAATCTCTAATAAACGGTTAGTGTTTTGCTCTGCAGACAAGGCCACGCCAATTGCGTTGAGCCTTTCTAGTTGGTCTATTGACTGGTTTAGCGATTGATTTAGCAACATTTTGAAATTTACGCGAGCAACTCAACCCAAAGCGGATCAAGCAAAGGTAAATTCCATTTTAATACCTGAAATTTCTAACATGTCCTTATTTTTAAGGCCATAGGAGAGGGTATGTAAAGGATTGCCGTTAATGCTGGGTTGCTCTTCCCCTTCCACCTGGCTTAAAAAATACCCATTGGTGCGTTTGGTAATCACAATCACTTGCGCACCCGGTTTGCCCAAAGTAGTGAGGGTTTTGTTGAGCGTAAGCGTTTTGCCGCTATTCGAGCCATTCAATATGTGCAGCTTGCCAATAGGCAGTGGTGCAGCTGGTATGGCAACTGGCGTAGTTTCAGACAGCATTTCTTCTTCGCTTTTCATTGGTCTGGACATTTGAATCAGAGATTTGAGCGAAGGTGGTTGCGTATGTGGTGATTTGTCTAAAGGTGTAGAACCTGCATGTTCTTCTTTAGTAGCGGCAGGAGCAGTGGCCACTGCGGACGAGTGCTCTTTGATGTATTTAAACTGATGACGACCAATTTCAATCACATCATCTTGGTTGAGTACATGCTTTCGCACTGGCTTTAAATTGACAAAGGTGCCATTGGTGCTATTGGCATCTTCTAAAAAAGAGTCTTTGCCGATGGTCACAATCACAGCATGCAAACCACTCACGGCAAGGTTGTCGATGACAATATCGTTGTTTTGCCTTCTGCCAATAGAAATACGCTCTTTATTGAGTGGGTACTCGTTAATCACGCGATCATCTAATGTGCAAACTAGCTTTGACATGTCTAACCTTTATCTACCACTTTCTTGATAAGTGATTGTAGCCAATTTGGCTTACTTAGTGGAAACTCTTCTACAACGCTTATTAATATCACAGAAATATTATCTTTGCCACCCCGTTGATTGGCTTTTCTAATCAAGGTGTTCGCTAGTGACTCCAAGTCATCTTGGCCCTCAATCAAAGTGGTTTCTATCTCGTATGGCTCTAGCATATCGGTCAGACCATCTGAGCACAGCAAATACAAATCGCCTACTTCAACATTGTGGGTATTTATTTCCAAATCGGTTACTGGATCAACGCCAAGTGCTTTGGTCACAAAGTTTTTATAGGTGGCAAGTTTGGCCTGCTCTAAAGTGATCAAGCCGGAGTCAATCTGCTCTTGGAGCAAAGAGTGGTCATTTGTTAGCTGCTTGAGTTGGTCGTTTCGCAACACGTAAGCTCTGGAGTCACCAATATGCCCAATCACTACACGGTTATCCACAAATAGTGATAATACCAAAGTGGTGCCCATACCTTCGCATTGCTCTTGCTCATTAGCTACTTGGTAAATGGCTATGTTTGCAGCATGCACAGCATCTGACATTAAGCTGCTTGCTTGCTCGCTATCAACTTGCTTGCCAGACTGATGCGCTCGATTAAAACCAGAGATAAGTTCTGCTGTAATTGTCAGTGTAGCCATTTGACTGGCAACATCGCCTGCGTTATAACCCCCCATGCCATCTGCGAGCACAGCTAAACCAATGCTTGCGTCACTGGCAATGGCATCTTCATTGCGGGTACGTAATTGTCCAGTATCCGTATGACGTGCGATTCTGAGTGCATGCTCTAGGTGATTCAATGGCTTAGCCCTTCTAAACAGCGTTGCAAATCAACGGCGAGTTCGTGACCACTCTGGTAGCGTTCATTGGGGTCTTTTTGCAAAAGCTTGTGGATGATATTCGCGAGTGCAATTGGAATGTCGGAATTAAGCTCACGCACATCCTTAGGTGCTTCTTGACTAATGTTGTACATCAAGTTGGCCATTGAATCGCCATCAAAAGGCAGCGCACCGGTCAAGAGTTGATACATGCTAGTACCTAGAGAGAATAAGTCTGAACGCCCATCTAATTTTCTACCGGATAGCTGTTCTGGCGACATAAAGTTAGGCGTACCTAAGACCATCCCGGTTTTGGTTTTAGAGGCGTCTGTGATGCGTGCAATTCCGAAATCGGTCACTTTCACCAGTTCTGTTTCTGGCTCAAACATGATATTGGCTGGTTTTACATCACGATGAATGACATGTTGCTGATGCGCATAATCTAAGGCCTCTGCCACTTTAATCATAATCTTGATAGTGGTTTCAAATGGCAGTAAATGGCCAAGTTTGGTATAGGGGTTGAGGTCATGACCTTTGAGTAACTCCATTGCAATATAGGCTAAATCATGTTCCTCGCCTGCATCATAAATGGTGACTATATTGGGATGGTTGAGTTTTCCCGCTGTTTCTGCCTCTCTAAAAAAGCGAGACTTCACCGCGTCCAACTCACTCGGTTCAAATGTTTGTGAAAGTGCCAATGTCTTAATGGCAACTTGACGGCCGATTTTAGGGTCCACGCCTAAATAAACGGTTCCCATGGCACCTTTGCCCAACTCTTTCTCAACTTGGTAGCGCCCTAGCATGGGTTTGGTGATGGTGTGATTGTCGCCCAATAATTCTGTTTGCAAATGTGGCGTAGGGTGACCACCTAGAATGACGGTTTCTGATAGCTGTCTAGCAGTGATGGTACGTTGTTTAATGTCTTTAAACTGTGCGTCATGCGATAACATATAGCCAAATACATGCTCTGCTTTGTTAAATTGACGCTTGCGCTCAAAGTCTAATCCTAAGTGATACAAGTTTTCCATTAGGCTATCATTGAGCTGACATTTTCTAAAACGATCAAACGCCATATCCAATTGTCCTTGGCTTTGCAGCATCAATGCCAAGTTGCGATTACTTTCTGAAGAGTCTGCATCCGCGCGCAGTTTGCCGCGCTCGGAAACCCAATAGTGTTTGGATGTAATCAGCGCGTGCCCCAGTACTAATAACATAAGGGGCATCATTAATTGTACCCACCAGCCGTACTGAGTCATGAGTGTGAGATGCGTCAATACTAAGACGATGGCCAGGCCAAAGCTCACGGGAATAGCTGCGCTTGCTGATAATTTCGGCAAAAGCAAGGTTAGGTATAAGGCGATGGCCAGCCAGATTAAAAACTCAAACCAATTGGCCCAGCTTGGGATGGTAAAAAAGTCCTCGTTCAGGATGCTGGCAATCACGTGCGCCAGAGTTTGAATCGGAGGCATCTGGGCAGACACTGGGGTGATTTGTGAATCACCGCCATCTCCCGTGGCGGCCATGCCAATAAGCACAATTTTGTGTTGATATTTGTCGGGCGATATTTTTCCGCTCAGCACATCATAGAAAGAATCCATTGGAAATGGGTCGCTTTGCGCTTGCGAAGCATAGAAAAAACTGTGCATTTGTAGTTGTGGATTGGTCGCTATATTCAATTTACCTACTTGTACCGCTTTACCCAATCTCACTTGAATATCTTGTGTTGTTAAATTCAAATATCGTGTAACAACCTGCAAAGCTAGTGATGGGTAATAGGCATCATAGTATTGCAGCACTAGTGGTTCAACACGTATGGCGCCATCGATATCCAATACTTGATTTAAATGACCGATTGCACTGGCTTGGCTACCTATGGATGGAATAGGCGGGTGTGCCTCTTTAGCTTGTATCGGTCTGGGCGGATATTGGTTGGGGTGGGTATCGTAAACGATATTGGTTAGAGTCTGGTTGGTAACGTAATTTGGTAAGGGGCCATTAGGTTTGCCGATGGGCGTGCCCAATATAAAGGGCATCGCCAGAACAACATTGTTGGCATGTGCAACACTCTCGGCTAGCAGTGCATCCGGGTTAAGCGTGTGCTGCGCTTCTTCAATAATCTTAGCAAGCGCAGTACCCTCCGGCGTGTGCTTGATAGAGGAGTGTTGTAATGTTTGCTGTATCTTGTCAATGAAACTCAGCCCCGGGTCTTGCTGAGGCTCTAAGAAAAATACAGTGTGACCAATGACTTTAGCTTTGGATAGCTTTTGAATTAAAGCTGCGTGTATTTGGCGCGACCATGGCCAACGACCAATATTTTGAATGCTAGCATCATCGATTGCGATGATGGCAATATCATCACCGGCATCGTGTTGTGAGAGTTGGATGCCGATATCATAAGCCTTCCTCTCAACTGCTTGTACCCACTTGCCACTGCCAATAGCTAACAGTAACAATGAGAGTACCAGTGCAATGAACCAGTCAGTAGTTAAAAAGTTTTTTTTCACTTTTCATCTGCCTCATGTCATTGCATGATTCCTAAACGTTAAGCAAAATCAGCGAGCAAAAGAATGCTGAGCTGACTGACATTTACTTTCTAAACTCCATAGGTCTGGCCACTGCTGCCACTTTGTCTAGCACACCATTAATGTACTTATGGCCATCGGTACCACCATACAGTTTTGCAAGCTCCACGCCTTCGTTGATGGCTACGCGATACGGAATGCTCACATCAAAAAACAGTTCATAACTTGAGATGCGCAAAATCGCGTGTTCCACTGGGCTCAGTTCGTCTAGCTTGCGGTCAATAAACGCAGTGATTTCTTGATCCAGTTTCTCGATATTTTCTGTAACACCCGCAAGCAACTGTTTAAAGTAAGCTTCATCGGTTTTGATATAGTCTGGGTCATCTTTGGCGTCGGTTGCAATCTGCTTGAGCTCACCCGCATTCATCATGCCACGATAGATAGCCTTTAATACTAGTTCGCGAGATTTACGCCTGTTTTGGCTGGTTTTGGGTTTTTTAACAGGCTTATTTGCTGCTTGCTCGCCACTCATAGTGCGCGTACCAAATTAGCCATTTCAATGGCTACTTGAGCTGCTTCCGCGCCTTTAATATGCATACGGGCTTCGGCCTGCGCATCATCTTCTGTTGTCAGCACTGCATTGGCGACTGGGATACCGGTATTTAATTGCACTTCAGAAATGCCACGTGCAGACTCATTGGCCACCACTTCAAAGTGGTAAGTTTCACCACGAATAATCGCACCCAGTGCAATCAGCGCATCGTATTGTTCGCTCAAAGCCATATGCTGCAAGATTAACGGTGTTTCTAGTGCGCCCGGCACGGTGGCAATCTTGATATCTTGTGCTTTAACCCCCAGTTTCAATAGCTCCTGGTGGCAAGCGCTTAATAGGGCGTCACCGATATTGCTGTTAAAGCGGGAGAGTACGATGCCAATTTTTTTGCCAGCGCCATTCAAATCTTGAGCGATTTTATTCAATTTCAATCCTAAATTTATTGCTAAAACGATATTTTAACTCAATACGCCTTAATCAATGAATCTAATCAAACGCTTAACTAAATAACACCCATGCTTTTTGCACGGTCATCCAAACGCCATAGCTGATGGGGACCAATACTGCCAGCCACGCCAACTTCACCACCAACGAAGATTGAGGGGCAGATGCAGTGTACGCCCGCATATTGGCTTGTGTCTGGGCAAATTTTTCATGACTGATTTTGCGCTCTTCCGCCAGTTCTCCATCGGTCATAAAGTATTTATCTGCCACTGGTTTGACCAGGAAATTAGCCAGAAATCCAACCACCAATAAGCCTGCTAGCACCATAAAAATAGGGGCATAAATTTGGTCAAATGGCACACCTGCCTCTAAACGAATATCGTGCATTGAGTTCACAATTACTGGGCCGACTATGCCTGCTGTGGACCAAGCTGTGAGCAAACGACCATGAATCGCCCCTACAAACTGGGTGCCGAACATATCCGCCAAGTAGGCCGGAATGGTGGCAAAACCACCACCATACATAGAGGCTATAATGCAGAATGCAGCTACAAATAATGCGAGGGACTTATGTCCTGCCATGTAGGTGGCTGCGCAATACATCAGCGCGCCCAGTATAAAGAAGATGTAATAGGTCCGCTTACGGCCAAGTGCATCGGACGAGGTGGCCCAAGCAAAGCGCCCAAAAATATTAAACAACGAAATAATGCCAACAAAGCCGGCACCTACAGCCGCTGCTGCCGCGGTCAAAGCCTCGTCTTTTTTAATATCGGCAAAACCAATAGCATGTTGACCAATCAGGGCGCCGCCAAAAGTTTCTTGTAGCATGGGGGCAGCCGCACCAATAATGCCGATCCCTGCCGAAACGTTCATGCACAATACAATCCAAAGTAGCCAAAACTGTGGGGTTTTGTGCGCTTTGTTTAAATGCACGTGGCGTGTGGCAATCATGGTATTAGTTGTTGGTGCGGGAGGAGTCCAGTTAGCAGGTTTCCAGCCTGTAGCAGGCACACGATAGCCCAGTGAGCCGCACACCATGAAGATGGCATAAATCACAGCGAGTACTACAAAGGTTTGCCAAACGCCAGGATTGGTGGGTGTGGCAAAATAGCCCATTAATTTGGTGGCAAGCGGCGAGCCAATCATGGCGCCACCGCCAAATCCCATAATGGCCATGCCGGTGGCCATGCCGCGACGGTCTGGGAACCATTTAATAAGAGTGGAAACCGGAGAGATGTAACCTAAGCCTAGACCAATACCGCCAATTACACCGCTACCTAACCACATTAGCCAAAGCTGATGACTATATACGCCGTAGGCAGACAACAGCAAACCTCCGCACCAACACAGCGTTGAAACTAAGCCGGCTTTTCTAGGGCCAGCACGTTCTAGCCAACCACCCCATAAAGCAGCGGAGCAGCCCAACAGAACAAAAAACAGTGTGTACATCCAGCCTAAATCAAATTGCGTCCAATTGCAGTCGGTAGCAAACAGTGCTTTACCAGTACCTGATAATTTTTCGGCAAAAGTAGTTGCACCGGCTGCGCAAGCAGCCACTGGCTTGCCTTCGGCATCTAGCAGCGCATTGCCTAGTGGTTTCCAAAATACGCTGAATCCATAAGCCATGCCAATGGATAAATGAACAGCAAGTGCAGCTGGAGGCACCAACCAACGATTAAAACTACCATCAGCGGTGATGTGTTCTTTGGATAAAAAGTCAGACATGCTTTAACCTTAATTTATTGTATTTATTTCTGTCGTTAACATATTGTTACAAATTGACTGAATTGGCAATTATCCTTTGTATTTTCGGCTATTTAGGGGTTTAATATTTGTCATGAATCTGTCATATTTTGGTCATAGAATAAACATACTTAAAAACAATAGGGTTTAAGCAATGACTGCAAACATACTGGTGGTAGAAGACGAACCAGCGATTCAAGAATTACTCGCGCTCAATATCAAACAGGCGGGGTACAACGCATTGCGTTCACTCAGTGCTGAGCATGCGCAACAATTACTGAGAGAAACTTTACCGGATTTAATCTTGTTGGATTGGATGCTACCTGGCATGAGCGGCATTGAATACGCCAGACGCTTAAAATCGGACAATTTGACCAAGGCCATTCCTATTATCATGTTGACCGCTCGAGGCGACGAGTACGATAAAGTACGCGGCTTAGAAGTAGGTGCAGATGATTATGTGACTAAACCGTTTAGCCCACGTGAGCTCAATGCGCGGATTAAAGCGGTATTAAGACGTCGTGCGCCACAAATGACGGATGACCCGATTGAAATTGCAGGCTTGTCACTCGACCCAACCACACACCGCGTAACGGGTAACAATGTCAATATTCCGCTAGGTCCTACGGAATTTAGATTGCTCCACTTTTTTATGAGCAACGCTGAGCGCGTGCATAGCCGCACACAATTGCTCGATAAAGTATGGGGCGACCGTGTCTTTGTAGAAGACCGTACCGTGGATGTGCATATCCGTCGCTTACGCAATGCCTTAATGGCATCCAACCACCAAGATTTGATTCAAACGGTGCGAGGCTCTGGCTATCGGTTCTCAGCCCAATCAACTGAGCAAGCAAGTTAATACAAATACAATTCCATCTGTATAAAAAAGGCCCACTCAGGGCCTTTTTGCTATGCGCTATTTCATCGCCTTCAGCGCCTTCCAGCCGTTTTTGTGTAAACATTCAATCAGACCACGGGTGTAAGTTTGTGTGGCCATGTCCGGCTGATGCGCTTCGCCTAGCGTTGCCACACAATGACTTTGATCTCTCTTTAAATGGTCGGGTGTACCGCCAAATTTCCACCAAGAATTAATCTTGTATGTCTTCAATGGATCGACTGGAGCAGGCGATGGTTGGACTGCTGGTTTGGGTGCCGCAACAGAGGCTTTAGTCTCTGTCGTTGATATTTCGCTTGATTTGCTGACCTCTCCAACTTTAGGCTGAACCGCACTATTTTCTGATGAGCTTTCATTTTTAACTACGCTGTTCGTATGCGTATTTTCTTGTACTTCTACAAACGCAGACTGCTCTGTTTTGGCAGGTGGTGTGCCGCGATTATCGGTCACTGATACTTCGGCAAATAAATCACTATCATCAAATTTTTGTATCTCCCATCCTTGTTTTTGCAAGCATGCTGAGAACTCAGCTTCGGATACACCGCGGCATGCTTTATGGGCGCTTTCAACATCTCTCACCGAAGCCCCGCGTTTGTAAGAAACTTCTCCGCAGGCAGCTTCAATGATTGCTAACGCAATGATTATTAATGATTTATTTGAAAATGACATTGACGCAATACTCCTATTTTTTCCTATCGTTGGTGTACACAATATACAGCGTGTTGCGCAGAAACCGACTACGCAATATGACGTATTTAACTCATTTCTACCAATCGTTAATCTTGCACCGTGACAAATGCATTGAAGTTAAAGTGCACATGCCAAATTTTTCTAAACCTGTTTTTTTGACTCTATGGGAGTGTTGACATGAATTTGAATTTAAAGAAAAACGTACTATGTTCGGCGGTGTTGGTGGCATGTTCATTAGGTGCAGTGAGTGCACAAGCGGCAGGCACCATTACCTTTGGTGAAGATAAATATGTGAGTGTAGGTTTTGGGTTTATTACTAGCTACAGCTCTGTAGAAGACGCTGCCGCTAACGGTAACGACCGTTCAAATGACTTTTCATTGAACAGTGCGCGTTTGTATTTATCTGGCTCTTTTAACAAGTACATCAAAGGCATGCTCAATACTGAGCGTTCAGGTGGTGGCGAGGGCAATATTGAGGTGATTGATGCCAACGTGCAGTTCCAATTGACACCAGAAATTGCAATCTGGGCAGGTCGTTTCCTTTCTCCAAGTGACCGCGCCAATATGGCGGGTCCTTACTATTCTTCAGGCGGTGGCGGTGGCTACTGGGCTAACGTTGCATCACGCTATGGTTGGAACGGTGGCGTGATTGGTCGTGATGAAGGCGTTGCCTTTGTGGGTAGCTTTTTAGAAGATAAGTTAGCAGTGTCCTTCGGTGCGTTTGAAGGTGACAACATTTTTAGATTCAGTGGCGTAGGTGCCCAAAAAGAATCAAGTGCAGCTGCAGCAGCGGCGAATGCGGATGACAAATTGATGTATGCAGGTCGCGTACAAGTGGCTTTCTGGGATTCAGAACCAGGTTACTACGGCACGGGTAACTACTTCGGTGCCAAAGACATTTTAACGGTTGGTCTCGCAGCCAGATATAAGGCGGACGGTGCAATTGCAACATCTGCAGTCTCACCAGCAGTTCCAACAGCAGCAAACAGTCAAAAGGGTGATTACAGCTCCTACAGCATCGATTTCTTGATGGAAAAGAAAAATGTCGGTCCAGGTACGCTCTCACTTGAAGCAGCTTACTACGATTATGACACCGACAAAGTATTCCTTGCTGAAGAAGGCGATGCCTACTACGTAGGTGCAGGCTATTTGTTCGACACACCCGTGGGCTGGGGCAAATTTATGCCATTTGTACGTCATCAAGAATTTGATGCAGACAGTAATCAAAAAACTGAGCGTACTGATGTGGGTGTGAACTATGTGATTGAGCCATACAACGCGCTGATTTCTGCCGAATATCAAAAAACTGATAGAAGTGGTTCTGGCTTTGCTGCCTCCGCAAGAGGTGAAACAGACGCTATCTTAATTTCTCTACAAATGCAGTTTTAATGCATTTGCCAATATGTACTTCAAATCAATAGTTTAGGAGGTAGTGAGATGAAAACAATCGTCAAACTGGATTTAGACAAGAAACCATGGGAGCAAGATGGCCAGATACACAATCGCTGGCATCCTGATTTACCAATGGTGGCGATGGTCAAACCAGGCGATGAATTTCGAGTGGAGTGTATGGATTGGACGGGCGGCCAAATTGGCAACAACGACAGCGCCAATGACGTACGCGATGTAGATTTAACGCAAGTGCACTATTTAAGTGGCCCGATTGGCGTGGAAGGTGCTGAGCCGGGCGATTTGATGGTGGTGGATATTTTGGATGTAGGTACGTTTGAAGACCAGCAATGGGGTTTTAACGGTATTTTTGCCAAAGAAAACGGCGGTGGTTTTTTAGTAGATCACTATCCTGAAGCGCGTAAATCTATTTGGGATTTCCACGGCATCTACACGAGCTCACGTCATGTGCCAAACGTGAAATTTGCAGGGATTATGCACCCGGGGTTGATTGGATGCTTACCTTCAAAAGAGTTGCTAGAAAAATGGAACACACGTGAGGCGGAGTTGATTGCGACAGACCCTGACCGTGTACCTGCTTTGGCTTTGCCGCCTAATCCGCAATCGGCAGTCATGGGTAAGTTGACTGGAGATGCAGCGAAAAAAGCAGCGGCAGAAGGTGCGCGTACGGTACCGCCACGCGATCACGGTGGTAACTGCGATATTAAGAACTTAACCAAGGGTTCTAAGATTTATTTCCCTGTGTATGTGAAAGATGGTGGTCTCTCCATGGGTGACCTGCACTTCTCACAAGGCGATGGCGAAATTACGTTCTGCGGTGCGATTGAGATGGCTGGCTATTTAGATATCAAAGTCAGCTTAATCAAAGACGGCGTGAAAAAGTACGGCATTAAAAACCCAATTTTCCAGCCTAGCGTACTCACACCAACCTATCGCGATTACATCATCTTTGAAGGTATTTCTGTCGATGAGCAAGGTAAGCAACATTACTTAGATGTGCATGTGGCGTATCGCCAAGCTTGTTTAAATGCCATTGAGTACATGAAGAAATTTGGCTACACCGGTGCGCAAGCGCTCTCTATTTTAGGCACGGCACCAGTAGAAGGGCATATCAGTGGCATTGTGGATATTCCTAACGCTTGTGCAACGCTGTGGTTACCCACTGAGATTTTCGATTTCGATATGAAGCCGAATGCAGATGGACCAAAAATCATGGTGAAACAAGGCATTGATACCGCCAAAACAAGTTAAGGAGTTTGCAAATGCCCATGTATGAATATGAATGTGAAAGCTGTGGTGTGTTTAGTGCACTGCGCAAAATGAGTGAATGCAGTGAGCCTGCTTTCTGCGATGAATGTGGTGCCGAAAGCCCGCGCATTTTGTCAGTGCCACGTTTAGCCATCTTGGGCAAGCAGCAGCGTGATGCGCATGAGCGTAATGAGAAATCAGCGCATGCGCCAGCGGTTGGGCGACGCTCAAGTTGTGGTTGCACAGGTTCTCATACCTGCAAAACCACTACCAAAGTGAATCAAGACACTGGCAAAGCTGCGCTGCAAATGCAAACCAAAAAAACCGCCAGACCTTGGATGCTAGGTCATTAAGGCAAGTAACTCTAGACCAGTATTCAGTAAAGCGCACGGAGTAGAAGTAAGTTTAGTTTAGAAATTTTGTAATTTTATTTTTTTAACCAGGAGACACAGATGAGTACCTTTAACAGACGTAGCTTTATGAAAGCAGGTGGTGCACTAGTTGGTGCACTACTAGCAGTAGGTGTGATTTCCAGCCACGCCTTAGCGGCAGACTATCCAACCGCTAAAGTGAATACCACTGGCTTAGCCGTGACCGATACCACTGTAAAAGTGGGTATCTTGCATTCAGCCACTGGCACGATGGCGATTAGTGAAACCGGTTCTATCCAAGCAGAAAAATTGGCGATTGAGCAAATCAACGCCATGGGCGGTATTCTCGGTCGCAAGATTGAGGTGATTCAGGAAGACGGCGCTTCTGACTGGCCAACGTTTGCAGAGAAATCTAAAAAACTGTTGGTGAAAGACAAAGTAGCTGCTGTGATGGGCTGCTGGACATCCGCTTCACGTAAAGCGGCATTGCCAGTGTTTGAAAAAGAAAATGGCTTGTTGTTCTACCCAACGTTCTACGAAGGTCTTGAGCAATCTAAAAACGTGTTCTACACCGGTCAAGAAGCGACACAGCAAATTTTGGCAGGCTTAGATTGGATTGCCAAAGAGAAGAAAGCGAAAACTTTCTACCTGATTGGTTCTGATTATATCTGGCCACGTACTTCAATGAAAATTGCTCGTAAACACATTGAAAAAGTACTCAAAGGTACTGTAGTAGGTGAAGAGTACATTGCGTTAGGTGATACACAATTTGGTTCTGTGATTAACAAAATCAAACTGAAAAAACCGGATGTTATTTACGCAGCGGTAGTGGGTGGTAGTAACGTGGCATGGTTCAAACAATTGAATGCTGCAGGTTTGAACTCTAGCAAACAAACCATGTTAACCATCTCTGTAACTGAAGATGAAGTATTAGGTATTGGCGGTGAAAACTTGGCTGGTTTCTACTCAGCAATGAAATACTTCCAATCACAAGACAATCCAGAAAACAAAAAATTTGTTGCCGCATTTAAGAAAAAATGGGGTGATAAATCTGTGATTGGCGACGTGACACAAGCTGCTTACTTAGGCCCATGGTTGTACAAAGCTGCGGTTGAGCGTGCAGGTAGCTTTGATGTAGACAAAGTGCAAGCAGCATTGCCAGGCTATGTGTTTAAAGATGCACCAGAAGGCCCTGTAACTGTAGAAGCTAACCATCACTTAACGACCAAATTACGTATCGGTCAATGGGGTAAAGATGGTCAAGCCAAAGTGGTTTACACCTCTGATTACATCAAACCTGATCCATTCCCAAAAGGTTATCAATAGTTGTTTAAAGTGCGTGGCCTAGGTATTACTGGGTCCACGCACGCATGAAGTGAGTAAAGATGCGGCAGCCCATATTGGGGTGCCGCTCTCTGCAAGAAAGTTTATTTTATCAGTAGGTTTTAGGAGGCCGGTATGTTTGGTTATTCAATGGCAGATATAGGCAATATTGTGGTGATGCAGGGCTTCTCTGGCCTGAGCATGTTTACAGTGTTGCTCCTCATGGCACTTGGTCTCGCGATTATTTTCGGGCAAATGGGTGTAATTAATATGGCGCACGGTGAGTTTATGGCAATTGGTGCCTACACCACGGTGATGATTTCCAAGTTGGCGGCCAATTATGGCTTTGTGAATTACTACTTTGTGTTTGCGATTGTGATTGCGTTCGCCCTGGCGTTTGCAGTGGGTTACTTCATTGAATTCATCATGATACGGCACCTGTATAAGCGGCCGCTCGATACGCTGTTGGCGACTTGGGGATTAAGTTTGGTGATGCAACAAATCTTCCGTTCAACTTTTGGCGCGAAAGAAGTGAGTGCTGAATTGCCTGAATGGATGCTCGGTTCTTTCAAACCAACACCAGATATTGATATCCCCATTAACGGGGTATTTGTGATGTTCTTAGCCATCATTGTGACGGCTGGTGTGTACTTGTTCATGTTCCGCTCACGTTGGGGTTTGCGTGTACGCGCCACGGTGCAAAACCGTGTCATGGCAGGTGCAGTAGGCATTAATACTGCCAAAGTTGACCGTATGACCTTTGCCTTAGGTTGTGGGATTGCCGGGATTGCCGGTGCAGCATTTACCACCATTGCTTCTACCGGCCCAACCACAGGTACCTTGTACATCGTGGATAGCTTTATGGTGGTGGTGTTTGGTGGTGCAGCCAGCCTGATGGGTACGATTGCTTCAGCCTTCGGCATTGCGCAAGCGCAGTCTATCTTGCAATTCTTTATGACCAGCTCGATGGGTAAGGTATCTACATTGTTGGTGATTGTAGGGATTTTGATGATGAAGCCAGAAGGTTTGTTTGCTTCGAAACTGCGTAAGTAATACACCCCAGATTTTGATGTAGTTGAGGAGAATATTGATGAGTGCCATATTAAGTAAGTTAAATTCAAGCGAGCTGTTAGGCGGCAAGAAGGGCGTGTTAGGGTTAGCAGTGCTGGCCGCCATCATCTTCGTAGTCTTGCCGCTTGGTGTCGATATCTTCAGGTTGAACTTGGTAGGTAAATACCTGACCTACGCGTTTGTTGCAGTGAGTTTGGTGTTGTTGTGGGGGAATGGCGGTATTCTGAGTTTAGGTCAAGGCATCTTCTTTGGCCTAGGCGGTTACGGCATGGCCATGTTTATGAAATTGGAAGCGTCTGATCCTATCAGTACCAAAATTCAAACCACACCCGGCATCCCAGATTTTATGGATTGGAACCAATTGACGGCTATTCCATGGTTTTGGGAGCCGTTCAAGAGTTTACCTTTAACCATACTGGCTATCTTGGTGATTCCAGCGCTATTTGCTTACATTATCGGCTTTGCCATGTTCAAGCGCCGTGTGGGTGGTGTGTACTTTGCCATCATCACGCAAGCGATTGCCTTAATTCTAAGTATCTTAATTGTTGGGCAACAAGGCTTAACTGGTGGTGTAAACGGCATTACCGATCTTAAAACTATGTTGGGTTGGGATACGCGTGTCAATGGCATCTTGTTGTTTGGTTGTATCTTGTTGTCACGTTACATCCTCACCAGCAAATTCGGTATGTTGCTGTTGGCCATGCGTGACAAAGAAGAGCGCGTGCGCTTCTCTGGCTACGACGTATCTGATTTCAAAATCTTTATCTTCTGTATCGCTGCCATGATTTCTGCGATTGGTGGCGCAATGTTTACCTTGCAGGTTGGGTTTATGTCACCGTCTTTCGTCGGTATCGTGCCTTCGATTGAAATGGTAATTTTCTGTGCAGTAGGTGGGCGTATCTCCTTGATTGGTGCGGTGTACGGTACCTTGCTAGTCAATTACGGTAAAACCTTCTTCTCAGAAACTTACCCGGAATTATGGTTGTTCCTGATGGGCGGTTTGTTCATGGCGGTGGTGATGTTCTTCCCAAATGGTTTGGCTGGTTTGTGGGATCAACATGCAAGAAAACTCAAATTTATGAAACGCTTTTATGACGATACGCCTGAGCCAGAAAGATTTGAGCCTACACTTTCAGCGACAAAAGAAGCCGTTGAAGCGCCAGTAGCGAAAAAAGAGAAACCTGCCAAAGTGGCCAGTATGAAGGGAGCAAAAGCATGAGTAATACAGACTTTGTATTGTCCATCGAAGACCTTACGGTATCGTTTGATGGCTTTAAGGCGGTGGATAACCTCACCATGTACATCGATAAAAACGAGTTACGTGTGGTGATTGGGCCTAACGGTGCAGGCAAAACCACAGTGCTGGATTTGATTTGCGGTAAAACCAAATCCACCTCTGGTTCCATCAAGTTTAGAAATAAAGAGCTGACCAAGCTCTCTGAGCACGAAATTGTGCGTGAAGGTGTGGGGCGTAAATTTCAAACACCTTCTATCTATGAGAATTTGTCGGTATACCAAAACCTAGAAGTGTCTTATCCAAAAGGTCGCGGTGTGTTTGGCAGCCTGACCTTTAAACGTACGGCCGAGGTAGAGGCACAAGTGCGCAAAGTGGCGGAAGAAATCATGCTCACGGATTTATTGGATTTAGAGGCAGCGCTGTTGAGCCACGGTCAAAAGCAATGGCTGGAAATCGGCATGTTGCTGATGCAAGATCCAGAGTTGCTGATGCTGGATGAGCCGGTGGCAGGCATGAGTGCGAAAGAGCGTGACCAAACAGCCGAGTTGCTCAATAAAATTTGCAACAACCGCTCTGTGCTGGTGATTGAGCACGATATGGAGTTTGTGAAGAAAATCGCACATAAGGTCACGGTGTTGCATCAGGGAAAAATTCTTGCGGAAGGTTCGATGGACAAAGTGCAAGAAGATGAAAAAGTGGTTGAAGTGTATTTAGGCCATTAATGTTGAGGTCATTAGGAGAACCGCATGTTTGAGATTGAAAATTTGCAAGTGAGCTATGGCCAAAGTCAGGTGATACATGGCTTGAATATTAAAGCGAACAAGAACGAAACGCTGGCCATCATGGGGCGCAACGGCATGGGTAAAACCACTTTGTTTAAATCATTAATGGGCATTTTGCCCAGCAAGTCCACCAAAGCGATTGTCGATGGTGAGGACTTACAAGGTGCTAGCACTTATCAGCGCGTGGCTAAAGGGCTGGCTTATGTGCCACAGGGCCGCATGATTTTCCCCAGCATGACGGTGCAGGAAAATATCGAAACCGGTCTGGAGAAATCTAAAACTGGCGAGATCCCTGAAGATATTTATGCGCTGTTCCCAGTGCTGTTTGATATGCGCAAGCGCAAAGGCGGCAACTTGTCTGGTGGTCAGCAACAGCAATTGGCGATTGCACGCGCCCTAGTGACTAATCCTAAAGTATTGCTCTTGGATGAGCCCACCGAGGGTATTCAGCCATCGATTATTAAAGACATTGCGCGTGTGTTGAACGAGATTCGCAAGATGCGTGAAATTACGATTATCGTCTCTGAGCAGGTGCTGAGCTTTACCATGGAAGTGGCGGATCGCATTATTGTGATTGATAAAGGTAAATTCATTCACGAAGATGTAAGAGGTGAGGTGGATGCAGCCAAGATTAAAGGTTACTTATCTGTTTAATAAAAGTGGGTTTGCATTAAAAACTTGTCCACATTATGTGGCATGATGTGGCGATGGATGATGCGCAAATCAATAATGAAGCAACCCAAACGCTAGGTTCCCCTCCCAAGCAATGGGTTGCGCATTTAGCACTTCGATTTGCGCATCAGCACGTCGCCAACCAGGCAAATCAGCAGCCATCATCTCGCAGTTACCTAGCCTTTAAACAACATCATGGCCCATTGGTGTTGCAAAAAAGTTTGCATCCAGAAGGCCCTGAGGTATGCCACGGGGTAGTGGTCCATCCTCCAGGTGGGGTGGCGGGAGGGGATGCCCTTACATTGAGTGCTTCGCTTGAGTCGCAGACACGCGCCTTACTCACCACGCCGGGCGCTGGTAAATGGTATAAAGCCAACGGACAGCCCGCCAGTCAACATTTGGCTTTTACATTGGCCGCAGATAGTTGCTTTGAATGGTTGCCGCTAGAGAACATTTTGTTTGATGGTGCGCAAGTGGAGTTCTCTGCGCGTATTGATTTGGTAGCAGATGCACGCTATGCAGCATGGGATATTGTGTGTTTTGGTCGACAAGCACAACAAGAGCGCTGGCAGACCGGATATATGCACCAAAATCTAGCCATTTATCGAGAACAAAAACTGATCTGGCGAGAGACCGCAATGTTGACCCCGCAAAGTTTAAGCATGCGGTCTATTGCAGGTTTGGCTGCCAATCCGGTCAATGCTAGTTTTGTTGTCGCGGCAGGTGCAGTGCCAAACCACATTCTTGAGGCCTGCAGGCTGATTCAGCCGAATGTGGCACTAGATTTGCAAGCAAAGTATGGTGTGACTGCGTTACCAGAAATATTTTCCGCACGTTATGTGGGAAAATCAGCACAGGCAGCCAAACAGTATTTTGAGCAGTTGTGGCAAATATTAAGGCCATGGTACGCGGGTAGGGAAGTGGTCAGGCCACGCATTTGGAACACTTAGAACATATTGAACAAGAGATACGCTAGATGGAACTCACCCCTAGAGAAAAAGACAAGTTATTGATATTTACCGCAGGCTTGTTGGCAGAACGCCGCAAAGCGCGTGGGCTCAAACTGAATTACCCTGAAACAATAGCGTATATTTCAGCCGCCATTATGGAAGGCGCCCGTGATGGCAGAACAGTGGCCGAGCTTATGAGTTATGGCGCAACACTATTAACGCGTGATGATGTGATGGAAGGCATCGCCGAGATGATTCCAGATATTCAGATTGAGGCGACGTTTCCGGATGGGACTAAGTTAGTGACCGTCCACCACCCAATTCCATGAGTAATTTAATGATGATAATGGCGAATTGCTTCGTTACACAGTGCTCACAACCTCGCCGTGCTTATTGCACTGTCTCGTCTGTTGGGCGCAGTGTGCCTCGCACTTCATCCATTTTTCTCATTAACTTATCTCATGGATAATAAAGGATAAATAAATGATTCCAGGTGAAATGAAAATTGCCAAAGGCGACATCGAATTAAATATGGGTCGTGCAACGGTGGTGATTGATGTCTCAAATAAGGGCGACCGCCCGATACAAGTCGGCTCGCATTATCATTTTTTTGAAACCAATGACGCACTCGATTTTGACAGGCAGGCAGCCTATGGCTTTCGCTTAAATATTGCCGCAGGTACCGCCGTCCGTTTTGAGCCAGGTCAAACGCGAACCGTTGAATTGCTAGCGTTGGCTGGCGATAGAAAAGTATATGGCTTTGCCGGTAGGGTGATGGGTAATTTATGACTTTAAAAATCGACAAACAAGCCTACGCAGAAATGTTTGGCCCCACCGTGGGCGATAAAGTGCGCCTAGCCGATACCGAGCTATGGGTAGAGGTGGAAAAAGACTACACCATCTATGGCGAAGAGGTGAAATTCGGCGGCGGTAAAGTAATACGCGATGGCATGGGGCAAGGGCAGAAAGTCTCAGCCGAAGTCGCGGATACTGTGATTACTAATGCTCTGATTATCGACCACTGGGGTATTGTAAAAGCTGATATTGGGATCAAGGCAGGTTACATCTCAGCCATAGGCAAAGCGGGCAACCCCGATATTCAACCTGGCGTGACCATTGCGATTGGCGCGGGCACCGAAATCATTGCGGGTGAGGGCATGATGATCACCGCTGGTGGTATTGATACGCACATTCACTTTATCTGCCCACAACAAATTGAAGAAGCCTTGATGTCGGGCGTGACCACCATGATTGGTGGCGGCACTGGTCCAGCAACAGGCACTTTTGCCACCACTTGCACGCCTGGACCATGGCACATCCACCGCATGTTGCAAGCGGCCGATGCCTTCCCAATGAATTTAGGTTTTTTGGGTAAAGGCAATGCCAGCTTGCCAGAGCCGTTACGGGAACAAATCACAGCGGGGGCGATTGGTTTGAAGTTGCATGAGGATTGGGGCACCACCCCGGCGGCCATTGATAACTGCTTAAGTGTGGCGGAAGAGATGGATGTGCAGGTAGCCATTCACTCCGATACACTGAATGAATCGGGGTTTGTCGAAACCACCATCGGCGCATTCAAAGACCGTACCATTCATACCTTCCATACCGAAGGTGCTGGCGGTGGCCATGCGCCGGATATCATCAAAGCCGCCAGTCACGCCAATGTGCTGCCATCGTCCACCAATCCAACACGCCCATTTACTGTCAACACTATTGATGAGCATTTGGATATGCTCATGGTGTGCCACCATTTAGACCCTGCGATTGCTGAGGACATTGCCTTTGCCGAAAGCCGTATCCGCCGTGAAACCATCGCCGCCGAAGACATCTTCCATGATTTAGGCGCGTTCTCCATGATGTCGTCTGACTCGCAAGCCATGGGGCGTGTAGGCGAGGTAATTATTCGCACGTGGCAAACCGCACACAAAATGAAGGTGCAACGTGGTGCGCTGGAAGAAGATAAACAGTCGGATAACGACAATTTCCGCGTGAAACGCTATATTGCCAAATACACCATTAACCCTGCCCTCACGCATGGCATTGCACATGTGGTGGGTTCGGTAGAGGTGGGCAAACTAGCCGATTTGGTGGTGTGGAAGCCCGCCTTTTTTGGCGTCAAACCTTTTACCATTATTAAGGGTGGCATGATTGCCGCTGCTGCCATGGGTGACCCAAACGCGTCTATTCCAACCCCGCAACCAGTGCATTATCGTCCTATGTTTGGTGCTTATGCTGGTGGATTAAAAACGGCGGTGACGTTTGTCTCACAAGCAGCAATCAAAAACCCAGAAGTCGCTGCGTTGGGATTGCAAAAGCCGTTGGTGGCTATCAGTGGTACAAGGCATGTGAAGAAGAAAGACATGATTCATAACAGCTGGATGCCAAAAATTGAAGTCGATCCGGAAACCTATCGCGTGCTAGCGGATGGCATGGACATGGTGTGTGAGCCGGCGACAGAGTTACCCATGGCGCAACGTTATTTTCTCTTTTAATCAATGGCTGCGTGGTTAAATTGCTGTGTTGCACGAGTCTGTAATTTAAAGTCAACGAAATCCTCATGTACTCATATGTACATTCCGGTTCCTGCGTTCCGTACGCCTTGCACTTTAAACCGCTCGCACATTGATAGCGTTGATATTAAAGGCACAATTTGTAAATGATTCATTTAACCGAACGCATCGCACTCGCAGGTCATATTGACGACACCTTAGAGTTGCCATTTGACCAGCGACAAAAGAGTCGCTTGCGTGTCAGGCTCACATCAGGCCAAGAGGCTGCTTTATTTTTAACCCGCGGCATTATTTTGCGCGGTGGTGATTTACTCAAATCTGAAGACGGAAAAGTAGTGCAAATTATTGCGGCGCAAGAGCCCGTGTATAACGTGATTGCACCCAGTATGCGCGAGCTGATGTGTGCGGCGTATCACTTGGGGAACCGCCATGTCCCTTTGCAAATAGGGGATGGCTGGCTGCGTTTAGAACAAGATTATGTGCTCAAAGATATGCTAGTAGGTTTGGGCATGCAGGTTGCGGAGACGTTTGCGCCATTTGAACCAGAAGCAGGCGCGTATGGTGGCGGTCATCGCCATGGGCATGACGATGATGCGACTAGCAATTTGCGTCCACCCCATTTAGCTAATAAAGCAAGGCAGCACCATGGCGAATAGCCTAGCATTGAGTCGCTTATTGCAGCTCGCCAGCCCCATGTTGCCGGTGGGGGCTTACAGCTATTCGCAAGGTTTGGAGTGGGCGATTGAATGCGGTGATGTGCATGATTTAGACAGCGCAAAAACTTGGATTGGCGATGTATTGCACATTTACCAAGCGCATTTTGAGTTGCCTGTGTTGCACCGTTTATATCTGGCTTGGCAGCAGAACGATATGGCCGCAGTGCAAGCGTGGGATGCGTTTTATCAAGCAGGGCGCGATACTGCAGAAGCACTGGCAGAAACCAAACAAATGGGCTACTCCTTAGTACGTTTACTCAATGATTTGAAAGAGTTGCCAGAGGCATTGCTGATCAATATCAATCAACTGCAATCACCGGCTTTCCCCACCATTTATGCGGCGGTGGCGCAGCATTGGCAAATCCCTGCACCCGATATGCTGCAAGGTTACGCTTGGGGTTGGTTAGAAAACCAAGCCAGCGCTGCCATGAAATCTGTACCTTTAGGCCAAGTGGCTGGGCAGAAAGTGTTGTATGCGCTTGGACAAACCTTACCTGATGTGGTGACTCAGGCCATGGCATTGCCTGATGATGAAATCAGTAACTTTAACCCGCTACTCAGCATTGCTGGGTGCTTACATGAAACCCAATACAGTCGGCTATTTAGATCATGAAAATACATACCCAATTTGCTACCCCCACACCCGAAGTTGAACAATTTAAAGAGCCATTGCGCGTCGGTATCGGTGGCCCGGTCGGCTCTGGTAAAACGGCACTGACGTTGGCGTTGTGTAAACGTTTACGTGACGTCTATAACATTGCCGTGGTGACCAATGATATTTTTACCAAAGAAGACGCCGACTTTTTAACCCGCAATGAAGCCTTAACGGCAGAGCGCATTATTGGCGTTGAAACGGGTGGCTGTCCGCATACTGCGATTCGCGAAGATGCTTCCATGAATTTAGAAGCAGTCAATCAATTGAGTAAACGTTTCAAAACATTGGATATCGTGTTTGTGGAGAGTGGTGGTGATAACTTGGCGGCCACGTTTAGCCCAGAACTCTCCGATTTAACTATCTACGTCATTGATGTAGCCGCTGGTGAAAAAATCCCACGTAAAGGTGGCCCAGGCGTTACTAAATCCGATTTGTTGGTGATTAATAAAATTGACTTGGCGCCTATGGTGGGCGCGTCATTAGAGGTCATGGATGTAGACGCGAAACGCATGCGAGGAGAGCGTCCGTATATCTTTACCAATCTTAAAATTGATCAGGGGTTAGAGGAGATCGTCTCGTTTATTGAAAAGCAAGGGTTGATGCTTTAGAGCTAAATAAATTAATGTGTAGGAGAGGGTTTAATGAAAAAGAATATTCTATTTGGAATCGCAGCTAGTTTCATGTCGAGCGTTGCATACGCGCACCCCGGTCATGGTGAAAGCATAGGCTTTGTTTCAGGTTTTATGCATCCGTTGTTAGGTTGGGATCATTTGTTGATGATGTTGGCAGTTGGGGTTTGGGCTGCCAATATTGGCGGCAGAGCGCGTTGGCAGTTGCCACTGACTTTCGTTGCCACCATGTTGCTTGGTGCAATCATAGGTGCTGTAGGCATCACCTTTAATGCCATAGAGTCCACCCTTGCTGCTGGTTTGATTGCGCTAGGCTTAGTAATCATGATGCGTCTGGCAATGAATCGCTTTACACAACTGCTGTTTACAGCCGTGTTCGCATTAATGCATGGTTTGGCACATGGCATGGAGTTATCTCAAGGCTCGCTCGCTCAGATGATGATGCCATTGCTGGGCATGCTGATCGCTACTGCTGGCTTGCATGCGTTTGGGTATGTACTAGGTACGCAGCGCAATCGTTTGTTATCACTCTCACAAGCATTATTGGCTGGCTTAATGTTAGGGCTTGGGACTCATTTGTTGCTCACAATTTAAGCATTACGGTACGTGATGTGCCGTTTTTAAAACATCACACCATTTCACGCCATATACGTTATTTGACGTACATATCAACATTTGCGCATTGATTAAGATGTTGCAGGTCTTGTTTTGCCTAGGAATCGGCCAAGGAACAAATATTGCTTAGAGATAAGCATTAGATTACTTCTTAATCGTAAGGAAATCTCGTTTGGCAACAGCAGAACTTAATACGCGCGTAGCGTCACAGGCAGAGCCAACACAGCGTATTGTTAAGATTCGTCGCGACTATAATACCTGGGTTGCCAATGAATCTATCGAAGATTACGCCTTACGATTTACCCCACGTTCGTTCCGTAAATGGTCTATTTTACGTGTATCAAATACTGCACTAGGTGCTATCTCATTTTTGGTGTTAGAGGCTATTGGTGGCACAATCGCTGTCAATTACGGATTTATCAATGCATTTTGGGCGATTTTAGCAGTAGGCGCAATTATCTTTCTCACCGGCTTACCCATCAGCTATTACGCGGCCAAATATGGCTTGGACATGGATCTGCTCACACGTGGTGCGAGCTTTGGTTATATCGGCTCCACCATCTCCTCGTTTATCTACGCCTCATTTACCTTTATTCTATTTGCGCTAGAGGCCGCCATCATGGCCTATGCCCTAGAGTTATATTTCCAGATGCCGCTTTACATAGGCTATTTGGTAAGCGCGTTGGTGGTGATTCCGCTGGTGACACACGGTATTACCTTGATTAGCCGTATTCAAATGATTACGCAACCTATCTGGCTCATCCTCATGTTTTTGCCATTTATGGCTATCTTGCACCATGACCCTGATGTGTTATCCAAGCTTGCACAATTTGCGGGCATTTCAGGAGAGGCTGGCGCCTTTAATCTGCACATGTTTGGTGCAGCAACAGCGGTTGGCGTGGCGCTGATTCCCCAAATTGGTGAACAGGTCGATTTTTTACGTTTTATGCCAGAAAAAACAGAGCAAAATCGTTGGCGCTGGAACATCGGTGTGCTGATGGCAGGGCCTGGCTGGGTATTCTTGGGCATGCTCAAAATGTTGGGCGGTGTGTTACTCGCCTATTTGGTCATTCAAAGTGATATGTCATTTCAATCGGCCGTGAACCCTACCCATATGTATTTGGTGGGATTTAACTATGCGTTTAATTCTTATGATATCGCTTTAGCCGTGACCGCCTTATTTGTGGTGGTATCGCAAATTAAAGTGAATATGACCAATGCTTATGCTGGTTCCTTAGCTTGGTCTAACTTTTTTGCACGGCTCACGCATAGCCATCCTGGCCGCGTAGTGTGGGTGGTGTTTAATGCCGTGATTGCCATTATGCTGATGGAGCTAGATGTATTTAAAGCGCTAGAGCAAGTATTGGGCTTGTATTCCAATATTGCCATTGCTTGGATAGCCGCTGTAGTAGCTGATTTGGTTATTAATAAGCCCCTTGGCCTGAGCCCAAAGGGCATTGAATTCAGGCGTGCTTATTTGTTCGATATCAACCCTGTGGGGGTTGGCACCATGTTCTTGGCGTCAGCCATTTCCATTGCAGCATTTACAGGTTTATTTGGGGAGAGCCTAGCAGCGTTTTCTTCATTTATAGCATTAGGCACTGCGCTGATTACTTCACCATTAATTGCGTGGTTTACCAAAGGCAAATATTACATTGCGCGTAAACCATATAGTTTTCCGGCTACCCCACGTGTTCAAAAATGCGTGGTGTGCGAACGTGAGTACGAAACAGATGATATGGCGCACTGTCCAGCGTATCAGGGCGCTATTTGCTCATTGTGTTGTTGCTTGGATGCACGCTGTAACGATGCTTGCAAACCCCATGCGCGGTTGTCTCAGCAGTGGATAGAAGTCAATAAATTTGTGCTGCCTAAAACACTATGGCCACACATCAAAGGCGGTGTAGCACACTATCTATTGTTGATGACAATTGCGTTAGGATTCTTTGGCGCCGTACTGGGTTTGATATATTTTCATGAAACGTTAGTGCTGGAAAATTCTGCCGCTGAGCTTTTGCCTCAGTTGCGCAGTGGCTATTTAAAAGTATTCACCGCACTAGTGTTTGCCAGTGGCATTGTGGCATGGTGGTTAGTACTCACTACCGAAAGCAGGCGGGTCGCACAAGAAGAGTCGAATCGTCAAACCGGTTTGCTGTTACGTGAGATTGATTTGCATAAACAAACCGATACAGAACTGCAACTGGCCAGACATTTGGCCGAGCAGGCGAACAAAGCCAAAAGCCGCTATATTACGGGTATTAGCCATGAACTGCGTACGCCACTTAATAGTATTTTGGGCTATGCACAATTGCTGGATAACGATCCGTCCATTCCAGAGCATAGACGTCAGGCAATTCGCGTCATAAGCCGAAGTGGTGAGCACTTACTATCGCTGATTGAAGGTACGCTGGATATAGCGCGTATTGAAAGTGGGAAATTAACCTTTGATACGAAGCCACTGAAGTTTCCAGAATTCATACAACAAATTGTGAGTATGTTCGAGTTACAAGCGCGGAATAAAGGGCTGTATTTTAAGTTTGAACAACGTGGTGAATTGCCAGCTTTAGTGCGTGCTGACCAAAAGCGGCTTACACAAATCCTGATTAACTTATTGGGTAATGCCGTTAAATTTACCAAAGAGGGTGGCATTACTTTTCGTGTGAGTTATGCCCGCGAAATCGCACATATCGAAATTCAAGATACAGGGCCAGGCATCAAACCTTCTGAATATCAAAAGATTTTTGAGCCGTTTGAGCGCGGGAGCGCGGCAGAGCAAATCAATATCGGCGGCACCGGATTAGGGTTGACCATCAGTAAGTTATTGACGGAATTGATGGGAGGCGAGATTCACTTTAAAAGTGAGATGGACAAAGGCACCAAGTTTGAAATTCGCTTATTCTTATCGCAAATTAGGCAAGATAAAGAGGTGGAGCCAGCTGTATATCGTAAGCGTGTAGGGTATCGCGGGTTACGTCGCAAAGTGTTGGTGGTGGATAACGAACAAGTAGATAGAGAGCTGGTTGTGAATATTCTTGCGCCATTAGGGTTTGAAGTTGCACAAGCCGCCACTGGTAAAGAGTGTGTAGATATGTATCAGCAGTTAAATCCAGATATTATTTTGATGGATTTGGCCATGCCGGTGATGGATGGATGGGAAGCATCGTATATCATCCGCAAGGTGCATCGTTCCAACATTCCGATTGCCATTGTTTCTGCCAACGCTTATGACAAAAACTTGGAAAATGCCGCCGGTATTGATAGCCAAGACTTTATGGTAAAACCCGTGAATGTTGAAGATCTGCTAGATTGGATAGGCGCTAAGTTGGCGATTGAGTGGATAAAAGAAAGCGTAGAAGCACGTGGCCCGTTTGTCTCAACGCTAGAACCCATGCTTGCCGAAGAGATGACATTGCCGGAGTCGCATCATTTACAAGATATTTTATCGCTTGTGAATATGGGATATATCAAAGGCATACATCAAAAACTAGAAGAGATTGAGCAATTAAATCCACAATATCAATCGTTTATTGCATTAATGAAGCAGTTAGTCGGTCAATTTAAATTAGAAGCCGTTAAAAAATATATTGAAGACGTAAAACAATGAATACCATTACTCAACATGCCACGCCCACAGTACTCATCGTTGATGATGTGCTGGATAACCTAGCGTATTTGCACGATGCACTGGATGAGTCTGGCTATCGGGTGCTGGTAGCCAATAGTGGTCAGACCGCATTGCAGCGTGCTTATGATGCACAGCCTAATGTCATTTTGCTAGATGCGATGATGCCAGAAATGGATGGATTTGAAACTTGCCGTCAGTTAAAGACAAATAGTCTTACGCGCCATATCCCTGTGATTTTCATGACTGGGTTGACTGAGGCAGAGCACGTGGCGGCTGGTTTTGAAGCAGGTGGCGTAGATTATGTGACTAAGCCGATTCGCCCAAAAGAGGTATTGGCGCGTATTGCCTCACATTTGCAGACCGTCAAACTCATGAATCAAGCGCGCAGTGCGCTGGATGCGTTTGGTCAGGCCGCCATTGCTATTACGCCACAAGATGGCAAAATTGTGTGGCAAAGCCCATTGGCTAGGCAATGGATGCAACGCTATTTTTATGACGCGGGCGCACATACTGCAGAAGCTACTCCAGAACCAATTCTGAATTGGCTATTCAATTTACAACAAAGCCAAGGGTCGAATACTAATAGCCAGCCGTTGAATATTATCAAGGGTTCCAGCCGACTTACCCTAAGTCTTGCTGATGACAGTAGCGATGAGCAATGGATTGTCTTGCTGAGTGAAGAGTCGGACGAAGCGCAAATTCAGGCATTAACCTCTACCTTTGGCTTAACTAAACGTGAGTCTGAGGTGTTGTACTGGGCGATTAAAGGCAAAACCAATCGTGATATTGGCGATATTCTAGGCACTAGCCCGAGAACCGTGAATAAACATTTAGAGCATGTGTTTACAAAGCTAGGGGTGGAGACTAGAACTGCTGCTGCGTCTTATGTAGCCTCTAAATTAAGAACCATGAAATAAAGCAGTCAGAAAAATACAGCAGAAGTTTTACGTAAAATCATGAGGCCACAATACGTCAAGCACATAGGCTAGTTTTAAAACCAGTCGGTATAGTGTGAGTCATACAGATACATCATGTTGATGTGTTTAAACAACCAAGGAGATTATTATGTGGACAACACCAGCAGCTACTGAAATGCGTTTTGGCTTTGAAGTAACAATGTACGTAATGAACAAATAAGGTTTTACACCTTTCCAAAAGCCCAGTGTTTACTGGGCTTTTTTATTGCCTCAATTAGTTGCCGCAAGGTAACTGTCAAACCTGCAGTCAATCAATTTGCTACGTTTTGAACTTGGCCATCCACAATTAAAATATAATTTAAACGATTGCCAGTCATTGAACCTCCCTTGCGGCCGACAATCCTATTTGCGGAGTCATTATGTACGAATCACGCCAGCACCCGCCAATTTCATCCCAACTGTTTGTAATGCGTATGTTATTGCATGCTACTGCAGGCATGACTTTATTACTGATTTCATTAGCAATTGGAATGGTGGGCTATATCTATTTTGAGGCGCTGCCATGGCGTAGCGCCTTTTTAAATGCTGCCATGCTGCTTGGTGGCATGGGGCCGGTAGATGCGCCACATACAGATGGCGGCAAGTTGTTTGCAGGATTCTACGCACTGTATGCAGGACTGATTTTTTTAGTGGTAGTGGGCTTATTTATAGCACCTATTGCTCACCGCGTTATGCACAAATATCACTGGGCCAAAGATATATAAATGAAATTTACGCTTAAATTATCCAAGACATTTATCCGTGTGATAGCCATATTGTTTGTAATTCTAGCGCTGATTTATTATTTCAAACTTGATGCTTTGGCTTGGTATGCATGGCACACCTTTAAACCTAGCACGCGTGTGAACACATTTCAGCTCAGTAATTATCAGGTAGAAGTGGATGGCTTGCCTATTGAGTTGCTTAAGAATGCTTCTGGGCTCACACACAATGCAGAGCGCAATTCATTGTTTACTGTACTTAATCAAGAGTCGAAAATCATTGAGCTGGATTTGCAGGGCAATATCTTGCGACAAATAGATGTAGCAGGTGTCGACGATATGGAAGGCATCACCCATATTGCAGGTAATCGATATGTGATCTCAGATGAGCGTGACAATAGATTGATGCTTGTTCAGTTAGAAGATACTGAGACCAGTATTGATGTCAACAATGCACCAAAACTCAGGCTTGGCATTAATGCAGTAGGTAATAAAAATTTTGAAGGCGTTTCTTGGGACGATAACAATCGCAGACTATTGGTGGTCAAAGAACGTGATCCTAAATACATCATGTCGGTCAGTGGTTTTTTTGATGCAGATTTATCTCAACCACTCAATATTGATGTCAAAAGAATAGAAACCTTCGATAAAGCTATTCGCTGGACCATGCGAGATTTGTCTTCTGTGACCTATCACACCGATACCGGTCACTTGTTGCTGTTGAGTGATGAGTCCCGATTGATTAAGGAGTACGATGAAGAAGGTAATGCGCTAGGTGCGTTAGCATTGTGGAAAGGGTTTCACGGGTTAAAAGCGCACGTGCCACAGGCAGAAGGCATTGCGGTAGGCACTGATAAGTCCATTTACATCATGAGTGAACCCAATTTATTTTATGTTTTTAAACCTAAAGCTAGTTAAACCCAAAGCTAGTTAAACCCAAAGCCATATAAGCATGGTCAGTCAGTGTAGATAGCTGTCCATGCTATCGCGCTTTCTTCAGTTAAGGAGCAACCATTGAAGCCTAAAGCCCGTTTCATCCTACTATTTCTAGCTACGATTACCTTCATTGGTTCAGGTGTAGTTTGGGCCTATCAATTTGATTATGGTGCACTCAGAACAGACCAGTTTTACGAAGACAGGCTATCGTTTGGTTTGCAAAACAGCCTCAATCAAACACGTGCAAAGTTTCAAGTGCCCAAAGCCTACGGTAAGTTAGTTGCAGTGACCCAGCTCAATAAGCAGTCTGTGTTATGGTTTGAAGCATCTGATGGCAGTATTCGTAACGTCACACTTAATGCCATTAACCCAGTCATTGTGGAAAGACAAGGCGAGTTGTTGCCATAAAAAAACACCCCACCGAAGTGGGGTGTTTAAGCAAAATAACAGTGTTAAATATTACAGGCTGAATATATTCAAACCGCCGCCACCAGGAGCAGCGTTGTATTTGGTTAACTCTTTGTAACCACCAGCTGCACCCAATGCGTCTGTGTCGTTAGTCATACCAAGGTTCATCGCTACACCAGCCCAGCCACCAATCCCTGAGAATACACCTACGTATTGTTTGCCTTTGTTGCCATAGGTAAATGCATTACCAATCACGCCAGAACCCACTTGGAATTTCCAAAGTTCTTTACCTGTTTGTGCATCCACCGCTTTGAACCAACGATCCAAAGTGCCGTAGAACACCAAGTCTGTTGCAGTGGTTAAAGCACCACCCCAAGCTGAGAATTTCTCTTTGTTGTACCAAACTTTTTTGTTGGTCATTGGATCGTAAGCGCCGAAGCCACCCATGACGCCGTCAGGACCAGCAAACATCGTTAAAGTAGCACCAACCCATGGTTGACCAGCCACGTATTTAGACTCAACTGGTTCGTATGTCATACATACATGGTTAAGTGGTGAATACATTAAACCGGTACGTGGGCTGTAAGCAGCTGGTTGTTGGTCTTTAGTACCCAATGCAGCTGGGCAGATGCCTTTAGCATTGTAGTCTTGGTGGGTTGAGAATCTGCCGTCTTTAGAAGGAACGCCAGTTTTCTTATCAACGCCAGCAGCCCAGTTAACAAACGGATGCACTTTTTCAGCAGCAATTAGGGTGCCAGTGTGTGCATTCCAAGTGTACGCAAAACCGTTACGGTCATGGTGCCATGCATAGGTTTTGCCACCTTTGTCAAACAGAATCACATCATTCACGCCATCGTAATCCCACTCATCGTGTGGTGTCATTTGCATACCCCATTTAGCCACGCCAGTGTCTAAATCACGTGCAAATACGGTCATCGACCATTTGTTGTCACCAGGACGTACGTCTGGGTTCCAAACAGATGGGTTGCCAGTGCCGTAATACACCAAGTTGGTACGTGCATCATATGGCCACCAGCCCCATACAGAGCCACCACCATGTTGCCAACCATCTTTAACTGCTTGTGGTTTCAACCATGTGCGTGTGCCTAATTCTTTTTCGCCAATTTTTAATTGATCATTTGGAATAGGTTTGAAAGAACCACCCTGTTTGTTACCGCCGTTGACGTCTTGGTAAACAGACAGTGCGCTGTATTGTGGGTTTGCTGAGTTGAAATCAGCACCAATCAATACTTCAGCGTCAGGGCCTGTTGAGTAAGCTTTCCAAGCCAAAGAACCATCTTTGATGTTGTAAGCAGCCAAGAAGCAACGCACGCCGAACTCAGCACCTGAACAACCGGTTAACACTTTATCTTTAATTACATGTGCTGCATTGGTATTGGTTGCGCCCACTTTAGGGTCTGTATTTTTTGCTTCCCACACTTTAGCGCCAGTTTTTGCATCTAAAGCCACCAACATGCCGTCATTTTGCTGTAAGAAAATTTTGCCGTCGCCGTAGCCTAAGCCGCGGTTTACGTTATCGCAGCACAATACAGCTTGTACTGATGGATCTTGTTTTGGGAAATAAGACCAAACGATTTTTTGATTGTCGTTTAAATCTAATGCATACACGTTGTTTGGGAAAGCTGTGTGCAAGTACATCATATTGCCAACTACTACAGGTGAACCTTCGTGACCACGGTTTACACCAGTTGCAAATGACCATGCCATTTTTACATTTTTAACATTCTTTTTGTTGATTTGTGCTAGCTTGCTGTAGCCTTGATTGTCGTGCTGGCCACGTGGGTGTAGCCAGTTGTTAGCATCTTTCATCGCAGCTTCTTGGTCTGCTGCGGCAGATGCAAATAATGGGAAAGCTAAAGCTAGGCTTGCAGCTAAACCCATCGTGCGTTTGATATGAGTCATCGTATTATCTCCAAAGTAATTGATAGCAAAGGAACTGTTAGTGAGATGCACCTGACTTTAAGCAATCAGCGATGGTTGCTTAGGGTGCGCTTTGCTTAGATAACACTGGTACTAGGAGCCCAGATTGAAACGGATGTCTATGCTTAATGCATAGTCAAGATTGTTTCAACATGTTAAGCAGATGTAACTCTAAACGAATTGGTACGCATAAACACTCATCCAGTTTTAATAAAAACATGGGGTCCACATTATTTTTGTGAATTTAAAGCAAATTTTGATACCATAGGCTGGTGGACATAGCCTAGGTTTCCACAAAGCGACTGTGTTAAGCGTGTGCAAATTGCCGTTTCAACATGGTTTGTTAAAGTTGCTTTGTCAGGAACCGCTATGCTCAGACCATGGGATCTTAATTTCGCCATTTCGCGTGAATCGCCTCAACCCATCCATCAGCAGCTTTCAGCCAAACTAATTCAGGCGATTCATAGTGGCGCCTTTGGTGCAGGTGTCCCGTTGCCAGGCACGCGCGAGCTATCACAACGCTTGGGCATTAACCGTAAAACAGTGATACGCGTTTATGAGGAACTCACTGCGCACGGATGGTTGTACACGGAAGGTAAGCGGGGCACTTTTGTCAGCCATCAACCGCCCGTTGCAAAGACAACGGATGTTTTAAGCACATTACATTTAGATCATTTACATTTGCTTGCGTTACAGCAAGAAAACGCCATTCAAACGCATGAGACAGGCAGTTGGATGGATTTGAGTTACCCTCATGGCGATCACCGTATTTTCAATTTCGAAGCACTTATACGGGCAACACGCCACGCCATTATTACTACAAAACGTATGGGTCACGAAACATTACATCAGCCATTTGGCTTGCAGGCGTTGCGTCATGCACTGGCCCAAATGCTCAATTTTGAGCAGGGGCTGACCATAGCACCTCAGCAATTGTGCATTGTGCCAACAGCGCATACAAGTCTGGACGTTGTGGCTAAAGCTATTTTTAAAAAAGGTGATTACTTATTATTGGAAGAACTGCACGAAGTTAAAACAAGTTCAGTATTTCAATATCACACTATTCATATTCAAACCGTTAAACATCACGCACAAGGTATTGATCTAGGCGATTTGGAAAAACTATGTATCAACTACCCGGTACGTGCTATTTATGTCTCACCCAACTGCCAGCAACCCACCACAACGCGCATGACCGCAGAGAATAGAACGCAACTCATCAAACTTGCCAAGCGTTATGGCTTTTATATTATTGAAGACAATACGCGCGCGCAGTTTAGCTACGAGCGTACAGCACCTGCTTCGCTTGCTAGCTTGGCACAGCAGCAGGTGATTCATATCGGCAGTTTGGCACACCTCATGAACGCAAGTTACAAGGCTGCATATATGAGTGTGCCACAGCAATTGCTTACATCTTTCGAACAAGTGATAGACAGTTTGGGTGACAGCAGTAATCTCATCAATGAGCTTACGCTTACCGAGCTTTTGCTTTCGGGTGAAGTGAAAAAACAACTCAAGCGCGCGCAAAAACTGTATCAAGAAAGACGAGATTATTGTTGCAAACATATTCAGCAAGAGCTTGGGGACTATGTGAGTTTTGAAAAACCAAGCGCAGGGTTTGCCATTTGGCTGCAAACTAAACAGATAATCGCCCCAGAAAAACTTGAAGCGCAGCTTCATCAGCAGCAAATAAAATTAAATGCGGAAACCGCCTATTACCAAAATCAGGCTGGTCAAACCAGCTTTGCCATCCACTTTGCACATCTCAATTTTGACGAACTTAAGCTGGCAGTTAAACGGATAAAGCTTGCATTCTCAACACTGAAAACACCCGCGCTATATGCAGCATATGGTTAAACCAACTTAAACCAATATGGTTGATATCAACCTGTGCGGTGATAGCCAAAAATGTGTTAGGTTAATAAATGTCAATAAAAACAATGAGATGTGATTTTTTAATAAAATGGCATGCTAGTTGCATATCACTATGCAGGGAGAGCTATCACTAGGACCTTCAATATTAATATTAACAACAGTTTAAATATTGGAGGGGTAGACTCCCAACTTGCAATGTTGATCTTGAATTACTTAGGCCATGATAATTTAAACCATTATCGTGGCTTTTTTTATTTCGGCATCTGAAAGCTAGAGTGTATCTGTGCAAGCCAAGCTCACTCATCATCAATGATTGAAACGTTCTTGCGCTCTCTTTTATCTTTCAGAAAGTGTATCGGTCATTTTCCTTCCAAGATTATGAATCCTGTGCTCTAACCAGCTGAGCTACATCACCTTTTAAATCGGTTGCTAAAACTTTAGCAAGGGCGCAATTCTAGTGTTTTAACGGTCTGTTGTCAGAAGTTAGTTGCTTAATTTTGCAATATTCATGATTAGCTTTAACCAATCTGTTATGCCAATCAATTTCGCCCTGCCAAGTAGCATTACACGTTAAACCTAAAGTGCATGACATCCCCATCTTGCACAATATATTCTTTGCCTTCCAAACGCATTTTGCCAGCTTCTTTTGAGCCTTGCTCGCCTTTGTTTTTCACGTATTCGTCATACTGAATCACTTCTGCGCGGATAAAGCCACGTTCAAAATCAGTATGAATCACGCCAGCGGCTTGGGGTGCAGTAGCGCCTTTTTTCACAGTCCAAGCGCGAACTTCTTGCACGCCCGCAGTAAAGTAAGTTTGCAAGCCCAGTAAATCATAAGCTGCACGAATCACGCGGTTTAGACCTGGTTCATCTTGGCCAAGCTCTTGTAAAAACAGCAGCTTGTCTTCGTCGTCTAGCTCTGAGATTTCACCTTCAATTTTTGCGCAAATAGTGACCACTGGCGCGCCTTCGGCTTTGCCTAGTGCAACCACTTTATCTAAATGCGGGTTGTTTTCAAAGCCACCTTCGTCCACATTGGCAAGGTACATGACAGGTTTAACTGTTATCAGGCACAAGGGTTTTAACAGTTGCAGTTCATCCGCATCTAAGCCTAGTGTGCGCACGGCTTTGGCTTCGTTTAAAGTTGGCAGTACTTTTTCTAATACCTTTACCAACGCAATCGCGTCTTTATCGCCACTTTTGGCTTTTTTGCCTTCACGTTGTATGGTTTTCTCTACAGTTTCCATGTCGGCAAGGGCTAGCTCTGTGTTAATCACTTCAATGTCAGAAAGTGGATCCACTTTATTGGCCACATGAATGACATTGGCATCTTCAAAACAACGCACTACATGCGCAATGGCATCGGTCTCACGGATGTTGGCCAAAAACTTATTGCCCAGGCCTTCGCCTTTGGATGCGCCAGCCACTAAGCCAGCAATATCGACAAACTCTACAATGGCTGGTTGAACCTTTTGTGGTTTTACAATATCAATCAAGGGTTTAAGGCGGTTGTCTGGCACTTCTACAATCCCAACATTCGGTTCAATTGTGCAGAAAGGGTAGTTTTCTGCCGCGATACCTGCTTTGGTGATTGCATTAAATAGAGTGGATTTTCCAACGTTGGGGAGCCCAACAATGCCGCATTTCATATGATTACCTTAATCTGTTGAGTGATGTTTTCGCTATGTTGCTTAAGCGTAAAGTCATGCCTACTAAAAGTATGATATTTTAACCTTTTACGCGCTGTACCACCAAAGTAATTATGCACTCACCCAGTTTGATAAAACGCAACCATACGCTGAATAACGCTATGAATATTAGCCAGATTTCAGCATAATGACCCAATAAAGTGCATTAGAATAATGCTGACATGCTAGATCGAATACTACACAGCAGATGGTTTGTGCAACGTCAAGTTGACGCTTGGTTGCCTTGGGTATTTTTATTTGCTGCTTTGCCAATTACGTTTCTAATTTGGCAAAACGAGAAGTACAACGCTTACACCGAGCAAAAAATTCGCTTTGAGTACCACTCTAAAGAAACGACCAGTTTAATCCAGCGGCATCTGTTGGAGTATCAACATATGCTAGAGGGGGTGCAAAGCTTTTATCGGGCATCTAACTTTGTCAGCCAAGATGAGTTTAATGACTATGTGAGTGCGTTGCTTCAGCCTAATCGTTTGTCGGGCTTGCGCAGTTTAGCGTTTGCCAGGTATGTAGATGAAACGCGCCCTGCAAGCTATGTGGGGTTAGCTAAAGATTGGCAATCGCTAGCTAAGCGTATGTCACCTTATGAGGCGCGTGCAGTTTACGCGCCCATTATTTATGCTGCACCTAACTCATCCTTACTGCTTGCCCCGCACAAAACAGGCGCTTTGTTAGATGCCTTGGGTGAGTCCACTATACGTCAGGCACTTTTTAAGTCTGCCGATTTAAATTCAGTGATTGCATCACCGGTGATGCAGTCTATTCAAGGTGGCCAAGTCAACGATTGCTTTTTAATGCAACTGCCCATTTATCAAAATGGCACAGTTAATAATAATTTAACGCAACGCCGTGCCCATATTGATGGCTGGATATTAGCTACTATCAATAGTGAGCTGTTTTTTACCGAGGCAATTAAATCGGTTGAGAATGGTTTGTTAACCTATCAGTTGTATGACGTTACTGCTAATCAACATGATAAGCCCATCTATGAAACAAAAAATACGCTCTATCAAGCGCAGCGCAATCCATCGATGTTTGTAAAAAGTTACACCATCAAAGCCATGGGTTACGAGTGGGATATGCGCGCGGCATCGCTACCTGGTTTTGAACAGAGCTTGGATTACAAGCGTGCCAATTATATTGGTTTGCTGGGCTTATTCATTTCGTTTGCCTTATCAGGCATTCTCTATTTGCTGGTGGTAAGAACTAGAGCTGTCGACACGATTCACAAAGTGAGCAATCAACTTAGCGCAAGTGAGCAACGCTGGCAGTTTGCGTTGGAAGGCGCTGGCGATGGCGTGTGGGATTGGGATATTAAGAATAACAAAGTAATCTTCTCTAAACGCTGGAAAGCCATGTTGGGTTTTGACGAGCATGAAATCAGTGATGATGTGAACGAATGGAAAAAGCGTGTCCATCCTGAGGATTATGTGAATGTGATGCAGGCGGTGGAGGCTACATTAAGCGGGCTGAATGACGTGTACTCCAATGAGCATCGTGTGCAATGCAAAGATGGCAGTTGGAAATGGATACTTGACCGTGGCATGGTTGTGAGCCGAGATGCTGATGGTAAGCCCGAGCGCATGGTGGGTACGCATGCCGATATTTCTAGCCTGAAAAAGTCAGAAGAAGCGATATGGCAACATGCCAACTTTGATTCATTAACTGGTTTGCCTAATCGCCGTATGTTCTATGGCAGGCTGGATCAAGAAATTCAAAAAGCAAAACGTTCTGGGTTGAAGGTAGCACTGATTTTTCTGGATTTGGATGGCTTTAAAGAAGTTAACGATACTCTAGGGCACGATCAAGGTGATGCGCTACTCAAGTTAACAGCCGAGCGACTTGTGGAGTGTATGCGCGGTTCTGATGCGGTGGCTAGGCTTGGTGGTGATGAGTTTGTGCTCATTATGGGGGATGTTGGGCCAGCAGATTTGAATCATGTAGAAATCGTCGCACAGAAAGCATTGAGTGTGCTCACGCAGCCATTTCAGTTAGCGCATGACGTAGCTTATATTTCAGCAAGCCTTGGCATTGCTATTTATCCCGATGACGCCACCACCATTGAAGACTTGATGAAAAGCGTTGATCAAGCCATGTACGCCTCCAAACAAAAGGGCGGGCAGTGCTTTACCTATTTCACTGCGCGTATGCAGCAAGTAGCGCAGCATCGTATGCAGCTTTCTAATGATTTACGATTAGCCATAGTGCAAAACCAACTGTTTGTAGAGTACCAACCCATTGTTGAGCTAAAAACAGGCAGCGTTTACAAAGCCGAAGCATTGTTAAGATGGCTGCATCCAACGCGGGGATATATTAGTCCGGCAGAATTTATTCCCATTGCTGAAGATACTCGGCTGATTCAAGAGATTGGGAATTGGGTGTTTAATGAAGCATTTAAGCAGGCTTTGCATTGGCGTCAAACACTTGAGCCTAACTTTCAAGTGGCGGTCAACAAGTCTCCAATCCAGTTTAATTTTGATGAAGATAAAGCGCATAGTTGGTTAACCTTGGTCAATCAACATCAGCAAAGTGGTCAGGCCATTGTGGTTGAAATTACCGAAGGTTTGTTGCTAGATGCCTCAAGTGAGGTGATACAGCGCCTTAAATCTTTTCAAGAGATGGGTATGCAAGTTGCCTTGGATGATTTTGGGACGGGATATTCATCGTTGTCGTACCTTAAAAAGTTTGATATTGATTACTTAAAAATAGATCGCTCATTCGTGGCTAATCTTGCAGAAGGCTCTGACGATTTAATTCTGTGCGAAGCGATTATTATGATGGCGCATCGTTTAGGTATGAAGGTAATTGCCGAGGGCATTGAAACAGTTCAACAAAAAACTCTGTTGATTCGTGCTGGCTGTGATTATGGGCAAGGATTTTTGTTTGCCAAGTCTTTGTCGCCTAAAGACTTAGAAGCCTATGTGCTACAGCACAACCACGCTGTGCTAGTGCAATAATCAATGGTGCAGTAGTAAATGATGTAATAAGAAAATCTAGATTGTTAATTTTTAGTATGTAGCTTGAGCATTGCTTGCTCAAAGTCACCTGCTAGCAGCAAATCAAACAGCTTACTGCTTTGGTATAAGCTTTCTTCAATCACTTCTTGCTCTGCTTTCAGTGGCGGTTTGAGCACAAAGTTGACGACTTCATTGCGGTCACCTGGGTGACCAATCCCCACACGCAAACGCCAATAGTCAGGCGTCCCAAGCGCAGAGTGAATATCACGTAAGCCATTATGACCGCCATGACCACCGCCCAATTTAAGCTTGCTGGTGCCGGCCGGCAAATCTAGTTCATCGTGAATGACGAGTATTTCTGCGGGTTTGATTTTGTAATAATTAGCCATCGCTGCTACAGATTTACCGCTGGCATTCATAAAAGTCGTCGGTTTCAACAACCATACATCGGACTGTTGATTAACTTTGGCAGACTCGCCAAACATTTTGGCATCTAGCTTGAGCGGGCTATTGGTTTGCTGGCTGATTAAATCTACCCACCAAAATCCGGCATTGTGACGAGTGGCAGCGTATTTTTCACCGGGGTTGCCCAAACCAACAAATAATCGAATTCCATCCATCTAACAACATACTTTCATGTGCAGGTAATTGCGTTACTAATAGCAACGCACAATAAAAAACGCGCACCTAGCAATAAGTGCGCGTTCATTTTACAGCGGTATGACTTATTCTGCTGGTGTTTCAGTCGCTTCAGCAGCGTCGTCAGATACACCACCACGTGTTTTGGCAATCGCTGCAACAGCTGCATCGTTACCGTGTGCCAATTGTACAAACTCAACGCCTTTAGGCAATTTGATTTGTGACAAGTGTACTGAGTGGCCCATTTCCAAGTTTGCCAAATCCACTTCGATAAACTCTGGCAAGTCTTTTGCCAAGCAGCTTACGTCTGCTTCTGTAGCGATATGGGCAACAATACCACCACCTAATTTCACGCCTGGTGCAACATCAGCGTTAATGAAGTGGAAAGGTACTTTAACGTGGATTTTCTCTGTCGTTGAAACACGTTGAAAGTCAATGTGTTGAATGGTGTTACGTACTGGGTGCATTTGGTAATCACGTAACAGAACGCTTTCTTTTTTGCCATCTAAATTCAAATCTAAGATAGAGGCGTGGAAAGCTTCATGACGGAATTGTAAGAACAACTCTTTATGATTCAGCTCAATGGTAATAGCATCTTTACCACCACCGTATACAACACCTGGCACATTGCCAGCACGACGTAGACGGCGGCTCGCACCCGTACCTTTAACGTCACGTTTAATTGCTTTAATTTCGATACTCATTTGAAACTCCTAAATGTACTACTAAGCCTTTGGGGCTTTACTGCGTTGAAAACTGTTTTCCGCGACCAGAAAACAGGGTTAAAACTTTAATACTTAATCCATAAACAAAGAGGAAACAGACTCCTCTTGGCTGATACGTTTAATTGTCTCTGCAAGCAACGGTGCTACGCTTAATTGGCGAATCTTCTTACAATTCATAGAGGCTAAATTGAGCGGAATCGTGTTCGTGACCACTAACTCATCCAAATCAGAGTTGGTAATACGCTCAACAGCACTGCCAGACAAAATTGGGTGTGTGGCATACGCCATTACTTTTTTGGCGCCTTGTTTTTTCAAAGCAGAAGCGGCCTCACACAAGGTATTAGCCGTATCGACCATGTCATCCATAATCACACAGGTACGGTCCGCCACTTCACCAATAATATTCATGACTTTGGCGACGTTTGCTTTTGGGCGACGTTTATCAATAATTGCCAAATCTGAGTTTAATTGTTTAGCCGTTGCACGCGCGCGAACCACGCCACCTACATCGGGCGAAACCACCACTAAGTCTTGATGTTTTTGAATGAGTAAATCATCAATCAAGATAGGTGTTGCGTAAATATTGTCTACCGGAATATCAAAAAACCCCTGGATTTGATCAGAGTGTAAATCCATGGTGAGTAAGCGATTTACCCCCACGCTTGTGAGCATATTAGCTACCACTTTTGCAGTGATTGCCACGCGTGCTGAGCGAGGACGTCTATCTTGACGTGAGTAACCTAGGTAAGGAATTGCAGCGGTGATACGGCCAGCAGATGAGCGGCGTAGCGCGTCTACCATCACCATGACTTCCATCAAGCTATCATTGGTTGGGTAACTGGTCGATTGCAATACAAATACATCGCGACCACGCACATTTTCTAGTAGCTCTAGCATGATTTCTCCATCAGAGAACCTGCCTACATCAGCGCGACCAAGGTCAATGCCCAAGTGTTTAGCGACTTCTTGCGCTAAAACAGGATTGGCATTGCCAGTAAATACCATCATGCTACCGTTGCTCAATGTGATAACCTTTATTGAAAGAAGTTAACGTTATTGTACAAAAAATTTAAGCGTGTAAATCGTTAAATCTACACGCTTAAACTTAATATATGGCTGGGGAAGAAGGATTCGAACCTTCGCATGCCGGAATCAAAATCCGGTGCCTTAACCAGCTTGGCGATTCCCCAATAATCTTAATTGGCTAACTTAAAGTGCGGGTGAAACTGTATTGTTTTAGCAACAAAACCACTGGTATTAGTCGGTTTTTTTGCTAAAAGTTCAGCCGCTTTATGTTCTGAATTAACCGAAACAAACACAGATGCACCTGAACCACTCATTCTTGCTTCACCATATTGGTTAAGCCATTTTAAGGTAGTTGCAACTGATGGAAATTCTTCACACACTACATTTTCAAGATCGTTTCTAAATAACTTAGAATTAGCTTGGCTTGAAAAGTCCGCTATTTTCAATGGTTTCGTGTCTCTTGTCAATCCAGAATTGGCAAATATTTGTGCGGTTGCGACATTCTCATGGGGTGTTAGTACCAAATAAGTCTGTGATTGCATTGTTAAGGGCAATTCAATTGCGGTCAGTTGCTCACCAACACCTTCAGCCCACGCAGTCTGACCAAAAATAAACACTGGAACATCGGCGCCTAAGGTTAACCCAATATGCATTAACTGCTCGCGGCTTAGGTTGAGTGACCACAGCTGATTAAGTGCTAGCAGCATAGTTGCTGCATCGGAGCTGCCGCCGCCTAAGCCACCACCCATAGGAATACGTTTTTCAATGGCGATATTTACCCCAAGTAAACAGCCTGTTGATTTTTGTAGTGCGCGCGCAGCGCGAACACACAAGTCTGACTCGGTGGGCACGTTAGGCAAAGGGTTATTGTGTACCACATGCCCATCATCGCGGACGGATAGTACTAGCGTATCGTAAAAATCAAGTAGCTGAAAAACGCTTTGTAAGGTGTGGTAGCCATCGGGCCGTCGCCCTGTGATGTGTAAAAACAAATTGATTTTTGCAGGAGCAAGAAAAGTGTGTTCTGAGTGCATAGGTCTTATTTTAGCGTAAGACGATGGCAGAAACGATGTGGTTATGTCAGATTAGTTTTGGCTAGCAGTAAACTAATCACTCAAGCACGCTGCGACCATGCAGTGGCTGCATAGGTCGATTGTTAGCCCCGCCAATCGCGGTGGTGATGGCTTGTACTTGTTCAGCAGATGTTTGTAAGGGAGATTTCATGACAATCCAGCGTACACCTTCGCTGCAAGGAGGTGTCGTCAGCGAGCCGCTATAACGATAATATTGTGGATTAGTAGGCATGAGTTCGTTGGGGGTGAAGCGTGTCTTAAGCTTAATAGGCTCACTAGCCTTTTGAGGTAATTGCGCAAGCAATTCTGTCAGTTCTGCGTTTGGTTCGCCAGTTTTAAATAATATGCTCATGATGGCGATATTCTTCTTGCTGTCTTCATGCCATAGCTGAATTTCTAACGGGTAACTTTGGCCGTTTAATTGATGCTCACTTGGGGTATGGAAGTCGAGGTGTTTTAGCTGAAATGCAGTCTTGTCTAACACCATCATGTTACCCTCCTTAAAAAGCACACGTAAACCGTTGGGTGTCGATTGAATTTCCTTGGCAGCAAATTTATGAATCATGCGTATAGGCTTGAGTGCTGCATGGATGGTGCTGTCAAATGTCACCGGCGATTGGTTTAAGCCCGTTCCACAGTTAGCATATTGCGCACTTAATTTACTCCAGTTGTCCGGTCCAATCTTTCCTTGGTAACCCCAGTTCTTGCCATTGTTTGGCTTGCTGGGTTTACTAACAGCGGTTTGACTTGCAGGGGCTTCTGCAGCAGTAGGCTCAGCTTTTTCTGGTGCAGGAGGCGTGTCGTTAGCAGAGGTGGTCTGCGCTAATTTTGCAGGTTTCTCTAGCGCAGTTTCCGGAGCACTTTTTACTGGTGTAGCATCTAGCGTAGCAGGCTGGGCTGATGCCTTGGCAGGTCCCACAGCTTGTGTTGCTGGTTTGTTGGTTGGTGTAGCTTGGTACGATTTACACACATAGCGCATGGCAAGTTCAAGGTCTGATTCTGGCATGGGCTCAATAAACTCTGCGCCTTTCATCTCTACACTTGCGGAATAGACAAGCTCTTGATTTAAATATTGAAATACCTGTGTGGTGGCGGTGGTCTGCTGCGCACAGTCAAAATGCCATAGCGCTTTTGATAGGTTGTAGACTTTGTCTACGGAATCTGGGTTTTTTTGAGGGGTTTTATATTCAACCTTTACCCACGCTTTTTTTAAATTGGCTTGTGTGACAATAGATTGCTTATCTAATAACAACCTGGAGTGGGCGTTATCATTAAGCTTTGTCCAAGTGGCCGCCTGCGAGGCCGGCGAGCAAGTGAGACAGGCCATGAATATGGCGAGTGCTTTTAAATGCGTTACCAACGTACGGTTCGTCATGAATGCTTAGGCTGAGTGATGTGAGCAATAACTCATTATGCCAACTGCGCAAAAATTTAAAGTGAGAAACAGGCGTGTAAATGAGTGCCAAATTGTCAAATCAATAAACAGGGCAAGCGCTTGTAGCAGGCTATGTAAGAGTTGTTATGGTGTGACAGTCCATTCTTCAACGACAAGCTTCAGCAGAATGTTTTCGCGCCTAAGCGAGATTTTTTGCGGAAGCGCCACACCCAGTTGTTCCTTATATTCTAAATACTCAATTTTCCAGCCTTGTTGTTCCAGTAATGTCAGTTTGCCAGAGTCATCCCATTGTTGCTGTGTCACTGGGGCTTGCGTCGGGCGACCCACTGCCCAATCGCTTAACCCACTTAAGGGCAGTCGCCAGCCTAATGTTTTTTCGGTGAGGCTTTCTGCATCTTGTGCACTTACACGCTCACCTTTTGCATTGGTCAACGTCACTTGTGTTTCGGATTTTTCAATATGCGCAATTTTGCTGCCAAGAGGGGTAAATACATCAATGGCATCTGTGTTGATATGGTGCTGCCAAGTCATGCTACCTGAATAGCCTTTGCTATTAGCATTGACAGCTAGTCTACCTTTTAGATTAAACGCTTGAATGTGCGCAATTTGCTTTAGGTGTGAGGTATGGACAGCAATATTTGTATTAGGTCGGATGGGTGGTTGCATGGCGCAACCACCGATAAAAAATAGCCAAACTAATACTAGAGTTAAACGTGAAATAACCAAAAGTGTAAAGCGAGCGAAATGAGTTAGGATTTAAACTTTTTGGCTGTTGCAACTAGTACGTCGTTTTCAGGGTGCGCTTTTAAAGCTTGTTCCCAAATTTTTTTGGCTTCTTCTTGCTGCCCTTGTTTCCACAAAGCCTCACCCAAGTGAGCCGCAATTTCTGGATCTGCTTGAATCTCGTAGGCTTTGCGCAAATGTTCAATAGCATTTGGCAAATCACCTAAGCGGAAGTACACCCAACCTAAACTATCCATAATGTAATGATCGTTGGGGGATAGTTTTAAAGCCGTTTCAACCAGCGTTTTTGCTTCAACTAACTTAATGTTGCGATCCGCATAGGAGTAACCAAGCGCATTGTAGGCTGCTGCATAGTCTGGGCGCATTTTAATCAATTTGTAGAGTTCTTCCTCCATGATTTCAAGCTTGCCCACGCGCTCGGCTGTCATTGCGTAGTCATACACCAACTCAGGTGAGTTGGGCATGTTGTTGACAGCTTTTTGCATTAAATCAAACGCATCTTGATGACGTTTTGCTTGGCCCAGTAAGTTAGCCTCGGTTTGAATCACCAAGATTTGTTGTTCTATGGTTAAGTCATTGACTTCGTCAAGCATGGCTATGGCTTTATCCACGCTTTGCGTTCTAGCCACAACACCCGCAGCAGATAAGCGGCCATCTAAGAAAAATTCGCCAGGTTGGATTTTGTCATACCAGCCCAATGCGCGTGCATCGTTGTTTTGGCGTTCAGCAGAGCGACCTAGGTATAGGTGCAATTGGTCTGGTTCTTTGAATCCAGCATTAAGCGCTTGTTCAAAATATTGATCTGCCATTTGATATTCAGCAGATTCAAGTGATAGCAAGCCAACGACAGCACTGACTTCTGGACTGCCTTTAGAGCTTTCGACTAAACGAATAAACTCAGGTTTGGCCTCTTGGATTTTCTTTTGGCTGACTAACGTTTTGGCGTACGCCATACGCACGTCATTGGCATTTGGGTATTTTTTTAAAAATGATTTGTAAAAATCAAGCGCCTTCTCTGGAGATTCTTTAAACAGAATCTGACCTTGCATTTGTGCGCTTACTTCCCAGCCTGGGCGGTTTTTGTCGGCAGTTTCCAGCGCTGCTTTTGCAATATCCACTTTATCGGCAAAAAAAGCTGCTTGCGCAATCGCAAAATGGGCTTCTGGCAGTTTTGGGTAAGGTTTAGCGAGTTCTTGCACCACTTCCAATACTTCTTGTTTATCTTTTTGCTTGGACAGCAATGTATTCAAATACAAAAAACCATTGGCGCGGGTATCTGCTTTAGCCAGCAGTTTTTTAATTTGTGGTTTGGCATCTTTTAGATTGCCACTGGCCACCAATAACTGGCTGGCTGCCTGTTGTGCTTCTGTGGAGTTGGGGTCTAGCTCAGTCCATAAATTGGAAGCCTGCAATGCCACAGCAGGTTGGTTTGCATATGCAGCAACTTTGGCTGCGCGTTCCGCTAGGCGTGCGTCACGTGTTTGCTTGGCCAAATCTAAGAACAGTTGGCTAGCCAGTGATAGTTCTCCGCGTTGCCCTGCAATTTCACCCAGCAAATATTTGTAGACAAATTCTGCGTTAGTCTCTGTAATTTTGGGCTTCACCGCAGACACGCTCTCAGCATAGGCAGCACTGCTGCTAGCAAAGCAAATTGCAAGGGTTAGCACAATGTGTTTAATTTTTGGCATTAATTTATGTTTCCAGTGAACGTTGAGTCAATAACCTATTTAGCATCATACAATTTCTATGCCACATGGTTTAGTCCGTGACAGTTAATGCAAGTTCATCCATAATTAAAGGTTACGTAGTGATTACGTGAAAATAATACTAAAGTGGTATTAACTACAATTAGGACTATATCGTTTTGCCAGAAACTTTTCTACAAGTTTTGCCTCAATAGGCGGTTGGTTTTTAAACTAATGATTGCAAAATGCTAGTACAACTTACAACTACATAAGATACAGATTATTTATGGATAACTTAACAGTAGAAGCTATTGAACTCACGCGTTTATACGGGGGTAGAGCCGCAGTGAGTGATGTCAGTTTTAGCTTGGCCAAAGGTCAGGTATTAGGCTTTTTAGGGCCAAATGGTGCTGGTAAATCCACCACGATGAAAATGCTGACAGGTAATCTAGCACCGAGTGCTGGAAGCGTTAAAATTTGTGGTATCGACATGATGGAAAATCCCAAAGAAGCCAAAGCGCTAATTGGGTATTTGCCAGAAATGCGTCCTTTGTACAAAGAGTTTACGGTGGATGAGTATTTGACTATCGCAGCTAGATTGCACAAAGTCCCTGGCAAGCACATCAAAAAAGCGGTTGAGTCGGCCAAAGCGCGTTGTGGTTTAACGCATATGAGTAAGCGCCTCATTGAAAACCTATCTAACGGCTATCAACAACGTGTGGGCATTGCGCAAGCCATTATTCACAACCCGATGGTGGTGATTTTAGATGAGCCTACCGTTGGCCTAGACCCGATTCAAATTCGCGATATTCGCGCACTGATTAAAGAAATTGGTCAAGAACACAGTGTGATTGTCTCTACACACATTCTGCCCGAGGTGGAAATGGTGTGTGACCACGTGCAGATTATCGATAAAGGTAAGCTGGTGTTCAACGGTGGCATTGATGTGCTCAAGCGTCAACGTGTAGGTAACAAATTAATGCTAGGGTTTAGAAATCCACCGACAGAGGCTGCTTTGTTGCAAATTTCTGGCGTAGCAGAAGTAGAACAAGTGGACGGCATGATGCGTGTGCGTTTTGCAGAGGGTAGCACGCCACATGAAGCGATTGTTGAAGCTTCTGTCAAACAAGGCTGGGGTTTATATCAAATCGCACCAGATCAAACCAGTTTGGAAGATGTATTTGTCCAGTTAACCTATCAAGAAGCTGCACCTGTCGAAGAAAAAGCGGCGTAAAGGATTCATCATGGTATTGAGTATTGCAAGAAAAGAGCTTAAAAGTATGTTTGCATCACCAATGGGCTGGATTATTTTGGCTTTATTGATGTTTGCGTTTGGTACGTATTATTTAAACGGCGTTAATAACTATTTTGAGGTGATGTCGGGAGCAATACGTCCTGCAGAACGTTATGGCGTGACCCAATTTGTGGGGCAAACGGTGTATGGTGTGGCCTCATTTATCATGTTGTTTGCCGTGCCGTTGTTATCCATGCGTTTGATTTCAGAAGAGCGTCGCAGCCAAACCATGCCCTTCCTGTTCAGTGCACCTTTGTCGCTGTCTGAAATTGTGATTGGTAAGTTCTTAGGCTTGGTGATTTTTCTAGCTATATTGGTGGGCTATATCGCACTAATGCTTTCTACCTTAAATATATGGTCAGATATCGATTTCGGTTACATCATCGCTAATTCTGTAGGCTTACTGCTGCTGGTGGCTAGCTTTTCAGCGCTTGGTCTATATTTTTCAAGCTTAACTTCTCAGCCTATTGTGGCAGGCATTTTGAGCTTTATTGCATTGTTTGTGCTGATGATTCTAGACCGCTTTTTTGCGGGTGATCCTACTAACATCATGTCACAGCTTTCGTTGATGAAGCATTTTCAATCGTTTGCAGGTGGCTTGATTGATACCGCAGATATTGCTTACTTTGCATTATTTATTATCACATTTTTAACACTCACGATTCGTCGCTTAGATGCTGACCGTTTAAGAGGCTAATTGGATTTATCTTATGAAAATTAATCGTAATTTAAGACTACAAATGTTGGCGCAAAACTGGTTGTTTGTGCTTATTTTTCTTGTGCTGATTGCTATGATTGGCTATTTGGCGCACCAATATCGCTATGCAAAAGATATCACGCAGGCAAACCGCAACATATTGACGCAGGGCAGTATCAACGTGCTTAAGCAGATGCAAGGCCCTGTGAATATTACGGTATTTGCCACCAACGACGATGCCAACAATGGTGATAATTTCAGAAAAGGCGTGGTGGATTTTGTTGCACGCTACCAACGTGAAAAGAAAGACATTTTCCTTAAGTTTATTAATCCGTCAGAAGAGCCAAAGCTAGCGCAAGAAGCAGGTGTAAAAGCTGACGGTGAAATTGTGGTGGAGTTTAATAAGCGCATTGAGCATATCAATCCACCGGTAGCTGAGCAGGAAATGACCAACTTATTGGTACGTCTGTCTCGCACCAATAATCAGCCGATTATGTTTTTGGATGGTCATGGCGAGCGTCATTTACAAGGTATTAAAAATCACGACTTAGGTGAGTTTGGTAAACAGCTAGAAAGCAAAGGCTTTAAATTTGCCAATCCGGATTTAACCATTGCACAAGCTGTGCCTGCCAACGGTTCTATGTTGGTCATTGCAAGCCCGCAAGTCGATGTCAGTGAAATTGAGGCCAAGAAAATATTGGCTTATATTGAAGCAGGCGGCAATGTGCTTTGGCTGCTGGATGACGATAATGTGCATGGCTTAAAAATCGTGGCGGATTACCTAGGACTTTCAATTTCCCCAGGTATTGTGATTGATAAGACAGCTGAGCAATATCAGGCAGATCCTAAAGTTGCATTCGCTAGTTTTTATGGAGATCACCCGATTACACGTAGCTTTCAATTGCGCACGCTGTTTCCAGAAGCGCATGAGATTGATGCCAAAGCTTCAGATGACCTGGGTTGGAAAGTTGGGCGCTTAGTGGATGTTGCACCAAATGGCTGGCTTGAGTCTGAAAAAATTCCTAAAGATGCTAAAAATCTGAAGGTGACTTTTGACCGTGCCAAAGACAAGCCGGGTCCTATCAATATTGGTGTGGCGCTAGAGCGTGAGTATGGTAAAAAAGGGCAGCGCGTAGTGGTGGTTGGTAATGCTAACTTCTTGTCCAATACCTTTATTACCAATGGCGGTAACTTGGATTTTGGTCTAAATATCGTTAACTGGCTAGCTGGCGATGACCGTTTGATTACGATTCAACCTTTGCCGCTTAAGGATATCAACGTCACCATTCCAAATAGCGATCAAGGTCGTTTAGTGGCGTGGACCGTATTCCATAGCTTCCAGTATTTTATTCCGCTGGCTTTCTTCATTGCTGGTTTCTGGTTGTGGTGGAAGCGTAGAAAAGCATAGTTTCAAGGTTAGACAATTATGAAAAAAAGATGGCTGTTGAATTTGTTGTTGCTTGCTTTGGTAGTGGGCATCGCTTTGTTTTTGCATTTTCGTCCCAAGCCGGATGACCAATCCGCGAAAGAATACGAAATCTCATCACTTAAGATGGCAGGCTTTAGTGCTGCAAAAGTAGAGTTTCCTGCACAAGCACCAGTTGCCTTTGAAAAGGTCGATGGTTTTTGGCGCATGGTCGCTCCTTACCAATCACGGGCAGACCAAATGTCTGTGCAGCGTATTCTTTCGATTATTGCAGCCAAAACAAAAGTCAAATTACCTGCTAACGATTTAGCCAAATATGGGTTGGATAATCCATTGTTAAAACTTAAGCTGACAGATGCAAGCGCAACACACGAATTTGCTTTTGGCACTTACAACCCGGTCACAGAAGAACAATACGTGGGTTTTAATAATGCTGTGTATTTGTTGCCAGGAAGTTATAGCGAAGCTGCATCCACGCAAGCCATTGAAATGGTAGACAAACGACCACTCACACAAATCGAAGCCAAGCAAATTTCTGGCTTAGATTTAGGGCGTTTGGAACAGTGGGAAGAAATACGCTTAAATGTAGACGTGAGTGATCAAGGCAAATGGCTGGTGAGCACACCCAAAGCAAAACCTACCCAAAATGAAATGAATGAATGGTTAGAGTTTAGCTGGAAACAAAGCCAAGCAACATCGGTAGAGTTTTATACCCCAGATAGAAAAGTGACTTACCCTTCCTTTGAAGTCAAACTTAAAAATGGCAAAAAAGTGCATTTTGACAAGATGCAAGAGTCGCCAGAGTATTTATTGGCACGTCCAGACGAAGGCATCATTTATCACTTTCCTAATGATGTGGGCTTTACCATGACCAACCCACCAATCAATTTACAGGACGACGCGAAATAAGCCATGCCTGAACTGCCAGAGGTTGAGACCACACGCCTTGGCCTCTTGCCGGTATTAGGACAAACAGTTGCGCAAGTCACAGTGCGCAACCATGGCATGCGCTGGCCCATCCCTCAAACTTTACCGCAAACACTGCAAGGCTTAACCTTACAAAAGCTAGAACGTAGAGCTAAGTATATTTTAGCCACCATGCAGAACGGTGACACATCGGGCACTTTGCTTTTGCATTTAGGCATGTCTGGCAGGTTGTGTTTGTTAGAGCAATTTACCCCAGCAGAAAAACACGATCACGTCGATATTGCGTTTGCCGATGGCAGAGTCATCAGGCTACGCGACCCGAGGCGCTTTGGTGCAGTACTATGGATGGTGGGTGATGTGAATCTACATCCCTTGTTAGCATCACTGGGCCCAGAGCCATTGCAAGAGTCTTTCAATGCGCGCTATTTGCATGATAATACGCGCACACGCACTGCCGCCATTAAAACCACTATCATGGATGCGCACTTGGTAGTAGGGGTGGGCAATATCTACGCCAGTGAATCGCTATTTAGAGCGCGTATTGCCCCGCAAACGCCAGCCAACAAACTTACACTTAAACAGTGTGAGCGCTTAGTGGCAGAGATTAAAGCCACACTCAGTGATGCACTGAAAGCAGGTGGCAGTAGCTTACGTGATTTCTTTGGTGCAGATGGCAACCCGGGTTACTTTCAACAAAGCTACTTTGTCTACGGCAGAACCGACGAGCCATGCCGAGTGTGTGGTAAACCGATATTAAGCATTCGCCAAGGGCAGCGATCTACGTTTTATTGCGGGGTTTGTCAAAAAGTCTGACATTAATTAAGAGTCGCACTTTCGCTCAGATTAATGCGCTTTCGTGTATGTATTCTGTTGGGAAATCAGATATTTGCTTAGCGCGTACCACTTGAATGATGTGTTAGGCAGCGTGAATATAAATTTTAGATGTCATGTCAAACCGACTGCTTTCGCAAACTGTATACCTAATGCAGTTCTCACGATAATACCGTTTGCAAAACTCAACTTTCTAGTCTCGCTCTCATGCTCCTGGCGATACCTTGCAACTTCTGGTCTATTTTCAACCCAAGCATAGCTATCCGCTGCTTTTAAGTGTTTTGCATAATCCACATCAACAAGTCCGAGGCGAACCCAGTTATCAACCATCGCTGGGATTCTCGGGTTTTCAACTGGTGATGAATTCTCCAAGCTTGTAAGGTTTAACAAATGTGTTGCCAAGCTACCCCAGCCTTGTTCACCAACCGTGGTTACTCGAACTTCTACAATTGCAATGGCGTTGGCTGATTGAAGGATACCTCGGATTAAATTGGCCTCCTCTGAATCCAGCTGTTTAATAATCTCAACAAAAGCAGGGTGCGCTTCTGACGCTACTCGACCGTCCATGGCGGTTGCCAGCAGACTTAGGTACATATCTTTTAAGTTGGCTTCTTCATGGGTAAAGGCTAGCCCTTGTAGTGCAGGGCCAGCAATTGAAGCTTTAGGTTCAATAATCTGCTCAGGTGGAATGGTAGCGGCTTTTTGAGAAATATCTTGCTGGAATTTCTCCGCGAAATAGATGCGTGCTTTATCAAAAGCGAAATTTACGGCAGCTAGAGGCAAGAGCGCGTTATTAATAGTCTTAGTTATTGTTAATGCTGTTTGTCCTAGATTTTGACCAGCCTCCTTAACATTTGGATTGTCACCGGCAGCCTTAATAACTTCTCCTACTAGAGCCACACCACTAGTGGCTGTTTTAATAGAATCATCAATTGTCATACTAGTCCTTAAACTAATGTTGATGCGGTCTTGCCGCATGCTCATGCAGATACCCATGTGGTTTTTCTGGGTCACCGCCAATTTTTTGTGGCAATAGTGAGCCAATTACCATGCCCGCTGCGCTCACGCCTAAGCCGATGAGTTGCGGTGGAATCAAGCTTTCTTCACCTAGCAATACTTCAATCAGTACCCAGCTACTAATACCGCCAATAATGGCGGTAAGTGCGCCTTGGCTGGTAGAGCGCTTCCAGAATGCGCCAAACACAAGCGGAATAAACGCACCGGCGAGGGTGATTTTATAAGCGGATTCCACCATGCCGAAAATGGAGAGTTCTGAGTTAAGTGCATACAGCAATACACACACAGCAAAACCTACCAAGCAAAAACGCATCACCCGCAAAAAGCCTTTATCGGTGAGGTGTGGCATATAGCCTTTGACGATATTCTCGGCAAAGCTCACAGAAGGTGCGAGCAAGGTGGCAGATGAACAACTCATGATGGCGGACAGCACAGCGCCAAAGAAAATGGCTTGCGCAAGCAAAGGTGTGTGTTCTAACACCAATGTCGGTAATACGCGTTGTGAGTCTTCTGTCACCAGTTTGCCATACACGGCTGGATCAATCAGTGTGGCGGAGTAGGCAATAAACATGGGCACAAAGGTAAAGCAGAAGTACACACTGGCCCCTAAGATAGAACCCCACAATGCAATCTTGGCACTTTTGGCCGAGGTGATGCGTTGGAACACGTCTTGTTGCGGAATGGAGCCCAACATCATGGTGACCCAACCGCCCAAAAAGGTGATCCACACCCAAATATCAGCCCCTTTGGGAAAAAAGTCGAGCTTACCAGCTTGGCGCGCATGTTCCACCACCGGTGCCACACCGCCGGTCATGCCGGAGACAATGCTGCCGATGTACAGCAAGCCGCCAATCACCACAATCATCTGCACAAAATCCAACACCGCCACAGACAGCATGCCACCTAAAGTGGTGTAAGTGAGCACGATGGCAGTGCCTAAAATCATGCCGACTTCTTCACTCACAGCACCGTGTGTAATCATATTAAAAATCAACCCCAGCGCCTTGATTTGTGCGGCGACCCAACCTAGATAAGAAATCACAATGGCAATGGTGGTGAGCACTTCTACCGTGCGGTTATAGCGCATGCGGTAAAAATCACCAAGCGTAATAATGTTGAGTTTGTAGAGTTGCGTGGAGAAGAAAAAGCCTGCAATAATCAAACACATGCTAGAGCCAAACGGGTCGGCAGCCACCCCGTTTAGACCTTCTTGCACAAACGTGGCAGATACCCCAAACACAGCCTCTGCGCCAAACCATGTTGCAAATACGGTGGCCATCACCACTGGCAATGGCAGATGTCTCCCAGCTACTGCGTAGTCCTTAGTATTGTGTACACGTGTGGCGGCCAAGAGGCCAATGCCAATTGAAATCATTAAGTAAACAATGACAAACCAAATCAGCATAAACGCATTCCCAGTGCTAAAGATTTAATAAATGAAAGGTGTGTTGGTGTGCTGCTTATTCCACACGTTGCCAAATTTGAGAGCGGCCAATGAGTGAAATGCCAATATAGCCGCGCACTTCTAAGTTGTTGCCGCTTTCATCCAGCGTCATTTTGCATTTGTAGATTTTGCCGTTATCGGGGTCAAGGATCTCACCACCATCGTATTTGTTGCCGTTTTTCTTAAGGCCTTTAGCAATGGTCATGCCGATGATTTTTTGACCTTTGCGTTCATCCGTACATTTGTCACATACTTTGTCGCCAGTGTCGGTTTCGAGTAAGCCCTTTTCTACCACTGCTCTAAACTCACCGTTATGCTCGGTAACACGAATGAGCGAGCGAGGTTTGTTGGTGGTGTCATCAATGGTTTTCCAAAGGCCAACTGGCGTGGCATCCGCCGCCCATAGCGTTTGGCTGAGGGAAAGTGCAAAACCTAACATCAGAACGGATAAGCGGGAGTTCCACATGGTATGAGTCCTTTAGGGTGATGAAGATGAGACAGTTATTTAACCAGAATTATTATCAAACTTGCCAGTTGTAGCAAGACTAATACGGCAATCGATAGCGTGGTCCACTTTTGCCACTTGGCATGACGGTGTTGTGCTTGAATCAGCTCAGCCAATTTGGCTTGCTGTGGGGTATGTTGTTGGGCATGAATAGTTTGCTGTAAAAATTGATGCACCAGTCTGGGCATTTCCGGCGCGTTTTTCAGCACAAACGGCAGTTCCTTTTTGACAGATTTGAGAATGCTACGCCAGCCTACCTGTTCGCTCATCCATGTTTTTAAAAAGGGTTTGGCGGTTTGCCATAAATCAATATTCGGGTCTAGCTCACGGCCCAAGCCTTCAATGTTGAGCAAGGTTTTTTGCAACATCACTAACTGTGGCTGTATGACTACCCCAAAACGGCGTGACATTTGAAACAGGCTGAGTAAGGTGCGACCAAATGAAATTTCTTTTAGCGGTTTATCAAAAATGGGTTCGCAAATCGCCCGAATCGCAGTTTCTAGTTCTTCTACATTGGTGTTTTCTGGCACCCAGCCAGATTCAATATGCGCCACCGCTACGTCTCGATAGTCACGATTAAAAAACGCTAAAAAGTTACGTGCCAGATAGTACTTATCGTTATCGGTCAGGCTACCCATAATGCCAAAATCCAAGGCGATATATTTGCCTGAGTTTAGTCCTTCAGTAGCCACTTGAATATTGCCTGGATGCATATCGGCATGAAAAAATCCGTCTCTAAATACCTGCGTAAAAAAGATTTCCACGCCATCGTGCGCCAATTGAGTGATGTTGATGCCTTTATCGCGCAAGACATCAATCTGGCTGATGGGCGTGCCATACATACGCTGCATGGACATCACTTCTTTGCGGCAATAATCCCAATACACTTCTGGTATCAGCAAGCGTTTATCAGGGAAGTTTCGCGCTAATTGCGTGCAATTGGCCGCTTCTAAAGTTAAATCCAACTCGTGTTGGGTATGGCGTGCAAACTCATCCACAATTTCTAGCGGTTTCAGGCGTTTGCCTTCGCTAGACAATGCTTGCAACAACCAAGCCAGACTTTTAATCAGCGCTAAGTCTTGGTCAATCACTTTGCCAATCCCAGGTCTAAGCACTTTTACGGCGACTTCATGCCCATCGAGCAAGGTTGCGAAATGCACTTGGGCTACAGAGGCGCTAGCAACTGGCTCTGTTTCAAAGGTGGCGTAGACTTGGTCGATGGGTAACTCAAAGGCCTGTTCAATGGTTGCTTTGACTTGCTCAAACGGAAAGGGTGGTACCTGATCTTGCAGTTTGGCCAACTCATCCGCTACATCTAAAGGCAATAGATCGCGGCGTGTAGAAAGCATTTGCCCAAATTTAACAAAAATAGGGCCTAGCTTTTCCAATGCCATACGCAAGCGCACACCTCGCGGTGAGGCTTGTTTACGCCAAAATAAAAGTACGTTTAATACTTGATGGATGAGCTTAAATGCCCCTTGATTGGCCAAAAACTCATCAAGCCTCGCCCAAGCAAGTACATACAGAATATATAGGAGACGAAGATAGTGCATACTTACTTCAGGTGCTTTCTTTGGGCGTTTTTTGTGGAGAAGTTTTGGTTTTCTTCGCTTTGGTTTCTGTCGGGCTATCCACAGTTTGGTCGCTGTTTTTAAATTGCTGCACCAGCTTGTCTAGCTTCTTTTCCAAGCGGTCCACATCATGTCTTAAGGTGTCTACCGAGGCATTAAATTCTTCGACATGGCGTTTTTTTGCAATCACAGGTTTTTCTTCCTGCCAATACTCGCTGACCATATCTGCCAATTGCGTGGTTTGCTTTTTAGCCTGTGCAAACATCGATTGTGTGACTTCACCAATTTTATAGGCCGCAATATCACCGGTAATATGGCTCATGTCTTCTTCGATATCCCAGCGCATTTGCTGTAGCACTTTGCTCACTTCAGTCGCCACATGCACATCACCATCCACCTTAATCAATGTTGTGGCATGCGCATCACCAGAGAGTAGGCGCATGGCCAAACTGGGCGGGATAAAGACGCTGGCGTTAGGTAGGGCATTATCAGGTGCGGTCGCCAGACTGCCATCTTCCAGCACAATCAATGACATACGCAATAAGGAGAAATCAAAGGTAATGACTTGGCCAGCATATGGCACCAGATGTGGCTTTGCCCAACTGTTTTGATGGGTGATGTGCTGCAATAAACGGGTGGCAAGTTGCGCAATCATGCTGTTTTATACCCTTTATGCAAGGCCACTACCCCAGCTGATAAATTATAGTAATCCACACGTTTAAAGCCTGCATCCAACATCATCTGTTTGAGTGTTTCTTGGTCAGGGTGCATGCGAATACTCTCTGCCAAATATTGATAACTCTCGGCGTCTTTCGCAATCAATTTGCCCATCAGCGGCAATAGCTTAAACGAATATATATCGTAGAGTTTTTCCAATGGCTGCCACACTTTAGAGAACTCAAGCACAAGCAAACGCCCACCCACTTTTAATACACGTTGCATTTCTTTCAGTGCAATGTCTTTGTGTGTCATGTTGCGCAAGCCAAAGGCCACAATCACGCAATCAAAGGTGTTGTTTGCAAAAGGTAGTTGCTCGGCATTGCACTGCATAGCAGGTACGCTCAAGCCAGCGTCAATCAGTCGGTCACGTCCAACGCCCAACATGGAGGCATTGATGTCAGTCAAAATGACTTCACCGGATGGCCCCACTTTTTTGGCAAATAGTTTAGATAAATCACCACTGCCGCCTGCAATATCCAATACTTTATCACCCGCTTTTACGCCACTGGTGTCTAAAGCAAACTGCTTCCATAGCCGATGCATGCCCGCAGACATTACATCATTCATCACATCGTACTTTTGGGCAACGGAATGAAAGACCTCGCCTACTTTGGCTTGCTTTTCATGCTCCGGTACTGTTTTAAACCCAAAATGTGTGGTGTCTTCTTGATTGTGCTTCATGCCCAATATCCTTATTTGCTCTCTTTGCGACGATGCCCGGCAGCATCTAATTTGCCAATATACTCAAGCCAAAGTGTTTGATAGTGCTCGGCCAAATAATAGAGGTAATCCCATGAATATAAGCCCGTATCATGGCCATCTGAAAACACTAACTTGACCGCATAATTGCCTACAGGTTCGATGGCATTGATATTGACATCCTCTTTGCCAATTTGCAGCACTTCTTGGCCTGGACCATGCCCTTTAACCTCGGCAGAAGGGGAGTAAACGCGCAAAAATTCGCAGGAAAGCATGCACTCCGTATCGTTATCAAAATGAATCTCCAAAAGCTTGGAGGCTTGGTGCAATTTAATGGCTGTGGGGCGCGGTGAATCAGGGGTTAATCCGCTCATATAATCATCAACATAAGCAATAAAAGTAAGTCTGAAATGATAACAGAACATGCGTTCTGGCTGATTATTAAAAGTGAATTAATCAAAATACAACATTGCATGACCGTTTGTAGCAAAAAACTAACCACTTATCTGATATTTTTTTGAAAAACACATCTTAGCCTGCTGATTTATTTAACACTTTTTTAATTCATGCTAAAGTCGTAGCTGTAAAAAATGTGATACGGGACTGGTATGGCAGAAAATAGATTAGCACACCAATTTGCAGCTTATTCTGAGTGGAGAAAATCGTTAGTCGATTGTATTAACGATTATCGCAACTGGCTGAATGAGCATGAGCTAAACGATGCCCAAGTAGAACAGCGTATTATTCACTTGCTTGAGCGTTTACGTGAAGACAAGCTCAATGTTGCGTTTGTGGCAGAGTTCTCACGTGGTAAGTCCGAGCTGATTAATGCGATTTTCTTTGCTGATTATGGTCAACGCTTATTACCGTCCAGTGCAGGCCGTACCACCATGTGTCCTACCGAATTGCTTTACGATTCTTCCAAACCTACTTCATTGCAACTGCTACCGATTGATACCCGTGGCACCGATGTTTCCACCTCTGAGTACAAACGCTACCCTGAAGAGTGGACCGTGGTTGAGTTTGATGTGAACTCAAACGACAGCATGGTGGAAGCGTTTAAAGAGGTAAGTCGTACCAAACGGGTGACGGCAGAAGAGGCGGAACGCCTCAGCTTGTATGACCCGAACAACAGCGATGACGCCATGAGCTTGAACAAAGATGGCACGGTGGATGTGCCATGCTGGCGTTATGCCATGATTAATTTTCCGCATCCGTTGCTAGAGCAAGGCTTGGTGATTTTAGATACCCCGGGGTTGAATGCGATTGGTACCGAGCCGGAATTGACGCTCAATATGCTGCCAAATGCGCATGCCGTATTGTTTATTTTGGGTGCCGATACCGGTGTCACCAAATCTGAAATTGATGTGTGGCGTCAATATATTAGTGGCACACGCTGGAAACAAAAAGGCCGCATGGCGGTGCTGAACAAAATCGATGGCTTGTGGGATGAGCTTAAAGACGATGTGGAAATTGAAAAAGAGTTGCTCAAACAAGTGAAGGTCAGTGCCGAATTGCTGGGCTTAGAGACTACCCAGATATTCCCTACATCTGCACAAAAAGGCTTGTTGGCCAAAGTCAATGGTGATGAAAACCTCTTGGTGCAAAGCCGTTTGCCTGTGTTAGAAAAAGCATTATCGGATGAGTTGATTCCATCTAAAAAAGAAATTGTGCGCGACAACACCAAAAATGAAATTGATGATTTGATTACCAACACCAATTTGATTTTGGAGTCTCGCATCACTGGTGTGCTGGAACAGTTGGAAGAATTGCGCGGCTTACGAGGCAAGAACGAAGACGTGGTTGAGCACATGATGAACAAGGTGAAAGTAGATAAAGAAAACTTTGAAAAAGGTTTACAACGCTTTCAGGCACTCCGCAGTGTGTTCTCACAACAAACCAATAAACTGTTTACCTTGTTAGGCATGGACGGTTTGAAATCTAAAGTGCATGACACACGCGAAACCATGGTGAAAGCTAATTTCACTAAAACGATTCGTGATGCGATGGATGATTTCTTCCTGGAATTAAAAGGCCGTTTGGTTTCATCCGATGAGCATATTCAAGACATCAAGAAAATGATGGACGTGATGTACGAGAAATTTGCGAAAGAGCATGGCTTACGTAAGTCTGAGCCGCCTGCTTTCTCAACCTTACGTTACCAAAAGGAATTGGCAAAATATGAGCGTGCGTACAAAGAGCAGTTTAATACCGCGTTTAATATGATTGCCAACGAAAAGATGACTTTAACCAGCAAATTCTTTGAAACCTTGGCTAGTCGTGTTATTCATGTGTATGAAGTGGCAAACCGCGACGTTGAGAATTGGTTGAAAGCAGTGATTGCGCCAATGGAATCACAAGTGCGCGAGCATCAAATTCAATTGCGTCGTCGCCTTGAAAGTATCAAACGTATTTATCAAGCAACCGACACTTTGGAAGATCGTATTGCAGAGCTAGAGACTGTAGAAAAAGCAATTCGCTCACAAGTGATGGATTTAAAAGTGTTACGCCAACACATGGGCAATGCCTTGGATTTTGAAAATGAAGAGGTAGAGACGCAAGCTGCTTGATTTAATTGCGCTTGAGTGATTTACTAAATAAAAAAAGCCGCTGAAAAGCGGCTTTTTTTATTTACATTTTTTAAAGCAATACAACGATTGTAAAACCATTAGTGCTCAAGCTCTGCGGTCATAATGGTTTTAATTTTTTGCATGGCCTTTTGCTCAATTTGGCGAATGCGCTCAGCAGATACATTAAACTCAGCAGCCAAATCATGCAGGGTTGCATTAGCACTTTCGTTTAACCAACGGGCTTCCACCACACGTCTGCTGCGGTCATCCAAACTCATCAGAGCCTTGCTTAGGCCGGAAGCTTGACGTTGCTCAGTCTGTACATTCTCCAGATGTTGCGCTGGTTCTGGGCTTTCATCTTCCAAGTAAGCGATTGGGCTAAATGATTCTTCGCCATCGTCATCTAAATGCGCATCCAATGAGATTTCCTGACCGTTCAAGCGGTATTCCATCTCCATCACTTCTTCAGGCTTAACGTTCAGCTCCTTTGCAATATGATTAATTTGCTCTGGATTCAAGGTATCAAAACTCTGCTTCATGCTACGTAAATTAAAAAATAATTTACGTTGTGCTTTGGTCGTTGCAGTTTTCACCAAGCGCCAGTTGCGCACAATAAATTCATTCATTTCAGCTTTAATCCAATGCATTGCAAAGGACACAAGTCTTACGCCTCTATCAGGATCAAAGCGTTTAACCGCTTTCATTAAGCCGATGTTGCCTTCTTGGATGAGATCCGACTGTGATAAGCCATAGCCAGCGTAGCCACGTGCAATGCTAGCAACTAAACGTAAATGGGACACGATAAGCGCACGTGCAGCCTCAAGGTCACCATCTTTTTTCAGACGGGTGGCATAGTCGTACTCTTCTTCTGCGGTCAATACCGGGAAAGCTTTAATTGCGCGCAGGTATTGGTCTAAGCTATCTAAAGAGGTGACGGTTGGTATCGTTAAAGCGTTTATAGTAAAACTCCTTTAATTAACAATAATTAATTTTAGCACTCTAGGTTTGAGAGTGCTAGAAGAAAAAAGTTTCAGAAATGTAATTCAAGTGATCTTTACAATTAAAGTAGTGAAATAGTAATTAAAGTAGTGAAAATATTTACAACTAAATAATTTTCAAAAATTAATTAGTTTTATGGAAGTGATAATGTTTAGGCAAATTCATGTGAAAGATAATCTATTTATAGAATATATTTTAATTGGAGTTATTTATTTAAGACATCTATATCCCCAAAGCGGACTAATTATCTTTTGTAAGTTCAATTGAAATCACAGTATTTAGAATGAATAAAGCCCGCTTATGGCGGGCTTGTTTTTAATTACTACTAACTAGTTTAAATCGACAGTCTCTGCATCTGGTGCATTCTTCTTCACAGACTCAATCCCGTTATCTCTTGCAGATGCAGATTCATATGACTCACTGGTGCCAATTACTTGGCCATTCGTTGCCTTAAGATTAAACATAAACTTACCAGACGCTGTCTCTTTACGCTCATAGCGAGCATCATCAGGGGCATTTGATTTAACTGATGCAATGCCGTTTGTGCAACCTGATTTCGCAGAATATCCTTCGCTTGCTAGAATGGTTTGTCCATTGCCTGCTTTTAGTCTAAATCTAAATTCACCTGCTTTGTCGGTGTATATCTCGAATTTACCTGCCATATGATTCCCCTTAGTATTTGTATTAGTTGGATAACATTCAGGATGTGATTGACTCAACCACTTCACCATACAGAAATTCTACTACAATCAGCTTGTTTCACACTGAGCAATTATTTACTTAAATAGACAAATCAAATAACCACTCTTGTGTAAGTCGTCACAGCGTAACATCATGCAACCAAAGAACATTATCCACATGCACAATTCATTGACACACAGCCATATAATCAGCAAAGTAAAGGTTCGCTTGTTATTTTTAATTAACAAAAAGGAAAATAAATGAATAAATCAGAATTAATTGCAGCTATTGCAACTCAAGCAGGGATTACCAAGGCTGAAGCAGGGCGTGTAATAGATGCGACTACATCTGCAATTACAACCTCACTCAAAAAAGGTGAAGCCGTCACATTGATTGGCTTTGGTACCTTCAAAGTGAGCAAACGTGCTGCACGCACCGGTCGTAATCCTCGCACAGGCGCAGAATTGAAAGTAGCTGCTCGGAACGCTCCGGCATTCGCAGCAGGTAAAGCACTTAAAGACGCAATAAACTAATATCAATTACACTGTTTATAGGGTCGTAGGGAATACTTGCGACCCTAATTCACCCGCCTTTGCTTATACTCAAATAACTCGTAGCAATACACTCATAATAAGCGCATGCTAGTTGTCCCTATTTTCTAGGAGATGATTGTCATGGAAATCTATACCAAAGCACAGCATCGTGAGCCTTGGAACAAGGACAAACTTGTTGGACAAAAGGCTCCACTCAAGCTGAAAGAAATATGGTCAATACGCATTCGCTTAGAGTTATCACATCGTATTCGAGAGTTAGCATTATTTAATCTAGCTATTGATAGTAAACTTCGCGCATGTGATCTAGTTAAGCTAAGGCTCAGAGATATCTCACATGGTAATCAAATTACTAGTCGCGCCATCATCCTGCAGCAAAAGACTGGTAAGCCCGTTCACTTTGAAATTATGGAGTCTACGCGTAAATCAATTTGCGAATGGATTCAGTTTGCAGGTATTAAATCAGATGATTATCTATTTCCAAGTAGAGTACATGACTGTCCACACATATCAACCAGACAATATGCTCGCATAGTAAACGGATGGATTGATGAAATTGGGTTGGATACGGCAAATTATGGTACACACACCATGAGGCGAACGAAAGCAACGCTTATATACAAGCGAACAAAGAATCTAAGAGCCATTCAATTACTACTTGGCCATACCAAGTTGGATAGCACTGTTCGCTACCTTGGCATTGAAGTAGATGATGCGCTGGATCTGGCTGAGCAAACTGAGGTATGACTTTAAACAGTACAGCTAATTCACTAGCTGTACTGCCTCCCTAGTCAATTTCAAAACTAAAGAAACTTAATAGTTCTTTTCTGCAATTTAAAGTAATTACTATCTTGCTATGATTATTGTAGGGTGAGTGGGCGCATTCATTATGAAATCATTCAAGAAAACAGTTCAAAAATTAAACTAGATACCATAAACATGCATCAATCTTCGAACACTTTTAAAAGTAAGATAATTAGCATTGCTATTGCAATCCTAGTCTGGTTTGTAGTGTTTTGTGTTTTGCATACACTTACCAAGTTCGAAAAAGACAACTATCTTGTCGAGGAAAAAGAGGATGCCGAAAATTATGGTGAGCTATTAAGGTCATCTGTTGATCGTGAGTTAAATTCACTACTTTTCATCTCAAACGGCTTAGCAAGTTACTTATCCGTTTACAAGGATGAGCTAGATCCGATTAAGATAAATGCGATTTTGGAAGACCTTTGGAGTAGAGCCAAACATGTCCGTAATCTTGGTGTTGCTGTCGGCTATCGTTTCAAATATGTTTATCCTGTCGCAGGTAATGAGCGTGTAATTGGTGTTGACCTCCATAGTCTCCAAGCTCAATGGCCAAAAATCAAAATGGCAGTCAAAACTCGTCAAGGCATATTGGATGGCCCCTTAGATCTCATTCAAGGCGGCAGCGGCATCATCTATCGTTACCCAGTGTTTATCAAAAATCAATATTGGGGAATGCTCTCTACTGTTATTAATACCCAACCTTTCCTTGAAGAGGCTTTTCAGCGCAATCGGAATAGCGATTACGAGTTTGCTATCCGTACACAGGACGGAAAAGTATTTTTTGGAGATCCTAATTTATTTAAACATAAAAGGGCAATATTAATTGAAAGCAACCTTCCAAATGGTAAATGGGAGTGGGTAATTGAAAAACGTGATATTCAAAAACCATTATATTTTTATGTTTTGGATGCTCTCTCAATAGTGCTATCAATCATTACGGCAGCAGGTGTTTATTATTATCTTCATGAGCGTAACAGCCTTACTAAAGAGGCGTTGATTGACAGCCTTACAAATTTACCAAATCGTAGGTATTTGGATAAAGTATTGCTCAAAGCTTCCATCGATGCTGAGAGGAATCATGAGTTGATGGCAGTCATGCTTATTGATTTGGATTGCTTTAAGAGTATTAATGATACGCGTGGGCATGCCTTTGGTGATGCCGCTTTAGTAAGAGTGGCAGAAATCATTCAATCCAAGATTCGTGGAACTGACACTTTGAGTCGTATGGGTGGTGATGAATTTGTATTAGTATTAAACCATCTTAAATCTCCGAATGATGCTCAGAAGATAGCTACAAAGATTATGGATGCTTTCAAAGAGACACAATCAATACTTGGGATACCCGTAAAATTAAGTCTAAGTATTGGCTTGACCACCTCCATCATTAAAGAAAGAATCAATATCAAAAATCTATTAAAGCATGCAGACGAAGCCCTTTATTTAGCAAAAGGCGAAGGTCGTGGGCGATTTAAGGTATACGAGGTAACACAAAATTAGAGGCACCGCTATCTTCGCTATTATCTATACTCTAGCTACAATTTTGTAGTGTGTGGGATTAAAAAAACTCTGTCCAGCACTCTAACCCACTGTAGTAACTAGCAAAAAAGAGATTAACAGTTCCCTTTTTTGGCTTGACCAGGTGGGCAGTGATACCCCCAATGATGGCAACTAGAAAGAGCAAAAGCACTTAATATCAATAGTAAAGATGTAATTTTTTTCATAGGCAGAAATTAACATAATTTGAAGATGCGAGCCAATCTAATTAATTGAGGCTATGGTATTCGTGATACCTACTTTGTTTTACTCGAGCTGCTTTGGGAAGTAAATAGTATCTAGAAAAATCAGTGCTTAGTCATAGCATTTTAACAAATCATATTATCTATTTTTCTAAGCATACAAATATACAAGATTAAGCACCTTTGATAAGCGAGCTTATCTTTTTAGGTATGGATAGTCACAGTTAATACAATTTTTTTAGCAACAAACGCTTATGTATATTCATAAAAATCATTCAAGCTTAAATTAAGGTAAATGTTTAACAAGTGTTTGTTGTCACCAGTATAAGTATACTCATGTTTATGAGTGAGTCTAGCTGAACAAATCAATGATTCAAAGAATGCTTGAGGCAATTCACGTTTGGGAAGGGTGAATCTGAAAAACTATTTATATTGTTTAAATCACCTTAAGCTATGCAACTTGATTTATGAGGTATATATTAGTTAACACGTTAATAATTTTGTTTATTTTTTACCTATCATTTTGATTAAAACTTTTACGACTAATGTTTAAAAGATTAATGCCTATTTAAAATAACAAGCGTTCACCATGTCTACCATAATTGGACAAGATATCGTCAAATCAACCGAACAATCTCGGTTGTCGTCCCTTTATGAATTAAATATTCTAGATACCCCTTCACATCCAGCTTTCGACAGAATTACCAAGCTTTGCTCATCCCTTTTTGAAGTTCCAATTGCGGCAGTTTCATTTGTTGATGAATACAGAATATGGTCAAAATCAATCGTTGGTTCTGATTCTAATGAGATTGAACGTGTGGACGGAATGTGCTCGTCGGCAATTAGAGAGAATCGCGTTTATTTGATAACTAATACGCTTAAAGATGAGAGGACTGTCAATCATCCACTAGTTGCACCCCCAGATGGAATTAGATTTTATGTAGGCATTCCATTAAAGTCACCTGATGGAATTTTGGTTGGAACCTTGTGCCTTCTTGATTATAAACCTCGTAAATTTTCATCAAAAAAAATTAACACGCTTAAAGAGTTAGCCGGAGTCGTGGAAAGTGAAATTGCGCTTCACATAAGCAAGCAAAAAATTAGCGAGTTGTACGACCAACTTAAGAAAAGTACAAACTTTCTTCATGAGTCTGAAGAAAGGTGGAGTTTCGCAATCGAAGGATCTGAACTAGGAGTTTGGGATCTAAACGTCAAAACCAATAAAATTTATCTATCAAATAAATGCAAACAGATGCTCGGGTATTCAGATGAGCAAATCTCTGCCGATATGAATGAATGGATTAAATTAATACATCCCAGTGATTTGCCTTGCCTTGTTGCAGCTAGAGCATCCGCGCTTAAAGGAGATTCAAAAGGATTTGAGAATGAGCATCGAAAACTTGATTCGAGTGGAAACTGGAAATGGGTTCAAGTCAGAGGTTCGGTGGTTGAGCGTGACGAAAATGGAGAGCCTGTAAGAGTAGTTGGTACTTATACAGATATTAGTGAGCGAAAAAAAATTGAAGCAAACATAATAAAGTTAGCGCATTTTGACACCATAACAGGCCTGCCCAACAGAAGTCTTTTTTTTGATAGATTGGATCAACAGCTCAAGAACTCCCAGAGGAGCAATACTTCTTTTGGAGTTCTAATTGTTGATTTAGACCACTTTAAAGAAGTTAACGACATTTTTGGCCATCAAAAAGGTGATCAATTATTAGAGCTAGTAGCGAGACGTTTGCAAGATTGTCTCAGATCTAACGATACGGTAGCTCGTTTAGGAGGCGATGAATTTGCAATCATTGTCGCTGATATAAATGCGGCTACTGATGTTGAGCAAATTGCACAAAAAATTATTAAGACAATTGATTTACCATTCGATTTAGAGGGTGATTTCGCTACAGTTACAGCGAGTATAGGGATTGCAATCTTTCCGAAAGATTCCACAAGCTGTTTAGATCTTATCAAAAAAGCCGATATAGAAATGTACAACTCAAAAAAATTAGGGCGAAACAGATACTCAATAAATTCAATTTGAATTTCTAGTTGTTAACTTAGATTGCAAATTGAAAAATGATACTAATTTTAATGTATGGCTAAATTATCCAAAATAATTCACTTATCGCTCTTGAGTATGTCAGTTTTCATATTGATTACTCAATTTTCCAGAATTGGATATGCAAGGGTTATTCCATCAACTAATCATGACTTTTTAAGTCGCGAGGAAATTGAGTGGATCCAGAAAAACAAAACTGTGTCAGCGGCTGTGAAATCTGGATGGATGCCAATTGAATATAAGATAGAGAGCGAGCCGAGTCGAGGTATTTCAGTCGACTATCTAACTCAGATTTCCGCACTCACCGGTCTTAAATTCAAAATTGTTGAATATAGCCAAGTTTTTGACCCAACTGAGGTCCAGTTAGTAACTGGTATCGTTGGGAGTACAAATCTGAATAATTTCACCAAGACATCCCAGCCTCATCTTCGTATTCCGTATGCAATTTATATTAATAAAAATGCAAAATCCGAATACAGAACTGTCACTCTTGATGATTTGAATTCCTCTAAAGTTGCTGTGTACAAAAATGCACCTTTAGGCAACGAACTTCAAAAAATATATCCAAGCATGGAATTGACATATGTGGACATAGCTGATGAAGCATTTGAGTTTTTAAAAAACAATACTATCGATGCCTATATTGGCAATGAATGGGTGGTTGATTACCACGTTGAATTTCATCGTTTGGCTTATGCAAAAAAATCTTCCACAACGCGATTTGAGTCTATGGTCAGTATGGCCGTCAGGTCTGATCAAGTCATACTTCTCTCAATTATTAATAAATCATTAGCAAAAATTGGTTCCAATAATCCAAAAATTCTAGATTATTGGAAAACACCTGTTTCACCTATCAACAGCTTGATTAAAGTATTACTGGCATTTCTTCTTTTAGCTTTTTTAGGATTGGCAGTAAAACTTTTCTCTATTCGAAAAAAATCAAAATCAGAAGCATTAGAAAATCAAAAAAAAATATGGAATCAAGCAAATTACGATCGTCAAACAAATCTTCCCAATAGAAATTTTTTTGAGCGTAAGGTCAAAGAAGTGATTTTGGACACAAAGCAGAATGATAGTGTCTTTGCTGTTTTGTTCATTGATTTAGATGAGTTTAAATATGTAAACGACGTTTCTGGACATTCTGTAGGTGATCAACTTCTAAATCAGGCTTCAAAAAGAATAAGCAATTGCGTTGATGATAATGACTTTACAGCACGAATTGGGGGTGATGAATTCGTTATTATTGTTCCCAAAATGAAAGATGTTTTATTTCTAAACGGCCTATGTCAAACCATTCTTGATGAAATGAGACGGCCATTTAAAATAAATGATCATGAATATTACATTTCTGCGAGTATCGGCGTGTCTTTATTCCCTAAAGACACAGATTCATATGAGGAGCTTTTAAGTTACGCAGATCAAGCAATGTATCAAGCCAAAAAGTTGGGAAGGGACAGATATGTTTATTTCACTAAGGAAATACAATCCAAAGTGAATGAAAAAGTAAGTATCGCTAATGATTTACGATTAGCTCTGACTAGAGATGAGTTCGAACTTGTTTATCAGCCCATAGTTGACCTAAACACCTTAAATATTGTTAAGGCAGAAGCCTTAATCCGCTGGAATCACCCAGATAGAGGTCTGATTAATCCTGATCAATTTATTGGTATCGCCGAGGAAAGTGGATTAATTCATTCGCTTGGAAAGTGGATACTTAAACAAGCAATTTTTGATTTAAGAGTACTGCATCAACACTTTGGGGCTAATTTTAATGTGGCTATTAATATTTCCCCCATTCAGTTTACTCAGCCCCAAAACTTTGTAGATTTCCTACAGGAAATTGACACTAAAAAAATATCTCCAAGCGTTGTATGTTTTGAAATAACTGAGGGTTTATTGCTCGCACCCTCTGAAGTTGTGACTAACACTGACCTGCTCCCCACTTGCGCTACCAATCTAAATTGAAATAAAGTCCACTTTTAGGAGTGGCGAAATGAAGAAGAGCAGATATACAGAGCAACAAATT
>LNEP01000011.1 GCA_001464125.1 Betaproteobacteria bacterium Ga0077540 | reverse complement strand
AGATAAAAAGCCCGAATATCAGGCTTTTTACTAGTGCTTTATGCAGTTGGTGCTAGCGACTTATGGGGTAGAACTAGTCGCTTATGGGGTGTCGCACAGAGCCAAAGCCCCTTTAAATTTAAAACTCTTTATCCACACTTACTCTCACCACAATTCAAGCAAGTCAAACACCCATCCATAATAATACTGGCCTTGGTATTACACTTTTTACACAGGCTTGCCCCTTTTGGGAAACCCTCATCATTCATCTCTTCACCTGAGTTAGCGTGTTTTTCTAAATACTCGGCTTTTTTCTCATCCACCAGTTTTTGTTGGTGTTCATCTAAGCCCGGTTTTTTGAGCATGCCAATTTCTTGTAGGTGCTTTTCTACCACTTCGCCAATCTCTGCCACCAAGCTAGGCACAAACTTGCCACCGCGTTTGTAATAACCGCCACTGGGTTCAAACACGCTTTTAAGCTCTTCTACCAAGAAGGTGACATCACCACCTTTACGGAACACAGCTGACATCACGCGAGTGAGCGCCACAATCCACTGAAAGTGATCCATGTTTTTGGAGTTGATAAAAATCTCGAACGGGCGGCGGTGTTCTTGCGGTGTGCCTTCGTTCATCACTACATCGTTAATGGTGATGTAGAGTGCGTGCTCGGTCACTGGCGTTTTCACTTTGTAAGTAGAACCCGTGATTTTTTCTGGGCGGTCTAGCGGCTCACCCAGTTGCACGATTTTGGTGTTTTCTTTGGCTTCTGCCGCCTGCGCTTTGTCTTCATCCGTTACCAGTTTGTAAGCGGTGATTTTTTTATCTATTTTAACTGCCATAATATTTCTCCTAAATACTTAAGCTCTTGCAGCGGCGACCACTCAGCCTTGATATTTGCAAGCCATGTTTTAATTGTTTGAATACGTGTTTGTAGTGCATGCAACATGACAACCCTCCCACTTTGATTCAACTTATTGGTTTTTTAACGTTTCCTATTTCTAATTTGTGCTTTTCAAACGTTACAAGTGCAGTTTAGGCTAGGCGTGTTTGAATTTTTAGCCGGAGTGTACTTGTAGTACATGAGGATTAAAAAATCAAACACAACAACGCATAAACAAACGACGTAGTTTGAAATGTGCAAATTTAAAATTTGCCGTAATAACCTTCTTTGAGTGCATCGTACAAGTTAGCCGCTGAGTGAATCTCCCCATCGTACTCAATCTCTTCGTTACCCTTTACTTCAATCTCAGTGCCATCTTCTAGCGTAAATTTGTAGGTGGTGTTTTCCAGATCTTTCTCGGTCACCAATACACCTTGGAACGCTTCAGGATTAAATCTAAATGTGGTGCAACCTTTTAAGCCTTTGTCATAAGCGTACAGATAGATGTTTTTGAAATCTTCAAAATCATAATCGGTAGGCACGTTAATGGTTTTGGAGATAGAGCTATCAATCCATTTTTGTGATGCTGCTTGAATATCCACGTGCGCTTTGGCCATGATGGTGGATGAATCTAAGAAGTAGTCCGGCAGTTTTTCATCTTCTTTATCGCTAAACGGCATGGCTTTTGGGTTCACCAATTCGCGGTAAGCCAATAACTCAAACGAGAACACATCGACTTTCTCTTTGGATTTTTTGCCTTCACGTATCACGTTACGTGCATAGTGGTGGGCAAAGCTAGGCTCGATGCCGTTGCTGGCGTTGTTGGCAAGACTCAATGAAATAGTGCCAGTTGGCGCGATTGAGCTGTGGTGCGTAAAGCGCACACCTTTGGTGGCGATTTGGTTACGCAAGCCTTCTGGGAACTGCTGCATGTAACGGCTGTATTTGCCCAGCAACACTTTACCGGCCACTTTGCTGCCCACTTTAATACCATCAGCCGCCATTTCTGGGCGTTTAGCCAACATATCGGCAGTCACTTCAAACTTCTCTTCCATGATCGGCGCTGGGCCTTTTTCTTCGGCCAATTGCACGCCAATTTCCCAACCCACTTCGGCCATCACACGGGTGACTTCTTCAGTGAATTTGACGGAGTCTTCTTCACCGTATTTCATTTTTAACATAGTGAGGCTTGAGCCTAAGCCCAAGTAACCCATACCGTGGCGGCGTTTACGCGCAATTTCGTCACGTTGTTGTTGCAGTGGTAAGCCGTTGATTTCTACCACGTTATCTAACATACGGGTGAAGATAGCCACTACATTGCGGTACTCATCCCAATCAAAATGAGCTTCATCGGTAAATGGTTTGCGTACAAATTTAGTCAGGTTTACGGAGCCTAACAAGCATGCGCCATAAGGTGGCAAGGGTTGCTCACCACATGGGTTGGTGGCGCGAATGTTCTCGCAAAACCAGTTGTTGTTCATCTCGTTCACACGGTCAATCAAGATAAAGCCTGGCTCGGCAAAATCGTAGGTGGAAGACATAATCACATCCCACAAACGACGTGCCTTGATGGTTTTGTAAACGCGGCAAGCCACTTTGCCTGCATCTTTACCTTCTGATTTGGTGAGGTATTTGCCTTTGACTGGCCACTCACGCCACACCACGTGCGTTTCGTCATTCACGTTGAGGCCATCCACAATGGCTTCTTTTTCTGTCACGGGGAAAGCCAATTTCCACTCAGCATCTGCTTTTACCGCTTCCATAAACTCTTTGGTAATCAAGCAGCTTAGGTTGAATTGGCGCAAACGGCCATTTTCACGTTTGGCTTTAATAAAGTCCGTCACGTCAGGATGGCTGATATCAAACGTGGCCATTTGCGCACCACGACGACCGCCCGCGCTAGACACGGTGAAGCACATTTTGTCGTAGATATCCATAAAGCTTAATGGGCCACTGGTATACGCGCCAGCGCCTGCCACAAATGCGCCTTTTGGACGCAGTGTTGAGAACTCATACCCAATGCCGCAACCCGCTTTAAGGGTTAAGCCAGCTTCGTGTACTTTGCCTAGAATATTGTCCATGCTGTCTTCCACCACGCCAGACACGGTGCAGTTGATGGTAGAAGTGGCTGGTTTGTGCTCTAAAGCACCCGCGTTTGAGGTAATACGGCCCGCTGGAATAGCACCACGGCGCAATGCCCACAAAAATTTCTCATGCCACTCTTGGCGTTTTTCTTCTGTGGTTTCTACATCCGCCAGCGCACGTGCTACGCGGCTATAAGAATCATCCATGTCTTTATCCACATGCTCACCCGTTTTGGTCTTAAGGCGGTATTTCTTATCCCAAATATCGAGCGATACGGATTGGATTGGAATGTGTGCAGACTCACCTGCAGACTGGTCGGCTTTTTTTGTAGATTCAACTGCTTTAAGCATCACTTGCTCCCGTTACTGTTCATTTTTATTGGTACGCAGCAGTTTAAAACCTAATTTAAACCCCACGAATTGCTTGAATTTGCTAACTGACTGATTATTAATACTTCAATCTTTTTTTAGTGTAAAAACTCACTAGAAACACAACATATTGTGCACTGGATGCAAATTTATGCCTTTATTTAGTGTTCGTCAACCATAATTTACAACATTTTTTTGCACCAAATTTGCGCATTTTTAGCTTGATTTTTGGCAGGTGCGATGGTTACTTGGATTGCGGGGTGGTAAGCGGTTACTCACCTAATAAATGGTATGCATAATTATTTTTTATTGTCATATTGGACTGATATTATTTATACGCAAATTAATTGCTCGCTTATTAAATCAAGTGTGCGCCAAACTAATCATCAATTTGTGAGAAAATACCGGCATGCCGCATTTTTTATACTCGTTGTTACTATATGTTGCCTTGCCTTTTGTGCCACTTAAACTGCTGTGGCGCGGCATTAAACAACCAGAGTACTTGCAACACTGGGGCGAACGTTTTGGCATGTACACTAGCAAACCGCTCAAGCCTGTGATCTGGATACATTGCGTATCGGTGGGGGAGACCAGAGCAGCTGCGCCTTTGGTGAAAATACTGTTATCACAATATCCGCAGTATCAAGTACTACTTAGTCACACCACACCCACTGGCAGAGCCACCAGCGAGCAGTTATTTGCTGATGAAGTGAGCCGCGTTTACCTACCCTATGACGTGCCGTTTGCGGTAAACAGCTTTGTAAAGCACTTTGCCCCTAAAGTGGCGCTGATTATGGAAACCGAACTTTGGTTTAACTTGATTGACGCCTGCCACCGCCAGCAGATACCACAGTTACTATTGAATGCACGCTTGTCGGCCAAATCGGCTGCGGGTTATGCCAAGTTAGGACGCTTAGCACAAGACGGTTTAAGTAAGTTAACGCTCATTGCTGCGCAATCGAACGAAGATGAAACGCGTTTTAAATTGTTGGGCGCAGCGCATACCATGGTGGCTGGCAACTTAAAGTTTGATGCCACCGCCCCTGCCGAGAGCGAGGCGCTGGGCCTACAATTGCGCGCCATGTTAGGCACCAGCCGAAAAGTATTGATTGCTGCCAGCACACGCGAAGGCGAGGAGCCGATGATTTTAGATGCGGTGCAAGGGCTGGATATACTGACTGTTATGGTACCACGCCACCCACAACGGTTTGATGAAGTGGAAGCGCTACTAATAGAACGCAATATTCCATATGTACGCCGTACGCATATCAATACGCACATCCCTGCCAACACGCAAGTGGTATTAGGTGACACCATGGGCGAACTATATACCTACTATGCAGCTGGCGATGTGGCTTTTGTGGGCGGCAGCTTGCTAAAATTTGGCGGGCAGAACCTGATTGAAGCCGCGAGCATGGGCAAGCCGATTTTGATTGGAAAATACACCTATAACTTTGCAGAAGCCACCAAAGGGGCTGTGCAATCAGGGGCGGCAAGCCAAGTGCGTGATGTGGAAAATCTGCGAGAGAAAATTCAATCCCTGATGGACAACCCGAGTAAGCGCGAAAAAATGGGGCAGGCCGCACTGAATTTTAGTAAAGCATCTACTGGTACCACGGTGCGTATGATGCAGACCATAGGCCAATACTTGGCTTAAGTGCACTGACCTACTCAAGAAACGTTATTGATAGCTGAGCTTAGATGCTCGCGCCAGATAGGCCTCAATTTTTGCTGCTGGCACTGGCTCACTAAACAAATAGCCCTGTACTTTGGAGCATTTTTTCTGCTTTAAGCAAGCCAGCTGTTGCTGTGTTTCTACCCCTTCTGCCACCACATCAAAGCGCAGGCTTTTTGCCAAAGCAAATATCGCTTCTACAATCGCAGTATCTACGTTATCAGTGGGTAGTCCTCTAACAAAGCTCTTATCAATTTTGATAGTGTCCACCGGGAATTGTTTGAGATAACTCATGGATGAGTGACCGGTACCAAAGTCATCAATCGAAATACCAGCGCCTAACTCGCGCAATTGCTTGAGAATGCCCACCGCTTTATCCACATCTTCCATCAGGATAGATTCCGTCAGTTCAATGTGTATGGTATTGGGGTCAACCTGCGCCTGATGTAGCGCGTCGCGCACAATATCAACCACACGTTTATCAAAAAACTGGCGCGCAGAGATATTGATATTCATAAACAAGCTAGGATTGAATTGGCTTTGCCACTGCTTGATTTGCGTGATGGCTTGTTGAATCACCCATGCACCAATGGTGGTAATCGCACCAGTGTTTTCTGCAATTGGGATAAAGACATTGGGGCTAATCATGCCTTCTTTAGGGTGATGCCAGCGCAACAACGCTTCAAACCCTTCAATCGCTGAAGTTTGTACGTTAATAATAGGCTGGTAATACAACTCAAACTGATTATGTTTCAGCGCGGTTTGTAAGTCGGTAGTGAGTTTTTGATGATGGTAATTGGCTTTTTCTATTTCTTCTGAGTAAAACTTATAAGTGTTTTTACCCGCAGATTTAGCCCAATACATGGCCACATCAGCATGTTTAATTAAATTAGACTCAGTACAGTTGTTATTGGCGCACTGCGCAATACCGATGCTGGTACCAATATGAATCTCTTGCCCATGAATCATAAACTTTTGTGAAATACTATGGATGATGCGGTGGCAAATTTTTTCCACATCGTGAATGGTCGTCACCGCTTTTAGCACGATGGCAAATTCATCACCGCCAATTCTAAATACAGCGTCTTCTGCATTTAATACTCTGCGCAAACGCTGCCCACATTGCGTTAGCAGTTGATCACCCGCCTCATGGCCATGTGTATCGTTGACTACTTTAAAGAAGTCTAAATCCAGCATCAGCAAATAGAAATGGGCATGATCCTCGCCAGTGGCTTTATTTAAGTATGCGGTAAAGGCATGGCGGTTAGGCAGCTTAGTTTGGCTATCAAAGTAGGCGAGCTGGTCTAATTTCTGCTCTACCACAATACGATGTTTAAGCTCTTCCACCAGCTTGTCATCTCGCATTTTAATGTTATCCAGCATGCTATTAATGCCTTCAGACAGTGCGCCTATTTCATCTGCAGATTGAATATTGGAGCGCTGCTTATAGTTGTGGAATTTGGTGACATTGGTGACCAGAGATTCAAGATACAAAATCGGCTCTGTCAAAATACGGTTGAGTCGTTTAGAAGCTGCTCTGGCCAAGAAAATAGCAAAAGTCACTGCGAAAAATAAGGCAAATGCAAACACTTGAATGCGCGCATTGACCTTATCGAAATTAGCATCTAAGTATAGTGTAGCCAATTGTTGGCCATTGACCATGATCGGGCGGTTAAAGTGCACACCATCTTTACGGGCACTGATGGCTTTCACTTCTTTACTGGTGAGGTAGCGATGCTTATCGGCGTAATAGCCAGCAAATTGCGTTTGATTATTCAGCACAATATAGGCTTGATCGATACTGCGATTAATACTGAGCGATTGCAGCGTTTCCGCTGCTGCTTTAGCATCTTCAAAGGCGATGGCAGAGCCCACGTTGTCTTCTATCAAGGTCATTTGCGCATGCAAATCTTGCATGAGCTCACGTTGGTAACTCAAGTACTGATAGGTTACAGTCACCGCAAACACAATCAACATGGCTACCGCAAGCACTGCCAATTGCATCACAAGTAATTTGTCTCGGATGACTAACTTACTAAAATAGGGTTTCAACATATTAATACACCCTAGTTGCCAATCGCAGCAATTTGGAACTCAAGGTCAGGTTTGCATCTTTAGCTGCTTGGTGGTTAATCGAAAAGTGATAACGCTTATCCACCAGTTCGATATGTATCATACTCGCATCTGTTTGCTTTTGGCCGTTATGCACAAACAACACTGAATATTTTTGCAGCTGCTGTAGCAAATGCTTTTCGTCTTTGGTGGTGGCATCCTCCATAAACAATACTTGGCAGGCTTTTACATCCTCAATGTCGTGGATATTACGCACATGTACAGATTTGCCGTTGAGCACTTTACGCTCCAGCATGGCTTCATTCAAACTCTCTTGGTCGGCCTCAAACATACAAATGTTAAATGCTTTGTCGGCGTTATTTGGCCATGAGGTATATACCGCAAAGTTGTAAATCAACGCCGCTTTCATATCGCGCTCATCAACAGACGCGGCAAATCCTGGCTGCATCCAGCTTGCCAACAAACTCGCCAAATAGATATGGATGCGCCCCATTATTTAAAATCGTACATGAGCTGTAACCAGAAGCTTTGCTGGTCCTGCTCAAAGCTATCTGGTCGATAAAAAGATGGTGCTGGTACTGAGTAGTTCTTGTTGAATAGATTTTTAACGCTGGCTGATAGCGTGGTATTTTTGAACAGCGCTTTGCTATGCACTGTTAAATTTGTCAGGGTAAAACTGCCTAACTCGTTATTGCCTTCGGTGAGTCGCCTGCCCACGTGCTGAATTTCTAAACCCAAATGTAATTTGTCGTTCAACACACCATGCGCTAGATTGATTTTGGCTAGGTTTTTAGGTGAGTTGACTATCCAGCGTCCGTTGGCTTCTGTGGCATATTGCCAAGCATAACTCGCTCTTAAACGTGTCGCTGTAGACCATTTCTTTTCATACTCAACATCCAAGCCTCTGGTTTGGTTGCCATCCCAATTCGCTGCTTGCAGAAAGCCTGGAGTACTGATCGAATCCGTCACGCCTATATAGTCTTTGGTTTGGTAGTAATAAATCGAGCTTAACCATTTGCTAGTCGCGTTAGGGCGGTATTCCAGCACCAATTCTGTGGCAGCAATACGTTCTTTGTTCACATTTGGGTTGGCGATTTGTGTGCTGTCGTCCGCATAATATTTTTCATAAGCGTTTGGACGTCTAAATGCTGTGGCATAAGAAGCTTTAATATCTGTTTGGTGATTAGGTGAATAGATCACAGCCAAGCGTGGGCTGATATTTTTGGCCTGCTTGCCACCGTAATCTGCACGGGCACCTAAGTTGACCGCCCATTGTGGATTCAAACGGTACTCATCCTGAAGGTATGCACTGGCCATGTAAATGCTGTTTTCGATATTGGCATTAGGCAAGTAAAAGTCTTGCTGGTAATCATTACGGTACTCCAGGCCATACACCAACTGATGGTTAGCAAAGCCGGTGTAAGCAAATTTAGACTCGGCGCCCCACCATCGGCCCAGATTATCTTCCTTGTACAATTCACCGCTATACAAGTTTCTGGCTGAGTAACCATAGTGCCCATAGTAAATTTTTGAGACATTTTTGTGGGCATCACTCAAACTGGTCTCTCGAATCAAATTGAGATAAGCATTGGTATCGCGCATTTCATTGGGTTTGGCATTAAAATCCGTACCAAAAGCAGCGGCAGGGTCATCTTTGGTTCGGTCAACGTAAGCGGCTTCCAGTAACCATTCTGCGTAATTCAGTTTGAAAAATAAGCGGTGGTTATGCTCGTCATCCAAATTCTTGGCCACGCCAAAGTTCGTGCTGGCATCATCAAAAGCACTAAAGTAGTAGTCCTCACCGCGACTGCGATAGCCGGAGGCTGATAGCAACACATCAGCCCCGTTGTCTAAAGTATTGCCATAGGTTAGGCGTGTTTTATAGCCATCTTGACTGTAGGCCTCAACCGCAACTTGTGCGCCATCGAACTGGGTGCCTTTTTTAGTGATGACATTGATGATGCCGTAGAAAGCACCATTGCCATAGATGACAGAGCCGGGGCCTGAGACATATTCCACGCGCTCTATCAGTTCGGTATCCAATAGGCCATCTTGACCAAGATAAGAGGCGTTGTACAAGTTGTCGTTGGCTTGATGACCATCGATCAACAACATCACACGTCCGGGGTAATCGCCAGGCCGCCCAAACCCGCGACCACTCATGTAGGTGTAGACGTGATCGCTGGTGGTGTTTAAGCCACGCATACTATTAATCACTTCGGCTAAGGTACGATACCCATAGGACTGAATATCTTTTGCAGTGACAATACTCACTGCGGAGGGGGATTCGCTGACTTGTTTGGCGAGTTTAGAAGCGGTTTTCACTTCCTGCACCAGCAGGTCTTCTAAGGCCATATCTGTCAGATTTTCATTGCCATTGGCAAATGCTAGACCACTACCAGTCAGCCACAGGCTTAAAGGCAGTAAAAGCAAGCCAAGTCTTTTTATATCAACAGCAGCCTTAACCCATTGATAAAATTGACTAAAAGTAGTTGGGAAAAGCTTCATATACAACCAATAACTCTCAATAACACCTATATTCACGACTCATATACCAATGAATTCAGCAACTAATGTGCCAGTGTGTTGATTGATTGCGTACTTGCAATGATTGGACGATTGAATCGGCCACACATTATTCAGCAGCGTTCAGTTTAACCACTTATCATTTAGATGCTGATTATTAAGTGTAGCGAAATAGATCTAGGGTGCCCACATAAATCATGTGGAAATTGCGTATTTAGGCGTGCTTTATTGCGTAATCAACTTTTTTACAAATACCAGTTCACAGGCACCGGCACCTGTATCTTGACGTGTTAAAGAGCTTTTCCAATTAAAGCCATCTTTGGCATTGGCTTGCACCAAATACCCTTCGATTTTAATCAACTGGCCAACACGTACATCACTCAGCTGTGCCTCAACAGTGTCATCAGCAGGAATCATATGCATATTGGCGCTGTTGGTTTCAATAGCCTCACGGGGAATAGGAAAGTGATCGACATGCCAGTAATAAAAGCGGTTACTTTGACTAATGCGGATTTGATTGAGAACCTTGCTATCTGACATGGGCCCCCAGCCCAGAGCTAAATCAATGGGGGATAAGCTGGCACCACGGTCCAGATGGTAAGCTTCTTTGGCCAACACGCGCGCCTCTATGGAAAAGTCTGCCAGAGGCGTGATGGTGTAATCGTGATAGGTAAAACTAGAATGCTTTGTATTTGTTTGCGTTGGCAACTGTTGCGTCATGGCGCCTGGCGTTGAATAGTCTGGCCGCTCAGAAAAATGTTGGTAAGCACCGTATCCTATCAATAAGATAAAAACGATGAGCTTCCAGTTCAACAGCGCTACCTAATCAATTTAGCGATGGCCTTGAATGCATCATGTTGCGCATTGCCAATACATTCAAATAACACAGATTCGGTGTTGGTGATGACACAACCGGCATCGCGCATACGTGCCATTGCATTGGCTTTATTGGCTGGGTTGCGTGAAATAACAGCATCTTCCACCACAAATACTTGCTTATGATTGGCCAATAAATCCAACGCGGTTTGCAACACGCAAATATGGGCTTCCATGCCTAAGAGTATCACTTGTGATTTATCGCGGCTGAGTTTGGCATTAAACTTGGGCTCGGCACAAGCGGAAAAAGCCGTTTTTTCGATAACTGGCGCGTGGGTAGTATCATTAAGCAACTCCGGTAAGGTATGACCTAAGCCTTGTGGGTATTGCTCGGTGAAGAGTGTGGGCATTGCCAATAATTGCGCTGCCTGCAGCATCACTTCGGTTTGCTTGATGACCGTTGCCATTTCATCGGCTGGCATAGCCGTGCTCAACTTAACTTGCATATCGATGACCACCAATTGGCAGGCATCTAGCTTCACAAGGCTAGTCATGCTGTTTTAAGGCCACCAATTGTTGATTAATATCGATCAAATCTGCTTCACTAACCACACCAGAAGCTGATTTTAGGCGAATAATGTTTACCAGATAGTTATAGCGTGCTTGTAATAAATCACGCTTGGCGCTGAACAATTGTTGCTGCGCATTGAGCACATCCACACTAGTGCGCACGCCGACTTCATAGCCTAATTTGGTCGAGTCCAATTGGCTTTGACTACTCAACAAAGCTTGATCTAACGCTTTCACCTGCGCGATGCTGCTACTTAAATTCAAATAAGCGCGCTGTGTTTCCAAATCGGTATTACGTCTGGCCAGTTCCATGTCATCTTGCGCTCGTTGCTTGTTATAAGCAGCTTGTCGTACGCGGGAGGTCACTGCACCGCCTTGGTACAAAGGAATCTGCAACTCAAGACCGACCGTAGTATTCTCTAAATCACTACCAAAGCCATTCGGGCTGCCATTGCTGTAGGTATTGGTAAAACTGGCTACAGCATCTAAGGTTGGCATGTGACCAGCATTGGCGCGTTCAATTTCCTGCTCGGCCAGTTTCACCGCATCTTGCTGAATTTGAATATTCAAGTTGCTTTGCAGCGCCACATCTTGCCAATCTTTCATGCCTTGGCTGAGTTGTGCCACTTGAATATCTGATTTCACAGTAGCTAATTTTTCTGGCATTTTGCCAGTGATGGCTTGAAGCGCACGTTTGGCAATTTCAAACTCATTCTCGGCCGCAATCTCTTGCGACACCACCAAATCGTAACGCGCTTGCGCTTCATTCACATCAGTAATGGTGGCGGTGCCTACCTCAAAAGTCGCTTTCGCTTGATCAAGTTGACTCAAGATAGCAGCTTTCTGCGCTTGAATCAGGGCAATCCTATCTTGAGCTATCAACACATCAAAATAGGCTTGTGTGGTGCGTAGCATCAAGTTCTGCTGTGTTAGGTGCAATTGCTTATCCGCTTGGCTGACTTGCACTTTGCTTTGGTCAATTTGCACCAGGCTATCTTTACGGTAAATTGGCTGGCGCGCCTCAAAGCGATAGTTGTACCCTTCAAAACTGGCGCGACCATCTGAACGGAAAATATTGTTGCCAATAAACTTGATATTGGTACGTGAGCCAGAAGCTCCGGCTGAAAAATTCACATTAGGGCGATAACTGGCTTTGGCTTGTTCAATCACTTCTTGTGCAGCACGGTTTTGGCTAGTAGCTGAAGCCAATGCAGGGTCGTGTGCCACCGCCTCTTGATAGACATCCAGCAAACTTTCGACAGGCTCTGCCATGACAGGGGTCACGCTTAACAACAGGCCATGCAACAACAAGGCCAACATGGATGGTTTGGTCATATCAGGTGCTTAAAATTGAAAAGGTTGTGCTTGCGGCGCGTTCACCAGCGGCGCAATGCAGGTTTCAAATAGGACATCTTCTTTATAGCCATGTTCAGAAATTCTTTGAATCAAGGTCGCGCGCATCACTGGCGCACTACCCAGCACAATCAGCAGGCGACCATTGATCGCCAACTGTTGCCTAACTTGCGCTGGCTCCACTGGTGAAGATGCACCAAACACAATCACATCATATGGTGCTTTTTGTGGCCAACCCTGCGCTGCATCACCTACTTCCAAAGTAACATTATGAATTTGCTGCTGTTGCAGATGTCCAGAGGCTAACGCGCTTAGGCTGGCCTCAACGTCTACAGAAATCACTTCTTTAGCAAGTTTGGCAATCAAAGCCGTCATGTAGCCAGTCCCAGTGCCCACATGCAATACTCGGTCTGTCTTTTTAACACTCAGTGCTTGTAACATCCGTGCTTCCAACTTAGGGCTCAGCATGACATGGCCATTCCCTAGCGGAATTTCCAAATCGGCAAATGCCAGTCCTTGATAAGCGACAGGCACAAAGGCCTCACGTGGCACATCGTTGAGCAACTGCAACACGGTGGGGTCTAGCACATCCCATGTGCGGATTTGCTGCTCAATCATATTGAATCGTGCGGTTTCAATCTTAGTGTTAGCTGTTGCTGCGTTCATGCTTAACCTCTTCATTTGTATCGTTTAATTATAACTGAATTGCCATGCTTCACGTGCGACCCGCTGTTGTTTGGTCGTCCACTTTAATGCCATACCAAAACGCATACAAAGCAGGCAAAAATAGCACCGTTAATATGGTGGCGGCCGTCAGACCACCCATAATGGCCACGGCCATTGGCCCAAAAAACACACTGCGTGTCAGTGGAATCATCGCCAAAATAGCTGCCGCCGCCGTCAGTACAATTGGCCTAAAGCGACGAATGGTCGATTCCACAACAGCCTCCCAATCGGCCAAGCCGTTGGATTTATCTTGATCAATCTGATCCACCAAAATTACCGAGTTACGCATAATCATGCCAGACAGCGCAATGGTACCCAGCATGGCGACAAAGCCAAACGGCATATTAAAAATTAACAAAGCCGCTGTCACCCCAATCAACCCTAATGGTGCGGTGAGCATCACTAGAAAAACCCGTGAGAAGCTACGAAGCTGAATGATTAACAAGGTCACTACTACCGCGATGAATAACGGCACACCCTTGGCAACGGAGGCGCCGCCCTTGGCAGACTCTTCTACCGCACCGCCAGTTTCCACCGTAACACCCATGGGTAGCGTCTCACGCAGGTGCTTAATTTTTTCTTCCACTTGTGCAGACACCACAGGTGCTTGCATGTTCCCTCGCAAATGTGCTCGCACGGTTAGCGATGGCACGCGATTGCGTCGCCAAATCACGCCCTCTTCAAAATCAGAAGTAATGGTAGCCACCTGTGACAATGGCACACTTCTACCGGTTTGGGTATACACCATCAAATCTGGTAAACGCGATAGTTGTTGACGTTCTATTTCCGGCCCACGTGCCACAATATCAATCCGCTCGTTGCCCTCTCTAAACTCGGTCACATACAACTCGCTCATTGCACCGTTAAGCATATTGGCAATATCAACGGAACTGACCCCTAACAACCTGGCTTTAGCTTGGTCAATTTTCACATGCATGACCTTGCTGGGCTCTTCCCAGCCCAATTGCACATTGGTGAGGTTGGGGTTGGCGCGCATCACTTCTGCAATTTGATGGGCAATGCTGCGTACCTGAGGAATATCTGCGCCATCCACTCTAAACTGCACCGGAAACCCGACCGGCGGACCATTTTCTAAACGCAATACGGAAGCACGCAAACTTGGAAAGTCACGTTCAAACAGATGCAATAAATCTGAGCGCAGGCGTTCACGCATGTCCAAATCTTTGGTCAGAATGACAAATTGTGCAAAGCCTCGATGCGGCAACTGCACATCCAATGGTAGATAATAACGTGGCGCACCGGTGCCGATGTAGGCAACAAAATTATCTATCGCGGCATGCTCTTTATTCCATGCTTGCAACCAATGCTCCAAACGTTTTACCTCGGCGTTTGTGGCGTGGTAAGAAGCCCCTTCAGTTAAACGTAAATCCACCACCAGTTCCAAACGTGTAGAGTCCGGGAAAAACTGCTGCTGTACTTTACTAAAGCCGACCAATGCCAATACAAACATCAACATGGTGATGACAATCACCGTTTTTTTATAGCGTACGCAAGCGGTAACCAAGCGACGGAAAGCACCATAAAATGCGGTATTGTAGATGTCATGATGGTGCGCGGCATCGTCTGCATCTTTGAGGTTTAAACGCTGTTTTATCCAAACAATCCATTTAGGCGAGGCTGGCTTTTGACTGTAATCCGGCAACAAGTGATAACCAAGGTAGGGCACAAATACTACAGCCGCCACCCATGAAATCATCAGTGCAATGGCTGAGACTTGAAAGATGGAGCGCGTGTATTCACCCGTGGAAGACACGGCGGTGGCAATGGGTAAAAAGCCAGCCACTGTAACCAAGGTGCCTGTGAGCATAGGCATGGCGGTGGAGGTATACGCAAATGAGGCCGAGCGTATGCGATCCCATCCTTGTTCCATTTTGGAAGACATCATTTCTACCGCAATAATGGCATCGTCCACCAGCAACCCCAACGCCAATATCAATGCGCCCAAGGAAATTTTGTGTAGCCCGATATCAAAATAATGCATGGCCAAAAACGTGGCCGCCATCACGATAGGAATAGAAATCGCAACAACTATACCTGTGCGTAATCCAAGGGATAGCAAGCTCACGCCCAACACAATCACCAAGGCTTCCACCAGCGATTTAACAAAATCTTGTACAGAATTTGCTACGATTTTGGGTTGTGAGGTGACGGTGCTGAGTGTTAAGCCTACAGGCAATTGCTGTTGCACTTTTTGGATGGTTTGATCCAAATGTTTACCCAAGGCAATTACATCACCACCCTCAGCCATGCTCACCCCTAACAACAGAGTATCTGTGCCGTTGTAACGCACAGTGTCTTGCGGTGGGTCTTCATAGCCACGATAGATACGCGCCACATCACCCAACTTGAAAGCCTGCTGACTGGCACGAATTTCTAAATTGCGTAAATCATCCAATGTGGTGAATCGACCTGTCACATCGATACGGATACGCTCATCCGGAGACTCGTATGTGCCACCGCGCACCACGGCATTTTGTGTTTGCAACGTTTGTAGTAGTTGGGTTGCACTGATGCCCAACGTCGTGAGTTTTGCATTGGATATCTCGATAAATACACGTTGCTTCTGCTCGCCAAAAAAATCCACTTTGGCCACGTCTTTGATTTTGAGCAACTCAGCACGAATACGCTCTGCCTGCTGCTTGAGCGCAAAATTATCAAAACCATCCCCAGTCAGCGCGTACATGCTGCCATAGACATCACTGAACTCATCGTTAAAAGTTAGGCTTTCGATGTTGCTGGGTAGGGTGTGGCGTATATCGCCCACTTTTTTGCGGACTTGGTACCATAGTTCCGGAATCTCTCCAGAGAACGTGTCATCTTTAATCACCACAAAAATCACAGACAACCCGGGGCGAGAATAGCTACTGGAGTAGCCTAAATGCGGAACTTCTTGAATTTTCTTTTCAATTTTATCGGTGATTTGCTGCTCTACTTCTACCGCGCTAGCGCCAGGCCAACTGGTGCGTATTAACATCACTTTAAACGTAAAAGGCGGGTCCTCGGACTGACCAAGTTGCGTGTAGGCAAACATACCCGCAAAGGTGAGCAGCAACATGAAATACAGGACGATGACTTGATTATTTAACGCCCAAGACGAAAGGTTAAACCTAGACTTCTCCGGCTGATGGTCTGGCGAGCTATCTTGTTGATCAGCCGGATTCATTGTTGTGCGCTTTCTGTTGCCGCATGCGCCATGGCAGAAGCCGATAATTGCGGCATGACTTTTTGGCCATTGACCAAGGTATGCACGCCAGCAATCGCTACCATCTCGCCTGGCTGTAGGCCACTGGTGATTTCAATCCCTTGCTCATTAAATGCGCCAGATTCCACAGTTCTTAGCTTGGCAATGCCGCCCTTATCAATCACCCACACCTGTTTTTGACCATTTAGTTCGGTAAGTGCGGTACTGGGGATGACGATTTTTTGGCTGGCTTGTGTATCAAACGCCACACCGGCCGTCATACCCACTTTGAGTTGCGCATCTGGGTTTTCTACCGCTACGCGCACATCAAACGCGCGGGTGGCAGTATTGGCTGCGGGCGCGATTTCTCGTACTTTGCCTTGATAGGTCTTTTCGGTGTTTGCCCAGAGTTTCACCAACACAGATTGCCCCACTTGCAGGTGTGACATTTTGGACTCTGGCACCGCTACCAATACTTCAATATGCCCATAATCAATAATTTGCGCAATCTGCTGGCCCGCAGCTACCACTTGACCTGGCTCTGCTGTGATTTGCGCAATGACCCCATCGCGGTCTGCAACTAACTTGGTGTAACTAGATTGGTTGCCCGTCACAGCTGATTGTGATTTGACTTGTTTTAAACGTGCGACGGATGTTTTAAATTCAGCCTCGCGTAAATCCAAAGCAGATTTAGAAATAAACTGTTTTTCAAATAGCTGGCGTTGGCGGTCTAGCTCTGCTTTGGCCAGTGCATAATTGGCTTCAGCCGCTTGAATATCGGCATTGGCCGCTTGTGCGCTTAAGTTGGCATCATTAGCATCAATGGTGGCGAGTACTTGGCCTTTTTTAACTTGTGCACCTACATCCACCAAGCGCTTAGTAATTTTGCCTGCGATTCTGAACCCAACGTTAGATTCATAGCGTGATTTCAACTCGCCCACCAGCACCATTTCATTGTCTTGATGGCTATGTTGGCCTACTTTCATCACCAGCGCAGGGCGTGGTGGGGGTGCCGTTTCAACAGGTTTATCGCACGCACTGAGCAATAGTGGCAACAGCAGTAGAAATGTTTTTTTATGCATATTGTTCTTTCAATAATCCTGATAGCATTAATTGCTGCATCATGCTTAAGCGAGCCTCGATTGGTCGCCATTCTACCCAATCATCATCCGCCATAGTAATCTGTAAAGCGCATACCCCGTGTATCCCAGCCCATAAGGTTTGCGTAATCAGTTCCGAGTCTTGTAAATCGGGCTTAAATCCACCAGTAAGGTACACATCATGCACCACGGTTTTAAGCTGAAAATAGGCATCTTGCTCCGCGTTATTTTTCTCTAACGCCATATTTTCGGAGACGTTCGGCAAATGCGGCGTCATAAACATCAAGCGGTAATGGTTTGGAAAGGCTAACGCAAATCGGGCATAGCCCTCGCCAAATGCAATCATGCGCTCAATGGGGTCTGCTATCGCCAAGATCTCTTTTAAGGTGGTGGCCAGCTTTAAAAAATCAGTCTCACAAATGGCGCGTATCAGAGACTCTTTATCAGCAAAATGCAAATATATACTGGTGGCCGAATACCCAATACGCTTGGCAATCTCGCGCATGGTGACAGCCTCCACGCCTTTGCTGACAAACAAATCACGCGCTGTATCAATAATCAGCGTTCTAAATTGTTCGCGTTCTTGTTCTGTTTTTGGTTTGGGTGGCATCAGACTACATACATATTTATTTAAATTAACAACGTTAACTTAACACTGTTAATTTTTATTGTCAACCATGTTATGGGTTTACTTCATTTCGTATTGTTCTAGCTTATACCAAAGCGAGCGTTCACTTATTTCCAGCAGTTTGGCGGCTTTGGCTTTGTTGCCTTTACATTCGCGTAATGCGGCCTCTATCAATTGCCGCTCTAGCTGCGCGGTGGCATGAGGAATAGAGTATGCATGCTCGTGCTCTGCTGTGTGCTCAAGTGCATTAAAGGTAGCCGCCATGGCTGGTGTAGCGGCCCCGACAATATCGGCAGGCAAATGTGCAGGGGTAATGGCCTTTCCGCCAGAGAGAATGGCTGCGCGCTCCAACACGTTCTCCAGTTCTCGCACATTGCCAGGCCAGCGATATGCGCTTAAACAGCCGAGTGCTTCAGCGCTAAGCGATGTGCTGCGTTTATTCAGAAAATACTGAGATAGCAATGCAATATCCTCATCTCTGTCACGCAGAGCAGGTGAGTTAAGTTGAAATACGTTTAGGCGATAGTACAAATCCTCACGCAATTTGCCATCTTTGACCGCTTGTTGTGGGTCACGATTGGTGGCAGCAACCACGCGGATATCTAGCGCAATTTGGCGATTACCGCCCAACTTTTCCACCACGCCCTCTTGCAAAACGCGCAATAATTTGGCTTGCAGGTGGATAGGCATTTCGGTCAACTCATCCAAGAACAGCGTGCCGCCATCAGCCAGCTCAAACTTGCCCACCCGCTCTTTAACCGCACCGGTAAAGGCGCCCTTTTCGTGCCCAAATAACTCGGACTCTAAAATATCAGCAGGAATCGCCGCACAATTGACTGCCACAAACAATGCGTTTTTTCTGGGCGAGGCTGCATGTAAAGCTTTGGCGATTAGCTCCTTACCTGTCCCGGTTTCACCAGTAATCAGCACCGTGGCTTTTTCTGGCGCCACTTGTTGAATCATTTGCTTTAACACCAGCATGGCTTTACTTTGTCCAATTAATCCATTTTCTGCTGGTTGTTGGTCCGCTTTTAAAAAAGTGTTTTCCAGCACGATTCTATTGTTGGTGAGCGCTTTACTAATCGCTAGCTCTAGCGTTTCCAACTCAAACGGACGCTGAATGTAATCTGAGGCGCCCAGTTTCATGGCCTCTACCGCGGTCTTGACTTCGCCTTGTGCAGTGACCATGATAAACGGCAGGCGCTCAGATACTTGACGAATCTGCCCCAACAAAGCTAGCCCATTCATCCCTGGCATGTGCAAATCGCTCACCACACAATCTACATTTTGCGTGTTAATAAGATGCAACGCTTGTTTACCATCCTCCGCCACCAACGCTCGGTAACCGGCCTGACGCAGGCTAATTTCCAATAAGCGGCGCATATTGGGCTCATCATCCACCGCGAGTACTGTTTTGAGTGCATCCATAGTTATTCTTCTTAACTGGTCTGGGTAACAGGCAATACGAGGGTAAATTCTGCACCACCCATCACACTATTGCGATAGGTAATTTCACCGCGGTGGCTATGTACGATTTGTCGCACCACCGCCAACCCCAATCCAACACCGCCAGCACGCTGGGTAAAGAATGGCTCAAATACCTGTGCTTGGTCAGACACTTGAATGCCAGGGCCGTTATCAGATACGGTTAGCACCATATTGTTTTCAAGCTTCTCCAAATGCAATACAACCTTCCCTTGTGGCGGCAAAATTTGAATCGCATTCATCAACAGATTCATCAGCACTTGGGTCATTTGGTCTTGGTCAGCCCACACCGTCATGATTTCCGTCTCAGTAAAGATAATGGTCAATTGTTTGGCTTGTGCTTGGCTTTGTAACAGCGCAATCACGCGATAAATCAACTGGGTTAAATCAATCGGGTTAAAGTTTGGGGTGCGCGGTCTGGCGGCATCAATCAGCGTGCTGACCAGCTTATTAAGGCGCTCGGTTTCAGAAATGATAAAGCCCAGCACCTCACGACCATCTTTGCTCAATTGCGGTTCGCGCAATAACACATCGGCCGATGAGCGCATGATACCCAATGGAGTGCGCACCTCATGACTCATGGCTGCGGCCATCTCGCCCACCACGGCCAACTTGGCAGCACGTGTGAGATTGTTTTGTGACACTTCCAAATCTTGAATCATTTTCTCAAAAGCTTGTGTCAGCTCCTGCAGTTCCGGTGGCCCTTCTTTGGGTGGCACCGCTCGCTTCTGCTGATGAAAACCACGCACAAATTGCGTGAGCCGCTCTAATGGTTGGGTAATGGCGCGGCCAATTGGCCTTACTAACACCAACGAAAATAACAAGGTCGCAGCCAGCAGTGCCAGAAAAATATAGCCCAGACGATGCACTGGCGCTACGGCTATAGAGTGTGCACGCTCAATGCGCACAGACCAACCGGGTAAATTGACCTTGCCTTGCAAGCCATTGCTGACGTGGAGCGCATGGCCTTCTTCTGACCAATTATTTGAGGCTGCGATGACACGCTGTTGCTGGTCTAGCAATCCAATCGAAGCTTGTTTGTTTGCTGAATCGTTCAGTAATTTTTTAATCACCTGCCAGTTAAATTCTGCCACCAAAAAGCCGATGGGTTGCTGCGTATCGCTGTCCTGAATCGGTTGGGTCATGGTTAAAACATCCTGATGGATCACTGATAAATCCAGAGAGCGCTCGCCCACTTTTACGGTGAACCAATTGGGTGGACGTGACATGGTTTTACCGATGGCAGCAGCGCGACTTGAAGCCACTACCTGCCGTTTTAAATCCAGCACATACAATGCCCTATACTCTTGGTGATAAGCTTGTTGTGACTCGCTTAAGAAAATGGACAAACGCTTATCAATATCGCCGATGCTCACTTCTTGCATCAAGCCCAATTGGCTCCACGAATGCACATTTTGCAAGCGCTCGAACATCATGCGTTCTACATCGGCCGCCACCGTTGCACTTAAGGTTTGTAAATCGTGCAAAATTTCTGTTTTAAGCGCATTACTCGCTTGCTTAAAGCTCAGAAAACTCACCAGCATGGCCGGCAGCAAACCAGCCAGCACAAAAGCCAATAATAGGAGTTGTTTAATCGAAAGTGCTTTTGGCATAAAGGGTTAAATGAGACAATCTGCGCTTGCCATCCAGCCAGTAATAAAACGCAGTGTGGATGCACAGTGATGAGGTTTTTTTATGTTTAAACGATTCATAGTTGTGATTGCCAGTGTAACCAGCCTGCTTGGCCTGTGCAAGCCAGTGTTGGCAGAAGACAACAGCAATTTCTGGGATAGTTTTGCTTTAGGCGGTTATAGCAGTGCTGGCGTAGAAATTCCAAGAGATAGTAAGGCCAATGCGTTCATCAATGAAATCAGTTTAATCCTCACTTGGGAGAATGAAAGCCGCTTTAAATTTTTTGGTGAGTTTGAGTTAGAAGAACCACTTAAATGGAACAGTCAACAAGGGCTGACCACACGTGATGCCTACTTAGATTTAGAGCGTTTTTACCTAGACTACAACCTATCCGAAAAGCTGAATTTGCGCGCTGGCCGCTTTTTAACGCCGGCAGGCCGCTGGAATCTCATCCATGCAGCGCCACTGGTTTGGACTTCCACCCGCCCCATTGCCACACGCTTACTGTTCCCGAGCTCGATTAACGGGCTTATGCTGTATGGCAGTGTGCCTTATCAAGACTATGCGTTTGAGTACACCTTTTTTACAGAAGGCCTCAAAGACCAAATCCGCGATGATAACGAAATCATCTACAAGCATGTCAATGGCGCACGTTTTACCCTCAACGCGCCCATCAATATTGGGCTGACATTGGCCAGCTTTCAGGAAGACAGACCTCTTTCCCCGACCTATCGTTTATTTGGCTTAGATTTTGTCACCCATATCGGCAACCTTGAGCTTAGTGGCGAAGGCTTTTACCGCAACACTAATAAAGGCAATGATGGTGGCAGTGGCGCCTATTTACAAAGCGCGTATCACTTGGGCAATGAATGGTATTGGCTGACAAGGCTAGAAACCTTTGACCATCCTGAGTCTGGCAGTGCAGAACGATGGTTAATAGGCGCCACCAAGCGCGTCAAACCCAATCAGTTATTAAAGTTTGAATTTGTGGGGGGCAGTGGCGAATTACCAGACTCCCCACGTGGCTTTATCAGTACATTTGCGGTGTTGTTTTAATGCTGCACCTTTATCGCATCATGCGCTTCATTGTGTTCAGCCTAACGTGCTGGTGGCTGTCGTTAAACCTTGTTTATGCCGAGGAGTCGCCAGTGATTGCAGTGATTGTCTCCAGCAGTGCAGACATTGCACCAGTGAGCAATCTTGCCGCGAGTGAGCTGCGCCTGATTTATTGGCGCAAAAAAGAGTTTTGGCAAGGCGGCCAACGCATGCAACCTGCCAATTTGCATGCCGAACATCCATTGCGCTTGCTGTTTTCTAAAGTGGTGCTCAACAACCTACCAAAGGAGCAAACCGATTACTGGAACGAGCGCTACTTCCACGGTGTCAGACCGCCACGTAGTCTGCAATCAGAGGAAGCCATGCTACGCTACGTGGCCGATACCAAAGGCAGTATTGGTTATGTAGATGCCTGCCATACCGATAAGCGCGTGCAGAGTATTTTATGGATAAGCAAAGACCATATCTCGACGGAAGCGCCTGAGCATTTAAACTGCAAATAAAAGCAACTTGGCTCCAATTTAGCCGCTTAGTTTAGGTCTTTGTTCGCCATCAGCACTTGTCGTTTGGCTGCACAGGTTTCGGAATCTAGCTCGTATGAAACCAACAAGCTACAAAACACATCATCATGGCTAAACGGGTAGTCTTTAAACGGCCTGAGTTGATCCAGGCTGTAATCAAAACGTTTGCCCATCCACACAATCGCCGGCACGTGCGTCTGTTCTTTAGGCGCAATCATATAAGGTGCCGCGTGCAAATAAATGCCATGCTCACCTAGTGATTCGCCATGATCGCTCACGTACAGCATGGCAGTCTCATAACTGTTTTCATACTGCTTTAACAACCGAATCACCTCAGACAAAAAATAATCGGTATATAAAATCGCGTTATCGTAAGCGTTATCAATTTCTTGCTGGGTACAGGTGCTCAACTCACCGCTTTTGCAGGTGGGCGTAAACTGTTCAAACGCTTTGGGATAGCGTCGGTAATACTCAGGGCCATGATTGCCCATTTGATGCAGCACAATCAAAATGTCTTTGTCTTGTTGAGAGGCTATAAACTGATCTAGGCCTTTGAGCATACCCACGTCACGGCACTCACTATCACACACCGTATTAAAAGTAGGCGTTTTAAAATCTTCGTAGTGCATACGCGTGGCCACATCTTTAGAGTCCGAGTTATTGTCACGCCACAAGATTTCCACACCGTTATCGGACAACACATCCAATGCATTTTCCATATGTTTGGCTTTTTCTTTATCAAAGTCTTTACGCCCCAACACAGAGAACATACAAGGCACCGATACGCCTGTCGAGGTGCCGCAAGATGACACATTACTGAGACTCAACACCTCTTCTTGTTGCAAACGCGGATTGGTCAAACGCTGATAACCATTGAGTGAAAATCGATCTGCTCTTGCCGTTTCACCCACCACCATAATGATGAGCTCGTGGTGTTTGTGCGCATCCACCTCCACCGCATCCTGCGCAACCGGCGTTAATGTTTTTACCTCGCTGGCTTGAGCGGCCAATGCTAAATATTTGATGATGGAATAACTAAAAAAGGTGGGATTGGCATACATGCGCGCCACCTTATGTTCTCTAATAAACGATGCGTAGTGGGCAGTAAATGGCGCAACCGCAGCGACCACCAACATCAGCAACACCCCAGACAACTTGAGCTTACCCAACAACACTGCTTTGCTCATGGTGCTGCGGGGTGAATATCTCAACACTATCCAAGCTGGCAGCAGCCCCATCAAGACGGTGTACATCAGCAATTTAAAGGTCAGCAATCCTGCAAACTCTTGCGGGTTGGTATGCAAAATATTGTCCAACATCACCGTATCCACAATGACGCCGTAGGTATCCATGTAATACGCAGCTTGTGAGGCCAGCACTAATATTAATGCCAGCACCCATCGAGTGGCCCGCCCATACGTTATCCACAGCAAAAAAAGCGCAGTCAGCGCAGTAAAAAACAATGCAATAGAAACCAGAAACGGCCATTCTGTTGCAGAGAACGGGTAAATCTGCAAGATATGACTAAACAGCGCGTGATTGGCAAACAGCATTAAAAAAAGGCTCACCAGCAACGTCATTCGATGTGGTGATTGCAGTCGCGATGGTGGGTATGAAAGTGTAAATAATTGCGTCATCGTCGTCATTTCAATCGTTAATCAATGTCATGTAGCGGATACGGCTTAGTGTCGGCTAATGCCTGCAGCGCGTGTTGATGTGGATTGCCCACCATAATTGGGTCGTTCATAAAGTGCGCGTTCACAATACTTTCATGCGGCAAATAGCCGTCATATTGCAAACCCAGCAACTCAGAGAAGGTATAAATGAAATCGGCATTGTCATATTGGCGATTCAATAGCTCTGGGGCATGCAGCAAATCTGCATTAAACCAATTGGGGGAGTGCCAAACCACAAAAGGAATGGCGTACATGGGATAGGTGGGGCGGCCTTCGTTTCTGCCTTGAAAATCATGCGGTGTGGAGTCGTAAACATCGTCCCCATGGTCTGAAAAGTAAAATAACAAGCTATGTTGGTTTTGCTGCTTGAGTAGCTGAATCAACTCGAACACTATCGTATCGTTGTAACGTATCGCGTTGTCATAAGCATTAACTGTTTCAATTTGCTTTTGGGACAAACCTTTGGGTAACCCTTGGGCATCATGGAAGTAATCAAAATTTTCAGGGTAGCGGTAGGTGTATTTCATGTGCGTCCCCAGCAAATGCACCACAATCAGCTTTTTCTCATCTTGGCGATTCAGCATATCGGCATAGGGCGCCAATACTTTTTCATCGTAGCTATATGCGTTTTGCTTGCGTGAAGTGTTCAAAAACACTTGCTCGTCCGCCTGCTTTGCAAAGGTGGTCAGCATGGTATTGCGCGCTGTGAGTGTCTGCTGGTTGGTCACCCAATAAGTTTTGTAGCCCGCTTGCTTCATCATCGCCAGAATAGAGGGTTTGGTTTTATACCAATCTGGGTGCTGTTGATTGGCGAAAGTGAGTACTTGCTCCAAACTCTCTATGGTGTTGGGTCTAGACGCAAATACCTGTTTAAATACCTTAAGCTCGTTTTGCAGCGTGCTGAGCTTAGGATTGGTATTACGGTGGTATCCATACAAGCCCATATGCAAACGATTAGTCGATTCACCAATCACCAGCACGATGGTGGTGGGTAACGGTTTATCTTGCTCGGTCAAATGGTTTAATGGCGGAATTTTCTTAAAATCAAGCAAATTACGTTCAATCTCACCCAGTTCATGTTGATAATGCCAATAACCCAGCACCAACTGCCATGGTGATGCCACTGCAAAATGTTGATCAATAGAACGATAGGCCAGCTGAATATCGCTACCTTTGATGGCTTTGTAAGCTGGGTAAGCAAAAATCAGCGCCAATAGAGTGGCTGCAAACGCATAAGCAGTGGAACGTGTTAGGTGAATAACTCTGATCTTTGACCATAGGTAAATAGGCACCAGACTAAACAACACAAATCCGCATGCAATGCCCCATGAAATGTAGTTCTGAAAATACTCAGTCGACTCTGACTTATTGGATTCAAAAATAATAAATATCAAGCTTTGCGTCAGTTCTTGGCGGTACACCAAAAAGTAACCAAATCCGGGCAAGGCCATTAACCAAATCAAGATGGCGGATATGCCTGCGATTTTTTTGGCCTGCTTGGGCATCAGCAACAGAGGAATGAGCCACAACAACGCGGTAAAAGTTGCGTCTTTAAAACCTTCAAATGAACCCGTGCGCGATAATCCTATCAATAGCGGTGTGGTGGCTGTTAAATACCAAAACAAGCCATAAGCCCAGAGCATGGTACTTGCTGTTGTTTGCTGGGGTGGCGCTTGCGTGGTGGCATGAGAAATAGAGGGCTGTTGGAAACTCAAAATGACATAAACCTTTTATTGTTAAATAGGCAGAACATCTGCGTACATGACGGAGGAAGTTCGCAAGGGATGTGCCAAGTTGTAAAAAAAGTGATGGGGAAAATTAAAAAATTGAATAAATAATTTGGATAAACAATCACTTAGCATGATTGTGGGGTTGCTTCAAATTAGAAACGGCAGGAGGTAGCCAACATTAAGCGGCGTTAAACCATACATTTTTTGCAGGAATATGGAGATTGCTAAGTGACATCCCTGCAAAGTTTGCAGGGATAATAAATGCAGATAATGATAAGTAGCTGATTTTAATAAAGATAATTAACTGGCACATGGCTTGCATAATGGATAACAACACCATGTTGAGAGTAAAGTAATGTTACCAGTGAACGTAGCAACACAACCGATATATACCGCCGAAACGGCTTACCAATTGAGAGAATTTGCACAAACCAAGCGCTACCAAATCAGCGAGATCACCGCGCATGCGGTGGCCAAAGATGCGCCCTGCCGTGCAGAAGTAGAAGGGTTTATTAAAACTGTGTTTGCCCAAGTGTATGGCGCAAACATCACACAATTTATGCCAGACCTAGTCGCGTTACGCGATAGCAACGGCATCTTAATGGCTGCATTTGGGTTGCGTTCGGCTGCAGGCGAGCCTTTATTTCTTGAGCAATATATCGATATCCCCATTGAACAACTGCTCACTGAACAACTTGGACGCACCATCACTCGCAATGAAATCACTTGCATCGGCAATTTAGCAGTGGCCAACCCACGCAATGCCGGCGTGCTGATTGCCCATGTCATTCAACACAGCTTGGATATTGGTATTGAGTGGGCAGTCGCTACAGCGCATCACAGCCTGCAAAATGGCTTGATTAAAGGTGGGCGCGATGTCTATGCACTCTCACCGGCAGACCCGGCGAGACTCACACCAGAGGCCCTCAAGCAATGGGGTTCTTATTACCGTCACTTGCCGCAAATCGTGGCTATCCGTGGCATTGCTGAACCGCTGCCTCCAGTTTGATTAGGCAAACTTGTCATGTACCCAGCGCTGTTGTTTTGGCGCTGTCGTCTATATTCTAGCGACACATTGATTACATGCTTGTCCAACCAACATACGAGAACATTTAGCATTCACATGATTCATTCTTCAATCATTCGTCATGCACAGCGCAACCCACACAAAGTGGCATTGCAGGGCATTTCGCACGCGCTCACTTATAGTCAACTGAACGATGCGATTGTGCAAACCAGTTTACATTTAGCCAAATATCCGGCGCAAACACGCATTGCAGTGGCCATGCACAACCAACCTGCTTGGATAGTGTTAGATATTGCAGCCTTGCAAATAGGCCTGCCTTCCGTTCCGCTACCCGCGTTTTTTACCGATGCCCAATTGCTACACGCAATGCAGGATGCTGGGGTGAATGTACTCATTACAGACCAGACCGTACGCTTTGACCAACTGGTAAAAACGCATAGCTTGGCTAAATCTACGCTATTAATTGCAGGCACGGCCTTGGCAGAATATCGACTAGATTTTGCACAACCAGTATTAGAAAAAAATACTGCAAAAATTACCTACACCTCCGGCACTACCGGCGCACCCAAGGGCGTATGCTTAAGCGCAAAAGCCATGCAAGATGTCGCGCAAGCCATCAGCACACAAGTGCAACTGACACCTCAAGATTGTCATGCCTGCGTGCTGCCTCTATCCACACTGTTAGAGAATGTGGCGGGCGTTTATGCAAGCTTATTGGCTGGTGCAACCATCCATGTTTACCCCTCAGAAACAGTCGGGTTTGTGGGCAGCAGTTTTGATGTCAAAAAACTCTTTTCTACCTTGGCATTAAGCCAAGCCAGCACTGTTATTTTAATACCAGAGCTATTAAATGCTTTGATTCAATTATGTGAGTCAGATGCGGCCATATCATGCAGATCTGCATTGGCGCATTTGCGGTTTATCGCGGTTGGTGGTGCGCATGTATCCGCAGCTTTACTGCAACGTGCTGCCGCAGTTGGCTTGCCTGTCTACGAAGGCTATGGCCTTTCCGAGAGTGCATCGGTAGTCACGCTCAACACGCCCTCAGCCCATCGCGTTGGCAGTGTGGGCAAACCGCTGCCCCATATTGCCATGCGTTTGGCGGAAGACCATGAAATATGGATTAAAGGGGCTAATTTTATCGGCTACACCCATGACGCTGCCAACTTTTCTGAAAATGGCTGGATGCCAACCGGTGATATTGGTAGCTGTGACGACGAAGGCTTTTGGTACATACAAGGGCGTAAAAAGAACATGTTCATCACCTCGTTTGGCCGCAATGTGTCGCCAGAATGGGTTGAGCGCGAGCTTACGCACCTACCCGCCATCCAGCAAGCCTGCGTGTTTGGCGAAGCCAGACCGTGGAATGTGGCCGTGATTACACCCCATCCGGAATCAGACCCCACCACAGTGGAGGAAAGCATTGCGCAAGTAAACGCTCAACTACCGGATTACGCACAAATACGCCATTGGCTCACCAGCCAGACTGCGTTTAACGTCAGCAATGGACAACTTACCCCAAATGGCCGCCTCAAGCGCGAGGCCATTTGGCAACAATACCAACACCAGATTCAAGCACTTTATACAGAAAAGGAATAAGCATGGCTTTTTACAATCAATTACTAGCCGCCACCGAACAAGAGCGCAATTCGCTCATGAGCCTGCCACTGATTCAACGTGGTGGTGCGGGCGATATCTCTCTGCAAACATACGTTGCGTTTCTCACACAGGCGTATCATCATGTCAAACACACCACACCTTTACTCATGGCTTGTGGCGGTCGTTTAAGCGGTCAATATGAGTGGCTACGGACGGCCATTGGCGAATATATCGAAGAAGAAATGGGGCATCAGGAGTGGGTGCTCAATGATATTGAAGTATGCGGTGCAGACAAAGAAGCCGTGCGTAACTCAAGCTACGCTGACACCAGTGCCAGTCAAGCCACAGAGCTGATGGTGGCCTACGCTTACGATATGATTTACCGCGTGAACCCTGTAGGCTTTTTTGGCATGGTCTTGGTGCTAGAAGGCACCAGCACGGCAGTAGCGACCCAAGCGGGCGAAAAGCTGATGCAAAGCTTAAATTTACCGAAAAAAGCCTTTAGTTATTTGCTGTCACATGGGTCATTAGACATCAGCCATGTTTCGTTTTACGAGAGTCTGGTGAACCAAATCACGGACGAAAAAGACCAAGCGATTGTGATTCATGCGGCAAAAATGTTTTATAAACTGTATGGTGATGTGTTTAGAGATGTATCAGCACGCACCATGTAATGGACTAGGGAGAACCTTATGCAACTGAAGCAACAGCGTATTTTACTCACAGGTGCGACAGGCGGCTTAGGTCAAGCCGTGGCAATCTTGCTAGCAAAAAAAGGCGCTATTCTTGGCTTGGTGGGTCGCGATGCCCAAAAATTGCAAGCCTTGAAACAAACCGTTGAGTCCTTTGGTACGCAAGCCGTGTGTCTGGTGGCCGATTTAAGCACTGCCAACGCCAGTAGCAAACTGATTGCAGAGGCCAAGGCTGCGCTTGGGGGTATCGATATCCTGATTAACAATGCAGGGGTTCTCGATTTTACCGAGTTACAAGACCAAAGTGACGCGCGTATTGCCGAGATGGTCAACACTAATGTCACCGCGCTCATTCAACTCACGCGCGCCCTTTTACCAGATTTTCTTTCAGCCAACCAAGGGCGTTTTGTCTTTATTGGCTCCATTTTCGGCTCACTGGGTTTCCCGCACTTTGCTACCTATTGCGCCACCAAATTTGCTGTACACGGTTTTTCTCAAGCATTAAGACGGGAGTTGGTCGATACCAATATTGGCGTTACTTATATTGCCCCCAGAGGCATTGCTACGCCCATGAACGCACCCAATGTCGATGCCATGTGGAAAAAATCGGGTAATGCAGTTGATAGCGCTGAGCATGTTGCCAGATGTATTGTGCAAGCGCTGGAAGCGGAAAAGCAGGAGTTATTTATTGGGCAACCGCAAACTTTCTTTGCTTGGCTTAATGGCATATTCCCGCGGGTGGTGAATATAGGCCTAAAAAAACAAACCGCGCTTGCGCGCGAGTTTTTGATAAAACCAAAAAATTAAATTTGCGTGTTTGTTTAGAGGTAAAGCACGGCTGGGAACACCGTTGCAGCAAATACAAACACCAACCATTCCATTCCCCAGCGCTCCAAGTGGCCGGTGAAATGCAGTGTCAGCACAGCAATCGCTAACAAGTAATAGATGGCAATTAAAATCATAAAATATAATTTGAATGTTCGGTTTTTGTACAGTTGTATTTATATCATTTTTTAATAAAAAAGTATCTACCCCACACCATATTCATTACGGCGTCTTAATCAGCTTCTTTAATCTAAATTCTTGCTTTTCAAAGACATTTCGCGTACATTTCGCCTATTGCTAGGGGTCTTTAAAACAATCGTTTTAGAGTGAGATATACCCTTCGAACCTGATGCGGATCATCCCGCCGTAGGGAATGCAGTTTACTGTGCTCCCTACCATTTTATTTACTGGAGCCAGCCTTGAACGCCACCGATAAAAACCTCACCAAATTCCTCAATGAAACCGCCTCGGTAGACGAAGGCGCCACCAAACCGTTTGCTAAATCACGTAAAATCTATGTAGAAGGTAGCCGCCCCGATATTCGCGTGCCGTTTCGTGAAATTTCTTTAAGCGATACCCCTTCTGCGTTTGGCGCAGAGAAAAACCCACCAGTGGTGGTTTACGATACTTCGGGCCCATACACAGACCCAGATGTGAGCATTGATATCCGCAACGGTTTACCAGCATTGCGCGCGCAATGGATTATGGAGCGAGGCGATGTTGAACAATTGGATGGCCCAACTTCAGAATTTGGTCACCAACGCTTGGTGGACCCAGAACTTGCAGAAATGCGCTTTAACTTGCACCGCAAACCCTTGCGCGCCAAAGCCGGCATGAACGTAAGCCAAATGCATTACGCACGCAAAGGCATCATCACCCCAGAGATGGAATTTATTGCCATCCGCGAAAACCAACGCCGCGAGAACATGAGTGAGTTGTTGCAAACGCAGCACCCAGGCCATGATTTTGGCGCCAGCATTCCTAAAGTGATTACGCCAGAATTTGTGCGTGATGAAGTAGCGCGAGGCCGTGCCATTATCCCTGCCAACATCAACCACCCAGAAATCGAGCCGATGATTATTGGCCGTAATTTCTTGGTCAAAATCAACGCCAACATTGGTAACTCCGCCTTAGGTTCTTCAATATCAGAAGAGGTAGAGAAAATGGTATGGGGCACCCGTTGGGGTGGCGACACCGTGATGGATTTATCGACTGGTAAAAACATTCACGAAACCCGCGAGTGGATTATCCGCAACAGCCCAGTACCAATCGGCACTGTGCCAATTTACCAAGCACTAGAAAAAGTGAATGGCAAGGCAGAAGATTTAACTTGGGAAATTTTCCGCGATACCCTCATTGAGCAAGCAGAACAAGGCGTGGACTACTTCACCATTCATGCAGGTGTACGTTTAGCGTATATCCCGATGACGGCAAAACGCATGACCGGTATTGTGTCGCGCGGTGGTTCTATTATGGCGAAATGGTGCTTGGCACATCACAAAGAGTCATTCTTGTACGAGCACTTTGAAGACATTTGCGAAATCATGAAAGCTTACGATGTGAGCTTCTCACTCGGTGATGGTTTACGCCCTGGCTCGATTTACGATGCCAACGACGAAGCGCAATTTGCTGAATTGAAAACATTGGGCGAGCTCACACAAATCGCTTGGAAGCACGACGTACAATGCATGATTGAAGGCCCAGGCCATGTGCCAATGCATTTAATTAAAGAAAACATGGACTTACAACTGGAACACTGCGGTGAAGCCCCATTCTATACGTTAGGGCCTTTGACTACAGATATCGCACCGGGTTATGACCACATCACCTCTGGTATTGGTGCTGCCATGATTGGCTGGTATGGTTGTGCCATGTTGTGCTACGTGACACCAAAAGAGCACTTAGGCTTGCCAGACAAAGAAGACGTGCGCGTGGGTATCATCACTTATAAAATTGCTGCCCACGCGGCTGATTTGGCCAAAGGGCATCCTGGTGCGCAAATTCGTGACAATGCGCTATCTAAAGCGCGCTTTGAGTTCCGTTGGGAAGACCAATTTAACCTAGGCCTAGATCCAGAAAAAGCCAAAGAATTCCACGACGAAACCTTGCCACAAGAAGGCGCAAAACAAGCCCACTTCTGCTCTATGTGTGGCCCACATTTCTGCTCCATGAAAATCACACAAGATGTGCGTGATTACGCAGATAAATTAGGCGTAGATGAACAAGCAGCGCTTGAAAAAGGCATGCAAGAAAAGGCCATTGAGTTTGTGAAAAAAGGCAGCGAAGTGTACCAAAAGGTGTAGCCTTTATTTGACTAAGAAAAGCCAGCGCAAGCTGGCTTTTTTATTGGGTTAAGCACCACCTTTCATTTTCAATCAATGACTTATATCCACATTAAATTGAATTATTGTGAGTATTAGCAATCAAAGTAACTGCTTCATCCTAGAACTTCAACAACAGACATAGGAGGACGATATGAGACGTAAGCTCTATTTTGTTTTACCTGATGTAAAAAGTGCGCAAGTGGTGATGAACGAGTTATTGCTCGCCCGTATTGATGATAGCCATATCCATTTTCATGCCAAGCCGGATCGCAATTTAGGCAACCTCCCCAAAGCCAATGTATTAGAAAAGTCAGACGTCATGTTTGGCGTGGCGGGTGGTATGGTATGTGGTGCAATATTTGGTATTTTGGGTGGCTTGTTGGCGTATATGACACCCGCTTGGTTTGGTCCGGTCACCGTGGCAGTGATTCCTTATTGCATGATTGTGGGCGCTGTTGCCTGTGCAGCATGGGCAGGTGTATTAGCAGCTGGCGTGCCCAGCCACAAACTAAAACCCTTTAAGAAAGACATTGAAAATGGCGCTGTGTTGCTAATTGTTTCTGTGCCCATGTATAGACTCACAGAAATCCGCAACCTGTTAGCCAAAACGCATCCAGAAGCAGCTTATAAAGGAATATGGCCAACAGACCATGTGATTTTTCCTTAACCAATCACCTAATTAAATCACAGCAAAACGTATTGAGAATGCGCAATCTATAAAAGGCCAGCGTAGCTGGCTTTTTATTATTTCTGCGTTCAAAAAATCAAATGATTGATTAAAGACAAACCCTTTAAGCCACCAAACCTGCTAAGCTCTGGCTAGAATTTGCAACACATCGGCTTCATTTAGCCAACACCTATCGCGGAATTCAGCCGCGTTTTAATAAAACATCATTGGAGAATTGCATGCACGTATCTTTTGAAGAAGCACAACAAATTGTCGATAGCGCAGTAAAAAAATCACTCGAACTAGGCGTAAAAATGTGTATCGCCGTACTGGATTCTGGCGGCAACATTAAAGCGTTTGCCCGCATGGACGATGCTTGGGTGGGCAGTAGCGATATCGCCATTAAAAAAGCCAAAACAGCGTGCTACTTTGCCATGCCCTCTGGCGAAATTGGCAAACTCTCTGTGCCCGGCTCGCCACTTTACGGTATTGAACATTCTAACGATGGCCTCATTACCTTCCCCGGTGGCGTCCCAATAGTGGATAAAGCAGGCAACTTAATTGGTGCGGTGGGCGTGAGTGGCGATACAGTTGAGAATGACCATATTGTGGCTGTGGCTGGCGCAACACGCTGTGGTGAATGCGATATGCCTAAACACCCTTGGAGAACTTAGTTAGCGTTAAATTTTTATAAGCAAAAAGCCAGCTGATGCTGGCTTTTTTATTGGGTTCGAGCCCAGTCTGGTTCACCAGTTGCAACAATATTGAGAACTGGTATGTTGTGTTTAATATTGTTTAGGACGTACTCAATAGTTTTTTAATAAATCATTTAGTATAAAAACTTTCATTTAATTATTTAAAATAGTTCGCCTATCGGATAAAAATTGGTCCAAAAGGAACTTACTTCTTAACTCTCTTAAATCTTTCCAGTTAGACGCATCTGAATATTTCTCAAAGTCTTCTTTTTCAATTCCAGTATATTTTGTAATTTGTGTAATTAGCCATTTGTCTTTAATTACATCGAGAGCGTCATCAGATTTTTTAATGTTCTCTTTTTCTGGAAATGGCGCCAGATTAAAAAGCGAATCTAAAAAGTTCTCACTAGATAAAACACTGTTATTTATTATATTTTTGGGGAGAATATGATCAACCTCTACGTTAATTTTTGGATTATTTGGTCCGTCGATGCCACATGTCGAGTAGATATGAAAAACTAGAGGCTTCATTAAACTAAATTTAATATCCTCATCCTGAATTGTAAATTTTTCATTAATTTCAATAATTAAATCCTTCCAATCATTCTCTTTAACAGGATCAAAAATATCAAGTTGATTTTGGAATTGCTTAATATTTTGAGCTACTCGAGAATCAGAAGAGCCTCTCCATCGTTTTGTTAGATATTCATAAATTAGTCTGTCAACAAGAATGTAAGCATTCTTCTGTAAAGCTTTTGTTTTTGAAGCAACTGGAGCTCCTTTTCTTTGGTAGTCTAAATATATTATAAAAATAAAATTTAGTGCGATTGCCTCGCTAGTTAAGCTCAGTAGAGATTGATTATAAGAATGTAAAAAGCTGAAATACGCATTATCTTTTAAAATTTTTCCAATATTAGAGAGTTCAATTTCAAGCTTATCGATGTCTGTCTCCCAAGCAATTGGGCTTTTAGACAAGTTAGAGATGTCCTCTTTTTTTATACCTTTTTCATATATCCCTGATAATAGCTTGAAACCTAGTGTTAGTTTATTTTCTAATTTTTTTTCATAACTTAAATTAGGAAATATAAACTCTAAGTTTTGTAATCTTTCATAAAATGTTGCTGGATAATCCCATCTAACAGGACTATCCGCACTAGACTCAACTCCAATGACTGTATACAGCTGTTTAGTATGTTTTATTAAAGTTTCGTTAGGATTCTTTACTTTTATATTCCAAGTTGGCTTTGCAGATAAAATCTCTACAGCTGATAATTTTGTACCCGCGTCATTGATAAGTTTGAAAATCATTTGGCTATCAGTTGCAGATATATTGTCAGTTTCAATTATGCCAATTCTAGATTCTGATAGCGTATTTTCTATACTTTCAACTGCTCTAATGGATCGTAAAATGCCTTCCCAATTCTTTTCCAAAATTTGATCTAGCTTTTTTTCCTTATCATTTGGAATAGCAACTCTTAGAGTAAGAAAATCTTTAAATGAATCTTTCGAATATTGATTGAGCTGATCATCTCTGGCATATTTCAAGTATTCTTGAATAAAAGTCGTTAGTTTCTTCCCTGAAATGACAACATTTCCATCTTCTTTTTCAATATATGGAAGTCTTTCTGTTAGGACTGTAAAGTCGAACGGCTTTGAAAAACCAGAATTGCTTTTTCTTAAAGGATGTACAGTTTTAATTATTTCTAACAAATGTACTAAATTCCCTAAATATGATCTACTTGATATTTCATCAACTAGGAGATCATTATCTAGTGAATCAAGTTTTTCCTCATTATCAGTATCATCATCAAAATCCCCCTGATACTCAATTTGTGCTACCTGTTGAAGTTTGTCCTCTTGATTTTCATCATCTATATCTTGATTAAGATAGTCATCAATTTTTTTCCAAAATTCCTCTTCAATATCCTGTAGCTGAGAATTACCTTTTATTTTTAAAAAACGTTTACTCCATTTATATATATTTTCTGGATTCTCCAAAATTAGTTTTAGAGCATGTCTTCTTTGTCTTCCATCCAACAACCATCTCGTATTTTGACCTTTGTAATCTTCTTTGTTTATGATGGTTACACCAATTGGATATTGCTTAAATACACTGACAGCTAGCTCCATATTTTTAGTTTCATTCCATGTCTGTTTCCTTTGAAAACGTGGGAACCTAACTGTCTTATCGTTCAAAAAAGACAAAATGTTGTCTGCTCTAATCTCATACATATACTTATCAATCCCAATATAAATTTCAATTGAATAATATCATTTGAATCGCACTTTAATTTTTCTTCTTTTCTTATTTCACTAATACTAGCGCTTTCACTATCACTCCCGTTCATGTAACACGGGGGGCTATAAATACATAATGACGCAGATTAGCAGGCTAGCTTTAAGAATTCAAATATAGCTTTTTTAACAACTGTAATTGAATAGTGAATGGTACTGAATTGTGTGGTGGATTGGCTCCCCAAACCTGAATTAAACTATTAACAGAATTAACAGCGATTAATTAAGGGCTAAGCGCTTAATTTTGTTAAAATAATGGCATTATTCAAAACGCGTTAGCCCAATTTTGACCACGATTAAGCTCAGCAAAAAACCTATCAATACGCCATCTACTGGCAAGGCGCCTGTACGCCGCGCAGACCCGACCAAGCGCGATAGAACAAAAGCCCCACCTAAGGCAGTGATTCGGTCTGAAATGACCGAAGAAGCACCACGTAACAGCACTGCAAAAGTACCTGCTAATAAGCCAGCACGTGACAGCAAGCCAAGCAACAAAAGCACACCTTACAGTAGCAACAATAAATCACCTAGCTCAGCAAAACCAGACAGCGCACGCCAACGCAACCACAGACATGATGGTAGTTTGCGTGAAGAGAGCCCAGCCCGCCCAGCGCGAAGCCAAGAAAATACCGAAGCCAGACCAGCAAGAACCCCTAATGCAGATACACGCACCACACCGCGCGGCAACCGTGAAGAACCGCAATATCGCCAAGCGCCGAGGCGTGGTGGTAAAGCACGCGACGGGTATGATGCCAACGCACCGACTTATGGTGCTGCAGCCAAAGCAGCTTACAAACCCGCCGCGAGTGCTGGAAATGATGATTTACCGCGTCTTTCTAAGCTAATGGCAGAACGCGGTTTATGCTCACGCCGTGAAGCAGACGATTGGATTGTGAACGGTTGGGTGAAGGTCAATGGCGAGATTGTAGATACACTTGGCACACGCGTTGCGCCGGATGTAGAGATTGTGATTAGCGGTTATGCCAAAGAGCACCAAGCGGAAAACGTGACGATTTTGCTGCACAAGCCTGTGGGCTATGTGAGCGGCCAAGCCGAGGATGGCTACGAGCCAGCGATAGTGTTGGTGCACCCAGAAAACCAATGGGAAGAAGACACCACCCAAAAAATGTTTCAACGTGGCTTTTTAAAAGGTCTTGCGCCAGCAGGCCGCTTGGATATTGACTCTACCGGTTTGTTAGTGCTTACTCAAGATGGCCGCATAGCCCGCCATTTGATAGGTGAAGACTCCAAAGTAGAAAAAGAATATTTGGTGCGCGTTGAAGGCGAACTGAGTCATGATGGTTTAACAAAGCTGAACTATGGTTTAAGTTTGGATGGCGTGAAACTTAAGCCTGCAAAAGTCTCTTGGCAAAACGAAGACCAACTGCGCTTTGTGTTGAAAGAAGGCAAAAAGCGGCAAATTAGACGCATGTGCGAAATGGTAGGGCTTAAAGTGGTGGGCTTAAAGCGCATACGCATTGGCAGTGTGACACTGGGCAAACTGCCCGTGGGCGAGTGGCGTTATTTGCGCGACGATGAACGATTTTAAAAAACCAATACAAACAATAATTTAATTTTAAGGAATGTGAAATGGGATTGTTAGATAGTTTGGCCGGCGGCATGTTGGAAAAAGTGATGGGTGAAAAAGGCGCCATGGCACAAGTGGCGATGGATATGCTTAACCAAAACGGCGGCTTAAGTGGCGTACTTGAGAAATTTAAAGAAGGCGGTTTGGCGGAACAAGCGGCCTCTTGGGTGGGCACTGGTGAAAACTTACCCATCTCAGCAGACCAAATTGCCAGCGTGTTAGGCAACAGCCAAATAGGTGAAATTGCCACAAAATTTGGTATAGACCCCAACACATTAAGTGCACAAATTGCAGAGCACTTACCTGCGATTGTAGACAAGCTCACCCCAAATGGTGAGGTGCCTAGTGAGTCAGGCAACTTATTATCAGTATTAATGGGGATGCTTAAGTAAGCCATGCTTGCTGTTACCAAGGGGCAAACCGCCCCTTTATTCATTAATAACACATACGTTTACTAAGGCTACATGGATATACTCTTACTGCTTAAAGCTGCCATCATGGGCGTTGTGGAAGGCGCCACTGAATTTTTGCCTATCTCCAGCACTGGTCACCTTATTTTAGCGGGTGACTTGATGAACTTTATGGATCACGACAAACGCAGTGTGTTTGAAATTGCGATTCAACTAGGCTCTATTTTGGCAGTGGTTTGGGAGTATCGTCAGCGTTTTGTCAGCACCTTTGCCGGGCTTGGGCGTGATCCAATTGCCCACCGTTTAATTACCAATTTGGCGATAGCATTTTTACCGCTGGCGATATTGGGCTTAACGTTTGGCGACATGATTAAAGCTGCTCTATTTAAACCCGTACCGGTGGCCATTGCCTTTATTGTGGGTGCGCTGATTATTTTGTGGGCAGAAAAAAGAGCGCATACCGTGACGATAGAAACGGTAGATGATATACGGCCGATGGATGCGTTAAAGCTGGGGTTTGCACAGGCGGTTGCGCTGATTCCTGGCATGTCTAGGTCGGGCTCTACCATCATTGGCGGCTTGTTTTTTGGCTTATCGCGCAAGGCCGCGGCCGAATTTTCTTTCTTTTTGGCAGTCCCAACCTTAGGCATTGCCTCTGTTTATTCCATGTATAAAGACCGCGCATTGTTAAGCATGGATGATATGGGCGCTTGGATAATCGGGTTTATTTTTGCCTTTATCAGCGCGATGATAGCGGTGCGTGCACTGATTCGTTACGTGAGCCATCATGACTTTACGATTTTTGCGTGGTACCGCATTGCTTTTGGGGTGATTGTTTTGGTGACGGCTTACACAGGCATCGTCAACTGGACCGTACAATAATAATGGGCATCAATTTTGGGGAGATGCAATGAATAAATATCTCAAATACAGTCTTTATGGCATTGGGGGCTTGGTTGCCTTATTGCTAATCTTGGTAGCTATGATTGCAGCCACCTTTAATCCTAATGATTACAAACAACAAATCATTGATTTGGTGAAAGAGAAAAAAGAACGCACCTTGACCATTGAGGGCGATATTAAGCTATCGTTCTGGCCAAAAATTGGTGCGGATTTAGGCAAAATTGCAATTTCTGAGCATAAAGGCAGCGCAGAGTTTGCCTCTGTGAACAGCGCAAAAGTGGCGTTGGCGGTATTGCCCTTGCTCAAAAAAGAATTGGTGGTGGACACCATTTATGTGGATGGTGCCAAGGCCAACATTATCAAATACAAAGACGGCACCACTAACTTTGACGACTTATTAAGCAAAGACGAAGAAGAATCTACCGAGATTAAATTTGACGTACAGGGCGTGAAAGTCACCAACTCAGCGGTGCAATACGCCGATGAAGCCACCGGTTCAACTTATGCGATTAGCCAGTTTAACTTAAGCTCTGGCCGCATTGCCCTAGCCGAGCCGATGGACATTACCACCGACTTTAAAGTAAATGCTAATCAGCCCGCGATTGCTGCTAACGTGAACTTAAAAGGCAATTTCTTGGTGGACCCTGAAACCAAACGCTTCAAGGTCGCAGGATTGGATACCGTGATCACTGGCGATATGTTCAATGGCAAAAACGTAGAGGTAAAAGCCAGCGGTGATGTGGATGCCAAACCTGAAAACATGGAATTTTTGGTGGACAGTTTAAAACTGGCGGCCAGCGGCGATTTTGATGGCGCTAAACAAACGGTTGAGCTGAACGCACCCGCGCTGAAGATTTTAAAAGATGAAGTGAGCACGCAAAAAATCACGCTGCATGTGACGCAACAAAAAGCCGATGCCAACTTGAAGTTAAATATGGTGATTGCCGACATGAAGGGCTCACCCAAAGCGCTGCAAAGTAGTGGTATTAGCGGCGATTTAAATATGACGCAAGGCAAACGGGTGGTGACTAGCCAGTTTTCATCTCCCTTTAAAGGCAATATTGAAGCCTTGGTATTTGATATTCCCAAACTGGCAGGCAAGGTGAATATTCAAGACCCTAGCTTGCCTAACGGCGCGATTCAAGGCGCGTTTAACTTGGGCGCACATGCCGATATTAAACAAGAAAAGGCCGACAGCACATTTAATTTGAGCGTGGCTGAGACCAAGCTGAACGGCAATGTGGACGTGACAGGGTTTAAAACACCGAATATCAAATTTAACCTGACGGCTGACAAAATCAACCTCACTCAGTTATTGGGCAAAGCTTCTACTGCCCCCGCAACCAGTGCTAAAAAATCAGAAGGCAGCAACAAGCCTGCTGATTTGTCTGCCCTTAAAACCTTGTTGGTGGATGGCAAGTTGAATATCGGCAGCATTGTGTATGACCCCTACCGCGTGACTGGCTTGAATGTGGCGATTAAAGGCGATGGTCAAAAACTGGCGCTAACGGGCTTGGATGTGAAAGTGGATGACAGCCGTATTAAAGGCAATTTTGCCATCAGCCAGTTCAACAAACCCTTATATACGTTTGATATTGATGTAGACCAGGTAGACTTGGACCGTTACGCCAGCAGCGCGCCAGCACCAAGCAAAGCAAGCACACCTGCGCCTAGCAAATCCGACAAACCTTTGGATTTATCTGCACTTAAAGCCTTAAATGCAGATGGCAGCATCCGCGTGGGGCAATTGAAATATGGCAAAACCAAAGCCAGCAATATCAACATTAAGCTCAATGCCAACGGCGAGAAATTAAACCTTAACCCAGTCAGCGCCAAGGTGGATGATAGCCAGATTAACGCCAACTTGGGTGTGAGCCAATTTAGCCAGCCAGTGTTTAATTTTAATGTGGATATCGATAAGCTAGACGCTGACCGCTATATCACCAAAAGCGAGCCAGCTGCCGTAAGCACTGCACCCAAAACCACGCAAGCCAGCGCAGAGACGCCGATTGATCTGAGTGCATTAAAAAAGTTTAATGCCACCGGTTCGGCTAAGATCGGCTGGCTAAAAATTGCCAACGTAAAAACGCAAAATGTGAATATTGGCTTGAATGCGCAACAAGGTGTCGTTAACGTGTCGCCATTTGCAGCCAATTTGTATCAAGGCAGCATGAATGGTGCACTGAAAGTAGATGCGCGCGCCACTCCAGTCATTACGTTTAAACAAGCCATGAAAAACATCTCGGTTGGCCCGCTATTAGTCGATGCCATCAATAACGACATGTTGGCAGGCACCGGCTCTGTGGATGTAGACATCACCACTCAAGGCACAACGGTAGGTGCATTAAAAAAAGCATTGGCCGGCAACGCATCACTTAATCTTGCAGATGGTGCAGTGAAGGGGATTGATATTGCCGGCACCATTCGTGATTTAAAAAACAAAGCCAATCTGCTTAAATCCAAAGACGCAGTAGACGCAGATAAAACTAAAAAGACTGATTTCAGTGAGCTTACCGCGAGTTTTGTCATCAAAAACGGTGTTGCGCACAATGAAGACTTGGCGATGAAAGCCCCCATTTTGCGATTAGCCAAGGGCGATAGCAAAGGCGATATTGATATTGGTGCAGAAAAAATCAACTATTTGGCCAAACCAACGGTGGTTAAATCGCTTAAAGGCCAAGGCGGAGCTGACCTAGACCAACTCAGCGGTTTATCTATTCCGGTGAAAATTACGGGCACATTTGCCAGCCCAAAATTTGGAATGGACTTTGCCGCGATTGGCGCAGCCATTGCAAAATCTAACTTATTGGATAAAGTGGGTGGCGAAAAAGGTGCAGCGGTTAAAGAACTGCTGGGTAACGAGAATAAAGCCGATGCCCTCAAAAATATCTTGGGCGGCAGCAAATCCAAAAGCGGCAGCACTGACGCAAGCAAGACAGAGTCTGGCACTACGCAAGAAGCAGCCCCTGCCGACGCCGCACCTAAGGAAGAGCCTAAATCGTTAAAAGAGCAAGCCAAAGAGGAAGCCCTTAAGAAATTGCTGAAATTTTAAGACTAGGCATTTAGCGCATGCAGTCTTATCAAACGCTTCCTACAGATTTGCCTGTTCCCGAGGATGATGGCGCATGCCAGCACCTGGCGGGTATGCAGTTGCCCGATATTGCTCTTGCCTCCACACATGGTGCGCTGGTCAATTTGAGCCAACCCAAAGGCTGGTTAGTGATTTATTGCTACCCGATGACCGGAACACCCGGAGTACCACTACCCGATGGTTGGGACAGTATTCCTGGGGCAAGAGGGTGCACGCCACAATCTTGCGCTTTTAGAGACCATCACGCTGAATTGCAACGATTGGTGGGCGCACAGGTATTTGGCTTAAGCACGCAAACCACAACCTATCAAACCGAAGCAGCAGAGCGTCTACACCTACCGTTTGCTTTATTAAGCGATGCACAACTAGACTTTGCCAATGCACTCAAACTCCCCACGTTTAATATAGAAGGCATGCGCTTAATCAAACGAATTACCCTGATTGCATTTGATGGCAAGATTCAACAGTGCTTTTACCCTGTATTTCCGCCAGACCAAAATGCGACGCAAGTGATTGATTGGTTATCTCAGCATGTCTGATTTTGCACAGCGCATTATCGACTGGCAAAAGCAGCATGGTCGGCATGACTTGCCTTGGCAAACTAAGCCTAACCAAGCACGTAACCCTTATGCCATTTGGGTGTCGGAAATCATGCTGCAACAAACGCAAGTGAGCGCGGTCATTGGCTATTACCAACGTTTTATGACGCGATTTCCCACTATTCAAAGCCTAGCCGCTGCAGAGCAAGAAGAAGTGCTGCAACATTGGAGTGGCTTAGGTTACTACTCTAGAGCACGCAATTTGCACCATGCTGCACAAACCATTGTCGATGAATTTAACGGCGAATTTCCGCAAGATTTTGCCGCTATGCAAACACTTTCTGGCATTGGTCGCTCAACCGCTGCTGCCATTGCAGCCTTTGCTTTTCATCAAGTACAAACCATCTTAGATGGCAACGTTAAACGTGTGCTTGCCCGCCATTTTGCCATTGATGGCTGGCCGGGAACCCCCAAGATTGAAAAGGCCATGTGGAGTTTGGCGGAATCTCTGCTACCCAAAGCCGATATGGTGGCCTACACACAAGGGCTGATGGATTTGGGTGCAACTATGTGTACGCGCAGCAAGCCAGCCTGTGGCACTTGCCCACTCAGTACAAGTTGCTTAGCGTATGCGCAACAACGCGTACATCTGCTGCCTACGCCCAAACCCAAAAAAACCAGCCCGCAAAAGTTTACTACCATGCTGATTTTGCAGTATGGGCAAGAGGTATTGCTGGAGAAAAGACCCGCCAAAGGCATTTGGGGTGGGCTGTGGAGCTTGCCAGAAATTGATATGCAAACCATTGCAACCGAAGCGGCACTGGCACGCTTTGGCTTGCGGGTAGAAACGCAAGAGCCCATGAACGTGCTGCAACATGCGTTTAGCCACTACAAATTAGATATTCTGCCGCAACCGCTAGATGTAGTGAGTAAACCCACCAGCGCACCAATCCCCAACACCGTTTGGCTATCGATAGAAGATGCTATTGGTGCAGCGATACCCACACCAGTTAGAAAAATTTTGATAAGCTTGCGTAAAGCTTAATCAAACCACACCTTATGTTGCAAACACTTAAACAATGGCTAGCCAAAAAGCCCACCAAAATTATATTGGGGGTATATGGGTTTTATGTGCTGTTTAGCCTATTGGCCATCAATCCACTCGCGCAAAAATTAGTACCTTGGATTGCAGAAAAACAATTAGCCAGCCAAGCCAGCGTTGGACAAGTGCGTTTTAATCCATTCAACTTAAGCGCTGTGATTGATGACTTTAAGCTCAACACATTACAAGGCGCGCCTTTGGCGAGCTTTGCTCAGCTAAAAGTGGATTTAGAGCTTAGTGGGATATTCAACTTGGCATGGAAGCTAAAAGAAATACGCCTACAAGCACCCCATACCGTAGTTGCCATTCAGCGAAACGGCAGATTAAATTGGGATGCGCTGATTGCCAAACTCAATGAAGAAAAAAGCCCGCCTAGCGATAGTATTCCTCGGGTAGTCATCACGCAATTGGCCATTGTGCAGGGGCAAGTGTTATACCAGGATGCAAACCGTGCCACCCCATTTCAAGCAGAAATCACCCCGATTAACTTTGAGCTGGAAGGCTTTTCTACCTTACCGCAAGACCGTGGTGATTACCTGATTGCGGCCAAGTTTGCTGACAACGGCGGCACCTTGAAATGGAAAGGCAATATGGGCGTGAATCCGCTGGCATCCAAAGGGGAAGTGGCGCTGGAAAATATTGCAGTAGCTGGTTTATCGCGTATTGTGAAAGACTCACAGCTACCGCTTCAACTCCAACAAGGGCAGTTGCAAGCGCATTTTGGCTATGACTTTACCCTGCCAAACGATCAGCCCAATTTGGTGCTCAGCACTATTGGATTGGATTTGGATGGGCTGGCACTCACGCTTAGCCCTAGCAACGTGGCAGACAAGCCAGGCGCATCGATTGGATTGGCAAAACTCACCGCCAAACTTCCACAACTCACTTTTGCCCAGCAAGACCAAACACAACTTACATTTAAAGACTTAAATATTGATGGTCAGCAATTACTTGTGCAACATGGCGAACAGGCGTTATTAAAAGTACCGAACATAGCCTTACAAAATATCGCTTTAGATTTAGCGAAACAACAGGCCAGCATTGCACAAATTCAATTGGCGCAAGGTGCCATCACCGCAAAACGGGCGAAGGATGGCAGTGTGGATTGGCAAACTGCATTTTCTGCGCCTGATTCACCATCATCAGAAACATCTAATGTTGAATCACCATCGAGCGCACCAACAGTGGCTGAAACACCAGCTGCTTTAACGACTGAAAAACAAACCGCGCCGTTCGCTGTGAATATTGCCGCTGTGCAATTACAAGATTGGTCGCTAAATGTTGAAGACCAGACGTTTACCCACCCCATTAGCCTAGATGTGCAAGACATTGATATTGGCTTTGGCGTGAATAATGGAGAGGGCAAATGGAGCATTAAACAACTTCAAACACAATTAAATGCAATTACACTCACCTCTGCCGCCTTTAAAAAACCGGTGGCCACACTCAAACAAATAGCACTATCCGAAGGTGATATTGGGATTGATCAGCAGCAAGTGAATATCCAATCGATTGTGCTAACTGGTCTGAATGCCGAAGTGATTCAACCCAAACAAGGTGTATTAAACTGGCAAACACTGCTAGATAACAAAGCACCGCAATCGAGCAATGCTCAACCTAGCGCAAATAACCAAACCGCTTCTAGCTGGGCAGTGAATGTAGACAAACTTGCACTGGGTCAGAGTCAGTTGCATATTGAAGACCAAACCCCAAGCCAGCCTGTGCGATTGGATTTAGACAAAATTGGGTTGGAGTTGCGCAATATTTCGCTCAATCTCGACAAGCCAGTACCGGTTAAGGCTAGCTTTGCGATTAAGCAGGGTGGCCGCTTTGAGACGCAAGGGAATGTCACACCGATGCCTTTTAAAAGCACACTCAATCTCAAGCTGACCGATGCCGCATTCAAACCGTTTGCCCCTTACCTCAATCAGTTTGCCAAGCTGGAATTAGGGTCAGGCTCGGCTAGCGTCAGCGGTAAAGTGGCGATGCAGCAGCAAAAAACATTTGGCCTGAACTTTAACGGTGGTATCAGTGTGAAGCAATTGGCACTGAATGAAGAAACCACCAAAGCACCTTTTCTAACATGGCAGTTGTTGGCCAGCGATGATGTTGCAATGTCGCTATCCCCCAACCGACTGCAATTGGGCACGCTGAAACTGCAACAACCCACTGGTAAATTCATTATTTATGAGGATAGAACCACCAACATCAGTCGCATATTACGTAGCTCGGACAACGCACCGCCACCAGTTGAGAGCAACACTACAGCAGCTGCAAAAACCAAACCTAGCACCAGCAGCGCGCCCAGCAACACAAGCCTGACCCAAGCCGCGTCCACATCCGTGAAAGTAAGTACTGACAAACTACAAGCGCCAGCACCTACGCCACCTGCCAACAATACGGCATACGAAGAGGTGTTTCCTGTCAATATTGAAACCACCCGCATTCAAGATGCAGAATTGGAATTTGCGGACCTCTCGCTCACGCCACAGTTTGGCACCAAAATGCACTCCCTCTCCGGTGTGATTAACAGCATTTCAACTAACCCGCAGGCCACCGCGCAACTTGAGTTAGACGGCAAAGTAGATGAATACGGCGCAGCCAAAATTCGCGGTTCGCTACAACCGTTCCAAGCCACCCAATTTACCGATGTCAAACTGGCGTTCACCAACCTTGAGATGAATCGACTGACCCCATACTCTGGCAAATTTGCTGGCAGACGGATTGATTCCGGTAAGTTATCGGTAGATTTGGAATACAAAATTAAACAACGCCAATTAGCAGGTGAAAATAAATTTGTCATCAATAAGTTGATATTGGGTGAACGCGTTGAAAGCAAAGATGCCGCCGATTTGCCATTAGATTTAGCGATTGCCATTTTAGAGGATAGCGATGGCGTGATTGATTTAGACCTGCCCATATCTGGCAGTTTGGATGATCCACAATTTAGCTACGGCAGTATTGTGTGGAAAGCTATTAAAAATGTACTCACTAAAATTGTCACCGCGCCATTCAGGGCATTAGGCAAGCTGTTTGGTGGCAGTGGAGAAAATCTGGATGCCATCGTGTTTGATGCAGGCCAGACCAAGCTAGCACCACCCGAGCAGGAAAAAGTGAAGTCCATGAGCCAAGCGCTGGGCAAGCGTCTTGGTTTGGCACTCAGCATTAGCCCCAGTTATGACGCCACTTTAGATAAACGCGCGTTACAAGAGTTGGCCTTACGTCAACAAGTGGCAGATGAAATGGGCATCACACTTGAGCCAGGCCAACAAGCAGGGCCGATTGATCTCACGAATCCCAAAGTACAAAAGGCGATTGATAGCCTGCATGATGACCTCACCAACAAAGGCTTGCTTAAACGTTTAAAAGAGAAATTTGAAACGCCAGAAGCCGGGCATTATGAAGCTGCACAAGAAAAGCTCACGCAAAGCATAGAAGTAAAAGAAAGCGACCTCACCCAGCTTGCACAACGCCGTGGGGAGGCGATTCGAGATGCGCTCACTAGTGCTGGTATTGATGCACAACGTATTCGTATCAATAGTGCTGTGGCGCAAAAGTCTAGCGACACCAAAACAAAATCGGTACCAACCAAGCTTAATCTGGAAGTGAGTAAAGGACCGGCAAAAGCGAGTGGTGGTGAAGCCAAAACGCAACCACCAACACAATAATCATTTCAAAGACAAAAAAGCCGACGCTAAGTCGGCTTTTTAATTTAATGCATTCTGGATTGCAAAATGCGGTCTGCGAGCATTTGAAAACGCGGCGATACAAATTCTCGCGTTTGACTTCCTGTATCTGCAATATTCAACAATTCTTCAATGGCAGAACGAAAACCCAACTCAAACAACCAATAATCTTCTTTATTGATTTCTGATTTTTTATCGGTATTCACATCGGCGCATAAACGCTCAAATGCTTCCATACATACATTACGGTCTGACATAACAATCTCCCCACAACCCACGACAATATTCATCATAGCAAATATTTTTTGCGTGTGGGGAATTCTAAAATCAGATTATTTTTGATCCCAGCTATCTTCCCACATACAGTGTTTGATTTTGTGACGGTTTGCAATCAACTCATCAATGCTAGGCTCATCATTTAATGCACGTTTGAGTGCTAATTTAATCGCATCGTAGTTGTTTTTGTACAAGTCGGCTTTGTCTAAGTTAGCTTCTTTTGCACAGCCCGGATCAATCCACAGCAAAGCAATGATGCATAAATCATTCACTTGGTCTTTAGGAATAATGCCTTCAATCACAGCATCCAAAATACCATCGGCCACGCCGGCTTGCACCACGCCACCAAACAACTCAATGTTGAGTGAATCTTTAAGCGTTACTTTTGGCACCATCATGCAAGCAGGACGTACCAATTGGTTAATGTCGCGCACGGCAAACATGGCAGTATGGCCTTTGGTTTGCGCCATCATGTTGGCAAATGCTGTACCTACTGGGCCATCTACTGCACCGATAACGATTTCTGGCATGGCCGCTGTGACGTCTTTGCCTTCGCTAAATACGGTGGCTTCGCCTGCTTTTAAAACGATTTTTGACATGGTTTTTCCTTAATGAAGAATGAAATATTGCGGATTAGGATGACTAAAAGTTTGAGCGAACATTATACAATTTTAGGCTTGCAACATAAAGTCATGCCCATTTCAACACCATGTCCTTATGCCAAATATTGGCGTCTATGTAGGCATCGCTCGTGACCACAAACCCCGCTTTTTCGTAAAATTGAATCGCATGGGTTTGCGATGACAACTGGAGTTGCGTTAACCCTAGTTGCTTGCAAATAACAATGGCCTCATGCAACAACGCCATGCCCACACCATGACCGCGCCACGCTTGTAGCACCCCCATACGGCCTACACGTCCACGCGCAAGCAGAATTCGTGCGCATCCGATTGCTTTGCCCGTTTCATCCGTGGCTAATAAATGAATGGCCGTGTCGTCATATTCATCCCACTCAATATACTCTGGCACCGATTGCTCAACAATAAATACTTGTTGGCGTAAGGCCTTTAGCATGCCTTGCTTGGGGCCCTGCCAAGTGGTTTGTTCGATACTAAACTTTGCGGTCATCACTGTGTCTTTTGGTCATTGGGGTGGCTTAAGATTGCAATTCATCAGCCATACAGGCATTATGCACACTTACATTTTGTTGACATTTTATAGGGTTTTTTATGCAAAGTTATCAAACCACAATCGCCAGAGTGTTGCTGGCATTGGTATTTTTAGGGCTTGTATTGCTACGCCTAAGCAGTATTACGTCTAACCCAGATGGTTACTTACAATATCAAATGACATTGGGGCAGTTTGGTTTACCTGGCATTTTTGCGCCGCTGTTAATTCTTGTGCAATTGGTGGGTGGTGTAGCGTTGCTTGTGGGATTTAAAACCAAGATTGCCGCACGTGTAATGATGGTATTGGCCTTGTTCTTGGCAGTTGTGCTTGGCCGCATGTTTCCAGAAGTGTTCTTTTTGTACCTTGGCATTGCTGGTGGCATGCTGTTACTCAGCACTTACCCGCAAAGCGCATTGAGTTTAGATAACATCAAAAAATAATCGACTCAACTCTTAATAAAAAACAGGTGGTGCGCTTAAGCGCTCACCTGTTTTTTTATTCCCATTCCAGCGCAGTAAAAATCGTATTCACATTTCTGCGATTGGCAATATCAAACAACAACCATTTATCGCGTTCACCCGCAGCCGCAGTGGCCATCGCCTGTTCCATGCTGTCGCCTTTTTTGATGGCAGCACGTACATCGCTGAGCACAGCATTGAGATAACGTTGTTCATTTTCCAAGGCTTTTATCCAATCTTTCGCCACTGGGCCATGACCAGGCACCACTTGTTTTGCCGGATACGTCTTTAGGGTATCAATCGTTGCAATCAAGCCTTTGATATCGCCCTCTACCACTGGTGTGCGCTCAATGAATAACAAATCGCCCGTAAATAATGTAGCGGTTTTGCTATCCATCACCGAAATATCCGTATTGGTATGTGCAACACCGTAGGGCACCACAGTAAGTGTTGTATCTCCCAAATCCAGCACCGTCTTGTCTTTGGCCACTAGTGTAGGCAGAACTTGTACCGTACCCTTGGCATCGCTACCCAAATACTTGCTGTTTAGCTTTTCATAGGCGTCTTTACGTAATTGCAGCATATCGCTGAGTTTTGCATGCCCAACAAACTGTGGTTTGTCTTCCAAAAATGCGGCATTGCCATAGACATGATCAGGGTGCACATGGGTGTTGATCACATAAAGAATAGGCTTATCAGTGACTTTGCGGATGGCATCACGCAACTGCTGACCCACCTTTAAGCTGCCGCCAGTATCAATGACCGCCACGCCTTTGCTACCCACGACAAAACTCGTGTTGCAGATATCGCCTTGGTAACCTGTATCAATATCCAAATGCTCGCCATGATGCACGTAAATACCTTCCGCCACTTTCTTAACGTTAAAGGCAGCATGCCCCACCTCTGCTTGCGCACAGGCAGTTGAAATCAAGGCCAACAAATATAGGGTTAGACGTAGCATGCGTTTTCCTTTTAATGATTTTACACACGGTGTATTACAGAGAATACGCTAATATTATGCGTTAAGAGCAACAAATGTGTGTGACGGCTGTCACACCATAACTATAAGCTTATAAATAATATGAGGAGTCGTGGATGAATGTAAATAATCGTTATACCAAAACCGCAGTGGTGCTTCACTGGTTAATCGCTATCGCTATTTTTGCCATGTTTGCATTAGGCTGGTACATGAGTGAACTCCCCAAAGAAGCACCCAAACAAATGGCATACGATTTATTTGATTTAGGCATTTACACCTGGCAATTAGCAGAAGAAGCCAGCCCACGTACTTTCTACTTTAATTTGCACAAATCTATCGGCATCACCCTGCTTGCACTAATCGCCTTCCGTATTTTTTGGCGTATTACCCACAAACCACCTTCGTTACTTAGCAGCTACAGCGCTATAGAGCGCAAACTTGCCACAGGCGCACACCATCTATTGTATTTGCTGATGGTGGCTTTACCCGTAAGTGGTGTTGTCATGGCCATGTCAAGTAAATACGGCGTGAAGTGGTTTGGTTTAGAGTTTCTGCCGGGTTTGGATAACAAAGGATTACGTGATGTATTTAAAGAAGCGCACGAAATCATCGGTGTGATTATTTTATTGGTTATCATCGTCCATATCCTTGGTGCGCTTAAACATAAGTTTATTGATAAAGACACCACCATGCAGCGCATGACTTTGAAGTGATTGTCTCTCCAGGTAGCTCCCATTAAAAAGCCCGCACTTGCGGGCTTTTTAACTTCCCCCTCTGTCGCGCCTGAGGCTTGAGCGGCAGATGCAAGGTGACGAGGACTGTTTGAGTGCTGAAAGCACGAGTTCCGCAGTCACCACGCATATGCGGCGCTAAGACCGAAGGGTAAAGCGGCAGCGGGGTGCTCTTTTGTTTGGTTACTTTCTTTTGAGCAAGCAAAAGTAAAGTAACTCGCCTAGAGGCGAAAAATCCAGAGCTAATTAAGTAACCTGTGTTTTTCCAAATTGCTTCCATCCCTAACTAATAAGCAGATGTATGCTCGATCATTCCAGGCTTCATTAATAAAAATCGAGTGCTGAATTGCCTTGTTTTTACATTCAACAAGTCCTTTCACTCTTCCAATCAGTTGCTCATCATCTGGGTTGCCATCAGCAACTTTTTTCCAATAATAAACATCAAAATCAGCTTTTTCGATTACATACTTGCATGAGAATTTTGAGGCATACTTTTCACATCCAGACTCTTCACCAAAAAAATTTACATAAATAAGATAAATCGCTGCGAGGAATAGTATTTCTTTCATAACAATTAGTGCCTCAACCAACGCGCCACATCCATCGCATAATACGTCAACACCCCATCCGCCCCAGCGCGCTTAAATCCCAACATCGCCTCCAATACGCAAGCCTTTTCATCCAGCCAGCCATTCTGGGCGGCTGCCTTCAACATCGCATATTCACCACTGACATGATACGCATAGGTCGGCACACCAAATTCTTGCTTCACGCGTCGCACAATATCCAAATATGGCATGCCTGGTTTCACCATCACCATGTCCGCGCCTTCTTCAATGTCCAGCGCCACTTCTTTAATGGCTTCGTCCGAATTGGCAGGATCCATTTGGTAATTGTATTTATTGCCTTTGCCTAAGTTGGCAGAAGAACCTACGGCATCTCTAAATGGGCCATAAAAAGCAGAGGCATATTTAGCCGAATAAGCAAGGATACGCGTATAGATGTAGCCGGCTTCTTCCAGTGCGTCACGGATTGCGCCTATACGGCCGTCCATCATGTCAGAGGGCGCTACGACATCAGCGCCTGCTTCTGCGTGACAAAGCGCTTGCTTCACCAACACTTCTACCGTTTCATCATTGAGTACGTATCCTGTGTCATCAATTAAGCCGTCTTGCCCATGCGTGGTATACGGGTCTAAGGCCACATCGGTAATCACCCCTAAATCGGGGAACGCTTGTTTCAACGCTCGCACTGTGCGTGGCACTAGGCCATCTGGGTTGTACGCTTCTTTAGCATCTAAACTTTTGAATTCCTGCGGTACTACAGGGAAAATGGCCAAGGCAGGGATACCCAAATCCACACACTCTTGTGCGGTTTTAAGCAGCACATCAATACTTTGACGTTGAACGCCCGGCATAGATTTGACTTCTTCGGTTTTGTTTTCACCTTCCAACACAAACACCGGATAAATGAGATCATTGGTAGTGAGTACATGCTCTCGCATTAAGCGGCGCGAGAACTCATCTTTACGCATGCGACGTTGGCGGATAGCTAAGAATTGGTTGTGCATAGTGACCTCTTTAGGCAAACACTTTAGATAACTCTAGGCCGGGATTATCCTGCCGCATAAATGCTTCACCGACTAGAAAAGTATGCACGTTGTGCTGACGCATCTGTTGGACATCATCATTGGTAAAAATGCCAGATTCCGTGACCACGATTTTGTCAGCAGGAATACGATTGAGCAGACCAAACGTTGTATCTAACGTCACTTCAAACGTGCGTAAATTACGGTTATTAATGCCAAGTAATGGTGTCGTCAGTTGCAAAGCAGCTTCCAGTTCTTCACCATTATGCACTTCAACCAAGACAGCCATGCCCAGCTCATGCGCAATGCCCTCTAAGGCTTGCATTTTAGTCAAAGTGAGTGCGGCGGCAATCAACAAAATGCAGTCTGCGCCCATGGCGCGCGCTTCATACACTTGGTAAGCATCCATCATAAAATCTTTACGCAGCACCGGTAAGCCACATGCAGCACGCGCTTGCTTTAAGTATTCAGCCGAACCTTGAAAGTATTGCTCGTCAGTAAGTACTGACAAACAGGCTGCACCGCCACGCTCATAACTCTCAGCAATCTCGGCAGGTTTAAAATCGGCACGGATTACACCTTTAGAAGGGCTGGCTTTTTTGATTTCCGCAATGACGGCAGATTTACCCTCTGCGATTTTTTGGCGGATACTACCGACAAAATCGCGTGGTGGGGATTGTTCAGTTGCCAATTGTTGGACAGCTTCCAAACTGTTTTTGGCTTTGGCAGCAGCCACTTCAATGGCTTTGGTCGCTAAGATTTTATTTAATATATCGCTCATATTCTCTTACTCAAATGTGTTTCCTTGATGTTTAATCCATCCACCTTGCTGCTGCCCTTTAGGGTCATGGTGCGTCCAATGGATCACGCCACCTTTGGGGTTGAACACGTACTCACCTTTAAACTCGATGCTATCACCGACTTTCAAAGCATTAATTCTCGGTGATAAATCTATATTGTGTGCAAATAACAAACTCTGCTTTTCGTTGATGCGTACTAAAAATTTTTGATGACGCGAGCCTTTGTTGTCGTCTGGCAATAATTTGGTCACAATCCCCGCACCTTGCACCCAAACATCACTTTGCCTGCGTTCAAATGCATCAACAACTGTCTGGTTTACATCTAAATTGAACTGATTACTTAATGGCTTTAAATCAAGCGTTTGCGTGGTGTCTTTAACCGCTACTGCCGATTGCGGCTGGTTGAGCCCTACATCCTCCTGCGGCGCTTGCAGACAAGCTACCAAACAAACAGATAGTGCAATCAGCGTGAAGCGCGTCATGCTGGCTGGCTCAGTACCTTAAGCTGTTGCAGTTTATTTAGCGCCGCACCAGAATCAATAGCGAGCGCGGCTTGCGCAATGCCCGCTTGCATGTCGGCGGCTAGGCCAGACACATAAATAGCTGCCCCTGCGTTCAATAGCACGATGTCACGCGCAGGGCCTTTTTCGCCAGACAAAAGGCCAAGAATGATTTCACTGGAATGCTGCGCATTTTCCACACGGATACTATTGATATCATGCAATGGCATGCCGAATTGCGTTGGGTTAAGCGTGTATTCTTGCACTTGGCCATCCTTAAGTTCAGCCACATAAGTATCTGCTGAAAATGAGATTTCATCCATTTCATCGGCGCTATGCACCACCATCACGTGCTCACTACCCAGTTTTTGTAGGGTCTGCGCCAGTAATGGCACTAAATCACGGTGGAACACCCCCATCACTTGACGCTTAGCGCCTGCTGGATTGGTCATGGGTCCCAGCAAATTAAACATCGTGCGAATGCCCAACTCACGCCGAACAGGTGCCGCATACTTCATGGCAGCATGGTGGTTAGGGGCAAACATAAAACCAATGCCCGCTTCATTCACGCAACGTGCGACTTGCTCTGGTGTAAGGCTGATGTTCACACCTAATGCTTCCAGCACATCGGCTGAACCGCTTTTGGAAGACGCTGCGCGTCCACCGTGTTTGGCGATTCTTGCCCCAGCGCCTGCCGCCACAAATGCAGAGGCTGTAGACACATTAAATGCCTTATTGGGGGCGCCACCAGTGCCGCAGGTATCAATCAGATGACGTGCATCAGTCACCTCTACCTTGCTGGAGAGCTCGCGCATCACTTGTGCCGCGGCCGCTATCTCAGTCACGGTTTCACCTTTTACGCGTAAGGCGCAAAGAAAACCAGCGATTTGTATGGGTGTGAATTCGCCACCCATGATTTGCTGCATGATCGCCAGCATTTCCTCATGGGAAAAATCGGCATGGTCTATCAAGCGTTGCAGTGCAATTTTTGGGTTCATGCTCATGAATACGCTTTCAGAAAATTATCCAATAACGCATGACCATGCTCAGTCAAAATAGATTCTGGGTGAAATTGCACGCCTTCTACCGGCAAGGTTTTGTGACGCACGCCCATAATCTCATCATCTTCCGTCCATGCTGTGATTTCTAAACAATCCGGAATCGTCTCACGCTCAATTACCAATGAATGGTAACGGGTCGCGGTATAGGGGTTGGGCAAGTTGCGGAACACACCGACATTCTCATGATGAATCAGTGAGGTTTTACCGTGCATCAAGGTTTTGGCTTTAATAATCTTTCCGCCAAACGCTTGGCCAATACTTTGGTGGCCTAAACACACGCCCAGCAATGGAATCTTGCCAGCGAATTCATGAATGAGCGGCACCGAAATACCGGCCTCGTTAGGCGTGCATGGGCCAGGAGAGATGACAATATGACGTGGCTTTAGCTTTGCCACAGTCGCCAAATCAATTTCATCATTACGGTATACCTGCACATCTTGACCAAGCTCACCAAAATATTGGACCAAGTTGTAGGTAAACGAGTCGTAGTTATCGATCATCAGTAACATTATTGTTCACCTTTGCTATCAAGTCCTGCTTGCACTAATTCAGCAGCGCGTATCACTGCTTTCGCTTTATTCTGGGTCTCTTCCCATTCGGATTGCGGCACCGAATCTGCCACGATTCCCGCACCTGCTTGCACGTAAAGCATATTGTCTTTAATCACCGCGGTACGAATGGCAATCGCCACGTCCATATCACCATTAAAACCTAAATAACCCACTGCGCCCGCATAAATGCCGCGTTTGCTGGGTTCTAGTTCATCAATGATTTCCATGGCACGTACCTTTGGCGCACCAGAGACTGTGCCAGCAGGAAAGGTCGCTTTTAGGACATCGATAGCATCGAGTCCAGGTTTCAACTTGCCTTCTACATTGCTCACAATATGCATCACATGGGAGTAGCGCTCAATCATCATATTATCCGTGACTTTGACCGAGCCAATTTGCGCCACACGACCCACATCATTGCGGCCTAAATCCATTAACTGCACGTGCTCCGCGCGCTCTTTTGGGTCTGCCAGCAACTCAGCGGCTAGCGCAATATCGGCTTCTCGTGTTTTGCCACGTGGACGCGTACCAGCAATCGGGCGTGAGGTGACCGTATCATCTTCCAAACGCACTAAAATTTCAGGCGAGGCGCCTACTACATGGTGATCGCCCATATCGTAATAGAACATATACGGAGAAGGATTGAGGCTACGCAATGCACGATACAGTGAGAGTGGTGGAGCAGCAAACGGCTGCGACATGCGTTGGCTCAACACCACCTGCATGATGTCGCCTTCCAAAATATAGGCTTGCGCTTTTTTCACTGCTGCTTTGAACGACTCTTCACCAAACTCTGATTTTGCCTCTGTTTTGGGCATCGGCAGCGATTCTGGAATCGCGACTGTTTTGCGTAACATCCCCAGCAAGGATTGAATACGTGCAAGCGCTTTGGCGTAAGCATCGGCTTCGTCTGGATTGGCATACACAATAAAATAAAGTTTGCCGCTTAAGTTATCGATGACAGCTATTTCCTCGGACACCATCAATAACACATCTGGGACGCCCAATACATCAGGCTTGTTCGTGTGCGCCAAGCGTTTCTCAATATAACGGATGGTCTCGTAGCCAAAATAGCCGGCTAAGCCGCCAGTAAAGCGTGGCAAACCTTCATAAGGCGGTGTTTTAAAGCGCGCTTGGTAGGTTTTCACGAAATCAAGGGGATTGATGTCATCGTGCGTTTCAATGGCAATGCCATTCTGCAGCACTTGCAGTTGTTGACCGCGCGCCACTATGCGCGTTTTAGCAGGCAAGCCAATGATGGAATAGCGTCCAAAACGTTCGCCGCCTTGCACGCTTTCTAATAAGTAGGAAAACGGCTGATTGGCTAATTTCAGATACAGAGATAACGGCGTATCCAAATCGGCAAAGGTTTCAAGCACCAGCGGGATGCGATTATAGCCTTGCGCTGATAAGGCATTAAATTCGGACTGGGAAATCGTGGTTAACATGGTTCTACACTTTCTACATAATTTTCTATTTGGTCGCCCACCACAATCGCATGCGGTGGAAAAGTCTGCTAATGAGACATGAACAAGTCGTGTCTTAGCTTCGCCAAGAACTGCGCCAGCTTATTTGAGGCTGGAATGAAAAATTATGCTGTTGAGAACACATATCAATTAACTTTAGGTTGGTTAAATAAACTAAAAAAATCACATTAATATAGACGGCAATTCGGTTAAATCTCGAATCATCGCATCCACTTGGCTTTCATCAATGGGTTTCCCTTGATTATAGCCATACGGCACTGTCACAATAAAACAGCCTGCGGCCTGCGCCGCTGCAATGTCCGTGGCGGAATCGCCCACTAGCATTGCCTCCATCTCCATCACATTGAATTCTGCACAAATGTGATGCAATTGTATAGGGTCAGGCTTCTTCTTTGGCAACGTATCGCCAGATACTACGATGTCAAAGAATGCTGCCAATCCACTCGCATCTAATAATGGACGCGTAAACTTTTCGGGTTTATTGGTCACACAAGCCAGCTTTATATTGCGCTGCTTTAAAACAGCTAAACCATCTTGCACACCGTCAAACGGTAAACTTTCGGTCGCGTTATTCGCATAGTGCGCAAAAAACAATGGCTGCGCCGCCGTCAACGTTGCTTGGTCTGGTTCTGTATTCAGTGCACCAGCCAAACACCGTTGTATCAGTGCTTGTGCACCTTCTCCAATAAATCCTTTTATTTGCGCATAAGGCAATGTTGGTAAACTTAATTCCACTAACATTGCATTTGCTGCTTCGGCAATTTGCGGTGCCGTATTCAGCAAGGTACCGTCCAAATCAAACATCAACGCGCTGACTTTAAACTGCGACATTGAACGCTACCTTGCTAACCCAACAACGATAACGACGTCTTACTTAAACAGTCGCTAATGAAGCGCGAATTTGACCCACCACTGTATCGTAACGGTTAGGGTCTGTATCTTTACCTGCACCAAAAATGGCGCTGCCGGCCACAAAGGTATCTGCACCAGCTTTGGCAATCTCAGCAATATTCGCTGCATTCACGCCACCATCAACTTCTAACCAAATTTGACGGCCAGTTTTTTCGTAGTAAGCATCAATACGTGCACGCGCCAATTTTAATTTTTCCAACGTTTCTGGAATGAATTTTTGACCGCCAAAACCTGGGTTTACCGACATCAACAAAATCATGTCCACTTTGTCCATCACATGGTCAAGGTAGCTTAATGAAGTCGCTGGGTTAAATACCAAGCCTGATTTACAACCCAAATCACGCACCATGGCCAAACTACGGTCAATATGCTCAGAGGCTTCTGGGTGGAATGTGATGATATTGGCACCCGCTTTAGCAAAGTCAGGAATAATGCGGTCTACTGGTTTCACCATCAAATGCACATCAATCAACGCACCCACATTTTTAGAGATTTCACGAATCGATTCGCAGACCAATGGGCCGATGGTTAAGTTAGGCACGTAATGGTTATCCATCACATCAAAGTGCACGATATCCGTACCAGATTTAATCACATCTTCAATTTCTTGGCCCAGCTTGGCAAAGTTGGCTGAAAGGATACTCGGTGCAATTCTAAAGGTTTTGTCCATGCTAATCATTCCGTCAATAAGTAAATGGCAAGTGTGTCATGTGCCCATTAACTTGAGCCACATCCAAAATAAGCACTGCCATTTTGGTTTATAAGATAATCCGCTATTTTAACGCCATTTTATGGTTTTTTCCTATGGTTCTTGCCATGCTTCTTGCTTATGGCTAGCCAATCCTTCAAAATTACGCATGCCTAAATTCCCCAATACCTTTCTGTGTATGCATTGCACCCACAATTAATCTTTTTTTGATGGTATTTCCTATTTCAATCAAGGCCTTGGTAAAATAGCCACATGCAGCTTTATACCATTGGTGTGAATCACACCACCGCCCCTATCGCCATCCGCGAAAACGTTGCCTTCAACGGCGAAACATTACGCCATGCGTTGAGCGATCTGACCGCACAGAGTGCTGCAGAAGCGGCTATTTTATCTACCTGCAACCGTACCGAGATTTACGTGCAATCCGAGCGGCCTGAGCCTGTCATTGATTGGCTAGCCAATTATCACAAACTCGCATTGGACAAAGTACAGCCTTATACCTATACATTTTCTAATCAAGAAGCTGTTAAACACGCATTCCGTGTAGCCTCAGGTTTAGATAGCATGGTCTTAGGTGAACCGCAGATTTTAGGGCAATTCAAGCAATCGATTAAAGTTGCACAAGAAGCCGGCACACTAGGCACGCTATTGCACAAGCTGTTCCAACGCACCTTTGAAGTCGCCAAAGAAGTGCGCACTAATACCGATATTGGCGGCAGTTCAATTTCTATGGCAGCTGCAGCAATCAAACTGGCGCAACGTATTTTTGGTGATATTAGCCAGCAAAAAGTATTGTTTATTGGTGCAGGTGAAATGATTGAATTGTGCGCAGACCATTTTGCTGCGCAGCGTCCAAAATCCATCACTGTCGCTAATCGCACCATTGAGCGCGGCATGCAACTGGCAGAAAAGATGCAATCGCAAGGCGTCTACGCGCACGCCATTTTGCTTAACGATTTGCCTGATTGCTTTGCCGAGTTTGATATTGTGATTACCAGCACCGCCAGTCAATTGCCGATTGTAGGGCTAGGCATGGTGGAACGTGCGATTAAAGCGCGCCGCCATCGTCCGATTTTTATGGTGGATTTGGCGGTACCGCGTGACATTGAGCCGGAAGTAGCTGAGTTAGACGATGTATTTCTTTATACAGTAGATGACTTAGCACAAGTAGTCGCCGATGGCATGGGCAACCGTCAAGAAGCCGCGGTCAACGCTGAAATGATTGTGGCCGCCCGTGTTGAGCACTTTATGCATTGGGTTAAAAAGCGCGAATCTGTACCCACCATTAAAGCCTTGCGTGACCAAGTGGATGCCATGCGTCAAGCCGAGCTAGAAAAAGCACTCAAGTTGATTCAAAAAGGCGAGAGCCCAGAAAAAGTATTAGAAACGCTGAGCAACGCGCTCACCAATAAGTTTTTGCATGCGCCAAGTCATGCGCTAAATCAATCACATGGGCAAGAACACAGCCATTTAGAATCCGTCTTAAGACAACTCTACAATATCAAATCTTAAAAGAAATCAGCATGAAACCCTCCATATTACAAAAGCTCGCCAACCTGAGTGAGCGCTTAGACGAGCTTAATCGCCTGATGTCATCCGAAGACATCACCAACAACATGGACAATTACCGAAAAATTTCGCGCGAGCACGCTGAAATCACGCCTATTGTTGAGCAATACCATTTGTATACGCAAACCGAGTCCGACATCAAAGAAGCGCAGGCGATGCTCAGCGATCCGGATATGAAAGAGTTTGCACAGGAAGAGATTGAGGCTGGCAAGAAAAGACTAGAAGAAATTGCACTGGAACTGCAAAAACTGTTACTGCCTAAAGACCCAAATGATGAGAAAAATATCATCTTAGAGATTCGTGCGGGTACCGGCGGTGACGAATCCGGCTTATTTGCAGGCGATTTATTCCGCATGTATAGCCGCTATGCTGAGCGCCAACGTTGGAAAGTAGAAGTGCTCTCCGCCAACGAAGGCGAAGTGGGTGGCTACAAAGAAATCATTGCCAAAATTGAAGGCTATGGCGCTTATTCCAAAATGAAGTTCGAATCAGGCGGTCATCGCGTACAGCGCGTGCCAGACACCGAAACGCAGGGGCGCATCCACACTTCCGCGTGTACTGTTGCCATTTTGCCAGAGGCCGATGAAGTAAGCGATGTGGTGATTAACCCTGCCGACATTCGCCTAGATACCTTTAGAGCATCTGGCGCAGGCGGTCAGCATATCAACAAAACTGATTCTGCCGTGCGCATTACGCATTTCCCCACAGGCATTGTGGTGGAATGCCAAGACGGCCGTAGCCAACATGCCAACAAAGCACAAGCCATGATGGTGCTGGCAGCACGGATTAAAGCCAAGCAAGTGGATGAACAAAATAGCAAGATCGCCAGCGAGCGCCGCAACTTGATTGGCTCTGGCGATCGTTCCGAACGTATTCGTACTTACAACTACCCGCAAGGCCGTATTACTGACCATCGCATTAATCTTACCTTGTATAAGATTGATGCGATTACCGAAGGCGATATGGACGAGCTGATTAATGCGTTAGCTACTGAGCATCAGGCGGACTTATTGGCGACCTTGGGTGACGATAACTAATTGTCAGCCACCATTGCTCAACTAGAACGGGTAGCGTTATACGCACTACAATCAACGCTTGCATTAGATAGAAATGATGCGCGAATTGAAGTGCATCTATTGTTACAACACGCCTTATTGGTCAATCGCGCATGGCTTATCTCGCATGCAGAGGATTCAACCACGCAAGCGCAGCAACATGCTTTTGAAGTGCTATTGCAACGCCGATTGAATAGCGAGCCGATTGCCCATATTTTGGGCACACGTGAGTTTTTTGGTCTACCTTTAAAAGTCACCCCTGATACGTTAATCCCCAGACCTGATACTGAAACACTAGTAGAGCAAGCATTAGCCATCATCACGCAACAATCGTCTTATCAAGTGCTGGATTTAGGTACTGGAACAGGTGCAATTGCCTTAGCCATCGCCAAAAATCGTCCGCTGACGCATGTGACCGCTGTCGATTTTTCTGAAAGCGCATTGGATGTCGCACGTGAAAATGCAAAACACTTATCTATTCACAACGTGACTTTTTTGCACAGCCATTGGTTTAGCGCGCTGAATAACAAACGCTTTGACGTCATCGTGAGCAACCCGCCTTATATTGCTGAGAATGACCCGCACTTGTCGCAAGGGGATGTTCGTTTTGAGCCCAAGTCAGCGCTAACTTCTGGCGCAGATGGCTTTAACGATATTCGTCACATCATTGAGCAAGCACCTCAACACCTCAATCCTCATGGCTGGCTATTATTAGAGCATGGCTATGACCAAGCACAAGCAGTGGCTGAATTATTGGTACAAGCCCATTTTAAAGAGATTGGTCATGCATTTGACTTGGCAGGCATTCAGCGCGTGACCTTTGGCAGGGTTTAGCCTATTATTTTTCTCTAATACACTATTGCATTGATGGAGAGTCTTATGACCGATTTCTCAGCAATCAAAGGCATTATGTTTGACTTAGACGGCGTGCTCTATGTAGGTAACACCCCTGTGGAAGGTGCGATTGAGACCGTTAACCACCTGCGCAATGCAGGGTATGCCTGTCGTTTTGTCACCAACACCAGCACACTGTCATTGCAATCCTTGCAGCAAAAACTACTGGGATTGGGGTTTGAGGTAGCGCAGTCTGAAATTTTTAGTGCGCCGCAAGCCGCCTTGCATCTACTCAAGCAGGAAGGGTCACCCAGATGCCGCCTATTGCTCGCCGATGACGTGAAAAAAGACTTCAACGTGTTCACGCAATCTAACACTGAGGCACAATTTATTGTGATTGGCGATATTGGCAATGCGTGGACTTACACGATGCTCAATGAGGTGTTTCAGTGCGTGATGCGTGGCGCACGTATCATTGCCATTCATAAAAACCGTTTTTGGCAAACTGAGCAAGGCCTACAAATGGACATAGGCGCATTTATCGACGGTTTGGAGTATGCGACGAATACCAAAGCGACCATTATTGGCAAACCCTCTCCAGACTTTTTTTCTGCCGTGTTAGCCGATATGCAGTTAAAAGCAGAGCAGGTATTGATGATAGGCGATGATATTGATGCAGATGTTGGCGGCGCGCAAGCGTCTGGTATTGCGGGGGCATTAGTGCGTACGGGCAAATATCGCCAAACCTACGCAGAAAGCTCTGCCGTCCGCCCTTGCGCCACGATTAATAGCATTGCAGATTTGCCGGGGCTGCTTAAGCCAACCTAGCCTTGATCTAAATAGGCCTGCTTAAGCTTGACATACATCGCCGCAGATTGCCGCAACTCATTAATTTCCTCTGCGGTCAGCATACGCACCTGCTTGGCTGGGCGGCCCATATACAAATAGCCACTTTGCAACACTTTGCCTTCGGGTACCAAACTACCCGCACCCAGCAACACATGACGCTGCACCACGGCTTTATCCATGACAATACTGCCCATGCCAATCAGCGATTCGTCCTCAATGGTACAGCCATGCAAAATCACCATATGGCCTATCGTCACGCGGTCACCAATCACCAATGGCGCGCCTTTTGGGTCTTGCGGTGAACGATGATTGACATGCAAGCTACTCAGTTCTTGGATATTAGACTCTGCCCCGATACGTATAAAGTTCACATCACCGCGAATGGCAACACTCGGCCAAACAGAACTGTGGGCGCCAATCTGTACTTGCCCAATAATGTTAGCTGAGGGATGCACATAAACACCCTCTGCAAGCTGCGGCACATGTGATTGAAATGCCTGAAGATTCCCCATGTTTTCCTTTCGCAGCAGAAGTTAATTTTTAAAGTATCACATAGTATAATCACGAAATGTCTGAAAATAATTCTGTTGGCCTTGTTGCCCCACAATCCGCGCATTTTGATACTCCATTGCCGCTAAAAAGCGGCGAAGTATTAACGCAATACCACCTCACTTATGAAACGTATGGCGAACTAAATGCAGACAAATCGAATGCGGTGCTGATCTGTCATGCGCTGTCTGGCAATCATCACGTGGCCGGCAAATACAAAGAAACGGACAAAGCACCGGGCTGGTGGGATAACTTAGTAGGTCCTGGTAAACCTTTAGATACCAATAAATTCTTCGTAATTGGCGTGAATAATCTGGGGGGCTGTCACGGCAGTAGCGGCCCATCCAACACCAATCCGGCCACAGACCGTCCTTACAGTGCAACATTCCCGATAGTGACCGTAGAAGATTGGGTGGAATCTCAAGCGCGCTTAATGGATTATTTGGGCATTCAACAATTGGCAGCAGTGATTGGTGGCAGCTTGGGTGGGATGCAGGCCTTGCAGTGGACCATTGCTTTCCCTGACCGAGTAAAGCATGCACTGGTGATTGCTTCTGCCCCTAACCTCACCGCACAAAATATGGCGTTTAACGAGGTAGCTCGCCAAGCCATTATTACCGACCCTGAGTTCCACGATGGCGATTATTACAACCATGGCGTGGTGCCACGCCGTGGCTTACGCATAGCGCGTATGCTTGGCCATATTACTTATTTGTCCGATGACGTGATGGGTGCCAAATTTGGCCGAAAATTGCGCGATGGCAGTATCAAATACAGCTTTGATGTTGAATTTGAAATGGAATCTTACCTGCGCTATCAGGGCGATAAGTTTGCCGGCGAGTTTGATGCCAATACCTATCTGCGCATGACGCGCGCTTTGGATTATTTTGACCCAGCGCTCAATTATGGAAACGATCTATCTGCGGCACTGGCGCATGTTAAAGCCAAATTTCTAGTGGTGTCATTCACCAGCGATTGGCGCTTCTCGCCTGCACGCTCAAAAGAAATAGTCAAAGCCTTGCTGGATAATGAAATTTCAGTGCGTTATGCCGAGGTAACCGCCGCTCATGGTCATGACGCCTTCTTAATGCCTGACCCCCATTACCACGCCATTATGCGTAGCTATTTGGCTAAAATTAAAGTGTAAGCACCTATGAGCCAATCCATACCAATGACAACAGAGAACACCGTGATTCGCCCAGACTTTGCTTTGATTAGCCAGTGGGTAAAACCCAACGCAAAGGTGCTGGATTTAGGCTGTGGCGATGGCGAGCTCCTCACCCACTTGCACCATCAGCATGATATTCGTGGCTACGGTATTGAGAAGGATGACAAAAACTGGTTAACCGCCATGGAAAATGGCGTCGATGTGTTACAGATGGACTTGGAGTCTGGGCTCTCTGGTTTTGAAGATCTCTCTTTTGATACCGTGATTCTCTCGCAAACCTTGCAAGCCATGCACAATACCGAGGGCATTGTGAAGGAAATGCTGCGGGTGGGCCGCGAAGCGATTGTGACCTTTCCTAATTTTGGTTATTGGCGAAATCGCATCCAAATTCTGTTGGGCCAAATGCCAGTATCCAAAACCTTACCTTACCAATGGTACGACACCCCTAATGTGCACTTATGCACCATTCATGATTTTGATACCTTTTGCCGCAACCACAATATTGTAGTGATTGAACGCAAAGTCATCACTGGTGGGCAAGATGTTCAATTCCTACCCAATTTTCTTGGCAATTTAGCCATGTATCGTTTAAAAATTGCCTAAATTCACCACCAGCGCCAAAAGGAGATGATGAATGGCCACTAAGCAAGCCATGAAGGACATCATCTTCAACAAACGCATGCTGATATGTGTATTCACCGGCTTTAGTTCAGGCCTACCCCTGTACATTTTAATTAGCCTTTTGCCAGCTTGGCTGCGTTCAGAGGGCGTGGATCTCAAAGCGATTGGCTTGTTTTCCCTCATTAGCCTGCCATTTACTTGGAAATTTATCTGGGCGCCATTATTTGACAGATACACCCCACCTTTAGGCCGCAGACGTGGCTGGTTGCTGATTACGCAATTGGCGCTGTTATTCAGCATCCCTGCTTTTGGCTACCTACATGCGCAATTGGATCTTTGGACAGTTGCGTATTTGGCGGCTGTAGTCGCATTTTTTAGCGCCAGTCAGGATATCGTGCTAGATGCTTATCGCCGTGAAATATTGCCGGACATCGAGTTAGGGCTGGGTAATGTTATCCATGTCAATGCCTATAAAATCGCTGGGCTGGTGCCGGGGTCACTCTCACTCATTTTGGCTGACCACTTACCTTGGCAAAGCGTGTTTATCATTACCGCGTTATTTATGTTGCCAGGATTATTCATGACCATCGTCGTTGATGAACCGGCACTCAAACTTGGAGCGCCAAAAACGCTACGGCAAGCCGTCGTAGAACCGTTTCATGAGTTTATATCGCGTAACGGCATGCGCACAGCGCTCGTCATATTGGCATTTATTTTTCTGTATAAATTAGGTGACAGCATGGCTACCGCCTTGGCTACTCCGTTTTATTTGGACATGGGCTTTAGTAAAACCGAAATTGGTTTAGTGGCCAAAAACGCAGGGCTTTGGTCTAGCGTAGCGGGGGGTATTTTAGGTGGCATTTGGATGATACAACTTGGCATCAATCGCGCACTTTGGTTATTTGGCATTGTGCAAATGGTGGCGATTTTGGGCTTTGCATGGCTGGCATTGGTTGGTCATGATGTACTGGTGTTGGCCCTGGTGATTGGCTTTGAGGCATTTGGCGTAGGCTTAGGTACCGCCGCTTTTGTTGCATATATTGCACAAACCACACACCCACTCTACACCGCAACGCAGTTTGCACTGTTTACCAGTTTGGCAGCTGTACCGAGGACTGTTGCCAATGCTGGCACCGGCTTTATGGTAGAAAGACTAGGCTGGTTTAATTTTTACATTGTTTGCTTTTTATTGGCGATTCCTGGCATGTTACTTCTTTACAAAATCGCGCCATGGAACACCATGAAAGAAAACGAAACACCTTTGTAAGTTAGCACATGTATATCCGACTAATGACTTTATCTTGTCAGGATAAACATGATGCAACGCTCACCAGCCTATTACTTCGCGCTATCTTTATTGCTTATTAATATTAGCCAAGCCCAAGCCGAGGGATGCAGCGCCCAAAGCAAACCATATATTGTGCCTCTATTAGAACTCTATACTTCTGAAGGGTGTAGCAGTTGCCCGCCCGCTGACAAATGGTTGAGCAACTTGAATACAGAGTCTACCAAGGTGACACCTTTAGCATTTCATGTAGATTATTGGAATTACATTGGCTGGCAAGACCGCTTCTCAAAAGCAGAATACAGCAGCCGACAACGCAAACTGGCTACCAATGCGGTAGGCTTTGTTTATACGCCACAATTTGTATTAAACGGCAAAGATTTCAGAGCTTGGAATAGCACGCGCTTGACACAAGCTACCGATAGGATTCACGCGCTTCCTGCAGCCGCAAATCTACAACTAGCTGCTGAGTCATTAAGTACTGGGGAAATAACACTCAAAGCCATAGCTAATATCCAAGATAGCGCGATTGCTAAGCGTGCTGATGTATTTGTAGCACTCTATGAGAATAAGCTTGTCAGCAAAGTGAATGCCGGCGAAAACAATGGTAGCGAACTACACCACGACTACGTAGTGCGTGAGTTATTTGGGGCATACCCGATGCATACACTGAACGCATTTAATAAACAATTTAACCTAACCTCAGCTTGGCAAAAACGCGATGCTGGCGCTGTGATGTTTGTACAGGACAGGCAAACCGGAGCGGTTTTACAAAGTTTGGCGCTCCAGTTTTGCCAAGAGGAATAGTTAGCGCAAGTGCGTCTAGATAGGTGCTTGTGCTAAATCAAAGACTTGGCTGTGAATGACTTTTTCCAAATTCATGCTACTTGTTTGCAATTCTTTCAGCCACGCAGTGGTTGTAGTTTCATCTGCCGCTGGCAAACCAGCCAATACCATTTCCATGTCATAACCTTGATACACCATCAGATTCAATGCAATACGATCCGATTCGGCCAATTGATTGGGTTTGGCTTTTTTGATGGCGACTTCCGTCCCAACAAAACTGGTTAAGGAAGAAGCAGCACTGGTGATAGCGGTGGTGGCAGTAGAAGCTTGAGCCGCTGTGGATGATGCACTGACAATCGCCAACGCCGGAAAAGCCACACTGGCAATCGCGGTAATGATAAGTTTAGTAGCAAAGTTTTGCGTGTGATGTTGACCAATCACATGGCCCATCTCGCGTGCCAATACATAGCTTAAGGCTTCATCGGCCAATGCTAGCTGCTGTAATCCGCGATACACTACAATACGCCCATTGGCTGTAGAGGTGGTGGCCGCCGCTACTTTATTTATCACTTTAAACTCAAAAGAAGGAATGCGTTTCTTCAAATCTGGATATACAGCATACGCCGCCAAGGCTAGGCGCTCACCCAATACCAGCACGCGCTCATCAAACTGTTGTTGTGCAATACACTCATCTTCTATACAGGCTCGCGCGTTTTTCTGCGTAATTAAGCCCAACTGCATATCAACATCCGAATACGCTGCGCTAATACTGTGCGTCAAGCCATTGCCTTCCGCATTGGCAATCCCCAATGCAAACGGTGACAATGTCAACATGATGAAAATCGCTAATGCTTTCAATAAAATCTCTATCATTGCAACCCCTTTCCACCGCTAGCACCCGTCAATCTCGGCAGTGCCGTTCTCAACAGTCTCTAGTCTCGGTAATCAATGATGAGTGGTGCATGATCGCTAAATCGTTCTGCTTTATAAATATTGGCTTCTATGGCTTTGGCTGCAAATGCAGGCGTTGCAATTTGATAATCAATCCTCCAACCCACATTTTTCGCCCAAGCCTGACCACGATTACTCCACCAGGTGTAACTTGTATCCGTGGTATCCGGGTGCAAGCTGCGATACACATCTACCCATCCTACGCGACTGAATAAATCCGTCATCCAAGCGCGCTCTTCCGGCAAAAATCCAGAATTTTTCTTGTTACCCTTGTAATTTTTTAAATCAATTTCTTGGTGTGCAATATTCCAGTCACCACAAATGACTACGTCATAGCCCTGACTGATGAGCCTTTCTAAATGAAGCATGAAGCGTGCCATTACACTGAACTTGAATTGCTGCCGTTCTTCGCCACTAGACCCACTTGGTAGGTACAAAGAAATGACACATAAGTGACCAAAACGGCACTCCAAGTAACGGCCTTCCGCATCAATGTCTGTGACTTCGTGCGGCATATCCGCCAAATGGGCATTGGCCAAGCCTTCAATTACAGCATTTGGTTTTTGCTTGCTGTAAATACCTACGCCGCTGTAACCTTTCTTTTCAGCATAATGAAAGTAGCCGTGGTATCCAGTCGGTGCCAGCATTTCTGCTGACATATCCGCAGCTTGTGCTTTCACTTCTTGCATACAGATAATGTCAGGCTGCATCTGTTGTAGCCATGTGAAAAAGCCTTTATTTGCTGCGGAGCGGATTCCATTTAAATTCAACGTTATAATGCGCATTTATTTACTTTCTTATTGATTTCCATGAGTGACTTAAGCCAAGAGTTTATCGCGTTTTCTGTTAAAAAACAGGTGTTAAGATTTGGTGAATTTAAAACCAAAGCAGGTCGCTTGAGCCCCTATTTCTTCAATGCTGGGCTGTTTAACGATGGCGAGAGTTTACTTAAGCTGGGTGAATTTTACGCCAAAAGTATTCAGGCTTCAGGCATTCAATTTGACATGCTGTTTGGCCCTGCTTATAAGGGTATCCCGCTAGTATCCGCTATTAGCATTGCTTTTGCACGGGAGGGTAAAAACTACCCATATGCCTATAATCGTAAGGAAGCCAAAGACCACGGCGAAGGCGGCACTTTGGTTGGTGCGCCGGTGCAAGGTAGAGTCTTGATTATTGATGACGTTATCTCTGCAGGCACCTCAATTCGCGAGTCGGTTGAGCTTATTTTGCAGCAACAGGCGACGCCATGCGGCGTCAGTATAGCGCTGGATCGCCAAGAAAAGGGCCTCACCGAATTATCTGCGGTTCAAGAGGTGGAAAAAAACAACAACATCCCAGTTTCTAGCATTGCCAAGCTCTCAGACCTACTTAAATATATTGAAAACAGCCTTGATTTGGCACAGTATTTGCATAAAGTCGATGACTATCGACAACAATACTGTGTCTAACATCTCTGGCGACTATGAATATAATTAAAGCTGTTGTATGTTGCATTACCCTAATTTGTAGTATTTCAATGGCGCTCGCCGAAGGTAATCGTATTGTCAAATGGGTCGATAAAGACGGCGTGACGCATTATGGCGACAAGCCGCCGATGCCTGCAGACACCAGCAAGTCGAGCGTGTTGAATAAGGACGGCATCACTGTCAAAAAAATAGACCAAACGTCAACACAGCATCAATCAACTGACAAAGTTGCTACAGAACAATCCCGTCGCGATTCCGCCTTACTTGCTTCTTACAACTCCATAGAAGAAATTGATATTGCGCGTGAACGCAATACAAAAATGGACGAGTTTTCCTTGGAAAGCTTGTACCAAAAACGAACCAACCTAAAAGAATATCAACAAAAAAATAGTACGCAAATTGCCAATCTACACAAATCCAAGCGTCAGGTACCACCACAACTATTGAAAGAAAAAGAGAGATTTGTCATCGACATCGCGGAAACGGAACGCCAAATCACTGCAAAAAAACAAGACATCGCAAACACAAATGAACGTTTTGAGCAGGATAAAATACGCTACGCCCAGCTAAAACCTAAAATGGGTGCTCTTACAGAAATCAAAAGTAAAAAGCGCTCGATTATTGAGTTAGAGGCATGGCGGGCAGATGCGCAACGGCGAGTAGAATATTACAAAAACGAAATGGTGCGCTATAAACGCAGAGGGGTTGCGCTCCCCACAGACATTTCGGATGGATTTTTATCGTCAACCGAAGAGGTAGCGCGTGCTGACAACGAAATCGCAGAGGCTAAAGCACTCATTAAGAAAAATGAACAAACCCTGAGTGGTGCACAATAGTTTAGCCAATGGCTGATAATAACGAGCTACCGCCAGTGTCTTTTAAATGAACTAACTAAGCTTTTTCTTCAATATTTCGTTGACTTGTGCAGGGTTTGCCTTGCCTTTTGATGCTTTCATCGCCTGCCCGACCAACGCGTTAAATGCTTTTTCTTTACCTGCTTTAAACTCTTCGACCATGGCAGGGTTGGCTGCCAGCACTTCGTCAACAATCGCTTCAATGGCGCCGCTATCAGATTCTTGTTTCAAGCCTTTTGCTGCGATAATCGCATCCACATCACCTTCAGCTGCCCATAAGGCATCAAACACCTGCTTGGCAGCATTGTTAGAGATGGTGTTGTCTTGAATGCGTTTTAACAATTGCGCCAATTGCACGGCGGACACGGGCGATGCTTGTATCGTTTTTTCTTCTGCATTTAGCTTGGCTGATAAGGCACCCATCACCCAGTTAGCGGCTGGCTTAGCCTCGGCACCCGCTTGCACCACGGCTGTGAAATAATCAGCTGTATCACGGCTGGCGGTCAACGTTGCAGCATCATAGCTGCTTAAGCCGTGCTGTGCTTCAAAGCGTGCTTTCATCGCCTCAGGCAATTCAGGCATGAGTGCTTTTACACGCGCCTTGTCTGCCTCGCTCACAGCCAATGGCAGCAAATCCGGGTCTGGGAAATAGCGATAATCGTTGGCTTCTTCTTTAGAGCGCATGGCACGCGTTTCGCCGGTATCCGGATTGAACAATACCGTTGCCTGTTGAATTTTACCGCCATCTTCCAAGGTATCAATCTGCCATTGGGCTTCATACTCAATCGCTTGTTGCATAAACTTGAAAGAGTTGAGATTTTTAATCTCGCGACGCGTGCCCAATTTATCCGAACCTTTTGGTCGCACAGACACGTTCACATCGCAACGGAAACTACCTTCCTGCATATTGCCATCGCAAATATCAATCCATTGCACCAGCTCATGTAGTTTTTTGGCATACGCCACCGCCTCAGCCGCACTGCGCATATCCGGTTCAGTCACAATTTCCAACAAAGGTGTACCTGCACGATTCAAATCAATGCCCGACATTCCCTCAACAGCACCATGCACAGATTTACCCGCATCTTCTTCCAAATGGGCGCGGGTAATATGAATAGTTTTTTCGTAGGCTTCGCTATGCTTAGTTGCTGGAACTTGAATCGTTAATTTACCTTTACCCACCACCGGTAATTCGTACTGACTGATTTGATAGCCCTTGGGTAAGTCTGGATAGAAATAGTTTTTACGCGCGAATACTGAGCGCGGTGCAATCTCAGCATCAATCGCTAGGCCAAATTTAATGGCACACTCTACGGCTTGCTTATTTAGGACGGGCAACACACCGGGCAGGGCAATACTTACCTCGCATGCCTGTGTATTTGGTTCTGCGCCATAAGTGGTGGATGCGCCACTAAAAATTTTAGTGTTTGTTTTTAATTGCGTGTGGGTTTCCAACCCAATCACAACTTCCCATTCCATTATTCAATTCCTTTTGGCATGGCTTGATGCCAATCTGTGACTTGTTGATACGCATGCGCGACATCCAGCATGCGCGCTTCATCAAAGTAATTACCGATAATTTGTAAACCTACGGGCAATCCGTTACTAAACCCAGCCGGAATACTCATGCCGGGCAAACCTGCCAAATTGGTGGCAATGGTATACACGTCTTGCAAGTACATCGCTACCGGATCATCCGCTTTTTCACCTGCTTTAAACGCTGTGGATGGCGCTGTTGGACCCATGATGACATCACATTGTTTAAATGCCTCTGTAAAGTCTTGTGCAATTAAGCGACGAATTTGCTGTGCTTTGAGGTAATAGGCGTCGTAATAGCCAGCACTCAACACATAGGTACCAATCAATATGCGTCGTTTTACTTCTGCGCCAAATCCTTCAGCACGGCTCTTCATGTACATATCGAGCAAATCGTCATATTCTGCTGTTCGGTGACCATAACGCACACCATCGTAGCGTGATAGGTTCGAACTCGCTTCAGCAGGCGCTAGCACATAATAGACAGGGATAGACAGCTGACTGTTCGGCAATGAAATATCCACCATTTCAGCACCAAGCTTGCGGTATTCGGCAATCGCATCCTGCACCACTTTTGACACCCCAGCATCCAGACCGGTAGCAAAATATTCTTTGGGTAAACCTACACGCAAGCCTTTCAATGGTTGTGAACCAGTCACGGCACTTAAACCACGGGTGTAATCTTCTTTAGGACGATCCAGACTGGTGGAATCACGTGCATCAAAGCCAGCCATCACATTCATCATCAGCGCACAGTCTTCTGCCGATTTCGCCATTGGCCCTGCTTGGTCCAAGCTGGAAGCAAAAGCAATCATGCCGTAACGTGACACTAAGCCATACGTAGGTTTTAAGCCGGTAAACCCACACAGGCTAGCCGGTTGTCGGATAGAGCCACCGGTATCGGTACCTGTTGCGGCTGCACATAAGCGCGCAGCAACTGCAGCGGCAGAGCCGCCTGAACTGCCGCCAGGGACACGGTCAAAATCCCATGGGTTTTTAACCCCACCAAAATAGCTGGTCTCGTTGGATGAACCCATGGCAAACTCATCCATATTGGTTTTACCCAAATTCACCGCACCCACTGCATCAAATTGGCTAATCACGTGCGCATCATAAGGCGCCACAAAATTCGCCAACATTTTTGAGCCGCAAGTAGTTTTCCAGCCCTTGGCACAAAAAATATCTTTTTGGGCAAAAGGAATACCGGTCAATGCCTCTGCATCACCAGCTGCAATTCTGGCATCGGCCGCCTGCGCTTGTGCCAGCGTTTTTTCGTTATCTAAGGCTATGTAAGCGTTGATAGTGGGATTGTGTTGTTGAATGCGCGTTAAGAAAGCTTGCGTGAGTTCCACGCTAGATACTTGCTTGCTTGCCAACATCTGGCTAAGCTGGGCTAAGCTAGCATTGATTATACTGTTAGTCATAATTCAGTTCTGTGTTCGTTATTCGATGAGTCCACACGCTGTGCAGCTATTCAATGACTTTAGGCACTAGATACAAGCCGCTCTCAGTCAGAGGTGCAATCGCTTGAAACGCTTCGCGCTGATTGGTCTGCGTCACTACATCTTCACGCAAGCGTTGCGTCAGGTCTTGAGAGTGCGACATGGGTGCAATGCCTTCGGTATTCACTGCCTGCATTTGCTCAATCAGCCCTAAAATACCGGAGAGTTTGGTGAGCGTAGTTGCGGCTTCCTGTTCGTTAATTTCTATGCGCGCCAAGTATGCAATTCGCTGAATATCTTCTATGTTGAGTGCCATACAATTTTCTGTCGTTTGTTTGTAACAATCTGTAATAACATCTTAAACTTAGATGTGATTTAAGCTATTATACCTTGATTTCACCTCACGCCTTTAAGAGCAAATCGATTAAATCGATATCAGTCGTGGGATACCATTTGTCAATATCGGGATAAAACATGTTCGGTTCAATAAACAGTTACTTTTCTAATGATTTAGCCATTGACTTAGGCACGGCCAACACGCTGATTTACTCACGCGGCAAGGGCATTGTGCTGGACGAACCATCGGTAGTGGCTATTCGCTTAGAGGGTGGTCCCAACGGTAAAAAAGTGCTACTGGCTGTTGGCTCTGATGCCAAAGGCATGCTAGGTCGCGCACCAGCTAACATTCAAGCCATTCGTCCCATGAAAGACGGTGTGATTGCAGATTTTACTATCACCGAGCAAATGCTCAAGTTTTTCATCCGTAAAGTACATGAATCCCGTTGGTTTTCACCCAGTCCACGCATTATTATTTGCGTGCCTGTAGGCTCCACGCAAGTTGAACGCCGCGCTATTAAAGAGTCCGCAGAACGTGCAGGCGCAAAACAAGTGTTTCTAATTGAAGAGCCAATGGCTGCAGCGATTGGGGCTGATATGCCAGTAGCAGAAGCCACCGGCTCGATGGTGGTAGACATTGGTGGCGGCACCACGGAAGTAGGCGTGATTTCCCTAGGTGGCATCGTTTACGCTAAATCTGAACGTGTGGGCGGTGACAAGTTTGACCAAGCCATTATTGATTACATTCGCCGGAACTATGGCATGCAAATCTCTGAGCCTACCGCAGAGGCCATCAAGAAAAAAATCGGCTCTGCTTTCCCGGGTTCAGAAGTCTTGGAAATGGAAGTCACAGGCCGCAACTTGGCAGAAGGTTTACCACGTAAGTTCACTATCTCAAGCAATGAAATCTTAGAAGCGCTCACCGAGCCACTAAACTCTATCGTTGGCGCAGTGAAATCTGCCTTGGAGCAAACGCCGCCAGAGTTGGGTGCAGATATTGCCGAAAAAGGCATGGTGTTGACCGGCGGCGGCGCATTACTGCGCGACTTGGACAGATTGCTGATGGAAGAAACCGGCCTACCAGTAATTGTGGCGGAAGATCCGCTGACCTGCGTAGCTCGCGGCTGTGGCAGAGCACTTGAAGATATGGATAAACTAGGCAACGTGTTTGCTAACGAGTAATCGTTAGTCGATTTTTATTGATCATTACTCGTAACTTATTCAGCACTAAATTGGCATGCTTAAGGGTGTACACCAGAAACTAGAACCGCAAGAATCAGTAGCGTTTTTTGTTCGTGGCCCCAGCCCTTTTTCACGCATGATGTTTTTCTGTGCATTGTCTATCGTGCTGATGGCAGTGGATTCGCGCCTCAACTACCTTGCACAGTTTCGCCAAACTTTTATTGCCGCCTTGCATCCGTTAGAAATGGTAGCGAATGCCCCTAGCGAATGGGGTATGAATATCCGCCAGTATTTCACCTCACACAATCGGTTGCTTGTTGAAAATCAGCAGCTTAAACAGCAGGCCGTCGAGCACAAAGTCATGCTGCAAAGACTTTCAACCATCGAACTAGAGAACTCCCACCTAAAGACGCTGCTAAAAGGTAATGCTCCGCTGATTCCTAAAGCGATTTTGGGAGAAATCCTACACATGGGTCGTGATCCTTTCAGCAATGTTATTGTGATAAACCGTGGTACTCAGCATGGAGTCAAGGCCGGACAAGCAGTTGTGGATGCAGAAGGAGTTGTTGGTCAAGTAACACGCGCTTTCCCATTTAGCGCGGAGGTCACGTTAATCACAGATGACAATCTTTCTATTCCCATTCAAGTGGAACGCAACCAGTTACGTGCTATCGCTTTTGGCGAGGGCAAAAGTAACACCATCGACTTACCCTTTTTACCGACTAGCGTAGACATTAAAGTGGGAGATAAGTTAGTCACCTCTGGCATTGATGGGGTGTATCCAGCAGGACTAGCCGTTGCAAAAGTGACGCAAGTGCGCCAAAGCCCCGACTCTCCTTTTGCTAAAATCGTCAGCACTCCGATTGCAGGAGTCAACAATCACTTGCAGTTACTGATACTTAGCTTGCCTGAGCCTGAAATGACTATTGAGGAGGAGAATCCCCCTAGCGCTCCAGCAACACCACCAGTTGTTACCAAACCCGACCCCAAACTTGTGGCTAAGCCCAAATTAAAACCAAATGCGCCCCGTTAATATCACTACAGTATTACTTACGCTGATAGTCGCGCTAACCTTTCAGCTATATCCATGGTCTGGTCAAGGCGTCATTCTCAGGCCCGACTTTTTGCTAGTCGTCACGCTATATTGGGTGATTCGTGCGCCATATTTAGTCAACGTGGGATTGTCATGGTTTGCCGGCTTGATTGTGGACTTATCTACAGGTAGTTTGCTCGGTCAACACGCACTGGCATTTGGATTTGCCGCTTTTTTAGCATTGTTATACCAGCGACGCCTAGTCTTGTTTAATCGCTGGCAGTTGACTATCTATATTTTCGCACTGCTGATAGCTGAGCGCGCGATTGTGCTAATGCTGAAACTGTTCGCTGACTATGACAACCCTGGTTTGTCATATTTCTGGCCGGTGATTACCAGCCTGATTTTGTGGCAACTGATGGTGCTGATGTTTGGTGCGCCTACCCGCCCTAGGCACTAGTGACATATTGGCATGGCATATAGCGCAGAACTCAGAAACCACCTCAACGAACAGCACAATTTTCGTGTACGTCTGACGATTGCTGCTTTGTTGGCGCTGATTGCTTTTGGCGCACTTGGATTGCGCTTTTATTATTTACAAATTCAACGCCACGATTACTACCACACACTAGCCGAAAGCAATCGTATTTCCATTGTCCCCATATCACCCAATCGGGGCCTAATACTTGACCGTAACGGTATCGTGTTAGCACACAATTTTTTTGTGTACACACTGGAAGTTACGCCGTCTAAAGTCAGCAATATGGACACCACCATTGCCAATCTATCAGAGCTAGTTGAAATCAGCATGGTCGATCTCAAGCGCTTTAAAAAACTGAAAGCTGAAAGCCACTCTTTTGAGAGCGTTCCTATTCGTACACATCTGAATGAGATTGAAGCAGCGAAATTTGCGGTTAATCGTTATCGCTTTCCAGGCGTAGAGCTGAAATCCAGACTCTACCGACATTATCCCCAAGGTAAATTGGGGACACACGCCATCGGGTATATCAGCCGTATTAATGAGAAGGATTTGGCCAAGCTCAAAGAGGACAATGTCATCTCTAACTATAAGGGCACCGACCACATTGGCAAAGGCGGCGTTGAACAGGCTTACGAGCGTGAATTGCATGGCAGCACTGGTTTTCAGCAAGTAGAAATCAATGCCGACGGCAAAGCCGTGAGGGTGCTTTCTAGTGCTGCGCCTACCTCTGGCAACAACGTTGTGTTATCAATTGACGCCAAGTTACAAGCGATTGCAGAAAAGGCTTTTGGTGATCGTCGAGGCTCATTGGTCGCTATTCAGCCCAGCACAGGTGAGGTGCTTGGCTTTGTCAGCATGCCAACCTTTGACCCAAACCTGTTTGTCGATGGGATTGATTACGACAATTGGAATGCGCTGAACAACTCCATAGATAAACCACTAATCAATCGTACACTTAAAGGCATTTATCCACCGGGTTCTACTTTTAAACCGTTTGTAGCGTTAGCAGGTCTAGAAGCTGGCAAGCGCGAGCCTCCTTACAGCATTCAGGATGCAGGTTACTTTACACTGCCTAACAGCCGCCACCGCTATCGCGATTGGAAGCCAAGCGGGCACGGCAGTGTAGACATGCGCAAAGCCATCACTATCTCTTGCGATACGTTTTTTTACGGCCTAGCGATGGAGCTGGGTATTGAGCGTTTGACCGATTTTGTCAGACACTTTGGCTTCGGGCAAAAAACTGGGCTTGATATTCATGGTGAGGTTTCTGGTTTGCTACCTACGCCAGAGTGGAAGAAAAGGCGCTTTAAACAACCATGGTATATGGGTGAAACTGTAATTGTAGGGATTGGTCAGGGCTATACATTGGTAACGCCTATGCAGTTGGCGTATGCCACAGCAACGCTTGCTAACCAAGGTACAGCAATCCGCCCACACATTGTCAATGCGGTAGTTAACTCCAAAACGAACGTGGTTACGCCGATAGCGCGCACGGTACTTGATAAACTTAATCTTAAATCGCAAAATCTAGACATTGTAAAAGCTGGCATGGTAGACGTAACACTTCCCGGCGGGACTGCGGCCTCAGTGGGTGCTAATGCTGGCTATAGTATTGCAGCTAAAACCGGTACAGCACAGGTGATTGGCATTAAACAAAACGAAAAATACAACGAACATAGCATCAACGAGCGCCATCGCGATCACGCGCTGTTCATTGCCTATGCACCTGCTGAAGCACCCAAAATCGCGCTGGCAGTGATTGTTGAAAATGGCGGGCATGGCGGCTCCGCTGCAGGCCCAATTGCACGCAAAGTCATGGATTACTATTTATTGGGGAAAGAGCCTGCAGAAGAAATAGCGCCAAATGCAGTTGTACCACCCCCTAATAGCCCAGCGAATAACGCTGCAGAGACACACGCTGAAGAAGAACACTATGATTAGCAAATTCATCACTGGTTTATTCAAGCATATTGATTCAGTGCTGCTTGCATGCATTTTATTTGCCATGCTGGTGGGATTGCTTGTGCTGTTCAGTGCCTCTGGGCAACAACTCTCCAGAGTCAGTGCGCAAATGATTAATATGGCGGTGGCATTGGTTGCTATGTGGGCAGTGGCTAACGTGCAACCACAGCATATAGAGCGGATTGCAATACCTGCTTACATTCTTGGGGTATTACTCCTAATCGCTGTTGCACTATTTGGCGATATCAGCCATGGTGCCAGACGTTGGCTCAATATTGGCATTACTAAAATCCAACCGTCTGAACTGCTCAAACTTGCGGCGCCGATTATGCTGGCATGGTACTTTTCTAAACGCGAATCCAACCTAACAGCATTAGACTTTATTATCGGGGCGGTCATTTTGATGGTGCCTGTACTATTGATCATGAAGCAGCCTGACTTAGGTACCGCTATGCTAGTCACTGCCTCTGGCTTTTATGTCATCTTTTTAGCCGGCCTAAGTTGGCGTTTTATTCTGGGTGGCGTAGTACTTGTTGGTGCGCTTAGCCCTATCTTTTGGTCATTACTGCATGATTATCAGCGCCGCAGAATCGAGATTCTTATAGATCCCACACAAGACCCACTGGGCTCCGGCTATCATATTATTCAATCCACTATTGCCATTGGCTCTGGCGGCGTTGCTGGCAAAGGTTGGCTGAATGGTACGCAAACACAATTAGATTTCTTACCAGAGCGTACCACCGACTTTATTTTTGCTGTATTTGGTGAAGAGTTTGGTTTGATAGGAAATATTCTTCTATTAACCCTATTTGCTATCATCATTGGGCGAGGTTTTTATATTGCCTCTCAAGCCAAAAGCACATTTTCTAGATTACTGGCCGGCAGCATTGCCATGACCTTTTTCACATACTGCTTTGTAAACATGGGCATGGTCAGCGGCATACTACCCGTAGTGGGTGTGCCCCTACCATTAATCAGCTATGGAGGCACTTCGATGCTAACGCTAGGCCTTGGATTCGGATTATTAATGAGTATACAGACACATAAAAAACTAGTGGCTGCCGGATAATGAAACGGATTTAATACCATGCATAAGATAATACTCTCGCTGTTTATCGCAACACTGCTCACCGCTTGTGGCGGCCAACAAACAACCAGACCAGCCCCACCTTTAGAACGTGAAAGCACGCCACAATCAAGCTCAGGGCAAACAACTCCTAGCGCCCAAGCTGAGGTGGATACCCCTGGCGGCTATTATATGGATGATGGCCCTGAAGCGAATCCACCTAGCAATTTAGATGAAATTCCAGACGCCGTTCCCAAACAAGAGGTGATTCATCCTCCAGCCACACGCCCTTATCAAGCATTAGGCGAAACCTATGTGCCGATGAAAAGCTATCAACCATTTAAGCAGGCTGGCGTCGCCTCGTGGTACGGCAAACGATTTCATGGTCGCAAAACTGCCAATGGCGAGGTTTATAACATGTATGCCATGACAGCTGCCCATCCGACATTACCTTTGCCAAGCTATGTAAAGGTAACCAACCCTAGCAATGGTCGCACAGTGATTGTGAGAGTAAACGACAGGGGGCCATTCAAACACAGCCGCATTATTGATTTATCTTATGCTGCTGCACACAAATTACGTATTTTAGATAAAGGAAGCGCACGCGTAGAGATTGAGGCAGTGGATGCCGAGCGCTATGCCTCGCAGAACAAACAAGCAGCTCCTGAACCCCAATCTGTAGAAGCCATTGCAAGTAGCTCAACTCCAAGCAACACCACATCCAGTAACAGTGCATCTAGCAGTTCCCTGCAAACTACTTTACAACAATTTTTTGTGCAAGTCGGTGCATTTAAATTAGAAGCCAACGCCAGCGCCCTCAAGCAAAAAATTCAAAACCTTGGCATCGCAAACGGTCAAGATATTAACCACGTGTATAATAGTCAGATATATCGCTTGAAATTAGGCCCTTACGCCTCTAGAAACAAAGCTAGTCAAATTGCGGCAGACATCAAGCAAAGACTCAATATCAACAGTATTATTCACACACAATAACGATTCAATTATGCGCACACTGATCCAAACTTTATTTTTCATGCTTAGTAGTTTGCTGGTTGCCAGCGTTCATGCGGAAGTCACACCACCACCAAACTTAGCGGTGAATGCCTATATTCTCAAGGACTACAACAGCGGCACCATCGTGGCCGGCTTTAAACAAAATGAGCGCGTTGAGCCCGCATCGCTAACTAAAATCATGACGGCATATCTTGCGTTTGAAGCCATTCAAAACCGCTATTTGAAACTGGATCAAACGTTACCCGTCAGCGAAAAAGCCTGGAAAATTGAAGGCTCGAAAATGTTCATCGAACCAAACAAACCAGTGACCGTGGACGAGCTCTTGCATGGCTTGATTATTCAATCCGGTAACGACGCCTCCATCACATTAGCAGAAGGCATTGCAGGGTCTGAAGAACAGTTTGCCGACTTAATGAATAAAAAAGCCGCTAAATTGGGCATGAAGAACACACATTACATGAATGCGACCGGCCTGCCCGATGCGCAACATTACACAACAGCCTACGATTTATCTTTGTTAGCCAGCGCGCTCATCCGTGATTTCCCTTTAGATTACAAACGCCTGTACTCCATGAAGGAATTCACCTTTAACAAAATCACACAGCCTAACCGCAACCGATTATTGTGGTTGGATGCTAATGTGGATGGCATGAAAACAGGCCATACCGAATCTGCTGGTTATTGTTTGATTGCATCCTCTAAGCGTAGCGATACCCGCCTGATTTCTGTCGTGCTGGGTGCGGTGTCAGAAGCATCGCGAGCGATTGAAAGCCAAAAACTCCTTAATTACGGCTTTCAGTTTTTTGAAAGCACTTTGGTATACAGACAAGGCCAGCCGATTAATGCATTACGCGTTTGGAAAGGCAACGAGAAACTGGTTAATGCTACGGTTGCGCAAGACGTCTATTTTTCTCTACCAAAAGGCGATTATGCTCGCGTTAAAGCCAGCATGACCAGCCAGCAACCATTGATTGCACCAGTGAAAGCCAAGCAAGTCATCGGTAAAATCACCTTTACTTTAGATGGCAAACAATTAGCCGAGCGGCCATTGATTGCGGTTAAAGCGGTCGAAGCGGGTGGCTTCTTTAGTCGTATGTTAGATAGCATCAAACTGATGCTGCAATAATATGGCCGATATTGACCCAAGCTCGCAGGAAACGCTGATTGAGTTTCCGTGTAACTTCCCCATCAAGGTGATGGGCGAGACGCACCCAGACTTCACCTCAGCCATCACGCAAGCCATCCAGCAACACATCCCAGATTTTGGGGCGCATTTAATTGAGATGCGCGGCAGCGCTGGTGGCAAATACATCAGCCTGACCTGCTTGGTCTATGTCACCTCCAAGCCACAATTGGATGATATTTACCGCACGCTAACGGCTCACCCCATGGTGAAAGTGGTGCTTTAATCTTTTGGCGGCAAGCCTGCACGGCCACCTTGAACGTCATGGACATTCAACTTAAACGATTAGGGCTGACGGATTACCCAACCACGTTGCAAGCTATGCAAACGCTTACTGCAACCAGAACGGCCGATACTGCAGATGAACTATGGTTAACCGAGCACCCGCCGGTATACACACTAGGGCTCAACCGCAAAGGTGTGCGCTTACCTTACAATGACATTCCTGTGGTGATGGTAGACCGTGGCGGTAAAATCACGTATCACGGCCCCGGCCAACTCGTCATTTATTGTTTGATTGATTTAGCTCGACGTGGCTTGAATGTTCGACAGCTTGTCACCATCTTAGAAACAAGTTTGATAGAAGTGCTGACATTGTATGGCGTAGCATCGGTAGCAAAGCCAGACGCACCCGGCGTTTATGTCGATGCCAAAAAAATTGCTTCTCTGGGATTACGCTTAAAAAACCAATGCTGTTATCATGGTTTGAGTTTGAATATCGACATGGATTTAACGCCATTTGAGGCCATTGATCCCTGTGGATATGCCGGCTTAAGCATGACGCAAACCAAAGCGCTTGGTATCCAAGCCACTCTGACAGAAATAGGAGAGGCCTTACTCTCCATATTAGAAAAGAAATTAAACGCATGGCCGACCCGATAAATGTCACGCCACCCGCTAAGAAAATCGCGGGTGTCAAGGAAGTAGATGCCGAAAAAACGGCACGTATCCCTATTAAAATCGTGCCGCAACCTATGTTGCGTAAACCCGAGTGGATCCGCATGAAGGTGCCGGATTCAGCACGCTTTCAAGAGATTAAGCGTGTATTGCGCGAGAACAATCTGCATACGGTGTGTGAAGAAGCCAGTTGCCCCAATATCGGCGAATGTTTTAGTGGCGGCACCGCGACCTTTATGATTTTAGGTGACATTTGCACACGCCGCTGCCCATTCTGTGATGTAGCGCACGGCAAGCCATTGCCACCGGATGTGAACGAACCGGAAAATTTAGCGCGCACCATTGCGCAAATGGGGCTGAAATATGTTGTGATTACTTCAGTAGACCGTGACGATTTGAAGGATGGCGGTGCGCAACACTTTGTTGATTGTATTCAAGCCGTTCGTAAATACTCGCCGCACATCAAAATCGAAATTTTAGTGCCGGATTTTCGTGGGCGTTTAGATGTCGCGCTAGAAATATTGCGCAAAGCGCCACCCGATGTGATGAACCACAATCTGGAAACCGTGCCACGCTTATACAAACAAGCACGGCCAGGTTCAGACTATCAAAACTCACTCAATCTGCTCAAAGTATTTAGCGAGATGTACCCGCACATTCCCACTAAATCTGGCTTGATGCTTGGTTTGGGCGAAACCGATGAAGAAATTATAGCGGTGATGCAAGACTTAAGAGCGCACCAAGTCAGCATGCTCACACTCGGTCAATATTTACAGCCTAGCGTGCACCATTTACCAGTGATGCGTTATGTTGAACCTGCTACGTTTGACTACTTAAAAACCCAAGCAGATGCAATGGGCTTTGATAACGCCGCCAGTGGCCCAATGGTCAGAAGTAGTTACCATGCTGACCTGCAAGCGCACGCAGTGGTCTAAATCTAACAAAAAGAGTACGCTAAGCACACTTGAATAAGTGACGTGCAGACGCCATCCATAATAAATAATCAATTTTTTGGATAACAAACACTATGGTGCCCCATCTAACCACTGCATTAAACGGCCAATTACTAGACTTAGAAAAGCGCATGTTGGCGGCCATGCCGCAAATTGAACATTGGTTTCGTAGCCAATGGCAAGAATACGCCGCACCGTTTTATGCCTCGGTTGATTTGCGTAACGCTGGTTTCAAGCTGGCGCCGGTCGACACCAATTTGTTCCCGGGAGGCTTTAACAACCTCAATCCAGAATTCTTAAGCTTAAGCGTACAAGCCGCACAAGTGGCGGTAGAAAAAATCTGTCCAGAAGCGAGACGCTTGCTGATTATTCCCGAAAACCATACGCGTAATACCTTTTATTTGCGCAATGTGTATGAATTGAGCAATATCATGCGTGCTGCAGGATTAGATGTGCGCATCGGCAGCATTTCTCCGGAGATTACGACCATTACACGTTTGGAAACGCATGATGGTCATAGCCTAGTGCTGGAACCAGTTGTACGTGAGAAAAACCGCATCGTGCTCAAGCAAAGTAGTTTGGATGGCGTAACCTATGAAGCCTTTGATAGCTGCGCCGTGCTGCTAAATAACGATTTATCAGGCGGCATTCCGCCGATTCTGCAAAACTTAGAGCAAAACCTGATTCCACCTCTGCATGCCGGATGGTCCACACGCCGAAAATCGCAACACTTTGAAGCTTACAACCGAGTAGTTGATGAATTTTCCACACTCTTAGGCATAGACCCATGGATATTGAACCCTTACTTTGATACCTGTGGTGAGATTGATTTCCACGCGCGTACCGGTGAAGAATGTTTGGCACAAAAAGTGGATGAGCTGCTGACTAAAATTAAAGCCAAATATGCGGAATATGGCATCACACAAGAGCCGTTTGTGATTGTTAAAGCTGATGCCGGTACTTATGGCATGGGCATCATGACCGTGAAATCTCCGGATGATGTACGTGACTTAAACCGCAAAACCCGCAATAAAATGTCAGTGGTCAAAGAAGGCATGCAAGTGTCCGAAGTGATTATTCAAGAAGGTGTTTACACTTTTGAGAGCATTAACGACGCGGTGGCTGAACCAGTGGTGTATATGATGGACCACTTTGTGATTGGTGGCTTTTACCGTGTGCATACCGGGCGTGCTGTTGATGAGAATCTTAACGCTCCTGGCATGCATTTTGTGCCACTGGCCTTTGAAAAGCCCTGTACGTTGCCAGACTGTGCAGGCTTACCAGACGCGCCGCCCAATCGCTTTTATGCCTACGGCGTGGTGGCACGCTTAGCCTTGCTGGCAGCAGCCATTGAGTTGGAAGAGCAAGATCCATTGAATCAGTAATCCATATTGAATTTACGCAAGGCGCATCATGAAGCTACTGTTCATCATTGACCCGATTCACCAGCTTAAGTCTTACAAAGACACCAGCGTTGCGATGATGCGCGCGGCGGCAGCGCGCGGCCACAGCTTGTTTGTGTGCGAGCAGCATGATCTGTATTTACAGCAAGCCTCAGTGCATGTGCGCGCCAATGTATTATCACTCACAGCAAACGAATCATGGTATGAATTAGGCGCTAGCGAACACTATCTACCCAGCGTATTTGATGCGGTGCTGATGCGCAAAGACCCGCCCTTTGATAACGAATACTTATATAGCACCTATTTGCTAGAGCTTGCCGCACAACAAGGTGCGGGCGTGCTGAACAATCCAACAGCGATTCGCAGCTGGAACGAAAAACTGTCTGTGGCCAAATTTCCGCAATTTGCACCGGAATTTTTGGTTACCAATAATAACGCGCGTATTCGTGATTTTCTGGCGCAACATCAAGATATTGTCGTCAAACCGCTGGATGGCATGGGGGGAAGTGGCATTTTCCGCTTGACCGAGCAAGACCCCAATATAGGTGCGATTTTGGAAACGGTTACCGAATACGAGCAACGCACAATCATGGCGCAGCGCTATTTGCCCGCCATCAAGCAAGGCGATAAACGTATTTTAGTCATCAACGGCGAGCCTGCACCTTATGCATTGGCACGTATTCCCAAACCTGGCGAGACACGTGGCAACTTGGCAGCTGGCGGCAAAGGTGTGGCGCAACCACTAACGGAGCGCGACTGGGAAATTGCACGTACCGTGGGTAAAACACTTAAAGCAGAAGGCTTATTTTTAGTTGGGCTGGATGTGATTGGTGAGCACCTCACTGAAATCAATGTCACCAGCCCAACCGGCATGGTGGAAATCGCTGCACAAACCGACTGCAATCCGGCTGACCTTTGGGTTAAAGCGCTAGAGGAAATGGTTGCGCTGGAAGGAACGCGTTAGTCCGGCTATCATAGCGCTTATGCGCTACTTTATTTTGCTTCTTACCTGCTTCACGCAACTCAGCTGCAGCATTCAATTAGACCCGCTTTACCACACGCAAACCTATGTGTTTGGGACGCTGGTAGACATTTCCATTTACGGAGAGGAGGAAAGTCAGGCACAGCAGATTACTAGTCAGATCACGCGTGAGTTTCAACAAATCCATAATCGCTTACATGCATGGAAACCCAGTGAAATCAATGGTATCAACCGCACGTTTACTGAGAACAGACCCAAGCTGATTGAGCCAGATATTGTGAATATCATCCAAGATGCTACCCAGCTTTCCATTCAATCCGAAGGTCTATTTAACCCTGCCATCGGTAAATTAATCAAGGTTTGGGGATTTCAGCGCGACGAATTTACCGCTGTCTCACCGGACCAAACCACACTGGAAGCCCTACTAGCAGAGCAACCCAAAATGACGGATGTTGTGATGAATGGCCGGCAAATTACTAGCAATAACCCCCATGTGAAACTGGACTTAGGAGGGTATGCCAAAGGTTATGCGTTAGATGTTGGACTTAAGCTACTCAACGAGTTTCATGTAGAAAATGCCTTGATCAACATTGGCGGCAATGTGATTGCCCTTGGCAAGCATGGTGATAGGCCTTGGGTTGTAGGCATTCAACATCCTAGAAAACCAGATGCCATTGCCACCATTGCCTTGGAGAGCGGCTGGGCCATTGGCACCTCTGGTGATTACCAGCGGTTTTTTATACTAGACGGTAAACGTTACTGCCACATTATTGACCCACGCACTGGCGAGCCAGCTCAAGGTACGCAATCTGTCACTGTGTTGATACCACCCGGGGCACGTGCAGGGGTATTGTCTGATGTTGCTTCTAAACCAATTTTTATCAGCGAGCTTTCAAATAAAGCAGAGTTTGCAAAAAAGATGGAGGTATCCAACGTATTGGTCATCCAAGAAGATGGTCAAATCTTGGCCACACCAGAAATGCAACAACGTCTAGAATGGCTAGATGAAGACGCAAAAAAACGTGTCCGCACACTTCAATAACTTCCCCAAACCTTTATTAGGGGATTGGTGCATTATCTTACTTAGCTTAGGGTTGATAGTGATCAGTTTTGCGACACTTTGGTCACACCAACCAGCAGCAACACTGCGCATTCGCGCTGGAAATGCTGTACTTGGGGAATACAGCTTGATGCAAACCAAAACACTGACCGTTGCAGGCAAATTGGGTAAATCTGTCATTGAAATTCAACAGGGTAAAGTGCGTTTTAAGCATTCACCCTGCCATAACCAGTATTGTGTTCATCAAGGCTGGCTCTCTCATGCCAATCAAACTGCCATCTGCATCCCCAATCAAATTAGTATCGAACTGACTGGTGCAAAAGCCGCTTTTGACACGCTCAATTACTGATGCCGCAGCTACATTTTCAAACAACAGATGAAGACCATCGCATTGCGAAACTCACCGCATTTGCGATTGGGCTGCATTTAATTGAATCCGCATTTCCTTCACCATTACCCGGGGTAAAGCCAGGGGTTGCCAATATCGTAGTGCTTTATGTGTTGCAACGTTATGGCATTCAAGCCGCTGTATGGGTCAGTTTACTAAGGGTGTTCGCAAGTAGCTTGCTACTGGGTCAGTTTTTAACGCCAACATTTTTACTTAGCCTAAGCGGCGCAGTACTTAGTTTGGTTGCACTCACAATTGCTGTCAGGCTACCCAAACGCTATTTTAGCGTCATCACATTAAGCATATTGGCTGCTTTTGCTCATATTGCAGGGCAGCTCATCTTGGTCAGGCTTTTACTCATTCCTCACGGTAGCGTCATGGTGTTGGTTCCGGTTTTTGCGTTAGCTGCACTGTTCTTTGGTGTAGTGAATGGTCTAATTACTGCAAAGTTGCTAGATAAATAAACATAAAAAAACGCCTTGTTTCCAAGGCGTTTAAATGATTTTAATGATTTATTATCTGATTAGCTCACGCCAGATTGAACGTCTACCGTAAGTTCCATCGTCATACTTCTCATACACTGTTTCTCTTGTTGCATCAGAATTGGCCGCCACATCTTTGTTTTTCAAATGATGCGGTGTTGGATCGTTACTTTCCACCACAGAAACTACTGGTTTACGGTCCTGATCGTACACAATGTTAAAGCCAACCGCTGGGGTATTCAGCTTTTCTGATACCACGCCACCAGCAATAATCGGTGAGCCGCCTGTTTTGTAATTAAAGTAGTTAAACCAGCCATATCCACCACCCAAGCAACTTGTGCTATTAGGCACTGTGGTTGGCATTAATAAGACACCATTTAAAAGTAATGGGTCTACATTAACACGTTCGCCGGCAGGGAAATCCACCATCCAACCAAAGCCGGTACCGAAGTCAACACTTTCTGATGTGGATGTTCTGAAATCCCCATCGGTACTGAGCGTTTGCATGACTAATCCGCCGCCTCTTAGGCTAGAAATTTCAGCAGCAACGTCATCATCCTTGATGGCATACACAGACTGCACTTGGGTGCTGATTAAATCCTCTTGCTCCAAGTATTTACCAGTGCCCACAAAAATCACACGTTTTTTGTTAATTAAACCCAGTTGTGGCGCTGTAGTGATGGGTTGTGGTACACCACTCGGGTCTCTCAACGTTGCCAATTTTACAACGTTTCCATTAATATCAAATCGCCATAAACTACCGTCAAGATCACCGGCATAAGCATAAGTAGCGAAGTTATTTTTGAATGCATCGTTTGCGAAGGCTGCAATTTTTCCAAGACCACTCGGCGCGGATGGCGAACCAGCACCCGTGCCAATTTTAGAAATTAGTGCTCCATTAAACGCATTAAGTACATATAAATAGCCCTGACCATTACCCACAGGATTATTTGAGGTAACACCATCATTATCCAATGTGCCATTGTTATAACCAGAGGTAAGCAGTACAACCCATCTGCCAGCATTAGTGCCGGCACTTAGCTTTGTCACCACCGGCTCACCAAAGGTATAGCCTAGGCTACTATCGTTATCGGCAGTGAACTCCCAAAGCATGGATGGGCTGGTTGGGTCGGTAACGTCCAAAGCGTAATAACCACGACCACCCCCGTTTAGACCACCTACCAGAATGGTCTTCCATTGTGCGCTTGCCGTATCACAACCAGCCACGCAAATATCTGCTAAGTAAGGGTTACCATTGACATAATTTTGGTGTTTGATTGCGTAATCCCTATCAGCCAATTTTGGTAGATTTTTTATGACCGGGGTTGGAATAAACGCCCACATTTCAACTCCATTATCCGCATTAAAGGCATGCAACATACCATCGTTTGCGCCTACAAACACAGTACCTTGTCTGCTTGGGCCAACTGAATCCCTAAACGCTGTATAACCAGGGTCTACGTAATTCAATGGTGACTTTTTAAGATAAGCAGGTTTAGATTGCGTAATATCCCCCAAGATAGCCTCTCTTGCACGGAATAGGCGTTTTTCTGGGTCTGGATTCGAGTTACGGTTCTCAAACTGGGATTGACCACGAAGAAAACTCACCAAGTTTGCGACCTTATTACTGTTATTTTGTTGAGTGGTTGTAAAGTCCGCAAACTGACTTAGGTTGTCATAGCCATTAACAAAGGCAGTTTGTGCCGACGGGCTTAATGCACCTGCTGTAAAGTTAGTTAATGCTCCACCATTATTTACAAAAATTTTGCGATTATCAGTAGCTTCCGAAACTAAAGTAGACATCTTACCTGTACAAGTGGTGCTCACTTCTACATAACAAGCATCCGCAGTGCCGCCTGTGCCTAACTGCCCTCCAATGTCACCACACGCATCGGTGTTCGATCCAGGAGTTTCACAATAAAAAGTTTGTACTCCACCAGAAGTTACAGCTTTTAATGTGGCTGGCGCTGTACAAGTACCACCAGCGACATTTTCTGCACACCAAACCGCTTTTTCACTGGTTTTGAGGGTTTGCACGTCCACTGTTCTAGCCTCTAAGTTACCTGTCCACTTAACAGAGCGATAGCTGGCTACATATTGGAAGTTGTCCCCCGTGGTCGGTGCCAAGCTACTTGCTGCAGCTGCTGAACCCGCACCAAACACACTCTTAATTTCAGACAAACCTTTAATCAGGGAGTCTCTAAGTAATTTAGGGTTTTTGGCACTGTAGTAGGTACCACCCGCGTTGACTGCAGCATGCCACAAATCGTCAATACGAGTGCCGTTTTCAGCTGCTACAGTCCTATCTGCAGTTCTTGGATCCGGCCAGTTTGCTGAGCCACTCTTGATATTAGCGAAATCGCCAGAAGATTGATCCTTATAATCGTCGGTATATAACAATGTGCCGTCTATGCCTAAGCCCAGTGTCAACGTCACCATATTTTGTTTAGGATGATCATCAGCAGTACCACACACATTACTGCCTGCTGTGCCATTACTACAGTTATTGAAATCTGTTTGATTGCGAATATCCGTATCAAAATAATACTTGGCCACATCCGCTAAGCTACCTGATGTTGCTGTAGGACCTTCATAAATCGGCCGTGGTGATGTTTTATCTAAATTACCAATTGCGTTCCCTTTAATGTCCTTAACATCAGATGGATAATCAGTGTTCCAATAACCATCGGTGGTGAGAAGCGCAAAGTTTTGCTGACAGGAGTACTCGACTGGATCGGCACTACCTATGGGCTTTTTGCCAGCATAAATCCTACCCACAATAGACAGCGCTGACCTCAATGGTGTACCCCCATCAGGAGATGTGACATACAACTGCTTATACCACTTGCTTTTTTGCCCATTACTACCAGATTCAAATTTGGCTATGGGTAAATAATTGCTAGATTGACTGGATATGGTGATAAAACCAACGCGATACCGATTATCAATCCCTTTGAACGCAATACTAGCAGCAGTTTTCATGGCTTGCATACGTGTGCGATAGTAGGTGTACCAGTTAGCGTAGTTGGTCATTTCTTCTGCATAGGTACACACAGTGCCAGCACAGTCTGTTCGATCAACGGCTTTGGTAGTTTCTCCTGGAACTGTGTAACTGTTAATACTATTAACAATGTCGACATACGCTAAGCTACCAGCCACATCATTTGCATTAGGTGTTACAACTGCCCCTGTGGCGGTGCCATTAGTCAGCTTCACTTGAACTGGGGAAGCTGGATTGAGCGGTTGACCTGCAAACGACCTAAATGTGATTGTACCGCTGGAGAGACTAACTCGCACGTTATTGGTTAACTGACATTGACCGCCCGTGACGCCACTTCTACAAAGTTCATCGTAGACTTCTGCTGCAATGTTTGATGAGCCATTTGCACTAACTGACTGCCTTAAGATTTCAATATTGTTGATTTTGACGCTACTTACGGTTGTGGAACCTGAAACATTAAAGGTCAAAGTATAGGTCGATCTCGGCTGTCTATGACTTGTAAAAGAGCCGTCTACTCTTATAGATTGGCATGCTGTTGTACTTGTTAAATTTCTTGTTGTAGCATTTGTACCATTATTGCACCAACGAATAGGAGCAGGAAATTTATAAGTAGCAGTTGGCACATTGCTTATAATGCAAGAAGTGAGTGCCTGTGTAGTGCAATACTCACCGGGTACATATAGATAATATTCCGCATTCCCCACAAGGCTAACGGTACCCCCTTTTGTCGCGCCAGTATCAGTGACATCATTCTTTACAGAAGTCCATGGTGATAATTGGCTTCCCATCGAGACACCGTCGTATTTTACGGCAGGAGTATAAGTGATATTTGGATTATAGTACTGCGTATTGTAGGTACCGTTTTTCTCAAGCCAATTAGAGGATGCCGTTGCCCAATCTGGCGTATATTCCCTTGCCATACTCCCTGAGTTATCCAACACAAACATAATGTTTGGCAACACATCCGAAGTGCCTGAGTTAACCAAAGGGGTACTTGAAATCTCCACATGGTTTGCAGCGCTGACACCATTAGAAAAGCCAAGGGCAAACAGAAAGCTTAGTGATATTAGTAAGTTTTGTTTGATAGATGAATTCATGTTTATACCTCGTTAAGAGACAAATGCTTGTACATAAGTAGTTGTATTTTTAGGTCCGGTAATGCGCACCGTCACGCGGTAAAGCGGTAATGGCTCGCTGATGGGCTGTAATATTGGAGAGCCTAAACCCACCACGTTTTTTGATGATGTGTCCGTTGGGCTTGTCGCCATTAAGCAATTGTCGACACTTGAATTTCCTGCCTGATTGCACATCCGCTCCACTATGTAGCGAATTGTGTTTCCGTAAGGGTCTTTACCATCGGCTATACCTGCACCGGTGGCTAATTTGCTATTTGCATCTGTCCAAGTGGCATCTTGTACTAAATTTTCACCATTGCACTGGCCTGTAGCACCGTTATCAAATGTTGTACACACTGCATAAAAGCCGTTGGCGGGGTCGTTTGTGGTGGCGTAGATTTTGAGTTGACTACCAATCGTATCGGCCATTGCCTCAAGACCGTAGCTAGATGTAATGGATGTGCTTTGTTTAAACGCCAGGTTACCAGTAATTTGGCTGCTGGTATCCACAGATCGAATGAGTGCCACACTTGCCAGAGACATCACCACCAACGCCATCAACGCCACAAAAAGCACTAGTCCTTGCTGTGTAGATTTATTACGGCTATTTAGCATGGCGTACCTCCACAGAACGCGATTCTATTCCACAATACGTTTCTTAAAGGAATAACTGTTTCGTAAACTTTGTATCGATAATTTTGCCAATTAGCATCTGCGGCTAAATTAACGTTTGTAGTTTCATTCCAAATACAAACACGCGCCAAGCCAGCGGCAACGCCGTCGCAGCTTTGACTTACTGGCATCTGTTCTCTCAGTGAGTTGCGCGCAACTACAGCCACTCTGACGGCTTTAATACGATTACGATTAGCTACGGTCATCGCACCTGCACTCCAGATGCCAGTTGCATCCACCCATTGCGTGACCAAATTACTTGTATCAACCTGAGATACACCATACTGCGCTTGAATACTCACAATATCCGACACCACTGGAAACTCCGTAGCATCCGGTAAAGCAGTCTCATCAGGATTAGCCGGCGCCACAGTTGCACCGGTTCTCATCAACTGATTATTCGTTAGTCGGAAATTAGTTTCATTCCAAGCACCCATACAGGCAACTTTGAAACCTGCTGTGACAGGTACGGCTGTTCCTGATGGTGAAATATTCGTTAATTTAATTCTTTGGTTAGGTGCGGTTGCCACTTCGGTAACGCGCCCCATGGCACATCTGAGCGTGGTCGTTGAGATTTCTTGAATCACCAAGGCTGTATCGTTCTTAGTGCAACCAAGAGCTGTTGGCACTTGAAGCGTAGGCGTTGGATCCGGCACTGATTGAATCTCAACACTTGCTCCACTCTTCATCGTTGAGCCATAACGCACTACGACGTTATCGCTGCCCGCCCCACCGTCAATTATCACAACGGGTGAGAGTCCAATCTCTGGCGTGGCGCCATTAACATCATGGTCATAAGTCACATTGATCGGGCAACGTAACGGGGTAATATCTTGATTGAACACAGGCAGGCCGTAACCTGCGTTTTCAATCTCACGGCGCATGGTATACAAAGCTATAGAGCCATTGGTTTGTGCATCTGCACCACCGGTAGTCACACGTTTTTGTTGTTCAAATTTGCTAAACACATTGGTAATGACCAAAGTAGCAATCAAACCAATGACAAGACCTATCATCAGTTCAATCAAGCTAAACCCTCGTTGCGTATTGTTCATAGCATTTATCTTTATGTTTAATTGGCTGCGCTAATGTAAGCGGAAGTCACATACTGATGCGGGTCCATACCTGGCGCCTGCCATGTTACCGTTACTGTGGCAAACCTTCTTGGGCCAACTGTGACGGTGCGTTTTCCGTTGGGCAATAGGGCGACAGGGGTTTCATCCTCAACATAGTTGGCTACATTGGTGGGGTCTGTCCACATCAATCCCAAACGCTCTTGGGCAATAAAACTGGCATCCGAACGATATTTTGCATCTGAGCTATTTTTAACCATGGCCCCTTGTAAACCTACTAGCGCCAAAATTCCCATGGAAAAAATTAGCACTGATACCAGCGCTTCAATCAGCACTGAGCCAGATTCTTTACTTTTAAAATGTTTTCTTTTCATACTCACTTAACACTTTCTTGGATCTGTAGGTTCTGTAATTGCGGGCTCGCACATTCTGACCGAACCACCAAAGGGTAGAATCACGCGAATCTTTCTTTTGGTAGTCTCACTCATGCTGGTGTTATCAATATTAATTTCTGATAGTTGCCCAGCGATGGTTGCTCGGTTACCAAAACCATTAAAAATAACGTTGTCACTCCCTACCCGAGTTACAGCAATATTACTGCTAGAGCCTTCTTTTGCTGCTTTACGCATGATAATAGACGGGCAATTTTCTACGCCATCACCATCCGTATCGCCCACCACAGTCACGCAACCGACTTCCCAAGAGTTGTCGGCATTCAGTTTGAATCTAACCTGCTGATTGCGTGTAACCGCTTCAGCACGTGCCAATTGCAGCCCGTTCTTAAAAGACTCACCAACGCCACGCATTTGGGCATTTCCTATCATGGACATAAAGCTTGGAAACGCAACTGTAGTGACGATAGCTATCACGCCCATCACTACAGCAAGCTCAATCATATTGAAGCCCCGAACATGCGAGTATGTCTTGACCACTAACATGTTCCACCTTTTTTGGTAATCCAACAGGTGGCACCTGTGGCACCTTCATATTTCGAGGTTTTTAAGTTGTCTTGGTTAATCGTGAATTCAAACCCACTTAAGTCCTGATCTGCTTTTCCAGTCGCAGTAATAGTGTAGGTGGTGGCGTCCGCATTACAAACAAAATCAAAATGTTTAGTTGTACCAGGGGCGGGTGTGCATGGTGCATTTACATAAGTACGGGTATCTTGAAAATACTGCTCAGTTCTAATTCTTAGGTCAGCAAGTGTTGAGGTGGCCTCAGCCACTTTGCCTTGCTTAACGTATTCTGAGTAAGCCGGAATAGCGATTGTTGCAAGAATGGCAATAATCGCAAAGGTCACCATCAGTTCAAGTAAAGTAAATCCTTTTTGCTGATTGCGTATATTTTGCATAGCGCACTCTATAAACAACCCACTTTTTAAAACTGGACTTTTAACCATTCTAATACTCCCCAATTACACATTCTTATCATGCCAAATACATTGTTTGAAAGTCTACTGGCATCCGACAATCGGTAAATTAAGGGATATAAACGGTTCTGTTCTTGATATTAATCACTGATTTATAATCATTAATGATAAAATTTCGGCTTACTCTTATGCGATTCATGGTGTGTCACTATGCGTAACTTTTATGCCAAAGCTGCCTTTTTATCACTACTCTTGATGTTGCTTTCCGCCTGTGGCACCAAAGGGCCGTTATACATTCCGGAGCAGCAATATCCGCAAGATACGCCAGAGGTTTCGCCGCAACCAGCACCAACCGCGCCGTCTTCAAGTTACTAACTATTATTTTTAAGTCATTACCGTGAGTTCATTTCAATTCAAAAACGGCACACTCTGTGCCGAACAAGTTTCATTAACCACCATTGCCGAGCAATACCAAACACCTTGTTATGTGTATTCAAAAGCAGCGTTGACAGATGCATTCAAGCAGTTTCAAGCAGGACTCACAAACGCAAATCATTTGATTTGCTTTGCTGTAAAAGCCAACCCTAGCTTAGCTATTTTGAATTTGTTTGCAAAATTAGGGGCCGGATTTGACATTGTTTCCGGTGGTGAATTGGCACGTGTGTTGGCGGCAGGTGGCGATCCAAAAAAAGTCGTGTTTTCAGGTGTAGGCAAAAGCCATGAAGAAATGCGCACAGCCTTGAATGCTGGCATTTTGTGTTTCAATATCGAATCTGAAAGCGAACTGCACAGGTTGAATGCCGTCGCAGGCAGCATGGGCAAAGTAGCGCCCGTTTCTTTACGGGTAAACCCTAACGTAGATGCCAAAACACACCCGTATATTTCTACCGGGCTCAAAAACAATAAGTTTGGCGTTGCTTTTGAGAGTGCAATTGCACTTTACGAGCAAGCCGCCAACATGCCAAACATATCGATTCATGGCGTAGATTGTCATATTGGTTCCCAAATCACAGAACTTTCGCCATTTTTGGATGCGCTTGATCGCGTACTTGGCCTGATTGACCACTTAGAAAGCAAAGGTATTCATATTACGCATATTGATGTGGGCGGCGGGATTGGCATCACCTATTCAGACGAAACACCGCCTGCATTTGGCGACTACACCCAAGCCATATTGCAAAAGCTGGCCGGTCGCAATCTAAAAGTGTTGTTTGAGCCAGGCCGTGCGCTGGTTGGTAATGCCGGAGTGATGCTGACCAAGGTGGAATACCTGAAAATGGGCAATGCGGATGATGTGGATAAACCCAAAAACTTTGCCATTGTCGATGCTGCTATGAACGATCTCATGCGACCAGCGTTGTATGATGCGTATCACGATATTGTTGCAGTGCAGCCACGCGATGGTGCGCAAGCAAATTACGAAATTGTTGGCCCAGTATGCGAAAGTGGCGACTTCTTGGGACGTGACCGTGCATTGAATATCAAAGAGGGCGATTTACTCGCCGTCAAATCTGCTGGCGCTTATGGAATGAGCATGGCCAGCAATTACAACACGCGTGCCCGCGCTGCCGAGATTATGGTCGACGGTGAAAATTTCCACCTCATTCGCCAGCGGGAAAGCATCGAACAACTGTTTGCACTGGAAAAACTGCTCCCTTAAAACACCAACAATAAAAAAGCGAGCTTAGCGCTCGCTTTTTTGTTTAGTGATTCGATTAGTCAAAAATCACCGTTTTGTTCGCGTAAAGCAATATACGGTTTTCTATATGCCAGCGCACCGCTTTTGAGAGCACCACACGCTCCAAATCTCGACCTTTCTGAATCAAATCTTCTACTTGGTCTCGATGCGAGATACGGTCAATATCCTGCTCAATAATCGGGCCTTCATCCAGCACTTCGGTCACGTAATGACTGGTCGCACCAATCAGTTTTACACCGCGTTCAAATGCGCGATGGTAAGGGCGTGCACCTATAAACGCAGGTAAGAAGGAATGGTGAATATTGATGATTTTTTGCGGATAACGCGCTACAAAATCGGGCGACAAAATTTGCATGTAGCGCGCTAATACGATTAAATCGATATCGTATTGTTCAAACAATTTAAACTGTGCCGCTTCTACATCAGCCTTGTTTGCTTTAGTTGTCGGGCTTTCTTTGGTCACTGGTAAGTAGTGAAAATCAATGCCATAAAACTTCACCAGCGCTTCGGTATCACGGTGATTACTGATAACGAGTGGAATTTCGCATGCCAGTTCACCGCTTTTGTGTCGATGCAGTAAATCGGCCAAGCAATGGTCATATTGCGACACCATTATGGCTACGCGCGTTTTATGTTGGGATAACTTGAGTTGCCAAGTCATGTTAAAGCGGGCAGCTATGGGCGAAAATGCTTGGCTGAACGAAGCTTCATCCACATTAAAATTCGCTAAATCCCACTCCACACGCATTAAAAACAGATTATTTTCTGCATCCTGATGCTGGTCTGCGTGTAAAATATTTGCATTGTGCTGATACAAAAAATCAGCAATCGCTGCCACGATGCCTTTTGCATCTGGACAGGTTATTAACAGTGTTGCGGTATTTTTCATAGCCATTGCGTGCATGCACATCATATAAAGTGGTGTGATTATACCCGATGCGGCCACACACTGAGCAATCACGAGAGAGTACAAATGAGCCAGTCGAATCAGAGTTCACCATCCAATCAAACACTACCCGACATTGTATTAGCCAACCCACGCGGCTTTTGCGCTGGGGTAGACCGTGCCATTATTATTGTGGAACAAGCGCTAGAGAAATTTGGCGCCCCCATTTACGTGCGTAACGAGGTGGTGCATAACAAATTTGTGGTGAACCAACTGCGTGATAAAGGCGCGATTTTTGTCGATGATTTGGACAAAATCCCCACCGGTAGCACCGTCATATTCAGTGCGCATGGCGTTTCTAAAGCCGTACGTGCTGAGGCTGATGCACGTGGCCTGACGGCATATGATGCCACTTGCCCGCTTGTCACCAAAGTGCATATTGAAGTGGCCAAAATGCGTAAAGAAGGCCTAGAAATTGTCATGATTGGGCATAAAGGCCACCCCGAGGTAGAGGGCACCATGGGACAGGTGGGAGGCGACCCCAACGCGCAAGGCATGTATTTGGTGGAGACGCCGGATGATGTGGAAAAACTACAGGTTAAAGATACCAATAAATTAGCCTTTGTGACGCAAACCACACTCTCCATGGACGATGCGGCACAAGTGATTAATGCGCTTAAGACGCGCTTTCCGAACATTCAAGCCCCTAAAAGCGACGACATTTGTTATGCCACGCAAAACCGCCAAGATGCGGTGAAAATCATGGCCAAAGATTGTGATTTGGTGATTATTGTCGGCTCGCCCAACAGTTCAAACTCCAATCGCTTGCGTGAAGTGGCGCAAAACCAAGGGGTGGAAGCCTACATGGTGGACAATGCCAGCTTTTTAAAACAAGAATGGTTAGTAGGTAAACAAAAAATTGGGGTGTCTGCTGGTGCATCTGCGCCAGAGGTGTTGGTAAAAGAAGTCATCGCCCAATTGCAACAAATGGGGGCGAGTCAGGTCAGAGAGTTGCAAGGTGTGACCGAGAGCGTGGTGTTTCAATTGCCAAAAAATTTGGTCAACGCACCTAGCAAAGCCCTATCCAAATAAATACAAGTTTATTAAACAACCATAGATGTCTCATGCATAAAATTCCCGTGTCTGCCTTAGTGCTTATTCATACCGCTGATTTGCAGGTGCTGATGATGGAGCGCGCAGACAAGCCCGGATTTTGGCAGTCAGTCACAGGTAGCATCGAAATAGGCGAGACCCCTTATCAAGCAGCCATCCGCGAGGTGAAAGAAGAAACGGGATTAGATGCTTTGGCCTATGACTTTCAAGATTGGCAAGCGAGCAATGTGTACGAAATCTACCCGCATTGGCGCCACCGCTACGCCCCTGGCGTTACCGAAAATACCGAGCATTTATTTGGCTTATTATTGCCAGACACACTAGCGGTGACCCTTGAGCCCAATGAGCATACTCAATATCAATGGGTGGATTGGCGTGAGGCTGCGAAGCGTGTGTTTTCATGGACGAATGTGGATGCCCTAAAACGTTTGGGGGCTCAATATGGGCAACGTCTTTAACCGTCTTTCTTTAATTCTTTTACACATTCAATGCTAATCGCATCACCCCAGCATATCCTCGAATAAACACGTTTCTTAAGCAAGCCATTCCATTAAGTTGTAAAATATTGCTTATCTATTTTGACTGTTGAATTATGCAAACTGCCACCATCAAATTTGAAAAGTTTCAATCTGCCAAAGATGACGATTGCCAAGCACGTATCTTGGCTGCCCGTGAAAAACTTGGCAAACGTTTGGTGATTTTAGGGCATCACTACCAGCATGAGAGCGTTTACCGTCATGCGGATTACACAGGTGACTCGCTAAAACTTTCTAAATATTGCGATAGCTTAGATGCCGAATATATTGTGTTTTTAGGTGTGCACTTCATGGCAGAGGTGGCTGATATTTTGAGCCGCCCTGAACAAATCGTGATACTGCCAGACTTAGCCGCAGGTTGCTCGATGGCGGACATGGCCAACCTTGCGAAGGTTGAGCGTAGTTATCGTGAGTTAAATAAAGTACTCAATTTTGATGAAGAAATCACGCCGATTACCTATATCAACTCAGCCGCCGATTTAAAAGCCTTTTGTGGTGAGCATGGTGGCATTGTGTGCACCAGCACAAATGCCCCAAAAATTCTGGAATGGGGCTTTAAACAACGCGAAAAAGTACTGTTCTTCCCAGACCAAAACTTAGGCCGTTGGAGTGGTCACAAAATGGGTATTCCACTGGACCAAATGCCAGTATGGGATCCTGACCAGCCTTTGGGCGGCTTAACAGTCGAGCGAATTAAAAACGCTAAAATCTTGCTATGGAAAGGCCATTGTGCGGTCCACCAAATGTTCCGTCCACAAAACATTGAACATTTTAAAAAACTGCATCCAGATGGTTTTGTGATTTCCCACCCCGAAGCACCGTTTGAAGTGTGCTTAAACTCCGATTACGTGGGCTCTACTGAATATATTCTCAAAACCGTTTCGGAAGCACCCCCCAATACCAAGTGGTTGGTAGGGACTGAACTCAATTTGGTCACGCGCTTGGCTGAGCAAATGAAACCGCAAGGCAAGCATGTGCAGTTTATGAGCCATGTGGTGTGTGAGTGCTCGACCATGGCACGTATTGACCCGCAACACTTGGCGTGGTGTTTAGAGAATTTAGCTGAGGGCAATGTAGTCAATCAAATCAAAGTGCCTAAGCATGAGGCGGAATTGGCGAAATTAACCTTGGATAGAATGCTACAAGCGTCATAGCAATGCCTTCATGCCCACTTTGCCAAGCCAGTCCGCACCCAATATTGTGGCATGATGATTTTTGCCGTGTGGTATTACTACAAGATGTTGATTATCCAGCCTACTGCAGGGTTGAGTTACTGTCACATGTGAAAGAAATGACCGATTTATCGCCGCAAGACCGCGCACGCACCATGAAAGTAGTATTTGCGGTAGAGACGGCTGTGCGTGAAATAATCCAGCCTGACAAAATCAATTTGGCTAGTTTAGGCAACAAAACGCCACATATGCACTGGCATGTGATTCCGCGCTTTGAAACCGACAAACATTTTCCGAATAGTCATTGGGGGGAGGCTGTGCGCAACACCTCTACACAGCCATTAACTGCCGAACAAATAAAAACACTCACTGCAAACGTAAAAGCACACGTGGAATGTGCATTGTCTTAATTGTTTGATTGGTAAGGCTTTAAAACTTGCTAATCCACCATTAAGCGTTTAACGACCTTGCCATTGACCAAATGGCTTTCGATGATTTCATCCAAGTCTTCGTTATCGACAAAGGTATACCAAACCGCCTCGGGATATACCACCATGAGCGGGCCCTCACCACATCGGTCTAGGCAACCAGCGCGATTTATTCTGACTTTGCCTTCACCATTTAAACCTAACTTTTTAACGCGGGCCTTCATGTGGTCAAACGCTGCTTCAGCGCCTTTTTTCATGCAGCAATCTTCGCCGTTATCGCGTTGGTTTAGACAAAAAAATACGTGATGCTTAAAGTGATTGGTCATTTTTTACCTAATATTAGCGATAAGTTTAAAAAAATTTTCGATAGCAAAGCAATACGTAAATTAGTGGGCAAGACATTTGAGCGCAGACAGTACAACAAGTACGACAAGCGAAAATAACGCCGCATAAAAACAATAGAAAAAGCATTACTCGGTGGAAAGAGCGTCTTCTTGCGTAAACGTCCAAGTCCTAGTCACACTCAAAATGTCGGTATCACGTCGTATATCGGCAGGAAATTCTGCGAAAGGTGCCGATAACTCCACGATTTTTTTGGCGGCTTCGTCCAAGATTTTATGGCCTGAACTGCGGTTTACCTTAATTTCCTCCAAAGTGCCATCGGATTTAATCGAGACCGTCATTTGCAACTGTCCATAAAGCTTTTGATTTCTAGCCGCTGCCGGATAGTTGAGATTGCCTATACGCTCTACTTTTTGACGCCAAGCTTCGATATACATCGCGTATTTATATTCTTGCGTACGGGCACCTATGAATTTACGTTTAGGCCGTTTTTGATATTCGTCTTGCTGTTTGGCAATCAAGGCTTCTAGTCGATCAATTTCTTTCGCTGAAGCAATTAAATCTCTTGTATTCAGCGATTTTAAAGTAGCTGGTTGATTACCCACCTCAGGGTCTGCAGCGCTGGCCTGCTGTGTGGGCTGCGATTGTACTTTTTGCAAAGCTTCGATTTGCGTCATCAAGGCTTGTGCTTGCTTTTCCAGCTCTTGCACTTGCTTTTGCTCACGCAGCTCTTCAGCGCTTAAGCGACTAGATTTTTTGGCACTACTGGGCTCGGCCTGTTGTATCAGTTTAACTTCTTGCGTCTTTTGGTTGGGCGAGGGCAGCGCCGTTTTCATCTTGCGATTGGCATCGGTGTTACCACCTCTATCCAAGTTAGCCTGCGCCAGCACATCTGCCTTGGTAGGCGCATCTTTAGTTTTAGAGTTGACCAACATGACTTCGATAGTGGGCAATTGGTCTTTGAATTTTTTGAGTTCTGGCTGAAATTTAATACTCAGTATCACCACATGCACCAGCACCGACAACCAGAACGCAACCCAGAGTGGGTCACGCTTCATGCGCTGTTTGACCGTTGTTTTTACGGTCGCTGGCTGTGGTTTACTGCGTGCCAAATGCTTGCTACCCTTTTAAGCCATCTAAAATTTTTTGATGGACCCCGCCAAAACCACCATTGCTCATCACCAATATGTGATCGCCCGCTTTGGCTGCTGCAACAATGGTTTTGACCAGCATATCCAAATTATCAAAGGTCTGCGCCTTATGCGCAATCGGTTTAAGTGCTTCGGCAGCATCCCAGCCCAAATTGGCACCGTAGCAGTACACCACATCGGCCTCTCTTAAACTGGCTGGCAGTGCATCTTTCATCACACCCAATTTCATGGTGTTGCTACGCGGTTCAAGAACAGCCAAAATGCGCGCCTTGCCCACTTTGTGGCGCAAGCCTGCCACCGTGGTATCAATGGCGGTAGGGTGGTGTGCAAAATCATCATACACAGTGATGCCTTTGACGGTGCCTTTGACTTCCATACGGCGCTTCACATTTTTGAACGCTGCCAATGCCTCAATCGTGGTCTCCACCGCCACCCCAGCATGACGTGCTGCCGCAATCACCGCCAATGCGTTCATGCGGTTGTGGTCGCCTAACATATCCCAAGTGACGCGGCCTAGGGTTTGTCCTTGGTGCACCACATCAAAACTACCGTCCTCTGCTAAGTTAGCCGTTTGCCAGTCTTGCTCGCCAGCAAAGTATTCCACCGGTGTCCAACAACCACGCGCTAATACGCGCTGCATGGAGTCTTCTCGGCCATTCACCACCAGCAAACCTTGTTGCGGGACGGTACGTACCAAATGGTGAAACTGCGTTTCAATCGCCGCTAAATCGGCAAAGATATCAGCGTGGTCAAATTCAAGATTATTTAAAATTGCGGTGCGTGGATGGTAGTGTACAAACTTGGAACGTTTGTCGAAGAAGGCGGTGTCGTATTCGTCGGCTTCTATGATAAAGAAGGGAGAAATACTGTTTTTGTCTTGAACTGGCACATGAGGCAAACGCGCCGACACGCCAAAATTTTCGGGCACACCGCCAATTAAAAAGCCAGGGGCTAACCCCGCATATTCCAACACCCAAGCCAACATGGAGCTGGTAGTAGTTTTACCGTGCGTGCCCGCCACCGCCATCACCCATTTACCTTGCAATACATTCTCTGCCAACCATTGCGGGCCCGAAATATAGGGCAAGCCTTGGTTAAGGATGGCTTCCATGAGTGGATTGCCGCGCGTTACCACGTTGCCAATCACGTAAATATCAGGATTTAGTTGAGTTTGGTCAGGTGAAAAACCTTCAATGAGTTCTATACCTTGCGCTTCCAGCTGCGTGCTCATGGGGGGATAGACGTTGGCATCACAGCCGGTAACATGATGCCCGGCCTGCTTGGCAAGCACCGCGATACCGCCCATAAACGTGCCACAGATGCCTAAAATGTGAATATGCATATTATGATTTTTGTTGTTTTAAAATTGGTCGATGGTGTTCAGTTGAGCGGATAAACTCTCTAATATGTTTTGGGTTAGTGTCACCATTGATATTGGTGATTGTCAACTTTCCCTCCCCATGACTCAACACATTTGTAAAATCATACACAGCACCAATGATAACTAAATGGCCTTGCTTTAATTCAAGATCAAATTTTTTCTGTGCAAGATTTACCTGATAATTGACGTTATCCATGACGCCATTTAACACCTCTCGCTCATCCTCTGGTGATATGGCATGACTAAGTTTTATTGTAGATAACTCTCTCTTAATCGCAACGGATTCATTCTTATAGTCACCACCAGCCGCTTTTATAGCACCACAAGCAGAGTGCCCGACAATCAATAATAATGGCGTATGCAAATGATGCACACCGTATTCAACAGAGCCCTCCGCTGTTGTTATTTGATTCCCAATATTTCGAACTATAAATAAATCATTATCTGGGTCATGCTCAAGTGCTTGGTCGTGCACACGCGAGTCAGCGCATGTGACTACCGTTGCCCGAGGGTGTTGAGATTTCGCAAATCGTTCAAAGTATTGGTGCTTGTGATGTTTTGCAAAGGCATTATTGTCATGCAGTATGGTATCAATCACATTTTTTGCTTGGGCGATCTCATTTGAATCCGCCGTGGCAAGTTGGCTAAATGCCAAACAGATCAATCCTAAGAGATATTTAAGCATCCATTTTCCTTTACCTTTTACCCCAAATTCGGGGCTAACCAACGCTCAAGATATTCTTTGTCTAAACCACGACGTTTCGCCATGTCTTCCAATTGGTCGTTGCCAATTTTATCCACACTAAAGTACTTGGCCTCAGGGTGTGCAAGATAAAAGCCAGACACGGCCGCTGCTGGCATCATGGCAAATGATTCAGTCAAAGTCATCTCAATTTCATCGCACTGCAACAGCTTAAACATATCGGGTTTAACGGTGTGGTCTGGACAAGCAGGGTAACCCGGCGCAGGACGTATGCCCAAATACGTTTCTTTAATTAGTGCATCCACATCCAGTTGTTCTTCTGGAGCATAGCCCCACAAATCTTTACGTACCCGCTCGTGCATGTATTCTGCAAATGCTTCTGCCAGCCTATCCGCTAAGGATTTAAACATAATGGCATTGTAATCATCATGATTTTTTTCGTATTCGGCCAAGCGCTTTTCCATCCCCAAACCCGCTGTTACCGCAAACAAGCCAATGTAATCGGCACCGTGGCCTTTGGGCGCAATAAAGTCTGCCAAGCATTGGTTGGGGCGTGCTACACCATCAATCACCGGCTTCACTGTTTGTTGACGCATACCGTAGTAAGTAAACGCTACTTGCTCACGCGATTCATCGGTATAGATTTCAATATCGTCGTCGTTCACTGTATTTGCGGGTTGCAAAGCAATCACACCATTAGCAGTTAACCAGCGGCCATCAATGATTTTTTTGAGCATAATTTGCGCTTCGGCAAATACTTTGGTGGCTGCTTCGCCCACCACCTCATCGGTAAGAATGGACGGATAGAAACCAGCCAAATCCCATGTTTGGAAGAATGGCGCCCAATCAATATATTGCGCAATTAAGCCCAAATCAATGTTTTTAAATACGCGACGACCAATAAATTTTGGCTTCACCGGTGCATAAGTAGCCTCAAAGCTGAGTTTTGCTTTGTTGGCGCGCGCTTCTGCCAAGGTGAGCAACGGCACGCCTTTTTTGTTGGCATGTTGATGACGCGCTTTTTCGTAATCGGCTTGAATTTCAGCCAAATACGCACCGCGCGTTTCCGGCGTGAGCAGGTTTTGCATGACCGACACTGAACGCGAGGCATCCGGCACGTAAATCACCGGCCCCTCATAATGTGGTGCAATTTTAACGGCCGTATGGGCACGCGATGTGGTTGCACCGCCAATGAGCAATGGCGTCTGTGCATCTTGGAAGTGTGGGTCACGCTGCATTTCTTTGGCAATGTAGGCCATCTCTTCCAAAGATGGCGTAATCAGGCCGGATAAACCAATGATGTCGGCGTTTTCGGCTTTGGCCATCGCCAAAATCTCAGCCGCTGGCACCATCACGCCCATGTTCACCACTTCAAAGTTATTACATTGCAGCACAACGCTAACGATATTTTTACCAATATCATGCACATCGCCTTTTACCGTGGCAATCACCACCTTGCCTTTGGGCTTTGCCACAATACCGGTGCGTTTTTCTTCTGCTGCTTTTTCTTCTTCAATAAACGGGATCAAATGTGCCACGGCGGATTTCATCACGCGCGCGGATTTCACCACTTGCGGCAAGAACATTTTGCCTTGGCCAAACAAATCACCCACCACGTTCATGCCATCCATCAACGGCCCTTCAATCACATGAATGGGGCGACCGCCTTTATTCATCACGTCAAGACGCGCTTCTTCTGTGTCTTCCACAATAAACTCGGTAATGCCATGCACTAGGGCGTATTCCAGACGCTTATTCACACTGACAGGCTGCTCAGGTGTGCCGCGCCACGCCAATGTGGCTTCCTCTTTTTTGCCACCGGCTTTGAGCGTGCCAGCAATTTCAATCAGCCGCTCAGTAGGAGCAAGCAAGTTATTGGGGTCGGTGATGCGATTCAACACCACATCTTCTACGCACTTTTTCAGCTCAGGGTCTAGGTCATCATATACCCCCATCATGCCGGCATTGACAATGCCCATGGTCATGCCCGCTTGAATGGCGTGATATAAAAACACGGTATGAATCGCCTCACGTGCAGGGTCATTACCGCGGAAGCTGAAACTTACATTAGATACGCCACCAGAGATTTTGGCGTGTGGCAGGTTTTGCTTAATCCAGCGTGTGGCCTCAATAAAATCCACCGCATAGTTGTTGTGCTCTTCAATACCGGTGGCGATAGCAAAAATGTTCGGGTCGAATATGATGTCTTCTGGAGGAAAATCATGGCTCACCAGCAAATCGTAGGCACGCTTACAAATTTCAATCTTGCGTTCAAAGGTATCGGCTTGGCCTTTTTCGTCAAACGCCATCACAATCACGGCGGCGCCGTAACGGCGGCATAATTTAGCTTGGCGTAAAAACTCGGTTTCGCCTTCTTTCATGGAGATAGAGTTGACGACGGCTTTGCCTTGTACGCATTTCAAACCGGCCTCAATCACGTTCCACTTGGAAGAGTCGATCATGATGGGCACGCGCGCGATATCAGGTTCTGATGCAATCAGATTGAGGAAATGCGTCATCGCTTTTACAGCGTCCAACATGCCTTCATCCATGTTGATGTCAATGACCTGTGCGCCATTTTCTACCTGTTGGCGCGCCACGCTCAACGCTTCCTCATATTGCTCGTTGATAATCATGCGCGCAAATGCTTTAGAGCCTGTGACGTTGGTACGCTCACCCACGTTCACATACAACGACTCCTCATTAATGATAAATGGCTCCAACCCTGATAGCTTGGTGACAGGAGCCTGCTCAGGCACTGCTCGCGGTGGCAGGGATTTAATAGATTCGTAAATGGCGTTGATGTGCGCCGGCGTAGTACCGCAGCAACCACCCGCGATATTCACAAAACCACTCACGGCAAACTCTTTCACCAGGCTGGAGGTCACATCTGGCGTTTCATCAAAGCCAGTATCACTCATGGGGTTGGGCAAGCCGGCGTTGGGATAGATACACACAAAAGTATCGGCTACTTTCGAAAGCTCTTCTGCATATGGGCGCATTAAAGTAGCGCCCAAGGCGCAGTTTAAACCAACCGTGAGTGGTTTAGCATGACGCACAGAATGCCAGAAAGCTGTGACGGTTTGACCGGATAAAATACGTCCAGAAGCATCCGTGACCGTGCCGGAAATCATCAGTGGCAGGGTATAACCCACCTCTTCAAAAAAGCTATCAATCGCAAACAAAGCGGCTTTACAGTTGAGCGTATCAAAGATGGTTTCCACCATTAAGATATCTGCTCCACCCTCTACCAAGGCGCGCGTTTGTTCTAAGTAAGCACTCACCAACTGATCAAACGTTACATTACGTGCAGCCGGGTCATTCACATCGGGTGAGATGGATGCAGTTTTAGGCGTTGGGCCTAAAGCGCCCGCCACAAACCTTGGCTTATCGGGCGTGCTGTATTTTTGGCAGGCGGCTTTGGCTAATTTGGCCGCTTCCACATTCATCTCATACACCAGATGCGCCATGTGGTAATCGTCCTGCGCAACGCTGGTGGCGCCAAAGGTATTGGTTTCGATAATGTCGGCACCTGCTTCGAGATATTTTTCGTGTATCTCCTGAATCACCTGCGGTTGCGTCAGCGTCAACAGCTCATTATTGCCTTTCACAAACAATTCGCGTTCGCCAGCGGGGCCTTTAAAATCAGCAAAACGCTCGCCTCGATAATCTGCCTCGGTCAGCTTGTATTGCTGAATCATGGTCCCCATCGCACCATCCAAAATCAGGATGCGTTGCGCCAACAAATTGCGCAATTGAGTTTCTTGGGGGCTAATCTTGATGACCGACATACAATACTTTCAAATTCAGTGAGTTGACGAACGTTATTTTAGCATGCACAACCCGTTTGCACTTTTACAGGGCACGCATAGCAGCAGGTTTAGATGGTGTTTTGCAATAAATTTCGGTTTTGGACCAAAAATCAAAATAAAAGTGTGATAACTTAAAACTTTAATTCACACAAAGCACCCGCATGATTGAAGGTTTGGTTCAGTTATTTTTGTGGCAAGGCTTGGGCGAGTTAGCCTCTAAGTTCTTGCTCCCTAGCATTCCAGGGCCAGTATTGGGTTTAATCTTTCTGGTCGTCTTTCTCATCATTAAAGGTGAGGTTAACGAGCCGCTTGGCCAAGTAGCCGATAGCTTTAGGCAGCATTTAGGGCTGTTATTCGTGCCCGCTTCAGTTGGCGTAGTGTTATTTCTACCCGAATTGCAAACGCACGCACTTGCCGTCTCTACAGCGCTCATCGTGAGTGTCATTCTTACCATCGGCGTGACTGCAGTAGTACTGAAAGTATTTTGGTATTTCTCACTTAAATTTGGCAAAGGTCAGCGCCATGAATGAGCGTTTACCCATCTCTGAAATTTGGGTGTACCTCTCTGGCGATCCGCTGTTTGCCTTGATAATCACGCTAGCCACTTATCAGTTGGGTTATATCTTGTATGTGCGCGCCAACCGAAACCCTATTGTGAATCCCGTAGCCATTTCGGTGGTGCTAACCTGCCTGATTATCAGTGCGCTGAACATGCCCTATGAAAAGTATTTTGAAGGGGCACAGTTTGTACACTTTTTATTAGGCACCGCCACGGTGGCACTAGCCGTGCCTATCTACAACGGCTTTAGGCGTATGAAAGGCAAAATCTTTCATATGTGGGTAGCGCTTACAGCAGGTAGCACGGTGTCTATTGTCAGCGCGGTTGCCATTGCACAGTGGATGGGTGCAAGCAACAACATGGTAGGCAGTATGTACGCCAAATCTGTCACTGCGCCCATCGCCATGGGCATTGCGGAGCGCATCAATGTTTCCCCCACGCTCACCGCAGTATTCACGGTGATTACGGGGATGTTGGGCGCGATTTTGGCGCCCTATATTCTCAATGCGTTAAAGGTACAACAATGGTGGATACGCGGCACCGCCATTGGCGTCGGCGCACATGGCTTGGGCATTACCCGTGCGTTTAGTGTGAACGAAGAGGCGGGGATTTTTGCCAGCATGGCCATGGGCTTGAATGGTGTCATTAGCGCCATTGGCCTGCCCATCGTACTCACCCACCTGCGCCCTTATCTCGGCATATAGGCTTGCAGCCAACGCTCTAGCACCACCACAATATAGGCTTGTTCCTCCAATGTAAGCACTCGCCCTTGTGGAATGGCATGCCACTTTTGTAAACAGCCACGGCAGCAACAAGCCGTGGCATGTTGTGCCACAAACACTGGATGCCCGCGCATGGGCGTTTGTTTACCTTCATTTTCAATCACTGCGGGGGCAAGGCGCTTTGCCACAAAGTCTTCAGCATGGTTGAGCACTTGTGAAATGCCTTTTTCCTGTAGATAGCTTAAATCTCGCGCATTCAGCTTAAAGCCAGCTCTAAACGTAGAACGGGCGAGTACAGCAAACAAATCATCCAAATCGCGCATGATGTTAATGCAATTGCTTCAATTCCAAATCGCGCAATTTGGGCGCCAATTTAGCCGTCAGCCCCACAATGCCGATGGTCATCATGCCGCCAAAAATCACAGAAGGAATCAAACCCAAAAGCTTTGCAGCTACGCCGGATTCAAACGCACCTAATTCATTGGATGAGCCGATAAAGATACCATTGATGGACGACACTCTGCCACGCATGCCATCTGGGGTCGCCAACTGCAAAATGGTTTGGCGCATCACCACAGAGATGCCGTCCAGTACGCCTGACAGCATCAATATTGGCACTGCCAGCCAAAAATAAGGGCTAAGCGCAAACGCAATCATGCAAGCACCAAAGCCAGCAACTGCACCCAACAGCCAACGCCCCGCATGCAAATTAATAGGGTGTCTGGTCAACCATACCCCTGTAACAATCGCTCCCACTGCCGGGGCAGCACGCAACACGCCCAAGCCCTCTGGCCCCATCTGGTAAACATCATGCACAAATGCTGGCAATAGCGCGACGGCTCCACCAAATAGCACTGCAAACATGTCCAACATTTGTGCACCAAACACAATCTGGTTACCCCACACAAATCGCAAACCCTCACCAATGCTCTTGAATACAGGTGGACTATCTTGGGCGGGTGGCTCTTGTACTTTTAGCATCAGCAAAGCCACCACCGCGCCAGCGCACAAGGCACTGGCCAAGGCATAGGCCATGGTTTTGCTGGCAAACCCCACCAACAGGCCACCAACCGCAGGGCCAAGAATTAAGCCAATTTGAAAGATGGAGCTACCAATGCCAGCACCGCGGCCGAAGGACGCTCTGGGCACAATAATGGCAAATAAAGTGTTGTAACTGGGGGCAATAAAGGCACGGGCAATGCCAGTGAAGGCGATTGAGCCGTAAATCCACCATTGTGGGTTACCCGCAATCCAGCCATCAGACACAGCCATCAGGGTGAGCGCATTGAGACAAAGCATCACCGCCGCCAATACCCCAAACGCACGCCGCGAATAATAGTGATCTACCGCATGCCCGGCAAACAAAGCACAAGAAAAGTAAGGAATCACTTCTGCCAAACCAATTAAGCCAAGCGCCAATGGGTCATGGGTGAGCTCATAAATATGCCAACCCACCACCACAGCCATCATCTGATAAGCCAACACCATTTGAATACGAAAAGCCAACAACTTTACAAACGCAAACTGATGATTACGAAACAACTGCTGAATAGAATTTTCCATACAACCATTATAAATTTAATTCACGCGTTTCATCTGCCTAGATGCGAGCGCGCGTGTTTAGGTACAATGATGGCGTTAGTGCCAAGAATAATGCAGTAAGCATGTGCAAACATGCCGATGAGCCATCGTTGCCCAGTGCGATTCTGCTGATATAGATTGGGCGCACTAACTTTTCGTTTCATACACCACGCGTTGCTGATTGGACATCTGCATGCTTAACCGATTCACCCACTGCATTTGCTGCATGGCTCTGCTGCTAGTTTCATTGCACTTGCAAGCACAACAGACCATACAAGTCTACGTGACAGTGGATTGGGAGGGCGCATCGTTAGAGCAAGAGAATATCGAGACGATGCAAGCGTTTCGCAAGCGGTTTCCGCATATCCCCATGCTGCAATTACTCAACCCTGTGTATTTTTTACGCGATACCGAACGCGCCGCGCAAACGGTCAACGTTATACGCAGCACCTTTTTACCGCAAGACACGCAAGGCCTGCACGTACATGCGTGGAAATCGCTAGTGGAATATTGCGGCGTACCATACCAAAACAGCCATTCGTTTGCAGACTTAGATGAAGCCTGCACCGAAGGCGATTGCGGTTACACCGTCAGCTTAGAATATGCCTATTCACAAGCCGATTTAACTAAGTTGATTGCTTGCAGCAGCAATGTGTTGGTGTCCAATGGCTTTAGCAAACCCAAGCATTTTAGGGCAGGTGGTTGGCAATTAGGCCCCAAACTGATTGCAGCCTTGCAAGCCAATGACTTTACTTGGGATAGCTCGCGTATTGATGCAAATCTACTCACCACGCGCTGGCACGAGCAAAGTGGTATGGTCAGCATGTTGCGTCAATTACACCCCACCAGCACCGCGCTGGAACAACCTTTTCCACTATCCAACAGCTTAACCGAATACCCCAATAACGCTTGCTTGGCCGATTACACCAGCACAAAACAAATTGTCGATATGTTTAAAACGTTGATGGCTGAACAAAAACCTGTGCTGGTGCTAGGGTTTCACCAAGAAACCGCGACTGATTATTTATATAGGCTTGAACAAGCCATTCCGCAGATGGAAGCTACGGCTAAAGAACAAGGTGTTAGTATTGAGTGGGTGAGCCATTAAATTTAACGCCTTTTTAGGCTCTAAAAATTGTAATTTTTTCTTAATTAACGTTGCTTTACGGAAATATCAAAGTGAAATAGGATATATTTTTGCGTCAGGATAAACCATGCATCTATTTGAATGCCCTAGTTGCCAAGCCAGAATTAACCCAGTAAAAAATTGGCTAAAAATAAATAAATACATCAAGTGTTCCAAATGCGGCAATTTAAGCACAATTGAGCGAACAAATATTGTAGGCGTAGGATTGGGTGGCGCTGGCTATACTATTTATTACCTTGCAAAAAATTATTTTGATGAAAATCCTTGGTTGGCATTATTAGCAATGGTTCCTGTAATCGTGCTGGTGGATATTGTATGCATCAGGATTAGGAAAGTTAGTCTCATTGAGGCTAATTCCTTCACAGCAAAGTCATAATCAAATATTGTAATTGTTCACTATCGCTGAATTGATAACCCTAAAGTATAAATCTTCACACAAATTGTTAGAGTTTAATTTTAAAGTCACTAGAGTGAACCGTCTTGCAAAAACAATTTAACAATTAAACTCAGAAAAATATTATTTAGGCACTCTCCACAAATACCAACTCGCCACAGTGCGATAAGGCCGCCAAGCCGAGCCAATCTCAGCCAATACTTTGGGTTTGGGTGCCTCTGGTAATGATTTCAAACGCTTATAGCCCTCACGCACGCCCAAATCATCCACCGGCAATACATCTAAACGTCCTAGCGTAAATATCAGCATCATCTCCACCGTCCATTGGCCTATGCCTTTTAGCGTCACCAATTGCTCAATTAGCGCCTCATTGCTCATTTCATCCGCCAGTGTGCGCGCAGGCACAATGCCGGATAACGCGGCTTGCGCAATGCCTTGTAACGTTTCTACTTTGCGCCCGGAAAAACCACACGCACGCAAATCATCAAAGGTCGCCTCTGCCAAGGTGGTTGGATTGGGAATATTCCCATCAAAAAGCGATTTGAATTTAGCAAAAATGGCATCCCCCGCCTTGGTGCTCAACTGCTGATAAGCCACTGCGCGCACCAGCGCCTCGTAGGGCTCTGTATAGCTGGTAGGCTGAAGTGTGCAAACGCCGACTTGCTGAATTAATCGGTGCCAATCGCTGTCTATGTTGCTTAGCCATTGCGTGGCCTCAGCAAATGGAATATGTTCTGTGGTCATGGCAAAATTGTGGCATACCTCAACATCAGCGTCATCACTTAATCTATGTAACCGCTCAGCCCTATGCAATTATTTTCAGCGTTAGAACCTGCCCAACAAACGTTTGCCTCTGGCTTGGTGTACTTGCGTGGCTTTGCCTTGCAGGATGAACAGCAGTTGCTTGATGACCTAAATAAGGTCATTGCTGCCGCACCCTTGCGAACCATGATGACACCAATGGGCTACCCAATGTCAGTGGCCACCACCAGCTGTGGCGCGTTGGGTTGGGTGGGCGATACCACTGGCTATGGGTATTCGGCAGTGGATCCCATCAGCCAGTTACCTTGGCCGACCATGCCCAATAGCTTTATACAACTAGCGCAAACAGCAGCCAGCGCCGCAGGCTTTGATGATTTTTTGCCCGATGCGTGCTTGATTAACCAATACCAAATCGGCACTAAAATGGGCTTGCATCGCGACAAAGACGAGCGCGATTTTACCCAGCCGATAGTTTCCGTATCGTTAGGCATTCCAGCAAGATTTCAGTTTGGGGGCAACAAGCGTAGCGATAAACCGATTCAGATTTTACTCAGTCACGGCGATGTGGTGGTGTGGGGTGGCGCCTCGCGCAAGTTTTATCATGGGGTGATGACCATTCAAGCCAATCAGCACCCCAAGCTGAGCAAGACACGCATTAACCTAACCTTTAGAAAAGCCGGTTAACTGGGTTGGGTAGGCTTAGCTTATTTGACTAAGCCGAGCTTATCTTTAATGCGCAACCATGTTTGGCAAAGAATATTGCCATCTAATTTGTAATGTTTATGCAGTGGTTGTTTCACTTCCCAGCTGGCTTTCATGCCCGCAGGAAACGTGACCAAATCACCCTTGCCAAAGCTTACTGGGCTGCCACCTTCGGGGGTAATCACGCATTCACCCTCTAAAATATACGCAATTTCTTGCTCTAAAAAATGCCACGGAAACGTGGACACTTCTTTTTGCCATGTTGGCCATTTGCTTACGCCTAGTCCGTCTAATTTAGTTTGTGCTGGATTTTTTTCTACGATAATTTGGCTCATGGGAACTCTATTAAATAGTTAACGATGCGCTATTTTAACAGCTAAATCGTTGCAACCATCAGCGCAATTATTGGTCATAATAATGAACGCATTTTGATGAGCTCTAAGGTTTGTCCGTCTCTTCTTTAACGCCCGATAGGGCTAGAAAGCAGAAAGGAAGTGTTACCATGAAAACCTTAAAAATCAACAAATTATTAGTGGGAGAGGCCCTCGTTGGCGAAGGCAACGAGGTGGCTCATGTGGACCTGATTATGGGCCCACGCGGCAGTGCTGCCGAAACCGCTTTTTCACTCACCCTCACCAACCAAAAACGTGGCGATAACGCATTGCTGGCGGTAGTGGCCCCCAATTTAATGGCGAAACCAGCCACCGTCATGTTCAACAAAGTCGATATCAAAGACGCCAAACAAGCGGTGCAAATGTTTGGGCCTGCGCAATCCGGTGTAGCAAAAGCAGTGACTGATGCAGTGAAAGAGGGCACCATTCCATTAGAGGAAGCCGATGATATCTTTATTTGTGTGGGCGTGTTTATCCATTGGGATGCTGAGGACAACACCAAAATTCAGGACTGGAATTATGCGGCAACCAAATTGGCAATTCAGCGCGCGGTAGCTGGCTTGCCTAAAGCGGCAGAAGTCGTGGAAAGGAGTGAGATGGTCACTCACCCCTTCTCGGCGCATGACTACACTCCAGCAACGGACGCGCGCGCACTGCAAAAGGCTGCGTAACGCAAACGTGCTAGATAAGAAAATACCAAACCAGTAGTAAAATAGCGTTTTGATTACTGGCTGGGTTGGCATGCGGGTAAGTTTGGCAGACGCGATTGCGCTTTTAAAGCGTGGCGAAGTGGTAGCGATACCCACCGAGACCGTCTATGGGTTGGCGGGTGATGCGCAGAACGAATCGGCATTACATAAGATATATGCAACGAAGCAACGGCCAGCCAACAACCCACTGATTGTGCATATTGCCAGTGCGGCGCAAGTCGATGATTTCGCCTCTGAGTTTCCACCTTTGGCGCAAAAGTTAGGCTTAGCGTTTTGGCCCGGTCCCTTTACCTTAGTGCTCAAAGCCAAGCCCACCGTCTCAACTGTAGTTCGTGCTGGCGAGCCAACGGTAGCGCTACGCGTTCCTGCGCACCCACTCACCTTACAACTCCTGCAAGAAAGTGGATTGGCATTGGCAGCGCCTTCCGCCAATCGTTATACCCAACTCAGCCCCACTACCGCAGCGCATGTGGAATCAAGCTTGGGTCAAGATATTCCGGTATTAGATGGCGGCGCATGCCAAGTGGGGATTGAATCCACCATCGTAAGCGTAGATGGTGATACTTGGCAGTTATTGCGTCATGGCATGATTACGCAAGCGCAGATTGAAGCAATCGCTGGGAAACCTGCTTTAGCGCATGCTATGGCTACACCCAAAGCGCCTGGACAGCATTTGCTACATTACTCTCCGCGCACGCCGACACAATTGTTTGATGAGTATATTGAGCTACAAAAATACGCTCAAACGCATCAAGACTGCGCCACATTGCTGATTGGTAACGTGACAACTAATCTTAACTCAGGTTTTCAGCACTGCATTGCTTTATCAGACACGCCTGCCGAAGTGGCAGAACATTTGTATGAATCGCTACACAAACTAGACCAATTGCAGGCCAGTACTATCTTGATTTTTCTGCCTCCAAATCTGCCAGAGTGGGCTGCTATTCGCGACCGTTTGACGCGTGCCGGCTATCGAGAAAACTTCTAAACCAGCCGGCTGAGCCGTGTCTAAGATTGTCGGCATAGAGAGAAGATGGCAAAATGAACCTGTTGAATTTTTTATTATTAAGGCAACACATGAATTATCAGCAAGTTTCAGCCATTGCACTAACCTGCATAGTGCTCTCTGCGTGCAGCATGGTGGCACCTTTTAAAATATTTAAATCTGAATCAAAAGAGATCTCTAAAAATCCAGAAAACGCCACGGAATATATTTGCGAGGGTAATAAACGATTTTTTGTGCGCATGCTCAACAAAGGCGCAGATGCTTGGTTGATTTTCCCAGACCATGAAGTCAATCTTGCGCAATCCAGCACCGATAAAAATCGCTATGTCACTGGCGCAATTACGCTAGTATTGGCGGGCGACCAAACTACGTTGACCGACGGCGATGTATTGTCTTACACCGCATGTAAAGCACAAGCAATACCCAAATAAAACGCAAGCAAACTACATGCTTGCGAGTACTAACAAAAAAGCGTAACTTAAGCACTTATAGTTGTATTTTCCAGAAGGCTATTCCTGTTGAAAGGACCATACCCATGGACAACAAATACGGATTAGGTAGTACCAAGGTAGCGACCGAGCACCATTCGCTCCATCATAAATCTGAAAGCACTGCACAAGCCGTTTGCAAGTTCTGCAACAGCACACAGCTTGTGTTTAGTCCTACCATGCACGATCACCGCTGTGACAACTGCGGAGAATGGCAACAAGATGTTCCGCAAGGCTACTCCACTGGTCGCAGCAGCGATTACTGAGTTTGATTTTCTACTGTCTGATTCTTAAGCGCAACATTAAACGCCTCACCTAAGTCGGTATGAATAGCCTGTAAAGCGGCATGCATACGGGCAACTTCACCCGCATCGCCGTCACGATTCGCCAACAAGCCAAGGCCGATTAAGCTATCTGTATGTTGTGGTTGCAACGCCAGTGTTTTCTTAAATTCTTTCTTAGCCTCAGCGACCAATCCTTGATTTGCTTGTGCTACTGCAAGGTAATAATGTGCTTCTGCAGTATTGGGCGCTTGATTAATCCAAGCCGCTGCAATGCGCGCTAATTCTGGCCAGTCATTATTTTGATAAGGTATGACCACCTGCATAAAGAAAGGCCTTGCTTCAGGCGGCGCGTCCCAAAACGGCAAAATGTCTGATTGCAACGAAGTGGTATCAGGAGCATCAAGCAACGCTTTAACCCACTTGACCGGTATATTGTAAAAATATGCGCCACGCCCCGGACTCTTGAAGGTGCTAATCGCTATCAACTTACCTTGTTCATCAAATACTGGGCTGCCACTGGCACCCATGATAAACGAGGCATCAGTGCGCACAATCACACTATCATCGTGCGGATAGAGCGCTTTGATTTTGCCAAACGTGACTTGCGGCTTGGGCGGTCCGCCAGGAAAGCCAATTGAAAACATAGATTGCTCATACTGCAACACTTCGGAATCCCCAAGCTCCACAGGCTTCAGATCTAAATATTGAAAGCGCAAAACACATAAATCATGTTTCCAATCCGCCTTCATGCCAATTGGGGTAAAGCTATCGCCAAATTTGGTGATATTGACGCCATTGGCATTGGCCAGCACGTGACAGTTGGTAGCGACCATGTCTTTTGCCACCACTACGCCCGTGCCCACACCATGCCCGCCAGTTTTAGTCACCACATGTACTTTGGCTATTGAGCCCTTGAGCTGATAGGTAAGGTCTGTACTAGGCTCGGCCAATGCCGTCAGCGCCACGCCAGCCAAACATAGAGTTAAGATAAGTCGCATAATAATTCTCTGATATTTATGTACAGAAATGGACATCTTAGCGCGCAAATAATTCTTAGCGTGCACATCATTTGCATGTATTCATAAATAATTCTCAATTAGCCGTCAATATGAGGTGAAAATGCCTTTAAAGCACTGTAAAATATTGGGTTCAAAAATATATTTTCTGGATGCAAGCCATGCTCATCAAAACCGAAATTGCTGATTTGAATACTCCAACCGGCGTAATGCGAACCTACATTCACCGCCCAGCTGGCGATAAAAAAGTCCCAGCAGTTTTATTTTATTCTGAAATTTTCCAGCAAACCGGTCCGATTGAGCGCGCTGCAAGATTTTTGGCTGGTCATGGCTATGCTGTGTTAGTGCCAGAGGTGTTTCATGAATTGAATCCAATCGGCACGGTGTTAGGCTATGACGATGCAGGCCGCGACAAAGGCAATGCTGACAAGATGGCTAAAGACGTTCAGGCCTACGACACCGATAACCGTGCCATGATTGAGTTTTTAAATAAACAAGCTTGGTACGATGGCAATCTGGGCGCAGCTGGCTTCTGCATTGGTGGTCATCTGGCGTTTCGCGCTGCCCTGCAGCCGGAAGTAAAAGCGACTGCCTGTTTCTATGCCACCGACTTGCATACTACAGTGATTCCAAACAAACCTGGCCAACACAGCATGGAGCGCGTCAACGAGATTAAGGGCGAATTGCTCATGATCTGGGGCAAGCAAGACCCGCATATCCCGGGCGACAAACGTGCCGAGCTGTATAACCGCTTTGCGGCTATCCCAGGCTTGCAATACACCTGGCACGAGTTTAACGGGCAACATGCTTTTATGCGTGATGAAGGTGAACGTTACGATGCACAGTTGGTCAACCTCGGATACCAGTTGACCTTGCAAATGTTCGGTAACGTACTCAAGTAAACGAACACAGAACACTTGAGACAAAGAAAACTATGGTGCTGAACGTGTTATGCCTGTTGCGATTTTTAAAACAACACGCATGGTATGTTCAATACATACCCTAGTCCAAGCACAGGCCAAAAGTCTGTGCTTTTTTTCAACTAAATTAACCATTTATAGAGATTATTATGACTACAAAAAATGCGGATATTGGATTGGTAGGCTTGGCAGTGATGGGCCAAAACCTGGCCTTAAACATTGCTGACCACGGCTACACCATCGCTGTTTACAACCGCGACCCAAAGAAAATGCTGAACTTTATCGAGGAATGCAAACAAAATGAACCATCCCATGAGCGTGTAGTGGGCCATGCCGATTTAGCTTCTTTTGTATTAAGCATCAAACGCCCACGTAAAATCGTGTTATTGGTAAAAGCAGGTAGCGCAACCGATGTGACCATTAATGCTTTATTACCATTCCTTGAGCAAGGCGACATCATCATTGATGGTGGTAACGCATTGTGGACAGACACCATCCGCCGCGAAAAAGAATTGGCTGCCAAAGGCATTGAGTTTATTGGCTCAGGCGTTTCAGGCGGTGAAACTGGCGCGCGTTTTGGTCCGTCTCTCATGCCATCTGGCACACGCAAAGCATGGGCTAGCTTAGAACCTATCTGGCGCGATATTGCTGCTAAAGTTGATCCAGTGACTGGCGCACCGTTAGAAGGTGGCACACCTGGCAAACCAGTGGAAGGCGGCTTCTCCTGTGCAGAATACATTGGCCCAGACGGTGCTGGTCATTACGTAAAAATGGTACACAATGGTATCGAATACATCGATATGCAATTGATTTGTGAAGCTTACTGGTTGATGAAAAACCTACTGGGCATGCCGGCCGATGAAATTGGCAAAGTGTTTGCCGAGTGGAACAAAGGTGAGCTTTCTAGCTTCTTGATTGAGATTACTGCAGATATCCTGCAACAAAAAGACCCTACAGGCAAAGGCTTCTTGGTTGACCAAATTCTGGACACTGCTGGTCAAAAAGGCACAGGCCAATGGACAGCCGCCAATGCACTTGAACTAGGCGCACCGGCCAACGCGATTGCAGCAGCGGTATATGCACGTGCATTGTCTAGCTTGAAAGAAGAGCGTGTTGAAGCCAGCAAGATCTTAAAAGGCCCAACACTGGTAAAAGAAACAGACAAGGCAGCGATTATCGAAGCCATTAAAAACGCCTTGTACTGCTCAAAAATCTGCGCTTACGCACAGGGTTTCCAACTGATTGATAAAGCACAAGTGGCTTATAACTGGAAATTGAACTTTGGTGAGATTGCACAAATCTGGCGCGGTGGTTGTATTATCCGTGCACGCTTCTTGCAAAAAATTACCGATGCTTACGCGTTAAACTCACGTCTGAAAAACTTGATGTTAGACCCGTACTTCACCAATGCGATGAACGAAGGTCAAGCGGGCTGGCGTAAAGTGATTGCGTTAGCTGTGACTAACGGTATTCCGGCACAAGGTTTTGCAGCAGCATTGGCATACTACGATGGTTACCGCAGTGCTGACTTGCCTGCGAACTTGCTACAAGGCCAACGCGATTACTTTGGCGCGCATACTTATGAGCGTAAAGATCAACCACGTGGTCAGTTCTTCCACTTGGATTGGCCAGAGGCTGGTCGTCCGCAATTGACGATTGAGTAAGTTTTAGGGAAGTAAAAACTTGAGAGAGGGTGGCTATGCCATCCTCTTTTTTATTGCTTGATGAGTGATGTCCGTTTATTAGGCGTTAAAAATGCCTAACAGCGGACGGCGCTACATTAAACGCAATCGCAACTAGCTTCTAAAAATCGGTTTAGATTTTTGTTTCTTTGCAATACCAAAATATCAGCTTCCTGCTGTTTTACCTTGTCTGATTTCTCAGAAATAGCAGGTGCGTAAATTTCATCTAACAAAGCATTATGCTTTTGTACTTGTACTCTTTCTGTTACTTGCATCATCGTTTCCTTTTGGGAGTTAAAAACCACACGAATTGTGTTCGTATGGACGTAGAGCTTTAATCGTTAAAAAAATTCAATTTCTACACACTTTAGTCGCACTATCATGTAAATCATGACAATTTAAATCAACCAGTTAAATGTTGTGCTTACTGCTGATAACGCATAACTTAGTTGCAAGATGACAAGCATAGACTGTGCCACAGATAAATTTTCATCTAAATAAATCATTATTAACGCCCCATGTGTCAGCATAATTACGTAAAATAACAATCTTTACAGCAGCTGCCCGATTTGCTATGCATTTGATCATCAACGGAAAAGATAAACATTTTGATTGTGAAGCGTTTACAGTGAGCGCACTGGTTTCTGCCATGGATCTGGTGGGAAAGCGCATTGCTATTGAGCGTAACGGTGAAATTGTGCCACGTAGCCAGTTTGAAAATGTCATGTTAAATGATGGTGATCAATTGGAAATTGTTGGCGCAGTCGGTGGCGGATAAGTAACAAAAGAGAACATAAAGATGAACGATGCATTAGTTATTGCAGGAAAAAATTATCACTCCAGATTGCTGGTAGGGACAGGTAAATATAAAGATTTTACCGAAACACGTGCTGCCATTGACGCAAGTGGTGCCCAAATTGTCACTGTAGCCATCAGAAGGACGAATATTGGTCAGGTCGCCAATGAACCTTCACTGCTGGATTACTTACCACCGGAAGAGTTTACCTATTTACCCAATACTGCCGGCTGCTACAGCGCAGATGATGCAGTGCGTACTTTGCGCTTGGCGCGTGAATTATTAGATGGTCACAATTTGGTGAAACTGGAAGTATTAGGCGACCCAAAAACGCTGTATCCCAACGTGATAGAAACCTTAAGCGCCGCCAAAACATTAGTGAAAGAGGGCTTTGATGTGATGGTCTATACCTCTGATGACCCGATTATTGCTAAGCAGCTAGAAGATATTGGGTGCTGCGCAGTCATGCCGTTGGCATCTCTGATTGGTTCTGGCATGGGCATTTTGAATCCATGGAATCTACAAATCATTATTGAAAACGCCAAGATTCCAGTATTGGTCGATGCGGGCGTAGGCTGTGCTGCCGATGCCGCGATTGCCATGGAATTAGGATGCCAAGGTGTACTGATGAACACTGCAATTGCAGCTGCACAAAACCCTGTACTGATGGCTGGCGCCATGAAAAAAGCAGTCGAAGCTGGCAGAGAGTCTTATTTGGCTGGGCGTATGGCCAAAAAACTTTACTCAGCTTCACCTAGCTCGCCCACTACTGGAATGATTTCAGGTAGCAATTAATCCATGGCAGAGAAAAAGCATTACGCCTGCACGGTGAGGGTGAAAACAACGTTTCTTGCGGAGCAATCTAAGCCAGATGAATCAAAGTTTGCGTTTGCCTACACCGTGACCATTACCAATACTGGCACGGTTGCCGCACAGCTGATTAGCCGACACTGGATTATCACCAACGCCAACAATGAAGTGGATGAGGTAAAAGGATTGGGTGTGATTGGCGAGCAACCGCTGCTTGAACCCAATGCACAATTTGAATACACCAGTGGTACTTTGCTGACTACCGCCTCTGGTGAAATGCGTGGCACCTATCAAATGGTGGCAGAAGATGGCACCCTATTTGAGGCAATTATTGAGCCGTTTCAGCTATATCAACACAGGGTATTACATTAATGACCTCATTGCGCATACGACATCATTGGCTACTACTAATCTTGGTGCTAATGATGACCGCATGCGGCAAGAAAGTTGTTAAAGAGCAAGCGCCATGTCGCTGCGAACCCGTCATCACACAGCCTAGCAAACCAAGTCCTGAGCCAACGCCAGCCCCCGAGACTAAGCCGGAAGTACCTGGTAGCAAGATTCCAGAATATGGCTTACTGAAACCTGCTGATTGGCGTGAGATTGAAACTTGGAAGCAAGATAATTTAACGGAAGGCTGGCAAGCCTGGCTCACCAGCTGTTCCACCCTAAAAAACAAGCCTGAGTGGCAACCTGCCTGCCAAGCAGCGGCAACATTAATTACGCCAGACAACACCCAAATTATTGATTACTTTACGCGCTACTTTAATGTTTACAGCACCAGCACTATCGCCGGCAGCAATAGCGGACTGATTACCGGTTACTATGAGCCGATTTTGAAAGGAAGCCGTACCAAATCTGCGCAATATGCATTCCCACTCTATAGCCAACCTAAAGATTTAATCACCGTCGACCTGAGCTCACTCTTTCCGGAACTCAAATTTAAACGGTTACGCGGCAAACTGGACGGGAATAGACTTGTGCCTTACTTGACGCGTGCAGAAATTGAATCTGAGAAACCACCTTTGGCTGGTAGCGAGTTGGTGTGGGTCGATGACGCTGTTGATGCATTTTTCCTGCAAATCCAAGGCTCCGGCTTGATTCAGTTGGATACGGGTGAACAAATGCATGTGGGTTACGCGGATCAAAACGGGCATGCCTATAACTCGATTGGTAAAGTGTTGATACAACGTGGTGAACTCACGGCCAGCCAAGCATCTATGCAGGGGATTAAAGACTGGGGACGTAAAAATGTGGGTAAATTGCGCGAGCTACTAAACACCAACCCTAGTTATGTGTTTTTTAGAGAGTTGCCGGCCAACTTGCCCGGCCCATTGGGCGCATTGGGTGTACCGCTCTCAGCAGAACGTAGCGTAGCAATAGACCCGAAGTATATCCCCTTAGGTGCGCCTATTTATTTATCTACCACATATCCAAACAGCACCAAACCTTTACAGCGCTTGATGATTGCACAAGATACCGGTGGTGCGATTAAAGACGGTGTTCGAGCCGATTTCTACTGGGGGAGTGGTAACTACGCAGGGAAAATGGCAGGGGCAATGAAGCAATCTGGCACGATTTGGGTATTGCTACCTAAAGAATTTAAATTGCCTGCGCCGTGAGCCTGGCGTATATATAACCAAAAATCAAAAAGGGTGCTGTAAGCACCCTTTAACATACGAATAACAAGAATTACTTGTTCATTACGTACATTGTAACTTCGAAACCGAAACGCATTTCAGTAGCAGCTGGTGTTGTCCACATAATGATTCTCCTTTAGTTAAAATTCGTTTGGTTTACTTCAACATTACTGTGAGTGCAAATCCATAACGTGAATCTACTATACGCCCGCATCAAAAATATCACCTGTATAAAGCGCTTAAAACTGTCTCATGGTTTTCATGAGATTAGCAATCAGGCCTTTAATCCTTTTATCTTTCGTAGCATGCGTTTCCAGCCTTTACGGCCTATGGTTTTCTTTAAACGCACTTTGAAATCATAGAGATGGAATGCTAGACGATGACGCCAAGTAAACTGACGGCCCAACATACCAAAATAAATTTGCATCAAGCGCTCACGCCCTGCCCAATGTAGTTTGTGGCAAGCACGTGTCATATCGGCAAGACGATATTGCTCGGGAAAAGGCGTCATGGCAAATGTACGCAAACGTGCGGTATCAATTAATGAGAACGTAAGCTGTTTATCTGCGTCCAGATTGACCAGAATATTGCCGCCGGAAAAATCCCTGAAGTAAATCAAGCGGCCGTGCATATCATGACAGAATTGCGCAAATTGGAAATAGACGTCTTCTGCCGGGAAGTTATTAAAATGGGTTTCTCCCTGCGCAAAAGCAGCAAATATTTGCCCGATGTTGGCCTCTGACGGCACGTATTCACACACATAAAAGTTTTGCTTTAAGCTAGCGTCGCCTACTTTTTCAAAGTAAGCCACCGGCATAGCTGTGCCAATACCACGACGCATCAACTCCATCGCCCCATTCCAGCTACGCTTGGCCTTGCTGGGTTTAAAACGATCTAAAAAGGCTTTGTGTGGATACATTTTGACTGGCTGTTTAATCGTCAATTGCCGCTCCGGATTTCTTGGATCCGGCACTGCCCAGATTGCATTACGCGCATGGCGCAAAGCTCCTGCTTTGTGGGGTGCCTGCAAGCCTTCTGGATGCAATTCACGCATCAATACAGCCGCGTCTTCTGCATCTTTAGCGAGCACTAAACCTTGCCAATCACCTTCATCAAAGCGGAAATATTTTAGGTCTGGTTGATGTGCATAAATCAACAAATCCTTGGCCAAAGTTGGCTCAGCCGCTATTTCGGTAGAGTGATGCCAAATCAAATACATAGGTGATTCAGTCACAAATACATGTGTGTTGGGTAGCACTATTCCATCCCGACTCACCATGACAGCTTGTGCTAGAACAGCTTGAGAGTAGACAGCATCTAAAAAGGCTACTTTGCCATTTTGTGTCCAAATAGCATGGATAGTGTGACCATCTTTTTCAAAATGATGATGTTCTAAGCCATCACCATTAGCCAAAGCACCCACATAACGCGCACCCTGAATCTGCGCGGCACAGGTTTTCACTGCTGCAAAGCTGGGACGATGCGTGTAATTGGTAACTTGACCATCTGCATGTGCGTAATGCGTAACGCGTTCTAGCGCTGGGTAATCATGCTCGGTCAAACCGTCGCTAATCAAGCCTTCGCGCTGACAAATTAAGGCGCCCCAGTTGGTTTGCTGTAATGCGCCCGAAGCAGCTAACAATAGGAAATAACGTACGGCGTAATCGGCCTGTTTTTCTAGTGCATCTGGGTAGCGGCGCTGTATACGAAAAACAGACCAAAATGCTACCGGTGAAATCAGTGCAGAAACGCCAAAATCAAGATTGATTTTCTGTAATAATCGCGCTTTTTTGATTAAGTTGTAATCAAACCAAGTAGTCCACTGATATTTAAATACACGATGGTCATTACTTTCCGGCTCAGGCACGCGCTCACAAAATAAATTGTTACTGCAGATATCGGGCAGCTGCTGACGAGCCTTTAATTGATTTAGCAAACTAACGTTATAAAACGGCTCAAAATCTTGAACATTGGGCCCGGCGATAGTGATATTGCGTGCTTTGATGAGCTTGTAAGCAATATCCCATGTCGCAAGAAAACCATCAAAACTATAGCCGCTCCAACGTTTGCGGTTAATGGTCGAGCCTATTTCGATATGGGTAAGTTGACTGCCAAAACGGTCAAGCACATCATGCAAAAACTGCCGCCAGATGTCTTGCTCCTCTGCCAGCAACATTTGCTTGGCAGCCTGGAAAGGTTGTACCAAATGCAGATTGACACGGTAGCCTGCAGCAATCAACGCTGATAAAAAGCGTGCGTTAGCGCTCTCTAAATCACCGTAAGTAAAATCTAAACGTACACGCTTGATGCCCAGCATGCGCAATTGCGCAATCACATAAGCGTCTAATGCCGGATCTTCTTGAGTCGCCACGCATACGCCAATAAAGTCATCTGCAATCACATGGTCATTGACAGGCAAATGCGCTTGGCGCAACCACAGCCCACCGCGCAGAAAATAGCTCAGGCCATCACGGACAACCTGCTTGGTCAGCATGGAAGGCTGATAGGAAGCGCTGGTCATTAGGGCAACCGGTAGCGTTGTTCGGTATACAACAGGGAAGGCAATAGTGAATTAGCCAGCGCACGTTGCTCTAATGCGGTTGCGTTCTCTGGGGGTGGAGTCTCATTGAGATGCTTGTTTTGCGTATCATACACCCCAAAAGCAGGTGCTTTGCCCTCACGTAGCACCACCACTTGGTTGGGAATCATTTTGTCTGTGATGGGCTGGGTTTGCTCCATCCATCCAAAATTGTAGTTGTATTGCATCATGGCGCGCCCCAAATAATCCTCTGGGATCTTAGTCATGTCCGTTCCTGTCATCGGGTGCTGGGCATTCACACCCATCAGTGATAAGACGGTCACAGGCAAATCAATCTGACTGGTTATGGCCTTAATGCGTTTAGGGCTGACATCCGCGCCCAGAATTAATCCCGGGATATGAAAATGCTCAATCGGTACCAAGGTTTCGCCACGTACACGAATATCATGGTCTGCCACAATCAAGAATATGGTGTCTTTCCAATAGGGGCTGGCTTTGGCCTTTTTAATAAACTCACCCACGGCATAATCTGCATATTTGACCGCATTATTTTCTGTGGCTTTGGGTTGCTCGTACAGCTCAATACGCCCGTCTGGAAACTCAAACGGTGCATGGTTAGATGAACTGAATGCCAGCGTGAAAAATGGTTTTCCGCTGGCATAGTGCGCCAGCAATTGCTCATGTGTTTTATTCAACAAATCTTCATCAGAGGCACCCCAGCTACCAACAAATACCGGATTTTTATAGTCTTTTTGATCCACAATTTGTTGAAAACCGTTGCCCATAAAAAAGCTACGCATGTTATCAAAGTGCGATTCACCGCCATAAATAAACTCGGTGATATAGCCTTGTTTTTCTAACAAACTGGCCAAGCTAAAGAAGTTTTTCTGACTCAAAGAGAGCTTCACCGTGCTATCCGCAGGTGTTGGCTGAAAGCCAGTGACGACCGCTTCAATACCACGTACAGAGCGGGTACCAGTGGCGTATAACTGCTCAAACCAAATACCTTCGTCTTTTAAACGCTCAATATTTGGGGTAACGGGTTTGCCACCCAACGATTCCACAAAGCCAGCACCCAAGCTTTCTTGCAAAATAATGACCAGATTAAGTGGTTTATCGCGTTTGGCTGATGGCACGAGTGTGGTTAAAGTAGGCAGTTCGGTATCTTTAGCGCCAGTGATTTTAAACACTTCCGCTTTGTCCATTTTGCCGTAGATTTCGCTGGATTTTGCCTCATGTTGCAAGCTATAAATGGCGTAGAAAACAGAATATCCAGAATTCAAAATCAGGCTATTGACCATGCTATCTTGGGTGATTGCAAATAATGCGGGATTGGCTGGTCGATGGCCTAAGGTTGAACGTATACCTAATAGCGTGAGCACAAAGATTAGCGGCCACACCAACCATAAACGTTGGTTAGTCCAAGTAGATTGGGCGTTACACCATGGTTGCATCCAGTAGCGCATCCCTAAAAATGCCAGCACAGTAAATAGCACACCTGCAAAGATATGCACTTTGAAGCCAGTCCATAACATACCCATTACTTCATGTGGATACTTTAGATACTCCACAAAAATACGGTTAGGTCTTACATCGTATTCCATAATGAAACCAGGCGTAGCGGCCTCTAAAAATACGAGCAACACGATTGCTATCAACACCCAACTATAGGTGAGCCACTTCCAAATGTTAAAAAGGCGTTTAATGGCCAATATGGGTGCGAGCAATAGCGGAATCAGCGCAATCAAACCGAGCTCGATGATATCTACGCGAACGCCTTGATACATGACGGCCAATAACTCACCAGTCGCATGTACACGGTCAAATTTCCACAACACCAAACCCAGTCGTGACAATGACAAAATCACCAAGCCCAATAACAACATGGAGATTAAAGGCGCAAATGGGCCTGCCTTAAGCGCTAAGCGCCAAACTGTACGTTTGAATACGCTGAAAATATTTAGAAAATGCATAAGTTTGAATGTAAGACGCAGCGAGTGCTAAAAACGCTGATTATATCGCTTAACATACTCAGCCAGCACCCTTTTGTAGTGACTGCTGTTTAGCTTGAACCAACAGCGCATGCAGCATTTCAGCTGACAGTCCATGCAGTACCAAGCGATAACCAGCTGACCATGTCGCAGGAACGACCATCGGATGTTTGTTATTCACCAATATTAAGCCCTCAGGCTTATTCAACACTTTGGCCGCATAAATGCCTATCGTCTCATCAAATTGCAATGAGTGCACAGAGCGCCAAAAATCTTTATCTGTCAAAAACAGCTGGTAAATAGGGGTGAAAATATCGATACATGTTTGCAAATCTAATACATTTAACCAGCCATCATTTTGAGGTGCGATTGGGAAGTTGCCATCCTCTGAAATCATGGAGAAATCTAATGATTGATTGGCTTGAACATCCCCAACATTGTTCGCCCGCAACGACAAGTTGAGCCGAGTGATAAAGTTAAATAAATTTAAGTCATGCTGTATAAATAAATTGTCTTTTAAATCTGGTAAATCGTATGGTCGCAGCGGATGCATAGCGACACCAGCGCCTTTAATATTGGCATTCAAAAAAGCCAGATTTTCAGAACCAATCCAGAAATGCCGCAGAATTAACCAATTGGCTTCCGGAGTGGCAAAAATCGACAAAGCCCAAGCCAATAACTTATGTAGTAAACGTGATGAGCAAAATCGGTTAGGGATAATAATTTTAATGACTTGCAGTAAGACAATGCTGAGCCTGGCCAGCGGTCTGACTACCGGCAATAAAAATTGGCGAGACCAAGTATTGGAATCGCGGAGCCAGGCCTGTTTTACACCTGGATTGATAGGTGTTGATTGATCCAACCACAGACTTTGCCAAGGGTCTGGATCATCTGGATTATGAGCAGCCTCTAAATTGGGTGCAGATCGGGGTAAAGCTACTTTTTTTTGACGTCTATTATCCACGCTACTCTCGCTCTCCAAAGTTAGCTACAACAATGCTTTAATCGGTAAGGCTTGTAATAAGCACACTTTCAAGCGCTTAGTGAAACTGACATACCGGTCAGGGTTATCCGTTGCGGCGTTCCAGCTGTTATCGGGCTGCATATCTGTTTTGATTGCCTTTTCTACTGATTTAGCCAAGTTGGTGTTGTGTATTACAACACCTATTTCTGTATTCAAATTTTCAGATCTAGGATCGAAATTGAATGTGCCAATAAAGACAGTTTCCGAATCAATCACCATTGTTTTAGCGTGAATTGCAAATTTAGGTGAGCGCTTATGTGCCAATATTGAAGCGGCTATTAGATGTTTTTTGACGATTGGGTTGGGTTTGTATTCATAAATGCTTACGCCCATTTTAAGTAGCTGATTACGTTGATTACGATAACCGCTAAATGCCTGAATGTTATCGGTGGCCGCTAATGAGTTGGTATTAATTCGCACTTTAACGCCGCGATTAATGGCAGATTGGAACAATGAAACAGCCTGGTCTGACATGACTAAATATGGCGATTGAATGGTGATTTGCTTCTGCGAGGCGTTAACCAATTGAACAAGTGCTGATGTGGATTGACCTCCACCCGCCAGCCCAGAAGCCTTATTTTTACCGGGTAAGTCACTTATCACCGAGACATTTGTCCAGATAATTTGCTGGGATATAGCATTAAAGGCATTATGAATGTTACTAATCACACCACGCAAATATGCAGAGAAATTACTGCTAGATTGTGCATAATCGTGGAGCGACTGGTAAATTTCTTTAACTTGACTATCTTCTACCTGTACATTTTTTTTAAAAATCCCTATGCCGTCATATAAATGTTCTACGCTGACACTTAAAGGACTTTTCCAAAAACGCTCAAAACTAGATTTAATGCCTGCAACGTCTTTCCCTAAAAGTAATACATCTCTGTCTCTAAAATTATAGGAATGATTGTAATCAAAGTATTCAGTAGCCATGTTACGCCCACCAGTAATAGCAATTTTGCCATCCACAATAAAAGTTTTATCGTGCATGCGCTGATTAACTCCACGAAAATCAGTGATGATATTGATGAGTCTTTTGTGAAATGGCACGCCTACTGAATGCTGCGGATTATAAATTTTGATGTTAATGTTGGGGTGTAAAGCCAGCGCCAATAACGTTTGGTCAGGTGCATTGATCAATAGGTCATCGACAATTACACGCACCATCACTCCTCTATCAGCCGCACGCAGCAGGGCTTCTGAGGCAAGTGTCCCAATATTGTCATCACTCCAAATAAAGTATTGCACTTCTATGGTTTGTTTTGCATAGTCAGCCAACCATGCTCGCGCTATCAGAGCGTCTTCCCCTTTATCTAAAACGAAGACACCCGTTTTATCCGGATGCGCTGCAATTTGTGTATCAATAAAATCACTAGATTGATCCATTGCTAATGCAAAAGAACATACCCAGAACAGCACAGCAGCACTTAAATAAGCTATTTTATTTATCATTTGAACTAGTCGCTAACGGGTACGAATTTCCATTGCTGCAAATATAAGGTAGCGACAGTTTGTGCCACGCTCACAATCTCTTTTGCAGCACTGCTGTCAATTTTCACCACCAGTTTAACTGCTTCTAACCACCGCATCATATGTGCTTGGTCATTTTCACCATGGTACTCAATAAATTTTAAAATGGATGAGGACACTCTTAAATGCTGCTTCAATTTGGGCAGTAAAGTGGGCACAATCCGCTGTCCAGTGCCCTCAATAATGTAGATGCCACCAAGTAAGCCTATCGGGTCTTTACGCGCTGCATAACTGTGCATAAAAGCATTTAACGCCTCACCACCGGGGTTGCGTCTTAAATGGCTTGCGTCAAGCTTACCCCCAGCCTGTACATAGTCTTGGTATAACACTTGCCAATCAAGCTGCTCTTCACCCGCATGCGTTTGTACAAGCTGCGCTAGTTGTTGGTATTGTGGGCTCATGCTGGATACTGCACGTCGCATCCAAAGACTGCCTTCGCGCACCTGTGGAATCCAACACTCCATCCAGCTCAAATAATCAGCAAGCTGAATGTTTCCTTGCATGATCGCGCAAGCAATATCTGTACGGAATACTTCTGAGCGGTAATCATGCCATACCGCCATCAAGCCTTTGAGCGTATCCGCAACCACGCCAGTTTGACCTTCTGCCGACATAGGGGCTGGTGCTAAATCGGTCGCAAAGTCTACTACAGCATGAGATGCAGGTTGCTGCGTAGCACTTGTAACTGTGTTGCAATCCACCACTTCCAGTAAAAAATAGGCAACACTAAAGCGTCCTGACTCTGGTACAAAACCAAATATTTGTTGCCCTACTTTTAATGAAGCTTTTTTAGTTTTGAAAAACTCATCCAGCATAATAAAAATTGATGCGGAGCCAGTATTGCCTTTGCTTGATAGATTAGAAAACCATTTTTCAGTTGGAATAGCAATACCCGCTTCTTGCATTAAATCTGCCATCATCGGCTTAAAGCGCTCGGATGAGTAATGACACAAAAACCAGTCGATATCTGATGGGTTAACATACCCATCTTTCACCAAGCCAGCATACTCATGTAGCCCCATATCAAATAAGTTAGGCAGTGTTCTGATATTTTGGCGTAAATCGAAAGCGCCAGCCTTTTCTGCTTCTGCCAAAGTCGGGTAGTCCAAGTAGCCAGGTAGCGTGTTACCAATGGATTGACCCACTTGCATACAGGTAGGCATATCCCCGGAAAATGATCGCTGATGAATCCACTTTAGCCTGAATGATATTCCCTGCGCCGCTGCTTGATTCCTCAGCATCACGCCGCCAGCACCGTCTGACAGCATCCAGCGTAAAAAATGTGCATCAAAATCGATATCCGCCTCCCGGTTTTCAAAGCGGGAGGCTTTAAACAGCCTAGAAGGAAACTCACTGGCTACCGTGATTGCGGTATCTGCAGCGCCTGATTGAATTGCAGAAGCTGCCGCATTAAGCGCACCTATAGATGCTGCACATATGCCTGATACCGATAGTGTTTCTAGCGGTGGAAGCGCCAATTCCCCTTGAATTAAGTTGGCAAGGCCCGGTGCCGCACAATCACTTCCAGTAGTTGCGGCAGCCAAGAATTGAGGCATATTATTTTTACTTAAAGCCGCTACCACATTAGCACCCATAGAAGTTACCGAATGTAACGATTGACCCTTTTCATCAATAGCATAATGCCTATGCTGAATGCCATTTTCAGCCAAAATGCGCATTTTGATGCGATCTGACATGCGATTGATTGACCCAATATACTGATCCATTCCTTCATTGTTTACCGCTTTTCCTGGCATAAAGCTGGCAGTGTCGGTGATGTATACATGGCTAAATGGTGTCATGGGTATCCTGTTTTTTTGAGTTGTGTAAAGATCCAAAGAAGGCGTCCAGCTGCCAAAAAAAGAAGCTGTAATTACCGTGATAATGCGAGTGATGATGTTGGTGATGCTTCACCAGCGCTAAACAAGAGCGCTGACTGGCATGAGGAAAAAGATCACAGTTGGAGTGTGCTAATGCGTTAATGCAGATGGACCAGATGGGTAAGAAGAGTAGCGAAATAGCCGAAAAATCCCACACTAGCATGGCTATGGGCATCACACTTCCTAGTAAGATGGCCTCTGATACGCTCATACTATAAGCGGCAAACGGGGTGGCAGACACGGATTTGTGATGCGTGACATGTAAAGTCTTAAAGTTAAACCATTTGTGCTGTGTGTGTAGCAAACGGTGTACGAAATAAAAATGTATATCGTTCCACACTATTAGTGCTAAGCACTCCAATACAATTTGCACGTTAGTGTGGCTCACATCAATGCTGGCCAATCCATTTTGTATCAACAACCATGGCACTATCATGCCAATGCCAAACAATCCTATCGTACGCATAGAGTTAGTAAGCTCTGTCGCCATCTGCTTGCCAGTGGCTTCTCGCTTTTCAATGGTCCGATCAAGCTGTTTTGTCAGCAAATACACCAAGCCTGCAAAAGTGCAATAAATGCTCAGAAAAAAGACGGTCGCACAAAACATCAGCGGTAAAGGATTATCGCTAGCGGTGAGGGAGATTAAAGTATGCATTGAACGGATATGCTTAATGTCTTTATAGTTTCCGTAACCTTTTAAGCGCCAGTAGGCTTATCGCCATTAAAATAATTCCGCCAAATACCCAGGTTGTGGTGATGACAGGTACATCATTTTTTTGCAGAACAATATAGATACCTATCAATGTCATCATACAAAAGTTTTCAAAAAAGTTTTGTACTGCCACCGCATTGCCTGCACCAACCGTTTCATGTCCACGTTCTTGCAACAAAGCGTTGAGTGGCACCACATAAAACCCACCTGCTGAACCTATTAGGATGAGTAAACCAATGGCGATGGATAGTTGAGTTGTTTGCGCAAACATAATGATGAGCACCCCAATCAGCAAACCTGCTGGAAGCACACGATTCACATGTTCAAGTCGAACGAAATTGGCCGCAAACGCAGCTCCAATCGCAATACCTACTGCAACGGCGCCGCTCAAGTTTGCAGGCATACTCAAGTCGTTAATACCTAGCGCCACAGGTACCCATGCAACCAATAGTAAGCGCAAAGTTGATCCTGTCCCCCAAAAAATACTAGAGCCTATTAATGAAAAACGAGCGTCTTTATTGAACGAGAGCACTCTAAGCGCCTCTAAAAATTCTTTTATTAACTTTAAGAGTGATAACTTGGTGTCTGGTCTTGCAACAGGTAAACGAGGTATCAAGGTATTGACGCCTGCTGCCAATAGATAGCAGGCACAAACGGCTGTTAATGCGAACATTACGGACATATCTGCGATCTTTCCACCCAAAACCGCACCTAACAAAATAGCAACAATCGTTGATCCTTCAATCAGACCATTGGCTTTCACTAATTGATTTGCGCTCACCAGCTCACTCAAAATGCCATATTTGGCCGGGGAATAAGCTGCGGCACCAATACCCACCAAGCCGTAAGCTAACAGTGGGTTTAGTCCTAGCATCATTACCGTAGCACCCGATAACTTGAGCAAGTTGGCTGTTAGCATCACCCGCCCTTTAGGAAAACCATCAGCTATTGGTCCGACAAAAGGTGCCAGAATAATAAACGCTACTACAAAGAACTCCTGCAATAGCGGTACCTGCCAGTTTGGTGCTGATCCAGCCTTTAGCAACGCGATTGCTGCAAACAATAATGCATTGTCTGCAAAAGCAGACATAAATTGCGCAATTAACACGGCGATCATACCGCGCGAGAATAACTTGTCTGAGCTGTTATTTATTATAGTTGTCATGGTTGCACTTTATAAATTAGTCCTGGGCTTTTAGCGCTTAGGAAAGAAAGACTTTATCTTCATATCATCATCGTAATCAGAAATATTCAACATAGCTCAGTAAGTTTAATGTTTGCACCATGTTCAGGTCTAACATGCCCTCACTATGCACCACCCCAATCGACCATTTACATCATTCTCTATGTTGCTTCCGCCATCTGTTTCAAAGTGACATAGTCGGTTTTACCTGTACCTAGCAATGGGATTTCATCAAGTTGCACAATTTTTCTAGCGATCGCCAACTCCGGACTGCCCAAATTTTTAGCCACAATTTGCAGGTCTTCCCGCTTTAAAGCAGGGTCTGTGGTAAACAGTACGATATTCTCACCACGCTGCAGGTCGGTTTGTGTTGAAGCTGCATGCTGATGTTCGGGTGCGGCGGTATGTGCGATTTTTTCTACCACCTCTAACGAGACCATTTCACCCGCCACTTTAGCAAAACGTTTCACCCGGCCTTTGATAAAAATATACCCTTCAGCATCCACTTCCACCACATCGCCTGTGTTATACCAACCATCTTCGGGCGGTTCTAATACTGCAGGCTCATCAAACTTGTAATAACCCTGCATAACATTCTCACCCTTCACGTGCAGCACACCGCCCTCTGCAATCCCCGGTATTGGCTCAAGCTTGTATTCAATACCTGGCATTAATTGCCCCACACTGCCGTGGCGATTAGCCATAGGGGTATTGGCTGATAGGACAGGTGCGCACTCTGTGGTGCCATAGCCCTCCAAAATACGAATGCCGAATTTTTCGTGGTAAGTTCTACGCACTTCCTCATTCAGTTTTTCTGCCCCAGCCACCACAAAACGCAATTTGTAAAAATCGTAGGGGTGTGCAAATTTGGCATAGTTGCCCAAGAACGTGCTGGTTGCAAACAATACCGTACAACCTTTATCGTAGATGACTTCGGGGATGACTTTGTATTGCAGAGGTGAGGGGAACACCATGATTTTGATGCCGCCCAATATTGGTAAGAGTGACCCTGTAAAGCCAAAGGCATGGAACATCGGCAATACCATCATAAATTTATCAGTGGGGTTAAAATCAAGTATTGCCATAATCTGCGCAATATTGGCTAAGATGCTTTTATGTGAGTGCACTACACCTTTTGGTTTGCCCTCTGAGCCCGATGTAAACAGAATGACCGCAATATCATCTGGCCGTGTTTCTTCTATGGCCGCTCTTGGATAGTGCAGTGCATACCCCATTAACCATGCACGATCACGAACGCCAAACTGTGCGCGTAAATCTTCCAAATACACCACATTTAAATCTGTGAATTTTGAAACCACCTCTTCCAAACTAGCGGCCTCAATAAATTTACGTGAGGTGATGATGGTTTTAACATTTGCAGCAATACAGGCATTTTGCATTCCCGCTGTGCCTGCGGTGTAATTCAACATGGCTGGGATACGATTAAATGCGGTCATCCCCAACACCAAGGCCAAAGTATTGGTCACGTTTGGCATCAGTACACCGACAGCTTCTCTGGGCGCACTGACTTTGCAGGCGATTCGGCCCAACGCCAAGCTTTTCTTAAGCAACATTTGGTAGGTTTCTTCTACGCCATTCATGTCCTCAATAATCTTGGTACGGCTACCAAACTTATCGATCGTGTCCAAAAACGCCTCAAAAAATGTGCGGCTTTTTTGTGCCTGAAACAGCATCTTCTGCATCACGCCACGCATGCCTTCACCCGCAATACGTCGTCTTTGCCGTGCGGTGAGAGGCGGGTGATTGGTAGGGTCTTCTATAGAAATTTCTGTGCTAGGTAGCACAGTCAATGTGACGCGTGGCAGTATTTTTCTAGGATGTGCATCGGACAAACGCCCAAAATAAGACTGCGCCGCACCCTCGACTCTGACAGGCAAAATGCGCGCACCGGTCTTAGCGGCGACAAAACCTGGGCCATCATAAACCTTCATTAAACTGCCAGTGAGCGTGATGCGACCTTCTGGGAAAATGACCACATTTTCACCCAAATCTAAGCGACGGATGACTTGCTTCATGGCTAAAGGGCTAGTGGGATCGACGGCCAGATAGGGGGTGAGTCTTAAAAACTGACGAAAGATACGATTTTTAAGCACACCGGTGTGGACTACAAAAGTAGCGCGTTTAGGTAGAAAAAGCCCTAGCAATAAACCATCTAAAAATGACTCATGATTCGCGATTATCAGTAATCGGTTTTCTTGAGGAACGTGCTCCAAACCATGCACTTTGACACGAAAGATTACCTTACAAACGTTACGTAATAGACTTGCCAGCATACTTACCCCCATTAAATCTCTTTTTGTATGTAATTTAATACATTATGTATGGCTTCAATCATGTGCTCTTTGTTAACCCAAAAGAACACCTCTTTGCCAATTTTTTCGCTTTTTAATGCCCCACTTTTGTGTAGTACTTTTAGATGATGCGTCACTGCGGTTCTGCTTAATTTGGAATGTTCAACAATTTGCAGAATATTTAAGTGTTCATCTTTATCGAATGCTAACAGAATTCGCTGTCGCTGCTCATCACCTAATGCAACGAACAGGGCTGAGATAGCTTGCCACTCAATTGGTATGGATTGAATTGTTTTCATAACTACATAATTAGTTATATAGTTATGTTTGTCAAGAAATTTGTTTAGCTAAAACGGAAAGGTATTACTGAAAATTTAGCTTGCTGTAGCCAAGCAACGTGCCTGTGGCGTAAGCTGTGTCGACGAGTGATATTTGATAATCGCTGATAGCACGGACTTCTTTGATTTGCGCCTCACCCAGTCGCGTGAGCGTCTCGAGCACCTCGGTCATGGTGCGCAAGCCCTCGTTGAATTGCTTCAGCTCAGCATCGTAGTTGATACCAGCAATTAATACTTGTTGCCTTGCTGCCAAAATACGCTGCCACTGTTGATCAACTTGATCTAATGCATCAAAAATTTCTTTTTTTACGGTGAGCTGTTGCAGGCTTTTGGTGGCCAAGCGCTGATTTCTTTGTTGCACCGCGCGCTCTAAACGTGCTTTCCTGGCCTCGTTGGTAATTGGCATTTCAAACTTTAGCCCAATTGACCAATCGTTAAAGGATTCATCGAAAATATTTTGATAGGTATTGCCAATGCCGGACGATGTATTAGAAAGTGCACCGTACTGATAATCCAGCGTGAACATCGGCAGAGTTTGATTTTCAAGGTACTCAATATTGGTCATGTCCGCCGCCAATTTGACTTCTTGCGCCAGTAACTCCAAGCGTCCAGCCATGGCATCATTCAATAACTTTTGGCGATCAAACTCATACTTAAGCAGATTAGGCTGGCTGGCTGGCACCAATACATCAGTCTGTGGAGTATCTCCGATGTCATTGAGAAAGAAGCGCAGTTGCCGCTGCGCCAGCTTAAGATTGGTCTCAGCAATGATTAAGGCTTCCATCCTATCCGCCACACCAATTTCTGCACGGTTTACTTCTACTGCCGCGGTTAAACCCTCTTCAACGCGACGTTTCACCATCGCCAAATTTTGTTGTGCATATTCAAATTGCTGCCTACGCACATCTAATTCACCCCATGCTTCATATAAGGCCCAGTAAGCTTTATCTACAGTGGCAATAATACGGATAGCCTGCAAACGTGTATTTAAATCGGTGGCTTGTTGCTCGTAGGCGGCCACGCGAATACTGGCCTCGTTCACTTGTCTGCCAGCATCGCGCAATAAGGGCTGACTAAATGAGAATCTGAGCGCGCTACGATATTCCTCAGTGGCGAACTTACCAATGCCTTCTTTACCGTCTATTGGCGAGCTGAGCGTTACGGTGCCACCAGTGCGTAAGGGGATTTTGATGCCTGCCTCTAAACCCAAGCTGCGCTTTTCTTGTTCGATGGTAGACAGTTTGACTTGCTGATTATTCAGCGCGGGATTATCGGAGGTAAACTCAACTTTATCCCCTGAAATTTTTGGGGTGTCATAACTACTGTATTTCGCATAAGCAAACACAATGTTGTCAAACTTGGCCTCTTCTTCGCGGGTGCTGGCGGCAGCAATTAAGGGATCAATCTTGGCCACTTGAATCGCCAAATTGTTGCCTAAAGCTCGTATGCGGATATCTTCAATCTTAATCTGCTGCGCGTTGGCTTCCTCTGCGCCTGGTCGAATCCCATTTTCAGCAGCTGGGTCATCAAACGGAATTAACGCTTTCTTAAGGTCGATGACAATCGCCTTGTGATTGCTATTTTTTTGCGTGTTTTGATAGCCCTCAACCGCATCTTTGAGCGTTTTTGGCGGCTGCGTCGTGTATTTGTCTAATTCCAGTTGCTCCTCAGTCGCCAAGCGCTTAGTCAGCTTGCCTTTTAACTCAGCATGATCCTCTGCTAATACTAGTAAAGAGAACAGAGAGACCATCAACGCCATGACAGGCTTGATGAAACCGATGGTCATAGATGATGAGGTGGATATATGCATCATGGCGAAGAACGTTTAGGTGGGGTCGGCACCGACGATACTTCAGGAATGCGTGGTGGGAAGCCATTGAGCACACGCCAAATTTCATAACCAATGGTGACGTTTTCGAGCAATATCCAACCTTTGGCATTGAGCCCTTGCCTTAAAAAGCGTGCTTCAGGCCAGTCTTGTTCCTGATCATCGGGTACCACCATCACACGGAAATTACCCATGCCGTTGTCAGTGGGGTCAACAAACGCCACTTTTCCGGCAAAGGTACCAACACGCACACGTGACCAACCCGGCACCTGAATTGCCGGCCAACCTTCAAACTCTAAGCGTACTTGGCTACCTTTGGTAATCAATGGTGCGTCTCTTCCGTCTACCATCAGCTCCACTGAACGCGTTTCAGTATCGGGCAAAATCACCAACAGCGGCTGCCCTTGTGAAATCATTTGCGATTGAGAGTTGACCGGCAACCTAAAAATGACACCATCGCGTGGTGCCACAATTTTCTGCATGTTCTGACGGGACAGATTGATCTCCGAAGTAGTGAGATCGTTTTGGCTATCGGCCAACTCCCCTTTAATTTTGTTGATAACAGCAAAGTTGCTGTCCAAGTCGACTTGTGCATCGGCGCGAATTTGCTGAACCTCAACACTGGCTGATTTTGCCTCAGCTTGCGCAGAGTTGTACTGGGCTTGCGCACTGTTTTGACTACGTTTGGCGATAATAAAATCACGTTCTGCGACTTCCATATCGCGTTTGGACACAAGCCCGTCTTGATATAGCCGTTTGAGTCGATTCACTTGAAATTCTGCCGCATCTACCGTAGCTTGTGCGGCGCTAAGCGTTTCAGAGCTTGAGACAATTTTTTGCTTGGCTACGTCCAGTTTGAATTGTGCCGCTGAAATTTTGGCATCGCGTGATGAAATCAGGTTACGTTGTTGTAACTCGTACGATTGCAGCTCACTCTCTTTGGCGCTGAGCTTGCTACGCTGATTATCGCGCTGAGCCTCTAAGCGGTCTTTAAACATCGGGTCGATATCTCTGATTTCGAGCAAAGTATCGCCCTTGGTCACTTTTGACCCCTCTTGTACGTACCATTTACTGATAACACCGCTAACTGGTGCATCGATAGTTTGTACGCGCTCTGAGGGCGCAAATGCGGTGACTCTGCCCATGGCAGTGACGTTTTGTTGCCAAGGTAAAAACAAGGCAACAAAAGGGATTCCAAAAAAGGTATATCCAATCACTTTGATGAACTTAGCTACATGCTTAGGCGTTTTGGCTAAGGTCAGTGTTTCAGCAAAAGGTATATCGTTGCGCAAAGCCATTAGGCACGCTCCTTCTGCGAGGGTAGCAATAAGGTAGTTTCAAACTGCTCCGCTATGTGTGCGAACCGGGTGGTCACAATAAGCATCCAATCTTGCTTGTGACGAGCAAGTAATTGTATTGCCGCTTCTAATTCCTCGTCATCCAGCGTATCCAGCAAACCATCAATAATCAATAAGCTGGGCTTACCTACAATGGCTCTTGCTAATACCAGACGCTGCAACTGAGTGGTAGAGAGTGGTGCACCAATTGCGTTAAGCTCAGTGTCTAAGCTTTTCTCTAAATTAACTAAATCATTCAGCAAGCCAAGTTCGCTGAGTACATCATTAATTTCACTGAGCGCAATTTCTGTACGCCCAATGCGTATATTTTCCAAGATAGTACCTTCAAGTATTTCTACTCTATTAGCCAAGCCTATCACGTTGCGTAATTGCGTTTGATTCAACTGTCGCAAATCTAAACTATCATAGGCAATATGACCGATTGTCGGGCCACGTAACCCTAAAATAATGCCCACAAGTGTTGACTTACCAGCACCTGATGCGCCCAGCACGGCAAGACTTTGCCCCTTTTGCAAATTGAAACTCAGATCTTGTACGGGTTGGATTCTTGAAGAGTAAGCAAAGCTAACGTTGTGCGCACTTACACTGGCAATTTCTTTGTTCTCTAGGTCATGCGCGCCAATGACCTCTTGCGGTAAATCATTAAGTACACCGATTTTGTCGAGCGCCGCCAGCATGTCGTAAAAATATTCCAGTTTGCTGATAAAGCGCACAAATGCAGCCAACACACCAAAAATAATCAGCTCTGCAGCTACAAATTGACCTAGGTTAATTTGCCCTTGGATGACCAGCGCACCTCCCAAAGCCAGCATAGAAGTACCCACGAGTGCGTACAGCAGCACAGCACCGATATTTTGCATGAGCAAGGTTTGAAAATGCTCCTCACGCTTTGCCAAGTAGTCCCTAGCTAGCACATCGGTGTAATTGGCTGTGCGTTGGGCGGCACGGTAAAATTTAAACACATAAAAATTACGTGCAATGGTTTCTAACCATGCAGCCATTTTATATTTGGTGATAGATTCATCTATTGCAGTGGGGATACCACGACGGCCAAGTACAAATATGATGATGGCTAACATGAGAATCACAGCAATCACAATAATGGCAAAATAGAGGCTGTAAAAAATCAGAATCAAGCTACCAATCAGACCTTGCAAACTTGCGGTTAGGCCAACGGTGAGCAATGTGGCTGCAGATTTTTGTACCGTAGAAATATCAAAAAAACGATTCATCAACTCCACTGGATTTTCTGAATCGTAGATAGTTGCTTGTATACCTTGGGTGTTCATTGCGGCACTGACGGCGGTACGTATAAAGATGCGCCGCTGAATGAGCTCGACCAGATAGGTTTCATACACGTATAGCATGCCAGAGAGTACCAGCAAGGCAAACAAAATGACGGAGACAACAAACAATGGCTGTAGCACACCACCCATGGTGACAATATTCACCAACGCTTGTACTGCAACAGGTGTTGCAATATTGAGCAAGCCATAGCCAAAAGTAAGGGCGATTAGCAAAGTAATATCTTGCCGCTCAAGCTTCACCATTTCTAGCAATCGCTGCATGGGTGTTTTGTCAGTTTGGATATTCGCCATAATTTATTTTTTATTGAGCACAAATCGCGCTACTTATTTTGTCGCCTGTGATAAGTCGTGATGCGCTTTAATAAGTTCCGTCAGGTTACAAATTGTTACATAAAAAAACGGCTCTGTTCAGAGCCGTTTTTATGATGATTAAGTACTCAGTTTAACTGATTAAGCGTGGTATGCGCGCTCACCATGTTCTGTCGTATCTAAGCCTTCACGCTCAGACTCTTCAGATACTCGTAAACCAATCAACACATCAACGATCTTCAATGCAATGAATGATACCACTGCAGATACTACAATCGCTGTGATTACTGCGGTAATTTGTGCAGTCATTTGTGCGCCAAAGTCGTAAGCAGCTACGCCATTCGCTACATAATCTACTACACCTGCACCGCCCAATGCTGGGTTAACAAATACACCTGTTAACAACGCACCGACAATACCACCAACAGCATGCACACCAAATACATCTAACGCATCATCGTAACCAAGCATGTATTTCACTTTAGTTACAAAGAAGTAGCAGATTGGTGAAACCACTAAACCAATAATGATTGCGCCAACTGGGCCAACGAAACCACAAGCTGGTGTAATCGCTACCAAGCCTGCAACAGCACCAGATGCAGCACCCAACATAGATGGTTTTGATTTACCAAACCATTCAACAAACATCCATGAAAGTGTTGCAGCACCAGTAGCAATTGTCGTATTGATTAATGCTAAAGCTGCATAGCCATTGGCTTCTAAGTTTGAACCAGCGTTAAAACCATACCAACCCACCCACAGTAATGATGCACCTACCATGGTTAAAGTCAGACTGTGAGGTGTCATTGCTTCTTTACCGTAACCGATACGTTTGCCTAACACGAAAGCTGCTACCAAACCTGCCACACCTGCGTTGATGTGCACTACAGTACCACCAGCAAAGTCCAACGCACCTTTTGCCCACAACCAACCTGCATTAGCTACCACTGTATCTAAAGATGCTGCATCGGTAATGGCATCAGGACCGTCCCAGTACCAAACCATGTGCGCCATGGGTAAATAAGCAAATGTAAACCAAATGACCATGAATGCTAATACAGCAGAGAACTTCATGCGCTCAGCAAATGCACCGATAATCAAAGCTGGTGTAATGGCTGCAAACGTTAATTGGAACGCTACGAATAAGTATTCAGGAATGTATACACCCTTGCTGAAAGTTGCACCCAAAGACTCAGGGGTAACACCAGCTAAGAATGCTTTGCCTAAACCACCAAAGAATGGGCTACCACCTGTAAACGCCACACTGTAGCCATACACTGTCCACAACACTGCCATCAGTGAAAAAATCACGAATGTTTGCATTAAAACGGACAACATATTTTTTTGACGTACCAAGCCGCCGTAGAACAAGGCCAAGCCAGGAATCACCATCAAAGTCACCATAATGGTCGCTACAATCATCCAAGCACTGTCACCTTTATCAGGCACTGGCGTTGGCGCTGCTGCGGCTTCCGCTGGTGCTGCCTCTGCCGGTGCAGCTGCTTCTACTTCAGGCACAGCTTCTGCCACGGCTGCTGCAGTATCTGCAACCGCTTCCACAGTGGCAGCTGCTGCCTCTGGTAAATCTTCCGCAAAACTCACTTGGGTAACACCCAAGCCAAGCACGGCTACTAATGATAAAACTGAAAGAAATTTTTTCATGTCCATGCCCCTCTTATAGTGCGTCTGGACCGGTTTCACCGGTACGGATGCGATAAACTTGTTCTAAATTGAACACAAAAATTTTGCCGTCACCAATTTTGCCTGTGGCTGCCGATTTTTCAATCGCATCCACGACTTGGTCTAGCATGTCATCTTTAATAGCCACTTCAAGCTTCACTTTTGGCAAAAAGTCCACTACGTATTCTGCACCACGGTAAAGCTCAGTGTGGCCCTTTTGACGACCAAACCCTTTTACTTCAGTAACGGTGATCCCTTGTACACCAATGTTGGACAAGGCCTCACGCACTTCATCAAGCTTAAATGGCTTGATTATTGCGGACACAAATTTCATGTTTTTCTCCTGTTGGTAGGTTAATCGGTAAGCCAATGTTTACTTGGCTTACCTTTTTAAATAAACCTTAAATTAGAACGTACGACCTACGGTTACTACAAAACGGCCATCAGCAAGATTTTTGGTCTCTGTTGTACCGTTGATAGAACGACTGAAACTTGTACCACCGTAACCATTGTCCCAGTAATTGTTTTTGTCATCAGCACCTACGTAGTAGATACCTGCGTTCCAACCCTCTGATTTAGCAATAGAAAATGATTTGCTTAAACCAACTTTGTAGTCAGTGTAGTCTGGGTTTGTAGCATAGGTACCTGGTGCACCATTCGCGGTTGGGAAGCCTGATGCTTGCAATTTACCCGCAACATTTAAATGGCCAATGTGACCAATTAAGGTTAAACCGCCCCATGGCAACGGATAAGCTGCATTCAACTCAAGGTATGTAGTACCACTAGTACCGCCATCCCAGCCTGTTGCTTTTTCTGCACCAAACCAGTCACCTAGCGTGACAGAAGCTTTAGCGCTCAACCATTTGTATGACAAACCGAAGTTAGCTTCATATGTATCCCAACGACCACCAGATTTTTTGCCTTGGTCAGCAGTTAAGCCATCATATTTTTTCCAGCTACCACCTGGATAAAAGTAACCAATCACACCTACCGTGTAGCCTAAACCCTCAACTGCTGGAATAGAACCAGTGTAGCCACCATAAAGATCTAACTCAACAGTCGCGTCAGGAAATGTATTTGGAGTCACGTTTGAACCCCATACACCAGCAAAGAAGCCGCTAGAGTGGGCTATATCGAAACCACCTTGTACAGCTGGCTTGTGCCAAGTTTGTGAAATACCACGTGTGTAGTAATCAGATACAAAACCGATATTCGATGTTGCTGTCCAATTTGATTCTGGCTCAGCTGGCGCAGCAGCTGGCGCTGCTTCTGCTGGTGCTTCTTCCGCATAAGCAATATTTGCCATTGCCAATGTGCTCAATACAGCGGTTAGTAAAATTGATTTGCGCATTATTAATTCCCCTCGTTACAGATAAAAAAAGGTACAACAAAAAAGATACAACATAGACGCTTGAGCAAGAGGCATGCCAACAATCAATATATAAATTTATCATATGCATAGAATATATATTTAATAATTAAAATTAAATAAATGCATTAACTAATTGATTAATATGTTTAACACATCGTTTTTAGATGGGTTTAAACATACTACTTATTCAATAAACAGTGCTAAAATGACGTATATTTAGGAGATATGACCATGCTAAATTCTGGACCACTGCTAGAATTATCAAATAAAATCAAAGAGTTAATTAGTAAAAGTCCCGCAAGTGACCTAGATAAGAATATTCACGCACTAATTCAGGGCGCACTCACCAAAATGGAGCTTATTTCACGCGAAGAGTATGATGTGCAAACCGAAGTGCTCAAACATACCCGAGAGAAGCTAGATGCATTGGAAGAAAAACTTAAAACGATTGAGGATTTGTTGCAAAAAAGTCACAAATAGCCAGCCATGACGTTGGCGGTACTGTACAGCCGTGCCTTGGATGGCATGGAAGCTCCTGAGGTTGTGGTGGAAGTTCACCTTGCAAATGGTCTACCTAGTTTTACCATCGTCGGCTTGCCTGAGGCCGAGGTCAAAGAAAGTAAGGATCGAGTGCGCGCTGCGATTCAAACGGCACAATTTGAGTTTCCTGCCCGTCGCATTACCGTCAACCTAGCGCCAGCAGATTTACCTAAAGAGAGCGGCCGCTACGATTTACCCATTGCTTTGGGCATTTTGGCTGCTTCTGGTCAAATTCCTTCAACTGCGCTTGAACACTACGAAATAGCCGGTGAGTTGGCCTTAACCGGAGAGTTGAGACCCATCCGCGGTGCACTGGCCATGGCCTACCATATGGTGCATCGTAGTGCTAAAAAACAACAAGCATTTATCTTGCCCCAATTAAGTGCACAGGAAGCTAGCCTAGTGAAGGATGCCATGATTTATCCGGCCAAATCGCTACTGGAAGTGTGCGCGCATCTGAGCGGTCACACCTTGCTCACGCCTTACGTACCTGACACCCCCACCAGCAATCCACCTTACCCTGACTTTAATGAGGTCAAAGGACAAAGCCGCGCCAAACGTGCGTTGGAAATTGCTGCTGCCGGTGGACACAGTGTGTTGATGAGCGGCCCGCCTGGCACTGGTAAAAGCATGCTGGCCAGCCGTTTTTCTGGCATTTTACCTAGCATGAATGAACAAGAGGCGTTAGAAAGCGCTGCCATCCAATCACTGAACGGTCGTTACCAGCTATCACAGTGGAAGCAACGGCCATATCGTGCTCCGCATCACACCGCTTCTGGGGTTGCGTTGGTGGGAGGTGGTGGCATTCCCAGACCGGGAGAAATCAGTTTAGCGCACCACGGCGTGCTGTTTTTGGATGAGCTACCAGAGTTTGACCGCAAAGTGTTGGAAGTCTTGCGGGAGCCATTAGAAAGTGGCCATATCACCATCTCACGCGCAGCTAGGCAGGCCGATTTCCCGGCGAAATTTCAACTGATTGCCGCAATGAACCCTTGCCCATGTGGTTATTTAGGACATTACAACCAAAAGTGCCGCTGCACACCTGACCAAGTGGCCAGATACCGCAGCAAAATTTCCGGCCCCTTGCTAGACCGCATTGATATGGTGATTGAGGTCCCAGCACTCAAAGAAGATGAGCTAATGCAAGCAACGGTGGCAGAAAGTAGCGCTGAGATTCGTGCTCGCGTAGAACAAGCACGAGACATGCAATTGCAGCGTCAGAACATGCCCAATGCTAGCTTAGGCAGTTTGGATATTGATACGCACTGCACCACAGATGAGGCCGGCTTAACCTTGCTGAAAACAGCTGTGAATCGCATGAGTTTGTCTGCACGCGCCTATCACCGTATTCTGAAAGTCGCTCGCACCATTGCAGATTTAGCACAAAGCACCAGCATTGAGGCGGCGCATATTGCTGAGGCGATTCAGTATCGGCGCAGCGAGTAGTAGGGCTATGGATTGACTGACTGCTGATTGCGCAGCCCTTTCACCAAAGCCTCGGATTGGTTTTTACGCGTCTCGGCATACTCCAACAAACCCTCCAACTTTTGCGCCGAGGGCAGGGCGGGGTCTTGCGGTAATTTAGACAACTTCTCCAGTTGCTCTTGATAAGGCTTACTGACGGCAAAATCAATTTTGCTCGCCAGTTCCTCAAATGATTTGTTGCCTTGTTTGCTCTCGTGCGCAATCTCCAACCATGTGCGGTTAATGGCTTGATTCTCATACAAAAAAGCGTTGATTTCACTTCTTAACAGCAGCTCATCACTCCAGCGATATTTAGGCGTGGGGATGTGATTCACCAAACTCACGCTGGTCAACACCAGCACAAAGACTGCAATATAACGGTAAGCTGCGGGCATAGCACGTGCTGTCATGGATTGTGATAGCACAATACTTACCAAGACCCCAGCAATCAGCCCGCCGATATGGGCAGCGTTATCGATGCCTGGGATCACAAAACCCAACACAATGGTGATGACAGCAAACACGCAACCACCACCGAATAACCATCTGAATTCACGCGCCGATATGGCAGCACGCTCCCGCCACAAAAAGAGAAGTGCGGCGCCGTACACCCCAAAAATTGCCCCTGACGCACCACCCGAAACGGCCTGATTGCCTTGCACAACCAAGGACAACAAATTGCCGCATAAGCCTGCAATCAGGTAAATGCCGATAAAGCGCCAACGCCCGTACATCCTTTCGACTAGCTGACCAGCCTCCCACAGAGACAGACTATTGAGCAGTAGATGTACCACGCCAAAATGCAGAAACATAGCAGTGCCTAAGCGCCACCATTCGCCATCTTGTGTGGCGGGTCCAAAATTGGCGCCCCAGCGCAACTGAACATCATTGGGTGAGTGCCAAATGCCCGCCCCAGCAAACAGCACCATGGCAAAGAATATACCCACATTCAATGCAATTAAGGTATTGGTGATAGGGGTAGCAGGGCTACGTTGTATTAATCGGTCATAAATAGAAATCAAAGATGCACCGTTTCATTAGCAATATACATATAGATAGTAGCTTGGATATATTCTTCAAGCATTGTCACATAGATTAAATCAGTTTTTTGACAATCGTGCGGTGGTTTGGATTCCTACATGATTTAGCTTGGGCTTCGTATAAAATGACAGCAACATCTATTCACTCAAAAATATTAAAGGAACACACCATGTTAACGATGTATGACTTCACGATTCCACCCCTAAAAAGAACGCTCACTAATTTATCGCAGATTCTTAAAAAAGGAGAGGCCTACGCAAAAGCCAAAGAAGTAGACCCTACTATCCTTGTGGAATCGCGCTTGTTTATTGATATGTACCCGCTCAAACGTCAAATCCAAATTGCCACTGACATGAGCAAAGGGGCTGCAGCCAGATTAGCGGGCATTGAGATCCCAGTGTATGAAGATAATGAAACGACCTTTGAAGATTTACAGGCACGCATCGAAAAAACCATCGCGTTTCTGGACAGCGTCACTCCGCAGCAGTTTGAAGGCAGCGAGTCCAAGCAAGTAACCATCACTATCCGCAAAGTGGATATTCAATTTACCGGCTTGGATTATTTGCAAAAGTGGGTGTTGCCGAATGTGTATTTTCACGCCACCACGGCCTACAATATCTTGCGTCATCAAGGCGTTGATTTGGGAAAATCGGATTTTTTGGGCCCCAGAAAATAAAATAGCCTGAATTCCATCTAGTCACGGTAGCGCCGTTTTAAAATTTTCGTCACTATAGCTAGTTAGCTTTCTAATCATGTTGTTTTTGTGGGGATAGATAGGGATGAGACATATCTTGGTTGCAAATGCAAAGGGTGGCAGTGGTAAAACTACGCTAGCAACAAATTTAGCTGGCTATTTGGCAACAACCCAAGCCAATGTCATGCTGACAGATTTGGATCGTCAGCAATCGGCCACGCAATGGCTCAAGCGCAGGCCAGCAGATGCGCCTGTGATTCTCTCCACGCAACATACAGGCAAGCAAACCAATACATTGGATTGGATGGTCACCGACTCCCCGGCCGGATTGCGCGATGAAAAGCTGGCAGATGCAGTCAAAGACGCCGATATGGTAATTGTACCGATACAACCCTCTGCGTTTGATATTGGTGCAGCGGCTGATTTTTTAGACGTGTTAATGCAAGAAAAAGCGGTGCGAAAAAATAAAACCTTTGTCGCGCTGGTAGGCTCCCGCGTGAACAGTCGCACGAATGCCGCTGTTGGTCTGGCCGAGTTTATGGGTGATACCGGTTTTCCGGTGCTGGCTTATTTGCGCAACTCTCAAGTCTATACCGCCGCAGCAGAACAGGGGCTGAGCATTTTTGAGCTACGCCCCTCGCTAGTGGCACAAGATATTGAGCAATGGTCAGTGTTACTGGAATGGATACAAAACGCGCAGTAATCAACACCATAGAAAAGCGAGTGTTTACTTTTTGGCTGCAACCCAATAAAGCGGGGTGTTAGGGTCGGCCTCATAAAACGTCTTCAACTTATTACGTCTCAGTGTTTCGTAGGCTTCGTTTACAGAAATATTTTCTGCCTTGGCGGCCTTTGCAACAATGGGCTCGGCATATTTCACCCAGGCCGGGTTTTCAATATAGCCACGGTCATTCATGCAAGTCTGTAATACCCGTGATTTTCTGGCGGCTTTTTCCAGCTTCTGAAAAGGTAGCGCTTCTGGCAAGGCCATCGCGGCCTTTTCTGCAATGAGCTCACATTCGTCACCCACGCGCTCAAGCGCCGTAAGGGTACGTGGTACCTTGGCATCTTCAGTTGCATCCAAATATATATACGCACCTATGCCCAGCAATATGGCAATTCCAACACCGTAACCAACCTTGCTTTTCAAATCTTACTCCTCACCTTAATGGTCGATGTTATTTTGCTTTATTGGGTGCAGATTGCTCTATCGTTCCGACACCTTCTAGCAATTCTGGGTTAATTTCTTTTAGGGTGACACGAATACTCTCAGCATCATTGACCTTGCCTTGTTTATCCAATAGCTGCGCCATCGATTGCAATGTGCTTGGATGATTTGGATGCAACCTAAGCGCTTGCCTAAAATGTGTCATCGCCACCGTTTCATCGCCTTGCTGCCTTGCCGCCTCACCTTGGTAATACTTGGCTTCAGCACTGCCAGGCTCACTTGCCGCCCATCGGGTCGCTATCTCTTGTACATCTTGCCAGCGATTATTTTGAAACGGAAGCACAATTTGCATAAAAAATGGCCGCTGTGCTTCTGGCGCATCCCAAAAGGGGTCAGCATGCGCTGCACTTAAGGCAATTTCCGGTGAGTTCAACATTTTTTTAATCCAGTTGACCGGCACATTGTAGTAATACGCGTTTTTGCCTGGGCTTTTGAAGGTGCTAATACCCACCAAACGGCCAGCATAATCAAATACTGGGCTTCCACTAGCCCCAATCGAGAACGCTGCTTGACTACGAATCACCAATTCATCGTCCATCGGATAGAGGGCTTTGATTGCACTTAACGCCACATAAGGCGCAGGGGAGTCGGTAGGCATGGAAATCGAAATCAGCGGCTGTTCATAACTTAGCTGAGAAGAATCTCCCAACGCCACTGGCTTTAAATCTGCGTAGGTCACCTTCAAAATACACAAGTCGTGCTTCCAATCCGCCTGAAACGAATCCACTGGATATTCCGTGCCCCATTTGGTGATGCTCACGCCATTTGTATTGCCCAATACATGGCAATTGGTCACTGCGTGATCTTTATCAATGGCAACCGCTGTCCCAAACCCATGCCCACCGGATTTGGTGGTGGTATTCACCTTCACTAGCGATTCTTTAAGTTGATATAAAAATTCTTCTGTTGGGTCTGGTAAGTTTGCGGCACTTGCTTGCGCGCTCCATAGGCCAATCACAGCCAAGTTGATCCATGTTTTCATGTTTGATGTTCCGTGTTGTTGTCGTCAGTACGACCACCAAATCTATCATTTGTTGCCGTGAGTAAAAGTTAATCCTGTCATGAAATCATAGCCTAGTCGACTAAAGCTAAACAACAGAGGGACAGTATGCGAAATATTAAAATGCGAAATATCAATTTGCGTATTCCACAGCAAGTCAAAACGCACGCCGTGGCATTGATTAGCTTAATGACAGCCCTCAGTGGTCTGTTTTATAACAACTGGCGTGATCACCAGAATGAACGCAATCACAATATGCGCAATGCTGCGTTTGAGGTGCTGAAGGATTTGGGTGAGCTGCAAACTATTGTCAATTATGCCCATTATGACGACGATGCTACCAAGGGTAACCCGATTGAAGGCTGGAAGTATGCCATTCAGGTCAGAGATTTAAGCCACTTACTCTCCCCCCATAGCCAATTGCAAGGCAAGCAGTTGTATGTGGTCTGGCAGCGAGATTGGGCAGCGCTTGGTCAAGACCAACTCAGCGAGCAGCGAATTAGCCAACAAATCTCTGTTACTAGGGATACGGTGCTCGCTACCATTCATGCAATCGAGTAGCTAGTCTGATACATCAAACTAGCACACAAACCTATGTTTTATCTAAAGAATATCGCAACAAGACCGATGTAATAATAAAGACAACACAAACCAAGATACGAGGTGTGCGATGACAATCTATCAAGTGTTAAATGAACAAAACCAAAGCTACGGTGAGTTTTTTGATTTACAAGAGGCAATGTATAGCGCGCAAGACTTTACGGTATGGGATGAGGAACATTACTACCATGTCGAAGAGTTAGAGCTTGAAGTCGTTTAGAACGCCTATCTGCTAACTACCCACTAAATTGAATACTCAGGACGTTGGTTTGCGTCTGCGTTGGCATTCCAAAAGTAATAAAAGTCTCGAGATACCTGCACAAAAAACGCCTTTAAGTCATGCTTGTTGATGAGTGCTTGAATTTTCTCTACTGTCAGACGGTAATCAAAATGGTTCTTTGCCTGTTGGTTGCGTAATTCCACCGTCAGAATTTTAGCAATCTTACTGCGTGAATCTAAGGCATCTTCCGCCAGTTCTTTTTCCAGCATGTCATTGGTGAAGTGATCAAGTAGAGTGAGTTCTGCATCCGACAATAGTTCAGATTCAGCCCTTTCCCATAAATCTAGCAACGATTTAGGTGCCAAGCTACGATTTTTTAGCATATTGCCAAAAGCCATTAACTCTTCTTTGGCTTGGTAGGTGGATAACTCTGCCATCCAGTAAGGATAAAACGCACGAATCAATTGGGTGCAGAACGCACGTTCATCTTCCAGCAATTGCGCCAAAAATTGGCTCACAGCACGACGATAAGCAATACCATCCACGGAAATATTGTAGATATACTGCGCAAAATGATGTAGGTAATGCTCGGCTCTTTGCAGGTCTTGCGTATTTACATATTCATTGAGAAAGTGCTCAATCGCACTCAACAATTGATGATTGATATCCAGCGTTTTGCTCGTACTTTTGGCAAGCACAATCAGCTCTGCATCTTTACACGCATAAGCACTGAGGATAATGTGCAAAGCATACGGTTGGTCTGTCGACATACGCGTGACATTGACCACCCCTATAAAGCGTCTTGCTTGTGCAGCAAAACGTGAAAGCAGCACGAGTTTATTGTTATTCATATTATTTAGTTATCTTATGTAGGTGCACTCACCCACAGAATTATCTTAGCACGCAAAAAATTTATTCACAAAACAATCATTTGTGTGCCGCTTGAGCATTCATCAACTGATGATAAACAAGCTCATTGTTGCTAAAGTCACTGAGCACGATTGATGTACCTGACTGATAGTGATTAAATAGCGACTTATCAAAATTCTACATGGTTCTCATGTTCACGCAATACACCACATTTCTATCTCAACTTTTTGCCAGATTACGCGGATGGATGTTGATTGTTTTCTGCTGTGGTTGCTTGTGTACGCCACTAATGGCAGCCACGCAAATCACAGCAGAACAACTGGTGAATAACGCTTATGCGGATGGGGCCATGATTGCAACGGCAAACGTATGCCGTATTGATAAGACCCAGCTCAACCAGCTCATTTTTAAGCAAAAGAAAACGGCACTAGATACCGCAACACAATACCAACTACCATTTTTAGCCAAAGATTATGATGACTATGTCATCTCCGGATTCGAATCCACTATGCGCATGCTAGGCGAACAGTCTGATGAGGAAGTACTCGAACAAATCTGCACGGGTTTAGAAGAAAAAATTGCAAAAAAAATAGCGCCATAGGCGCCATTTTTATCCTTTAATTTCGCTTACTTGTCCGTAACCGTTGTCAGGCCCATGGCTACTTTTAGTTGGGTCGCCGCTTCTTCATCCAATTTATTCAGCAGCGCCACATTCATCATGGCCTCATTGTGCTTACCACTTTCTTCAGCAATTAGGCCTAGGTAGTAAATGGCTTGGCTGTGCTGGTCATTCATCGCCACCACACGGTATAAGTGTTCTTCCGCTTTTTGGAAGTCTTTGTTGGCGTATTCAGCTGCCGCTAAATAAAACCATGCCTCTGTTGTGTTGGGCTCTTTTGCAGTCCATTCAGTAGCAATCGTTTGTAGTGCCTTCCAATCACCAGTTAAGTAAGGATGCACAATTTTCATGAAATAAGGCCATTGTTCAGGCGCCTGCGCCCAGAATGGCAACTCACTTTTTGTGGTGATAGACTGCTCTGGTAACTTAAGCGCAGCTTTTACCCACTCCACTGGCATGTTGTAATAATAACCATTGCGACCTGGGCTTTTGAGTGTGATTACACCGACTAGATTGCCATCACCATCAAACACACCGCCACCACTGGCTCCCATTTTAAATGAGCTGGTTGCACGAACTACCACGCTGTCATCTAGCGGAAGCAGACCTTTCACCACGCCAAACGTGCTGGTAGGGATCGGCAAGAAACTCGGGTAACCAATAGTAAAGACTGGTTGTTCGTATTTTAGCGCTTCACTGGAGCCAATGTTGGCAATAGGTGCATCTAAGCCTTCCGCTTTTAGAATACAAATATCATGGCGCCAATCGGGTTTGATGGCAGTGATGTTGAATGAAGCGCCGTTGCTGACGACACTAATGGTAGAGGCGTTTGCGACTACATGGCAATTGGTGACTATTTGATCCTTGGCAACCACCACACCGGAGCCCAATCCGTAACCTCCATTGGCTAATCCGACTTGTACCCGCAGCACTTGCGCATTTAGTTGGTGCATTAACTCTTGTGATGGTTCAGCAAATGCAGCGGCACTTAAACCTAACGTACTTGCGCCTAAAAATAACATTGCCGAATATATAAATGTAGAACTAAACCTTGCCATGATTAATCTCCAATCTACAACAACATGTATAAACCTCGCAAAAACTTAACCGTGAATAAAGACGTCTTAATAGACACTAAGCAATTCCTGTTCCAAGCCAAAAAATTTAGGGAAATTATGATTGCCCTCATACATTGGTATCGGCTGAATACAACCAAAGATTAATAGAAAAGGGTATAAATCAATTGCCAGAACATCATTGATAAATCCGCTTAATTTGCAGCTTATGCCAACAAACCATTGTATGTATTGAAATTAATATCAATCATTTCAAAGAGTTAAAGCCTTTTAGATATACGTCGCTGACTGAACAAAAGTGAGATTGTTGTAATCGCAACAAAAAATAGGCGATGAAATGGCGGTGGCTGTTGTTTTTTTGTAGAAGAAAATCGAACATTGCCCTTCGCTGTTTTCATCGATATTGATGAATCAGCCGACATGACTAACAAATGCACCAAGATTGTGCAATAAACAAAAAAACGGCGTATCAAACGCCGTTTTTTGTTCTATCTAACAGTGTAGCTATTAAGTACCAATGACACCGCCATCGTCTTTGGTGATGACAATCACGCTAGAACGTGGTTTGGCCACACCGCGACGGCTGTTGGTGGTTGGGCCGTTTGCGCCATTGTCCGGCCAGGTTGAGTTATCCGTAAAGCTAGTGGACCAATCTTCACCTGGGTGTTGAATACCCACGAACATGGATTTACCATCCGGCGTATTAATCACGCCTGTCACTTCTGCGTTTGGTGGTGCAGTGAGGAAGCGACGTGTCTCGCCTGTTTGCGGGTCTGCACACATCATCACGTTGCCACCAATATTCACCCAGTCGCCTTTGGCATCGCCAGCCTGGTCTGTTTGAATCCACAATCTGCCGTCTTCATCAAACCACAAACCATCTGGTGCTCCGTAGTCATCACCATTGATATTGCCTTTGTAACCCACTGTTTGGCCATCAAACTCAGCTTGTGTGTAAGAAGCACCTAGTGTTTTGCTGGTATTTTTATCACCACATTGTACAAAAATATCCCAAACAAAGCTGGTGGCCGTTACAGTGTCACCATCTTCGCGCCAGCGAATGATATGACCGTAATCATTGTCTGGTCTTGGGTTAGCTGCATCGACTGCTGGGTTAGCGGAAGCCGCGCCAGAAGTGCCATCTACCTTGTTGCTCGATACTGGGTTATTGCCACGGCGGCTATTGTTGGTCAGAGTCAAATACACTTCACCTGAAGTCGGGTGTACCGCTGCCCACTCTGGTCTGTCCATCATGGTGGCGCCCAAACGGTCGGCTGCTTGACGCGCTTTAATCACAACATCGCCTTGGTTAGCAAAGCCATTTTCTGGCGTTAAACCATTTTGACCCCACACCAACGGCATCCAGATACCAGAACCATCCGCATTAAATTTAGCCACATACAAAGTGCCGTGGTCTAACATGTCGCGGTTAGCACGTTGGTTACGCTTGTTGTATTTTTGTGCACAGACAAATTTGTATACGTATTCATTGCGCTCATCATCACCCATGTATAAGGCCACGCGGTCATCCGCATCCACTGATAGCGCAGCGCTCTCATGCTTAAAGCGGCCTAGTGCAGTACGTTTCACCGGTTTGCTTTTTGGATCCCATGGATCGACTTCCACCACCCAGCCAAAACGGTTGGGTTCATTGCGGTTCACTGCAATATCAAAACGTGGATCAGCCACGTGCCAGCGGTAACCAAAACCACCACGGCTGATGCCATAACGGTTTTCGTGCGCGTTGGTCACAAAGCTTGCATCGCTGGTGCCAAAGTAGCCGTTAAAGTTTTCTTCACAAGCCAAATAAGTACCCCAAGGTGTGTAACCATTGGCGCAGTTATTTAAGGTGCCTAATACCACGCGGCCTTTAGAGTCGGCAGCTGTTTGCATCATGGGGTGACCAGCGGCTGGACCACTCACGATAGTTGGGGTGTTGCCAGTGATACGGCGATTTAATCTTGAGTGACGATTGACCTCCCAAGATTGTTTTTTCTCTTGTTCAATTTCAACTACGTTCACACCATGACCAGCTTGTTGCGCACGCACCATGTCTAAAGTAATGGTGGTGTTGGCATAGTCAGCGGCTGGCAAAATGCTGTTTACCAACGGTGGGTCTACGTACTCACTGTTGGTAACCAACAAACCGCGTCTGCTGGCCAAAGCACCCTTGCCAGTAAATGGGAATGGGAAATAATGCATGCCGTCTGTATGACCACCATAGCAGTAGTTTTGAGTGGCTTCATCCATCGGTGTCGCTGGGTCCCAATGTGGGGCTTTGGTTAATGAATCGCCCCATGACACGAGAACTCGCGCAGTGTAACCAGCAGGTACGATTACAGCATCAGTCATGGGTAACACGTTAGGGCTTACTGAATTAAACCCAATGACTGGGCTACCATTGCCTTCAGGTTCGTCTTGATGAGGTTTGCCTTTACCTTTGTGCGCAAAAGCATCTAATGGCATGCCTGATAATAAAGTACCACTGACCGCGGCAACAGCAGTTACCGCCACAGAACCTTTAATAAAGCTGCGGCGTGTCAGCATGCGTGCTTCAATCAAACTTTGGATATTGTCTTGTGTGCTTGGGTTGCTCACAGTGTCATGCGGTTTTAATTTACCGTCTGGATGTAATGCACTACTCATGTCATCTCCTAATGTATCGGTTTAATGTTGTTTATCTTTTTTATGCGATGATTGTCTAGGTTAAATATGACAGCCAGATGACTCGGCATAGTGGTAACGGATTAGTTCTGTGATGATTTGAGTGCGTTATTGAATCAAGCTGGTGGCGCGGATGCGCAAATCAAAGGTGAATGTTATGGACATGGACTGATGTGCTACATACTAAAAAATAAAAGGCGCACTAGGCGCCTTTTAATACAATCTAGAATTCTAGATTATTTGTTCATTACGTACATTGTTACTTCAAAGCCAAAACGCATTTCTGTAGCTGCTGGTGTTGTCCACATAATATTCTCCTAGAATTTGTTGAATGTAATGCGCAAGTAATTTGTTTGCGTGTTGTTATATTAGCGAATTAACAAATTTCCACGCTATGCTGCTTCATGAACGCACCATCAAGAAATTCATGAGTACACCCTAAGTATCCAATACGATTGCAATGGTGTTTGCCTATTTTTTTGGCTTAAACGCAGCGCAGGCATCTTCGGCTTCCACTGCACCCGTGATCCAAATGTAATCATATTGTGCTTGATACGCTTGAATGGCCTCTGGCGGCAGTGTATCTAACTGCAAAAAACCTACGCTGACAGAAGTTGATTGACCAGATGGTAACAGTGTTGGAATGCCGTAATCTTTACGCACATGCCCATTGCCCGCCAGCAAAATCACCGGGGTTCGTTTGGCTTGTTGCATGCTATTCAACATGGAAGCATCTCGAGCGCGCTGCGCCAGCATAAAGTTGGGGAGTAAAGATTTGGGTAAATGGCCACAGTGACCAGCCTCTAAATCAGCCACCAAAGTTGCCTGAGCTTCATTGCTCAGCGGAGCCGCCTGAATCTTTTCTACCAAGGCAACTGGGACTGCAACTTCACCTTGCTTGGCGATTTGCCTGACCGACGCTATTGGTAAATTACCTCCCATTAAGGTATTTTGCGTAGTCGCTAAGGTTGAAAATAATGGCGCGTACAGTTCCCAATCCCAAACCTTTGCATCAAACCCAGCCTGTGCTAAATCCTCTGTCAAATGCTCAGTGTATTGCACTTGTTGACCGGCTTCCAGCTGCTCAGCCACGACCACCGGATTCTGCCCAGACATGGCCTGAATCAGTTCAGCTCTGCGTTGGTGGTGCAAAGGCTCGTCATGCACCTCGCCCAACAAAATCAGCGAATGTTGTTTTAATTGCTCCACCAACTGCTGCTGCTGGAGAGCGGTTTGTGTTGCAGTATTAAAAATGTACTCGGCGCACATCGCCTGCCAAGACATACAACACATCATTAAAAGCACCAGTACTCGCATCATCTACTTCTCCTGTTTAGGGCAGTATGACTGAGCAAGCCGAGTAAAATTTCAAATCACTCTAGGTTAAACGATCAAATTTCTACCTTTTTCCTTAGCAAGGTATAACTGACGGTCTGTTTTATCGATAAAGGCAAGCAAATCATCTTTTTGAGAAGGGATGATGGTGTTCACGCCTATGCTGATGGTCAACCTATCACTCACTTCAGATTTTCGATGCGCAATATTGGCTTGTTCCATCAAATGTTGGCAACGCTCCGCAATGGTTCTGGCAGCCACTGCATCGGTTTCCGGCAATACAATCACAAACTCTTCACCACCAAACCGTGCAATCAAATCACGTGATCGTGTCACCGATTGACTTAATATCTGCGCCACCTGTTTCAGGCAAGCATCGCCCTGCAGATGCCCGTAGTGATCGTTGTATTGTTTAAAGAAATCAATATCCATCAGAATGAGCGACAAAGGGTGACGATAGCGTTTTGCGTTCAACCATTCCAACTCAATCACCGAGTCAAACATGCGGCGATTGGGCAAATCGGTGAGGCCATCTTTATAGGATAAATGCTCAAGTTCTTTTTGTAAGCGCAACACTTCTTCTTCGGTTTTTTTACGCTCACTAATATCAAACATAAAGCCAACCAGCGCCGTGACTTCGCCTTGCTCATTTCGCACCACATGCACCACATCGCGTATCCAGATATAACCGCCGATTTTGGTTAACGCGCGATAATCCGCTTCATGATCATGCCCAGCTTTAGATTGCGTAATACAGTAGTTGGGCACCACTTCGCGGTCATCTGGGTGCATCCTAGCAATCCAGTCTTCGGCGCTCACCCAACTGTCAGCAGTCCAACCCAACAGCTTTTCAATTTGCGGTCCAATATAGGCAAACTTCATGGTTGCCCAATCAATTTTCCAAGGAATAGCTTTGGTAGATTCCAGTAAGGTCTTGTATACCTCTGGGTCGGTGATTTGATTTTGAACTTGGTTACGCATGATGGATAGTTGTTTCTTATTGTTACGCTTATTTTATATGGAGAATACTTAAGTTAACGGCAGCCAATGCTAATAAATTGAATTATTTATGAATAAATAATTCGTGCAATCGAGCTAGCGCAGAGGCTCTAGCAAATGTTTCAAACCATTGTGGTCAATTTCTTGCATGAGCAGTAGCAATCGTCCCAACTCGCCTTTTGGAAAACCTTCACGAGCAAACCAATTGAGGTAATGGCCTGGCAGGTCGGCTAACAACCTGCCTTTGTATTTTCCGTATGGCATGGTTTGAGTCACTAACTTGTGTAAATCTTCTTGTTGCATATTTTCTGTCCTATCCAAATTGTATTAATCTGCCCAATTGATATTGTGGATAGACCGAGATGAATGCAAATTGAATTATATTCACGTATTGCACTTTAAACATGGCATGATGGTCTTCATCACTTTGCATTCACAATCAATTCATCATGGCGCACACACAGCAAGCAAGCAACCAAACTTCCATAAAGCCCGCAGATGGTTCTGTAGCTAAAACCAAAACTGTGGTGTCCCTCAAGGATTTATGGCCGTTTTTAAAACCCTATCGTCTGCAAATGGGCATTGCCTTTGTTTTGCTATGTTTTGCCTCTGGTGCTTTATTGCTGGTGCCATTGGCATTTAGAGACCTCATTGACGTGGGTTTTGGCAGTGCTCAAGTCAACAAGCCACCATCGCACGTCGATTTAAATACCCAATTTAGTGTTCTATTTGGCTTAGCCGCATTTTGGGCACTCATGGTGGCCTCGCGCTATTTTACCGTGTCTTGGATAGGTGAGCGTGTCACTGCAGATTTGCGCAGCGCGGTGTATCGTCGTGTCATGCATCAATCGCCACAATTTTTTGAAACCTTACAAACTGGCGAAGTGCTATCCCGCTTAACTGGCGATACCACGCTTATTCAAACTGTGGTGGGCAGCTCTGCCTCAATGGGATTACGCAGTTTGTTTCAATTTACCGGCGGTATGGTGATGTTGGCCGTTACCAGTTTTTATTTATTTGCCATCAATATTGGATTGATGATTGGCCTGATTCTACCCATCATGATGATAGGTCGCTCTGTCAAAAAACTATCGCGTGAATCGCAAGACCGCATTGCAGATAGCTCCGCCATGGCCGGGGAAATTTTAAATGCCATGCCCACCGTGCAATCCTTTAGCCAAGAGCAGCGTGAAGTCAAACGTTACACCAATTCGGCAGAACTCAGCTTCAAAACCGCCATTCGTAGGGTACGCGTGCGCGCTCTACTTACCGCCATTATCATTACCGCGGTGATGGGCACGATTATTTTTGTATTGTGGTTAGGCGCGCGCCAAGTCAATCAAGGAGTCATGACAGGCGGCGAGCTTGCATCATTTGTTCTGTATGCTGCCATGGTAGCGGGTAGCGTGAGCACCATGGCAGAAGTGTGGGGCGATATGATGCGCGCTGCCGGTGCCACCGAACGCTTGCTTGAGTTATTGCACACTACCTCACCGATTACTGAGCCAGCTCAGCCTGTTGCAGTCAATATGCCATCTAACGCCAACATTACGTTTCATGACGTGCATTTCTACTATCCATCCAGACCACTCACTCCGGCCTTAAAGCGCATCAATTTGGACATTAAGACGGGTGAAACCATTGCCCTGGTTGGGCCATCCGGAGCTGGCAAAACCACGATGTTTCAATTGTTGTTACGTTTTTATGATGTGGTTGAAGGCAGTATCCAGATTAATGGTCTGGATATTCGCCAACTAACCTTGCATGATTTACGTAACATGATGGCGATTGTGCCGCAAGATCCAGTGATATTTTCGAATAATGTGCTAGAGAACATACGCTATGGGCGCCAAGATGCGAGTGACGCTGAAGTGATAGCCGCAGCAGAATCTGCGCAAGTGGCACAATTTATCGGACAATTACCCGATGGCTATCAAACCTTTTTGGGTGAGCGTGGTACGCGGCTATCCGGCGGGCAGCGTCAGCGTATTGCCATTGCACGCGCCATTCTTAAAGATGCCCCCATCCTATTACTTGATGAAGCCACCAGTGCGTTGGATGCCGAATCTGAAATTTTAGTCCAACATGGGCTTACCGCTGCCATGCAAGGCCGCACCACGTTGATTATTGCGCATCGCTTAGCCACCGTTCAAAAGGCAGACCGTATTGTGGTGATGGAAGCAGGAGAAATCGTTGAAACCGGTAGCCCTGAAGCCCTACGTTTACAATCCGGCCTGTATGCCAAGCTGGCTAACTTGCAATTTGATACGCAACGTTAAGGTGGGTGATCAACAATGCTTACTGATGGTATTGTGGGCTGTGTGTTATTACTGCACGCAACTACGTAGCTGCATTTTAGCTCCGACATAGCCTAATGGTTAGTCTTCACTGAAACGCCCACACAAAGCATTCCAAATCACAGATGATATGCTTTGCTTAATTTTTTCACCGCGGCCAACATCGCACCAGCGTTTTCTGGAGGCGTCCATTGCGTAATACCATGCCCCAAATTAAACACATGGCCATGCCCATGTCCGTAACTGGCTAAGATACTGGCCACTTCTTTTTCAATGGCTTCCGGCGTGCTCAGCAAAATCGCAGGGTCCATATTGCCTTGCAATGCCACCTTGTTGCCTACGCGCGCGCGCGCTTGGCCAATATCTACCGTCCAATCCAAGCCCAGAGCATCTGCACCAATAGCAGCTTGCGCCTCTAACCACAAAGCACCGCCTTTAGTAAACACAATGCTTGGTACAACTTTGCCTTCTGCCGTTTTGGTCAAACCGGCCACAATTTTTTGCATGTAATTTAGAGAGAACTCTTTGTAAGCATTGTGTGATAAGGCACCGCCCCATGAGTCAAAAATCATCACGGCTTGCGCGCCCGCCGCAATTTGCGCATTGAGGTACTGAATAATGGTTTGCGCGTTGACTTCCAAAATATGATGCAGCAAATCCGGGCGAGCATAAGCCATTTTTTTGGTGTTCAAAAAGTCTGTGCCGCCTTTGCCTTCTACCATGTAGGTCGCTAAAGTCCAGGGACTGCCCGAAAAGCCTATTAGCGGTACTCGGCCATTTAGGGCTTTACGTATGCTGCTCACTGCATCAAATACATACTGCAATTTGGCCATATCCGGCACACTTAATTGTTTTATGTCTGCTTCTTGTTGCAAGGTGCGTTCAAACTTGGGGCCTTCACCTGCTTCAAATGATAAGCCTAAGCCCATTGCATCTGGAACGGTTAGGATATCCGAGAAAAGAATCGCAGCATCCAACTCGGGGTAGCGATCCAACGGCTGCAACGTCACCTCTGTAGCAAATTGTGCATTCATGCACAAATCCATAAAACTACCTGCTGTTTTACGGCTTTCGCGATACTCTGGCAAATAGCGACCCGCCTGACGCATCATCCACACTGGTGTGTAATCCGTAGGTTGGCGCATCAGCGCTTTTAAAAAAGTATCGTTTTGCAATGTTGTCATGGTGTGCTCAAAATGGGTTGCTTAAAAAACTTGGGGATACTTAGATAGTATCCCCAATATGACGCGATGACCTTGATATAGGTCTAAACTATCTTGGTAAGGTGCTTGAGCCCATCAAGAACTCATCGACAGCACGTGCAGCCTGACGGCCTTCACGTATCGCCCATACCACCAGTGACTGGCCACGGCGCATATCGCCCGCCGCAAACACTTTAGCTTTAGAGGTTTTATAGCAACCTTCGCCATCGGTAGTGGCTTTAGCATTGCCACGGTTATCTTTCTCAACGCCAAAAGCATCTAGTACTTTTTGTAGCGGTGAGACAAAGCCCATCGCCAACAATACCAAATCTGCCTTCATGGTGAATTCAGAGCCTGCTACCTCTGACATTTTTCCATCTTTCCATTCCACACGCGCTGCTTTTAAACCCACCACTTTACCGTTTTCACCAATTAATTCTTTGGTGGTGACAGACCAGTCGCGGTTCGCACCTTCTTCGTGAGAGCTGGAAGTGCGTAATTTAAGGGGCCAGTTAGGCCATACCATCGCTTTGTTTTCTTTTTCTGGTGGTTGTGGCATCAGCTCAAACTGGCTAATGCTCAACGCGCCATGACGGTTGGATGTACCGACGCAGTCAGATCCGGTATCACCACCACCAATGACCACCACATGTTTATTGGTCGCCATAATGCGGTCTGGAATGGTATCGCCTGCTACTGTTTTGTTTTGTGGCGTCAAAAAGTCCATGGCAAAATGCACGCCATCTAATTCACGGCCGGGTACTGGCAAATCACGTGGATGCTCAGCACCCCCTGCCAGTACAACAGCATCATATTCGTTAATTACATCATCGGCCTTAACATTTTCGCCCACGTACTGGTTCACCTTAAAGGTCACGCCTTCGGCTTCCATTTGTGCCATGCGACGGTCAATATGCGATTTTTCCATCTTAAAATCAGGAATACCATAACGCAACAAACCACCAATACGGTCATTCTTTTCCAACACCGTTACAGTGTGGCCAGCACGCGCCAATTGTTGCGCAGCCGCTAAACCAGCAGGGCCAGAACCCACTACGGCCACTTTTTTACCCGTTTTGTTTGGGTTGATTTGCGGTTTGACCCAATCGTTTTCCCAAGCCTTATCAATAATCGCATGCTCGATGGACTTAATGCCCACCGCATCGTTATTAATATTTAAGGTACATGCCGCCTCACATGGGGCAGGACAGATACGACCGGTGAACTCTGGAAAATTATTGGTGGAATGCAATACATCAATCGCACCACGCCAATCTTGTTGGTACACCAAATCATTCCAGTCTGGAATGATGTTATTAATTGGACAACCCGTGGTACAGAACGGAATGCCACAATCCATGCAGCGTGCGCCTTGCTGTTTGGCTTGGTCGTCTGTTAAATGTAAAACAAACTCTTTGTAGTTTTTTACACGATCTTGTACCGGCAGGTTTGCTTCGGACAAGCGCTCAAACTCCATAAACCCAGTTACTTTACCCATGTCTTTATCTTCTCTATCAATACGTTATTAGGCTGCTTGTTTTGCACTTGCGTTCGCAAGCTCAGTCAGTGCACGTTTGTATTCTGTAGGCATCACTTTCACAAATTTGGTTCTCGCATTGGTCCAGTCCGCCAACAACGATTTAGCACGCGGGCTACCCGTTAGGTTGGCGTGATTCTCAACCAATGTTTTCAGCGTCACTTCGTCTGGTTGGTTCAGGTGCTGCACTTTGCCCACATCGGCTTCGGCTGCTTCTACCTTCTCTAACGTCACCATGCTCATATTGCAACGTTTTGCAAACATGCCATCTTCGTCATACACGTAAGCCACGCCACCACTCATGCCAGCAGCAAAGTTTTGCCCTGTTAAGCCCAGCACTACCACAGTGCCACCGGTCATGTATTCGCAACCGTGGTTGCCTACACCTTCGACCACGGCAGATGCACCAGAGTTACGTACGCAGAAGCGTTCGCCCGCCACACCGCTGAAGTAACTTTGACCTGTGGTTGCACCATACATCACGGTGTTACCCACAATGATGTTTTCATGCGGGATACCACGGAATGTTGCTGGTGGTTTAATGATAATGCGGCCACCGCACAAGCCTTTACCCACATAATCGTTGCCTTCACCCGTCAATTCAAAGGTAATGCCTTTGGCCAAGAACGCCGCAAAACTTTGACCAGAAGTCCCGGTAAATTTCACATGAATAGTGCCATCTGGTAAACCGGCATTGCCATATCGGCTAGCAATTTGGTTAGATAACATGGTGCCTACGGTACGGTTAGTATTGGTGATAGGAATATCAATATTCACTTGTTCACCTTTCTCTAACGCTGGTTTAGCCAATGCAATCAGTTGGTTATCTAACGCATTCACCAAACCGTGGTCTTGCACATCATTGTTTTTGCGAGAAACGCTGGCTGGCATGTCTGGCAAGTGGAACACTTTGCTAAAGTCTAAGCCATTGATTTTCCAGTGCTCAATGCCAGCTTTCATGTCCAACAAATCAGCACGGCCAATTAAATCATCAAATTTAGCAATCCCCATGCTGGCCATTAATTCACGCACTTCTTCTGCTACAAAGAAGAAGTAATTCACCACATGTTCAGGTTGACCGGTAAATTTCTTACGCAATTCTGGGTCTTGCGTTGCCACGCCCACTGGGCAGGTATTTAAATGACATTTACGCATCATGATGCAACCTTCTACCACCAACGGAGCTGTGGCAAAACCAAACTCATCGGCACCCAATAAGGCGCCAATCAGCACATCACGGCCGGTTTTCATCTGACCATCCACCTGCACGACCACACGGCCGCGTAACTGGTTGAGCACCAAGGTTTGTTGTGTTTCAGCCAAGCCAAGTTCCCAAGGCGTACCCGCATGTTTAATCGATGAAATAGGTGAGGCACCAGTACCGCCATCATGGCCAGCTACCACAATGTGGTCAGACTTCGCTTTGGCCACACCTGCGGCCACCGTACCAATGCCGGTTTCAGATACCAGTTTCACAGAAATGGACGCTTTTGGATTGGCGTTTTTCAAGTCATGAATCAACTGCGCCAAATCTTCAATCGAGTAAATATCGTGGTGCGGTGGTGGTGAAATCAAACCCACACCTGGCACACTGAAGCGTAATTTGGCAATGTAAGGGGACACTTTATGGCCTGGCAATTGTCCACCTTCACCTGGTTTTGCACCTTGCGCCATCTTGATTTGAATTTGATCGGCTGAAGCTAAGTAATCAGCAGTCACACCAAAGCGACCAGAGGCCACTTGCTTGATGCGTGAGCGCATGGAGTCACCCGCTTGTAATGCCACGTTTGACAGCACTAAGTCATGACCAATCACATCGGCCATCGTTGTTGCATTGGCTACTGGAATGAAGCGCTTCGCATCTTCACCACCTTCACCGGTATTGGATTTACCACCAATACGGTTCATCGCAATGGCTAAAGTAGCATGCGCCTCCGTAGAAATAGACCCCAAGGACATCGCACCCGTTGCAAAACGTTTAACGATTTCTTTAGCGGATTCTACTTGATCTAACGGAATTGCCTTGCCCAACGGTTTGATTTCAAACAAACCGCGCAGTGTCATATGACGGCGCGTTTGGTCGTTGATCAGTTTGGCATATTCTTTATAGGTATCATATTTGCCAGTACGCGTTGCGTTTTGCAATTTGGACACAGATTCCGGTGTCCACATATGCTCTTCGCCTCGCACACGGAACGCGTAATCACCACCAGCATCTAATGCATTCGCCAGTACAGGATCATTACCAAAAGCTAAACCGTGTAGGCGCAATGCTTCCTCAGCCACTTGCGCGATGCCAATGCCTTCGATTTGTGAAGCTGTGCCCGTAAAGTATTCATTTACAAAGGCGCTGTTCAAGCCAATGGCCTCAAAAATTTGCGCGCCACAGTAAGATTGATAGGTAGAAATCCCCATTTTTGACATGACTTTATACAAGCCTTTGCCAATCGCTTTCACAAAGTTTTTGTGTGCTTTATAAGCATCATCACTCAGATGATTAATGGTTTCAAACGTCAGCCAAGGGCAAACGGCTTCCGCACCATACCCTGCTAATAAAGCAAAATGATGTACCTCACGTGCTGAGCCGGTATCAATTACCAAGCCTGTGCTTGTGCGCAAACCCGCTTTTACCAAGTGCTCATGCGTAGCAGAGCATGCCAACAGGGCAGGGATAGCCACACGTGTTTTAGACACTGCACGATCAGATAGAATCAATACGTTAATGCCAGCATGTACTGCTTTTACAGCGGCTTTATGCAACGCTACTAGAGCACTCACCATACCAGCGGTACCTTGTGCTGCGTCGTATGTAATATCCAATACTAATGATTTGTATTGCCCTTTGGTAACAGCTTCAATATTTTTAAGTTGCTCTAACTCTTCCAACAGCAATACTGGCTGGCTGGCTTCTAAACGCAATGGCGGGTTGGTCTCATCCACAGCTAATAAATTCGGTTTTGGGCCAATAAAGGTGACCAATGACATCACCAACTCTTCACGAATCGGGTCAATCGGCGGATTAGTCACTTGTGCAAACAACTGCTTAAAGTAGTTATATAGTTGTTTTGGCTTATTAGACAATACCGGCAGTGCGGCATCGTTACCCATGGAGCCAGCGCCTTCTTCACCGTTAGCCACCATTGGTTGTAATACAAACTTAATATCTTCTTGGCTATAACCGAACGCTTGTTGTGTATCTAATAGCGTCTCGTTCAACGTCAGCTTAGCTTCCACTTTTGGCAAATCGCTTAAGTGATAACGTGATTGCTCAATCCATTGACGATATGGCTTAGCATTCGCCAATTGTTTCTTCGCTTCATTGTCGTCAATGATACGGCCTTGCTCCATGTCAATCAGCAACATTTTGCCTGGCTGTAAACGCCATTTTTTGATAATTTTTTCTTGTGGGAATGTCAACACACCCATCTCTGACGCCATCATCACGATGTCATCTTCGGTCACCAAATAACGAGCTGGGCGCAAACCATTGCGGTCTAAGGTTGCACCAATCATTTTGCCATCGGTAAACGCAACCGCTGCTGGGCCATCCCATGGCTCCATCAATGCAGCGTGATATTCGTAAAACGCGCGTCTGTCTTCGTCCATCAGCGCATTGTTGTTCCATGCTTCCGGAATCAACATCATCATGGCATGTGGTAAGCTGTAACCACCTGCCACTAACAATTCTAAGCAGTTGTCAAAACATGCAGAATCAGACTGGCCATCGGCAATCAATGGCCATAATTTGTCCAAATCCTCACCAATCACGGTAGATTTCATGGTTTCGTGACGCGCCGTCATCCAATTGACATTACCCTGCACAGTATTGATTTCACCGTTGTGAGCAATCATGCGGAATGGGTGTGCTAAATCCCAAGCTGGGAAAGTATTGGTAGAGAAGCGTTGGTGCACCAAAGCCAATGCAGACACCACGGTCTCATCGACTAAATCTTTGTAATACACACCCACTTCATTGGCTAGCAGCATGCCTTTATACACAATGGTGCGTGATGAGAAAGAGGGCACATAGAATTGTGCTTTGTCTTGCAAATTGAGTTTACGCACGGCGTGCTCAATGCGTTTGCGAATCACAAAGCATTTGCGTTCAAACACATTGTTGTCGGCATGGGTGCTCGCAATAAACACTTGGCGCATGCAAGGCTCAACATCGCGTGCAGCATCGGCAATATTGCTGTTATCTACTGGCACATCGCGCCAGCCCAAGAACGTTTGATTTTCTTCCGCAATAATTTCGGTGATGATAGCTTCGCATTTAGCGCGGTTTTGTGCATCTTGCGGTAAAAAGAGTTGACCAACCGCGTATTGACCAGCCGCTGGCAATTCAATATTGAGCTTGCTTGCCTCATTGCGCATAAACGCATCTGGCATTTGCATGAGTAAGCCTGCGCCATCACCCAATTTAGGATCATAGCCAGTAGCACCACGGTGTGTGAGGTTGGTCAGTAGCTCCAAACCTTTGGCGACGATATCATGACTTTTCTTGCCCTTAATGTGGGCAACAAAACCTACGCCACAGCTATCTTTTTCATTTCGGCGATCGTACAAACCTTGTGATTGAGGTGCCAAGCCAGATTGAATTGGGGTGGATGCCTGCGTGGTTGCTTGCGAGTGCTCTACGGTGTCGGGTGTGTTTACGGCTTGCATATTCTTTGCCTAATAATTCAATAACAAAACATTTAGCGGAACCTTCAATAATACCGTTAAACATGTGCAAGTTCAATCATTTAAGCATGATTATAACAATTGAGACCAAGTTTTTTATACGCCAATGTACGTATTCTGTTGACCATTTAAATGAGAATGATTATCATTTGCAAATGATGTATTTATTCTTAATCGTTTTAGGAGCGAATCATGAATCCAACCTCTGATAATGCTACATGCGAAAAAATCATACTAGCCGATAGCTTAGGTGTGCGGCTGTATTACTGCCCCAATTGTGAAGTGGTAGAACTTGAACTCGGATCCATTTCTATCCGACTCAGCCCTAGTAGCATTCAAAGTATTGCCAATATCATGATGAAGGCAAGTTTACGCTTAGACACGGTATATCAACATCCTATGCCAGCTAGGCCAGTGCAAGCAGAGCGCAGAGATGAAGTTGACATAAGTGAAGCGCAACAACGCGTTGTGAAGCCTCAGCTGGTTCACTAAAAAGACTAAGCTAGCATTGCAAAGGCTTTGCGTGCCGCTTCAATGGTATAAGCAATGTCCCCATCAGTATGGGCTGCAGACACAAAACCCGCCTCAAAGGCGGAAGGCCCCAAATAGATGCCGCTATCCAACATGCTGTGGAAAAATTGATTAAAGTGCGCCTTGTTGTTATCGCGCATAATTTCCGCATAACTACTTGGGCAGGTCTGGCTAAAATATAATCCAAACATGCCGCCCACGCTTTGCGCTGAAAAGGTCACGCCCACCTGTTTGGCAGCTTCCACCAATCCATCCATTAGTTTTTTCGTCTGCGCGGTTAGCTTGTCGTAAAAGCCTGCCGCTTGTATCAACTTAAGCGTAGTCAATCCAGCTGACACAGCTACTGGGTTACCAGATAAGGTACCAGCTTGATATACTTTACCTACAGGCGCCAAACATTGCATGATATCTTTACGCCCACCAAACGCGCCGACCGGCAAACCGCCGCCAATGACTTTACCCAAGGTTGTCATGTCCGGCTGAATATTATAAAGCGATTGCGCACCACCTAAAGCAACGCGGAAGCCCGTCATCACCTCATCAAAAATCAACACCGTGCCATGTTTGGTACACAACGCACGCAAAGTTTGTAAAAACTCCATGTGAGGCACGATTAAATTCATATTGCCCACTACTGGCTCAATAATCACACAAGCAATTTCATCACCCATTTGCCTGAAAATTTCTTCTAATTGTTGGGTATTGTTGTACTCCAAAGTTAAGGTGTGTGCGGCTACACTGGCAGGCACGCCACCAGAGTCTGGCTCACCAAACGTAAGCAAACCTGAACCAGCTTTCACCAGCAGACCATCAGAATGCCCATGGTAACACCCTTCAAACTTGATGATTTTGTCACGGCCAGTAAAGCCTCGCGCGGTGCGAATCGCACTCATAGTTGCTTCAGTACCACTGCTATTTAGACGCACTTGCTCCATACTTGGGACCAGCTTGTTTATCAACTCAGCCATCTCTAATTCCAAACCTGTAGGTGCACCAAACGACAAGCTATTGGCCGCTGCTGCTTGTACTGCCGCCACCACTTCTGGGTGCGCGTGACCCAAAATCATTGGACCCCAAGAGTTGATATAGTCAATGTACTCTTTGCCATCTACATCCCATAATTTAGAACCCAATCCTTTTTTAAAGAATACTGGCGTACCGCCCACCGAGCGAAATGCACGCACTGGCGAATTCACACCGCCCGGAATCAGTTGTTGGGATTTCTCAAATAGGGTTTGGTTTGTAGTGGTCATAATGAATGAATCAATAATTAAGCTTGAAATAATTGGGTATAACGTTGCGTAATGTGACGAATATCATCGTCATAAAAAATATCAGTAATCACAGCAAGCGCATCAGCACCGGCTGCAATCACTTGCGCTGCGTTGTCGATATGAATACCGCCGATGCCCACCAGCGGCAAACCTATTTTCTGCCTGGCTTCTGTAAACAAACTGAGTGGCGCATGCACTGCATTTGGCTTGGTTTCGGAAGGGAAGCAAGCCCCAAATGCTACATAAGATGCCCCGGCAGCTTCTGCCTGAACGGCTAAATCAAGCCAGTTGTAGCAAGAAGCACCGATGATTTTATCAGGCCCTAACAAACGGCGAGCAGCGCCCAAATCACAATCCGATGCACCAACATGAAGACCATCAGCATTAATCTGTGCGCACAAATCCAAGTGGTCATTAATGATAAGCGGCACGTTGAAGTGACGACACAATACCAACAATGCCGTGGCCTGGCGCAATAACAACTGCTTATCGGCAAACTTGTTACGGTATTGCACCAGAGACGCGCCGCCTTCTAACGCCTGCTGCACCATCTCACACAGCAGCTCTACCTCTAATATATCCGGTGTAACTGCGTATAAGCCTCTAATGTTGTAGTGAGATGGCTTTATCATTCGGGTTATCATCTTCACGCGCCCAGAAGAATCGGTCTGGGATAAGTTGACCCATTCCTGGCCTAAACGCATGCTTCAAGGTCTGCCAAGTGTATTCTTGCGCCTCCTGCACAGCTTCTTCCATGGTCAACCCATGTGCTAAGCACGCAGCAATAGCACTGGTTAAGGTGCAGCCGGAGCCATGATAGCTGCCCGCCAAACGCTCCCAATGATAAGCTTTAATCAAGCCATTCACGCCGGACATTTGCATGCCATACAGAGAATTCACAACATCGGTTGAGCGCTCGTGTGTACCAGTAATCAGCACATACTCGCAGCCCATTTCTAATAAGCGTTGTGCAGACTCATCCAATGTCGTGTGTTTAACCTCTTCGCCTTCATCATAGTAAGCCAGTCGACGCGCTTCCAAACTGTTCGGCGTAATCAATGTGGCCTGCGGAAATAATAGCTCGCACATGGCAGCCTGCATTTCCTCATTACTCAACTCATCTCCACGGCCAGACGTTAAAATTGGGTCAATTAACAAAGGAATATCCGGATAATCCGCCACAATTTCTGCAATCACAGCCACGTTTTCCACGCTACCAAGTAAGCCCAGTTTGAATGCAGCCACCTGCACATCTTCCAAAATGGTACGCGCTTGGTCGTTAATCCAATCCGCATCCAAGGGCATCACGCTTTCTACGCCGACAGTGTCTTGCACGGTAATACCGGTAATCACTGACAATGGATGACAGCCGATACTGGCCAGCGCCAACACATCGGCTTGCATACCTGCACCACTACTGGGATCTGTGGCGGCAAACGTCATAACGGTGGGTGGGGTGGGTGACATATCAATCTCTTACATCGAGCAAATACATAATCATACAGCAGATGAATTCAGAAAATCTGAGGGTTATGTATTATCGTATAGAAAGTCTACGTATCCATCTATATCCAAACAGTTTTGATACAGGCTAGATATCAAATATTTGCTCAGTAATTGAAAACGGCATAACCGTGGTATGTAGCTTTTTAGCTTGGTTACGCTCTTGCTTATAAAATGTGTTGAAAATATTGTTTAACACACGTTCATAATTAATCTCGGTAGAAAGCGGCTTCCAATGCATGCTGTCCAAATAATAGTTAGTGTAGCGTTTGTATTTCTGCGTTAAATCACCATCACTGCTGTCTATTTGATAATTCAAAGAAGCTAACGTTGCACCATAGCGATTTGCCCAAATAAAGAACGCCAGCTCGGGCGTAGATAAGCTGGGAGGCAATGTCAAATTACCCTCGCGAATAGCCTGCTGTATGCACTCTTCAATAAAGGTGATTAAGCGATTCACGCGATCATCCAAGATAGAGTTCAACTCAGGGCTCACAGCAAGTCTATTGACTTCAGAGTTTGCAATAAAAATACATTGATAGTTAATAGGCCGTAAACGGTGACACAAAACATGGGTTGCATACAACACCAGTAAGCGCTCTCTAGATAGCGCATCGTACCCAGCGGCCATCTCCATCAAGCCAGACCAATAATTAAGGCCTTTGATGCCAAGATAGGTAATGACGGTCTCTTTGGAAGGAAATTGCTTGTAAAAGGTCCCTCTAGAGATACTGCTTGCGCTAATCACCTCTTGCAAAGTAAGGCCATTAATCCCTTTTTTTGCCACAATGTCTTCAGCAATCAGAGTGATTTCCTCTAATCGCTTTTCGTCTACTAGTCGTTTACGAGATCTTTTTTCCATGCACCAAACCTGATGATTCAAAAAATATACACATGTATACAAAATGTGTATAATGTATACATCTGTATAAAAAATACGTGATTAAGCTGGTCAGGAAAAAACTTTTAGACCTAAACCACAACGTCTTATTTTACAGCAGATAACTGCAAGCCAGCATCTATGTGCTTGGATAAATACAATAATTTGCAGTTTTTTTGATATGAACAGCATTAACCATCCGCTTGAGGGGAAAACTTTGAAGAAATTAGTCACACAACGTGGTCAGGGCATGACCGAGTACATTGTTATTGTTGCACTCATTGCCATTGCCGCCATTGCCACTTACCAATACTTCGGTCAAACTGTGCGCAATCAAACTGCAGCCATCGCCAACGAAGTTGCTGGTAACGATGGCACTGCGGCGAAAGATGCTGCGCAAGCTGCTGCAAACACTGGTGCTCAGAGAGCTAGCGAGAGAAGAACGTTAGATAGCTACACCGGTAACATAGACCAGTAATCGCTCGGCTATCTAAGTACGTCGCATGCGCAGGCATGCGACGTCTTTTTTATCATGCTCACCCAACGCTTATTCCGACAACAAGGTCAAGCCTTACCGCTTGGTCTTGTGCTGCTTTCAACAGTGGCTGGGGTGGCGTTTTATATGTTTAATACCGGACAGTTAGTGCAAGAAAAGATGAGTCTCACCAACACTGCTGACGCTGTGGCATATAGTGCCGGCGTGTATGAAGCTCGCATGTTGAACTTTGACGCGTATAGCAACCGCGCCATGATTGCCAATGAAATTGCCATTGGTCAAGCGGTTGGGCTGGCCTCTTGGGCAAAATATGCTGGCACCGCATCCGGTAACCTCAGTAAGTACGCCTATCTTATCCCTGTTTGGGGTCCTGCAATTGCAAACGCTCTAGAGAAAATCAAGCAAACCATGGACATCATGCTCACCCCACTCGCTGCGGCAGTGGTGACCCATGACAGTGCGATTCAGGCCATTAAAGCTTCACAATTGGCCGTGCACGGTCCCGCTAATAGCATTGCATTGGCGAATAGAAAGGCATTGATGGATGCTGTGGCACATGAAAATGACCCTAACATCCATGTTGACTTAATCCCACTTGCTGACGACTTTGCAACATTTACCAGTCGCTATGCCAGCCGAGACCAACGCAAGCGTATGGGTCAAGTGGTTGAAAACGAACGCAAGGTCGACGATTTTTTTAAACGCAGGAATTGGGAGTTTGGCATTTTTGGATGTCCGGTAGGAATTGGGCTTAAAAAGAGAGGCAGCACGGAACTCATCAATCTGGTCGATGGCTGGAAATCCATGGACACCTTATCCCTACATACGTATCGCATTCGACGATTCAGTTGTCGTCACCGCGAATCACCACTGGGCTATGGCACCGCCTTTTCTAAGGATGGTTTGGGAGATAGCGGGGTAAGCTACGCGCGTTCCAGACGAGATAACCGCAGAGCAAGTGCCACGGCTGATTCAGGCGCTGGTCGGGCCAAAGGTTTTGCTCCGAATAGTGTTGGCATGGGTGCTATCCCTGAGTTTTACGAGCTGTCAGAGAGCGCTCTGAACAGTAGTGACCCCAAAACCCAACTGACCATTCGCGTTACTAAGTCCAAGGCAGATCAACGCTATTCTGGCGGCAATAGCATAGTCAAACCATCAGGCTCGCTTGCCCTTTACGAGGGCGAGCACCAGTCTAATGAGAGTGCAGCCATTGCCAGAGTTGAGGTTTATTTTGAACGGCCCACAAAAAATGCAACTGCGCAGAGCAAAACTGAATTGGGGAGCTTATTTAACCCCTACTGGCAAGCACGTCTAGCGCCTACTCAGGCCTCTGATCGTGTTAAAGCATTATTGTTACAAGGGTTCAATTAATGGGTTGTGCAAGCATATTTAAGCATTTAGTCGTTGGGTTATGTACTGTGGTTGTATGCTATCAAACCACTAACGTTGCGCTTGCGTACCAACGTGCCGGTACACTCATAAATTCAAAATCCACCACACGCATCTTGGGGAAAACCGTAGTCGAGACCCACCAGACATTTATCTCGAACGATGGTACCCGTATTGCCCGCTACACCAACGGCGGTCAAAAAATTGAAATTAACCACCTCACCAAGCATAGCGGTGTGCAGTACATTTACGATGCCACGGATGGCAATGGCTGGCTAAAGTTAGAAACACCCGGTATCGACTCAGGGATACAAGCCCTCACGATGTTTGACCGAAAAGTGCAACAAAGCCGTGGAAACTCCACCTATGTAGGCGAAAGCAGAGTTGCAGGATTAATCTGCAAAAAATACACATTCACAGGTGGCTTCAGTTGGTGCACTTGGCAACGCGAAAATCTCAAGCGAGACAAACGAATGCCAGTCAGCATCACGCTTTCTTCCAGATGGGATTTGCCCAAAGGTGACTTTTCAGAAGAAATTGTACAATCCGTTCAGTTTGATACTGCGATTGACGAGCGGAAATTTTCACCACCCGCGGAGGTGATGAAACGTCCGGTATTTGATCCGACCAATGAAAAAAACAATCCGACCAATGCATGGTGTAAAGCCGAGACCAAGAAAACCGGTGTCAATCCATGTGAAGATGACCAAGTTGGGGAAGATGACGAAGAGGCTTGGGATGTCGAATAAATACCAAACTGGTCAATCAACTATCGAGATGATCATCTTGTCCTTGGTATTGGTACCCCTATTTTTGATAGTACCTATCTTGGGTAAGTACATGGACATGGCCCAAACCACCAGCATTGCCAGCCGATATGTCGCATTTGAAGGGACCACACACCACAATGCAAGTTTGAGTGGATGGAAATCGGATACCGAACTTGCAAAAGAAGTACGCAGAAGATTTTACAGCCAGCATTCTTTGTCAATTAAGACCAATGATGTGGTGAGTGAGATTGATGAAGATAGAAACGGATTATGGGTGGATCATCGTGGTGACGCGCTTTTGGCGGATTTTAATCAAGTAAGTGTCAATACCAAGAAGCAAAGTATTTCCAGCATTTTCAACGGCTTAACCTCTTTATTTGATTTTAGCGATGATTTTGAATTGGATAACGACAATCTGTACCGTGGCGAGGTCAATGTTCAACTCGCCAACATTGAAGGACTCACGCCATTTAATGCCCTTAATTTGAATATTCGCAGACATACCGTGGTGCTAGTGGATCCATGGGCTTCCAAGCATGCATCTGAGGTAGAAAATAAAGTGAAAGATGCCGGTTTAATATTTCCGCATCAAGTGCTCAATGTGCCTGCATCGTTATTAAAGCCTGCCATCAGCCTGTTTGAATTTAATGCGTCAGCTCCCGAGATTGGCAAGGTAGAACCTGATTATGTACCTAATGATAGGTTGAAATAATCATGATGCGGCTTCTTAGCAATTCCATGTTACTGATATTGTCCAGTCTATGGCCATTATTGGCATTTGCTGACTGGCCAGAGTTACCTCTGCCACAACATGCTCAAGTTGAATCGATTGGCGAGCGTGTAGTACTGAATGGGGTACCTATGCGGATGCACCGTATCATCAGCCAACAAAATCCCAAGCATTTACAACACTTTTATCAACGCTACTTAGGGTCTAATCATACGATGACCGAGCTGGATAATGGTGTTCTGCTAGCTCAAGGCAGAGGCCAACATTTCATCACCATTCGTATCACGCCACTTGGCAATGGTATTTCTGAAACGCTCACGACAGTGAGTGATGTTGCTGCAGCCAAAGCGAACCACGGTAGACCACTAGGCATTAACCTCCCAGCGCAGAGCAAAGTGCTGTCGGATATGGAATCGTTTGACCAAGGCAAAACAGCCAGACAGTTGGTATATCAAAACCAACACTCAACCGAAACCAACATCAGCTACTTGGTGGATGTGCTAAAGCAACGCGGATATCTACTTCAACCCCCGACAAACGCATACGGAGCAAATCGCAACATGCATATGTTTGCAGGAAACAAACGTGAGGCAAGGCTGGTGGTGATGCCTTTGGAGCAAGGCAGCAATGTGGTACTAACCATGGAGCAAAGCCAAGAATGAAATACCACGGCTATCAATTAGGACAATCCAGCACTGAATACTTGGTCGTGAGCTTGATTTTACTCATGTTGCTAGGATTGAGTTATGGCGAACACCCGACCGTTATCCATTTCTTTTTAGAAAGCGTACGGACTGGCTTTGACAAATTTAGCAGTTTTATCTCATTACCAATTTAATCCGTGATGACACTTTAGGAAACACAACTCGACATGGCAACATCAACAAACAAAAACTGGTTCATCTTGCTAGCAGCCTTGGGCGTGGGTGGCTTAGCAGCCATCTCGACCAAGAACTATATTGCGCAAAAAATTGAAAGTATTGAGGCCAAAGATAAAGATAAAGCCATAGTCAAAGTGGTGGTGGCCAAGCAGGATTTGGATAAAGGCAGTGTGCTTTCTGGAGAAAATATGGCCACCCGCGATATCCCAAAAGAATGGGTACATTCCGATGCGATTACACCGGACCAATTTAATCGAGCGGATGGTGCGCGGCTAGCTTTGCCAGCCAATGCCGGAGAACCCGTGTTGTGGGCGCAGGTGGAAAACGAAAAAGTCGGAAGCTTTTCCACCAAACTTGAGATGGGACGACGTGCAGTTACGCTGCCAGTGGACGAAATTAGCTCCATTTCTGGCATGTTAGCACCTGACGACTTAATCGACATTATTGTGTCGGTGCAAAAAGATTCGCGCAGCTATACCTTTACCTTATTGCAAAGTATGCGCGTGCTAGCCACCGGCACAAAAGTTTCACAAACAAATACGGATGAAGAGGGTAAGCCATCTACATTCACTACCGTCACTTTAGATACCAGCCCAGAAGATGCCAAAAAACTGATTGCGGCACGTGAAGTCGGTCGCATCACTGCCTTATTACGGTCCCCTAGCGATGCTGCGAGCGTCTCCTTATCACGTGCTGAGGCTAACGATTTGCTAGGTTTGGGCAATGGAGATGGACTGAGCTCAGTGCCTGTAATTTATGGCGGTGGACCCATCAAGATTGGTTTATCGCTTAATCCGGCCCAATCACAAGATGCGCTCAGCGTACTCAACCAAAACGCAGCTGACAAACCTGTCGCGGAAAATCAGTGAAAAGTCAGAAATGCATCCTAGACATTACTCATCAACATCATTATTAGGATATCGCCTTGTATAACCTGCTTTACATCAAACGCCTTGCCTTTATTGCGCTCCTGCTATGCATCAAACCGCTTTGTAGCTATGCAGAAACGCAGTACATACCTCTTCCTGATTTTGAAGACGCACATAGCAAATCTAGCGCTAATACACCACCAACAGTAAAAGCGAGAAAACCGCTCTCCAAAAAACCAACTGCCAACACGCTGCCCTATATTCAACACTTTTCTGCAGAAATTGAAATGTTTGCTGGTGAAACGCGCGTGATTCAAGAACCCAATGCTGGCCGTTTGGCTGTGGGAAACGGCACGGCGTTATCAGCAGCAGTACTCGATGACAAGGAAATATTACTCATTGCCAATGATGTCGGTGTTTCTTCTTTGCATATCTGGACCAAGGATGGACGCAATCGTCGTGTCAAAGTCACGGTCATGCCAGGAGAAACCTCACGAGTCTCGAGAGAAGTGGCTGCATTTATCAAGACCATCCCAAACGCTAAAACTTCATTGATTGGCGATAAGGTGATTATTGAGGGCGAAAGCATGAGCGATGCTGATCTTGCCAAAATTGAAGAACTGGGCAAACGCTACCCACAAATTATCAACTTTACCAACCGTGCTGGTTGGGAAAAGATGATTGCCATGGATGTGAAAGTGGTGGAGTTTCCTACCAAGTTTTTGCGTGAGGTTGGCGTTAAATGGGGCGCAACAGGGGGGGGCGCAGTGGGTGCAGTTTGGGGTCCTGTACGTTATAACAATGATGGCCCATTTCAAATCAATCAAATTAGCGGTACAACCAACGCTGCCCCTATCACAGGTGCAGGTGGGGGAGTGTTACCAATCCCTAGTGGCTTGAACATCTTGTCTGTACTCAATGTGGGCTTTAATGCGCAACTCAATATGCTAGAGCAAACTGGCTCAGCTGTGGTGCTGGCAAGGCCAACCCTATCCACACGCAGTGGCACTAAAGCCAACTTTTTGGCTGGTGGTGAAATTCCATACTCTGTGAGTAATATCAATGGCACAACGATTGTGTTTAAGCCTTACGGTATTAAGTTAGACATTGAGCCAAAAATTGACCCTAATGGCGTCATCCGCGCAAAAATCATCAGCGAAGTGAGCGATATTGACCCCTCTGTGAGCACCATTTCCGGTCCGGCACTGCGCACACGTAAAACCGAATCTGAATTTAATGTGCAAGATGGTGAAACCATTGTGTTGAGTGGGCTGCTTACCCGCGATAAAAATACCACCATCGACAAGTTGCCATTTCTGGGTGACATCCCCATTTTAGGCGCCTTGTTTCGCTCCAAGCGTTTTCAAAATAATGAAACTGAATTGGTTGTGTTTGTGACGCCGACTTCTACCCAAAAGCATACCGCGCAACAACAACTGGATATGGAAAACGCAAACGCACGCATCGCGCGAGATGCTACCACTAGCAACACCCCACCAACAACGACCACAGCGCCCGCGCAAACTCACAATGGTTTGCTCCCTAACACAAAAAAAGAGTAACCCAGCGTTATGTTTAAAGTCTCCATCTCACACCCTGAGCAAGTGCAGCAACACCTAAAGGTGCATGACAAAAGTTTTACCATCGGTAAAACTAGAGAATGCGAAATCAGGCTGGACGGTTGGCGTGTCAGCAAAAGCCATGCGCGTGTTTACATCACAGAAGCCGGCGTTTATATACAGGACTTTGGCAACTTTCATGGCACACTAGTCAATCAAGTAAGAATTCAGCAATATGGGCCGATATCAGCGACCGATAACATCAGTATTGGCGGTTATCAACTGAACATTGAGCATGTAGTTGAACAATCTCGACCCACCAATGAGATCTCTAATCAATCTCAAATTCCAAAGTCGATTGCAAATGCTGATGCTGAAGCGACCCAGCAACATACCAAAACGCCGACCACCTTTCATGGTTGGCGTACACGCATTCATGAGCAACTGTTGGAAACGATTGATTTGCGCCGTCGAGATATCTTGCATATGGAAGACGCTGCACTACGCAAAGAAACCGAGCAGCTGATACGTGAAATTATTGAACGTGAGAAAACCAAATCATCCCCAGATAACCCCTATTTATTAGGTAAAGCGCAGGATAGACGTCAACTTGCAAGGCGAATTCAAGCCCATGATTATGAAAAGCTGGTACATGACGTACTCAGTGAAGCTGTTGGTCTTGGGCCGCTAGAGGCGCTTTTACAAGATGAAACCATCACCGAAATTATGGTGAATCGATTTGATGAAATTTACCTAGAACGTCGAGGTCGACTTGAGCGGCACCATACCACCTTCACCAGTAACCGTGCGGTATTGGGCGTGATTGAGCGTATTGTTGCACCGTTGGGACGCCGCATTGATGAAGCCTCTCCAATGGTGGATGCGCGTTTGAAGGACGGCTCGCGGGTCAATGCCATTATCCCTCCGCTTGCGATAAAAGGTCCGTCCGTCACCATTCGAAAATTCTCACAAAAGGCGCTGAACGCTAATGATTTGGTGTCATTTGGCTCTATCTCCGATGCGATGGCCATGTTTTTAAGTGTGTGTGTGTTGCATCGTAAAAACATGATTATTTCCGGTGGTACTGGCTCAGGTAAAACGACTTTGCTCAATGTGCTTTCAAATTTTATCCCCAGTCATGAGCGCGTGATTACCATTGAAGATGCAGCTGAGCTAAAACTCGAACATCCAAATTTGGTGAGCCTAGAGGCACGTCCGCAAAATGCCGAGGGTCGTGGGCAAATAAGCATACGCGATTTAGTCAAAAATGCTTTGCGTATGCGGCCGGACCGTATTGTGGTCGGTGAATGTCGTGGCGGTGAGGCGCTAGACATGTTACAGGCCATGAACACCGGGCATGAAGGCTCATTGACCACGCTTCATGCCAACAGTCCACGTGATGCGCTGGCCAGATTGGAGACGCTGATTTTAATGGCTGGGATGGATTTACCCATCACCGCCATTCGGGAGCAAATTGCTTCCGCTGTCGATATCATCATTCAGCAGGGGCGCTTAACAGACGGACAACGTGTCGTCACTAGTATTTCAGAAATTACTGGAATTGAGTCCGGAAAAATTCAATTACAAGAACTGTTCAAATTTGAGCAGACACAACGCAACGCGCAAGGCCGCATTGTGGGTCATTTCACTGGGTGTAATACCACCCCACATTTTTATCAAACATTGCGTGAAGCCGGTTTTGCACTCGATATTGATATTTTCAATGTCTCACCAACAAACACCCAAACCCAGCAACAGGCTTTGGGGTCTCTAGCATGACCTATTTAATCATCCTCAGTGTCACCACTGCCATGTTATTGGTTTGGGCTGCATTTACGCTGGGTAGCCAATTACTAGCTGACTATCGGCAACGCTTTACCTCAAGCACGCATGTGAATTTACGCGAGCTGTATTTATTTGCCGACACCACTCGACTCTATGAGCTCAATATTGTCATCTTGGTGCTTGCGACCATGCTGGTGTGGCTATTTACCGGCAATGCAATAATCGGGATTGCAGTTGCCGTTGTCATGGCGTTTTTTCCTTGGTGGATTTTTAACTTTTTAAAACAAAAACGTCTGGAGAAAATTGAAGAGCAACTGCCTGATGCCATTCAAATGTTAGCAGGTACCATCAAAGCAGGTCTCTCACTGTCGAGCGCATTTCGCCAAATCACTGCAGAGCTCCAAGCGCCACTCGCACAAGAGTTTCAGACCTTGTTACATGAGCAAAGGCTTGGCGTCAGTTTGGATGATGCACTCGAAAACTTAAGTCACCGCGTGCCTATTCAGGCAATACAGCTCATGGTATCTGCCATGCGGATTGCTAACGAAACAGGAGGAGGATTAGCAGAAACACTAGAGCGATCTGCCACTACTTTAAGAAGCCAGCACGCCATGGAGCGCAAAATTCGTGCGCTTACAGCACAAGGCAAAATGCAAGCCTGGGTGGTGGGACTGATGCCTCTTTTTTTACTCTATGTACTCACACAAATGGAGCCCGAAGCCATGCAAATGCTTTGGAATACACGCATTGGTTTTGGTGTGATTGGCATTGTGTTGTTTCTGGAATTTTTTGGTATTTGGTTCATCCGAAAAATTGTAGCGATTGATGTATAGCAAGTACTTAAAATGTCCAACGAACATCTGATTATTTTGACAATTGCCACTGCCACAGCTTCCGCTGTGTTGCTTATCTTTTGGCTATTCACACGCTTAGTTAACGCGGTGCCAGAGCAAGACCGCACTTGGAATGATCCACCACCGCTCGGGTTTAGGATCATTTGGTGGCCAATTGAGTGGTTATCTTTCTATGTAAATCCATTGATGTCGAGTAAAAGCCAAACGGCAAGATTGACAGAACTCAAGCAAGCCGGGTTGGATTACACTTTGAATCCCGCCCAATTTTTGGGAGGCAGAATCCTATGGGGGATATTGATTGCATGCTTTGCCAATTGGGTGGCGAGTAGCTTTCAATTTTTCAGCCTGTCTCTGCTAAGCATTGCCTTTGCTTTAGGCTTCTATTTTCCCGCCATCTGGTTAAGGGATCTCATACAACTACGGCGCAAACAAATGATCAAAACATTACCGTTTTTTCTAGACATTATTACCTTGTGCGTAGAGTCTGGGCTCAACATCAATAGTGCGATGCAACAAGCCGTCGCAAAAGGGCCTAAGGGTGTATTGCAATCTGAGTTTCAGCGCGTACTGCGTGATACTCGCGCCGGGAGTAACCGAAGCGATGCCTTAAGAAATATGGCGCAACGCCTCAACCACACTGCGATTACCAACTTTACTAGTACCCTCATCCAGGCTGAAGTATCCGGCATGAGCCTTGGTCCTATTCTGCGAGCGCAATCCGAGCAACGACGTAATGAACGCTTTACACATGCCGAAAAGGTGGCGATGGAAGCACCCGTCAAACTGTTGTTCCCACTGATTGTGTTCATATTTCCTTGTGTGTTCATCATTTTGCTGTTTCCGATTGTGATGAAAATCATTGCACAGGGCTTTTAATTGGAAAGTAGGCTATGGAACCCAAACTGACCCCTTCGCTTGATAGCATTCACACCGCCTATATTCGGGCGGGCAACGTCTACATTAATGCACACATTGCCAAAGGATTTTTTGCAAAGTTAAAAGGCTTGTTATTTAAACCCATGCTGGATGACCGTGAAGCAATTGTGCTGACAAATTGCAATAGCGTGCACACCTGCGGCATGCAATACGCGATTGATTTGATTTTCCTGAATAAGCACTTTAAGGTAATCAGAATAGAAAACGACTGTAAGCCGTGGCGATTTTATTATTGTAGAGGTGCAGTGCATACGCTGGAAATGTTAGCGGGGCAGGCAGATAATCTGTGTTTGGGCGTAGGCCAGACCTTTATTTTTTACCCAACGTCTACTGAGTAATGTTTGGAGCGGCTGACGGGAATCGAACCCGCGTATCGAGCTTGGGAAGCTAGCGTTCTACCATTGAACTACAGCCGCTTATTGCATTGCTACTTAGGCAACTCGATATTTTACTTGGGTCTCCGATGCATGGCAAAGCAAATCATGCAAATGGTGCAAGCTAAAACTCCAAGGGGTCAATATCCAATACCCATCTTATTTTAGAGGCCAGCCTGTGCGCCCGTAACTCTGGCACCCAAGCACTCAGCAACTGTTGCAGGCTCTGACGCTTTTCTGCCTGTAATAACACATGCCCACGCTCCATGCTCTTGAGCCGTTCCATCTGTGGGCGCACCGGGTCATACACCAACACGTCTTGCCGCAGTTGCCTTGCGCTGTTTGCTGCCATGGTCAAGAACTGAAGCACCTGCTGAAAATCATTTGACTCAGCTTTCAGGAGTACAAAAAAGCGTGAAGGTGGAAACTGCATGGCGATGCGCTCTTGCAACAAGGCATTTGCAAATTCGGCATAGTCTTGCGCTCGTAACGCATGGAACAAATCATGGTCTGGAAAGCTGGTTTGTATTAACACCTCGCCAGCCATCTTGCCACGACCTGCGCGCCCTGAGACTTGCATGAGTTGGGAGAATAAACGTTCACTGGCACGAAAATCAGGGCTATATAGCGCGTTGTCGGTATCAATCACACCGACCAGTGTCAAGTTTGGGAAATCATGCCCCTTGGCCAACATTTGCGTACCCACCAAAATATCAATTTCACCTGCATGCACTTTGCTTAACATGGCGGTGAGTGCATCTTTGCTACGCATACTGTCGCGATCGACGCGCGCAATTCTGGCATCTGGAAACAAGTGCGCCAGTGTTTGAGACAAACGCTGCGTGGCTTGACCAACAGGCTTGATGTCGGCATTGCCGCAACTTGGGCACTGCATGGGAATTTTTTGCTCATGTCCGCAATGATGACATTTTAGGCGACGTTGGCTCAGGTGTACCACCAACTTAGCCGAACAACGCATACAGCTGGCATGCCATTGGCAAGCGGCACAATGTAGCACCGGCGCATAACCACGGCGGTTGATAAACAGCAAACTTTGCTGCTGGTTGGCTAAACGGTTACGGATAGCTTCAATCAACAAAGGAGATAAACCGTTCTCGACCGGTGATTTGGCAATGTCGATACATCTAATGTTGGGCAAAGCGGCATCCGTTACCGCACGTTGCGTTAAGGTAATCAGGCCATAGCTTTGCTTTTTGTGATGGCTAGCTGTGGCGTTATACCAAGTTTCTAGTGAGGGCGTAGCACTACCAAGCACGATGGGGATATTAAGCTGTTTTGCCCGCACCATGGCCACATCCCGCGCGTGATAGCGCATACCATCTTGCTGCTTATATGAGCCATCATGCTCTTCATCGATGATGAGTAATTTTAAATTTGGCATAGGCGTGAATACACTTAAGCGTGTGCCGATGACAATTTTGGCAGCGCCCGACTTTGCGGCCAACCAGTTTTGTAAGCGCTCACTCTCGCTCAAATTGCTGTGCAGCGTCACTAGGGGATATTGGCTTAAGCGAGACCTAAAACGCGCTTCTAGCTGGGGCGTTAAATTAATTTCCGGCACCAGCACCAACGCCTGTGCATTTTTATCTGCCAAAATCGCAGCCAATAGCTGAATATATACCTCGGTTTTACCAGAGCCGGTGATGCCATACAGCAACCAGGGTTTGAAGGTATCGCGCGCGGCCAATACCGTTTCAATGGCTGCCGATTGCTCTGCATTTAAAACAGGCGGGTTAGCAGAAGCAGGTACGGAGGGTTTGACCGCGATGACTTCCGTTGCCTCAACATAGCCTTCATCAATCAATGGCTGCAACCATTTGCGCCAGCTGGATGACAGTGCGCTTAATTCGTGTTCGGTCAATATCTCATGTTGCGACAGTGCGTCTACAATCCGTTGCAACACCAATTGACGCTTTTCAATTCGCGTTTCAGGCACTGACTTAATTAAATGGTATTCAAAACTTTTGCGCGAAACTGCAGGTTTAATCTGACGTAAACGCAAGGGGAGCGTGCTGATGAGTAATTGTCCAAATGGATAGTGATAATAATCTGCACAGAACTTTAACAATGGCTGTATCTGCTTATCCAGCACCACATCATCTAACACCTGAATCACCGATTTAAGCTTATCCAGTGGAATATCACTATGCTGTTGTATGGTCATCACCACACCCACTAAGCGGCGCCCAGCAAAAGGTACAACCACACGCTGCCCCACCAATACGGTTGTTCCGTGGTGTAGATAATCAAAAGCACGGTCTAGCGGCACATCCAAAGCCACGCTTAAAATATGGGATGTGAGAGGCGGGGTGGTCATAAATGCTGGCAAGGTTTAATCGGTTGGAATCGTGAAAATAGCGTAAATAACGGCTTAATTAGGTTAAAATAATGCTTTCTGTACCGAAATTGTTTAACACACTTTGTTTAAACGTCATTAAACAGCGAAATCATCCATCTTGAAACAAATTATCACAGATTTACTACTCCAAGCAGCAAAATCCATCGTCGACGACACTGCGCAGCTCGCTATCACGCTTGAGCGTCCTAAATCGGCAGACCACGGAGACTTTGCCACCAATATCGCCATGCAACTGGCTAAACCGTTACGTCAAAATCCCCGTGCCATTGCTGAGCGCATCATCGCAGCGCTTCCAGCCAGCCAATACGTGAGCAAAGTGGAAATTGCGGGCGCTGGTTTTATTAATTTTTTCTTAAGCGCCGATTCTAAACAAAGCGTCGTGAAAGATATTTTGTATGCTGGCGAGGCCTTTGGCAAAAATAACAGTGGCCAACAACAAAAGGTGCAAGTTGAGTTTGTGTCAGCAAACCCAACAGGCCCTTTGCATGTCGGCCATGGCCGTGGCGCAGCAGTGGGCGATTGTTTATGCCGCTTGCTGGATGCCAATGGCTGGGATGTCACTCGTGAGTTTTACTACAACGATGCCGGCGCGCAAATTGATAACCTGACCAAATCGGTGCTAGCACGTGCCATTGGTATTGCACCCGATAGCGCTGAGTTTCCCGAAGATGGTTACCGTGGCAATTACATCATGGACATTGCCCATGCCTACCTTGCAAAAAGCACGGTGGTGGCGGATGACATGGCAGTAACTGCTAGTGGCGATTTAAGCAATTTGGAAGATATCCGCAAATTTGCAGTGGCTTATCTGCGCCATGAGCAAGACATGGATTTACAGGCATTTCAGATTAAGTTTGATGTGTTCTCGTTAGAAAGCGCGCTTTATACCACTGGCAAAGTTGAACATACCGTGAATGCGCTGATTGCCAGTGGGCATACGTATGAGCAAGATGATGCGCTGTGGTTACGCACCACCGATTTTGATGACGACAAAGACCGTGTGATGCGCAAAAAAGAGGGTGGTTATACCTATTTTGTGCCAGATGTTGCCTACCATCTAGATAAATGGAACCGTGGCTTTAAGCGCGTGATTAACGAGCAAGGTGCAGATCACCACAGCACCATCACCCGCGTACGCGCTGGGTTACAAGCACTAAATGTTGGGATTCCACAGGCGTGGCCAGATTACGTATTACACCAAATGGTCACCGTGATGCGTGGCGGGGAAGAGGTCAAGCTTTCCAAGCGTGCTGGTAGCTACGTTACCCTACGTGACCTAATTGAAGAGGTGGGCTGCGATGCTACCCGTTACTTTTTGGCTGCACGTCGCGCCGATTCGCAATTGGTGTTTGACATTGATCTCGCGCGCGCGCAAACCAACGATAACCCGGTCTACTACATTCAATATGCCCATGCGCGTATTTGCAGTGTGCTCGCGCAATGGGGTGGCGACATAGCCAGCTTACAAACTGTAGATTTAAGCCCGCTCAACTCCGCCAGCGAAACCACCTTAATGCAAAAATTAAGCGAGTACCCTGAAGTGGTTAGCAACGCGTGTGTAGAGTTATCGCCGCATAGCATTGCCACTTACTTAAAAGAGCTGGCGAGTGATTTGCACAGCTATTACAATGACACCAAATTTTTGGTGGATGATGTGACAATTAAGCTTGCAAGAATGGCACTGATTGCAGCCACGCAACATGTGCTACACAATGGTTTAACCTTATTGGGTGTCTCCGCACCCCATAAAATGTAGAGGATATTACATGAGCAGAGATTACAAACCCAGTCCACAAAAAGGTAGTAATGGCAGCAAAGGCAGCCCGTTTTTATCGGGCTTATTGGTTGGCATACTGTTAGGTGTTGGCGCCTCTGTTGCGCTCACATTGTATTTAAAGGGTGACAATCACCCTTTTACACCTGAATTAATGGGCAAAGCAGAGAAAAAAGACAAACCTGCTAAACAGAAAGTCTCTGAAGTAGCAGTGAAACCTGATGCAAATGATCAAGGTTTAGAGGATCCGAACAAGTTTGATTTTTATACCATTTTGCCGGAAACAGAAAGCAAGGTGACCGAGCAACAGGTTAAGAACAACACCACAATCAAATCAGATAGTTACTTCTTGCAAGTGGGTGCGTTTGAGAACGAAGACGATGCTGACAATATGAAGGCCAAGTTGGCATTACAAGGGTTTGAGGCGGTGGTGCAAACAGCGGAAATTCCAAATAAAGGCATATGGCATCGTGTACGCGTTGGCCCATTGACTGATGCTGAGCAAATCAATAAAGTCCGTGGTGATTTAATTTTGAACGGATTTAACGCAGACCTTATCAAAGTACACACAGAGACAAAAACAGAATAATGCTGTCATCGCAATGTGACAAATATACGTTATTAGTTTTGGCAATTTATCAATTTTAGGAATCAAAATGAAAAATTTAATTACCAGTTTACTATTGCTGCTGAGCACACATGTGATGGCCGCAGAGCCACAAACAGGACAACAATTTGACGCCGTTGCGCAAATTATCCCGACCGACGTGCCTGCCAAAATCGAAGTGATGGAGATTTTTTGGTACGGCTGCATTCACTGTTATCAAATGGAAAAGCCTCTCAACGCTTGGGTAAAAAAATTACCAGCAGACGTTTACTTTAAGCGCGTACCTGGCTTACCTAACGCTAGTTGGGCACCGATGGCCAAGGCGTTCTACGCGATGGAAACTTTAGGTGTATCTGAAAAGTTACATGGTCCATTGTTTGAGGCTGTGCACAAGCAAAAAACATTAAACCCTGCCGATGAAAAAGCGATTACCGAGTGGGTGGTTAAGGCCAGCGGTATGGATCGCATGAAAGTGGAACAAGCCTTTAAATCATTCACTATTAATACCAATTTAAACCGTGCTGCGCAATTGTTTAGAGCTTCTGGCGCTACTGGCGTACCTAGTTTAATCATTGATGGTAAATATATTACCTCTAGCACCATGAGTGGTGGTAACGAAGAAGCGCTAAAAACCGCAGACTTTATTATTGATAACGTACGCAAAGATAAAGCAGCTGCAACCAAGAAAAAATAGTGGCTCTACAGTTATTTGGTTAAATAAAAAGCCCGCAATAAATGCGGGCTTTTTTCTGACACCATGATTACTTACTTTTTTGGTTAAGCAGTAATCGGCCAATAAAGGTCTCTGGCAATTCCACACCTGTCACCAAATAGCTCATATTGCGGATATCGTTGAGCAAGAAGTTTTGGGTGGATTTTGCTGTATCCAGACCGCAACATAAGAAGCGGTCGCCCTGTTGCACTTCCATATTTAAATCTGGTAATAGAATTTTCTCATCGTTACGCACCATCATAATGGGCACAATGGCTAAGTGCTCTTCGCCATTGGCTGGGTTCATGGTGAGATGATGCAAGCGTATGTCGTGACCTTGCTCAAGTAATTGGCAGATAGCGCTAGCATGCGTGGGCAAAATGCGCACGCCCCAAGTATCTGGTGCTTGTTCACCTACCGCCATCACCAATCTGGCAATCACCGCATTGGCCCAACTGTTACTTTGCATACGCGATAAGTTTAAGAACGCAGCCAACATGGGCGATACCATATAGGATAAGCACGCGTGCGCAATAATGTCGCTGGGTTGCATGGTGATATCTGCGTTAAAGTGAGCGAACAAGGGTTCGTTAAGCCGACGATTTTTGCGAATCACCACAAACAGGTTAGGGTTTAACTCTAATGCTGTCATGACAATCGATAAATTGTTAATGTCGTTATCGGTACCCGCCACAATCCCCACGGCATCATCAATCCCCGCCTCTTGCAGCACGTGTGCTTCAACACCGCTGCCCACCACGCATTCTTCACACTGTGTGCCTTTGGGGTCAGCCTCGATGATGCGGATTTTGAGATTCTCCTGCTTCAAACTTTTGACCACTGCTTTGCCAAAACGCCCATATCCGCACACAATCCAGTTACCTTTAGGCACGGCAGATGGCGTCTTGACCACGTCACCCGGTACACTGGTCAGCCACTGATGCAACAGATAGGTGCCCAGCGAGTTAATTTCCATCGCCAAGTGCTCACCAAAAATTTTATAAGGATTGATGATATGGTCGGTACCAAACGAGGCCATGTTGGCGGCCACCACATCATTTTCCACACGCGCCAGCATACGCAACTCTGGCTTAATCAGTTTTACCGCCACTGCAATCGCGAGATTAGCGTGATCATCATCCGTCAACGCAGCCACGCCTTGGCACATCGGGTTTCTGAGACCCGCAGACAATAAAATCTCAGGATTTTTAGCATCCGCACACAAATTAGGCACATTAAATTGGTAATCGGTCATGCCCAGTTCATGGATACGTTCTTGATTGATTTCCACCACCACCACGCGCAACTCATTTTTATCCAAGGCACGCACCAGCTCACTGCCGGTTTCTCCGTAACCACAAATCAAATAAAACGGTTCATGTAACTGTTCTACCGCGCGTTTGAAATTAGCTGCGGTCACCGCCTGCTTTAATGCGGGGTCCTGAAACAAGGAAATAATGGTACCAATGGCATAAAACCAAGCCACCACGGTCAGATAGATGCTAAACGTCATCCATAGACGCTGATCGTTGGTAAAGGGGTAGGGGATTTCACCAAATCCGATGGTAGTGGCGGTATAGCTTAAAATGTAAAACGCTTGAAAAAAAGTCAGGTGAATCGACTTACCAACTTCATTCACCCCAGGTATCAGCACAAAGCCGATGAGTGCGATACCATAGGTCACCACCAACAGCAATAAAGGCGCACGCATGCGCCTTAAAATTAAAAAGATAATATTATTGAGATTCACCGAATGTCCGCCGCAGTGCTAGCGACGCAATGTCACGGTCTCATAAATCAGCAAGACCACAGAAGTAATATTGGCTAAAAACGCGCCACCTGAGAGGGAGACTACACCTACGATAACCTCGGGATTTGCACCATTGTCACCTGCAGCTGCCCAAATAATGGCGGCGGCAATCAGCTGTATATCCGCTACCAAGCTTGTGGCCAGATGAATGGCGCCAATCTGTGTTCTATCACCAAATTTCAAAATCGTGGCAATCAGGTTCACCACAATTGCAACGTATAACTCATAGTGTAGATGATGATTAGGATTATCAATATCTCCGACAAAAAAGCCAAAATTTAGCGTCATTGCCAAGATGATGAAAAACCCAAAAATTACTTTTTCTAAGTTCATAGTTAACCAAGCCCCCTTGTCTTTAAAACATTCTAACCCAAACTGCGCCAATTAAGCACCTTGCCCGCGACAGGCTGGTATCGCTTATACTATAACGCTATGAAAACCATCTTTATTACCGGCGCTTCTAGCGGCATTGGCCAAGCGTTGGCAATTGAATATGCCAAACGTTACCAGCAAACAGGGGTGAGTATTGGCATTGTGGCTAGGCGTAGTGAGCACTTACAATTTCTCGCCACGCAGTTGATGCAGCAACATCAAGCCAAATGCTACGTTTACGCATGCGATGTACGCGATGCCAAAGCCCTAGCAAATGCCGCGCAAGACTTTATGCAGCAGGCTGGCACGCCCAATATTGTGATTGCCAATGCCGGTGTCAGCCGTGGCACACTGACCGAATATCTAGAAGACATCGCTGCCTTTCAAGCGGTGATGGATATTAATGTAATGGGCATGGTGCATACCTTTCAACCGTTTATAACGTCCATGAAGCAAGCTCGTAAAACGGGTGCACAAGCACAATTAGTGGGGGTAGCCAGTGTGGCGGGTGTCCGTGGGCTGCCCGGCAGCGGGGCTTACAGTGCCAGCAAGGCTGCAGCGATGACTTATTTAGAAAGCCTGCGCAGCGAGATGCAACATCATGACATTGCTGTGACCACGGTTGCACCAGGCTATATCCGTACGCCGATGACGGACATTAACACCTACAGCATGCCTTTTTTAATGGAGGTTGAGGTGTTTGCCAGAAAATTTGCTGACGCCGTCGAAAAGCAAACACGTTATACGGTGATTCCTTGGCAGATGGGGGTAGTGGCCAGACTAATGCGGTTTATTCCACCTGTGTTGTGGGATAGGCTGACCAGAAATGCGCCACATAAAAGTCGAATTGAACAACCTGAATAGCAATATCCCGACGTAGACATAGCATCAGTATGACAAGTCGGGATAACAACCTAATCAGCTGATCATCTAGTAATCGGTCTATAGCGAATACGTTTAGGCTTAGCACCTTCCTCACCCAAGCGTTTTTTCTTATCCGCTTCGTATTCCTGATAGTTGCCGTTAAAGAATGTCCATTGTGAATCACCTTCAGCCGCCAATATATGCGTGGCAATACGGTCGAGGAACCAGCGATCATGCGAAATCACCATGACGCAGCCGGCAAATTCCAGCAAGGCATCTTCCAGCGCACGCAAGGTTTCTACATCTAAATCGTTAGACGGTTCATCTAGCAACAATACGTTACCGCCAGAAATCAAGGTTTTAGCCAAATGCAAGCGCCCACGCTCACCGCCAGATAATTGCCCAACGATTTTTTGCTGGTCACCGCCTTTAAAGTTAAAGCGACCAATGTAGGCACGGCTTGGCGTTTCATAACGGCCGACTTGCAGAATATCGGAGCCGCCAGAAATTTCATCAAACACGGTTTTGCTGTCACTCAAGGCATCGCGGCTTTGGTCTACATAGGCCAGTTTGACGGTTTGGCCAATATTCACTTCGCCACTATCCGGCTGTTCTTTGCCAGTAATCAATTTGAACAATGTCGATTTACCCGCACCGTTGGGGCCAATCACCCCGACAATCGCACCCGGCGGAATGCTAAAGCTGAGGTTATCCATCAATAGCCTGTCACCAAAGGCTTTGCTGACGTTTTTGAATTCAATGACCTGGTCGCCTAAACGCTCACCCACTGGGATGAAAATCTCCTGTGTCTCATTACGTTTTTGGTATTCGGCACTGGCTAATTCTTCATAGCGCGCAATACGTGCTTTGCTCTTGGCTTGGCGTGCTTTGGGGTTTTGGCGGACCCACTCCAGCTCAGTGTTCAAAGCTTTGCGACGCGCTGATTCAGCAGATTCTTCTTGTTTTAGGCGCTCTTGTTTTTGGTCTAACCAGCTGGAGTAATTGCCTTTCCAAGGAATGCCATGCCCGCGATCTAGCTCTAAAATCCATTCCGCGGCATTATCTAAAAAGTAGCGGTCATGGGTTACCGCCACCACAGTGCCGGGAAAGCGCACTAAAAACTGCTCTAGCCATTCTACCGATTCAGCATCCAAGTGGTTGGTAGGCTCATCTAGTAAAAGCATATCTGGCTTGGAAAGCAACAATTTACATAAGGCCACGCGACGCTTTTCGCCACCGGAAAGTGGACCAATTTTGGCATCCCATGGTGGTAAGCGTAGGGCATCGGCAGCGATTTCCAATTGATGTTCCACATCACTCCCACTGGCGGCAATGATGTTTTCATACTTGGCTTGTTCTTCTGCTAACTTATCAAAATCGGCATCCGGCTCAGCATACGCAGCATAAATTTCTTCTAGCTTTTGCTTGGCTTCCATCACCGCGCCCATGCCGCTCTCCACTTCTTCACGCACGGTTTTGTTGGGGTCTAACTGCGGCTCTTGCGCCAAATAGCCAATCGAAATATTGGGCAGATGCTGTACTTCGCCCTCAAACTCTTTATCGGCTCCCGCCATGATGCGCAACACGGTGGATTTACCCGCTCCGTTTAAACCCAATAAACCAATTTTGGCACCCGGAAAGAAAGACAAAGAGATGTCTTTAATAATTTGACGTTTGGGCGGAACAATTTTGCTCACGCGGAGCATAGACATGACATATTGAGCCATTTTGATTACTTTCTGCTAAATGCTAAGGGGTTGTTTTGGGTTTCCACAAATCTAAATATTGCTCGGAGTTGTTGAGCAGGTTTTCTTCCATTTCCTCGAAACTGGCATTTGGCGCTGGTACTTGATTACTTATAGCGCTGTAGCCTAGGCCTAAACGCCCACCCACCACATTAAACCCTAAAAACTCAATTATGGTGGGATACATATCAAAATGTAATACTTCGTCCCGATTTTTTTGGATGGGTGGCTGCGAGATAAATTGATTATAAATGGTGCGTTGTTGGATGATATATATCTTTTCTGACAACGGATTTTCCATAGCCAAATGGTCGCCCAATATCACCACCTGCGTATCTTTTAGGTAGCCACGCTTTTGCATCCAGCGCACAAATTCAGCCACATTACCTGACGTACACTCCACAATATCGGCAAAGTTTTGTGCGCCACGTTGTTTGCAGGTGTTGGAGTAATAACCATCTGGACCGTGGGTATCAATAGTGGTGAACACCAAGTTAAAACGCTGTTTGCGTTTGTGGAGTTGAGTGAGCTTGTCTTTTGCATGCTTAAGCAAGGCATCGTCGTACAAGCCCCAATAATTCATTTGTTGCTTACTTAAGTTACCTTTCAACTCATCTCGCCCATAGACCTCATCGTAATGATGGTCTTGAAAAAACTTACCTTTGCCGGAAAAGGGCAGTGCGTCACTGCCCATATACACATTGTAGTAGCCAAATTTGTGCAGAATATCGCCTAGGCACACCGCGCGAGGTAAAAAGCTTTTGATGTTCTCGCCCACGCCATTGCCATCGTACAAACTCACGCTTTTGAGCGGTAAGCCGCATTGCGTTGCAGTAATGCCGGCAATGGTCCAACCGGTGCCGGGCGCTTGCCTAAATTGGCTAAAACTCTCCCCACCCAGTGCATCTAGTTTGGCGAGTAAATTATCGCCAAAGAGGGTTTTATCTTTGTAGCTATTTTCTAAGCTTTCCACATAAATCAGCACCAGATTCTTGGGGGATTTTGCTTGAATTTCTACCTTTTCTGGATAGACATAGTGTGCAGAAAAATAATCATCACCAAACTGATGATGGATAAACGCCAGCACTGAAAATTGCATGCCGAAATAAATCATAGCCGCCACCAACACATAGGCCGGTGCGCGATGCCCAATCACCCAATACACCCCCTTGATCAGATGAATATTGAGCTTGCCGGCCATTTTCGCCAAAAAGTAATGCTGATGGGTATGGCTTAAAAATAGGGCCATGGCAGTATCTATTAACACAATGAGTAGCGCTAAGCCGATTGGCCAAACCAAACAAGTTTGCAAAAAACTGTGGATGAGTGCGACATCGGTATCTACCAAACCACTCATGCCAAACTGCAAGTGGTAAAGCACTTGTTCTAGTGGTGGCTCACCAAAATTATCACCTACCCAATACGCCAGTGCAGCCAGAAAAAATGCAACGAAGTAGATTAAAAACCTACCAAGGGAACGCAGGGTATGTCTGTAACGAGCATGAAATTGTTGCAGGGATTTCAACATAGGCGCTAGTGTAAAGCAACTTAGCGCTTATGTATTTGATATATATTGTAAAAAATAAGTTGTGAATCCATTGAGCATTAAAAAGGGGCTGAGTAGCCCCTTAAATTGATCGCTCGCGGATTGAGCTGCTAATTTATTCCATCACACATAGGTAATCAGCTTTAGATACCCAGTGATTCTGTCCATGCCAATGCAGCAATATGACTTTGATTTACTTTTGCGGCATCTAATTGCAGTGACTCTGCAAGGGTCAAAATTTCTGAGCTGTTAGCGCCTTCGCATGCTTCGGTCAGCTTTAAAAACGGGCCATATATACCTTCACGATTATTCAACGCATCGGTAATGGATTCTGGCAACTGCAATTTTTCCAGCACTGCGTCCATAGGCATTTTCAAGATGGCATCTAGCAGCGAGAACACACCTACGATGAATAAATTATCACGATCACGTTTTTCAAAATAACCTTCACCTAATAACTCTGTTAAGCGGCCACGAGTGATGGAGGTTTTCATTAATACTGGCGACGTTGAGTTATTGCCTGCGGTGACCATGAGTAGGGTCAACCAGCGATACAACTGATTTCTGCCTAAAATTGAAAACGCATGATTGAGCGACTGTACCTCACATGAAAGGCCAAAGCCGACCGAGTTAATGTAGCGTAATAATTTAAAAGATAGAGTCACATCGCGCTTAAAGCCTGCTTCAATCACGTCATTATCGGCATCTTGGCTAACTAAATTTAAGATATGCAGCACGCTGTCAAACGATGGGTTGATGACTTTAGCAGTAATGGTTTCTGGTTTAGAAAAATAATAGCCTTGGTAACATTTAAAACCAATCTCCTGACAAGCTTTAAATTGCTCATAGGTTTCGAGCTTTTCGGCCACCAGCTTTACCGATGAATCGTTGTAGTGTCTATATAGCTTAATCGCACTGGCAGTATCTACACTTTGGAAATCAATCTTAATATAGTCTGCTAGTTTCGCAAGGGCATCTGGCGCGTTGCTTAAATGTGGGTTATCTAATGCAATTTTGTATTTCAGTTTTTTCAATTCTTCACAGCGTGCAATGACCGCGGCGTTCACTTCAACATGACGCAAAATTTCCAGCACCGTTTTCTCCGGTGGCATTAACTCTAGCAACTCGCTCGCCAGCATCTCTCCATTTACATTGATGAATGCAAGTTTTTCACCTAATTTCCATTCATCGTGCATTTGATCGATGGTCGATAAGAGCACACTGGCGCAGTTTTTAATATCTGCTTCAAACACCGCTGCTTCTGCATCTGCACTGTGCCTAAAGAAAAATTCATAGCCAATGATTTGCTGTTTAGCATCCATGACAGGCTGGCGCCCAATAAATGTTTGTTCTTCCATGTTTTCCACCTAATTCGTTACACGAGCGTTTAGAGACTTCTAGATATGCTTATCGTACGCTTGAGCAATGACAATCACTCTTTTAAATAGAGTGGTTTTGCTGGCTTTATTCTTGGTTTTTAACTTGTGTGTTTCTATTAAGCATTTGCCTGTATCATTTCACCACTTCATTTTTTTGTTGGACTGGCATGGCACTTAAATCCACTATTTATAAAGCTGAACTACAAATTGCGGATATGGACAGGCATTACTATGCCCAGCACAGCCTTACTTTGGCCAGACACCCCTCCGAAACTGAAGAACGCTTGATGGTACGTCTAATGGCTTTTGCTTTGTTTGCTAACGAATCACTCAGTTTTGGTAAAGGGTTAAGTGAGGACGATGAGCCAGATTTATGGCAAAAAGATCTGACCGGCGCGATTGAGTTATGGGTCAATGTCGGTTTGCCGGATGAGCGTGAAATTCGCAAAGCCTGCGGACGAGCGCAAAAAGTGGCGGTGGTGCTGTATGGCGGCAGGGTAGCCGATATGTGGTGGGCCCAAAACAGTAAAGCCTTGCTTAAACTTAATCACCTCACTGTGATTAATCTACCGGATACGGAAGCGCTGGCGCAGGCCTGCACCCGCAATATGAATATCAACTGCACCATTCAAGATGGGCAAATTTTGGTTGGGCATGATACCGGCAGCTTTGATATCACACCGGTTATTCTCATGTCATAGCCATCTTCAATAAGTTTAGGCATACTAGATTCATGCACGACTTGAATCCACTTTGGCTAAATTTGGTAGTAGCGCTAGGCATTGGCTTGCTGATTGGCGCTGAGCGTGAACGCAGTAAAGGCAGTGGTCCAGACCGCTCGCCTGCAGGGATACGCACTTTCGCGATTGCTGCCATGCTAGGTGGCGTCAGCATCATGCTCTATGAGTGGCTGTTATTCGTGGTGGTGTTTGGTGTGATTGTGTTCACCGCCACCTCGTATTATTCTCGCAGCAACCAAGACCCGGGTCTCACTACTGAAATCGCATTAGTTCTAACCGTCATATTAGGCAGTTTAGCCATATCAGATATGGCGCTGGCAGCCGCCTTAGGCGTCATGCTTGCCATACTTCTGGCCGCCAAAGCCCCTATGCATGGCTTTGTGAAACACGTCATCACCCAAGCCGAGCTGAATGATTTATTGATTCTTGCTGCGGCCACTCTGATTATTTTGCCGATTGTTCCCAACCAATTTATCGGACCGTTTGCAGCGATTAATTTGCGATACTTGTGGCTGATTGTGATTTTTGTCATGCTGATTGGCGCCATTAGCCATATCGCACTCAGATTATTAGGTGGGCGCATTGGCTTACCCATCGTCGGCCTTATCTCTGGCTTTATCTCAAGTGTTGCCACCATAGGCAGTATGGGGGCTAGAGCAAAGGCCGCACATGAACTCACTAGCGCTGCCGCAGCCGGTGCGCTGTTGTCTAGTTTATCCACCATTGCACAATTAGCGTTACTGCTCATCGCCATTCACCCAGCCACGCTTAAGCCATTGTTGTGGCCTCTTATATTTGGTGCTGTCTCCATCGCGCTTTACGGCGGCATCATTACACTGCGCTCTTATCGCAATCAAACAACCGCTTCGACATCTTCCACCAATGCCTTTAGTTTAGTGAGTGCATTGAAGTTTGCCTGTGTGATAGCGATTGTGCTGATTGCTGCGGCTGGATTAAAAGTGTGGTTTGGTCAAGCGGGTTTGATCATGGCCTCCGCGGTCGCAGGGCTGGTCGACGTGCATGCTGCCGCCATTTCTGTCACAACCTTAACGCTGACAGATGCTATAAGCACTCAGCAAGCCGTCATCCCTATTTTGGTTGCACTTACTGTCAACAGTGTTTCTAAATCCATCATGGCTGTTGTGAGTGGGTCGCGATTATTTGCGGTTTATGTCATTGCAGGTTTGTGCATTCAAATTGCAGCCGTGTGGTTGGCGTGGTGGTGGTTTTAATTACTCAACAGCAATTCTCATCGCTAGATTCGTAACCATTCTTCTCTTTTTTCATTATTGCCACAGCAGTACGTTGCACTTGCATGGCAAATTGGTTGATTAACATTAGCCAAAATTCCCTCTCAACCAATCAAATTTAAAGTTTCCTTAGAACCAGACGTAAATTAGCTATGGCGATATCTTTTATCTCGCTAGTGAGTTCAACCTGCGTTTTGTTGTGAAATAAGGAATTTGTTTTGAAGCTGCTAATACGAATAATAACCATCTTTTGTCTTTTACCTGTGTGTGCTTTAGCTAACATCACTGACGGTAGATTTGGGTCCAATCAAATTTTCGATGTGCAATATACAATTAATAACGGGGTGCTCAATGCATCCAATTTTATTGCACCATTTGATTCCAATTTTGTGACCGTCAATACGCAACCTGGTCAATATTTTCAGTTTATAGATAACGGCAATGGTGATTATGGCTTAGGTTTATACAACAGCAACAATACGTTGGATCGTGTGATTCACAATACTGGCACCATCACCGCATTGGGCAATGATGTGATTTTTTACGTAGGTAGCGGCTTCTTTGGCAATGTCATTACACCATCCGCTGGCTACTCTAATGGTGACTCCATTACGGCTAACGTCGTTGAGAATCCAGACAACAACACTTTACAAAACTATACTTGGGCAAGTCTAGTGCCATTGGCTGCTGGCCAAGTTGCGGCAGCTCAAACTTTAGCTTCAAGCCAAGATACTCGATTTTCAATGATGCGTAACGCCATTGCACTCAAGCAAGCGTTCAACCTTCAGTCTGCTAAAATTGCGCAAGGGTTAAACTTTGACTGCACCCAGTTTGATCAAAACAATGCTTGCGTTTCATTTGTTGACACAAAAGCAGATAGCCATGGGTTTGACGCTAATGTCGGCGCTCTTATTCTTGCTTACCAACCCTCAGAACAATTGCGTATTGGTGGTTATATTGACCAATCATTTGGTAGCAGTGACCTGCTCCCCACTTGCGCTACCAATCTAAATTGAAATAAAGTCCACTTTTAGGAGTGGCGAAATGAAGAAGAGCAGATATACAGAGCAACAAATT
>LNEP01000010.1 GCA_001464125.1 Betaproteobacteria bacterium Ga0077540 | reverse complement strand
GTATGCTCTTCGCATGCGAAAGTAGGTCACCGCCAAGCTATTTATTTATACACTTAACCTCCCTCGTGGAGGTTATTTGTTTTAAAAAGCCTCAGATAACTCTGAGGCTTTTTTATTTTTCTCACTACAAGTCACAAATAGAAAAAGAGCACATCCTATGTGCTCTTTTATAAGTAATAATTTTACTATTAACGTTACTTAAGGACCAACGCTTTTAGCTACGGGTAAACCAGTCGGATTTGTTGTATTCGCACAAGTAGGTTGTTCCCATCCATCAGTTTTACCGTTGCTATCACCATTCAAATCGTCAATTACCATGTTATCTGGTCTTGACGCGTCACCGGATACCCCAGCCGGGACATAATCTAAATTAAGTGTATTACGCACACGCCAGGCAATATTGTGGTCAGCGCATGAAGTATCACCAGATAAACCTACTGCCCCTACAAGTGTTCCACTGTTATTGTAGAGTGCTAAACCACCACCAAACACATTGACGCCGCCTACACGCTCACCGACCATAGGGTCAACTTGTGTTCCAACTAATGCTGGATTGCCGCCATAGGCGACTGCCGGATCAACAGGATTGCTGAACTGTAAACCATATAAGCTACCACCTAGTGGATTTGCACCTGATGTGCCTTGCACCGCTGAGTAGAGGTTGGCTGTTGAGAGTGCTAACCCTGGAAGGCTGAACGCATTTGCAGTATTGGCCTTTTGCGCGGAAATGACTCGGCTACCAGGCCATTGTTGCCCTCGGTCAGCTCCAGAAAATGCTACCGAACAGACAACACCATCACGATTGACTACGGTCGCCCACATTTGTAAGTTGAACCCTGATGATTCAGTCGCAACTGCATTAATGAGAGCGGCTTTAAGTTGAGAATGTGTTGGCAGATTGCTACATGCATTGCCTCGAGAAGGGGATTTATCTCCTGCAAGCGCGTGGCCAGTGAACGATGTTGCGATGAGGAGGCTGCTACTAATGAGTGCGTTTCTTTGACGATTGTTCATATGATCACTCCAAAATGTTATAAGTTGAGTTACTTTAGGGTATGTGATACCGCATTCAATATGTCTGACAAAACATACGAATAGCCGATTGAGAATAGCAAACAGATTTCTTTGCGAATATCCCTTATATGGTAGCAATCAGCTATGATGATGCTTCGCGAGTTAGTCCAAATGGACTATCCTAGTTTGAAGCAATGTCTTATGTAATACGCTAAACTAAACAGCGTTAGTTTTCTATTTTTTACTGATGCCAAATTTATTCCACTATATATCAATAGCACTTATATGCCTCACTTGCGCTCATAGGGCATATGCTGACAGTTTGTACCTTGATACTATGGATGCTGAAGCCATAGTTATTTCCATGAATGCAATGCAGGGTGAGCATGTGGTTGAAATTGAATATCAAGGTGAAGATTTTGGACGAAGAGGCACTACTCCACAGTATGCTGATAACAGTCAAGACATGCAGTCATTGCCGTTTCATCAAGAGGTGTTAGAAGCTGCCAATACAACGGCTTTAGCACCTGCGTTAATTCACGCAGTGATCACAGTGGAGTCTAAACATAACCCAAAAGCGCTCTCAAAAAAAGGTGCGTATGGGCTGATGCAATTAATGCCTGCAACGGCTAAACATTATGGTCTCACAGGTTTCAAAAAAGCCAACCATAAGCATAATATATTGGTGGGAGCACGTTACTTGAAAGAGCTAATTGTGTTGTTTGATGGGAATCTAGAGTTGGCACTGGCGGCCTATAATGCAGGTCCAGCAAATATCAAAAAGTATCATAATCAAATCCCACCTTTCCAAGAAACTAAACTCTATGTTCCTAAAGTACTAAAGTGGTACCGAAAATACTCAAGCTAGCCCATTTGTATTAAAGCTACCTTATTGGTTATTAGCTGCGACAAACTTCCATTCATCATAAGTGGTAGCCTCTTTAAAACTTTCATAGATGGTTGGAAATCCTGTTTTCTTAATAGCTTGTTGTTTTGATAGGCTATACACGCCCAAAATATAGTCTTGTTGTTTAATCAGCCCCCAAGGCTGATTGTTAGTCATGGGATCATCATACAGGCGGCGTATATGACGTTTGACGACAGGAAACCGATTATCCAAAAGTAAATCTTCTAGTTTTTTTGGGTGTTGCTTCACCCCACTAGGTGTTGATTCATAATAGCTGGAAATGGCTGCCCGGTATTGATCTCCAATAAAAAGTAATTCTCTTTCATTTTCACGTTGAATGGTTTGGTGCCATACAATGCCAACGCTACTGAGGGCAATCCCAGATAAGGCGATGATGATGAGGATGCCAATAAAGGTAAACCCCGATGCCCGACTACTTATGTGCATTGTTACCATTCCGAATATAGGCTACCGTCTTTTGCTTTTTCAGTAGCACCACTATGGATATCAACAATCATGCCTTCAAGCGGTGGCTCTGGAGGTTCTAACACCCATGTGGTTGTGCTATCGGTGATGGGATCTAGGGGAAGTTTGTTGATATATTTTTTTTCGACCAACTCGTCTAAGCTGTCTGGGTATTTGCCAGTATCTGCGTAGTATTTATCGATTCCTTCACGCAAAGTGTTTAGCGTTTGTTTGAGGGCAGCTTCTTGCGCGCGCTCAACACTGGAAAAATATTTGGGATACGCCAGCGTCAACAACAACGCAAGAATAGTGAGTACAACGAGTAGCTCAACAAGCGTAAAACCTAGTAAATTTGACCGTTGTTGTTTACCACTTTGCATAGGGAATCCCATTGGTACCGATCTGTGGGCTTAAAGAGTAAACGTCATACACATCTTTGCCGGCGCTCGGATTATCCGCGCTGCTCTCATAACTTCTTAGACCCCATTCGCTATCTTGTGAAATCGAAAACTCATTTTCTGGCGCGTGGCTCATCATTGGGTCATGTGGAACGCGTCTGAGGAATTTGATTTTCTTTTTGTCTGGGTCTTTTAAGTCTTCAGTACCTTCTACCAATATTTCCAAGGTGGGTGGGTAGCCTGTCTCATCGATATTTTTTTTAACCCTGCCTTCGTCGGCTGCTTTTTTATAAGCATCTATGGCTTCTCGAATCTGGCGTAAATGCGTGCGTAGTTCATTTTCCTTTGAGCGCTGCGCAGTGACAGACACCAAAGGCATAGCCACGCTGGCGAGGATTGCAACGATGGCCAGCGTCACAATCAATTCAATCAGTGAAAATCCTTTAGCGTGCAAAATGGCCATTGCTAGAATCGAGCAGGTGGATTCGTCGTGTCAATTACTGGTGCCGCTTGCGGGTCGATAATCACCGATGGCGGAGGCGCAGTGTTGGCGTTGGGGACCACAATTTCGCCTGGAATGATTTGAGGCTGACTGTCTTGTGTAGGTGCTGGCGCAGGAGTAGGTACTGGATTTGGGGACTCAGTGCCACCCTCTTGCGGATTGTTGAGTTGAATCTGGCGTTCTCTACGTTGCTCACGTAAGCGTTCAAGCGGTGTCATTGGTGCGCTACTGCCGCCAGAAAAGGCCGGGATCAGTTTTTGAGGTTTGTCAGTAATGACAGATTCCGTACCAGACCAGTATTCAGAAACCTCCGCTTTTGGCAGGGCAAGATTGTTAATAATTCTAGGGGTAATTGCCAAGACAATTTCTGTTTTACTTTTGCGGTCTTCTTGATTGGAGAATAAGCGACCAATTAAGGGGATGTCGCCCAAGCCAGGTAGACGGCTTGCGTTTTTACGCTCATCATCTTGAATGAGCCCGGCAAGAATTTGTGTTTCTCCGTCTTTTAAGCGTAATGAGGTAGTGGCATTGCGCGTGCCAATCGTAAACACAGTAGCACCGTTACGTGTGACAGTTCTCTCACCCAATGAGCTCACTTCCAAGCCTACCTTGATATTCACAAAGTCGTCTAAAGTGACTTTAGGCTCTACATCCAGTTTTAGCCCGACATCGATATAAGTAACATTTTCTGAGATGCCAACGTTAGCTGTGGAGGTGGTGGTAATAATAGGCACTTTATCGCCCACTAGAATTTTGGCTTTCTCATTGTTTTTTACACGAATTCTAGGGTTGGACAGCAAGTTCACATCGCCTATCGTCTTTTTGAAGTTCACAGCCGGATTCGGTGACACTCCTATGGTGCCAGAGTTGACGCCTTTAAGCGCCTCTAAAGTCAAGCCGGTATCAGCGCCAATCACAGCCAATTGGTTAGGGTAAACAATACCAAGCTCTTGGATGCGACTGCGACTCACCTCCAACACTTCGATATCCAGCATGACTTCTGAATCGGCAATATCGACCGCCATGACCAGTTTTTCTGCAATGCGTACCGCTTCAGGGGTGTCGCGCATCACCAGCATATTAATCCGCTCATCAATAAAGATGTCTTTGGTTTTGAGCATGGATTTCAACATGCCAGCCACTTGTTTCGCATTGGTGTTATTGAGATAAAAACTACGGATTTTTAAATCTTGGTAGTCTTTTAGCTTTTGCTGGTTGCTGGGGAAGACCAGAGCGGTGTTCTCTGACAATGCCTTTTTTTGCAAGCCATTGCTGGAAAGCACCATATCAATGGCATCTTCAATCGGCAATTTTTTGATGAAGATAGTGGCTTTGGTCTCAGGCTTAATGTCTTTATCTAAAATGAAATTAATGCCTGTCGCGCGAGACAATGCCTCAAATACGGCTTTAATATTAGCGTCACGCAACTCCAACGAGATGGGTTTATCAGTCGTCGGTTTGAGTTGTGGCGGTTGAGCGTTTGAAGTGCCCAGCTTTTCACTAAGATCATTATCCAAGTTGAGTGCCAATTTACTCTGTGGATTTTCAAGCAACACGTCATGCACTTCGTTTCTGGCTTGTTCAAGCTGATTGTTGTTGGCAAGCTGTTTTGCCTTCTCTAACTTTGTGGCTTGCTCGATCTCTTTTTGTAATTCATTGATGTTAAAAATCGCACTTTGATTATCCGGTGCAAAACTCAACACTTGCTCATATAAACGTTTTGCTTGGTCAAAATCACCTTTTGTACGCGCTTGCTCCGCTTGGGCAATAAGTTCAAAGGTAGCCGATTCTTTATTGATATACAGATCTTTGCGCAATTTGGCAGATTCTGAGTTCTTATCAAAATCCTTTTGAGACTCTGTCGCACGGGTCACTGGGGGTTCGTTTTGATGTTTATTTTTATCCCATGGCGCCAAGACGCAACTGCTCATCAATGCGCTCATCAAGAATAGATACGAGCATTGCGCAAGTCGGTTTGGTCGTCGTTGATTATTCAATGGCATTGCTCATCCCTTTACTAATTAAGCGCACTGGCTGCCGCACTAGGCAACTCCGGTGAGATTAATGGCTGCGTTTTTGATAATGATTGAGGTAAGTTAAGTGGTAAAAACGTAAACATTAGTTGGTTAGCATCCTCGCCATCCAAGCGCCAAAAAGCATCCACGTTTTCACCTTTACTCACAGAATACACCTTGTTGTTTGCCATGAGAAAAATCAGCGTGCCCTTGGGCCCATCTTCCATTTTTCCCATATAAGTAAATGGGGTAGGGGGCGCGACTGGCGGAGGCGGCGGCGCTAGTTTGGTTTTTGCAACAGGCACGACGACCGCCCATGAATGCACTGGAAACAAGTCAGTAGGTTTCTCTGCCAGCATTTCCCGATTTCGCACTTGCCAAACGGATGGCTGATTAGCCGTTTGTATGGGTGCAATTGCTGAAATGTTATTTGTGATTTTGCGTGTCTGATTGCTTGTGCTTTGGACAGACTTTATTGTGGGTGAGACTAGGTCTTCCGCAGCGTTTTCGCTTTCGGGCTGTATCGAAGTCCAGACAGTTAAGGCGACTGTAGCAATGAGCACCAGCCATAACCATGCATTGTGTTGATTGGTGGTTGCTTGTGCGGTCATACTTGGTCACCACGCACGTAGAATATGAGCACTAAACGTGCTTCAACAGACGGGCTCAGGGTGCTTTCACGTTCGATTTGGATATCAGAGATTGCGACTGACGGCAGATTGCTTAATATGCTAGCAATAAACGCTCTTACTCTGCTGTAACTGCCTTCGACTGGCAAGACCATTTCGTATTGTGTCAGCACTTTGCTGCCAACATTGTTTTTCGCAGGCACTTTATTCAGTTTGTAGTCCCCACTGTTGAGTAGTAATTGTTGTTTCGTAGCCAGTACGTTCAGTTGCGATAGCGTATCCGGTATGGAAAGCGCACTGGGGAAGGTCTGGTAAAACTCAGTAAGCGTTTGTGATGATTCCTGTTGTACCTCTGACGCTTCAATAGCAGTAGTCTCAGAGGGCGTTATTTGCTTACTCGCCATGTTGGTTTCTAAGGCGCTGATTTTTTGCTGCATATCGGCCATGTTGGTGCTGAAAGTGATGACGACTGCAAAAGCAATCGTCATAGCAAGTATGCCCCATAGCCCTGCAGATTTAGCGAAGCGGCGCAGTAACCAACCTAGGTATTGGGTGTTAAGTGCGTTCATATCGTCCAGTGCGCTAAAATTGTAAATCCTACTGGTTGATTGGGATCAGTCTGGTCAATTTGATGCTTGAGAAGGTAGACTTGGGATAATCCCTCAATCGCTTCTAAACGTTTGATGTAGCTGAGTGCAGATTCCATATTTTTGGCTTGCCCCGTGATGACAAGCTGCTGTTTTTTACGATTGGGTTCCACGCTTAATAAGGCGACATTTTGCATGCTACTGCTCTCTAGCGCGCTCAACAGTGGATTCCATGGTGTACTGAGTTGCGTCACAATTTCACGCGCATACTGGATTTCTGCTTCAGACGCTGTTTCCACAACAGTTTGCAACGGTGCAATTTTTTGCGCTGGCGCCAATGTGTTGAGCTTGGTTTCTGCTTCAACCAGCATTTGCTCGGTTTTTTGGTACTCAGCCCAAGCATAGGCGCTGATTAATAGTGCAACAACTATCAATACCAAGCCACCCATAGTCAGACGTTGATAAGAGAGGGGATTGGGCGCTGCAAAATCAATGTCGAGTAATTGGCTCATGCCATGACCTCTAACATCGCATAGGCTTTCGCAAATTCGCTGTGCTTGCCAGATAACCCCAGACGTTTAATCTGCCAATCTTGAACAGGATTGAGGGTGCTGGTTTTGTATGCAGGCGCATACACAGCGACATTACGTGAGACCTCTTCTTCAAGCAATTCAGTCCGAGCCAATAGTTCCGGTAACTGGTTTTGCCAATCCGTGGATAGCGGTTGTGCCCTGAGCTGAGTGCAAGTGCCCAGCTGAAGCGTAGCTAAAATCAAACGTGCGTTTTCAACAATCACCACAATACCGCTTATTTTGCGCAGTTGAGTACTTAAGGTGTTGATGGCTTTGATGGCATAGGGTTGAATCGATGTTAAAGACAATCCTCTTTTTGCAGCCAGTGCGTACAAGCCATCTAACAAGCCTTGATCCATGGCGACACAAACGGTAGGTTTAGATGGCGCAGCATCGTCAAACTGAACGGCCCAACCAAGTGACTCTGCGCCAAATATTTCGCGAAAGGCCGCTTGTGCATAACCGAGTTTATCGGCATGCCCGATACTCTGTTCTGTAGCGGGCAATACCAAATAACGCACCAAATCGCTGGCAAGGTTCACGTAGATATTGGTATTGCTGGGGACAGTTAACTCAGTCACCAAGCGTTCCAATGTTTGTAAAGTATTTTGCCAAGCGTATTCATGGTTTGCTTCAACCGCACTCTCACGTTGTGCCAACACTTTTTTGGTGATGCCTGTGCGGTACAGCACAGCAATGTGCTCGGCACCCAGCGTCACCAATAGTTGATTAGGCCACAAAGGTAACACGGTTGATCTCCTGTAATGTGGTCATGCCTTCAGCCACCGCATCAATAGCGGCTTCACGTATGGTGCGCATGCCGCTGCGTTTTGCGGCTTCTTTGAGTTTTCTAATCGGCTCACGTGCAACAATCATTTCTCGCAATTCATCATTCAACACCAGTAGCTCTGCTAAGGCTTTGCGTCCTTTGTAACCGGTGCCTCGGCAGTGGCCGCAGCCTTTGGCGTGTTTAAAGCGCATGCGGCTGGCAGTCTCTGCTGAAATGGCGGATTCTTCCAATAATTCTGTTGAGGGTTGCTCATCTTCTGAGCAATGCGGGCATAGCACACGCACCAACCGCTGTGCCATGATGCCATTGACCGCGGAGACAAAGTTATAGGGGTCTACGCCCATGTGCATAAACCGCGCAATTACATCTAGCACGTTATTGGCGTGGACGGTGGTAAATACCAAATGCCCCGTTAGCGCAGCTTGCACCGCAATTTGCGCGGTTTCGGAATCGCGGATTTCGCCCACCATAATTTTGTCGGGGTCATGGCGTAAGATAGAGCGCAACCCGCGCGCGAAGGTAAGGCCTTTTTTCTCATTGACTGGGATTTGTAGTACCCCGGGTAATTGATACTCGACCGGGTCTTCAATCGTGATGATTTTGTCGTGACCGGTATTGACCTCAGAAATGGCGGCGTAAAGCGATGTAGTTTTACCGCTACCCGTTGGCCCAGTCACCAATACCATGCCGTAGGGCTCGCTGGCTAGACGTCTAAATTGGGTGATGATGCTGGGGTTAAAGCCCAAGGTTTGCAGACTAAGGCCTTGTGCTTCTTCAGACAGCGATTTTCTGTCCAGCACACGCAATACCGCGTCTTCTCCAAACACACTGGGCATAATGGAAACACGAAAGTCGACTTCTCGTCCCTGTGTGATGACTTTAAAGCGACCATCTTGTGGAATACGCCGCTCGGCAATATCCAGTTGTGCCATGACTTTAATTCTAGAAATCGCTTGGTCTGCATTATCCTGACCTTGAATGCCGCCCACACTGGCCATCACGCCATCAATCCGATATTTCACGACTAAACCGGTGTGAGCGCATTCTAGGTGAATATCACTGGCGCCTGTTTTAAGGGCATCGTATAGCGTTGAGTTCATCAGTTTTACAATCGGATTGGACTCTTCACTAATCGACTTCAACGATAAATGCACGACAGATTCATCGTTATCTGAAAGCGTGGCTTGTTCACCAGTTGGTAGGCCGTCCATGGCACGCATGGTTTCTTCGTGGCGGGCCAAAAACGCAGCAATGTCGGAACGATGGGCCAAGCGCCATGTGAAAGGTTGCTTAATAAATTCAGTCGCCCAATCCTGTAAGCTTTCGTTAAACGGATCTGCAAACACTAGGGTTAACTGTTCATCTTCGTCAAAGAACGCTAAACATTCTTTCTGTTGGGCTTTGGAAAATGGAATGGCATCAAACCCAGCAATCAGCGTGTGCATCTCTTTCATGCTGATAGGCAAATAGTGAAAACAGGCAGACAGGGCTGACACAAAGTTAGCTTGGTCTGCTTCGACTAAATCTTCTAATACCTCCACAGCGCGTCTTTGTTGCTGCAAGGCTTGCGCTTTTGCCTGTTTAATCAAGCTAGCGTGAATCACAAATGTGTCCTCGTTCGCTGATAATGTATTGATCGTGCTCATTGTATGTTGCCCGCCAGCTCAAAAATTGGCATGTAAAGTAGCAAGACTACCACACCGATCACCAAGCCTATCATCAGCATCAGAATAGGCTCAAACAAACGCGTAAACCAATCAATCCAGCGCGATAGTTCATCATCGTAAAAGCTGGCGATACGTTCCATCATGTCACCAATATTGCCACCACGCTCACCCACGGCAAGCATGCGCAGTGCCACGGGCGTTGTGAGTCCGGTATTGTCTAATGCTTCTGAAATTGGTAAACCTTCATTAATGGCTGCCGATGCGCGTTTCATGCTGTTTTGAAGTGCTGAATCCAGCAAGCCGGAGACGGATTGTAATGCAAGCAGAATAGGGGTGCCGCCTTTGAGAAGCATACCCAAGGTGCGATAAAAACGCGCTAGCTGATATATGCGTAAGCGGTCACCTAATGCGGGAATCTTCCATAATTGTTGCGCTAGCCATTTTCTGGCTGCGGGTTGTGACAACCCAACAAAAATACCCATTAACAAAGCGATTGATACCATCAGCATTACGGTGCCATGACTCTCTAAAAACACACCCCAAGCTAGAAGCACTTGCGAGAGAAAAGGCAATTCGCCGCCAGTACCTTCATAGATTCTGCTGAATTTCGGAACGACAAACCCTAGTAAAAATAAAATCACCAAACCACCTACGCTCATCAGCAGGATAGGGTAAATCGAGGCGCTGATGATTTTCTTTTTAAGCTGACCGATTTGTAATTCGTACGCCACATAGCGACTCAAGGCTTGCGGTAAATCCCCAGTTTTCTCACTGGCTTTGACGGTGGCCACAAACAACATGGGAAAGGCTTGCGGTTGTTGCTCTAGGGAGGCAGAAAACGAATGGCCTTGATAGAGCGATTGCAGCAAATTATCTAGGATGGATTTGCCGTCATTGCGATCATCTTTTACTGCCAGTGTCTCAATCGCTTCTACTAAGTTGAGGCCGGCCTCTAACAGGGCAAGTAGCTCTTGACTGAATAAGATAAGTGGAAATTTTTGATTACGCTGTTTGGAAACGTTTTGCGCAGTTGCAGAGATGGGGGTATAACCTCTGGATTGTGCTTGGGTAAGCGCATCTTGCTCATGCATGGCCGAGATGTTTAAAAATACCATCTCTCTTCCACGCACCGCTTTTACTTGGTAATTCATGATTGAACAGGATTACCAGTTCGTGACGTCTTCTGCTTCTTTAGTACCGCCTTGTTGGCCATCTTTGCCAAGGGAGTACAAATCGTAATCACCGTGTTCGCCAGGGGATTTATATAGGTAAGGTTTATCCCACGGGTCATTTGGTACGCTTTTCTTTAAATATGGGCCAGCCCATTTAGGATTATTCCCAGGGTTTTTATTGAGTGCTTCCAGCCCTTGCTCACTGGTCGGGTAGCTGCCAGTGTCAATTCTGAACTGGTCTAATGCTTTACCCAATGCATCTATTTGCGCTTTTGCCGTTTTGGTCTCTGATTTGCCAATTTGCTCAAAATACTTAGGCCCAACGTAACCTGCCAATAGGCCAATAATGACCATAACGACTAATAATTCTAGGAGTGTAAATCCTTGAATTTTAATATTTAATTTTAATTTTTGTGTGGTATGTGTCATGTAATCAATTCTATCAAAGCAACCTTATATGTCAATTATAGTGAAAGTCGATGACGTATCAATTTCAGTTTTGTGACAAAGATGTCACAATTTTAAGACTTTTATCGGGTCGAGTTACATCAACATAATTATTTTGTTTTCTCTGAAGAAAGGGTAATGGGCGAAAGGTCTACTTAAATTATCTTAAACTAAGCTCATTGAGTGCTTACTGCTTGAAGTGACTTAATTTAGAAAAGCTACATATAGACGCTTTGCATCGACTGGTGCTATGACGCCATCACTATGGGGTAACTATTTTATATAGTGACGGCATCATCCCAGTTAAAACGAGAGCTAACGTAGATTAGGTAAAAATCATCACGAAGCAATATTAGTTGTTAGTAGTATAAAGTTGCACTTTTGGAATAGCTGTAAATCCTGAAGCTCCTGGTGTTTTCCAGAGTAATTGCATGACAGCGCCAGCCCAAGACTCAAAATACTCAACTGTAACCGGTATTCTCTGACCTGCTGTCATATTGAAAGTGGCACTAGTGTCAAGAGTAGGGCCATGTTCAGTCCAATTGTTTATAACTAATTGATTGTTTAGGTAAACCCTAACTCCATCATCTGAGTTGGTTTGTAACTGATAAGTACCTGCCACTGTTGCCTCAATATAACCTGTCCAACGCGCAGAAAAGGCTTCTGCAGGAACTCCAGCACCTGGTGAATCCCAACCCCAATCAAAGAAAACAGCTTCTACTCTCTGTAACGATGGGCTGCCAATCAAATTGGTGTTGCTATAGTAAGCACCATTCAACCCTGTGCCATTTGAGCCAACACCGCTTGAAGTCACCGTCATGCTCACAGCTGCACTGGTGGTAGTTGCGTTACTGTTATCAGTGGCCCGTGCGGTGATGCTATGACTACCCACCGCAGCATTGGTCCAACTGATGCTGTATGGCGCAGTGGTATCGGTACCGATGAGGGTAGCACCATCGTAGAACTGCACTTGGGTGATGGTGCCATCG
>LNEP01000009.1 GCA_001464125.1 Betaproteobacteria bacterium Ga0077540 | reverse complement strand
ACCCATCGCGGCTGCATCGTACAGCGCATTAATCGCCTTATTGGCAGCAGGATTATCTGCCCCAGGTGGCGCTTCCATGGTGTTCGCTTTGTTATAAAACCGCGCAGTCAAACTGACAATCGATTGGTTGGGCGTGGCGCCTTGTTTCACGTACACCACGGTACGGTAGTTGCTCACAGCAATCGTGCTTTCAGGCCCATCCACCATTTTGTAATCCAACTTCATCTCAGCGTCATTCACCTCACGCAACTTTTCTAAAAATACCGTGCCATCTTTGAGTGTAACAACACGGTGCAGCATTTCTTTGCCACTATCGGCATCAGCTTTCATCTCCGTTTTTACACTCACCACATCTGGATGCCATTGTTGAATAGCGCCAAAGTCTTTTAGCAAGGTCCATACTTTTGCTGGCGCCGCGTTTACTTCAAACTCTTTGACTACCTTTTGACCACTTGGACCATGTGCAATTGCGCTCAGCGGCACCATCATCAACACGACCAAACTTACCCATAATTTTTTCATGCTTATTTCCTATGCTTATACAGATTGAGTCAGCGATATTTACTGTGCCTCGATGACTCTTTTAAGGTTAGGCAACCCTGCGTCATAAACGCCTTCAATTGCCTTCACCGCCGTCGCATTGTCTTCACCCGCTGGTGCATCCACTTTGTTTGCTTTATTGTAGAAACGGCCTGTCCAAGTTACCGTTGTTTCACCTGCATTGGGGCCCGCTTTCACCACCATATTGGCGCGATAACCACTGACGGGCAACACACCTTCTACGATGCGATATTCCAACTTCATTTCTTCGTCAGAGTTAATGGTTTGCTTTTCTAACAAGGTGCCACCACCTTTGAGCGTGAGTGTACGGTGCAGCAATACTGTGCCAGTCTCATCTGCTTTGGTTTCTGTGATAGTACTTTCTACAGCGGGATGCCATTGATGAATAGCGCCAAAATCTTTCACTACGGCCCATACTTTGGCAGCATCTGCTTTAATCACCACTTCACGGATCACCTTTTGTTGACTAGGCGCATTGGCCGCTGAAAGTGTTAGCGGTAAAAAACAAGCGGCAAATATTAATTGAGAGAGAAAACGCATATGTACTCCTGTTATGAAAAAATACTTAAGAAAAATTACTGAGTTGAAGGGCTTGCAATAAAAGCCCCAAAAGCACGCGGTTGTGATCCCGTAGGGATGCTTTTAATCGTCTGATTTGTTTTGGCATCAATCACGGTCAGCACGTTATCCATCCAACTGGCCACATACACACGTTGATGCTGGTGGTCGTAAGCAATGCCTTCTGGCGTGCCACCTACCTTGATGACGTGCTTCACTTGATAGGTTTTAGCATCAATCACAGTAACCGTGTCTTCATGGGTGTTGGTCACGTAGAGACTTGAGCCATCCGAATTAGTGGTCACACAATAAGGGTGCTCACCGACTGGGATTGTGGCGACGACGACATCCCGTTTTACATCAATGACAGAGACTGAATTGCTCTCCACATTGACCACATACACAAACTGGCCGTTACCAGACAGCGCCACACCAAATGGATGTTTGCCGACATTGATTTTGTTCACAATCTTGTGGGTGCGTGTATCAATCACACCCACATCATTGCTATCACGATTGGCCACATACAGGCTGGCGCCTTCTCTGCTCAGCACCATGCCTGCAGGCGCTTTACCCATGGCGATAGTCGCAATCTGTGTAAACAGCGTAGTATCGAACACTAAGATTTGGTCGTGAAACCAATCGGCCACATACAATTGACCACCCGTTTTGTTTAATACCAATCCGACGGGTGCAATGGTCAACTGAATGCTGTGTATGACCTGATTGGTGTTGATATCGACAACACTGACGGAACGGCTTTCAACATTTGAAAAGTAAGCACGATTCGATAGCGTGTCAATAGCAACGCCAACAGGTGCCTTGCCAACTGCCACGCGCTGCATCACACGATTGCTTTCTAAATCCACCACACTCACCGTATCGTCACCTTGGTTGGTCACATAAGCAAAGGGTGCGGACACCGCAAGCAATGCAATCATGAGTGTAACGCCAGATAAACACAACGCAGACAGCAGCTTGGCTAGGGATTTACGCTGCACTACGACTTACCATTTAATGTTTTTTGGGTCACCGCGGAAGTTACCGCGAATGAAATAAATAATGCGCCATAAATCATCTTCGGTTTTCACGATGTTGCCATGCGGTGGCATGGGCCCGACTACATTTTCACGGCCTTTACGCGTATAGCCTTGCTTGAGCAATTCATCACTACCCAAGGCAATCAATCTAAACAGGGTGTCATCATCTGCACCGTACACCCATGTCTCGTTAGATAACGGTGGACACATGCCACCACCACCATTACCGCCATGACAACCGTTACAGCTCACGCCCATGTATTTTTTTCTACCCGCTTCGACTAAATCAGGATTCATTAACGTGTAAGAGTATGGGTTTTTCAACGTCCCCTTTTCTGCGGCCATTGCAACATCATGTGGAGATTTATCTGATGCCAATGGCGCAATTGCTGCAGCCGTTGACTTTACTTTTTGGGGTGGCAATCTAAAACCATCCGCACCTACAGCTGGCTCTTCTGCAGGAGTATCCGCTGCGGCAAGCATCAACAAATGTCCCATTTGGGCTTGGTTTAACGCGAATTTCTTAGAAGTTAGATGCGCATCCTGTTGCAGAGCATCCTTAGCAAATGCAGCATGCACAGACAGACTCAACATAACTGTAACGAGCCCTATAAAACGTTTTTTCATCGTGTGACCTTTCAAAATATAAATTGCATATCAATAGCAACACGAGATTAAACGCCCAGCCGATATTATTGTTGGCAGAATTTATCCCAACTATCGCTGGGATAAATTCCTAATTTGAGAATGTGTAAAATTACAGTGATTTTTGTAGAAGCTCGATGGCTTTTTGCGCATCATTTTCTTTGGCCAACACTAGCGCAGTCTTGCCATCTATATCTTTGGCATTCAGGTTTGCTCCAGCTTTCATCAGCAAGCTCACCATCATATCGAGATTGTTATGGGCAGCGACCATTAATGGCGTTAAACCTGCTGCATTCTTAGCATTTGGATTAGCTTTATACTGCAATAGCGTTTGCGCCATTTGTTGATTATTTTTGGTCACGGCTAACATCAGTGCATTGTATTGCGCCGTACCCATTTTAAAATCTGGGTTGGCATGGTAATCCAGCATCGCCACTGCCGCATTGGCCTTGTTGTCTACTACGGCCATTGCTAAGGCAGTCAAACCATCTTTATTAGTTAAATCAAAATCAGCTTTAAATTTACCAAGTACTCTAAAAATTTTAGGTTCGTTTAACTTCACTGCGTGCATTGCTGCAGTCCAGCCATCATGATCACGAATATTAGGATTTGCTTTATATACCAACAAGCCATTAATAATGCTTAAATCGCCTGATTTTGCCGCCACCATTAGAGGCGTTTGTCCGTCTGTATCTTGCGCATCAACTTTAGCGCCACGCTTAATTAAATATTCAATGCGCGTTGAATCTCTGGCGATAGTGGCATTATGCAACTCTTGATCAAGTGTGGAGCCTTGCCTTAACGCCTCATCGATCATAGCAGGCAGCGCAGCGATATCTGTCTGAACGGGCACATGTGCCTTTCTGACCAACGGTTGATAGGGCCCATGCGATGGTAAATCACCAGAAATCACACAATCATCACATTTCACTAGCGGTACGCCGTAATCATCCAACACTTTCCTTATTTTGTCTTTTTCCTTCAACATCACCGATTCAATCTTTGCTTTTAAATCCTTAGCATTTTTGCGCATACCAATCGCAAGCGAGAACTCTAATGGCGTTTTATCTTCCATCACATTCACAGGGACTATATTAATCGGTTGCTTTTTAATGGTTTTGTACCATCCTGCCATAGGCCCCCAAATGGCGGCCACATCCAATTCACCATCCACCATCTGCTGCACCGACATATGCGGTTGTCTCTCTGGACGCAAATCAGCATCGTGCGCAATAGTGCGCACCTGCGTATTGTTGCGATTAATACCGTGCTCTTGCAATACAGTGCGAATAGCCGAATGTTGGAATACCCCTACTTTATAATCATTCAATAATTTGGGGTCATCCAAGCTCTTGATATCAATGCCTTTATCGTTGCGATATGCCAATACAAACGTACTGCGATAAACGGGAATAGTCGTCAACATACGCTCATCGTCTGAGGTCATATCCATCAAAATATCGCACTCATTATTATCAAAAGTTTGGCGCGTTAATCCGCGCTCTAGATATGGTCGATAAAAATAAGTGGTGGTGGTGCCCATCTCCTCAGCAATGATCGTCGCAATTTTGTTAGAAAAGCCTTCGCCCTTATCTGATGTAATGGGCATATTGCCTGGGTCTGCACAGATGCGTAATGGTTCTAATGTCTTTCCGGGCTCTTGTGCAACTGCATGTGCGCTCAGTACAGAAACGCCGACCGTAGCCAAGGACAGCATGAATGACTTAATCGAAAAAATAGATGAATTTGGCAATTTAAAACCTCGCTATGACAATATTGGAATGTTTAAACTAGCGATAAATGACTGAAACCTCACTGCCATTTAAGCGCTATTGGCATTGCTTTTAAGCCTATCTACACAAAACAATGCCAATAACACTTACAAAACATTCATTCAGGCTGTTTTCCCATACCATTGAATACCTATACCGATTGCTGAATGAGAAAAACCAACAGGTAGCACGTTAAAGGTGCTACCCGCTGGTTATCGTGATTGATAACGACTCACTATTTATGTAGCGTTAGGTTAGTCCACACGGAATGTAAACAAAGTACCGCCTTGAGGAATCTTATCGAGACCTGTGGCTTTGGCCATCGCAGTAGCACCAATCGCACCGTATTTATCATCCATGTCTAAGCCTGCTGTTACAGGTAGACCAATCCAGCCACCAATACCTGTCCATACAGACACATATTGTTTGCCTTTGATTTTGTAAGTGATTGGGTTGCCGATAATGCCTGAAGCCAATTTACGGTTCCACAACACTTTGCCTGATTTACGATCTACCGCACGGAAGTCACCACCCAATGAACCGTAGAATGCTAGGCCGCCGTCAGTAACCAACACACCACTCCAGTTAGGATATGGATCAGATACTTCCCAGATTGTTTTACCAGTGACAACGTCGAATTTTTTCAACTTACCAGTCACACCAGGTTTTTCTGGGTACATATACACGTTAGCAAACACGTAAACAGTACCTTGTTGAGTATGTGTACGCTCTTGTGGCTCATCTTCCATACACCAGTTATTGGTTGGCACATAGAATACGTTTGGCTCTTTTGGATCCACTGCCGCAGGCTGTTGGTCTTTACCACCCATTGCAGATGGACAAGCTTGCGTATTCACATCACGTGCAAATGGTGAGTGCTCTTTCACTTTAAGTGGACGACCAGATTTTAAATCTACTTTTTCTGCCCAGTTCACTGTCACAAACTTGTGAGCGCGCAATAAAGTACCATCTTTACGATCAAGCACATAAGCAAAACCGTTACGGTCAAAGTTCACTAAGGCATCGTGTTTTTTACCATCTACCACCAAGTTATCAACTAAGATGTTTTCGTTCACACCATCATAATCCCATTGGTCGAATGGTGTTTTTTGGTAAGCCCAAACCATTTCACCGGTGTCAATCTTACGTGCCATAATGGTCATGGACCATTTATTATCAAACTTACCTACATTTGTTTTTGGGTCGACTGTATTACATTTTTCATGCGTGAGATTTGCACCAGTTTCGCCGCAACGATAGGCAGGTGACCAGTGGCCCGGGTTACCTGTACCAGCATACATCACTCGTAATTTTGGATCGTAGCTGAACCATGCCCAAGGTGCACCGCCGCCAATTTTCCACTCATCGCCTGGATAGGTTAAGCCTGTGTTTTGGCCGAACAAACCATAATGTGGATTGGCTTTATTGGTATCTGGCGTCATGCATAAATCTTTGTCAGAACCCGTGCTATGGCATTTCCAAACTTCCTTACCTGTTTTTAAATCATAAGCCACGGTACGACCACGTGCAGCAAACTCGTCACCACCGAAACCAGCCACCACTAAACCCTCAGCCACCATGGCAGGACCAGAGTGCGTTTCGCCTTTTTCTGGGAATGCATGTTTAGTCACCCAGATTTCTTTACCTGTTGCAGCATCCAGCGCAATTAAGAAACCATCTAAGGTATGAAATACCACTTTACCATCGGCATAGTTCAAACCACGGTTGATGGTATCGCAACATGCGCGAGGCACAGCAGATTCATCACGGTCAGATTTTTTAGTGTAATTCCAAATTTGTTTAGGATGATCTGGATCAGATAAATCCAGCGCTTGCACAATGTTAGGCCAACCGGAAACCATGTACATCATCGGTTTACCATTGTGCTCTACCACCACTGGCTGACCTTCATGTCCGCGAAGCGTGCCTGAAGATTGTGACCAAATCATTTGCAAGTTCTTAACGTTACCGGTATTAATGTCTTTGAGTTGGCTATGACGATGTAATGCTAAGTTCTGACCAGGCGCTGCCCACATATTATGGTCTTTACTACGTTTAATAATCTCTTCGTTTGCGGATGCTTGAATACTCATGCCTAGCGCGGCTACGGTACCCAATGCAGCAAACATGGCCTTAAATGTCCAATGTTGCTTCATTCACACTCTCCTTAGTTGTAAAATTTTATTCAGGGATTAAAGTTACAATTTATTACAATTGCACCTTGACGCCACTATAGGCCTCTGCCCATTTTGTCGATTGAGAATAGCTCCCGTTGAACGATGGGAAAAATTCACAGCGAATTTGGGAATATATAAATTGGTGCGCGGATAAGTCTTGATCATGCGCTTTACAACTTTTCATCGTTTTAGGCTGTGTACTTTTGGGAATTTTTCCTGATTAATACGGGACGAAAGACGATAGTGCACTGGGTTTCTTTCCATTACATTGTGTGCATGTTGTTTGCATCAAAAGACTCTGCTTGCCATACCACGCTCAAATCTTCGTTTATTTGGGATGCCTTGTTAATTCCTGCAATGTTCGTTGTAGTGTTTTCCATCTCATCTTTTTTTAACTTGTCAGAGCAATTTACTAAGTGGGCAGCGCATCATGAAAGCACACTAAACATTGATGAGTTGCCATTGGCTACCCTAGCGATGCTAGCGGCAACCGTCTGGTTTTCATGGAAAAGATGGATGGAGATTCGGTCTCTTTTAAAGCAAAACCATACACTCCTTCAACATGCAACGCGCATGCAAGAAAATGAACGTAGAAAAATCGCCCAGGATTTACATGACGAGTTAGGGCAGTATTTAAATGCTATCCGATTAGAATCGGCTTCCCTAAAATCCATATCAAGCCGTGATGAAAAAGCACAAGCCATAGCCAGCAGAATTTCCGAACATGCATCACATGCCTATCAAATGGCAAAACAATTAATGTACAGATTAAGACCAACGGCTTTAGATGATTTAGGCTTGAATGCAGCGTTAAACCATTTAATTTCCACTTGGCAATCTTCAAGCGCAACACCATCTAACAATCAATGTATATATCGCTTAGAGGTCATTGGCGATATTGATCACATGCCTGAAGACTTGACGATTGATGTATATCGAATCATTCAAGAATGTCTCACCAATGCTGCTAGGCATGCTTTTGCTCAACAAATTGATATTAATATTAAAGCATCTCACCAGCAATTGTCTGTGCAAATCAAGGATGATGGCATTGGATTTAACACGCAACTCTCCAACAAGGGCTTGGGTATTGCTGGCATGCGAGAGCGCGTGGAAACCCACTTTGGCTCATTTCAATTAACTTCAAAAATAGGTCAAGGGTGCAAGTTGACTATTGCGATTCCGATGGCAAACACATGATAAAGCGAAAAAAAATTACGGTATTGCTGGTGGATGATCATGCCGTTGTAAGACAGGGGTACCGTCATTTGCTAGAGAGTGCCGATATCTCCGTAGTAGGTGAATCCAGCAGTGGAGAGCAAGGCTATCAAGCGTATTTTGAACTTAAGCCAGATGTTGTGATTATGGATTTATCCATGACAGGCATTGGTGGCCTTGAGACATTACGCAGAATTGTCAGCAAAGATACCAAGGCGAATATTGTGATATTCAGCATGCATGACAGTCCCGTTTACTCATCAAGAGCGCTACAAACTGGCGCAAAAGGCTATGTGAGCAAGGCCAGTGCACCTGAGGTATTAGTAGAAGCGATTATCACGGTGGCAAAAGGTAAGCGTTACATCAGCCCAGATATTGCACAGCAAATCGCCATTAATCAGGCAGATGAAAATACGATAACCAATGACTTGAGTGCGCGCGAGTTTGAGGTCTTTCAGCTATTAGCGAAAGGCTTTACATTAGAAGCCATTGCTAACACCTTACACCTTGATTACAAAACCATCGCCAACACGCAAACGCGTTTACGCCAAAAACTCAATGTAGAAAATGGCTCGCAGTTGGTGCTGGCTGCGATTAAATTAAACATCCTGCAGGTGTAATTGCAAACCACAATTAGCACTTACTCCCAGACCCACCTGCACCAGAATTTTCCATAACGTTCAAACAAAAAAAAAGGGGCTTACGCCCCTTTAAAACCTAGATCATTCTCACTTTATTATTAGAAGTCAAATCGCACGCCACCAAACACTTGGCGACCACGTCCAGCAGACATCCCATCCACCCGACTTGCCAAATACTCTTTGTCAGTTAAGTTGTGACCACTTAAGAAGTATGTCATTTTTGAACCTACTGGTTTAAAGTTAACCGACGCATTAAAGAGCGTGTAAGAAGGGATATCTCCTGACAAGCCTGATAATGCGGCATCTGCACCAGTCGGGTCAGCGGCATTTAATACATAGTCACGGAAAGGTCCATCCACCTCTTGGTTGCTGATATAGTCCAAGCCTACTCTGGCGTCTAAACCAATAGGATGCTGGTAGCCAAGACTAACAGAAGCCATATGTTTGGGCGCGTAAGGTAAACGCTTACCGCTAATGACTCCATCACCAGCCGTCTCAACCTCACCCAATCCATTCACCGTAGAGAATGCATTGACACTCGTGCTGTCAAATTTGGCTGTCCATAGATTGGTGTAATTTGCCATCGCATAAAAATTGTGGGCTGTGTCAAAAACCTGCCCAAAATCTACACGACCAACAAACTCAATCCCCGTCATCACAGCTTTACCCGCATTATCAAAAGAACCTGAAGTCGTTCTCACTACAATATCTTCAAACTTGGTGTGGAATAAAGTAGATTCAAACGCAACACCTTTGAAGAATTTAGAGCGCAAGCCCAATTCCCAATTAATACTGGTTTCTGGAGACGTTTTATCGACCTCAGCTGTGTTTGGTCCGTCCGCACGTAAATCACGGTCTGGGCGTGGTGGTGAAAACCCTTTATGCACACCGGCGAATACGGTTGTCTTGGCAATACCATTCCAAGCCACACCAAACCCTGGCAATACTTCTGTTTGATTATTGGTAACCCTCGCATTTTGAGGATCGCCACCTGCTTGATTGACCTTAGTTCTAAACTGCATATCTTCCACACGCACGCCTGGCGTGATATCAAAATCCCCAATATGAAGCGTGTTTTGGGCATAGTACGATTTTGTTTCAACTTCAATGCGGATGTCTTCTCTAAAATCCCCGTTGGCTTTTGCCCAAGCCAAATTTTGCGCTAACGGATTTGCGCTTCTATATTGTTGACGTTTAATGTCCTCTTGATGCAGCCTAAAGCCAACCACAGCGTCACTTTCTACCCCAAACCAACTATGTTTAAAGTCCAAGCGCGGTTCAAATCCATAATAGTTATAACTTCTCGGGCGATGGCGACCACCACAAGTCTCAGCCGTTGCCTCAGTCAGCACTAAACCAGAGCAACGGTCCATAATGGTGACACCTGTAGACTGGCCCACTTCTTCATCATCATAGCCGCCAGGTGCATCCGTTTGACGAAATGAGCTACGGTAAGCATGAACATAGTAGGCTTGCGTGGTTAATCTGGCGTTATCGTTAATGTCAAAGATGTGTTGCAACTGTGCAAACTTACGATCATGTTCAAAAGCATCATTTTTACCAGACGGCGCCTGGAATTTATCACGTGCATAATCGATAGTACCCAAACCTGTTTCAGACACATTCGAATGCTCTTGGTATGTGCCCACTTTTGCCACTAAGGTATGCTGGTCATTGATATTTAGCTGTCCTTTTAGCGTCACATCAGTCACTTCAAAATCATGATTATCGCGAATACCGTCACCTTTTTTGTTAGAAATATCCAACATGACGCCACCCATTTCACCACCGGCGCTTATGTTGGCATACACGCCCGTAAAGTCATTGTTACCTAGCATGCCCGATATCGTGCCATGTATGCCATCTTTAGGAATTGGGCGTGTCACAAAATTAATCATCCCCCCCACAGTTTGTGGGCCGTACAACACTTGACCAGATCCTTTCACTACTTCAATCCGTTGTACACGCTCTAGCATTGGAATGTAGTGAGAAGATGGATCTCCATAAGGGGCTAAATAAAGTGGCAAGCCATCTTCCATCAGCAATGTTCTTGCACTGCGTCTTGGATCCATACCGCGTAAACCGATGTTTTGTGCGAGCCCGAGCGGATCTTCATTTTGAATAATGTTCAGACCAGGTACAGAACTTAATGCCTCTTTGATAGAAAACGGCCTTCTAGCTTCTAGCTCTTTCTCATCCACAATCGAATAAGACCCAGGCACTGATTCTAGCTTTTCAGGCAAAATGCCTCTCACCACAATTGAATCCAACTCAATACTTTTGTCGTTCACGTTATCTTCTGCCATTGCAAACTGGCAGAATAGACTTGCAACGACCAATGCAATTATTTTTTTATTCACGTTCATCATCGCTCCCTTGTTCTCCACATAAACTGCAGAAATTATGGGCGGGATGTTTCAATTCATTGAATAAAAAATTCACTCTATGCATTGGGAAAAAATCCCAAATTCGAGTGAATTTATAATGGACATGATGGAATCAAATAAAAAGAACGCAAGTACTTTGATGAAAGTATCTGGCTTGCGGAATGACGTAACAAATGTGTATCAATCGTTAAATCCGCAGTCAGGAAATAATCCCAATCATCTGATGAAGTCCTCCTATTACTGCAATATCACAGTTTATATATGATCTGTTTACGTTATCTCCAAATGACGGCTTTTCTGATTTGGTCTAGGTCGGCAAAGCAAAAAGCCACGCACCTTGCATTGCGTGGCTTTTTACTTTTCTGTTTTATGATTATCTACTACTGATTAGTAGCTCGGTAACTATGTTTGGCGCAGAAGATTCATACAGGCAACTCACTACATTGCCAGCTATCTCAAAGACTAAATCCTCTGACGCAACATTGAGCTTTGCCTTGCGTTTAAATGAAGGGGAATTAAATAATGGGCTTTTTGCCTGGGATAACGGGTACCCAAGAGGATGCCTGCAGTTTTGCAGCCGCGATATCCTCTGCCTTCATTGTTTTTGCAATAGCATCTCTAGCCAACATGGCGCCTTGATGTTCTTGACGCGCCGCCAGCTCTAGCCACAAGTAAGACAGTTTCATATCTTTTTTTAAGCCAAGTCCATCTCGATACATCAAGCCTAATTCATACTGGGCTTTATGATGCCCTTGGTCCGCAGATTTACGTATCCACTTCTCTGCTGATGGCAGATCTTTTTTAATACCATTCCCATCCAGATAATTTTTACCTAAAGCCAATTGTGCCTTGAAGTGTTGTTGCTCAGCGGCTTTTCTAAACCAATCATTCGCAAGCTTGCCATCGGCCTTCACACCTCTGCCTAAAGTATATAAGCGACCAAGTGCAAACTGAGATAGCACATGGCCTTGCTGTGCAGCCTTTAAAAACCAATCGGCAGATTTCACATCATCTTGCATCACCCCTTGCCCTTGGGCATACATCACGCCCAGATTATATTGCGAGTCTTGATGCCCTAACTTAGCGGCCTTAATATACCATTCGGCTGCCTTGCTGTAATTTTGTGGCACGCCTTGCCCCTCGTCATACATCATCCCAAGCAAGTGCTGAGATTTAACATCGCCTTTATTTGCTAGCGGTTCAAATTCTTTGTAGGCCTTGGCAAAATCCTTTGCCATAAATGCGGCTTTGCCTTCATCAAAGCCTGCATAGCATTGCAGACTTGCTGTTACCGAGCACATCATCGCAATTGCAAATATTGTTTTTTTCATGCTTGTCCTTATTGAGGTATCTTTTACTTATGTTTAATTTAATTGCCGACGATTAAGCCATGCTTCATTGCTAGCCTCACCATTTCAACTGGGCTGGATACGCCAAGTTTTTGCTTGATGATGGTGTAATAGTTGGCTACTGTTTTTTGGCTGATTTTCAGCATGTCCGCCACCTCCTCAACGCGTTTGCCTTCTGCCAGCAAGCGAAAGACCTCAAATTCACGGGTAGAAAGTTGGTGCATCGGGTCGTCATCACCAATCAACGTTTGCAGTGCAATTTTCTGTGCAATGCCCGCGCTTAAAAAAGTCTTTCCCTTAGAAACATCGAGCACAGCATGCAGCAAATCTTCTGCCATACCATTCTTGGTGACAAAACCTTTCACCCCAGTTTTAAGGGCTTGCGAAGCAAATGAAACCGCCTCATGCATAGAAAAGATAATGATTTTTGCATGACTGTATCGCTGCAAAATTCTTTTTGCAGACTCTATCCCGCCCATACCAGGCATAGAAATGTCCATGATGACAATATCGGGATTCACTTCCCCGTATAGTTGATAAGCGGCCTCGCCAGAGTCTGCTTCTGCAACCACATCCATACTGTTATTAATTTCAAGCAGCCTTCTCAACCCAGACCGTACAACGGCGTGATCATCTACCAGCAATATTTTCAGGCGTCCCATGATTATTCTTTACCCTCTATGTATTGCGATTGCTTAGGCAAGCTCACTTTAATTTTTGTGCCTTTTCCGATAGTGCTTTCAACCGACATGCTGCCGCGTAAGCCTTGAACACGTTCTTGCATGCCTGCCAGCCCATAACCTCTTGTATGCTGATTCACATCAAAACCTTCACCATCGTCCACGATTTCCATGTAGATATTCTTTTCATCGTGCTTAATATCGATGTTGAGCCTGCGCGCATTGGCGTGTTTACTCACATTGGTTAAACACTCTTGCATAATTCTGTAGGCGGTGACAGCAGAGGTTTCATCCACGTCACCCAACTTAGCAATGTTATGAATAAGAATGGTATTGCTATTACGTTCACGCCAATGGTGAGCTAATTCTGCTAGTGCCAAACTTAGCCCTAGCTCATCGAGTACGCGTGGGCGTAATCTTTGCAGTAAATCATGGATGGTATACATCATTTGCCGAGTGACAGCGCCAATGGCAGTAGCACTCTCTTTAGCACTTGCCAATTTTTTAGCGGCAGTAATGGCACTGGCATCCACATGAATTGCGGTTAAGTACTGGCCAATTTCATCATGGATATCTTGTGCTAAACGCTTACGCTCATCTTCTTGCAAATTAATAATTTGCTGTGTCAATCGATGGTTATTTTCTGTACTTTGCTGCAGGTTATGCGCCATCAGGTTAAATTTGGCGCCTATTTCCTTTAACTCTACCTGCTTAAACTTTGGCAACCTGCTCTCAAAGTTACCTTTTTCAATGTTCGTCAAAGCAGAAATAATTTGCTTAACTGGTGTGAAAGTATATTTCACAGCAAAATAAGCAAACAGATTCATCAGCACAAAGAAAATGGCCACCAAGGTCAGCAAGCCTATGGTGTCTTCCCAAACCTCTGCTAATTCATAGCTTGGATCGGGCGTAATGACAAGCTCACCCAAGAAACGGCCGTTCAAAATAATGTTTTTTCGTGTTTCTGCAACGGCCAGCTTGGATAAGTCCATTGCACTGACAAACCACTGGGGCGGATGACTAATCTCACTATCTGCAATGACACTTTTATTTGTTTCTCGCAGCCTGCCATTCACGTCATAAAAATCAATTCTTAAATGACGAATATTGCCTAAACTTTTCAACCTAAAAATCGTTGCGGGCCCAGATGAACCCCGATTTAACCAGCCAAAGTCTGAGCTGTAATGAATAATCTCCGCATCTAACAGATGTATTACTAAATTTGAAGTGGATTCAATTTCTGCACGAACATCATCTCTTGCGTTGTGAGTGATTGAATAAAAACTCAGTGCTAACAACGATAATAGCAACCCAGTAATCATCAAATTTAGTTTTAGCTGGAGACTCATGGAAATACATTCAAATAAACGTAGACATATTATAGTTACTTGCAGTGAAGGCCTTGGGAAAAATTCCCGAGTTTGTTCGCCGCAGCAACGCTACAGACTTGTAGCAGCGCTAATTTCCAAGAGAGTTCTACAAGTATTTCATCGCTCAGTGTTGACGTGAATTAAGACTTTCTACGTCTGTGTAGCACAAAGAAAGTGAGCAATATCAGCACAGCTGGAATGAGATACTGCACCATATACCCAATCAGTTTTGGCAATACAGATTGCTCAGGCACAACCAGATTCACATCCATGAGTCGTTTGGGCTTGATAGAGAGTTTGATGGCATCAAACGTTAGCCATTGCAAGACATTCCCGACAAACTGCTGATTGCCAACGTGTTTCAAAGACTGTTGCGCTAAAAAACGTGTATCGCCTATCACCACAATACGTTGCACTTTTTCTTTTATCTTGCGCTCATAGGCCAATACCACTTGATGTGGCACCAGCATTGCTTCTACTAAGCTTGCCTTTTGGAAAGCTGGTTGTGAGGGATCAGCTTGGGCAGCAGCGACCAATACCAAAGGCGTTACTTTCCAGCCTTGTGCTAATGCAGGTTTTCCAGTGACTTCATGCGCTGCATAAAATATTGTTTTCAAGGAAAACTGCTGTGTAATGGCATGTTGCGCATAATAGTTAGCATACACTTCATGATGGTCGTCGCCATCGAGATTTACGGCTTGTTGCTTGATGATTTGCGGATTCACCGTTAACCCAAGTTGATGTGATAATGCTGTGAAATTATTATTTGTTTGGCTGTCTGCCAACAACAGTAAATTACCGCCACGCGCAATATATTGCTGTAGTAAGGCTTGTTGATCTGCAGTCATTGGTTTGGGGCTATTTAGAATCAACGCACCCAGATGCGCAGCGTTAAAGTCACCATCACTCTCTGCTATCTTTTTAATGCTATAGCCTTGGCTATTCAACGTTTTTTTCAATAACAACGGTTCCTCTTCACTTGGCTGTTCAAGCGGCTCTACACTACCCAGTACACCAATATGCCTACTTTCTGCTCGAGACAGCTTTAGCAGTAGATTGGTAAATCTTTCCTCATTGAGTGGCGGGATAATGCGCATGGACTGTTGCTGATACTTCACCACCATCTCACCATCCACAGTGATATTTTCCTCTCGCGCTAAGTTAGGGCTATCGTTTGCGCTCAACATATTCAGTGTGATGTTGGGTTTAATGCGTTGATAGCGCGCCATAAAATCCAGCATACTTTGGCGAAACTTGTCACCATTCGTCACATCGTCTTTCAATGCAAATACGGTCACATCGATAGCGCTTGGCATACGCGCTAGCAAATCAATACTTTGTTGCGATAAACTGTTGCGACTGTTCTGGGTTAAATCAATACGCCAAAAATACTGGTTCGCCACGTAGCCCAACAATAGACAGATACTCAGCGCAATGACCAAAAACGCTTTTGTATGCATCACCCAATCAAAAATACTGCGTTGATTTAATTTCATACCTAAACCTTGTTGATGTTGACTGCGCATTTATCCATACACTCTTTGGTGTTCTAACTTACGAATGGTGAAGAAAATAAACGCACCCGACACCAGTACGTAAAACGCAATATCCGCTGTGTTCAATAAGCCTACTGCAAATGATTTGTAGCGTTGCATCATGGATAAAGAGGCCCAAATAGTATTGGTTTGCTGCTCAAATAATTGATCTACGAATAAAAATAGAATCAATACTAGAAATGACAGTGTGGCGGCCAGGATGGGTTGGCGCGTTAAGCTGGAAATAAACAAACTGATGGCAGAAAAGCTGGCGATTAATAAAACCAAGCCCAACACGTTGGCGAAAATATAGCCAAAATCAATGTCTGTCCATAGATTGAGAATGCAAATAATCAACACCAAATAGGCCAACATCAGCATCAAAAAAGAGAGCAAGCTTAAAAACTTACCCAGCACGATTTCTGCTAACGAGATAGGCGCGCTCAACATAAACGCCATGGTGAGATTTTTTTGTTCTTCTGCCAGCAAACGCATGGAAAGCAGTGGGATAAACATCAACATGAGCAATGACGCGGCACTGAACATATTGGCGCCTATGTATTTGGTGAGGCCAATTTGCTCGACCGTTGGTACATGCCCCAACATGACCTGCATGTATTCGCTGAGTGATTGTGTGTAGAGGACACCCATTACCAGTGCAAACATCGCCAGTATGCCCCAGCCAATATAGCTTGCAAACAGAACCTTGATTTCTTTTCTTATCACTTGAAATAACATGAGTACCTCTTAAGACGGCTGGGCTAATTGAATAAATACATCTTCCAACGTCGACTGCTGCTCATTCAACAAATACAAACCCCAATCCTGTTGCACAGCCATCGTCACCAGCGCTTCTGCGGGTGAAGCATGTTGATACTGAATCACCACTGTATGTTCGTTTTGATGATGCATACCAAGCACATTCGGCAACTGATAAAGGGCTTGGAGATTGGTCGGTCGTTTAAATGCAGCGACCAGTGAACGTGTTTGCATGTGGTGTTGCAAAGTACGGATATCCGCCTGATAAACGGTATGACCTTGATCAAGAATATGCACATCGTCACAAATCATTTCTACTTCTGGCAATAAATGCGTAGAAAAAATCACACTGGCATCTTGCGCAATTTCACGCATTAAACTTCTCACCTGCCTGATTTGAATCGGGTCTAGACCCACCGTTGGCTCATCCAATATCACTACCATGGGTGCATGAATAATCGCTTGGGCAATACCCACGCGCTGTTGGTAGCCATTGGATAATTGCTCAATCACGCGCTTACCCACATCTGTTAAGCCGCAACATTCTTTCACATAGGCAATGGATTGCTTGATACGGTGTGACGATAGTTTGTGAAACCGCGCGGCAATCTCTAAATACTCATCCACGGTGAGTTCTTTGTACAGTGGACGATGTTCAGGCAGATACCCTATCAAGGCTTTGGCTTCAGTGGGGTTTTGTGTGATATCAATACCGCAAATATGAATAGCCCCTGCGGTTGGCATTAAATGCCCAGCCATCATTTTCATGGTGGTGGTTTTGCCGGCACCATTGGCCCCTAGCAAACCCAGTGTTTTCCCTTGCTCAAGTTTCAGGCTGAGCGCATTGACTACTTTGCGCGCTTGGTAAACGCGCGAGACCGTCTTAACCTCTACAGTAATATTGTTCACCATACGACTTTTCTTTACTTAAGACATGTAACGCAATTAAAGCTTGGCGTCACAGCCTTGATTGCAAACATGTGTGCCTGTGCTAACCCTATTTAAATAGATTCACGAACTTGTCCCACCACTGTGTGGACTTACGCGTGACACTCGCCGAGTTAGCGTTGCTTACTTTTTTGATGGATTTGCCTCTAAGTTTGCAAGACCCTGTTTCACATAGTCATTCACAGCATTGCGTGCAGATTCATCATCCATCCCTTTAGGTGGCTCATTGGTGGTATCCACGCGATAGTAGCGCGCCATCCAAGAAACACGAGACCCAGCGCCCTCTGGCTTGATGCTGATGCGTCCATTGAGTGAGCTCACTGGTAACGCTTTTGTATCGCTACTTGCACCCAGTCGATACGAAATTTTCATTTCGCTCGGCAGCACTTCATCAAACTCCTCGTATATCTTTCCACCGCTTTTAAGCGTGAGTACTCGCTTATTTTGTTCAGTAGATTCGCACGCTGTGACCGATGGATGCCATTGTTGAATGGCGCAAGGCTCACTCAGTTTTTTCCATACCATCTCAGGCGCCAAATTGACCAATATGGATTCATCTGTTTTTTGCGGTGTGGGGCCGTGCGCCAGCGCAGTGGTAGAAACCAGAGTTAACACACTAATTAAATACTTCATTTTTTCTCCTTAATAAAACGAATTGACGAATCGGTTGATACCAGCGTTGCGGCACTAAATAGAGCACCGCCATAACGAAACAGAGGATGGCTAGCCAAGGCCGCAAGTCAATGATAGAAGGCTGCCATGTCGCAAATTGCGATGCATTCAAAATGGCTGATAGTGAATCTGGCTGACGCAATGTGCTGTACTCTAAGCCTGTCTGATTGGCTAAGGCAGCTAAGTGCGTTGCATCCAGTGCGGATAAATGGGCTTCCTCGGCTTCTGCTGGATTGTTACCGTGTGGTGCATTTCGACCGTGGTAGCCTTCTTCCATCTCTAGTACCGATTGTGTTTTTCGGTTGACGCCAAACGTGGCAAACCGCATCACTTCTTCTTTATCCCAATAGCCAATCACATTATTTTTCTCATCAAACTTAGGAATAGGCGCAGGTTTGCTTCCACCCACCCCTAGGATGGTGCCGAGTACCTCGCCTGCCTTGCCGTCAAATTGAGGGGTGTTGCCTTCGCTTAATGGAGGCGCTTGGTGCCCATCGGTAACAAATGCCAGCCTGAGGTGTTGATTGATTTTTTTTACTTTGACAATCGCATCGAATAGCCCATGCGCTACAAAGGAATCCGCCGCCCATGCCATACGCCAATCCAGTTGTGCAACCGTTTCATCCAAGGCATTAAAGTGTTCGCATACTTCTAAAGGCTTTAATAGTGTGACGACTGAACGCTCGGTAAATACGCCAAGCGCCACTTCTGAACCGCATGGTAAATGGCTCAGCGCTTGCCTAATCGCACGTTTAGAAAACTCCAATCGGCTGACTGATTTTTGCTCCACCCAATAATCACTCACGTTCATACTTTGCGTAATATCTACAACAATCAACCAACGCTGCACAGGTGATGGCAAGCGCGCCGTCGGCTTAAACATGGCAATCACCAGCATGACGATGATTGCCAGCAACAAAAGGCCGCGATAATCACGCAAAGATGTTTTCAAGTAACTGAGAATCAAGGCATGCCTCGCGGAAATCCTGGGATACTCGGCCAACCTTTTTGTGGCAAGCCTTCTGGTTCTTCTTCCTCTTGATTGCCCTTGCGTTGTGATGATTTGATATCTGGCGCAAGCCTCAACGCCAATTCCATGTTGTACTTTGCCTCTAACCAACTGGGGTCTATGCTGAGCGCGTTTCTGTAGCCATCTTTAGCAAGCGCCAACAACGGAGTCACTTGATCCCAAGCGCCGTAGCCTTGCGTATCCAATAATCGCAGTGCTTGTTTAAGGCGAATATTGGCACTGTTGTAATACGCCCGTTTCTTGAGGTCTGCTTGTGCGCCGCTGAGTATTTGACTATACAACTCTAATGCTTTTTGTTCATAGGCCATGGTCTGACCTAATTTCCAGGCATTGACCATTAGATAGGGTGGTCTTTTTTGCGTACTCAATGCAGACGCATGTAACGTTTGGTTATATTGATAATGCTGGTATAAACGTGTGGCAGATAACACCAAACCGAGTGTAGCAATCACCAGCACTAGGATTACTTTCCAATTGAATGGATACGCCATGTGCGAACCTCCGTTAAATACAATCCAAACATCACAACGCTAGCGAACAGTGCTATCGCATAACACAGGTAACCCATATCTTTCCTCGCAATCACTTCCTGATACTTCACGGGCTTATTTTTGAGTTTGGCGATACTTTGCATTGCAGCCTTTACCTGTGCAGGGTCTTCTGCCATATACGCTTGATAAGGCACACCCAGTGTTTGAAAGTATTGATTGAGGGCGTACTCAGGTGCTGCTTGGTCGTCATCCTCCTCTAGCTTTTCAGTTAAGCTCGCGCCATTTTTAGAGCGCAAATAAATCCAAAACAGTGAGGCCTGTTGGCGCACAAACCCATTGCGTAAAAAGTCTTGTGTTTTAGCATCTAAATGCGCTGCACCGTCCGACACTAACAACACCACTCTTGAGCCTGTCACTGGCTTACCTTCAAAAAAATCCAATGCCATCGCCAAGCCTTTATCCACTGCAGTAAAGCCCATGCCACCTGCTTCTGTAGCACTCAAACCAGACAAGACGGCTTTTCTATCATTACCCAAAGCAGCCACCAACATGGGCGAGGTGCTAAACGTAATCATGCCAATCAAATCTTGGCGGCTATTTTCGGTAAATTCTGTCAGCACCCGTCTTGCAGCAGCCATTTTCGATGCACTGCCCTGTTCTGGTCTGTCTGCAAAATCATCATTCATGCTGCCACTTCTATCCAACACCACCATGATGTGTGCTCCCTTACCGTAACGATCTACTTTCTGCTCAGCCAAGTAAGGTCTACACATCGCCAACAGCAAACTTGTGAGCAATAGCGTTGCCGCAATACGCCAAACGCGCTCCACCCACACACAGAAAGGGTCATGTGGCATCATGGAAATCGAGGGGTATTGAAACTGAGCATCGGCTTTTACCCACCAAGGCAACAAGGCAAGCGGCAACAAATACAGTGGCCAAACCTCATGACACCTCAGCTCATGGAGTAAATCCAACATTAGCGCTGTTCCAACTGCATCAGTTTTTTGGCTAAGTCCAGCAACTGCTTAGCTGACATATCAAGAGGCTGATTCGAAAACAGGAACACATCCGACACTTGATAGAAATGGCGTATCTCATTTTCTAACACAGAAAAACCTTGGTGTTGCTTAAACAATTGCGGCAGTTGCTCAGAACTCATGCTGGATTGCATGGTGCTATCAAACGCATTACGGATAGCCTTTACCGCGTGAAATGATGCGGCATGACTCACGTCATTGCGTAGGCTACGCAACTGTCGATACGCCAACCGAAATGGCCTGCCACGCTTAGCATTGAAGCCTAGCCAGTCTTGCTGCCAAGCCACATACAACAAAGTGGCGAGCAACAGGGCCGCACTGATGATGAAGATCACCATCTCAGTCATAAAGCCCATTTCTGGTGGCTTGGCATCTGCCCTTGGTTTGAGATGTGCAGCATCCAATACGGTTGGAATGATGGGGGAAACAATAATAGAAGCTGCCTTCACTGGCACTTTGATGGAGCGCTTGTCTTTGACAAATTGCAAAGACAACGCTGCAAGCTTATAGCTACGGACTTCCTGCACTGATCTAAAATTTTGCCAATACAAATCAATCGTAAATTGCGTCTGTGCGTTCAGTCGCCGTTGCTTGGTTTCAATCTTCACTAAATCAAAATACGTTTTTTTGCCTACCGTGGGTAATGAAGAAGCATCGAGCGCATACCCTTCTGGCGTCTCTACTGTCACGGTTTGTCTAGTAATGTCGCCCAAATGGTAGCCAAGCTCACGGGTTTCACTGTGCACCTTAAATGGCTTTTGCAATGCCTCTGCAGATGTTGCTGCTTGCACAGTCAATGGCAATATGAAAAACACTAAGCAACATAATCGGAATTTCACTAACATCCACTGTCCTCTAACATATGCCGCGTCATCGCTTCGCTATTAAATTGATTCAATACAAAAAATGGTGGCCGAGTGCCTGCAGTATTGAATAGTTGAGTGAGACGTTGCTGCCGTGTGCGATAAGTGTTTTTGATGGCTTGCTTGAGAGCTGGGCGCAAGAACACGCTGCGCGTACCTTTGCCTTCCATGTCGTTCACGCGCATCCAACCCCAATCGGGTAAATCGGTGATTTCAGCACTGTCCCAAATCACGATTGGCACCACATCATGTGCAGTGAGGTTTTGTAAACTTTGGATTAATAAAGCCTCATCCATATAAAAATCAGAAATCAAAAAGATCAACGAGCGGCGTGCTGGCAGCAACTCACTCACGCTAGGCAATGCGTTGATGCCAACTGGCTGCGTAAATTGCACACTGCGCATTTTGCTTGCAATATCCTCTACAACAACAGCACGGTAGGTGCTAGGCTCATACACATCCATACGTAAGACATCGTCCGCACCCACACAACCAAAGGTATCGCCATTGCAAATAGCAGACCACGCTATGGCTTGCACAATCTCAGTGGATAACTGCCATTTATGTTGATGACCTACAAAATTCATGGAAGTCGACATATCGACCACTGCATACGCTTGTATGGCATAACGCTCGTGAAAGGTGCGCACCATCAACTGCTTTGGCACCGTTTTTAATGAGGCACGCAGGTCTAAACGCTTGGGATTAAAACTCTGCATGAGGGGCACATGTGCATTGAAATCAGCATGCCCCCCCGTTATTTTGGTGGGATGCCCACCAACACGTCCACCGCGACTCCGCCATGCGATGTGGTAATAAAACGCTTCCATCAACATCACCCTAACGGTATAGCACTAAGGCGCCGTCACACGTGACAGCACTGCATCTAATAATCTAGGCGCAATATCGGCACGTCTTAACTCATAAGCTGGCGTAAAGAATACGCGATGCATCATCACTGGATGAAACACACTGCGAATATCATCTGGCGTGAGGAAATCACGCTGCTCCAGCCAAGCTCTGGTGCGCGCGGCAGTCATCAGCATGGCTACGCCACGCGGACTAGCACCACCAGCAATCAATCGGCTCATGTCCACATCGGGCAAGGCGATCCCCGCCGCAACAGGGTCTTTTAATGCGCGCCATAAATGGACGGCATAATCTTGGAATACAGGCTCTGCCCGCACATGGTTCTGTATGGCCTCATATAAATCGTTCAGTGCGGTATACGGCACTACCGCTTCTGGCAACCCAGCAATCAACTTATCCACTTGCAGAAACTTAAAATCAAACATCAATGCGCGCTGTAACTCGAAATCACTAGGTGCGCTGATGTTAATCTCCATGAAAAAGCGATCACGTGCCGCCGCTGGCAATTCAAATGTTTCTTCGCGCTCCAGCCTGTTTCTATCCGCAAATACCGTGAGGTGTGGAAAATGATATTCACGATTAAACGCATGCGCTGAGCGCTCTGCCATTAAACGTAGCAACATGGAGTGTGCTTGTGGTCTTGCGCGGTTGATTTCATTAAAAAAGAACACCGCTAAATCTTCGCCGTGTTGTAAAAGAGGCCCTGGCGCAACCGATGGCTGCCCATGTTGGTCGATATACGCATGGTATAAAAAGTCGGATGGCATTAAATCCACAGCACCTTCAATGCGCTGATATTTTCCGCCCATCAATTTTGCAGCGGCCCTAAGCAGTGTTGTTTTGCCTACGCCTACATCCCCCTCAAGCAGCACATGTCCGCGCGATAAAATTGCAATGGTCAATAATCTGACCTCGCGGTTAAGCCCTAAGACCACTTCATTGATTGAATTTTCAAACACCAATACTTGCTGACGAAATAAGTCTAAATCTGTGTTGATTAAATTTGCCATAAGATTCTTTAATGTGGATGCACGTATATGCGTTATCGCTTGCGATCAATCTTGTTTTGATGGTGCTGATAGCGCCAAAATAAGTAAGCCGATGCCTCTCAGCACCGGCTCGCCTTGCAGTCAATATTACTCTGCGACGCTGTAATCAAATTTTCCGGTTGCTTTAGCATTTGCAATACGTTTTGCGTTGCGAGCATCCATCGCTTTGATTGAAGCTTCTTGCTTACCCACTTCTACAGGGTCATGTTTTGGATCATATTTAGAACCTGCAATTTTTGCTGGGTAGCCAGGTTTTGCTTCCCAGCAATTACCTGCTTCTTTACAGTTTTGTCCGTCATAAGCCAATGCAGAGCCAGATGCAACCATCGCGCCCGCAAGTACTACCAAAGTCATGATTTTTTTCATTTATATCTCCTTCTCATATGGTTGCTGGTGTTGCTATCTACTTGTAGTAAGCCACCAGTCAGCTCACCACAAACTTAAAACTACTTTTTCCATTTCGCTTTTTTGGGATCGCCCGTATAAATACTTCTCAACCAGCTCATCACTTGCAATATTTCATCCTGTGACAGCAAGCCTCTTTGCGGCCCCATCATGCCTTGCCCGCCACCATAAATAGTCTCAAACAAGCCTTTATCGGTTGCATTATTGGGGTATGTCCAATAGTCATCTGCCAGTGCTGGACCTAACTTGCCTTCTGCCAAATGCCCGTGACAACCTGCACATGCAGTGGCAAAAATGGTGTAGCCATTCTTAACAACAGCATCTATGTCGTTATAGGGATTTTTCCCAGTGACTTTAAATGCTTTCACAGCTGGCGTGTCGTCGCCTTTTTTATCGTTAAAATCTAACAGGTCCCCAGAAATGGTGCCGCGAAAATCTAACATCGGGCCTGAAGGTACTTCGATTGTTGGCTTAGCCGCAGCAGGTTTTGCCTCTGTGGTCTTTGCCTCAGCAAGCTTCACTTGTTCATCGGCATGCTGTTCGTGGACATTATTAGCCATGCCTTGATTCGTAACCTCTTGTGCGGAGTTACACGCAGTGAGGTACACCGCCAATCCAACAGCCGCAATCGCAGTGTGAACACGCACGTCTTTCACCATAGAATTACTAAACTTCATCTCTTTACTCATCCATTTAATTAAAAATCTTTACGCCCTAAAGCAACGGAATACCTTCTTGTTTAAGCAGTGCGTCAATGTCTGACTTTTTCTCATCAATCACTTTATTGAGTGCTTGCTGCAATGCGGTATCGTCTTTTCGCACGCCCATCACCACGTCGTAATGCATCGGCACTTTCACCCCATTGGACTTTTTCGCATCATCTTTAATCACTTGCATTTTTAATTTCGATTTAGCATCACGCACATAGCGTGCAGCTTCAGGCGCCCACAACTCAGCAGCGTGCAGCCTCTCACTCTCCACATCATTCACCAGTCGTGACGGCTCAACACGGATATAGTTATTGCGCGTGGATTTGTAGCCTTGAATTTCTGCAAAGTAATCAAACATGTCATCAAAACGGTTGATTTGCAGAAGCATCACTTTGCCTGGACTATCCGGCAACACACCTACGCGAAACGTCTTCACTTTTAGCAAATCATCATTCCAAGAAGAAACATCAATCTCGCGGTCTGCTTTGGTCACAAACACATAGCCACTTCTAAAATATGGCTTAGTTTTCAATACCCTTGGATCACCAGCATCCATCCCAAACACCACATCACATTTATTCTTATCTAAGAAATCTCTTACTGAATATCGTGGGTCTTTCCAAAACACAAACTCCACTTTTTTACCGAGGCCTTGCCCAATAATTTCAGCAAGCGCATTCTCAAAGCCCTCTTTTTTCACATTCGAAAATGGCATTTCATTTTCACCAGCGCAGACTCTCAACTCATCTGCATGGGCTTGCGATGTCAGCAAACAAAACACACCAGCTACTATCGAAAGCAAACTAAATACTTGTTGTTTTTTAAACATAAAATTCGTATCGCCTTATTTATATTGCGCTTAAGTTATGACTCAACAGCTAGGATTTCTACTGAGGATTGAGTTGGCTGCAACGTGGAGGCAACTCACCTCCACGCCACAGCTTCCCTAGTTACAAATTACAGACTGAACACCATTAAACCGCCACCCATATTGGTGTGATGTTGGAGTTCTTTAAATGCACCCACCGCACCCAAACCAGCACTTGGGTCAGTTAAGTCGAACACCAAACCTACACCAGGCCAACCACCTACGCCGTACATGCTGCCAACGTATTGTTTACCTTTGAATGAGTAAGTCATGGGTGAACCGATACCACCTGATGGCATTTTGAATTTCCACAACTCATTACCATTGTTCTTATCCAATGCTTTGATATGACCATCTAATGTGTTGTACCAAACCAAACCGCCTTTGGTGTATAACGTACCGCCCCAAGCTGCGAATTTCTCCCATTTGGTCCATTTCACTTTGCCTGTGACCGTATCAAATGCACGTACTTGACCCATTTCTTTCTTGGTTGGGCCATTTGGGCCAGGGTACATCGCGAGTGTTGCACCCACGAAGAATTGGCCTGCACGGTATGGCAACATGAACGGCTCCCAATCCATACAAATGTGATTTAAACCAGCATATAACGTGCGGCTTTCAGGATCGTAAGAGTCAACACCTTGGTTATGGAAGCCCATCGCAGATGGACAAATATTGGTACCTTTGTGGTCCATACGTGTTGAGAACTCCGGATCACGTACTGGTAAGCCTGATTTCAAATCCACTTTTTTGAACACGTTGACCGCTGGGTCTACTTTGTCCGCCAAAATCAATTCACCAGTATCACGATTTAACGTATACATAATGCCGTTGCGGTCAATATGCGTTAATAGCGGAGTGACTTTGCCTTTTACAGGCTGATCCGTCAGCACCATTTGGTTCACACCAGCAAAATCCCACTCATCATGTGGTGTCTTTTGGTAGCCCCATTTCGCCATACCTGTGTCAACATCACGTGCCCAAATTGTCATGGTCCATTTGTTGTCGCCAGGACGCATCGTTTCATTCCATGGTGCTGGGTTACCAGAGCCGTAGTAGAAAAGATTTAATTTTGGATCATAGGCATACCAACCCCAGTTAGTGCCGCCGCCGATTTTCCAAGCGTCACCTTCCCAAGTTTTCGTACCTAAACCAAATTGACCGTAGTGTGGATTTTTTTCGTTGAAGTTTTTAGCCAAACGTACAGACTCATCAGAACCCGTTGCAAATGCACGCCATTTCAATTCACCTGTTTTTAAATCCACCGCGTTCACAGCGCCACGCACACCTAGCTCAGCACCTGAACAGCCAATCAACACAGTGTCTTTAACCACGTACGGCGCTTGCGTGAGTGTCATACCCACTTTAGGGTCGCACAACTCAATTTTCCAGTTTTCTTTACCTGTTTTTGCGTCCAATGCAAGCAAGTGACCATCTGCTTGTTTTTTTACAATTTGACCAGCACCGTAAGCCACGCCACGGTCCACAATGTCACAACACATCACAGCTTTGGTTGAAGCATCTTGTTTTGGCTTGTGTGACCAAACAATTTTGCCCGGGTCATTTAAGTTGATTGCGTATGTATTGTTTGGAAAAGCAGAGTGTACATACATCATGTCGCCAATCACTAATGGCGCACCTTCATGCCCATGCAACACACCAGTTGAAAATGACCAAGCTGCTTTTACATTTTTTACATTATTTTTGTTAATTTGCGTTAACGTACTGTTGTGTTGACTAAAGTAATTACCTGTTTGTGTTGCCCATTGGTTTGGATCTTGCACACGTTTATCCAAATCCGCATCTGCATACACAGCATGGCTTACACTCAAGGTTAGCAGCCCCCCTACGGCCACCCCTATCAGTTTGCGCTTATTCATAAATGTCCCCTCTATAAGGTTAAAATTAAAAACCAACCATCACATCTGCAATGGCGCAACCGAATATTGAGCCTGTCAGCACGATTAATTAAGATGAATAATTCCCGCTGTACCGATAAAAGGTTCCCTCTCGTCATAATTTGTTACAAATTGGAATTAGTTTTTTTACTTTTCCTGATGGGCGGGAATGATTCACTATCATCCGACTAGCCGTTTAAGTGAAAATACAGGCCATGAAAGTATTAACAAAATTTTGGCAGGCATTAAGCCCTGTAAAACGTGATGTCATTTTTCTAGCTATTTGCGTCAGCCTACTTTATAGCTTGGTGTTGTATATCAATCTGGCAGAACTCATCTCCGATAGCCTAGCTAAATATGAGGAGTTTCAACTGGATGAATTACCCTATCTCATCCTCTTCATCGCTTTATCTATGGCGTTCTTTACTAAAAATAGAATGACTGAATTAAAAGAGACTATTGCATTGAAGGAATTGGCAGAAAAAGACAATGCAGTATTGCTAGCAGAAAATAAGTTATTGACGCAGCATGTATTAGAAGTACAAGAGCGTGAACGTTTAGAGCTAGCGAGAGAACTGCATGATGATATTGGTCAGTTTCTTACTGGGATTAGCTTAGATATTGCAACGCTGGTCAGTTATGAGGATGACAATATTGCACTGCTAGCCAAGCGTATTTCAAACAATTGCAGAATGACTAGAAACATTTCAAGAAAGCTGATTCGGCGCTTGAGGCCTTCCACTTTAGATAGTCAAGGCATAGTCGCTGCTCTAAAAGCTGTGGTTCAGGAGTGGCTCACGTATAACCCCAATATCAAGGCATCTATTGATATAGATGAGACGATTCAATCCTTTAGTGAAAAAACCAATATCACGCTATATCGGGTTGTGCAGGAAGCACTGACCAACATCTCAAAACATGCCCATGCTAGCCAAATCAATATCTCTTTAACATTTGACCAAGCTAAAGCTGCTATCTCGCTATTGATTCGTGATAACGGGATTGGTATTCAGCAAACTACAAAAAAATATGGCTTTGGCTTGATTGGCATGCGTGAACGCATACATGCCCTGCAAGGCGAAATTAATATCCACAGTGTCATCGCGCAAGGGACAACCTTACAAGTGTTGATTCCTACCCAACATTTCAAAGATCATGAAGGTACATTGACACCATGAACTACCAAATCAACAAAACAATTCTACTGATTGATGATCATGTCGTCGTTAGGCAGGGGCTTAAGAGCCTGTTGCAACAATGGGGCTATACCGTTGTAGCAGAAGGCGGCTCTGGCGAAGAGGCCATATTATTATGGCAAAAACACCAGCCCAATTTAGCCATTATTGACCTAGACATGGCAGGCATAGGTGGCCTAGAGGCGCTCAATAGAATATTGCTGCGAGACAAGAATGCCAAAATCTTAATTTACAGCATGCACGAGGACAGCATTTACGCCACGCGCGCTATCCAAGCAGGGGCAAAAGGCTACGTAATTAAAACGGATGATGCGCAAACACTGCTGGATGCAGTCAGCAAGATTATGAATGGTCAAAGATATATCGGCCAAAAACTCGCGCAAAATTTAGCCATCGATCATGTCAATGACAACAAGCGCCCTTTGGAAAAACTGACGGCTAGAGAGTTTGAGGTGTTCAGGCAAATTGTGGATGGCAACTCTCTAAGCCAGATTTCTAACAGCCTGAATATCTCATATAAAACAGTAGCCAATATTCAGACGCAAATTAAGCAAAAACTAGATGTTCAAACCACTGCAAATCTTGTGCACTTGGCAATTCTTCATGGGGTGGTAGGGAAACGGGAACCTTTGCCATAGTAAAGAGTGAATCATTCACTATTGCGCCTACAGGCAACGCTATAGCATAAGCAAATCAATCACCACTTATGTAAAGCAACTCACCATGTCTATCACACGCTCTGTATGCATTTTTATTGGCTTGTTTTTCATTAGCCTGTCCACCGTGTGTCATGCCAAGCAAATCAATTCGAGTGAAAAAGTAATCTATACAGAGCAGGAATTTATCAAAGCATTTGACGGAAAATCTCGCAAAGAAGTACAAAAAATATTAGGCAAACCTGACAAAAAAACGATTGCAACCCGCCCTGAAACGGCTGACCAATTTACTGAAAAAGCGGGTGATACCCGTTTGAAAAAAGACGCAGTAGAAATGTGGTACTACAGCAAGATAGTTAAATTTAATGATAAGAAAATTTACAAACTAATAGAACTCACATTTGCCAATGATAAATGTGTCAACTTCTCCTTTGCATTTTAAATCGCTAGTTAACAACAATGACTGATATGAAAACTATAACCTTAGACGAAAGCAACTTTAAGCAAATGATTGAACAATATTCGTTTTTGATTGTGTTATTCACTGCAGATTGGTGCGAACCATGTCAGTTGTTTGAACCAATTTTTGATGCAGAGGCTAACTATCACACCGCAATCACCTTTGCTAAAGTTGATATTGATGCAAACCCACATATTACTGATTTTTTTAATATTCAACATGCGCCAACATTATTAGCCATTCGCGATGAGATTATTGTAGACGGTACACACGGCGCCATGAATGCAGAAGAGTTTTCACAATTGATTCAACTGTGGAAGAACATCAATACGACGGAAATCAATCGCCACTTTGCAAAAAACAAAACCACTTCACCTCAAATAACCTAGGTGAAATCATGCATGTGCGTAATGCGCTCCTATCGCTACTCACTCTGTGTATGCTGGCAAGCTTTGCTGTCAGCGCCCTAGCAGATACTACAATCCACCGTAGCAAGTCAGAAAATGCCGCAGCATCAACCAAGCGCCTCGCCAAATCATTTGAGCAACACGCTACATGCCTTCAACAGTGGATGGAACAGGTCTATGCATCCAACCCTAGTGAATTACAAAAAAGTACACAGGTGAGTCCACGTGAAATGGCGGAGTGGGTGTTTCATGGGCCATTCAATTGGAAGTTCGATGCAATTCGGTCACTACAAGGCCGTGAGGCACTCCAATTAAGTGTTTCTGATGATTTCTCAGGAGATCGGATTTTAGCTTTCACTACAGGCACTTACACCTTATTGTCGTCCTATTGCCTACCTTCTCCACTTTATGTCTCTTCAGAAAGTAAGCCAATTGCTGTAACCATTCAAGAGATCAAACGAACAATTGATGCACTGATGCAAACGACCCACAACTCTGCTGACAGCCTCATTATTTCTGCAACGGAGTATCAAGCATTGTTTGCACTCCTTAGCAAAGTTGAATCTGATATTCACACAACACAACCATGATTCTATTCATCTATAGGTACTCATTTCATTTAGCTTACGCTTATTCGGATAGTTGTGATGAAACCTATTGACCTACTCCCCCTTATTTTTTGCATGATTTTGCTACAAGGCTGCCAGAAAAATGAAGTGAACACTGATGTGGCTGGCAACGAAAGTAACACTGGTCAAGTTATGCAAATGAATCCAGATGAAATAGACATTGAAACGTTATACTCCACTACTTTTCTAGCACCTCAGGACAGTAAAATCGCAGCCAAATGGTTAGCCATTCAAGACAACAAAGCCGTGGTTTATGACACCGTGCCTACTGTACTAGCCGAGCAGTTTGAGCAACACCTTGATTATTTATCTAGCCAATTTAAAGAAGACAAACGCATTATTGCTAATCGGGTGGTGCAAACACGAGACCTACTGCAAAAGTTTAATATTCAGGTGACGTTGCTGGCATTACTTGAGGGGATGACAACCGTTAGAAAATCGCATTTAGTGGGCAATTTTGGGGACTATTGCCAGTTTTATATCAACTTAAGGCAACACCAACATAACCATGCACAAGCGATAAAAAAAATGCAGTCACTTTCGATTACCAATGAAAGCCAATCATGATACGTATCCGTCTATCTTATTTATCCAGTTTACTCGCCCTATTGTGGCTTAGTCAGTCCATACTGTCTTGGGCAGAGAGTAATTTAACTGATGAATTTTCTTATATTCAGCTAGTAGAAACTGAAGACTCAGACTGCGCGTTGAAGGACGGCAACATGATGTCCCTTAGCAACAGTCAACAAGGCGTATCCGTTGAAGTATGGGTGGATCGCTGGTTTATGGATGTACAAACGGCCGACCATACCAAGCACATTTTTAATCATAACAACACGTTGATTCCATTAGGTTGCACCAACACGGTATCGGGTAAACAACACTGGACCATTCATAGCGTTAAAAAACTAGCGCACTAATCTTAGAGCTACAGTTCACTACGATACAGTGGACCAAAACATTGCTCTAGATAAGCAGATTCGTCTTGGCACATCACCAAGCTATTTCCGGTTTCGTCAAAACGCACATAATGCACAGCACTTGTTCCAGATTGAGAAATCTCGCCATCACAATCTTTCTCACCATTAGCCCGTATCACTTGATGCTCTAATTTATAAAATGCAAACTCACTATGTTGGTCTGAAATAAAGTAAATGCTATCCGTGATTTGTTCTGCGCTTGAGGCTCTTAAGTTTCCATCCCCTGAAAACTCATAAGTCTCAACACACGTTGAATTAGGTATCTGATAATTCCATTTACCAATAATCGAAAATTGCGGAAAAGTAATCAACCCAGGTGGCTGGCCTTGGTGCGTGTTTGTGGTGTCTTCTGGCATGGCATGTAAGGTCATGACACGCAAGCTTAATAATATTGCAAACAAGTACTTAATCATTGATACCCCCCATGTTACATTGATGAATGATTGAAGAAATATCATAGGGCAGGTCCACCCATATCACGTCATGATTATTTGAAATAAGCGCGCTGATTTTTTCCTTCTTAAAGGCCGCATACCCATGATTAAATGGAAACTGAAATGAAATGTTTTTTTAGTTATTCCACACGTAAAAGTGAGATGAACTTGCCTATGAAAAATATAATGATCTGCGTATTGCTCTCTTTTCAACTCAATGCCCATGCAGTCATACATGGACAAGAGTTTCCAGCCAATGATGTATTTACAATAAAACTAACTATTCACCATCAGCACTGGTTAAATTCCATTAACGAATGGGAAAAATATGAATCTACTTGTAGTGCGGTCATTATAGGCATAAAGCCACTCATACTAGCTACGGCTGGTCACTGCTTAAAAGAAATAGAACTTGATTCAGTTAGCCAGCTACCTAAAATCACAATCGTTGGTACCAACTTCAACCTCACAGATAACATCCATTTACGAAGCGCCTTCTATCACCCATTCAGCGAGATTCAAAACAACTTAGCGCTGGATATCGCCATTTTAGTGTTCGACAAGTCACTTCCACCAGAAATAAGGTCTGTGTCCATGGATATCAACCCTACACAAAGTGAGGTGCTAGTGTGCGGTTTTGGCAATGCAGCGAACGAAATTACCTTACATAACCCTCGCTGTACATCAAAAAAAACATTAGATAGTTTAGAAGATTTTTACGCAGTTATGCCCAAGCAGTATGAAGAATCAGATCCTATGCTACACATTAAAGCTAGGGCACAATTTCACTATAAGCAAGAAATTATCAGCTCTTTAAATTATTTAACCGCCATCAACAGACTTATTGGAGCCAATGCCTACTAATGGCGACTCTGGTGGTCCTTGGCTAGCAAAATCTGGTCAAAATCAATACACATTAGTAGCCATCACGAGTTACGTAGAACGCTTTTACAACAAAAACAGCGTATGGTCTTTTTTTGCTAAAGATACGCCGTTAGACGATTACCCATACATAGCATATGGGGTCAAATTTAATAGTCCAGAAATAAGCGCCTTAATTCGCAACGCAGTGGCAGCTGGCGCAGACATCTCTTTAATCAACAGCCCACGGTAGTTTTACTTTACAAGTATTGAATAATCTTACGAGACTATTGAGTGCTTACATTAGTGACTAAACACCAAACCTACTTTGTGGTGGAAGTTTCTTTGCTCTATAACAGAGGACATCTATTGAAAAGTTTAGAAATATTTCCTTGGCACATTTTTGGCACATTGCAATCCAAAAACTGATGAAATCAATGGATATGCAAAAATATACCCTGTAAAAACAGGGCTCTAATTTGGTGCCCGGGGCCGGAATCGAACCGGCACGACCTTGCGATCGAGAGATTTTAAGTCTCTTGTGTCTACCAATTTCACCACCCGGGCGGGTGATTACTACTGAATTTGTTGCGGAGCGTATTCTATCACTGTATCGCCAAATTTTGCCGTAATGGAGGTGATTTTTTTCATATTTTCGTCATTTATTTTCTTGCAGCCTTCTTTTGCTAATGCCCAACTTGGATGAAGTGAATATATGTGTCGCATAAAATTTAGAGATATAAAAAAACACCACACATGGTGGTGTTTTTTTAACTCATTCAATCCACTAAGGGGCTACGAGCTCACGTAAAATCTTCCACTCTCCGCTGGAACGCTCAAGCTCTAGGGTTTTGTTGACGTTATCTGCGAAGCCTTTAATCGCAATCCGTTTTGCATTACATACCTCACAACCTTGATTATTTTTAGGTTTCTGTAACTTATAATTGGTGACGCTGTAATCTTGGTTAAACGTCGCTTTTGCCTTGTCTCCATCACAAGTCACTTGCAAGTTAGAAAGCGTTAAATTGATTTTCCCTGGCGAAGTGAGTCTTTGTTTTCGCTGCTTTTCCCAGTCTTCTCTGGTCAGCGGTGGCTCGGGGTTAAATTTGTCCGAATAAAGTTTCATATAACTATCGACATCTTTTTGTCGCCAAGCGGTAGCCCAATTGTTTACCTGCGCCGTAACCACCTCTGGAGAGCAGCTGCCAGCCACTGGTGTTGGGGCTGTTGTAGGGGCAAGTGCGGCTCTGTCGATTGGTTTGATTATTTGACGGTTAGTTACGCTTAATGGCTTAGCATCCGCCAAGATAGCAGCTTTGTCTACCGTGATGGGTGCAGCAGCCACTGCTTGGCAAACCATCGCAGCGTCTACGTAATCTTCACGTTTTACATCTGGCAACCCTTGTCTGGTTGAACCAATGCGATTCAACAATTGGCCTTGGCCAGCAAACAATCTGGCGTGAGCGCTCATCAAATCGTACTCGGCATTAGCGTAGCTTCGCTTAGCTTGAAAATATTCGTTCTCGGTATCGAGCAAGTCAAGCAAAGTACGCTGACCGATATCAAATTGCTTTTGATACGCTTCACGCGCATTTTCAATGGAAGCACGATGTTGATCACGGTAGATCAATTGCTCTTTTAACTGACGTATATCGTTGTATGCAATGGTGACGATTTGACGTGTGTCCACACAAGCCTTGTCACGTAAGTCGTTGGAGCGATTAAGTTTTTCTAAAGTCTGACTGACTGATGCTTTGTCTGAAAAGCCATTGAACAGGTTAAAGTTCATGGTAATTTCCAGCAAATCTGCAGCACTGGTACTATTTCTACCATCTGAACTAGTACCGAGATTTTTACGTGCCTGCAAATCAAATCTAGGTAAGTAGCGCGCTTCTTTGGTTTTAACTTCTTTTTGCGTGGCTTGAATATCTTCGATGGTGGACAATAAGTCCGGATTAGAAACGTAGGCAACTTTTAACGCATCGGCAGAGCTTGGCTCTATCTCACCTTCAACGAAGGCTGGTTTTTCCAATGTCTCCGGTGGCAACTCGCCCAGCAATCGCTGGACGCGAGCCGTTGAATCATAAAGATTGGTGGTTTCTGTGAGCAAGTTAGCTTCTGCAAGTGCTAGACGACCAGCGGCTTGTTCTAAATCCACCCTTCTGGCAACGCCTGCATCAACACGCTCTTTAATTTTGTCGTAATACTGTTGATGAATGACGTAATTGGTTTTTGCATAATCGGTTAATGTGCGATAACGCAAGGTATCGACGTATGAGCGCACAAACTCAAGCGTGGTATTCTGCATGGCACTTTGCAACTCGTAGTAACGCACGCGTTGCGCAAACTCTAACCGTTTCACCTCGTTTGGCGTGGCAAACCCATCAAAAATCATTTGCCTAAGTACTAACTCATTGTTTGATCGCGGAATTGCAGTGCCGTTATTTCTGCTAAGACCACCGTCTATCTCCTCTTGCCTGCGATAGGAGCTAACGATATCGGCTTTTGGTAAATACCCCCCACGCACCACTTCTGTTTCATAGCCCGCACCAGTGTATTCATGGTACTTGGCTTGTACTTCTGGGTTTTGGGTGATGACTTGCTCCACCATTTCTTTAAGGGTGGTTAAGGTTTGGGAATAAGCATTGAGCGTAAACCAAGAGAGTGTTGCAAGCAGGACGATTTGCTTCAAACTACCATTTTTTTTCATTAAGCATGTTCACATATTTTTTATAATATTATAGAAATCATCGGGTTAGTTACAAAACCTCGACAAAATATACTATACAAAAGTACGCAAGTAAAGAAAAGGGCTTAGCCCATATGGTCTAAGCCCCTAATAAACACGTTAATTAATGTAAAAAATGTTAAATCATTCAATCATCGTTAATCCGTAATCAATTTATTGTTGGTTAACAAGTTCTGAATAATCGCTTGGTCATCGGCAAAGCCTGTGACTAAATCTACGTTATTCAATGTAATGACTTGTGTATCTTGCGCAGCATTAAAGCCTGACGAGAACGCGCCTGTATTGCTGATGTGCAACACGGTGTTGGCCCCAACTTTTTCAAAATGTAGGTAGTCGTCCAAATTAGCACCTACACCTGATGCGGTTTCACCTTGTAGTAAATCGCGCAAGTCCAGCTTATCCACATTCGCGGCTGTGTTAAAGTCGGTAATGGTATCGCTGGCTGGTGTGCCCACCGTGCCGTTGTCTGCCAAGTTCCAAACAAAGGTATCAGAGCCAGTACCACCTGTTAGGATATCATTAGCGGCACCGCCGATTAAGATATCGTTACCCGCGCCACCATCCAACACATCATTGCCCAGACCGCCATCCAAGCGGTCAGCACCATCACCGCCGTAAATGGTGTCAATGCCGGCACCGCCAGAGATAGCATCGTTACCACCGTTACCGTAAAGCGTGTCATTGGTGTTGCCGCCAATAATCACTTCATCAATCTCGCCACCGCGTATAGTTGTGCCCGCAACTGAGTAAATATCTGCTGTTGCACCGGTGGTGCCACTGCCCGAATTCAAGGTGTAATCAAACTGTCCATGCTCATCTGTGGCGCCGCTGATTTGGTCCAGCGTAATCAACAGATTGTAATTGGTGCTAGCACCAGTGCCGGTTGCGGATGACTCTACGCGGATGTAGTACTCACCATCGGCAGGCGCTGTGAAGTAGGCATTTGGAGCACCGCCAGCAAGCGCCAGATTCGTGCTGACCAATGTACCTGTACCATCAAAATACTCTACGGCACCAACCATATTTTGCGATTGATTGTCCACATCAATAAAGATGCGCTCGCCTGCAAACAGTCTGACTTTGACATAGTCCACATCTTTCACCGTTGCGGTGTTGGCAATACGGCCACTAAACACCTGCGTTTTGCCGGCCACATCGACGGCCCAAGGTTGGCCGCCTGGCAATACTGTGCCATAGCGCGTTCTGTCGGTTAGATCCACCGCATTTTCACGCACGTTATTCATAGCAAATGAAGTGTTGTCATACACGTTGCCGCTCAACAGTGCTTCGGTTTCCACCTGCATGGTTTTGGCCGTAGTTGCGCTTGGGTTGAACACAATGTTGCTAGTCCCGCTAACAGTGCCATTCACTGCACCACTGGTGCCAGTAATATTGCCGGTACCGTTTACCAGCGTATCGTTATGAAGCAGCAATTCTGAGCTGATGTTGATTGGTGTGCCCGCAGTCACATTCGTCAAAATAGTGTCACGGTTGGCATCTAAATTGGCAATGTAGTCTAAGTTAATCACCAAATTAAGATTGGCCGTATCCCCGTCACCGTCCACCGCCGTCACCACAAACACTTCTTGCTGGTTCTGGATAGTGGTATTGACCACCAAACTGTAAGTGTAGGTGCCGGTCAACCAATCCACCTCTAGTTGACCACCCTTATTGGTATTAATAGTGATATTAGTTGGTCCGCCCGATGTATAGCTATAGGTCACGCCATCCACTAAGATGCTTTGCACACTGCCGCCATCGGCACCCAACAAGAAGCCACTGGTGCTACCAGCGCCGGATACCACAGAAACGGTACCCGCCACCAAGCCGCCATCAACAGTGGCAAGCAATGAGGCTGCCAAATCAGATGGGTTCACGACACGAATAGCGTAATCTTCTTGGCCATCTACTGGATCAGTATCGTTATTTGGATACGCAATCGGTAGCAAGTTTGTCAGGCTCACCGATGGGCCGATACCTACACCAAAGGCAATCGATGGTGAGGTATTGCCTGCCGCTGAAGTGTTTTGTACAAAATTTTCCCACTGCGCAATGGTTGGCGTAGAGCTTGTAGTCAGCGCGAAGCCTGCATTAGGGTCACCATCAGTCACGAAGTAAATGAGAGTCTTATCAGCTGGGGGCTGGTTGTACCCTGTTATTAACTCGTTTAATGCTGTGGTGTATTCGGTACCGCCAGTAGGCTGAATATTATTGATATAGTCAATTGCACCGGTCGTATCGTCAATATACCAATTGGTCTCGCTCGCGCCTGTTGCAAAGTCCACAATCTTAACGTTGACGTTGCCCAAACCATCGAATTTATTGACCAACTCGGCTAGCGCATTTTTAGCAATCAGCATGCGTGCACTGGCTGCATCAAACAGCGGGTCAGTAGAAGCACGGCCTGCAGCGTCAAACGCCATACTGCCTGAACGGTCAATCACCAATACCAAGTTATAGGTAGTGAGTGATGGTGATGTGAGTGTTTGTTCTATATCACCAATACGCACAGGCGCATCATCCACAATACTGATATTCAATGTCGAGTTAGTAGTTTGACCATTAAAGCTATTGGTCAGCACATAATTAAAGCTAGGCGCATCATTCACACCTTCATTCGTGGCTGCATTGAGGGTGTAGAAGAAATCACCTTTTGAGAAGCCTCCAGAAGCTTGCGTGTAAACCACCAGTGTACCAGTCGCGTCGGCGATGGTAATCACATTACCCACAGGTGTCACACCATTCACATTAGTGATTTCTGTTGTACCACTCACACCCGTGTCATTGGCTAACAAGTTACCTGTGACGGCTTCTGAGGTTAGTGTAGGCTGTGTGCCGCTGGCTAATGCCGCCTCAAACACAGTGGCATTATCAGCAACGGCTGTCACGGTGGAATCTGTAGTCACAGTGAGTGTCGTTGATGATGTACTACCATCTGCATCAGCTATCGTGTAGGTAAAGACATCAGGCGTTACGCTACTTAAATCTTGCGCGGCACTTAATCCATCGATTCGATAGGTGGCACCTGATGATGTAAATTGTAGATATCGGAATGCACTGCCAGTCGTGATGGTTGATGTTTGGATATTTGAACCATTACCCGTAATGGTACCAGTTGCAATAAAATTGCCGCTTGCATCATAGGCACGCCATGTGGCGGTCTCGCTGCCAGACAAATCTGTCAAAGTCACATTCGCAGACGTGGTACCAAACCCAGCACCTAAGTCCAGCACCAAATGCTCACCATTCTCAATTCGATTATTGTTTGAGCTACCTGAAGAAGATTCAACACCCAAACCGTCATTATTGGTACCGCCATTGTTACGGAAACGCACTCTTCCTGCTGCACTGGCATCTAAACTCGACAGATTGAGGTTTGCGCCGGTTTGTGGGTTAGAGCCATCAAAACCATAAGTGCTGATGCCTGCTGCCGTCCAAACAGCCTGTGTATTGTTATTGGTACCGGCGATCACTTCACGATTTGATAAGGATGAAGTGTAGGTGTAGCTACCATCGTCCTGATCAATTACCAAGGTACCGTTGTTAGTCACAATGGTGCGCACATTACCCGCACCCAGCGTATTGGATAAAGCGCCGGCAATCGTCACATTAGTAATTGCGACTGGCGCATCTGCCCCGAGTGCATCAGCTGTCGCTCCACCTGCGCCGGTTAATACATTACCGGTTGTGCTACCACCAATACCCACGCTGTCGGTATCACTGTTGGCTAGCAACTGGCTGTCGGTCACATTGATAGTCACTGTCGTCCATGCTGTATTTAAACTGCCGTCAGTGGCACGGTACACAAAACTATCTACATCGGAGGTTGCATCGCCATGATTACGCACTGGCGCTGTGTAGGTAAATGTACCATCAGCATTCATCACCACGGTACCGCCCAACGCAGTGGTAATGGCGTTAGAGCCATTTGCGTTGGTGGCAGTAGAGCCACTATTGGTCGCAAATTGCGCTACAGTGAGCGTCGATGAATCCACATCGGTATCATTCGTCAGCACATTGCCGCGCACAACAGCCGTGGCTTCCACCACGCTATTAGCACCGTTGTATGCATCTGCAACACCCACTGGTGCGTCATTTACTGCCACCACATTGATAGTGGTGACCGCTGTGTTGGAATTGCTTTGGCCATCATTCACCACCACATTAATTGTACGTGGTGTGGTGTTTGGATTTTCACTGGTATTGCTATAGGTGATAGCACGGATAGCGGTTTGATAGCTGGCTAGAGAAGCATTACCAGTGAGCGTCACCACGTTGCCGACCACAGTAGCCGTAATGCCTGCTGGCATGCCGCCTGCTGCCAACACGTCGCCCGCTTGCGCATTGGTCAGCGTAATGGTCGCGCTACTCAAGTTAGCAGAATCTACATCCGTAATCGCAATATCAGTATCTGCAATTGAAATACCCGCACCATTCTCTGTGTAAGTGGCTGTGTAGTTATTACCAGTCGTTGTAGAGTTATTGGCATCCAAATCAATACTTGGCGGTTGGTCATTATCGATGATAGTACCCACGCCTGTACCAACAGCAATGGTGGCATTACTTGGCGTTGAAAGCACCACATTGAATGTTTCACTGGCCTCGGCCAATACATCATTGGTAATCGGCACCGTAATGGTTTGTGTAATCACGCCTGGTGCAAAGGTCAGTGAACCAGTGGTTGAGGTGTAATCGCTACCCGCAGTCGCTGTGCCGTTACTAGTGGCGTAATTGACAGTCACGGTTTGTCCACTTACTGCATTCAAGGTCACTGTAAAGGTAGCTGTTCCTGCGGCTTCATTTACGCTTACATTGTTGATGCTTAATGTTGGGGTTGGGTCGTTGTCAACAATGGTACCTACAGCAGTCACCCCACCAATGGTGAGGGCAGTAGTTTCATTCGCTTCGTCTAGCGTGTCTTGTAGAGTTGCATATGTCACAGTAAAGCTGGTCACGCCTGCTGGCACAGTCAGGGTGCCACCACTTAAGGTCACACCATTACTAAATGTAGCTGCGGTGTTGAAATCTGTACCCGCTGTAGCGGTTGTGCCCGATAAGCTATAAGCAAAGGTGGTCGCTGTGCTTGAAGCATTGCTCAAGTTTACGGTGTGTACTAAGTTACCACCTTCGGTGACGCTGGCAGCGCTCACGCTAGAGATGGTCGGAGCTAAGTCGTTATCGATAATGGTGCCCACGCCAGTGCCAGATGCGATGGTGGCATTGCTTGGGGTGGACAACACAACGTTAAAGGTTTCATTGCCTTCAAAGATGGTGTCATTGGTAATGGGCATCGTAATGGTTTGTGTCACCACGCCCGGTGCAAAGGTCAAGCCACCGGTGGTACTGGTGTAGTCACTACCTGCAATGGCTGTGCCGTTGCTGGTTGCATAGTTGACAGTCACCGTTTGACCGCTGGGCGCGCTTAATGTCACGGTAAATGTTGCTGTACCCGCTGCTTCGTTGACGCTCACATTGTTAATGCTGAGTGTGGGAATCGGATCATTATCGTTAATCGTACCAACACCAGTCACGCCACCAATGGTGAGTGCAGTAGTTTCGTTGACTTCATTCAATGTGTCATTCACTGTGGCATACGTCACAGTGAAGCTGGTCACGCCTGCTGGAACAGTCAGGGTACCACCGCTTAAGGTCACACCATTACTAAATGTAGCCGCGGTGTTGAAATCCGTACCCGCTGTAGCGGTTGTGCCTGTTAAGCTGTATGCAAAGGTTGTGGCTGTGCTTGAAGCATTGCTCAAGCTCACGGTATGCACCAAATTGCCACCTTCAGTCACACTGGCAGCGCTCACAGTAGAGATAGTAGGCACTGGGTCATTGTCCACAATAGAACCAACACCAGTCACACCGCCCACAGTTAACGCTGTAGTTTCCGTCGGTTCAAAAATGGTGTCATTCACTGTGGCATACGTCACAGTGAAGCTGGTCACGCCTGCTGGCACAGTCAGGGTACCACCACTTAAAGTGACACCATTGCTGAATGTAGCTGCGGTGTTGAAATCTGTACCCGCTGTTGCAGTTGTGCCTGCTAAGCTATAAGCAAAGGTTGTTGCAGTGCTTGAGGCATTGCTCAAGTTTACGGTGTGCACCAAGTTACCACCTTCGGTCACACTGGCTGCGCTGACGCTGGCAATCGTTGGTGCAGCATCATTATCATTAATCGTGGCAGTACCTGTGGCTGATGCGTTGCTGGTGTTTCCAGAGGTCACATTGGCCGTCAATGTAAATGTCTCATTGCCTTCAAATACAGTGTCATCTGTCACTGGCACACGCACCAACACGCTGGTGCTACCGGCAGGGATACTGCCGCTGGATGCAGTGGTCCAATTCAGGCCGCCATCGGTAGAAATTTGAATGCTGTTGGTGTAATCCTGGCCCAATGTTGCAGTACCATTCGTCAACCCTAAGAAGAAGTTGGTATTGGTACTGCTGTCACCAGTCTGGCTGACAGTAAACACGGCAAAACCAGCACTCTCCGCAACGGTGACGTTATTCACACTCATAGTAGGCGCAACTTCATTGTCAATAATCGTGGCTGTACCAATCGGCACTGTGATTTGCGCATTGACCGCGTTACTGAGGTTAACAAAGAAATTCTCATTACCTTCAAACACAAAGTCTTCAGCGATTGGGATAGTAATCGTTTGCGTCAACACACCAGTGGCAAAGTTTAATGTGCCAGTCGCAGCGGTGTAATCAGCACCCGCTGTTGCACTGCCATTGCTGGTCGCATAATCGACACTAATCGGCTTACCACTGGCAGTAGATAAAGAAACTGTAAACGTAACTGTGCCTGCAGATTCATTCACACTCACGTTACCTATGGTCACGTCAGGTGCATTAAAGTCGTTATCGTTAATGGTAGTGCTTGCAGAGGCAGTTGTATTGCTGGTAGCACCTGCAGTCCTCGTCGCGGTGAGTGAGAATATCTCGTTAAACTCGTTGAGTGCGTCGTCAATGACCGGAGTACGCACCACAAAACTGGTGGAACCAGCCGGAATAGTTGCACTGGTAGCATTCGTCCAAGTAGCACCGTTATCGAAAGAGACTTGAATATTGGTCGCACCTGTCGAACCGTAATCTACGCCGGCACCTGCAGCTGTGCCGTCAGCCAAGGCTAAAGATACGGTGGTGTTCACACCGCTGGCATAAGAAAGCGACACTGTAAAATGCGCGTAGCCTGAGGCTTCATTGAGGAAGTAGCTGTTGAGTGCATCGTTCACTTCAACACGCAATTCTGGCACAGGCTCATTGTCAACAATGGTCGTAGTAACGCTCGGGTTAGTTGGGCTGATCACTAAGTTTTCAAAGTTACCGCCGGTTGCAGAAACAACAGTAACGGTAAAGTTCTCATTACCTTCCGCTATCAAATCATCAATGGTATTGATGTTGAAATTAGCACTGCTACTGCCTGCTGGGATAGTGACCGTAGTAACGCCTGTGTAATCAGCACCATTGCTGGCTGTACCGCTGTAGCTCAACGTTACAACGACATCTGTCGTTTGCGCAGCGTTAGTAAGAGTAACGGTATAGCTACCAGAAGCACCTTCGTTTACAGAAGCACTGCCCGAAATAGAAACGGTGGTCGCATCCGCATCATCGACCACGGTGTTGTTAATGGTACCGGTGGTGTTGACCGCTTCGTAGTTGCCACCCGTGGTGCCGGTGATGGTCACCGGCGCTAAGGTTTGCGTACCTTGG
>LNEP01000008.1 GCA_001464125.1 Betaproteobacteria bacterium Ga0077540 | reverse complement strand
TGGGGTACCCGTCACTGCGTTGTTGACGGTGGCCGTGTACACAATGCTGCCGCCTTCGGTAATGGCGGTGCCATTGGTGGCGGAGCTTAAGGTGACAGTAGTAGCGTCTGCATCTTCAGTGACGTTGGTGCTGACGGTGCTAGTCGTCGTTAACGCTTCATAGTTGCCACCACTGGTGCCAGTGATGCTGCGTACCACGGTGGTGTTGCCTTGGGCGTAGACGTCATCAGGACGTACCACGACTGGGGCGCTGTCCGCGGTGGTCTGTCCCACTGGGATGGTAATGGTGGTGCCGTTATCTAAGGTCACGACCAAGGGACTGCCTGTCACGGCATTCGATACCGTGGCGGTGTAAGTAATGGTGTTGCCTTCAATCACGCTGCCTGCAGACGCCGTCAAGGTGACGGTGGTCGCATCCGCATCGTCCACCACGGTGTTGTTAATGGTACCGGTGGTGTTGACCGCTTCGTAGTTGCCACCCGTGGTGCCGGTGATGGTCACCGGCGCTAAGGTTTGCGTACCTTGG
>LNEP01000007.1 GCA_001464125.1 Betaproteobacteria bacterium Ga0077540 | reverse complement strand
TGGGGTACCCGTCACTGCGTTGTTGACGGTGGCCGTGTACACAATGCTGCCGCCTTCGGTAATGGCGGTGCCATTGGTGGCGGAGCTTAAGGTGACAGTGGTGGCGTCTAAAGTATCGGTAATATTAGTAACTGCGGGGGCGCCATTCACCACTAGATTTTCAAAGTTACCGCCTGTTGCAGAACTGATGGTTAACGAAACCGAACCTGCATCCACATAGACATCATCTGTTGGCGCGGGAACAGATACTGTTCCTGTAGTCGCTCCATTCGGAATGGTAATGACACTGCCATTGCTGAGCGTGACAGTAACAGCACCTTGAGCAGGGTTGGTGAGTGTAGCTGTATAAACAATACTTCCACCTTCGGCAACGCTAGGGGTAGATGAAAGGCTGACTGTCGTAGTATCAATCGTATCGGTAATGCTAGTGACCGCTGGTGTTGGGTCGATGGAACTAATAATGCCACCACCAGTTAAGCTAGTGATGGTCGCAGAGAAGGTCGTAGGATCAATGTAGACGTCTTCGTTTGGTGCTAACGCGTAGTTACTTGAAGCCGTAGTCGCACCTGCAGGAATCACGATAGTAACACCGTTATCTAGCGTTACAGTAAGCGGACTCACAGGTGCTTGCGTAATGGTAGCGGTATACACAATGGTACCGCCAGCCTCAGAAATGGTTGGGGTTGCTGTCAAACTCACTGTAGCAACATCGTTATCAATCACATTGGTTGTAACAGAGCCATTGACTGCACTGACCACTAAACTCTCAAAATTACCACCTGAAATAGCGCCAATTCCCACTGTCAATGTCTCAGTGCCTTCAGCCAACGCATCGTCATTCATGGCTAGGCTAAATGTTGCCGAACTCCCACCTGCCGGAATCGTAACGGTTGCAACACCAGTGTAATCATCACCATTCGTTGCTGTTCCACTGTAGTTGATAGTGACGGTTAATGCGGTTTGCGTAGGGTTGGTCAATGAAACCGTGTAATTGGCTGTGCCATTTTCTGCGACCGATGGGCTGCCGGTAATGCTAATCGTCGTCACATCCACGGTATCAGTAATGTTGGTGGATGCTGGGGTAGTATCAACCACTAGATTTTCAAAGTTACCGCCTGCTGCGCTAGCAATGGCTTTTGAAACTGTTGAGGCATCTGCATACACATCATCCGCAGGGGCAGGAACACTGATAGAACCTGAGCTTGCACCAGCAGCAATAGTGATTACCTCGCCAGTGGCGAGCGTGACTGTGACAGGCGTTTGTGCAGGACTATTTAAACTTGCAGTGTAAACAACGTTACCACCTTCAGCCACGCTAGGCGTAGCGGTCAAGCTCAATGTGGTGGTATCTAAAGTGTCTGTAATATTAGTAACAGCAGGTGTGGTGTTAATAACTGTTGCATCAGCACCTGCAGTGGCAGAGGTAATGGTTGCACTCACTGTTGTTGGGTCTAAATAGGCGTCTTCATCGGGGGCAACTGGGTATGCCACAGAACCAACTGTTGAGCCCGCAGGTATATTGACTGTTTGACCATTATCCAGCGTCACGGTCATGGGGACTGTACTAGCACGCGTTAAAGTAACGGTGTAAATAATGTTGCCACCTGCTTCTGATAAAGAAGGTGTCGCCGACAAACTCAATCCAATGGGTGGCAATGTAGTAGTCGTTAAACCACCCGCATTTAAATCCAGATTCAGTTCATCTTGCGTACGACCTCTGATTGGATCGTCTTCAAGTGAACTTTCATAGCTATAGTCATAAGCAAAATTAAATTGATTTAATACGTCACTAATACGCATTAAATTAACAAAGCCAAAACCATACACGGTTCGGCCACCTGGATTACCAGCCGCGGTTTCTTCCAGTACCTCATTCACATCTTGGCCAGACTCAATGGCTTTTACCACGCTCTCAATGGTGGCTAAATCCACCGAGCCCTCTAATTTATCTTGGGCAAAAATCGTCGCCAAGTCTTCAGTCAACGCAATCAATTGATTAGGTGGAACACGAATCTCACGCCCATCAGCCATTGATAGCTCAACTTCCGCACCCGCCATGGTTTGGATAGTGTCGCCCAGCTCGACAGAGTCGCCTAACTGTAACTCACGCTTTTCGCCATTATCTTTAATCACGTAAGCGGTACCTATTAATGCAACAACTTTTCCGATGAGTGCCATAAGTTTTATTCCAAGTAATTAATCATCAAGCCAGATTGGCTACACTGGCATTAAATAGCAATTTTGCGTAAAAAAATATTGTACTAACGGCCAATAGGCCGGCAGTTTAGAAATGCGCATAAAAACCATGTCTAATTCTTAGTTCCAATCTTGCTGTAGATTGAGAAAATAGAGGCAATTTTATTTGCCTGTGTTTTAATAAGTGCAGTTTTGCTTGTACGCCGATTGCCATGCGTTAGATGTGCATCAGCGCCCTGCTGCATTTTTTGTTGGAGCAAGCCATCTCAACACCTGTCGCCAGTATTGTTCGCAAAGCAGTTCGCCATCATACGATGCTCATCATCGTATTGATTGTTGCGTATGCCGGCTATCTCAATGCTGGTGGCGTGCAATTTAACCGCTTAAGCGAGCTAGCCAAACAACGCTACGGCGATCAAGCACAGCAAACCATTCAAGAGCTACAACAAACCATCCAGCGCCTAAGCAATGCTTCAGACGAGGACAAGCTCATTGCGGTTAACGGCTTTTTTAACCAAAAACTTGAATTTGTAGATGATATCAATCTATGGAAGACATCAGATTACTGGGCTACACCACTAGAATCTATCGGCATGCATGCTGGAGACTGTGAAGATTTTAGTATTGCTAAATACGTGTTCTTAAAAGCACTCAACATTCCCAATGAAAAATTACGCTTAACCTATGTAAGAGCGCAGTTATACGACCAAGATGTAAAAGTGGTTAGAGCACATATGGTGGTTAGTTATTACAAATCACCCACTGCCGAGCCACTCATCTTAGATAACTTAACGCCGGACATCCTGCCCGCATCACAACGTACCGATTTAAGCCCAATTTTTAGCTTTAACGATAAAGGGTTATGGGTGGGTGGTAGTACACAACCCAAAGCCAGCTCGCAACAACATTTATCAAAATGGCGAGACGTGCTATTACGTATTCGTGCAGATGGAATAGAATAAAAGGTAGAAGGAACAGATTATGTCGCTCATACATCAAATTAGGATCGCTTTATTTCTTGTCATTATTGCCACTGCTGGCGGTAGCCTTATTTTCAGTACATTGGATAGCAAAGCGTATTTAGAAGAAGAATTGCTTAAGAAAAATCTTGATAACGCGAATGTGCTCGCACTGGCCATGTCGCAGATGGAAAAAGACCCCATCACCATTGATTTATTTATCTCTGCGCAGTTTGATGCCGGGCATTATCGCTATATCGGATTATTTGACCCAAATGGCAAAGTCATTACCGAGCGCGTCAATCCAGACTCTCAAACTTCTGCGCCAGATTGGTTTAAAAAGCTATTTACCATCAAAGTCATCCCCGGTTCATCCAACATTCAAACCGGATGGACGCAATACGGCACAGTGCATGTGGAAAGTGATGTCAACTTTACGTATGACCGACTATGGAGCGCCTTGAAAAACATGCTGATTTGGGTGCTTTCTATCAGCTTGATTACTTACATTGCCTGTGGCCAGTTACTCAGACGCATACTCAAACCCTTAGATGAAGTGATAGAGCAGGCACAAGCCATTGGTGAGCGCAGATTTATCACCATTCAAGAACCAAAAACCACAGAGTTTAAGGCTGTGGTTAAAGAGATGAATCATCTCTCTGCGCGCATTAAAGAAAACCTCAGCAAGGAGTCTGAACGTCTAGATGAACTTCGCATGAGAATCAACTATGACGATGCCACGGGCTTGATGAACCATGATTACTTTACCAACACAGTGGACTCAAAACTACACCAAGAAGGCTTTAGCGAAGGCGCGCTAATTATTATCCGCATTTGCAACTTGGCTGATATTGATCATGATATTGGCTATCACAAGACCAACCTGCTGCTCAAAAAAATCAGTGGCGCCATCACTTCCATCACCAGCCATCATGATCATATGATTGCTGGGCGTATCAGCGGACGCGATATTGCTGTGTTTTGCGATCAGCCCAAAGATGAGTTTGCACTGGCACAACACTTTAAAGAGAATCTTTTAGATGCCATGACACTGACACACGCAGAACACCAACCGCCGTTGTTTGCTTGCGTAGTGACTAAAACCAAATTTACCGACGAGAGCCAACATTTGTTCAAGGCGCTAGATTTCATCTTAGAGCTTTCACACCTCAACAACACGCAAAACTTCCGCATCGTAAATGCCAACAGCATCGTCGCTACCAAGCACCAATACCTCAATGAATGGAAGACATTGCTGGGCGATGCCATCACGCATCATCGCGTTAAATTGGAACATTACCCTGTGCTCACTGTGAAAGGTGAGTTGATTCATTACGAGAGCCCAGTGCGTCTGCAATTACAAGAAGATGGCAAATGGCTGTCTGCCGGTGAATTTATTGATTGGGCAATCCAACTGAACCTCATTCAATCTATCGATAGCCTTGCACTTGAGACAGCTGTTGGTCTGCTAGCACAACATCAGGAACCCATTTGCTTGAATATTTCCGAAGGAACAATGCGCGACAAGGCTTATCTCAAAACGGCTGAAGCCTTATTAAAACAACCTGGCATCAACACCGATTTATTAAGTTTTGAGGTGCCAGAAATTGCTGCATTCAACTATCTAAATGAATTTAAAGTCTTCGCCCGTAAACTAAAAGCCCTAGGTTGCCGCGTGGGTGTGGAGCATGTCAATTTGAGAATCTCAAGGCTGGGTGAGTTACATGACTTAGGCTTAGACTATATTAAATTTGATGCTTCACTGGTGCGTGGCATAGACATGCATGATGCCAATAAATCCCTGTTACGTGGCTTATGTTTGGTCACGCATTCGATTGGGATTTACGCGATTGCCGAAGGCGTGAATACAGAAGCGGAAATGACTGCACTGACTGAGATTGGCATTGATGGCTTCACTGGGCCTGGGGTAAAGCTTAACCAAGAATAGGCATGAAGTTTAGTATATTTAGTAATTAACTAACTTAGATGAGATTTAGTAACAGAACGCTAATGGCGTTTACAGCTTGTATTAGCATTGACTGCTCAAGCCATTAAAGCGTGTAATTTTGATTGAGCATCAAGGCCAGATGCAGTCTATCTTTGACTTTCAATCGCTCAAAAATAGAGGCCAGATGCGCTTTTACGGTACGTTCTGTAATGGCTAAGATACGCGCAATTTCTTTATTACTTAAGCCTTTTGCTGCCTCCACCGCCACTTCTCGCTCGCGCTGAGTCAATTGATCAAGCAGTGATTCTACATGGTGTGTTTTGGTCGTGGTCAGCTTGGTTGAAACCTCTATCAGCTTTTGTAGCAAACTATTGCCTAACCACAAGCCGCCGTGTTCAATCACCGTTTTAATTTCTTTCAAAGCCTCTGCACTGGCATAGGCATGGCTATACCCTACCGCCCCAAGACTCAGCGCATATAATGCCTCGGCTTGATCAGGTGCATTGGCCAGCACCACAATTTTTGCATTGGGATAGTGCTCAGCAATACGTTGCACGGCGCCCTGCATCCAGTGTTGGCGGTCTTCGTTCATATGCAACCAGAACATCACCTGCTCTGCCTGAGGCTGACGGCTTGAAGGAACTTCTTTAACGCATTTGCAATCTGCAAATGCTTGCTGCCAACTTTGCAAAGGTTGCGCTAAGGTTGTGACAAAAATATCTTGCATCATGAAATGTTGTTCTTGTTATCTCTCGCTAAACGCATAAGATTTGGCTTTAAGCACGGGCTTGAGAAGGTAGTTAAGCACAGTTTTTTTGCCGGTTAAAATGTCCACTTGTGCCATCATACCGGGGATAATGGGCAAGCCCTTACCCAACTCAGATTTTAAAGTACGTACTTTGACAATGTAATAAGCATTGCCTTTGTCATCCACAGTGGAATCCGCTGCAATGCTCTCCACTACCCCATCTAACGTGCCATAAATAGTGTAATCATAGGCGGTCAATTTAATAATAGCGGCCTGCTCTGGGCGAATAAATGCAATATCTTTAATCTGCACTTTGGTCTCCAAGATCAGGCTATCATCGGTTGGCACCACTTCCATGACTTCTTTCCCTGGCTGTATCACACCACCTACGGTATTAAAAAACAGGCGGCTCACCTTACCATTGACGGGCGATTTCAAAGTAGATTGTTTCACCTTATCAGAGAGCGCCACACTTGTTTGCGTCAAGCTGTTGATTTTAGCGGATGTCTCGTTAAGTTCAGTACGCACTTTACTTCTAAAGGTTTGCTCAGCCTCTGAAATTTTGCGCTTAGCTTCAGAAATCGCCACTTGAATACGGCTTAATTGCGCGCGTGATTGATCAATGTCGCCACGCGCTCTGGTGGCCTCACGCTCCAACCTCAAAATATCAATCTCAGACACCGCGCCACTGGCAAGCAATGGTTTGTTGGCTTGCAATTCTTTGTTTGTAGATTCGTAGGTCTTTTCAGCCAATTCTTTTTTAAATTGTACTTCTATCAACTCCTTTTCACGTTGCACCATTTGGTCGCGTGCAATGTTCAAGGTAGAGTTTAATTCTTCACGGCTAGCATTAAAAAGAGCATATTCCTGTTCATAGGCCTGCGGCATCTCTTCTTTTACTTGTGATGGTGGGTTATACGACGTGCCATTGGCCAGCGCTTTTAAACGCGCTTCCTTTGCTAACAACGCTAGGTATTGCCCCTGATTTTCTTTCAGTGAGGACACCGCACGCGTTTCATCAATTTTAATTAATGGGGTAGCCACTTTAACGGTATCCCCGGCTTCCACCAGTATTTCAGAAACAATGCCGCCGTCTAGGGATTGAATCACTTGCACTTGGCGTGACGGCACAACCCTGCCATCACCTCGTGAAATTTCATCTACCTTTGCAAACGCCGCCCATATTAAGAGGGCGACCAAGATGATTAGAATGGTATAAAGAAGTTTTCTGGCCTTGAGCGGGTTTTGTTCAACAATGGCAACATCCGCCTCTTCGTCCCAAGCCAGCACTTCGCGCGTTTCAACGGGAACAGCACGATCCATCAAGGCATGAATAGGTTTAGCCAACCAATGCCGACCGCCAAATACACCGGTGAATTTACCAATACTTTTAAATATCCCCTCACGCATCATGCATCCTAATCAATATGCCTTGCCCACTTTGCCGGCACGTAATGCCTCAATGACGTCCTGTTTGTTGCCATCGGCCACCACACGGCCAGCATCAATCACGATTAATCTGGACACCAAATCAAACAAGCCAGAGCGGTGACTAATTAACACCATCGTTTTATCTGCACTTGCTTCGGCAAGCCTTTTCTTTACGGCATCCTCACCAGAATGGTCCATTGCACTAGTGGGCTCATCTAGTAAAACAATACTTGGGCTGGTCACAAATGCTCTGGCAATTCCCACGGCTTGCTTTTGACCACCAGATAAAGTCTCACCCCGCTCGCCAACTAACAAATCAAAACCCTTTGGATGCGAGTTAGCAAATTCATCTATGCCACCAATATGCGCTGCTGCTAACACAGCGGCATCGTTGCTATGCGGGGCACGCATGGTGATATTCTCGCGCAAAGTACCGTAAAACAAATGGGTGTCTTGTTGCACATACCCTATACTACGACGTAACTCGGCAGGGTCGATTTGTCTTAAATCAATACCATCAATCAAAATAGCGCCTTCTGTCGGTTGGTATAAGCCCAAAATCAATTTATTGATGGTGGTTTTGCCGGAGCCCATGCGTCCCAACAAAGCCACATGCTCACCCGCTTTGATTTTAAATGACACTTTAGTTAATGCATTTTGCTCGGATTCTGGGTACTTAAAGCTGACCTCGCGAAACTCGATATCGCCACGAAAACTGGGGCGAGATAAAAAATTAGAATCGGCAGGACGTTCTACCGTTTTGCGCATAATCTCGTCCAAAGACTGTAACGAGGTGGATGCAGTATGATATTGACTCAACAAACCTGCGGTTTGCGCAATCGGTGCTAACGCTCTGGATGCCAACATGGTGGTTGCAATCAAGCCCCCCATGGTGAGGTCGCCTGCGGTAACCATATAGACGCCCAATAACACTAACACCACAGTGATGGTTTGCTGGATTGCGTTTGAGCCGTTATTGATGGAGGATGAAAGAAGGCGTAACTTACTGCCAACCTCGGTTAGATATCGGGCACTATGCTCCCACTTACGCTGCATATTGCCTTCAATACCCAGTGATTTAATTGTCTCCAGACCCACCAAACTCTCGATGAGCGTGGCATTACGCAACGCTCCGGCACGGTACATGGTTTCTGACAGTTCATGCATTTTGGTTTGTACACTTAGCGCGTACAGCAACATCACAATACCACCAATCACCACCGGCAATACCATCACCCAATTAATCCAAGCAATCACAATAATAAAGATAATGCCAAACGGTAAGTCAATCAGCGCTGTCACGGTGGCTGAGGTAATAAAATCACGCACACTCTCAAACGAACGCAAATTGGAAGCAAAGGAACCAACGGAGTTTGGGCGCTGATCCAAATGAATACCTAGTACCTGCTCCATAATACGTGCACTTAACTTCACATCAATTCGCGCACTGGCCCAATCCAAAAAGTAGGCGCGCATGGTGCGTAAAATCAAATCACCCACCACAATAATCAGCACACCCAAACCCATGACCCACATGGTTTCAATCGCACGGTTGGGCACAATACGGTCATACACATTCATGGTAAACATGGGCATGGCCAAGGCAAACATATTGACCAGGAAGGCGGCTAACAACACATCGCGGTAGATGCGCTTATTCTCCGCCAAAGCGCCCCAAAACCAATGCCGCAAGCGCACTTTACCGACTTCTGGCGCACGTTTATCAAAGATATATTTGGGCTTGACGGTAATAAAGTAACCCGCATATTTGGCTTCTAGCTCTGCCAAGGGAAGGGCTGTTTCTGCATCCCCCAACTCTGGAAAAATAACATGCGCCATATTGGTGGCGTAATCAATACGGGAGAGTTTGCATGCTTCATCGTTGTGTAATAACAAGGTGACCGGCAAAAATTCTTTGCGGATAGATTGCAGTGGTTTTTTAAACACAGAAACAGAGAGGCCAATACGCTCTGCGGCACGCTTGAAAATAGCAGGTGTCATTTTGCCATTCGACAATGGCAAACCAGCAATCACAGCATCCTGCGTAGTTGAGATATGATGCGCCCGGCAGGCCAACATCAAACAACCCAAGAGTGAATCAAAACTTGCATCTTGCGGATCCACCAGATCCTCTAAATGCATTTGACTGTTTTCTAAATTCATTCCGATTAACCTGTTTAGTACGATTAAAATTCTTATTTGCAAATGCCAAACACATACTAATGTAACAATAATTCGCGGTCACTGCCAGCTAATTGCGGCAAAGCTACGCACAGCATACTAAAACCAATGGGCGATCAAATCGAGAAACAGAGTGGGATAAGCGGTATATCTGGGAAACTAAGAGTTTTGGAGGCGCGAGCCGGAGTCGAACCGGCCTAAACGGCTTTGCAGGCCGCGGCATAACCGCTTTGCTATCGCGCCGTGATCTCTCAAACTAACATTGAGAGGTTTAAGCTAAAAAGGGAAAGCTACTGATTGTGCTTTCCCTTTTTAATGTTTGGAGCGGGAAACGAGTCTCGAACTCGCGACCTCAACCTTGGCAAGGTTGCGCTCTACCAACTGAGCTATTCCCGCATTAGTCTTTACACTTTAAAACTTGTGTAGTGCCGTAAAGAAGCGAGCATTTTAGCGATTTTAAATTTAGTGTCAAGGCGCATTTGCAGGTTTTGTCACAATAATCCAAGAATTATTTTTCTTGACAATTTATTTCATCGAATCTTTCATCACCGGCCATGCAGCTTTTAGATAATAAGCCATTGATACCAATGTTAAAATTGCGGCAATCACGATTAGCACCTGCCCGATGAGCTTGGTATTAAATGGTCCGATACTGTCGTAATAGAGTAAAAGTAAAATGGCAATCATCTGGGCAGCCGTCTTAATTTTTCCTATCATGGCCACAGCTACATTGCTACTTTTGCCAATGTTGGCCATCCATTCACGCAAGGCACTAATCGCTATTTCTCGCCCAATAATAATCAAGGCAATCACAGCACCAATTCGTTCAAACTCAACCAATACAATTAAGGCCGCAGCCACCATTAACTTATCGGCCACTGGGTCCAAAAACGCACCAAAGCCAGACATTTGATTAAATTTGCGCGCCCAATAGCCATCCAACCAATCGGTAATGGCTGCTAATGCAAATACGATGGTTGCGGTAAGATTTACCCAGTGCGCTGGAAATGCCGCCAAGGTCATTGCATCTTTAGGCAAATAAAAAATCCCTACGAACACGGGGATGAGGGCAATGCGTAATACAGTCAAGATATTGGGTATATTCCACAACATGTTTTTATCACTCAATGTAATTGATCATATATTTTTTCTGCGAGCGATTGACTGACGCCATCGACTTTTGCAAGTTCGTCTATGCTAGCATTTTTTACGCCATCTAAACCACCGAATCTCGTGAGTAAGGCTTTGCGGCGTTTGGCACCTACCCCCTCTATATCTTCTAGGCTAGATGTGATGCGAGCTTTTGCGCGCTTAGCACGATGCCCAGTGATGGCAAATCGATGTGCCTCATCACGGATACGTTGCAACAAGTGCAAACCTACGTTATCGCTTTCCAAATTAAGCATTTCGCCGGTATCAGAGAAGATCATGGTCTCCAAACCCGGTTTGCGCTCTTCACCTTTAGCAATGCCCACCAGCAAAATGTCGTCCAAACCGACTTCTTGCATCACTTCAATGGCAACACCTAACTGCCCTTTACCTCCGTCAATAAACACCAAGTCTGGGCGTTTACCCTCGCCTGCTGCTACCTTTTTATAACGCCGGGTCAACACATCACGCATCGCTGCATAATCATCGCCAGGGGTGATGCCACTGATGTTATAGCGACGATATTCACTGTTCTGCATATCGCCTTTATCAAAGACCACACAGCTCCCCACCGTGGCTTCGCCCATGGTATGGCTAATATCAAAACACTCAATCCGTTCAACTGTGTCTGATAAATGTAGCGCTTCTCTTAGTGCTAGCAATTTGGCCGCTTGATTAGCAGAGCTTGCTGCACGTTGCGTCAATGCAAGTTCTGCGTTGGTATCGGCCATTTTAAGCCAGACACGCTTATCCCCAATGGGGTTGGTGATGATACGAATTTTGCGGTTGGCTTGCTCACTCAGCAACTCTTCGTAATTTTTAACAGCAATGTCTACACCGCACACAATCATGGGTGGGGTATTTTGTGGCGTGTAATGTTGGGTTAAAAAAGCTTCCAGGGTCTCGCTCAACTCCGCATCTTGGCTATTTTTAGGAAAGAAGCTCTTATCGCCAATGTGTCTGCCACCTCTAATCATTACCAAGTTAATACAATGCTGATTTTCATGGCTCTGGCACGCCACCACATCCGCATCCGACACACTAAAGTCACTGACAAACTGTTTGGCTTGCACCTGCCGCAGGGCTTGCATGCGGTCGCGGAACACTGCCGCTGTCTCGTATTCTTGATTAGCCGCTGCGGTATTCATTTTATCGCCAAGCGCATTTAACACCTCATTAGTTTTGCCTTCTAAAAACATGGCGGCATGATGCACATCTTGCGCATAGGCTTCTGGGGTAATGTAATCCACACAAGGCGCGGTACAGCGCTCAATTTGGTATTGCAAACAAGGCCGTGAGCGATTAGCAAACACCGTATTCTCACAGGTGCGCAACTTAAACACTTTTTGCAAAAGCTGGATGCTCTCACGCACAGCCACAGCATTTGGGAAAGGCCCGAAATATTGATGCTTTCCATTGGATTTAGTGGATTGGCGTTGCGTGCCACGATGAAACGCCAATCTTGGAAAGGTATCGCCCGTCAGTGCAATATAAGGATAGGATTTGTCGTCTCGAAACAGCACGTTATAGCGCGGCATCAAGCTTTTAATCAGGTTATTTTCTAGTAGTAAGGCCTCAGCCTCGGAGCGCGTCACCGTGGTTTCTATTTTGGCAATCTGCGACACCATCATGCGGGTGCGCGGGCTGGGCAGATTTTTGTTGAAATAGCTAGAAACTCGTTTTTTAAGGTCTTTGGCCTTGCCTACATAAATTACGGTTTCCTCAGCATTCATCATGCGATAAACACCGGGCAAATTGGGCAGGTTTTTTAAAATGGGTTTAGGGTCAAACATCGTGCCATTTTAACAGCAGTCGCTATGCAGAGGCACGCTTAAGAATGCAAAACGGTCTTGTATTGCCACAAGACCGTATAAAGCCACAAATAGGATATTACTCAGAGACTTTTTTTAGATTTTCCAAACCAGATTTAAATACACCGGTAATCGCCTCTTTGGCGGCTGCGTCGTCCTGACCTGGCGCACCTGGGCTTGCTGGGTCTTTACGTTTAAACATGGCGCGCCAAGTTACTAATGATTTGCCCTCACCAGCAGATTCTACTTTAAGTGTGGCGCCGTAATCACGCACCGGCAATACGCTTTCAGTGATTTCGTATTTCATGGTGGTGCTGCCTGCGTCGAAGCTGGTCAATACCTCATTCACATTACCACCACCTTTGAGTGTCAACACACGTGTAGCGCCCACTTCATCGGCTTTACCACTGGTGATTTCAGTTTTTTCAATGGCTGGGTGCCAGCTCATATCGGCAAAGCTGCCCATTTTGGCCCACACTTTTTCTACTGGGGCGTTGATTTCAATGCTTTCTTTCAAACGGATGGTTTCATCAATGGCGGCATTGGCAGTGGCCACAAAGGCTAACGCGCAAGCGAGTAATACTTTTTTCATGCAAATCCTTCATCACAAAATTAAAAAACGGAACCACTTATGCAGCTCCAACACAGAAACAAGCTTTGTGTCGCCACAAAGCTTACATCATTCGTCTAACAATTTTCCCGCAATCGCCCAATCCTCATAAGGTACTTCCTCAAAGGTAATGTAGGTGTAGTTGGCAGGCTTGTGCGCCACACGCGCCAACGTCTCGGTTATCTCTTTTGCAATTTCTGCTTTTTGCTCACGGGTAACAGTACCTGCAAGTTTAATATTAACGTATGGCATGGGTTATCTCCTTTTATATTGTAAATAACATTAATGCGTGTGATGGTGATGATGCGATGCCCCAGCATGCGTACCTTTGGCACTGCGCCAAATATCTTTGATTAGACTCACTGTCACCAGCAATAATAATAGCGATATCACCAATGACAGTAAGGGGTCGATGGCTAACCAGCCGGTAAAATAGATCACCACACCTGCAGTGAGGGCTGCGATAGATCCCAGAATATCTCCCATCACATGTAGCAAAGCAGCACGATGGTTTAGATTATCTTTGCCACCATGATGATGTGCTTGGTGATGCAGGCGTTGTGCCACCACCAGATTGACCACCAAACCCAGAAATGCAATCAATGTCACGTATCCACCAGCGACTGACTGCGGATGTTGCAAACGCTCAATCGCCTCCAACACAATCCAGACAATCACTACCAACATCAACACTGCATTAATGGCTGAAACCACTATTTCAGCCCGGCTATGCTTGTTTTTGAGTCGTGCCTTGCTAGCGCGATGTGCTGCATACATGGCTAAGCCCAAGGCAAACACATCAGAAAACATATGCCAAGCATCGCTCAATAGCGCCAACGATTGGGTCCAAACCGCACCAGAAAACTCCACCACCGCAAACACTAAAATTAATAAGAATGGAACGAGAAATGGGTTGCCGTGTGTGCGCGCATGTGATTCATCATGCTGGTGTATTGTGGCTTCTGAAGGGTGATGATGGTGATGTGTAGTCATTTCCATATGCTACCCCAAGCGCATAAAACCGCCAATAAAAATGCAGCACATCCTTAGAATGTACTGCCTGATTGGAGAAGCCTACTTACTTAGCGTGTTGTGCGCATTTCTCTTTCATGGCTTGGTGGTGTGCACGCCATTTTTCTTTGGCAGCATTACGCTCTGCTTCGTCAATAAAACCATCATTATTGGTGTCTTTGCGTTTAAAGCGTTCTTGCATGTGTTGGTCACGTGCTACTTTGTATTCGTCAAAACTGATTTTGCCATCTTGGTTGGTATCTGCCTTGGTTTCCCATTTTCCATGGTCATGCTTGGCACCCTCATGGTGATTGGCATATGCAGTCATTGTGCTGATAGCAATGCCTGTGGCAATTGCAAGTGTAATCCATGTATTTTTCATCTCTATCCTTTTTGTCGTCTATGTAAAAGAAGCCTACAAGTAACAAAACGCAACAGAACTTCATTTGCTGACAATTAACATACTTTTACATTTGCATCCTCTTTTATAATAGATGCCTTGTTATTGCGATTGATCTTATGCTGAGTTATCGACATGCCTTTCATGCAGGCAACCATGCGGATGTGCTGAAACATTATGTTTTCAGCTTAGTACTTAATTACCTCAACCAAAAAGATAAGCCTTATTGGGTGATGGATACGCATGCAGGCGCAGGTATTTATGCCATTGAGGATGCGTATGCGCAGAAAAATGCTGAGTTTTTAACAGGCATTTCACGTTTGATTGACGTGCCAGACTTGCCAGCATCACTTAAACCCTACCTAGACGCGGTAAATGCAATCAATACTAATGACACATTCAAGCTATACCCTGGCTCACCTCAGATTGCTGCGCATTTTTTAAGGGCACAAGACAAACTGCGTTTATTTGAATTACACCCGACAGACTTTGGCATCTTGCAGCAAAACCTAACCCCATTGGGCCGTCAAGTAAAAGCTGAAATGACGGATGGCTTTGATGGCTTAAAAGCGTGTCTGCCACCACCAACCAAACGCGGCGTGGTGCTTATTGACCCACCTTATGAATTAAAAGAGGACTACCAACGTGTGGTTACGTGCATTCAAGATAGCTTAAAACGTTTTGCCATAGGTACTTATATGATTTGGTACCCGCTATTACAGAGGCCAGAACCCAATGACATGCTTAAACAACTCCATGCACTAGGGGTTAAAGATTGGCTGGACGTTCAGTTGGTGGTGCAAGCACCAAACGAAGATGGCATGGGCATGTATGGCAGTGGCATGTTTGTGATTAACCCGCCGTGGCAATTACCTGACTTACTAAAAGAGGCGATGCCCATCCTTACGCAAAAGTTAAGCTTAGACCATTCTGCCAAGTTTAATCTCAGCTATAACATTACTTAAGCCATCACTTAGTCACACAGTTCGGGTAAAATCGCATTTTTCATTCAATACTGATTAGCCATGCAAGAAACAACCAATATTACGAGCGCCCAACGCAAGCAAGGTAGCATCATGACCAACATTTTATTCGGCAGCCGTTGGTTACAATTACCACTGTATTTAGGCTTAATAGTTGCGCAAGCTGTCTATGTTTACTTTTTTGCGGTAGAACTGGTGCATTTGGTGGGTAAAACCGCCACCATCAGTGAAGCGGATATCATGTTGATTGTATTGGGTTTAATTGATGTGGTGATGATTTCAAACCTACTCATTATGGTGATTGTGGGCGGGTATGAAACCTTTGTATCGCGCTTGAATTTGAAAGGTCACCCGGACGAACCTGATTGGTTATCACACGTCAACGCCAACCTCCTTAAGGTAAAATTGGCCACTGCCATTATCGGTATTTCATCCATTCACCTGCTTAAAACGTTTATTAATGCGGCTAACTTAAGCACCGAAGTAATGATGTGGCAAACCATTATTCATATGACGTTTGTGGCATCTGCGGTATCTATTGCGTATATCGACAAACTCATGAGCCACTCTGACGGCAAACACTAATATTTGAATACCACGTAGCGAGGCGGCTTTGTCGCCTCGCTCACTGTGCTCACTGTAAACGGTTGTACTGCAATCGTTTTTTTGTTTTCGGTTTCCACACTGACACGCCATTTCCCAGGTGATAAGTTTGTCTTGTAGGTATACCCCCTATACCCATTTTGACGACCACCACTGACATCAAACCCTACTCGCTGGATACTTTTCCACCCATCTTTGTCCGTACGCTTTTGCCAATTGTGATACAAACGCGTTTCAAGACCAGAAGGCGCAAAAATAGATGAAAAGCAATATACACGCTGGCTTGGAGTTAGAGTCAGACGGTTACTGGTTTTGCTCCATATCGCCCACCAACCCACACGCTGCTGCGTTAAATAGTAATGATCGCCCTCTTTTTTAACATCATAAGCAATTGCAATTTCACGCTTCACCAGTGGAACAGGCGGAATCATATCAATCGCATAAGCAAACATTAAAAAGCCAGCAATCAACCAAACCGGCAAAATACTGCCCAGATGTTGGGGAGTTTTGGAGTACAGAAAAATCACCATGGCTGCCCCCAATAACGTGCTTAGATAAAACCAAATGGCATGCACGCTACCCAGCAAAAATGGCAGCAAAAAATTAAACAACAACATGGCGCACAGCCCAAACAAGGCCCAACTGAGTGTAAAGCGCCTGTAGGCATTTTCTAAAAATTCATTGGCCACCAGCAACACGCCGAGTAACACTGTCATCAGGATCGCCAACGCATGGTTAGCACTTTTAAAATAGAGAATAAATAAGGCGCTGAGCAAACTGCCAAAGAAAAACTGCAGCCCCAAATACGGCCAATTCGTACTAAATAACCAACGGAATGGTTTAGGTACCTGTGCTTCATCCGCCAAGATAAAACTGGGGCGACTCATAATGAATAACAAAGAGCCTGCTGCCAGTAAATACGCGGTAAAAATGAATAGATCAGAAGTGGCAACGTTGCGCCCTATGGTGAGCGCATCCCATGCAAAGCCTGCAAAAAAGAAAATGGCAGGTAATAACTCTGCCATCTTAATAAAATAACCACGCATTTAAGTCTTTTACTTTGTCTTAATCGACAATTCAATTTTTATGTTTTGAAAATTCTTGTAGGCAGCGCACGTTTTAGCGAAACCTGATATAAATCAAAATAGCCAGTTTGGAAACATCTTTTCGCACCTTCGAAATATTCAATATATTGGTTGTAAAGCTCTTCTCCGTACATTGAAAACAACTCATTCTTATTGACTACCATTTTATCAATCCAAGCCTGTAAAGTTGGCACATAATCATGACCAATTCTGCTTACTTCCGAAATTTCATACTTATCTGTAGCAGCTTCCTGAATATCGCTGATTGAAGCTAATGCAGAGCCAGGGAAAATCTTGTGAACTAACCACGAATCCCTCAATTCAGAAATATTATTAGGTAACCTAGTGATAATAATAGTCTGCAAGCCAACATAAGCTTCTGGCGTTGTTACACTTAAACACCAATCGAAGAATTTTTTGTAAATCTCTCTTTGTTTACCAGAAATACTATCTTCATAGGTGGCAAAGTGCTCTAAGCATCCAATTGAAATAACAGCATCAAATTTTGGTTCTGGTACAGCAAAACTCTGCCACGCACTTAGTTCAACTGAAGCAATTGGATTTTTTGCATTTTTTATAAACTCTAGCTGCTTAGTACTCAGTGTTAGGCCATGCACCTTTGTGTTGCTAAAGTTTTCTCCAATATAAGTTGATAATCCACCCCAACCACAACCTACATCTAGTACCTTACTATTGGGCTTAACATGTGCATATCTGCATAGCCTTGCAAACTTATCAGCTTGAGATTGCTCAATGGTATCTGCCTGATCCCATACCCCACAGGTATAACCCAGATACTTGTCATCAAGAATTAATGCATAAAATTCGTTATCAATATCGTAGTGTTGTTCGATTTCTTCCTGAGTTGCCATTACCGCCCCTAAGACACGTCACATTCCAAATAAAATAAGCTCTTACTTCAAAACAAGTTGAATATTAACCTTAAACAATTAGCTATCCAAATCGAAAAAAACAAATATAAATTGGACTAATAGTTAGATTTCCGTCACTAGTGATGATTTCCCTACTTCTCCCAACCCACTCGTCAACTTCAACCCATCATATCTATATGTTTTTTATGAATTTTATTTTATTTTTTACAATGGCATATCATTTGCTTAAATCATAAAAAAATATTAACTTTTGAGGAGTATTAAAAAATGAATTTGAGTTTAGCTCTCAATAGCATTTTGATGCCCTGCAAAAAAGTTCTCAGCGTCATCACGCGTTCAATCAAACTAGTAGAGTTCAACAAGCATGGTGACGAGTATCAACAAGCCGTTTTAAGGCTATTTATTATTAGCCTAACGCTGATATTCGTATCGGCGTCATATGATCAAGTAAAAACGATTATTTATGTTGCATTGGCCCTGTTTAGCATCGCCTCTTTGGCATTTCTAATTCACACAAGATTAAACTCAGCCCCAAGCAGAAATCGCCAATTAATCACTATGCTATCTGATGTGTTGGCTACATCATTCGCGGTACACCTTACCAATGATATTGGCGGTGTCTTTATTGGCGTTTATTTGTGGCTCATTATCGGTTATGGCTTCCGTTATGGCCGTCAATTATTGATTGCAACCTATATTGCAAGCTTGTCAGGATTTATTTTCGCCAGTTTGAACAGTCCGTATTGGCAAAACCATATGACAGGTTTTTACGGCCTATTATTTACCTTAGTATCAATCCCGATGTACGCCCTTGCACTGCTCTCCCGATTAAAGGAGGCCACTTACAAGGCCGAAGCAGCCAGCCGTGCCAAGAGTGAATTCCTTTCTCATATCAGCCATGAAATCCGCACCCCGCTCAATGGTATCGTTGGTGCTTGTAGCTTACTTGAAGCATCCAACCTAGATAAAAATAACGCAACGTTATTTAACGTGATGAAGAGCTCATCCACAGTGCTGCTTGATTTAGTCAACAATGTGTTGGATTTATCCAAAATTGAAAGCGGTAAAACCACCCATTACGAGGAAGATTTTTATCTGCACAATTTAATTCTTACCACAGTCAATCTATTTGAAACGCAAGCTGCACAAAAAGGGATAGCGATTGACTACGAAATTGCGCAAGATACCCCACTAAAACTTCATGGCAACTTGCTACACACCAAACAAGTGCTGATTAACTTAGTGGGTAATGCGGTGAAGTTTACCGAGCAGGGTTATGTAAAAATTTGTGTGAGTGCAAACAAACAATCAGATAGCGATGCAACTGTCCGTTTTGAAGTAAAAGATACGGGTATTGGTATTGCTAAAGAGTCCCTCCCCCACATTTTTGAGAGTTTTACCCAAGCGGAAGAATCGATCAAATATAAATTTGGTGGCACAGGTTTAGGCACCACCATCTCCAAAAAACTAGTTGAGCTGATGCAAGGTGAAATTGGGATTGAGAGTGAGCTCGGCAACGGCTCAACATTCTGGTTTGAGATTCCACTGGGTATCGTCGAAGCAGAAAACGAGAGTGGCCAAATTTCTTCAGAAATCATCTCATTCAAAAAAGCCATGCAAGCCAGCAAGAAAAAACCTTGCCGTATTTTGGTGGCAGAAGACAACGACACTAATATTCTTATCTTGTCTCAAATGCTCGCACTGGGTGAACATCAATTTGATATTGTGAAAAACGGCCAGCTAGCACTGGATAAGTTAGAAGAATCCACTTACGACTTGATGATTTTAGATTGCAACATGCCAGTGATGGGTGGCTTAGAAGCTTTACGCATTTATCAAGCAATCAATGTAGGGCAATCACAAGTCCCAGCCATTATCTTAAGTGCAGATGCAACGCAAAATACTATTGCTGAGTTTGATGATCTGGGTGTTGCAGCTTATTTAACCAAACCAATTCAAATTGATGCGCTTAATTTTGCCATTGAAGAGGTTGTGGCCAAATCTAAACAGCAACAATATCGCGAAGCTGCTCCAGTGTTGGCATTTACCTCTGCAAGCGCACAAACACCGGATGATGCCGATGTAGTTGCATTTAGCGTTGGTGCCAATCAATTGGTATTGAACGCATCCAGACTTGAAGAGCTTGCATCTATCAGCAAAAACCCTCGCTTTGTAGCTGGCCTGATTCACGGGTTTATAGAAGACACCGATAGGAATTTGGACGAGCTCAAAAATTACGTACTCGCATTAGACTTTGCCAACATTAGTGAGACCGCTCATGCGATTGCGGGCAGTGCGACTAATATTGGTGCTGATGAGTTAAGCAAAATTTGCGTGGAATTGGACGACATCACGCCAAATGAAATATACAAAGTGCCATCATTGTATGCACAAGCAAGCAATGCCTACCAAAAAACTAAGTTAGCGTTTGTTGATTACTTGGCTGCTGAAGAAAAACAACTGTCTGCGCACACCTAACGCAGTTTAATCAAAATTAAGTAGCGGTGCGTTTAAAGGAAACAACGTTATCAGCCACAGCAGGCGCTTGTGGTGATAGTGCATTGAGATATTGTTTTTCTTGGCTGTAAATAAAGCGATCCATAATACTAAATTCACGCTCACCCAACTTAAGTGCAGCATCCACCCAGATTGTTGTAATATCTAGCAGCTCATCGTAAGCGATTGGATTCACTCTATTTTTGGCACGTTGTGCAGCCAAATAACCATTAAAGTAGCGCTTGTTTTTTTCAATCCACTCGTAAACCGCTTTTTCGCCTTGGCCGTCTTCTACTAACACATCCACAATCCCAAGCTCATAAGCTTGTTCTGCGGTGTATTGTTTACCTTTAAGAATCATCTCATCGGCCACCTTCATGCCAGCTTTACGCGCCACCAAGCTATAGCCACCCATGCCTGGGAACATATTGAACAGAATTTCTGGAAAGCCAAAAAAGCTCTTACGCTCGGCAATAATCACATCACTGGCCAACGCACCCTCCAAACCACCACCCAACGCCAAGCCTTGCACTAGGGTGATATTAACAATCGGGGAGTTATTGAATCGAGACAATCTGCTATGTACAGCGTCAATGCCTTTAATCGCATAGTAAAGTAGCGCTTCTTTATTTCTGTTCATGGCCAACTCACGGATAAGCGCAAGATGACCACCCAAATTAAACACATTTGGGGTCAATGAGGCTGCTACGGAGTAACGAATTTGATATATGCGGTCATTGGAATACAATACACCGCCAGTTTTTTCTACTTCTTGCTGATGCTGAAGAAGCTCATGGACAATCTCGTGATTGGCGCAAGGAATGATGTTTTTCTGATTAAAGTATGTCCATAATACTTCATGGCTTTCATCATATTTTAATGATAACTGCTTAAAATGATTACTTAAACCAAAATCAGAAATATCCATTAAAATCTCACACTTTATACAAAGCTTTATGGCATTATATTCTAGAAATTTATAAAAAATACAGCCCAAAAGGCGAATACCGTGAAGGAACCCCTTGAATGAGCAATAAAATTGCCACAAAAGACGAAATCAAATCGTTTTTGACCGACATTTTCACCAAAGAAAAAAACATTAGCATCGATAAATTATCCCCAGATCGCCCACTCAAAGAACTCGATATTGATTCGTTTGGCTTTCTTGAAGTGATATTCAGTATTGAGCATCAATACAACATTTCTTTCCCCAAAAACTACGAGCACTTAGTTACCATTCAAGATGTGATTGATGTGACACATGACTTAGTGCTTTCAAAACAATAAGTTAGAAAGATGAAGCATCAACGGCGCGTCGTAGTCACCGGGTTTGGCTTGGTATCCCCACTGGGCAACACCGTTGATGAATTGGCGACAAACATCTTTGCCGGAAAATCCGGCATCAAACAGTTTGTAGGTCCATATCTAGACAAACTCAACTGCAAAGTAGCAGCACAAGCAGACTTTGACCCAGGCCACTATTTTGAAAAAAAGAGTGACTACTCCATTCTAGACCGTGTTGGCCAAATGGCCTTACATGCCAGCAAAGAGGCGGTAAAACACGCGGATTTAGATATGGATAAGGTGGTAAAAGACCGTACCGGTGTGTATGTAGGTACAGGTATGGGGGGCATCCATTCAGTAGAAGACGGCTACCAAACATTGTTTGTAGAAGGTGAAAATCGCCTAAAACCCTATACTGTTCTCATGTGTATGTACAACAGCCCTGCTGCTGCCATTGCCACCCATTTTTCGATTTCTGGCCCCAATCTCACCTTTTCCACCGCATGCTCTTCTTCCGCCGTGTCCATAGGCCAAGCCATGAAAGATATTCGCTATGGCGAGATTGATGTAGCATTAGCCGGCGGCACCGATGCCATTTTGGCCTACGCCAGTATTAAATCTTGGGAAGCCATTCGCACACTGGCCGAAGAAGATAAAGAAGATATCAGTAAATCTTGCAAGCCATTTTCTGCCAACCGCACAGGGCTAGTCATTGGTGAAGGTGCAGCTACAATGATTCTTGAAGAGTTATCGCACGCTCAAGCTAGAGGCGCACATATTTATGCGGAAATTATAGGGTATGGCGCTGCCAATGATTTTAAACACATTGCCGTACCATCAGTAGAAGGCCAAGCCGCAGCCATGCAGAAAGCATTAGATGACTCTGGCTTAAATCCTCAATTGATTCAATACATTAATGCACATGGCACCGGTACAAAATTTAACGATGAAACCGAAACCAACGCCATTAAACAGATTTTTGGTGAGCACGCTTACCAACTGGCTGTTAGCTCTACCAAATCCATGCATGGTCATTTAATGGGTGCAGCGGGTGTGCTGGAAAGCATCATTACACTTTTGGGCATGCAACGTAACGAACTCCCCCCCACCATCAATCTGGAACAACCAGACCCCAAATGTGATTTAAATAATGTGCCTAATCAATCACAAAAGATAGATAACTTAGAATACGCAATGTCCAACTCGTTTGCGTTTGGTGGCACAGGTGCAACGCTGATTTTTAAGAAATCAGTTGGAAAACATACTGCCTAATACGAAACCGATCACAATCCCGATGATTAAGGCAATGGTAAGTCCACGGTAGGTAAGTACATCCTGACTATAGCCGCGACGAATAGCAATATACGAAACGATATAGCCCAGGGCATTCAATAGCCATATAACCGACAGGCTAAGCACCTTTACAATTAATGGCCCAATAATCGGGATCAGACCTACCACCCCCACCAGCCAAGCAAATACACCCGAAATCAACCCGATTACCACAGTGCCTCCGGCGATAACCTCATAATTGATGTGGTAGTGAACCCCTAAATAAATCAAGGCAATAATGAATAGCAAGACTGGCAACATTACACGCCAGTCTTTCCATCTAAACTTACCGAATGGGCTATTATCTTGTGGTTGCAAACGATTAGCCTGCTGATTAAGGTCGAAGCTTATTCAACAGCCGCTGCGATGGCAATCACTTTTTTACCTGAGCTTAAAGTATCCAAAGCTGCTTTGTATTCAGTCATTTGGTGAAAATTCAAGTACTTATAAATTTCAGCAGTATTCGCCAATTTATTGCCAACCGTTTCTAGGTACTCAGCATGCGTAGGCATACGGCCTAACTTAGCACATACTGCCGCTAACTCAGCTGACCCTAAATACACGCGCGCATCCTTGCCCATGCGGTTATCAAAGTTACGTGTGCTGGTAGAAAATACGGTGGCTTTGTCCGCTACTCGTGCTTGGTTACCCATACAGAGTGAACAGCCGGGCACTTCTGTGCGCGCACCTGCAACACCAAAAGTGGAATAGACGCCTTCATCACGCAGCTGTGCTTCATCCATACGTGTGGGCGGCGCAATCCATAAACGCGTTGGAATATTGCCAGCGCCATCCAACACTTTAGCCGCCGCACGATAATGCCCGATATTGGTCATGCAACTACCAATAAACACTTCGTCAATTTTATCACCAACCACAGCAGACAATGGTTTGATGTCATCGGGGTCATTCGGGCAGGCCACCAATGGCTCTTTGATTTCATTTAAATCAATTTCAATCACATGCGCGTATTCCGCATCCGCATCCGGTTGTAGCAGTTCCGGCTTAGCTAGCCATGCTTGCATATTCTCGATACGGCGTTGCAAAGTGCGTGCATCTTGATAGCCATTTTCAATCATGTTTTGCATCAGCACGATATTAGAATTGAGGAACTCAATCACTGGCTCTTTGTTAAGCAACACAGTACAACCGTTGGCGGAACGTTCGGCAGAAGCGTCAGCAAACTCAAACGCTTGCTCCACTTTTAAGTCTGGCAAGCCTTCAATTTCTAAAATACGGCCGTTGAAGACATTTTTCTTACCTTGTTTGCCTACCGTTAATGTGCCCTCTTGAATCGCGGCATAAGGAATGGCATTCACCAAATCACGCAGAGTGATGCCCGGCTGCATGGTGCCTTTAAAACGCACTAATACTGATTCAGGCATATCTAAAGGCATCGCCCCTGTAGCCGCAGCAAACGCAACCAAACCAGAACCCGCAGGGAACGAAATACCGATTGGGAAGCGGGTATGTGAATCGCCACCCGTGCCTACGGTATCTGGCAGAATCATACGGTTAAGCCAGGAGTGAATCACACCATCGCCCGGTTTTAAGCTGACGCCGCCACGGCTAGACATAAACTCAGGCAGAGTATGTTGAAGTTTAATATCCACTGGTTTTGGGTAAGCTGCCGTATGGCAGAAGCTTTGCATGACTAAATCGCTGCTAAAGCCCAAACAAGCCAATTCTTTTAATTCATCGCGCGTCATACCGCCAGTAGTATCTTGCGAACCCACGGTGGTGGCTTTCGGTTCGCAATAGCTGCCTGGGCGAACGCCTTGACCTTCTGGCAGGCCACAAGCACGCCCCACCATTTTTTGCGCCAAGGTAAAGCCTTTGTTTGAAACAATTGCTGGCGTGGCAGTGATAAAGATATCTGGCTCTGATAAGCCTAGCGCTTTACGTGCATTGGTGGTTAAACCACGGCCAATAATTAAAGGTATACGTCCGCCTGCACGTACTTCGTCTGGCATGGTAATCGGGCTTAGCTCAAATGTCGAAATCACTTCACCAGACTCGGACAATACTTTGCCTTCGTAAGGTTTAATCGTGATGACATCCCCCGTATTTAACTTTGATACATCGCATTGAATCGGAAATGCGCCTGAATCTTCTGCAGTGTTGAAGAAAATTGGGGCAATTTTGCCACCCATGACTACACCACCCGTGCGTTTATTCGGGATATTAGGAATGTCATTGCCCATAAACCATTGCACCGAGTTAATGGCAGATTTACGTGAAGAGCCTGTACCTACCACATCACCCACATACGCCAACGGCAGGCCTTTTTGTTTCAATGTTTCAATGATGTTTAAACCATCTGGCATTTTATTCACTAGCATGGCTTTGGCATGCAATGGAATGTCTGGACGGCTCCAAGCCTCTTGCGCTGGGCTTAAATCATCGGTATTGGTTTCGCCATCCACTTTAAACACCACGACTTTAATGGCATCGGCTAACACTGGCTTGCTGGTAAACCACTCTGCATTGGCCCATGATTCCATGAGTTTTTTTGCGTGTAAATTACCCGCTTTCATTTTTGCATCTACATCATGAAAGGCATCAAACATCAAGATAGTGTTTGATAATGCAGTCACCGCATGTGCTGCCATATTGGTATCCAGCAGTTCCACTAATGCTTGCACGTTGTAACCACCTAACATAGTGCCCAATAACGCAACGGCTTTTTCAGCATTCACCAGTGGTGAGCTGGCATTGCCTTTGGCAATATCGGCCAAAAATGCGGCTTTGACATAAGCAGCTTGATCTACACCTGCAGGAATGCGGTTAGCCAACAATTCAAGCAGCAATGCCTCTTGTCCGGCTGGGGGTGATTTTAGCAAGTCAACCAGTTCGGCAACTTGCTCGGCATTTAATGGTAATGGAGGTAATTGTTGTGCAGCACGTTCTTGCACGTGGGCTTCATACGCTTTTAACATGGTGTTTAGGCTCGAATTAAAATAACTAAATCTATTATAAACCAGCCTAAAACAGTTAAAAGTTTCACATATGTAAAAACTCTGTGTTTAGGCTAATTTGTACTATCTGAATATAACTCTTTGGCAAATGGGGTACTGCAGCTTTTACCGCTGGCAGAAGCCTCCCATCTATCCAACAATTCTTTTTGGTAACCAACGCCGTGCTGCTTTTCTAAGTAAGCACGCACTTCAAATACATCCGCAAATCCGTTGCGGTCTTTGTCCATCAGCGCCACTTGATCTTCAACCGTGGGGCCGATGTATTTACCATGGCTATCCGTTAAATAATCCAACATGCTTTCCGCATGAAGATTCAGCGAAAAGAACATGAAGCTTAACCAGTATATGCGTTTTAACATAAGGGTCTCATTAGTCAATTTACGTATGCAATCATACGTATGATAGACCCATATTAAAACAAATAGTGCTTAGGCTTATGTGACCAAATTCACATAAAGTCAAACATTTACAATTGTTTGATAGCAATTTTTTGCTGCCACTGCGCTGGACCGGTTTTATGTACCGATTCCCCATTGGCACTCACCGCCACCGTCACAGGCATATCGACCACATCAAATTCATAAATGGCTTCCATACCTAAATCAGCAAACGCCACCACACGTGATTTTTTAATGGCTTTACTCACCAAATATGCTGCGCCACCTACGGCCATTAAATACACGGATTGATATTTCGCCATCACAGCGAGTGCGTCATCGCCGCGTTCAGCTTTGCCGATAGAGCCTAACAAACCAGTGTTAAGCATCATTTCGGTGTAGTCATCCATGCGCGTCGCTGTGGTCGGGCCAGCTGGGCCTACCGCTTCATCACGCACCGCATCAACAGGGCCTACGTAGTAAATAAAACGATTGGTAAAATCTACAGGCAGCGCTTCGCCTTTGGCCAACATATTGGCAATACGCTTGTGCGCGGCATCACGCCCAGTAAGTATTTTGCCCGTGAGCAATAAGGTCTCGCCTGCTTGCCAGCTCTGCGTATCCGCTTTGGTAACGCTATCAACATTCACCCTTTTGGCTTGTGCACTGGGCGCCCAGTGCACATTGGGATACACATCCATATTAGGCGGTGTTAATTCTGTCACCCCAGTGCCATCCAAGATAAAGTGCACATGGCGCGTGGCCGCACAGTTGGGAATAATCGCTACCGGCAAACTGGCGGCATGGGTGGGGTAATCTAAAATCTTAATATCCAGCACGGTGGTTAAGCCACCTAAACCTTGCGCCCCAATGCCTAATGCATTCACTTTTTCATATAACTCTAAGCGTAACTCTTCGATGCGGTTGCTCGGGCCTTTGACTTTTAATACATGCATATCAATTGGTTGCATGAGGGATTCTTTGGCTAACAGCATGGCTTTTTCTGCGCTACCGCCAATGCCTATCCCTAGCATACCAGGTGGACACCAACCGGCGCCCATGGTCGGCACGACTTCTAATACCCAATCGACAATACTGTCGTTTGGGTTCAGCATGGCCAGTTTGGCTTTATTCTCGCTACCACCGCCTTTGGCAGCTACCGTCACCTCAACAGTATTACCCGGAACCAATTCCACATGGGTAATGGCAGGTGTATTGTCTGTGGTGTTTTTGCGAAGCCCAGCTGGGTCGTTCACAATACTGGCGCGTAAGGTGTTGTCTGGATGTAAATAAGCTCGGCGCACCCCTTCATTCACCATCGCCTCTAAACTGAGTTGGCTCTCAAACCTAACATCCATACCGACTTTGACAAATGCCACCACAATCCCTGTGTCTTGGCATAAGGGTCGCTTGCCTTCTGCGCACATACGCGAGTTGGTTAAAATTTGTGCAATCGCATCTTTAGCAGCAGGGGACTCCTCAATGGCATACGCTTCACCTAGCGCTTGAATATAGTCTTCTGGGTGGTAGTAGGATATATATTGCAAGGCGTCGGCAACGCTTTGGATAAAGTCTTCTTGTTTAACGATGGTCATCTTGAGCTTTTTGCAGTGGCAATAGTTGGGCTGATATCTTTACGCAATATTTTACCATTCTTGGTGCGCGGGAAATCCTTGGCCACATACACCGTTTTGGGGGATTTATAAGCCGCCAAATGTTGTTTGCCATAGGCCAACAATTCATCTGGGTTTACAGTTATATCGGCTTTGGGAATCACATAAATCACCACCAGCAATTTGTCTTTCTCAATCTCTTCCCCCACCGCTGCACAATCGGCGACCGCTGGGTGCCCTTTGTAAACACGTTCAATTTCATAGGGCGAGACGCGATAACCAAAGCTTTTGATAATGTCATCCTTACGCCCTAAGAACCAAATGTAGCCATCGGCATCATATTTTGCGTAATCGCCAGAGAAAAAGTAGCCATCGTGCTTATATTTGGCGGTTTCTTCGTCTAAATTCCAATACCGTAAAAATAAACCAGGGTCAGTATCTTTGACGCAAATCATACCTTCTTCGCCCACAGGCACTGGCTGTAGTGTTTCTGGGTTAAGCAATTGCACATCATGTCCAGGTTGTGGAAAGCCAGCAGAACCGGGACGGATTGGCCGGTATTTACTCTGGGATAAGTAATAGGAAAACTCGCTCATGCCCACCGCTTCATAAATATCCAAACCAAAGCGAGTGCGCCATTGTTCCAGCACCTCGTCAGACAAATGCTCGCCAGCACTCATGTAATGGCGCAAGCTTGGAATATCGGCCTGCGTAGCGGTTGTTTTTTGAAGGAGTTGGCGGTAAATGGTCGGCACCCCAATAAAAATAGTGGCTTGATGTTTGTTAATCAGGTCCAACCATTTTTGTGCATCATTTTTGCCCTCATGCACAATCACTGTTTTGCCTAAATACAAGGGATCCATTAGGCCAGTCCCTAGCACATAGGTCCAGTTGAACTTGCCGGAGTGCATGATACGGTCTTGAATCTGCTCGCTGTAATTAAACCAATACTGAGCTGCGGGCTGGCGGCCTAGCAACGCACGGTGCGCATGCAATACGCCTTTAGGATAACCCGTCGTACCAGAGGTATACACCAGATAGGCTGGATCGTCGGCTTTGGTGGCATGCGCGGGTTCCACTTGTTGGATGTCTAAGATGCTGTCTTCAAGGCCTTGTACATTTAAACCTGCGGGAGATTTGAACTCTGAAACACTTTCCAACTGAGTCACCAGCACGTGTTTTAAATTGGCAATATCGGCTGTGTTTTTGGTAATTTCATCCGCCATTACATTCCAAGCTGCCGCATCGGTCACCAATACGGTTGCACCAGAGTCTTTTGCCAGATACGCCACCTCTTCTGCCGTGAGCAAGGTGGAGGTTGGTACCGAAATCGCACCCATTTTCATGGCGCCCAAAAATGCAATGGGATAATCCAAACTATTGGGCAAGCGAATCAGCACGCGGTCGCCCACCTTCACCCCTAAATTACGCAGCACTTGCGCAAACTGATCTGTACGCTGTGCTAACTCCGCAAAGGTGATGCTGGACGTACCTAAGGCATCGTCCTCCACAATCATGGCCACGATATCGGCTCGCGAAGTGTTGAGGTGCGTATCAGTGCAAGCCACGCCGATATTGAAGTAACCGGGAATGTTCCAAACCCATTGAGGAAACTGTGTAAACATTATAAAAGTACTCCATATGGCCAGTTCTGACGCACCACTTGCGCCGGCAACAACTGCAATACATGTAGCGCAAATTCCATATCGCTGGTTTTTAGCGCACGCAAGGCATGTGCGCGTAACAGGGTTTGCAATGCTTTACCAAACATGGGTGGGTCTAGCATTTCACCCTCAAATTTAATAGCCCCACCCAACAAAGCATCAGCTTCAATCGCCGCCTTCAAAATGCTAACTTTCTGCGTAATTTCGGTGGGAGATGGCGTGTAAGCGGTTTTGCATAAATGAATATGTCCAGGATGAATCACCTGTTTGCCAGTTAAGCCCATGGCTGCTTCTTTGCAAGCATGCTTGTACACCACGCGCGATTCATTATCGCCATGCAAATCTAACCAACGGCGCACATCATGTGGCTCCAGGAACTTTTCTGGCATGATATTGCTGCCAATCAGCGTTTCTACCCCACCAATCACACCTTTACCGGCAATACGTGCTTCAAATAGCAGTTGGTTAATAAAGTAGAACAGCTCTTCAATCCAGTTTTCTGGGGTGATATGAATACCCATTGCTTTGGAGAAATCGTGAATACCAAACACCACATGCTTCACTGTGTTGTATTGCATTAGTTCCGGTGCAATTTTGAGCGACTTTGGATGTTCGATAATCGGCTGAATCGTGATTTCTGGATTCACACTGATTAAAAAGCTAGACAAATCGCGGACTTCTGCAGCGCCGTAAGCCTCGCCAGCTTTGGCCAGCATCACCACATCAATATATTCGCCCATATCGCGCACTAGCTTCATATCTTCCTCGTACTCATCGGTACGGAACGAATTGGCGCGAATGGCAATGGTGACGCGTTCATTGATTTTTCTGAGCTGCGGCAACTCTTTGCGCAGCAACTCACGGCTCATTTCTTTTTGGCGACAGCCGTCTTCCAAGTCAAAAATCAGGGTATGGGCATTGGTAAAGTGCGCATGTTTTTTCATGCGTGCTGACGCTTGGTCCATGTCCTCGTATATACCCAAACTTGGGGCATATTTAACGGGTGGATAGTACAACTGAATGCCAGGCCAGTAATCGCCTAGGGCGCGTGCATCGAGCGCAATCGGCTCTTCGCCAATATGATGGTGTTGTATCATGCTTCCCCCTGTGTGTTTTGCTGACTGGCAATGCTTAATTTACGTAATACATTTTGCACATCCGCCTCATAGTTCACTTGCTCGGCGCTTTGTATCAGCTCCCAAAAATCGTTATCTGCGAGTTCAAGCATTTCATCGAATATCTGCATCTCGGCCAGTGTCAGATCACCAAACTGCTCACTCACAAAGCGCTGCAACACAATATCCAACTCCAGCATGCCACGCCGGCAACGCCATGCTAAGCGTCTTTGTTCTGCGTCTTGCATGATTTCTGCGTTTAACATGGCTCCCCCTTATAACACTTTGATGCCGAATATCTTTTTACCGGTTTTTGGTTGCGCATCCTTATGTTCTTTAGCGCGTTCTATTTTTAAATCTTTAATGGCGGCAATCGCAGCATTCGGGTTGAGCTTTTTCGGACACACATCTGTACAGTTCATAATGTTGTGGCAACGGTACAAACGATAGGGATCTTCCAAGTTTTCCAAGCGCTCCTCCTCCGCTTGATCGCGTGAATCTGCAATAAAACGGTAGGCTTGCATCAAGCCAGCTGGCCCTACAAATTTATCTGGGTTCCACCAGAAACTTGGGCAAGAGGTGGTGCATGCACCACACAAAATGCACTCGTACAGACCATCTAATTTTGCCCTATCTTCTGGGCTTTGTAGACGCTCGGTTTCCGGTGGCGGATCGTTGTTTTCTAAATAAGGCTTAATTGAGTTGTAGTGGTCAAAAAACTGCGTCATGTCCACCACCAAATCACGAATCACCGGCAAACCTGGCATAGGACGTAGCACCACAGGCTCATCTAAATCGGATAACTTGGTGATACAGGCAAGTCCATTCTTGCCATTGATGTTCATGGCGTCTGAGCCACATACGCCTTCACGGCAGGATTTACGCAAACTCAAGGTCTCGTCTACTTGCTTAATGCGCACCAATGCATCCAACAACATTTGGTCGCTGTCCTCCAATGCAATGTCATAATCTTGCATGTAAGGTTTTTTGTCTGTATCGGGGTTATAGCGATAAATCGAAAATTTCATAATTAATAAACCCTTGTTTTTGGCGTAAACGATTCCACAGTCAATGGATTTAAGCGAACTGGTTTATAGACCAATCGATTTCCCTCTTTGTAATGAAGTGAATGGCTTAACCAGTTCACATCGTCACGTTCTGCAAAGTCCTCGCGCGCATGCGCACCGCGACTTTCTTTACGATGTTCCGCAGCATGCATCGTAGCCACCGCTGCTTCCATTAAGTTATCCAGTTCTAATGCTTCAATTCGCGCAGTATTGAATACTTTGCTTTTATCTTTAATTTGCAGATGTTTCACGCGCTGGGCTACTGCATCAATTGCGGAAACACCGCTAGAGAGTAATTCTGGGAAACGGAACACGCCACAATGCTTTTGCATGGTTTTGCGCATATCGGTGCCCACTTCTGCAACACTTTCACCATTCTGTTGATTTTCTAAACGTGCCATACGTGCCAATGTTTTATCTGAGGCATCAGCAGGTAATGGTTTGTGTGCTTTGTTGGCTTGTATCTCGCTCAACATTTTGTCGCCAGCGGCTTTGCCAAACACCACCAAGTCCAAGAGCGAGTTGGAACCTAAACGGTTTGCACCATGCACAGACACACAGGCGCACTCGCCCACTGCGTATAGGCCGTTCACCAATTGTTCGGTCTTGCCATCATGCAGCACCACTTGCCCATCCAAATTAGTAGGAATGCCGCCCATCATGTAATGCGCAGTCGGCACTACAGGAATGGGGTCTTTAATTGGATCCACACTAGCAAAGGTTTTTGCAATTTCGCGGATACCAGGCAGGCGCTTATTGATGACCTCTTCGCCCAAATGGTCGAGTTTGAGATACACCGCATCTTTATGTTTACCAACACCACGACCTTCTTTGATTTCTGTTGCGGTTGCACGTGAAATCACATCGCGGCTGGCCAAGTCTTTTGCATTAGGCGCATAACGCTCCATAAAGCGCTCGCCTTCGCTGTTTACTAAATAGCCACCTTCACCGCGCACTCCTTCGGTAATCAGCACACCTGCATTGAGCACACCGGTGGGGTGAAATTGCCAGAACTCCATATCCTGTAAAGGCAACCCAGCTCGTGCTGCCATACCCAAACCATCGCCAGTATTAATAAAAGCATTTGTACTGGCTTGGAAAATTCTGCCTGCGCCACCCGTTGCCAATAACGTGGATTTAGCATGAATCAGGTGCAATTCACCAGTTTCAATTTCCAGTGCCATGACCCCAAGTACATCGCCATCAGCATCGCGAATCAAATCCAGCGCAAACCACTCAATTAAAAATTGGGTGTTAGCGCGGACATTGCGTTGATATAGGGTATGTAGCATGGCATGTCCGGTTCTATCTGCCACTGCACAAGTGCGTGAGATGGGTTTTTCACCAAAATTCTGCGTCATCCCGCCAAAGGGGCGTTGAAAAATACGGCCGTTTTCCAAACGGTCAAACGGCATACCAAAATGCTCAAGCTCAATAATGGCTTTTGCAGCGTTTTTGCACATAAATTCAATGGCATCTTGGTCACCTAAATAGTCTGAGCCTTTAATGGTGTCATACATGTGCCATAGCCATTTATCCTCAGCCACGTTGCCCAAGGCTGCGGCAATGCCGCCTTGTGCTGCTACAGTGTGTGAGCGTGTTGGGAATACTTTGGACAGCACGGCCACTTTGGCACCCGCCTCTGCCAATTGCAGCGAAGCACGCAGACCTGCGCCGCCACCGCCAATAATTACTGCATCAAAGGTATGTTGTTGTACTGTCATATGCGTTATTTCATCTCTACTAAAATGAATGCCATCCATGTCAAATCGATAATGAGCACAAGTTCTACTAACAACTGCAAATAAGACCTGACTGTGACGTTAAAAATGTAATCTTTGAGCACATCGCGCACGCCTAGCCATGCGTGCATCATTAAGCAAACCCAACTTAAAAGTGTGGCTAAACGCCACCACCAAGGACTAAAAAAGTCATGCCATTCTGCGTAATTAGTAGGCTGATATAGTGCTATCAGCAATACAAACAACACTGTGTACAACGCCATCACCACAGCGGATAACCGTTGTGTGAGCCATTGGCGCATGCCGGGGTAGCGGTCTGTTAACAATTCAATCAACATAATCGCTTACCAAATACACCAAGCAAACATCGCTACAGACAACCCCACCAACCACAGCACCACTCGGCTGGAAAATCGCGCTTTTTGTAAGCTGGTCATCCAGTGCACGTCCATGGCTAAATGGCGTATACCTGCAAAAAAGTGGTGAAAGAATGCCCAAGCCATGCCAATCAAAATCAACTTAAACACCCAATGCTGAAAGCCGCTTGAAATCCTCAAGTAATCCGCCTCACTGGCTAATGATTGCTGCAACACCCACAACACGGCCGGCAGCATTAAGAAAAGCACTACACCGCTGGCCCGATGCATAATCGAAACCACCGCATTAATCGGCAAACGAATCGTGAACAGGTTTAGATTCTTTGGTCGTTGCTTGATGGGTTTTTTTGCAATCATTCGGCCGCCTCTGCCACTGCGGTGGATACATAGTTCATCAACCTTGGATCAAAAGGCTTTGGAATAATGTAATCTTTGCCAAAGCTTAAAGACTGCAATTGATATGCTGCCAATACTTCTGCAGGCACTGGCTCACGCGCCAGCGCACTGAGCGCTTTGGCAGCGGCCACTTTCATCTTATCGGTGATTTTTTTGGCTTTGGCATCCAATGCACCTCTAAACAGGTATGGAAAGCACAGCGCGTTATTCACTTGGTTAGGAAAATCGCTGCGACCAGTGGCCATAATCAAGTCATCGCGCACGGCAAAGGCAGCGCTGGGCAAGACTTCTGGGTCTGGGTTGGCCAAAGCAAACACAACAGGATTTTTGGCCATCGCTTTAATCAAGCTTGCATCTAGCGCATTTTTGGCGGACACGCCAATAAACACATCTGCATCGGGCATCACGTCTGCCAAGGTTTTATTGGATGAAGGTGCTACTGCTAACTCACGATTATTGTCATGCAGATCTGCACGGTTGGTATCGAGTACACCTGTTCTATCCACCATGGTAATGTTGGTGGCACCCATCAATTTGAGCAGCTTTGCACAAGAACAACCCGCCGCACCCGCGCCTAAAAACACTATCTTGGCGCGGGCGAGCGTTTTGCCTTGGAGCTCTAACGCGTTCAGTAACGCAGCTGCAACAATCACAGCGGTACCGTGCTGATCGTCATGAAATACTGGAATATCTAGGCGTTTTTTTAATTCATCTTCAATGTAGAAACAGTGGGGCGCAGCAATGTCTTCTAAGTTAATACCGCCAAATGTAGGCGCAATATTGACCACGGTTTGGATAAACTCATCCGGTGTTTTCGCATTCACTTCAATATCAAACACATCAATACCTGCAAAGCGCTTAAACAATACCGCTTTGCCCTCCATCACAGGCTTACTCGCCAGCGCACCCATATCACCCAAGCCCAGCACTGCCGTACCATCGGTAATTACCGCAATTAAATTGCCTTTGTTGGTGTATTTGTAAGCATTGGCTGGGTCCGCATGAATCTCGCGCACAGGCTCTGCAACACCCGGCGTATAAGCCAATGACAAATCATCTTGCGTCGTACAAGGCTTGGATGACTCCACGCTCAACTTCCCAGGAATAGGAAATTGGTGGTAATCCAACGCGCGTTTCTTTAAATCGTCCATCTTTACTCCACAATTCTTTAAAAATGCTTAGTTCGCTCAAGCGCAAGGCGCGAGCTTATTTGCGATGCGCGGTGTACATCAAAGTACATAAGCAAGCAAATCAGAGAGCAACACAGCGATTGAGATGAAATATGCACTTTTTATTCGAGCTCGCTCATATAGTGATGATCGTCTGTGAGGCATAAGCCCAACCTCCACTCCATCGGCTTATCGCCATAAGTAAATGACACCCGCTCAATACTTAATAATGGATAGCCATCTTGCAAACCTAAGGATTTAGCCACTTCTTTCTCTGCACCCACCGCTTTAAGGCGCTCTTCCGCACGAATCATGCGAATGCCAAACTGCGACTCGTACATGCTGTACATGGAACCATTGCTTTCTTCCACCTTTACGCTATTCAAACCTTTAAAAGGTGCTGCGGGCACAATAATGTGGTCATAAATAAGCGGCCTGCCGGAAAAGGTAAGCATACGCTTCACTTCAATGGTGGCTGCACCTGCCTTGATATCCAATACTTTGGAAATATGGGCATTAGCTTTAGTTTTCTCGCAAGATAAAAACTCGTTTTGCAGCAACTCTTTTTGGCCATTTTCCGCGGTCAAGCGCAAAAAACGTAACTTAATGTCATCCTCTTTATGCGTTGCTACGAATGTGCCTTTGCCTTGACGACGAATCAAAATATTCTCAGTCGCCAAACTATCAATGGCCTTTCGCACCGTGCCTTGACTCACCTTATAACGCATAGCCAAATCCACCTCACTTGGAATCATCTCACCTGGGCGCCACTCACCCCCAATCAGGCTTTGCGTGATGAGCACCTTGATTTGATCATAGAGCGGCCTGTAGCTTGGAGAATTAAATTGCTTATCCATATTGATTGTCCTGTGCATTAAATTTTCATGACCCATACGCTTTAATTAACACCCTTATTTGCGATTCATATAATTAGCATCGACACAGCAAGATGAATGCTTTGCTAGTTAGACGCATTTATATCACGAGCAAATTCACATGTCTACTGTTTTATATCTTATATAAGACATAAGATATATATTGACACACTTGAAATGATGTCTATATAATCGATTTCAATCAACATTTATTTGCAACCTATTACTGGATAAATACTATGGAATACTGCTTACGCCCCAGACGTTCAATGCTGTATGTACCAGGCTGCAACACACACTACTTGGAACGCGCTCGCACATTGGCTGCAGACTCAGTGATACTTGATTTGGGCGACCCCATCTTGATTGATGCCAAAATCCAATCCCGTGAAAACGTTGTGGCTGCAGTTAAACAAGGTGGGTACGGTAAACGTGAAGTAGTAGTGCGCGTCAACGACTTAGACTCCATTTGGGGCGCAGATGATATTAAAGCTGTGGCCAATATTGGTGCTGATGCAATTTTGTTTCCGAATATAGAGTCACGTGAAGATGTCCTAAGGGCACAACAAGCATTGGATGACGCCGGCGGGAAAGATGTACCAATTATGGTGATGATTGAAAGCCCGATTGCTGTGCTTAACGCAAAAGAAATTGCATCGGCATCTGACCGTATTATATGTATCGTGATGGCGACATCCGATTTGATTTCTCAATTGCATGCGCATGTCACGCATGAGCGCTCCGCCATCCTCACTTCGTTATCTTTGGTAATCTTGGCAGCACGCGCCTATGGCCGCTGTGTGATTGATGGGATCACCAGTGATTTTAAAAACATGCACTCATTTGAATATGCTTGCCGCTTGGGTCGCGACATGGGCATGGATGGTAAATCGCTGGTGCACCCTGCACAAATTGCCTATTGCAACGATGCCTACACGCCAAAAGCAACCGAAGTTGCGCACGCAAGAGAAATTATTAAAGCATTAAAAGAGGCCAACGCTTCTGGGCAAGGCACCGTGGTGGTGAACGACAAATTGGTAGAACACCATCACATTAAAGCCGCACAACGCTTGATTCAGCTGCATGAAGCGATTGCTGAACTAGAAGAAGAGTTTATTTAAATTGATGCCTACAAATCATCGCGAAAGTGACGTGAGATGAGCAATACCAAAATTAATAGCGGCAGGTACTTTGAAGACTTCAAACTCAACGAAGTCATTCAACACGCCACGCCACGCACCATCACAACGGGCGATAGCGCTTTGTACATTGCGCTGACTGGCGAACGCAACCCACTGCATTGCAGTGCGCCATTTGCGCATTCATTAGGGTATCCCAGCACTCCGGTCGATGATTTGTTGGCGTTTCATATTGCGTTTGGCAAAACCGTTCCGGATATTTCGGTGAACGCAGTCGCCAATTTAGGTTATGCCGATGTGCGTTTTTTACAGCCTGTATTTGCTGGCGATACACTCAGCACCTCCAGCCAAGTGATTGGCTTAAAACAAAACTCGAGTGGCAAAAATGGGGTGGTATGGGTACGCTCAACCACCATTAATCAACATCAAACGCCGGTATTAAGTTGGGTGCGTTGGGTCATGGTGCACAAAGGTGATTTGAATGCACCGGCACCCGAAACTGTCGTGCCCGAGTTGTCAGTATCCGTTAGTGAAGCACACTTGCAAGCGCCTGATGCGCTTAGCTTTCACCATGAAATAGCGAGCGCCACCGGTGGCCACTACTTTTGGGAAGACTACCAAGTGGGTGAACGCATTGACCACCCTGCTGGCATGACCATTAACGATAGCGACCACTCACTTGCCACGCGTTTGTATCAAAACAATGCACGTCTGCATTTTGATGCCCATATGATGGCAACCAACCCCATGAAACAACGCTTGGTCTATGGCGGCGTGGTCATTTCCGCTTGCCGTGCTTTGAGTTACGAAGGCTTGGAAAACGCACTGCAAATTTTAGCGATTAATGGCGGCACGCACGCTAATCCTAGCTATGCCGGCGATACGATTTACACCTACACCGAAGTGCTAGAGCGTTTGCAATTAGCCCATCACCCACAATTTGGTGCTTTGCGCTTGCGCATGGTGGGTCTAAAAAATATCACCCCAGCAGAAATTTCACAGGCAAAAACTGAGGGTGGCTACCACCCCAATGTAGTGCTTGACCTTGATTACACCGTCTTGATGCCACGGAGAAAGCCATAACATGAGCAATTCAACAAAACCACATCCAAGCGAGGCCTTGTTTGGCGGAGAAAAACCGTTTCCGCTCATCCCTGCCTGTGAGCACTTTGCAGGGAGCGAAAAGCTGATACTCAAGGCTCTAGGGTTACAAGACACCATTGGTCAAGTATTTGATATTACTTGCGATTGTGAGGACGGCGCAGCCAGCGGGCAAGAGCGCGACCATGCCGAAATGATCGTGCGCGTGTTGAATTCTGAAGCCAACAAATACCACATGGCAGGCGCTCGCATCCATGATTACACCCACCCTGCTTGGAAACAAGACATTGATATTTTGGTGGGCGGTGCCGGTAACGTGCTGAGCTATATCACTATTCCTAAATGTACTGATATTAGCCAAGCCGAGGAAATGATTGCTTACATCCAAAAAGTAGCAGCAGCCAATGGCATCAGCCGCGTGATTCCTGTGCATATTTTGATTGAAACCCATGGCGCATTAAACCAAGTGCACAACATTGCTAAATTGCCTTGGTTACAAGTGTTGGATTTTGGCTTGATGGATTTTGTCAGCGCGCATCATGGCGCAATCCCAGCCAGCGCGATGCGCAGCCCTGGACAATTTGACCACCGCCTATTAGCGCGCGCCAAAACCGAGGTTGTCTCAGCTGCATTAGCAAATGGCGTGGTGCCTGCCCATAACGTGACGCTGGATTTAAAAAATGTAGAAACCACGTTTAGCGATGCCAGTCGAGCACGAAATGAGTTTGGGTTTATGCGTATGTGGAGTATTTACCCCACGCAAATTCAAGCCATTGTGGACGCGATGAAACCCAATTACGACGAAGTAGCCGATGCCGCCAATATTTTACTGGCTGCCCAAGCCGCCGATTGGGGACCGATTCAATACGCTGGCGAACTGCATGACCGAGCGACCTATCGCTATTTCTGGGAGATTTTGCAAAAAGCCAAACTCACCAACGTGGCGATTTCTGAAGAGGCTAACCTCGCCTTTTTTAATTAAGTACGGATTAAGTAAATATCATGACAACTTCACTATCAGCAGGCGCCCGCTTCAGAGCCGCAATAGCGGCAGAAAAACCGTTACAAATTATTGGCGCGATTAATGCCTATCACGCCATGCTGGCCACACAATCTGGTTTTAAAGCTATTTATTTATCAGGTGGTGGTGTGGCGGCTGGCTCGCTCGGTTTGCCAGATTTAGGCATTTCTACTTTAGAAGATGTGCTGGTGGATGTACGCCGCATTACCGATGCCGTGGATACGCCTCTGCTAGTTGATATTGATACTGGGTTTGGTGGTGCTTTCAACATCGCCCGCACCATCAAAAGTGTCTCTAAAGCCGGTGCGGCCGCTGTCCATATTGAAGACCAAGTCAGTGCAAAACGTTGTGGTCACCGCCCCAATAAAGCGATTGTGAGTTTGGAAGAAATGGTGGACCGCGTAAAAGCAGCGGTAGATGCCAAACCGTATGATGACTTTGTGGTGATGGCACGCACTGATGCGTTGGCGGTTGAAGGTTTGCAATCAGCCATTGATCGTGCCTGTGCCTGTGTGGAAGCAGGCGCTGACATGATTTTCCCAGAAGCCATGACTGAACTCAGTATGTACAAACAATTTGTAGATGCAGTCAACGTGCCCGTGCTGGCCAACATCACCGAATTTGGCTCTACGCCCTTATTTACGGTGGAAGAGTTAGCCACAGCTGATGTCAGCATGGTGCTGTACCCTCTGTCTGCGTTCCGCGCCATGAATCAGGCTGCCTTAAATGTGTATCAAGTGGTGAAAAAAGACGGTACGCAGAAAAACGTACTGGACACCATGCAAACACGGATGGCGCTCTACGATCATTTGGGGTATCACGCCTACGAACAAAAACTCGATTCATTATTTAAAAAATAGCGTTTCATGGAGAATGTGATGAACACGACGACAGACATTGTGACCGAAGCCCCGAAAAAGAAAAAAGGGGTAGCCTTAGCGGGCGTTTCCGCAGGAAGCACCGCTATTTGCACGGTAGGTCACACCGGTAATGATTTGCATTACCGTGGTTACGATATCATCGAACTGGCCAAACAGGCTACGTTTGAAGAAGTCGCTCATTTGTTGATACACGGCGAGTTGCCCAATCAAGCACAACTCACTGCGTATCATCAAAAGCTCAAAAAGCTACGCGGCCTGCCCAATGCCCTTAAAACCGTATTGGAACAGATTCCAGCCAATGCGCATCCGATGGATGTGATGCGCACCGGTTGCTCTATGCTGGGGACACTCGAGCCAGAGGCGCTTGACCGAAATACCGAAGCGGCTAAAACCTTGGGCGATCGCCTGATTGCCTGCTTTGGTTCAATCTTGATTTACTGGTATCACTATAGCCACAAAGGCGTGCGCATTGAAGTTGAAACCGATGATGACTCGATTGCTGCGCATTTCCTGCATATCTTGCATAGCAAAAAGCCATCTGCGCTTCACGTCAAGGCAATGAACACCTCACTGGTATTGTATGCCGAGCATGAATTTAATGCCTCAACCTTCACGGCACGCGTTATTTCGGGCACTTTGTCTGATATGTATTCTTGCATCACTGGTGCGATTGGCGCTTTGCGTGGTCCCAAACATGGTGGCGCCAACGAGGCAGCCATGGAAATTATTGAACGCTATGAGAACGCAGATGAAGCGGAAGCCGACATCATGGCACGCATGGCGCGCAAGGAGATTATTATTGGCTTTGGTCATCCTGTGTATACCATTGCCGACCCACGAAATGAATCCATTAAAGCGGTTAGTCGAGCATTGTGTGAGGAGGCTGGCAATATGAAGCTATATGACATCTCTGCTCGTATTGAGGAAACCATGTGGCGTGAGAAAAAAATGTTCCCCAATCTCGATTGGTACAGCGCATCCAGCTACCACATGATGGGCATCCCCACTGGCATGTTCACCCCGATATTTGTGATTTCCCGCACCACAGGTTGGATTGCCCACGCGATTGAACAGCGCATTGATAACAAGATTATTCGGCCGAATGCTGAGTATACGGGGCCAGATAACCGTCCTTTTGTAGCATTGAAAGACCGGTAAATGATTTGTTAAGCGCGCATTACTGCGTTACGCGGTGCTCGAAATCCTGATGAACTTATTTGTACACTCCGATTTCCGCGCTCCGCGCGCCATGAACTGCATCGCTTACCAATCATTTCTTTCAGAAAATTAAAGTTAATTCGCAAAATTTTAAATTAAAAGGCTTAAAACATGAGTGCACACATTTCTAACGTTCGCCCCGCGCCCGATCAAGTGATTGTGGACATTGCCAACTACGTTGCCGATTACGAAATCAAATCGGACGAAGCATTTGATACTGCCCGTAATTGCTTAATGGATACCTTAGGTTGCGGTTTTGAGGCCTTGGACTACCCAGCTTGCACCAAATTATTAGGCCCAGTCGTTGCTGGCACAGTGGTGCCCAATGGTGCCAAAGTACCAGGAACAAATTATCAACTTGATCCCATTTTGGCCGCATTCAATATTGGCGCGATGATACGCTGGTTAGACTTTAACGATACTTGGTTAGCCGCTGAATGGGGTCACCCATCGGATAACTTAGGGGGTATTTTAGCGGTGGCAGACTATATGTCTCGCAAAAATATCACTGAGGGCAAAGCACCATTGACCATCAAAGACGTACTCACTGCCATGATTAAAGCACACGAAATTCAAGGCGTACTGGCATTAGAGAACAGCTTTAACCGTGTGGGCTTGGACCATGTGATTCTAGTCAAAATCGCTTCCACCGCCGTAGTCACCAAACTGTTGGGTGGCAATAAAGAAGACATCATCAATGCCGTGTCTAATGCCTTTGTGGATGGGCAAAGCTTGCGCACTTATCGCCACTCGCCCAACACTGGCTCACGTAAATCATGGGCAGCGGGCGATGCGACTAGTCGCGCTGTGCGTTTAGCTTGGATGACCTTGCAAGGTGAAATGGGCTACCCTTCTGCACTCACCGCCAAAACTTGGGGCTTTTATGATGTATTGTTTAAAGGCAATACCTTTCAATTCCAACGCCCATATGGCAGTTATGTGATGGAACAAGTGTTGTTCAAAATTAGCTTCCCGGCCGAGTTCCATGCGCAAACTGCAGTGGAATGTGCATTTCAATTGAATGCAGAAGTGGGTAGCAAATTGCAAACGCTAGAAAAAATCGCACAAATTGAAAAAATCGTGATTACCACGCACGAGTCAGCCATTCGCATTATTGATAAAACGGGGCCGCTCGACAACCCTGCAGACCGCGATCACTGTATTCAATACATGGCCGCCGTTGGTTTACTCAAAGGCAGTTTAACCGCGCAAGATTACGAAGATACCGCCGCCGCTGAACCACGGATTGATGCCATCCGCGAGAAAATGGTGTGTGTTGAAAAAGCTGAATATACCAAGGATTACCATGATCCAGAAAAACGCTCGATTGCCAACGCCATCCAAGTGTTCTTTAAAGATGGCACAAGCTCTAGCAATATTGCAGTAGAGTACCCGATTGGTCATCGCCGCCGTCGAGGTGAAGGCATTCCAGAATTGGTGAAAAAATTTAAAGTGAATTTGGCACGCCGTTTTGATGCCAACAAACAGGCAGAAATTTTGAATCTCTGCCTAGACCAAGCCAAGCTAGAAGCAACGCCTGTGAATCAATTTGTTGACATGATGAGCTTTGCGTAAACAGCAGTTTTCGTAGCTTAAGCCTCATAATCAGCGTAAAATAGCGTTTTTTCCAAAACGCTATTTTTCTTTTGTTATGTCACTAACTACCCTAAATGCACTCTCCCCTCTTGATGGCCGTTATCAATCCAAACTCGACGCTTTGCGTCCATTTTTTAGTGAATATGCCCTTATCAAGCATCGTGCTTGGGTAGAGGTAGAGTGGCTTAAAGCGCTTGCAGCTGCTGAAGCATTAAAAGAAATTGCGCCATTTAGTGTAGACACGATTCGGGAGCTAGACTCAGCAATTGCTCACTTTAGCGAGGCAGATGCTGCCCAAGTAAAAGCCATTGAAATGCGCACCAATCATGACGTAAAAGCGCTGGAATATTGGCTTAAAGAGAAGTTTGACGGCAATCCTGAAATTAAAAAAGCCAGTGAGTTTATCCACTTTGCTTGCACATCCGAAGACATCAACAACTTGTCACATGGCTTGATGTTAAAAGCCGCACGCGACACGGTGATGTTGCCCTATTTAAAGAATTTAATTGCACGCTTATCTGAGCTAGCAAGCCAATTGGCGGATCAACCCATGTTGTCTCGTACGCATGGTCAAACTGCCAGCCCTACCACCATGGGCAAAGAGTTGGCTAACGTGGTTTACCGTTTAAAACGTCAGCAAACCCAGCTTGCTAATGGCGAAATTTTGGGCAAAATCAATGGCGCTGTGGGTAACTTCAATGCGCATTTATCGGCCTACCCTAGCTTTGACTGGGAAAGCTTTGCCAAATCTTTTGTAACCTCATTGGGATTGACTTACAACCCCATGACCATTCAAATTGAACCGCATGATTACATGGCGGAGTTATACGATACGCTGGCGCGCATCAATACCATTTTGATTGACCTCAACCGTGATATTTGGGGTTATATCTCCGTTGGTTATTTCAAACAAAAAGTCAAAGCAGGCGAAATTGGTTCGTCCACCATGCCACACAAAGTGAATCCGATTGACTTTGAGAATTCAGAAGGTAATCTGGGGATGGCCAATGCAATTTTGCGCCACATGGCTGAAAAATTGCCTATTTCACGTTGGCAGCGCGATTTGACCGACTCAACTGTATTAAGAAATATGGGCGTGGGTTTTGGTTATACCTTGTTAGGCTTTGATTCATGCTTACGCGGTTTAAACAAACTAGAAATCAACGCACAGCGTCTAGCTGAGGATTTGAACAACAGCTGGGAAGTGTTGGCCGAACCGATTCAAACTGTAATGCGTCGCTACGGCATTGAAAACCCTTACGAGCAACTAAAAGAACTCACGCGTGGGAAGGGTGGCATCAACCAAGCCTCGTTACATGCATTTATTGCTACGCTGGCTATTCCTGAAGATGCAAAAACTGCACTGTTAGCCCTAACCCCAGCTAACTATATTGGTAAAGCGGTTGCACTGACACAATCCAATCTAAATTAAGGTAGTTTGCCTATCGTTTTACATGCACATATTGCGGCTTTTAGCATCCTGCGCTTACAAGTATCTCTGCGAATTTGTATCCGATGGATGCTGTGCTTGTGTTGCATGTGCTTACCAGCTTGGTGCTTGGCTGAGCCCAGCACACTTTTAAAAGTAAAAAAATCGTCTCCTTACCAAACGGTTTTCAAACTCGCTGAAACGCCACAAGACACAGACACAGAGCGCATTGAAGCACTGCTGAAATCCCACTTAACCATTCACGAAGCATTGGATAATCCGAGATTAGACCAAGCCGAGTGGTTACGTCTTATCCAGAAAACCCCACAAGATGCACAGGATTTATTGGCGACAGAAGGCTATTTCTCTGCCGATGTTGACGTTATGTCTTCCTCGCAGAATGAAGCGGTGTTTATCATCACGCTCAATCCTCAAACCACTGTAAGCATTGCCAATCTGACATTTAAGGGGGATGTAAACAGCGCCAGCGCCAGTGAAGATCAACCACCCACAATGGAGTCATTGCAACGCAGTTGGCAGTTACCTGCCGGCAAACCTTTTACGCAACAAGCTTGGTCTGAGGCCAAGGGCAATATGCTCACTACACTATTGTCAGAGCGCTACCCCAATGCCAAACTCGAGCAAAGTCAGGCAATCATTGACCCTAAAACGCATCAGGCGGCACTCTCGCTTATTTTTAATAGCGGCAACAGTGTGCGCTTTGGCAAACTACAACTTAAAGGCTTAAACCACTACCCACCAGCATTGGTTGACAATATTAACCCCATCAAACCGGGAGATGTCTATCAACAAAGTACCTTATTGCAGTTTCAAAACACCTTGCAGGAAACCGGAAAATTCAATCGTGTGTCTGTGAGCGCTGCAACACAACAGTTATCGGAAGACGGTCTAGCTGACGTGATTGTAGACATACAAGAACGTGAGCAAAAAAGCGTAAGCATTGGGGTGGGTGCAAGCACCAATACCGGTGCACGCGTGGTCTTAAACTATACCGACCGTAATTTGTTTCAACGCGGCTTATTATGGGATACCTCATTACGTTTAGAACAGCGTTTGCAAGCGGCTACCTCTAATATTGCTTTTATGACCGATGCCAAAGGCTACCGCGATAGCATTAATAACAGTGTGGTGCGCACCAATGTGGAAGGGCAAATTACTACCGCCATCAACAACGGCGTAAAGCGCACTTGGGGCACCCGCAACTTTGAGCAATTTGTGGGCGCAAACTTGCTATATGAGTTTTTGACTATTGATGGTGAATCTACTGAATTTAATAAAGCGGCAACGCTGGCTTATGGTTTAAACCTACGTAAATTAGATAACGATTTAATTCCTACCAAAGGCATCATCTTTTCATCTCAGTTTCAGGCAGCCCCTCTCGAGCGTTTGTCCGATGGTCGATTTTTACAATCTCAAGCAAAAGTACAAGGGTTTTACCCTTTAGGTGAAAAAACCCAATTTCTTGGTCGCTTGGAAGTCGGCCTGGTCTCTGGCTCCATGAGCGTGCCTGCTACATACTTGTTCCGTGCGGGTGGTGATCAATCTGTGCGTGGCTATAGTTTTCAATCGTTGGGGGTACAAGAAGGTGATGCCATTCTTGGTGGACGCGTGTTGCTGACAGGCAGCACAGAGATTGTGCAATGGTTCACCTCATCATGGGGGGCGGCGGCATTTGTGGATTTTGGGAATGCAGCCAACAGTTGGCGTGATTATGAGCCAGCCTATGGTTACGGCTTAGGCGTTCGCTGGAAGAGCCCGGTCGGACCGGTGGGTGCGGACATTGCCTATGGTGAAGAAACCAAAGAATATCGCTTACATTTTAATTTGGGAGTGAGTTTTTAATTGATAACTTCAATCCTATTTCGCAAGTGGTTGATAAGCGCCTGTTGGCTGATGGCGCGTATCTGCTTGGTTGTGAGTTTATGCATCAGCATGATTGTGACACCGCAAATCGTGCTCGCGGCCAACTTGCTGGTGTATTCCAATATCAAGCAATTTGAGATGGATTTGGGTAACGCTGTTTTGCGCGTTGACCGCATCGACTCAAACCTCGCGTTGAGTCTTAATGCCTCTGGCGAACTGACAGTTTCCCGCTTTCACGCCAAGCAGGCCAAACTTACGTTTAAGCCTCAAGCCAACCCACCTGCAGACACAACATCTAATACACTGCCAGAACGCCTTGATTTACCTTTGCCCATCTTATTAAAACAAGGGCTCATTGATGAACTGGTGATTGAGCAAGCCAATGAAACACAAACCCTAAAGGCTATCACCTTTAATCTTAGCGCTAACCCGCAAACCTTACAGCTTGCATTGCAAGTAGCAGAAAGCCCTTGGGGACAATTACAGACCAGCGTAGACATGACCAATAAAAAGCCGTTTGCCCTCAATGGCATGTTGCAGGCAGAACAAACCACGGGTACTACCCCGTACCAATTGAAAGCCGATATCAGCGGCGACTTGGCCGAAATGAAACTGCATGCTTTACACCACTATCAGCCAGCGGCCAGCGACTTTTTCATTGCCCCAGCGACTGAAGCAGAGCAAACCAACTTGATTGCACTGGATGCCACGGTGAGCTTGCAAGACCAAATGCCTGCGACCTTGCAAGTACAACTAAAAGCGTTGAATAGTGCCTACATACACCCTCAACTCAAAGGTGCGCTCAATATATCGCTTGATGCGCAAGGCGCACTCAGTGGCCAACAGCCCATGCAAGTGCTTGTGCAATCTAGTCAAAGTGAAATCAACCAACACCCACTCACGCTCAATGCAAAAGCAACATTGATAGACTTTGTGTTATCTGATTTGGATTTAACTGCGCAACTGGCGGGCAATCAATTTAAATTAAATGGCGGCCTCAACCCTAACGATAGCCAACGCAACACGTTGCGCTGGGTGGCTGATTTTCCAGCTTTAGATCAACTCATGGCAGGTTTTGCGGGCACGATAACAGGCAATGGTGAGATTACACATGCTGACAATAGCTACCGATATCAATATCAACTGGATGGAGCAGCACTGCGTTTACCCAACCAACTCAGCATGAAACAAGTGCAAGCCAAAGGCCAGTTTTCATCCATAGATACTGCAAGTTTAGAAAATTCAATCGTCATTCAAGGTCTACGCAAAGGTGATACCAATGATGCGGATGCCAAACCGATCAATGCCAAGCTTGATTTAACAGGTAGTCTCGCTCAACATCAGCTGACGCTCAATATCGAGAATGCCGATAAGCAAGACGCAAGTTTTGGTTTGAGCGGTGTGATTACTGGGGGGCTTGATGCACAAGGTTGGCAAGGGACGATTCAAAGCCTGACCAGTGCAGATAAAGAAACAATACGCTTATCACAACCGGCTCCCATGTCGTTTAGCACCCACCACGGCTTTTTATTAAAAGACCTACAATTGCAGGTCGCGCAGGGACAAGTGCAAATGGATACGTTCTCGTATCAGGCTTCCAACAATCAAACAACGAGTAAACCCATCATCAAAACCCAAGGTCGTATACAACAATTACCGCTACAGGCACTGCAAACATACTTGGGCTTTAACACACCACATCTTGAACATAACTTAACTTTAAATGGCGATTGGCAAGTTGCAATAGCAGAGCAAATCAATGCGGAGATTGCACTGACGCGCGCGGATGGCGATATTGTGCTGCTTGATGCCGTGCAACAAACCAAACAACCCATGGGGCTAAGCACCTTGGCATTGCGCGTAAAGGCCATGAATAACCAAATCATGGCAGAGACCCAACTGCAATCTAGCTATGCTGGCACCGCACAAGCTAATTTAAGCACGTCCATCACCAGCACCAACAGCGGCTTTATCCTGAGCCAGCAAGCGCCTTTATCCTTGCACGCTGAGGCCAATCTGCAACATTTAAACTGGTTAACACTACACGATGCGGATACTCATCTTGAAGGTGCATTATCCTTGATGGTGGATGGTAACGGCACCCTAGCCGCACCAAAACTCAATGGTTATATGCGTGGTTCTAACCTGTCTATACTCATTCCCAGCCAAGGCGTTGTCCTGAATCAAGGCGGACTGGATGCGACTTTTGCTGAGGAGACATTTACCGTCAAACAACTGGATTTTGCTGGCAAAACCGGCACGCTGAGCGCACAAGGCAAGGCAAATCTTATTCAACGCCCAGTCCAACTCGCCTTGAAAGTGCAGGCCAATCGATTAACGGCACTCTCACGCACCGATCGTTTTGTAGTGCTCAGTGGAGATGGTGACATGCAAGTCAATGGCCAACGCGCACTGATTAATGGTCAGTTTAAAGTGCACCGCGGTTTGTTCGAGCTACCCAAAGCTGGCCGCCCTACCTTGGACGACGATGTTATTATTTTAGGCAAAGAAGACCAGCAAACCGCCAGCAAGCTGGGGCTGGCATTGGGCACACTGAATATTGATTTTGGCAAAAAACCGACCATGCCTTTTGATGAAAGCCGTCAATTTATGCTGCGCGGACAAGGCCTGAATGCCGCACTAAGTGGGCAAGTAAGGTTGACAGGTCCCATCTCGCAGTTAGAGGCGTTTGGGGCATTAGATGTCAATGGCACCTACCTAGCTTATGGACAATTATTGAACATTGAAACTGGTCAAATCAACCTGAGTGGCCCAGTCTCTAACGCAGGGCTTAATGTGGTGGCCATGCGTAACCTAGAGCCGACTAAGGTAGGGGTAAAACTCAGCGGTGATATCAAAACACCTCAACTTAAATTAGTCTCCGAGCCGGAAACCACCAACGACGACAAATTGTCTCTATTGGTGCTGGGGCGCCCGATGTCCGAGGCTGGCAACAGTGAATTAGCCTTACTTTCTGTTGCTGCTGGAGCATTGCTGTCGCAAGGTGATTCTGTGCCATTACAATCACGCATTGCCAATATCGCAGGGCTGGATAGTCTGGATATCAAGGGGACCAACGCTACTAACTACAGTGTGAATGTGGGCAAGCGCATCAACCGTCAATTGACGATAGGCTACGAAAAAAGTATTTTTGGCTTATTGAATGTGGCTAAGCTGACCTATCAATTTACCAGAAGAATTGCCATTGAAACCAAGGCAGGTTCAGAGAATGCGCTCGATGTTGTGTATAGTTTCAGTTTTGATTAATTCAATCTTTTAAGGCCATGCCATGACCGAAATTTTAGTGCTGTATTATTCCCAAGGGGGTGCCGTGCGTGACATGGCACAACTGATAGCGCGTGGCGTGGAAAGTGTACCAGGTGCAAAGGCGCGAATCCGCACTGTACCTAAAGTCTCTGCCAACTGCGAGGCAACAGAACCGGACATCCCCAGTACTGGCGCGCCTTATGCAGAACTGGCCGATTTAGAGGCCTGTGCTGGCATTGCTTTAGGTAGCCCAACCAGATTTGGCAACATGGCCGCCCCCATGAAATACTTTTTAGATGGTACAGCGGGTTTGTGGCTAAAAGGTGTACTCATCGGCAAGCCCGCAGCGGTATTTACGTCTAGTGGCTCTATGCATGGCGGCAATGAAAGCACCCTCCTTACCATGATGTTACCGCTGATGCATCACGGTATGTTAATCGTTGGCCTGCCCTACTCCGAGCCCATATTAAGTAGCACCAAATCTGGTGGCACCCCTTATGGCGCCAGCCACATTGGCGGCGCAATGGATGATCAAGCCATTACCGAAGATGAGCGTAAATTATGCATTGCGCTGGGCAAACGCTTGGCAGAAACTGCATTAAAGTTGGGGCAATAACATCATGTCACTCACGCAAGAAGCACAACGGTTTTTATTCAGCACGCATTCCGGCATTCTGTCTACCCACTCGGCCAAATTTACCGGCTATCCGTTTGGCTCGGTAGCACCTTTTGTGTTGAACCATCAGGGCATGCCTACCATACTGATTAGCACCATTGCTGAGCATACCAAAAACATCGCGCATAATGCGCATGTCTCGTTGGTGGTATTTGCCGGTGAAGAGGATTTGCAAGCCAATGCCAGATTGACCCTGCTTGCCAAAGCGGAACAAACCGATAAGCAAAACATACTGATGCGTGAACGTTATTTGCGCTATTTGCCACAAGCCGAGCAGTATTTTGATATGCACGACTTTACCTTCTACACTCTGTACATCACGCAAGCTCGCTATATTGCTGGGTTCGGCAAAATGGGCTGGGTACCAGGTACAGATATGCAATTGCCGACCCACCCACTTTTTATCGAAGAACCCAGCATTATTGAACATATGAATCACGACCACGCGCACAACTTGCTAGCGTATTGCCAACATTATCATGGGGTAGATGCCAACGCGGCAGAAATGATAGGCATTGATACCTTTGGCTTTGATGTACGCGCCCATACCAAATCCGCACAGCGTCTGCGTTTTGATTTCGAAACGCCCATTACCAACGCTGAGGAAGCACGTGCAGCATTGGTAAACATGGCAAAAGCGTGTCGAGCATGATACGCACCTTACACATAGGAGCAAGCGTTAGCCTGATTGCGCTTATTATGCTGTGCGTGGCATGGGAACTCTGGTTAGCGCCGTTAAAATCGGGCGGGAGTATGCTAGTACTCAAAGTGTTGCCATTACTGCTACCACTGTTTGGTATTCTGCGCGGCAAACGCTACACCTATCAATGGGCATCGATGCTCATTTTGTTCTACTTCACCGAAGGGGTGGTGCGCGCATGGTCCGAACATGGGATGTCATCAGGATTGGCGCTTTTAGAAGTCTTGCTGAGTCTTATTTTTTTTGGCTGTGCGATTTTTTATGCAAAATGGATAAAATCTCGTCCTAACCAGAAAACTTAGGCTATATGCGCGCTGACAAGACTACTAAAACCATTATAATTAAAGCATGCGAATTTTAATTTCTAACGACGATGGCTATTTTGCTCCTGGCCTCAACATCCTTGCGACACATTTAGCCAAAATTGCCGACATCACCGTAGTGGCTCCTGAACGAAACCGGAGCGGCGCCAGCAACTCACTTACCTTAGACCGCCCATTGAGCGTGCGAAAGGCGAGTAATGGCTTTTACTACGTGAATGGCACGCCAACCGATTGTGTACACATTGCACTCACTGGCTTAATGGACGAAATGCCAGACATGGTCGTCAGCGGCATTAATGACGGCGCCAACATGGGGGATGACACCATTTATTCTGGCACCGTGGCCGCAGCGATGGAAGGTTATCTGCTCGACATTCCTTCTTTTGCCGTTTCTATGTCGCAACACAATGCCACGCATTTTGAAACGGCTGCGCGAATTGCGGTTGAACTTGTGCAGCACTATGCTCAAAGCGCGTTAAAGTCGCCCACACTACTTAATATCAATGTGCCCGATGTACCGTATGAAGCCATTCAAGGGCGTTCTATCACTCGCTTAGGCAAAAGACACAAGGCCGAACCTGTGATTCAGCTGCAAACGCCTCGTGGCGAGACCGTGTATTGGGTGGGCGCAGCAGGACAACCTAATGATGGTGGTATTGGTACCGACTTTTATGCAATCGCACACAACCATGTCTCGATTTCACCCATTCAGGTAGATCTAACCAAACACAGTCAACTGTCGGAACTGAAAGATTGGATTAGTAAGTAAACACCATGGCACTACTCAGACCCTCTTCTAAATCCGGCATTGGCATGACCTCATCACGCACGCGTGACCGCATGCTCACACGCTTGCGCGAACAAGGCATTAAAGATGAGTTGGTGCTGTCTGCCATGGGTGAGATTCCGCGCCATATTTTTGTGGATGAAGCGCTGTCTATTCGTGCTTACGAAGATGTCTCTCTGCCAATTGGCTTTGGTCAAACTATTTCGCAACCATACATTGTTGCCCGTATGACAGAAGTGTTACGTAACGGCGGCGCATTAGGTAAAGTGCTGGAAATTGGCACCGGCTGTGGTTATCAAACGGCAGTGTTATCTAAAATAGCCGATGAAGTATTTTCACTTGAGCGCATACGTCCCTTAGTAATGAAAGCACGTAGCCATTTGCGCACACTCAAATGCAGCAACATCAAGCTTGATCATGCCGACGGCAGTATTGGTTTATCCGCGTATGCCCCATTTCATGGCATTATCGTGACTGCTGCTGCCAGCCACATTCCGGAAGAGCTACTTGCGCAATTAGCAGTTGGTGGTAGGTTGGTGATTCCGGTGGGGACTACTTCACAAACGTTATATCTAATAGAACGTACCACTTCAGAGTTCAAACAAACTAAATTGGAAACCGTTAAATTTGTGCCTCTATTGGGTGGCACAACCGCATAGCTGTATGATTTTACAAAAACTATTTCTCGTCGTAATTTATATTGGTTTAGCCGCATGTGCAAGTAGTCCGCCTGCGCCAGTGATTGATCGAAATGCGTCCGTCAACAAACCAAACGCGCCTGAAACTAGCGCAGCTGATAAATCAGGTACAGACTGGCGCCCTAATAGTTACACCGTTAAAAAAGGCGATACGCTATATGCCATTGGCTTAGAGTTTGGCTATGACTATAAAGAAATTGCCAGCGTCAACAATTTAAGCCCACCTTACGCAATCAAGATTGGCCAAAAGCTTAACTTGCCGGCAAATGGTAATACGGAGAAGTCAGCACCAGCATCAACGACCGAGGACGGTGTTGTTGTTACACCTATAAAATCTGAGCCAATAGCTAGCGAAACCAAAACCATCACACCTGCAGTAACACCCATACTTTCACAACCTAAAGCAGTACGTGAACCTTATAGCTTAGAAGCACTGAATCGCGGCACAGCCAAACCCACCGAGGTTGCGGCCACTAAACCTACCACCAGCCCGGAAACAACTGCGAAACCTGCAGAAGCCAAAGTTGCTAGTGATGACAGCATCAATTGGATTTGGCCCACCAATGGTAAAGTCATCGCTAGTTTTAACGAAGCGTCAAACAAAGGTATTGATATTGCGGGCGCCTCTGGGCAGGCAGTGAATGCAGCAAGTAGCGGCAAAGTGATATACAGCGGTTCGGACTTGCGAGGCTACGGCAACTTAGTGATTATCAAGCACAACAAAACTTTTTTGTCAGTATATGCACACAATAGTAAATTGCTAGTTAAAGAAGGCCAAATTGTGGCTGCTGGACAAAAGATTGCAGAAATGGGCAACACAGACACTAACTCTGTTAAGCTACATTTTGAGATTAGGCAGCAAGGTAAATCAGTTGACCCAGCAAAATACCTAACGCCCAACTCATAAATTTGCACTGACGAGGAGGAGCATTGATGGATCCAAATAAGTATGCCAAGAATGCCAAGATAGATCCCAACAGTAAACTAAGCACCCTTATTTCCATTGTATCTTTCTTATTAATACTGATTGGTTTGATTGGTCTTGGAATTGAGTTTTTTAAAGATGGTGGTTGGCTTAAATCTATGTTTGGGCGATTATTTGAATCCACCACTGGCATGCTGATGATTCCGGTCATCATTTTTGCCGCCTGGATGTTTAACCGATGGACATCCTCGCCTTCCAAGACCGAAAAATCGAAAGCAGGCGATATTCCGATGTACATCATGATGGCGATTGGCGCGTTTTATCTGATACGCCTCATCACCACTGGTGAATTCTAAATAGCTATCCATTAAAAAAGCCACGCAATTGCGTGGCTTTTAAGTGTTTGTTTCTTAATTACTTTGGGCTGGCTGCGTAATACTCACGCACTGGTGTCATATCAAACTCGCGCGCCCATTTGATGATTTCATCAAAGGCTGGCGCGCCGATTTCTCCCACTTGCGCATGAATACCGGCCTGCTCACGAATCACCAAAATACCTGGGATTTGATTTACTTCAAAATACTCTGAAATCTCAGGGTCAGTTTCCGTATTTACCATACCAAACACAATATCTGGATTCTTTTCTGCAGCTGCTTCAAATGTTGGCGTAAATGCCACACATGGATCACACCAAGGCGCCCAAAAATCTACGATAACAAAAGGATTTTTTTCAATTGTCTCTTTAAAATTTGCTTTATTTAGTGCAACCACGGCCATACCAAACCCCTAACATCTCTTTTGATTAAAAATTTAGCTCACATTCTATCAGATGATAGCTTTATCCCACACACCATCAAAAAACAGCTCACCCAATGGGCGACGTGTTCTAGGCGCTTCTTCACGCTCACGCAAGTCGTCTGGCAAAGTATCTGCAGGCGCGGCATAGCCCACCGTCATCATTGCCATCAACGTAAACTGCTCAGGTACCGCAAATGCAGCTTGTGCTTTGGCGGCATCAAAGCCACCCATTTGGTGTGCGGATAACCCAAGCGCAGTGGCTTGTAAACATATGTTTTCTGCAGCAGCGCCTGTATCGTAAGGCGCCCAACGGTTTGGCTTTTGATTGTGCGTAAATAAATTACTGGCGCAGATTAAGATCAACACTGGCGCATGCTGCGCCCACACCTGATTACCCGGTACCAAGCACTCAAAAGCCGTTTGCCAAGCTTGCGGGTTAGTGGTTTTATCACACACCACCAATCGCCAAGGCTGGTCACCAAAACAAGAAGGTGCCCAACGCGCTGCTTCCAGCAGGCTAATCACCTGCGTTTGACTTACCGGTTTGGTGGCATCATAGGCACGCGGACTCCAGCGCTGCGCAATAATATCGTGAATAGTGGTTTGTGTGATGGCTGGGTTTTTCATGAAAATATCCTATTCTCTGTATTACTCGTTGAGTGTTTTTTTTAGTTGGTAAAGCAGTTCTAATGCTTGCTTAGGGGTTAAATCGTCAGGCTGAATCGCTTCTAACTCGGCAACTATTGGATGTACAGCTACTGCAACTGGTTCCTCAACCACAGCAAACATATCTGATTGCTGTGTGTTTAGCGCAACTTGGCTATGCTCCAATTGCAATAATTTTCGTTTTGCCAATTGCACCACTGTTTTAGGCATGCCAGCCAGCTGTGCCACTTGAATACCATAGCTTTGGTTGGCTGCGCCTTCTTCCACTTTATGTAAGAACACAATCCCCTGCCCATGCTCCACCGCATCCAGATGTACATTGGCAGCATGTTTAGCGTCATCCACAATGCGCGTCAGCTCAAAATAATGGGTGGCGAATAAAGTGAGTGATTTATTTTTATCTAGTAATTGTTTCGCTACTGCCCATGCCAAACTCAAGCCATCAAATGTGCTGGTACCACGGCCAATTTCATCAAGCAGCACCAAGCTTTTATCGGTTGCGTTGTGCAGAATATTGGCGGTCTCAGTCATTTCCACCATAAAGGTTGAACGCCCCCCCGCCAAGTCATCCGAAGCGCCAATGCGGGTAAAAATACGGTCTATCTCGCCAATATTGGCAACACTGGCTGGAACAAAACAACCACAATAAGCCATCAACACAATGAGCGCAGTCTGTCGCATAAATGTGGATTTACCGCCCATATTGGGGCCTGTAATCAACAGCAATTGTCGATAAGGATTAAGCGATACATCATTAGATACATATGGCTGCGTGATGCTCTCGACGACTGGATGACGGCCAGACGCAATACTCAACCCTGGTTCAGTTATAAACGCTGGCTGTATGTAATGCAAGGCTTCCGCACGCTCGGCAAAGCAACTCAACACATCTAAGCTGGCCACAGCCCCTGCGTTCATGTGCAAGTCCCGTATATGTGGCAATAGCGAGTCCAACACTTGCTCATACAGCATTTTTTCACGCGCAAGCGCCCTGTCATTGGCACTCAACACCTTGTCTTCAAAGGCTTTAAGCTCCGGGGTGATAAAACGTTCTACATTTTTAAGCGTTTGACGTCTACGATATTCCGGCGGCGCATTTTCAGCTTGAGCACGGCCGATTTCAATGTAAAAACCATGCACGCTATTAAATTCAACTTTGAGATTTTGCAGACCAGTCCGCGCTTTTTCTGCGGCCTCATATTGCAATAAAAAATCACCGTGATTGGTTTGAATATGCCGCAATTCATCAAGCTCTGCGTCATAGCCATCCGCAATCACACCACCTTCACGCAACACCACAGATGGCGCTTCACGAATCGCGCCCTTTAGTATTGCAATAGCCGCTTGCGGCGCCTGCACACTAGCCATTAGTGTTTGTAACATTGCACATTTTGTATTGGTCAACACAGCTTGCAACAAAGGTAATTGCAATAAGCTATCGCGTAGACCAGATAAATCACGTGGCCTTGCTGTTTTTAATGCAATACGTGCAGTGATGCGCTCAATATCACCAACCAGCTTTAGGTTAGTTTGCAATGGCTGCCAAATATTACTCTGCAATAATTCCGCCACGGCCTGATGGCGTTGATAAACATGCTGTTTATCGCGCAGAGGATGGTGCAACCAGTGGCGCAGCAATCTGGCGCCCATAGCGGTCTGCGTGGTGTTGAGCAAAGAATATAATGTAGGTGAGGCTTCGCCACGAATCGTGGTATCGATTTCGAGATTACGGCGAGTGGCCGCATCTAGTTGAATGTATTGGCTGGTCTGCTCCACTGACAAGCCCACAATATGCGGTAAAGCTGTGCGCTGTGTGTGCTTGACGTAATCGAGTAATGCACCAGCAGCAGCAATAGCGGCTGGCATATCGTGGCAGCCAAATCCAGCTAAATCTAAGGTGTTGAATTGTTGTGTGAGGGCACGTTGTGCGGCGTCTAAATCAAACTGCCAAGGCGCCAAGCGTTTTTTCATCGCTTTATAACTGGTCAACGCAGCATGTTGAAAGGTTTCTTCACATACAATTTCGGCTGGGTGGATGCGCTCTAGTTCTTGCGACAATTGACCAATGGCAATTTCACTCAACACAAATTCGCCAGAGGCTAAGTTCAGTCTAGCCAGACCTACAAGACCTTCACTGGCATACAGACTGAGCAATGGTTGATCGCGCGTTTCGTCTAATAACGCGGCATCCGTGAGCGTACCCGGGGTGAGAATACGTGCGACTTCGCGCGCGACCGGGCCTTTGCTGGTGGCTGGATCGCCCACTTGTTCACAAATCGCTACGGCCTCGCCCAACTTGGCTAATTTGGCAAGGTATTGTTCTGCAGCATGGTAAGGCACACCTGCCATTTTGATAGGCTCGCCGTTGCTAGTACCACGGCGCGTCAAGGTAATGCCTAACAGACGTGAGGCTTTTTCTGCATCATCAAAGAAAAGCTCGTAAAAATCCCCCATGCGATAAAACAGCAGCATATCCGGATGCTGTGCCTTCAGCGCCAAATACTGGCGCATCATGGGGGTGTGCTGGGCCTGGGCTGATGGCTCTAATGGTTCAGTAACGATAGTCACTAGGGTATGAGCTACTCAAGCGTTGGTGTTTTAATACGTTCAGTGAGATGTGGGTTGATGACTTGCAGCATTTGCCCAAACACTTTGGGGTTGCCTGCTACAATGTTACCAGTTCTTAACCAGCTCTCGTTACCTTCAAAATCACCCACAATACCGCCCGCTTCTTGTACCAATAAGGCACCCGCAGCGATGTCCCAAGGGGATAAGTTAATTTCAAAAAAACCATCCGTGTAGCCTGCAGCCACATAGCCCAAATCTAGGGCGGCAGATCCGGGGCGACGTAAACCTGATGTTTTCTTTGCCATGTCTTTGAAAATTTCAAGGTACGTCTCTAAATAACTAAAATCTTTGAATGGGAAACCTGTTGAAATCAGGCTATCTTGCAACTTGCTACGGTTGGTGACGCGGATACGCTTATCATTTAAGAAAGCGCCACGGCCTTTAGTCGCGGTAAACAAATCATTGTGTACCGGGTCATAAATCACTGCTTGTGTGAGCACACCTCTTTCTTGCAATGCAATAGAAACGCAGTAGCAAGGAAAGTTATGCAAAAAGTTAGTAGTGCCATCCAACGGGTCAATAATCCAAATGCTTTCAGCTTCCACATTGGTTTTACCGCTTTCTTCACCGTAAAAACCATGCGTTGGGTAAGCCTCTTTTAAGATATTAATGATGGCTTCTTCAGCGGAACGATCCACTTCACTCACAAAATCATTGTAATCTTTGGTTTGAACTTTAAGTGCGCCAACGTCTTGTGAGGCTCTGTTGATGATTTTGCCGGCTTCGCGTGCTGCTTTGGTCGCAACGTTTAATATCGGATGCATTATGGGTGGTCTTTGCGTGATGTACTGTAAAATAGCATTTTAGCATTTAAGCCCACTTATCCAAATATCAAGTTGCCTCAAAGCCAACTTAAGCAAAAACCTATGACTGACCAGATTTTTAATCACATCCGTATTGTGCTTTGCCAAACCAGCCATCCCGGCAATATCGGCTCTACTGCACGCGCCATGAAAACCATGGGCTTAAGCCGCCTTTACTTGGTACGTCCCAAGCACTTCCCAGATGGTGAGGCCAAGGCTTTGGCAGTCAATGCGGCAGATTTACTCGATAGCGCAGTCGTTACGCAAACATTGGAAGAGGCGCTTGCTGACTGCCAATTTGTGATTGGTGTAAGCGGTAAGCAACGCTCATTATCGCAACAAGTCATCACCGTACGTGAAGCCGCCGGCGAAGTGAAAAACATTGCTACTCATCAAGAAGTTGCATTGGTATTCGGCACTGAAATGAGTGGATTATCTAATGAAGAAGCTGACCGCTGCCATATGTTGGCAACGATTCCAGCCAACCCTGAATACACTTCGCTAAATTTGGCCCAAGCCGTGCAGATTATGTGTTACGAGCTGCGCATGGCCATTACTACTGGCGAGCTGCATTATCAAGAAAAGTCAGCAGAACTCGCTTCGCAAGATGATTTAGAGCGCTTTTACGAGCATATGCGTGAGGTGCTGGAACAGATTGGTTATATCAACCCACGTGCACCCAAAAAACTGTTTGAGCGTTTGCGCCGCTTGTATGGGCGCACTCGCTTGGAAAAAGAAGAAGTAAACCTACTGCGTGGTATTCTCACCCTAACGCAGCAGCCCAAAAAACACACCAAATATTAGTAGCTAGAACAGCCTCAATAATTAACTGAGTAATTTACTCAGGTATCCATTCATGGCATAATGCATGTTTGCTTTTTCAAGCCCTCGTATGTTTAACCATATAAAAGAAGATGTCTCCATTGTATTCGACCGCGACCCGGCGGCACGAACTCACTTTGAGATTTTGACCACCTACCCCGGTGTACATGCGTTAATTATGCATCGCTTTAGTCACTGGTTTTGGAACAAGCGTTTTTTCTGGTTAGGCCGCATGCTTTCACATATTGGCAGATGGTTGACCGGCATTGAGATTCATCCGGGTGCCACGATTGGTCGCCGCGTTTTCATCGACCACGGCATGGGTGTGGTGATTGGTGAAACAGCGGTGGTCGGCGACGACTGCACTTTGTATCACGGTGTCACATTAGGCGGCACTTCTTGGAACAAGGGCAAACGCCATCCAACATTAGAAAACGGTGTGGTGATTGGTGCAGGCGCCAAAGTGCTAGGGCCGATTACTATTGGTAAAAACGCAAAAATCGGCTCTAACGCGGTAGTTGTCAAAGATGTGCCTGATAATGCTACCGCAGTTGGCATTCCAGCAAGGATTTTGGAAGAGGAAAAGCAGAAAAAACGTGATGACACGGCTCAAAAAATCGGCTTTAGTGCTTATGCAGTGGGCAACGATGAGAACGATCCAATTACCAAAGCCATACATAGCTTGCTTGACCATGCCAATAAGCAAGATGCAGAACTTACCGCGCTGAAGGCTGAGCTAGCCAAGCTCAGCGACACACAGTCTGAAACCGAAGTAGGTCAGGCTTTCGCAAAAAAACCCAAAGCGTCCTAATAAATAATAGTTGCACTTATTGGAAACAGTGCAACTAATTACCATAATAATTGACTAAAACAGTAGGTTATTATAAAATTCGGGTTAATCAGAACGGTAGAAATAACATTATGCGATTAACAACCAAAGGACGATTTGCAGTGACGGCTATGCTGGACATTGCGTTATACGAGGCAGACAAACCTGTCACATTGGCCGGCATTAGTGAGCGTCAAAGCATTTCTCTTTCATATTTGGAGCAGCTTTTTAGCCGCTTACGTCGCCAAGGATTGGTGACCAGCGTACGAGGCCCTGGTGGAGGCTATCGCTTAGCCAAACCGCATCACGAGATTTCAGTATCTAACATCATTACCGCAGTAGATGAACTGATTGATGCAACACAATGCGGTGGTAATGAAAACTGCCATGACGAAGGCCGTTGTATGACCCATGATTTATGGACTGCATTGAATGGCAAGATTTTAGAATACCTATCCGGTGTCACACTGGCAGATATGGTAGAAATCCAACGCAAAAATGGAAAATGTGAAAATGCGGTGGTATTTGCACCACGCAAATGTACAACAGCAGAGGCACTAAACGCTTAATGAACACTGTGTATTTTGATCACAACAGTACGACCGCACTGCATCCGCAAGTGCTGGAAGCAATGTTGCCGTTCATGACCGCACAGCATGGCAATCCTACTAGTCGCCATGTATTTGGCCGTAACGCACGTGAGGCAATTGAGCTTGCAAGAACGCAAGTGGCAAACTGTGTAGGCGTGCAGGCATCGCAAGTGGTATTTACAGCCAGCGGTACAGAAGCGAATAACTTTGCAATTCGCGGCATTACAGGCAATTTAACGCCCAGCCAGTTATTGGTGAGTAGTATTGAGCACCCATGTGTGACGCGCCCTGCTTTGGCATTACAGACCAGCGGATGGCAAGTCAAAACAATCAAGGTGGATCAGCATGGTCAAGTGGATTTGGAGCATCTGAGCCAATTACTGCAACAGCCGACTGGTTTGATTTCTGTGATGCTGGCTAACAATGAAACAGGTAGCGTGCAACCGCTGGAAACAATTACAGCCATGGCTAAACAGCATAAAGCCTACGTCCATACGGATGCTGTGCAAGCTTTGGGCAAAGTAGATGTGGATTTTAATGCACTAGGTGTACACGCCATGACTTTATCTAGCCACAAAATTGGCGGCCCGCTGGGTGCAGGGGCATTGGTATTAGATAAGCGTGTTGATATTCAGCCATTGTTGCTGGGTGGCGGGCAAGAAAAAGGGTTGCGCAGCGGCACAGAGAATGTGGCGGCTATTGTAGGGTTTGGTGCTGCATGCGTTATTGCACAACAACAGTTAGTGGCTTACCAAGGGCACACGTCGCAATTACGCAACCAGCTAGAGGTCGGCTTACACCAGCTTAAAGCTACTTTATTTGGCGCAAACAGTCATCATCGTCTGCCTAATACTAGCTTTTTCGCTTTTACCCATATTGAGGGAGAAACTTTGGTGACCGCATTAGATAAAGCTAGATTTGCTGTAGCCAGTGGCTCGGCCTGCTCCAGCGATAGCACCGAACCTAGCCATGTGCTATTGGCGATGGGGATAGAAGAAGATCTGGCGAGAGGCGCAGTGCGCGTTAGTTTGAATATGCAAAATACTGCGCAACAAATAGAGGCCTTCTTAACCACGCTGGCGCAAGAAGTGAAACGATTAAAAGCGATGACCGCAATTGCGGCTTAGCTAGTTGACTGATTATTTAAATTGAAGTGATTGGAAAGTAGACAATGTCAGACAGAGAACCGATTTATTTAGATTATTCTGCAACCACACCGGTAGACCCGCGCGTGGCGGAAAAAATGATTCCGTACATTACGGAGCATTATGGCAACCCTGCGTCACGTAGCCACCCATATGGTTGGACTGCAGAAAAAGCGGTTGAAAATGCGCGCGAAGAAGTAGCCAGACTGGTGAATGCTGACCCACGTGAAATTGTATGGACTTCCGGTGCAACCGAGTCTAATAATCTGGCCATTAAAGGCGCAGCTAATTTTTATGCGGCAACTAAAGGCAAACATATCATCACGGTATCGACCGAGCACAAAGCCGTGATTGACACCGTGCGTGAACTGGAGCGCCAAGGCTTTGAAGCGACATACCTAGATCCAGAACCTAATGGTTTGATTGATTTAGAAAAATTTAAAGCTGCAATTCGTCCAGACACAGTATTGGCATCTGTAATGTTTGTTAACAATGAGATTGGCGTGATTCAGGACATTACTGCGATCGGCAACATCTGCCGTGCTAACAACATCATTTTTCATGTGGATGCAGCGCAAGCCACAGGTAAAGTGGTGATTGATTTGGAAACATTACCTGTTGATTTAATGAGCTTTTCTGCGCATAAGACATATGGCCCTAAAGGCATTGGTGCACTTTACGTACGCCGCAAACCACGTATCCGTATTGAGGCGCAAATGCATGGCGGTGGTCACGAGCGTGGGATGCGTTCCGGCACTTTGGCAACACATCAAATCGTTGCAATGGGTGAAGCATTTAGAATCGCCCGTGAAGAAATGGCGGCTGAGAACGAACGTATCCGCATGTTGCGCGACCGTTTATTACACGGCTTGCAGGAAATTGAAGAGACTTATGTGAATGGTGATTTGGATCACCGTGTGCCGCACAACTTGAACATTAGCTTTAACTTTGTAGAGGGTGAATCATTGATTATGGCAGTGAAAGACATTGCGGTGTCTTCGGGTTCTGCTTGTACCTCTGCCAGCTTAGAGCCTAGCTATGTACTACGTGCCTTAGGCCGTTCAGATGAGTTGGCGCATAGCTCAATTCGCTTCTCGATTGGCCGTTTTACTACGCAAGCCGATGTGGATTACACGATTGATTTGCTGAAAAGTAAGATTGGCAAATTACGTGAGTTATCGCCATTGTGGGAAATGTTCAAAGACGGCATTGATTTATCCAAAGTGCAATGGGCAGCGCACTAAAATGCTTCTCTTTTTCCGCCTAGCGGCGTTGTCGAAAAGCTTGCCAGACAGAAAAATAGTTCGCATTTAGTAGTAAAAGTATAAAAATTTTATAAGTAAGAATTAAAAGGCAAAACAAGTTCAAGGCAGCGAGGCGAAGACAGTACGATTAGTACGGCAAGCCGAGCTAACACAGAAGTTGTGAAGCATTTTAATTTTAAGGAGAACGGTATGGCATATTCAGACAAAGTTTTAGACCACTACGAGAATCCGCGTAACGTGGGCTCTCTAGACAAAAATGCATCCAACGTGGGCACCGGTATGGTCGGCGCGCCTGCGTGTGGTGACGTGATGAAATTGCAGATTCAGGTGAATGAAGCAGGCATTATCGAAGATGCTAAATTCAAGACCTATGGATGTGGCTCTGCTATAGCCTCTAGCTCTTTGGTAACGGAGTGGCTGAAAGGCAAGACATTGGATCAAGCGGCTGAAATCAAGAATTCTGCAATTGCGGAAGAGTTGGCTTTGCCACCAGTAAAAATCCATTGCTCAGTGCTAGCAGAGGATGCGATTAAGGCAGCGGTAGCGGATTTGAAATCTAAACAACACGGCTCGAAAGAAGCAGCTTAAGTATGGCCATTACACTGACAGAAACTGCAGCAAAGCGTGTTGAAAAGTTTTTGGAAAATCGCGGCAAAGGCATTGGACTACGCTTGGGCGTTAAAACTACCGGCTGTTCCGGAATGGCTTATACGCTTGAGTTTGTAGATGAAATGCAAGCAGAAGACACGTCTTTTGAAAGCCATGGCGTGAAAGTGATTGTTGACCCAAAAAGTTTGGTTTACATCGATGGCACAGAGCTGGATTTCACAAAAGAGGGCTTAAACGAAGGCTTTAAGTTCAACAATCCGAATGTGAAAGATGAGTGTGGCTGTGGTGAGTCGTTCACCGTATAAGTAAGCTTAAGTAGCGTTAGCACAAATCACCCACTTCGCATGGATACTCAGAATTATTTCCGCTTGTTTGACTTGCCCGTTCAATACGATATTGATTTGCAAGCTTTGCAAGGCAACTACCGCAAAATTCAGGCCGAGGTGCATCCGGACAAGTTTGTGACGGCATCGTCCAGCGAGCGCCTGCAGTCTATGCAAACCGCCACCCTGACCAATGAGGCATATCAAACACTTAAGCACCCAACTGCCCGTGCACGCTATTTATTGCAGTTGCAAGGGGTTGAAACATTGCAAGACAGCAACACTGCCATGCCTGCTGATTTTCTAATGTCGCAAATGGAATGGCGTGAAGCGATGGAAGAGGCGCAATATGCAAAAGATGTTGGTGCATTAGAGGCCTTGTTAAGTACCATACAGAACGCTGGAAAATCGTTACAAGCTGCATTTGCTCAAGCACTGGCTAATGATGCGCAAGCAGCCTCACAATTGGTCAGAAAACTCAGCTTCATCGATAAAATCAGCGCTGATATACACGACATGATCAGCCGACTTGAAGATTAAGAAACACCTAATATTAAAGAACCCCCATGGCATTACTGCAAATATCCGAACCCGGCATGAGCGCCGCTCCACACCAGCACCGATTGGCGGTGGGTATTGATTTAGGCACCACCAACTCACTGGTAGCTACCGTACGTAGCGGCATGAGTACAGTATTGCAAGATGAACATGGTCACGCGCTGTTACCGTCCGTGGTACGTTATTTATCCGAGCAAGAAATAATCGTTGGCCATGTAGCGTTGGCGCAGCAAAGTAAAGACCCGATAAACACCATCGCATCGGTCAAACGGTTTATGGGGAGAAGCCTGCAAGACATTGCCGACCGCGCACATATTCCTTACCGCTTTGTGGCAGGTGACGGTGCGCAAAGCATGCTACAGATTGACACACGTGCTGGCTTGAAAAGCCCGGTAGAAATCTCTGCTGAAATTCTAAAGACACTTAAATTACGTGCAGAAAAGGCTCTGGGTGGTGAGCTGACAGGTGCAGTGATTACTGTACCCGCCTATTTTGATGATGCTCAGCGCCAAGCCACCAAAGATGCTGCGCGTTTAGCTGGGCTGCATGTATTGCGCCTGTTAAATGAACCTACTGCAGCAGCTGTAGCTTATGGTCTGGACAATGCTGCTGAAGGCGTCTATGTAATTTACGACTTGGGCGGCGGCACCTTCGATATCAGCATCTTGCGTTTATCCAAAGGCGTATTCGAAGTATTAGCTACCAATGGTGATTCCGCTTTAGGTGGCGATGATTTTGATCATCGAATTTACTGTTGGGTGCTTGACCAAGTGCGCAGCAACCAACAGCACTTTAACCCTTTAAATGAAGAAGACACCCGCTTGTTGCTAACCAAAGCGCGTCAAGCCAAGGAGTGGCTGACAGACAACCATGAAGCGCAAATTGTTTGTAAATTAAGTGATGGCAGCTTTGTCGATGTCACCCTCACCGTGGATAAGTTTGTTGAGCTCACTCAAAATCTAGTCACCAAAACGCTCAGCCCAACACGCAAAGCCATGCGCGATGCCAATCTAAACATAGATGAGATTAACGGTGTGGTGTTGGTGGGTGGTGCGACCCGTATGCCTCATATTCGCCATGCGGTAGAAGATTATTTTAAACAAGAGCCCCTGACTAATCTGGATCCAGACAAAGTGGTTGCCTTAGGTGCAGCGATTCAAGCCAATGTGTTGGCAGGCAATCGCAGTGATGATGACTTATTGTTACTGGACGTAACACCGCTTTCTCTCGGCCTTGAAACCATGGGTGGATTGGTAGAGAAAATCATTCCACGCAATGCGACGTTACCGATTGCCCGCGCGCAAGAATTTACCACATTTAAAGATGGCCAAACCGCCATGAGTATTCACGTGGTACAAGGTGAACGCGAGCTAGTCTCAGACTGTCGCTCACTCGCTCGCTTTGAGTTACGTGGTATTCCACCTATGGCAGCTGGCGGTGCACGTATCCGTGTCACCTTCCAGATTGATGCAGACGGTTTGCTTTCTGTCAGCGCGCGTGAACAAACCAGCGGTGTTGAGGCCAATGTGGTGGTCAAACCTTCATATGGACTTAGCGAAGAGACCATTACCGGTATGCTGCAATCCTCATTTAACGCGGCTGAAAGTGACAAACAGGCTCGTGCACTGCGTGAAGCGATTGTGGATGCTGAACGTCTGATAGAAGCCATTCAAATGGCGCTGACGCAAGATGGGGAGCAATTACTGTCTGCACCAGAACAACAAGCGATTCAAGCCAATATCCAAGCCCTACAAGTACTATGCAAAGGTCAGGATAGCCAGGCTATTCACCAAGCCAGCGAGGCACTTAACCATGCCACTGAAACATTTGCTGCTCGCAGAATGGATGCGTCGGTTAAACAGGCATTGGCTGGCCAAGATTTAAACTCATTAGAACTTTAAGCGGAAACTGAACCATGCCACAAATTATCGTACTGCCCCATGTTGAACTCTGTCCGGATGGTGCCGTGATAAAGGCCAATAAAGGCGAATCTATCTGTGACTCTCTACTCGATAACAATATCGATATCGACCATGCTTGTGACAAGGTATGCGCGTGCACCACTTGCCATGTGATTGTGCGCGAGGGTTATCACTCACTGAATAGCCAGCAGGAAAATGAAGAGGATCTATTGGATAAAGCTTGGGGCTTGGAACCGTTATCACGTCTATCTTGCCAAGCCATTGTAGGTGATACAGACTTAGTGGTGGAGATTCCTAAATACAGTATCAATATGGCAAAAGAAGGTCATCGCTAAGCCAGAAATCTAAAAAAAACCACCTTTCGGTGGTTTTTTTATTGCCAAATCAATTAAATATGAAGGGGCAATTAAATACGCAGAGTATTTTCTAAAAAATTTACCTTACCTGTATTTAAATCGTAGATACCACCCACAATACCGATTTGGCGCGCTTCTACCATGTCGGCAATAATGTCACTCATACGCAAGATAGAATCAATTTGGTATTGCACGTTGAGCGCATTGATTTTTTCCACGAAATCCGCATTTTTGGAGCAGCGCTGCTCTGGATTAGTCACTGTTTTTTCATGACGGATGGATGGTTTAATTAAGTTGATAATCTCACCGATATGGCCATCTTTAAAATCGTCACAGGCTGCTTTAACCGCACCACAACTGGAGTGACCCATGACTACCACCAATTTACTACCTAGATACTTGCTGCTGAACTCCAAGCTACCTACCGCTTTATCTGAAGCAATATTACCGGCCAAACGTACGCTAAATACATCACCCAAGGCTTGGTCAAATACCAGTTCTACCGGTGCGCGTGAATCGCTGCAGCTTAAGAACGAAGCAAACGGATGTTGCTTGTCACGCGTAATGCGTAGCAAGCTTTGAAAGTCTTTTTCAACGGAGTAATTATTGATAAAACGATGGTTCCCCTCAATCAAAATATCTAATGCCTCTGCAGGCGTCATTTTGTCACGGTCTAATAATGGATGTTTATACATAGTTACACTTTCTAGTTGTTAGCAGATACTTGCGTTTACTAAGCTTTGGGCTCAATAAATGCGATGGTTTCAACATCAATGTTTTTGAGTTTTGCGTGCAGATGATAATCACGAATAAACTCAACCACATCGTAGGAAATAGACTTGCTGTTAGAGCAATCAATAATCACTTTAGCGTTTTTAGGGATTTCCTCTAACGCAGCTATAATGCTCGCTTTGTTAAAAAATGAGACTTCTTGCGCAAGCTCGATGTGATATACCTTACGGCCAGCTTCATCAGACTCCGTTCTCTTCATATAGTGTGAGTTTCTGTAGCTATGGTGCAAAGTGAATATCACACCAACAGCTAAACCTAGCCCAATACCGGTGAGCAAGTCTGTCAACAGAATAGCCACAATCGTCACAATAAAGGGTGCAAACTGCTCCCAGCCCAGCTTATACATGCTGGTGAATAATGAAGGCTTGGCCAATTTATAGCCAACCATAATCAAAATGGTAGCTAAACTGGCGAGTGGGATCATGTTTAAAAACTTGGCAATGGTGATAGCGCTTAAGAGCAACCAAATACCATGCAAAATAGCCGACAACTTAGACTGAGCGCCAAATGTAATATTGGCGGAGCTACGCACAATCACTTGTGTCACTGGTAAGCCACCAATCATGCCTGATACAAAATTACCTAACCCTTGTGCTTTTAACTCTTGATTGGTGGGGGTCACGCGTTTGATCGGATCAAGCTTGTCCGTTGCTTCTACGCAAAGTAGCGTTTCTAAACTTGCGACAATCGCCATGACTAGGGCAACTTTATATATTGCAATATTAGAAAGCTGCGAGAAATCAGGAAAAGTAAAATGGCCAACGAACTCAGCCAAGTTATTGGAAACTGGTAAATCGACGATTTGTTCTGGTGACAAACTAAAATTTAGCACACCAGACTGAAATAAATTATTGAAAAGAATACCCAATAATACGACTACGATTGGACCTTGCAGTATCTGAAAAAAACGGTGTTTTTTAGTCAGCACGGTATCCCACAAAATTAATATTGCCATCGAGATTGCTGCAATAAACAGAGCCCCCGGTGTCAGCAAATTCCAAGCATCCATTAAGGATGAAAACGTATTGCCTCCATCCGCTTGGAAAAATGACTCACTGCCTTCGTAATCAAAATCGTAGCCTAGCGCATGTGGAATTTGCTTGAGGATAATCAGCAGGCCAATGCCGGTGAGCATGCCCTTAATCACTGAGGATGGGACAAAGTAAGCGATAAACCCTGCTTTAAAGAAACCTAACATAAACTGGATGACACCCGCTATCACTACAGATAATAAAAAGGCTTCAAATGAACCCAAGGTTCCAATAGCCGTTAGCACGATCACCGCTAAACCTGCAGCTGGGCCACTGACACCTAACTGCGACCCACTAGCAATACCCACCACAATACCACCCACAATACCTGCAATAACGCCAGAAAATAGCGGTGCACCTGAGGCTAATGCAATACCTAAACACAGTGGTAATGCCACAAAAAATACGACAATACTCGCGGGGAAATCGCTATTAATGTCTTTGAAAATATTTGAAAACTTTGATTGCAGCGACATGCTTGTTGACATTTATTGTTATCCTAAAACGTTGAAATCAAAAGAATAATCACAGTATAGTAACTCCATGATTAATGACGACGATTATTATTATAGATTCTAAATATTAAATTTTAGTTTCTGATTCATAGAATATTTGATACATCATTTATACCAAAAAAGTATACGCACAAAGCTGGCAATGCCAGCTTTGTGAAATTTGCACTTAAATCATCATGGTTTAGCATGATTCAATACCTATGCGATTAGCATATCTGTACGCAATCTACTTATTACCATCCATATAAGGACGCTGCCCTAGCATACGAATACGTAATTGCTGATATTGCGTTGGAGCAGCTTTTTTCTCACCTTCATGCTCTTTAACAAGTGTAGCACCATCCCATTCATCTGCTTTATTGGACTGTGCATCACTAGGCACCGCTTCTTGGTATGGGCGCTTTGATAAATTTTGTTGGATGATATTTTGATTGTCACCATCCCCAGCTTGTGCAACACCTGTTGCCAAGAACAGCGCTGTCAATACAGCTGCAATAAGGTTTGTGCTCTTCATTATCATCTCCTTAATTTATATCAGTTAGTATGGGCGTTTAGACAAGTTGTTAAGACGCTGTGCTTGTTGCTTATGGTCTGCAACGTTGCCATCTTCGCTCACTTCACCGCGCACCAAAGTAGCACCTTCAAACTCATTGGCTTTTTGGTAAGCGCTCTCAGGTAATGGTTGTGCATATGGGCGTTTAGACACTAAGTTTTGATTACGCACGCTTTTTTGGTACGCATCTTCTGCGTGTGCAAAACCAGATACTAACAAAGCTGCTGTAGATACAATCACTGCTAAATTTAAAGTTTTCATCATTATCTCCTTAATCAAATTATTATCACCAACTCAAGTTAGTATGGGCGTTTAGACAAATTGTTTAGACGCTGTGCTTGTTGTTTATGGTCTGCAACATTACCGTCTTCGCTCACTTCACCACGTACCAAAGTAGCACCTTCAAACTCATTCGCTTTTTGGTAAGCACTCTCAGGTAATGGTTGTGCGTATGGGCGTTTTGAGAAGTTTTGGTTATGCACATTTTTGCTAGATGTATCTTGTGCACTTGCCAAACCTGACACCATTAAAGCCACTGCTGAAACAATCACTGCTAAATTTAAACTTTTCATTTTATTCATCCTTTATATAGTCATTAATATTACTGCTGTTACATTCGAGTTTTAATTGCTCTCTCGATGGGATGCATTATGCATGGCAACTATCAAGTAAAAATCTACCAAAATAGGTAGAACGGTATATACTATTCGGCATATGCCAAATGACCTATCTCAAGCACCGAATCAACCTACTAGCGCACGTGCGCTAAGAGAAAGCCTAAAACTCACACAGGCCAATGATGCACATTTGCGCCTTTACTTAAGTTTAGGTCAAAATTTGTTTGAGCATGGATGGAGCGTAGGCGCATGCACCAGCTTGCTACACTCACTATGCAGCCTACTTTCAGCGCAGCATGCGCTATTAGCGATAGAGCAATCAGGAAAGCTCGTAGTGTTTAATCAAGTGGGGCAAACCTTGCCCATCGGTGCAAGGATTCCGATGATGGGGATATTGGCGCAAATGCTAAAAAATCCTGTGCGCTTTGTATTATATGATCATAAAAATACACAACTGTGGACGCATGGCGACACACAGCACCATGAATGCTTGATACCAATCGCTTTGGGTCAACATGGCAAAGGCATCATCGGCGTGTCTGGCAAAAAGCTTACGTTGGAATCTGCAGAGGTAGAAACGCTACAGACACTGGCTGGGTTGCTCGGTTTAGCCATATCACAACATCAAGGCCCTGTGCGTAGTGAGGTGGATCAATCCATTTTAGAATCACTCACCCCCAGAGAACGTGAAATTTTTGCATTACTACCCGCCGGCCTAAGCAATATTCAACTGGGTGAAAAACTTGGCATTGCGCCGGGCACAGCCAAAATTCATGTGGAGCGTATTTTGAATAAGCTGGGGGTTAAGGATAGAACACAGGCTGCAGTAAAAGCTGTTGAACTTGGCTATAAATCATAGATCGCAATAAGCACGCATGATTAACACAAATAAACAAACCTCAAAGACAACTACACTAGGCCCTATCGCATGGATTGCGCAATCCTGGCAAGATTTGCCATTAGGGGTTAAAGGCGTCTATGTAATTGCCTTACCTCTCATGGTGCTATTGGCATCTCTAGGCTCTTTATACGTAAGAGAGCAAGAGTCGACCATGCTTGAAAACAAACTCCGGCTTGCACTGCAAAACCAACGCGACATTCAAAAAGTACATACCTTACTTATCGAAGCCTCCACCGGTGTGAGAGATTATTTACTTACAGGGGATAAACACTTCCTCGATATTTTCTTTCAAGTTGAGAGTAAGTTACCCACTATTCTACAAGAGCTAGAAGTACAGCTTGATAATCAAGAACAAAAGAGCCGACTAGTCAAAATCAATCCACTTGTGCAACAAAACCTGCATGATTTACGGATACTTTCTGAGTATGAATCCGACATTGCATCGGATGACTTGATTGCCAAATTTAAATCACAGGTCAGTACACTGGATAAACTTCGCTATGAAATTGAGCAATTGAATGCTGAGGAAGCGATACTGGTCGCCAAGGATCAGCAAGATGTGATTGACCAGCGACAACGCCACATCATCATCACGCTGATTGCCGCCATCTCAGGCATCATAGGCTCACTAGTTGCTGTATGGATTTTCTCACGCACGATTGTTAAGCGTGTGCGTTTACTTAGAGATTCAGCCGCGCATTTAGCTAAAGCGGAGAAATTAGACCTGCCATCGAGTAGCAGAGATGAGCTTGGACAACTATCAAACGAGCTTGACCATGCATCACAATTGCTAGCCAAAAACATCAGCGATTCGATTCAAGCCAAACGCGAGGCAGAAGAAGCCAGCGCCTCCAAAAGTATGTTCTTATCCAGAACTAGTCATGAACTCAGAACACCACTCAATGCCATTTTGGGCTTTGCACAGCTACTAGAGCAAGATTTAGCGCCTGGTAAGCAACGTGATAGCGTCTCGCTGATATTGGGTGCAGGGCAACACTTACTCAAACTGATTAATGAAGTGCTGGAGATTGCCAGAGTCGAGTCTGGAGAAATCTCTCTTGAGCTAAGCCCAACTGCTGTGCAAAACCTACTAGATGAGGCCACACATTACATTGCTCCGATTGGGAAAATTCGAGATATTGAAATTAAAAGTACGATTGCGCCCGATTTGTGGGCCATGGCAAACCGGCAAAAATTATTGCAGGTTGTCCTCAATTTACTCTCAAATGCACTGAAGTATGGCCCAGTGAGTTCCGTGGTCACACTACAAGCTTACCGTAAAGGCAACCTTGTGATTATTGAAGTGCAAGATGAAGGCGCTGGCATCCCCGACAACCTAAGAGAACGCTTATTTACGCCGTTTGACCGTCTAGGCGCGGAGCAAACAAAAGTAGAGGGTACCGGGTTAGGGCTCGCTTTATCTAAGCAGATGATGCAAGCGATGCATGGCAGCATCCATGTCGCAACGCAGCAAAGCATGTTCTGGATAGAACTCAATGCGTGTGAGCCTAGCGTGCAATCCAATGCTTCCATTGAGCCCACAACACACAAAAAGCGCGTCTCACTCAACAACAAGCGTTCAATACTTTATGTAGAAGACAACATGAGCAATCGTGCTCTGGTAGAGGCTATTATCCAGCGCCAGCAAGATTTAAGGATTCACAGCGTAAAAACCATCAAAGATGCTAAACAGTACATCAGCGAAATCTCACCATCACTATTGTTAATTGATCTCAATTTGCCAGATGGCTCTGGTGAAGAACTAGTCATCTTTATCAAATCAGAGGCTAAATACCAGCATATTCCTATCATGATTTTAAGTGCAGACGCATTGCCAGAAACGATTCTCCGACTGAAAGATGCCGGCGCAGAACACTATATGACAAAGCCACTTGATGTAGCGCTATTTACCAAGAAAATTAGAGAGCTGATAGATGAAAGCTAGCACGAAATAAGTGCTAACCTATAGAGTCAGGAAGTGAATTACGATACAACGTTAACAAAGCAACCTTAGAAAACAAGTAAAGATGAATGAAGCTGACATTTTAAATGCCAAGATTTTAGTGATTGATGACGCAGAGGCCAACTTAAGATTGCTAGAAGACTTACTAGCAAGAGAAGGATTTCATCAAGTCATCAGCACTGCGGAGTCCACGCGCGCTTTAGATTTATTTAAAGCATTTGAGCCTGACTTAATATTGCTGGATTTGATGATGCCGGAACTTGATGGCTATGCAGTGTTGGAGATGCTCTCGCGTCATATTTCCAAAGATGAATACTTGCCAGTGCTAGTACTCACGGCGGACGCTACAATTGCTGCGAAAAGAAAAGCACTTGCGCTGGGCGCCAAAGACCGATCGAAGCGATGTTGCGCGTTTGGAACTTACTAGAAACACGTATGCTGTATCGTCAGTTGAAAGCGCTCAACACTGAAATTAAGCCCATGCAACATATACTGCCATCGTCTGAGTAGCCCAATCTGAGAACTGAGCCTAATCAACACACTAATTTAATAAGGCCAAGTGTCCTGCTGTGTTACCTGAGTTAGCAGTTTTTTCTGATATTTTGCTCAGATACTCCAGCGCTTGTGCATGCTGACTGTTCAATGCCAGCACCTTCCTAAAGTGCTCTTCTGCACTCACATAATCTTTAGTCGCATACTCAGCGGTTGCCAAATAAAACCATGATTCCGCAGTGTTTGGCTCAGATTGCACCCATTGCGTTGCCACTTTAAGCAATGTTTTCCACTCTTGCGACACGTATGGTTGTACCACACGCATAAAGTAAGGACGTTGCTGAACATCCATTGCCCAGAACGGTTTTGCACTTTCCACACCCAATGATTTAGCAGGTTTGGTCATGAGTGCTTGCACCCACTCTACAGGCATATAGAAGTAATGCGCTTGTTGACCACGACTTTTTAAAGTGATGACACCAACCAAATTACCTTCATCATCAAACGCACC
>LNEP01000006.1 GCA_001464125.1 Betaproteobacteria bacterium Ga0077540 | reverse complement strand
TTCCACCTGCTATCTATGCGCAAAGACTTAGGCAAGCAACATGATTTTTAATCGGACTTTTTTCAATAAAAACTGGTAGGGTTGTTGGGGGCAGGTCATTATGTTTTGTTTGCGGGACTTACTCCATTAGCTGTGGTTGAAGCAAAGAAAGAAAACGTCAACGTTGCTGGCAAAATCCCCCAAGCTGTGAGATACAGCAAAGGCTTTAAAATTGCTTCGCCTCTAAAAGGAGCATGGGAGTTAGCCGGCAGAACGGTTGCTTGGCCAGATGAAGAAGACAGCCACTATCAAATCCCTTTTGTATACTCTTGTAATGGGCGTCCATTTATTTCACAGTTAGCAGAACAATCTGGCACATGGTTTCGTGATGTACGTGAACCTAGTAATATCAGCCGCGCTTTACAACAATTCCACACGCCGCAAGGTCTTGCAGACTTACTCAAGCGAAGTAAAGAACAAGCAGAAGAAAAATTGAAGATTGAGCCCTTTGGCTACCTCAAAGTGCGTGATTATCAGCAGAAAGCGATACAAGCTGTTGAGCAAGCGGTTGCAAACAATCAGCGAACTGCGCTTTTAGCGATGGCAACAGGTACAGGTAAAACACGCACAATTATTGGCCTGATGTATCGGTTTTTAAAAGCTGAGCGGTTTAAACGCATTTTGTTTTTAGTGGACAGAACCTCTTTAGGTGAACAAGCGCTAGATGCATTTGATGAAGCCCCTTTAGAGCAAAACCAATCCCTTGCGAAAATTTATAATGTCGCCGAATTGGGGGATATGGCCGCTGAAGCAGAAACACGAGTACAAGTATCTACAGTGCAAGCAATGGTAAAGCGTGTTTTCATGTCGGATAACCCACCTGCAATCGATCAATTTGATTGCATTATTGTTGATGAAGCACATCGAGGCTTGAGCTAAGCTGATATTCAAAGAGTCGAACATTTCGTAAAATGCATGAAAGAAACGGAGTCACTCAAATGAATAAGATACCCAAGGCGCAATATAGCCCTGAATTTAGAGAGCAAGCAGTTAAGTCATTTAATGAAAGCAATTTAACCCTAGTTGAAACAGCAAAGCGTTTGTCGCTGCCTAAAACTACATTACTATCTTGGGTTACTGCGGATAAAAAAGGCGAACTCTCTACAGTCGGCAAACATCAAAAACCACTGTCAGAATTAGAGCTTGAGCTTTCACGAGTAAAACGTGAATTAGCTGAAGTTAAAATGGAGCGTGATTTTATAAAAAAGTGTGCAACGTATTTCGCCAAGACCTCACGGTGAGATACGAGCAGATTAGAAGTATGCGTGGATTTTACCCAGTTGTACTCATGTGTCGTACTTTAGAAGTTTCTGAGAGTGGCTTTCATGCTTGGGCAATTAGACCGCCTTCGTCACGGAAACTAGAGAATGCACGATTGGAAATAGAAGTATTAGCTGCGCACCAACGCACGCGAGAAACTTATGGTGCAGAACGCTTGCATAGCGACATGGTAGATCACGGCATACACATTACCCCATACCAGGTGCGTATGTTACGTAAGAAGCTTAATTTGCGATGCAAACAACGTCGTAAATTCAAAGTGACGACCAACTCCAATCACAAGTTTCCAGTCGCCAACAATATATTGGCTAGAGCATTTAACGTCAGTTCGCCCAATAAGGCTTGGGTGAGTGATATCACCTACGTTTCAACGAATGAAGGTTGGTTGTATTTAGCGGGCATTAAAGATTTATGCAGTGGAGAGTTGGTTGGCTATGCCATGAATGAGCGCATGACGCAATCGCTGGTAGCTCAGGCCTTATTTAGGGCTGTAGCTAACAAACGTCCAGCTAAAGGGTTGGTGTTGCATTCAGATCGCGGCAGCCAATATTGTGCCCATGACTATCAAAAGCTACTCACCCAATTTGGTATGACGGTTTCAATGAGCCGTAAAGGTGACTGTTGGGATAACGCACCTATGGAAAGCTTCTGGGGAACGTTAAAGAATGAGCTTGTATATCACAAGCAATTCGCCACGCGGCAACAAGCTATACAAGAAATTACAGAATATGTTGAGGTGTTCTATAACAGATTAGGATATTTATCGCCTGCTACTTTTACGCAGCAATACTATAAAAAATTGCTTGCGGCTTAACCCGTTCGACTCTTTGATTGACAGCATAGGTCAGCTACACGCTTGATCAAGAAATGACTGAGGGTGAGCTTGCGACAAGGGATGCTGCACAATACCTTTCAAGTTACCGCCGCGTGATAGATTATTTTGATGCAGTTAAAGTCGGATTAACTGCTACACCAGCAAAACAAACAACAGAGATTTTTGGACGTCCAATTTTTACCTACTCATATCGTGAGGCCGTTGCAGATGATTGGCTAATTGACCATGAACCTCCAATCCGATACGAAACATTACTTAGTCAAAAAGGTATTCATTTTGATAAGGGCGAAACGGTCAAAGCCATAGACACCCAAACAGGTGAAGTAGAGACTGCCGATCTGGATGACGAACTCGATTTTGAGATTGATGCATTCAATAAACGCGTTATTAACGAAAACTTTAACCGCGTCATTTGCGAACAACTCGTGCAAGAGCTTGATCCGTTCGGAGAAGAAAAAACGCTGATTTTCTGTGCCACAGACTTGCATGCCGACATGGTAAAACGCTTGTTAGATGAGGCTTTTTTAAATCTTTATGGCGAAGACTATAAACAAGCTGCTGTTTCCAAAATCACAGGTCAAAGCGATAAGGTTAAACAACTCATTCGCCAGTACAAAAATGAACGTTACCCTAATATTGCGATTACGGTAGATTTGCTCACAACTGGTATTGATGTACCCAAAATCTGCAACATCGTATTCTTGCGTCGCGTCAAATCACGCATTCTTTTTGAGCAAATGATAGGCCGTGCTACAAGGCGTTGCGACGAAATTGGCAAAACTGTTTTCAGAATTTACGACCCAGTTTCAATTTATGCTGCCTTGCAAAACGTCAATACAATGCAGCCACTGGTTAAAAACGTTGACATTACACTTGAGCAATTGGTCGAGGAGCTAGCTAACCCTGACCGTCTGCAACTCGCACTTAATGCCCCTGGTGAGAAAAAAGGTGAGAGCCAAGCTGATGTAGTGTTAAGTCAACTTTCTCAAAAACTAATGCGCGTATTGCGCAAAGCAGAACATCAAGCAGAAACCAAGGCTCCAATCAAACAGAAACTGACTGAGCTTAAAGAAACTTGGGGAGTTGAGCCCAAATCACTACATCAGCATCTGAAAGCGTTAGGCCCGCAACAAGCCGCACAATTTATTCAAAAACACAGCCAGTTTGTAAAGCAAATTGCAGAAATTAACCAGCTCATTGGCACAGAATACAAACCCATCATTTCAGAGCATGCAGATGAATTAAGACAGCGCGTACAAAGTTATGGAGAGCATCAACGTCCAGAGGATTATTTGGACAGTTTTAACCAATTTATCCGTGACCAACTCAACCAATCTGCTGCGTTAGCGATTGTGGTCAATCGTCCACGTGACCTCACCCGTGAGCAACTCAAAGAAATCAAACTCATGCTTGATAATGCAGGCTACTCTGAGAAAAACTTGCAATCAGCGGTGCGTAATCAAACTAACCAAGACATTGCTGCCAGCATTATTGGGCATATACGCCGCGCTGCTTTAGGTGAAGCGCTGATTCCGTTTGAACAACGCGTTAAAATAGCAATGGATAAAATATATACCCAGCATGCATGGACTCCTGTTCAGAAAAAATGGTTAGAAAGAATCGCCAAACAACTGGTGTTTGAAGTCATTTTAGACCAAACGTTTATCAATGCGCATTTTGACGGTGGGATAAAACAATTAAACAATATCCTTGGCAACCAACTTGACCAAGTAATACAAGAAATCAGCGAAGCCATTTGGGCATAGAAATTATTTTAATGAGAAACAAGCAATGACCAATAACGACATCGTTCAAAAACTCTGGAACCTCTGTGATGTTCTACGAGATGATGGCATTAACTATAGTGATTACGTCACTGAGTTAGTGCTACTACTGTTTATTAAAATGGTGCATGAAAACACCGAGGCAGGCACACTTAAAAAACATCCATTACCTGAAGGTTGCCGTTGGACAGATTTAAACGGCAAGTCGGGTATTAACCTACTAAACGACTACAGACGTATGTTGTTAGCACTTTCCACTGGCAAAGACGCTGTAGGTAAGGTCGTTCATCAAGACCCATTAATTAGCGCTATCTATGCCGATGCCCAAACCCGCTTGCGTGAACCACGCCACTTGGAGCAACTCATTAAAACGCTTGATCAGATTGATTGGTTTAGTGCTCAGAAAGATGGCTTGGGTGATTTATACGAAGGCTTGTTAGAGAAAAATGCTGGTGAAACTAAATCAGGCGCTGGCCAATACTTTACGCCTCGTGCGCTAATCAATAGCATGGTGCGTTGCATCAAGCCGCAACCGGGAGAAGTGATTCAAGATCCAGCAGCTGGGACGGCTGGTTTTTTAATCGCTGCAGATGCTTATATCAAAAGCAATACCGATGAACTCTATAGCCTTAAAGCTGAAGAGCAAAGCTTTCAAAAAAACAAAGCGTTTGTTGGGGTAGAACTTGTCCCTGGAACTCGCAGGCTTGCATTAATGAACTGCTTATTGCATGGCATGGAGGGTGACGATGAGGGTGTAGTTCACCTTGGCAATGCCTTAGGTCAAGTTGGCGCAAATCTAAGTGCCGCAGATGTGATTTTGGCTAACCCGCCCTTCGGAACAAGCAAGGGTGGCGAGGCAAGCATTACACGTGATGATCTTACCTATGAAACTAGCAATAAACAGCTCGCCTTCTTACAACATATCTACCGTAATCTAAAACCAGGGGGCCGTTCTGCCGTGGTGTTGCCTGATAACGTTTTGTTTGAAGCTGGTAAAGGCACAGAGATTCGTCGCGATCTGATGAATAAATGCAATTTACATACTATATTGCGATTGCCTACAGGTATTTTTTACGCCCAAGGCGTAAAAACGAACGTGCTATTTTTTAACAAAGGTAGCGCAACAGATCCACGCCAACAAGAAAACTGCACACAAAATGTTTGGGTATATGACCTGCGAACAAATATCCCCAGCTTTGGCAAACGCAGCCCATTTGGCGAAGACCACCTAAAACAATTTGAGAAAGTGTTTGACCCGACCAATAGCAAGACCTTTAACGAAAAAAACATTGCCAAAATTTTAGCAAGCCGCCAACAAGGCGAGTGGAGTTTCAATATAGAAGAAGTGGAAACGACTCAAACAGATGAGAACCAAGGTGTTGATCAGAAGCTAGCCAAAAGCCGTTGGCGTAGTTTCAACCGAAACTGGATTGCCGAGCATAAAGGCGATTCTTTAGATATTAGCTGGTTGAAAGATAATGATAGTGCTCATATTGCTAACTTGCCTGACCCAAGTATCTTAGTGGTTGAGGCAAAAGCTGAATTGGAAAGTGCTCTTGGTGAATTAGAGTTATTGTTGAGTGAATTAGAGGGATCCAATTAATGGTCTCATCTAATTTCCCCTCAGGTTGGGCACAAGTTTATCTCGAGAATGTTGTTGAGATACTTGATTCGATGAGGGTGCCCGTCAATAGTGATGATAGAAGTTCAAGAGTAAAGAATAAGTCGCAATCTCAACTTTATCCATATTATGGGGCTACTGGTGAAGTTGGGAAAATTGATGGATATATTTTTGATGAAGAGCTTGTTGCACTTGGAGAGGATGGGGTTCCTTTTTTTGATGCTCGAAAAGCAAAAGCATATTTATTGCAAGGTAAAACATGGGTAAATAATCATGCTCATGTCTTAAAGGCAAAAGAGCAAGTGGCTATAAACAAATACATTCTTCATTATCTAAATCAATTTGATTATCAAGGGTATGTAAACGGAGGAACACGTCTAAAGCTTACTCAAGCAAATATGAGGAAAATTCCAATTGTATTAGCACCACTAAGCGAACAGAAGATTATCGTAATTAAGCTAGATGACATGCTTGCAAAAGTCGAGCGAATAAAAGCACGTCTCGAACGCATCCCGCAAATACTCAAAAAACTCCGCCAATCTGTTCTTGCAGACGCAGTAAGTGGGAAGCTGACAGAGGATTGGCGACTAGCGGAGAAACCTAATTATGAAGTTTCAGAGCTTGGACGAGTAGCTAGATTCATTGACTATAGGGGTAAAACACCCAAAAAAACTTCGTATGGTTTTCCATTAATCACAGCAAAAAATATTAGACAAGGATTTTTATCTCTTGAACCTAGGGAATTTATTTCAGAAAAGGATTACGAATCATGGATGACACGCGGCATTCCAAAATATGGTGATGTACTTATTACAACGGAAGCCCCAATGGGGTTTGTGGCGAACGTTAACATAACAGAGAAATTTGCTCTGGCTCAAAGGGCGATATGTCTTCAGTTTCAAGAGACTGTCAACCCTTACTACGCCTCTATCTTCATGCAAACATCTGAGTTCCAGATGGCGCTTAATAGCTATGCTACTGGTACAACTGTAAAAGGGATTAAAGCCTCATTACTAAAAAAAATTAAAATACGCCACCCCTCACTTAGAGAGCAAAACGAAATTGTCAGACGCGTTAATGAAATTTTTGAAAAAACATCACAAACAGAAAGTCGAGCTAAACTTGCATTAGATAAAGCTTCCAGACTACCTCAATCTATTCTTGCTAAAGCTTTTAGCGGTGATTTAACTAAAAGTTGGCGCGAAAGTAATATGGATTTAATTTCTGGGGATAATTCAGCACAGGCACTTTTAATGAGAATAAAAGATGAAAAAACAAAAAGTGACAATTCAAAAAAAGCCATGAAAATGTCCATTAACCTACCACTTCCACCACTTGATATTAGAATGAGGGCTATTGTGTCTATTAATAAAATCTTAAAAGTTAAAGATGCTTTTAATGTTGACTCAAGCGATGAGGATCATATTCTTTCTGGTCAAGAATTGCTTCTTGCAGCAGGTTATCCAAATGACGCTGATGCGGAAACACTGGAGAAGTTCTATTTGGATTTAAGGGATTCACTTGATGCAGGGGAAATTATTAAGTTGAATCGTGGTGATGAAGGTCAGGACTGGTTTGCACTTGCCAAGTATTTAGAAAAATAATGAAAGTTGATAAATTATATATTCGCTCAAGGTTCAAGAATCTTGAAAGTATAAGGGTCGATTTCGACGAGGATCACTTGATGACAGTGATTGTTGGTCGCAATGGCTCAGGAAAATCGAATGTGCTGGAAGCTTTAGTTTGTATATTCCGCAATTTAGATTTAGGTGAAGATCCAACTTTTTCATACGAATTGGTTTATCAATTAGGCGAAAAAAATACTGCAAGTTGGAAAGAAATTACGATTGATGCCGACCCCAATAGGGGAACGCTTTCAAAGCAATATGATGTTAAAGTTAAGAACTCAGATAATCTTGTTTTTGAAGCGCCTTTTTCTAAAGTCACTCGTGATAAAAATGGCAAATCTGATTTTCTACCTAACTATGTTTTTGCGTACTATTCAGGCCCCAGCGATCGATTAGAGAGCTATTTTAAAAAACACAGAACCAACTTTTATAATAAATTACTCAAAGATGAGCTTAACTTAAAAGGTGATATTCGCCCTCTTTTTTATGCTAAGCCACATCATAGTCAATTTGTGTTACTTGCTTTCTTTCTATCTCAAGAAACAAGTCCTGAGAGAGCGTTTCTAAAAGAGCATTTGGGAATTGAAGCTTTAGATAGCATTCATTTTGTAATGCGTAAACCTGAATGGGCAAAGCAAAAAAATGAGATTTTTTGGGGCGCACGTGGCGTTGTCAGAAGGTTTTTAGACGATCTTATTAAATTCAGCCTAGCACCAGTTAAGGTTACAAGGCATGAAACGACATCGCTGACAGGCTTAGGACTTAAAAATGAGTTTTTTCATTTATTTTTACCCAATATTCAGTCTTTGAGAGATTTTTCCAAAGATTTATCAGCTGACGAATTATTCAAAATGTTGGAAAGTACCTTGCTTTCAGACATTATCTCTGAGGTTCGAATACGTGTAAAAACAACATCAAGTAAGGAGCCGCTAACCTTTAGAGAACTAAGTGAGGGTGAGCAACAATTACTTACTGTAATAGGATTGCTCAAATTTACTGGCGGAAAAGATTCAGTATTTTTACTGGATGAACCAGACACCCACCTAAACCCGTCCTGGGCAGCAAAGTATTTAAAATTTTTGCGAGAGTTTGTCCCCAACCATGACACTAGCCATTTATTAATGGTTACACATCACCCGTTAGCAATTGCTGAGTTGGATAAAAAACAAATTCAGGTGATGTGGAAAGACGAAAAGTATCAGTCACATGCTCAAATGCCTGAAGAAAGTCCGAAAGGGATGGGTATAAATCTAATTCTTCGCAGCGACATGTTTGATATGAAAACTACGCTTGATGATGACACCAATACGAAGTTATCAAGAAGAAATTTTCTTGCTTCAAAAGATCAGTTAACTGATGATGAAGAAGCTGAATTAAAAGGGATTAACACTGAATTAGATAAACTTGGCTTCAATATGGCATCTGATGATCCAGATTATATGGACTTCCTGAGAAAAAAATATCACTACAAGAAAGCTACTGAATAATGCGTTGGATATGCAAGGATGATATTGAGGGATGTCTGACAGCCGCATGGCGTACGAGGGCTGCACAAGCAAAACAAAAACTGATAACTGCCACAACCGATAAACAGCGTAAAGCAATATTGAAAAAAGCAAGCTCTTCAAAGATTTGGAGAGATTTTTATAAATTATTGCCAGATAATCTGAAAAAGAAATGTTGGTATTGCGAAGCTGAGGATATTCGATCTGATATGCCTGTAGACCATTTCCGACCAAAAAATAAAGTTGAGAACGAAGATAATCACGATGGTTATTGGTGGCTGGCATTTGACTGGGAGAATTATCGTTGCGCTTGTACTTATTGTAATAGCCTTAGAGCTTTTGATGAAACTGTTGGTGGCAAAGCCTGCAAGTTTCCTATTACTGCTTCTAGCCAAAGGGCATTTACATCAGCTGATTCACTTATTTTAGAAACTCCAAATTTCTTGGACCCTTTCAATCCTGACGATGAAAAAATATTATGGTTTGATAATGATGGAAAACCAATTCACAAACCTAGTGCAAATGCACAAGAGGTGATAAAAGTAAAAAACTCAATCGATATTTTTCATCTTCATGAGATAAAAATAGTCAGAGCAAGAAACAATATCAGAATTGAGGTTGAGAGACTGATACAAAAAATTAGAAATAATATCGATGTTCAAGATGCAAAAGTATCATTGAGGAAAATGGTCAGAGACTCAGAGAAGTTATCGAGGGCAGCAATTGTTTATATCAGACCGCATCGTGATTTAGCTGAGGTTAAAGAGATTTTAGAATTGGATTAATAATATGGCAGTTTGGTTAGTCAGAGCTGGTGCCCAAGGGCAATATGAGCAAAAGTTTCTTCAAGAGAAGCGCATTTATCTCACTTGGGACGATTTAAATACTCCAATTGACAAGCTAAAAAGTCGTTCTGATTTGATTGATGAGCTAGAAAAAGTTGTCAGCGACCCCAAACCTAGAAAGTTGATTAATCATGCAAGCCAAATATGGCCATTTGTACATAGCATGAATATAGGCGACAGGATAATTCTGCCTTCAAAAACGCAGCCAGTTATTTATATTGGCAAAGTAAAATCTGATTATCACTATGATATAAATGCTAATAATCCTTTTTTTCATTATCGTGAAGTTGAATGGTTAGCTGAGCCAATTCCTAGAACTCACTTTTCACAAGATTTGCTTTACAGCTTTGGTGCTTTTATGACGGTGTGTCGGATCACACGTAACAATGCCGAAGTGAGGCTAGCCCAGATGGAGGTTAATAATTGGCAACCAGAAACAAATAATCAAATAATCTCTAAAAATGATAGTTTAATTGCAACAGATAACGATACGAATGAAGAGTTTGAAACTGACCTTGAGGCGTTAGGGAAAAATCAAATTGTTAAACTCATCGAAGCAAAATTCAAGGGACATCAGCTTACAAGATTGGTGAAAGCAATATTAGAAGTTCAAGGCTATACCTGCTGGCAAAGCCCGGAAGGTGCAGATGGCGGTGTAGATATACTTGCTAGTGACGGACCAATGGGTTTTGGATCTCAAAAAATTTGTATTGAGGTGAAATCGGGTGATGGTTTAACTGACAGGCCAACTGTAGATAAATTGATAGGGGCCATGACTAAGTTTAATGCTAAAAATGGTTTGTTCGTATCATGGGGTGGTTTTAAATCAGGTGTTCAAAAAGAGCTCGCATCTAGTTTTTTTAAAGTAAGACTTTGGACTCAAAATGATTTGTTAGAGCAGCTATTTTTAAATTATGAAAAGCTAGACGAGGAAATCAAAGCTGAACTGCCCCTAAAAAGAATTTGGACAGTTGCTAGAAGTGATGACGTGAACTAATTAAGTATAAAAATGTGTTTAAAGTGGCGTTTAATCATTTATTAACTTAGTGCAAAATTTTGACTCTTATTTTCTAAAAAACGCATGCTTGATTGATGAAACCAAAGGCCAACTTTACCCTCCCATTCGCCATTACGTTGCTTGTCGCAAATGATGAGAGTATCTGGTTCACTCAATGTTTTATCATCCGCTTTATTTGATGCTACAGCCTGCTCCTTTCGTTTGTTTCTCCATACCGTCATTACGTTATCAACTTGATCCGTTATCGAGCCAGAGCCCTTAACATCCATCTTGCCGGGAGGAGATAATTCATCCGCACCTTTGCGAGAATGAGCAACCAAGTGAATATGACAACCAGTATCTTTAGCAACAGCGCATAACTTATCTACAAAATTCTTTTGGCCTGTATAGTCATCATCAGCAATTCCGCATTTCATTAGACTATCAACAACAAAATGCTGTACCCCTAGTTTTTCAGTAGCATAGTGAATCACTGAAATTATGCGCTCTGAGTTAACCGTTCCTAATTGGTTGTATAGCCACAACTTCTCACAACCCCGGACACAAAATCTCTTAATGTAATCATCCGTAGGGTTATTTGCTCCCAACGCTTGGCGACACATGCGTGCTAGAGTTGTGACAGGCTTCATTTCAAGCGATGCAATGCATATCTTTTGATCTTTAAGTAAATGCAGCATGATTTGACCAAGTACGAGACTCTTGCCAGAACCGTTGAAGCCTGCCCACAAGGTAACTTCACTTGGACGTAATCTGAACTGTTCATGCGTCTTTGACCATGGCAGACCAGCGCCTGTATAAACTGTATCAGAATTAAAAAATGTAATTAAATCATCTAAAAACACATTGGCAGGTTTTACATTTGAATGCTCTGAGGCATCGCGTTCAATCATGTAACCATCAAGGTCATGTTCGCTTATTATCAATCTATTTATTTGACTTTGAAGGGTTGGCGGATATTGAAGCCCCTGCATATTAATTGCATCAGATTTTTGAGCACTCTCGTCAAAAGCGGCTAATCTCTCATTCAGCATTTACAGTCCTTTCAATAATTCTGAGATTTTTATTTGCCTCGATTACTTGTGTACCGTTACCTTCATTTGCAATTTCACAGGCATGGCGTAAACGATTTGCACATTTAAGCAACCTTTGTGAATCGTTAAAGTTAACTGTTCTATCCAGCATTTTTTTTGTGATTAGGTAGGCTATTAGAATTTCATCGCTTGATATTTGCAAAACATCACTCGCGTAAAATGGCTTTTTATTGGGCTTTGCAACTCCAATACGATCCGGCATGATGTCTGCAAAAGACAAACCAACTGTGCAAAGAACATCACCTATTGCACAACCTTCAGCAAAACAGTGAATGAGCACAATACCGTTATCATCGCGTATAGCTAAGCTTTGTTTAGTGCCATTATGAGCTGGGCAACATGCCTTCCAGCTATGCTTGCCCGTTTTCTTAACATTATTCAATCTGTTTAATAAATTGTGAACGTTACTCATAGCACACCATCCATGAGGTCATTAGTGTTGGTGACTAAAAACTCATCTAACCATGCCTTACCCCTAAGCCAAGTTGCAGGATATTTAATATATCGACCATTATCTTTTGACCACTCGGAGGTTCTTTTTTGAATCTCGATAGCAGCAAGTATCTGCTCAAGTGTTTCTGAATCTGGGTTGATCGATTTAAATGCTTTTTCAGCATCCCCTTTGCTTTTCTTTTTTGGATATGCATTCCAAAATTTGGAGAATTTTGCACTGACGGTTAATGATGGTTCTATGACGGTTAGGGTGTCGTCAGTGACACCCGTAAGTGGAGTGATATGACACCCGTTTGCGTCTTGGATGACACCCGTCTCGTCTGAAGGGGTGTCGTAAATGACACCCGTTAGATTATTGATGATTATTTGATAATTTCTAGTTGATCCGGGTGAACCGCCGAATTTATTACTGATTACTTTCACATATCCATTGTTAATTAGTTTGTTAACTGCGCGCTGAGCCTGTCTTTCTTTAAGGCGAATTTTCTTGGCTATAGATTTAATTGAAGGAAAGCATCTGCCTTCATCATCAGACCAGTCCGCTAAAGCCAATAGCGCCAGTAACTCTGTCCCGCCACCAGGATAGCCATCCCAAACTTTTGAAAGAACCCTAACTGACATTTGAAGTCTCCTTCAAGAGTCTGTCAGCGGTTTCTTGATGCAAGATTCCCTTTTTAACTAATTCAAATAAATCAACCTTCGTAAGTTTTGAGTAGTCTTTGGACTCGTAAGCCAATATAAGCTTTCTGATTACGGTCATTTTTTGCCTCCATTTAGAAGGCTAATAATTTGAGCTACAGGCCAAGCGAGTCTGCCATTAATTCTCACAGGGCGTATTGGTCCATTTTCTAAACAGGCCCATGCTCTCAGGGTTTGCTCTTTTCTACTTAGATGATGAGCAGCAGCGTCAGTGGGAATTGCGGTTCTTGTTTCCTTATCGAGAGGAACAAAGTTTTGATTTGAGGTGAATTGCATTTTGGAAGGTTCCTTTTTGTTGAGAACCTCCACTATGCTAGAGCGTTAAATGCCCGCAAGTAGGTGCTTTATTGAAAGTGAAGCTGAATTTTAACTTTATTTTACAATGGGTTACGTTTAGGGCAAAAATGTAAAAAGTGGGGCATTGCCCGAATGCTTTAAGACTTTATTCCTGTTAGGGCATGTCTTTTGATGGTTTCAGGACTAGGCACCCTACCACTACGTCCAGTCATTCCATGTTCTCCGGCGTCCTTTTTTCCCAACATCACATCATGAGTTTTTATTGAAATCTGAGCTACAGATAATTTTGGATTTTTTTGGAATATAGACTTTGCAATTTCTTTCGCTGATATTTTCCAATCATCAAATCTGATTCCCCTATTTTTCTCAACATTAACGTTTTTGTGGCTCGGATATATAGGTAAATCAATATCTTCATATTCGTCAATACTTTTTTGGAAGGTTTTCAAAGTCTCTGGATCTATTATGAATTTGAGATGTTGAACCGAATATCTATTATCTTCAGCCCATTTTATCCAGTTGGCAGGGGTGTCAAGATCGTTAATTATTCCGACTTTAATAGCATTGTCCGCGAGTAACTTCGCACGGTCATAAACCGTACAAATGTGACGAGCTATTATTGGACATTCCCCGGGTTTAGTTTGAAATTCTAATGCGGCAATTCTTCGACTTTCTTCAATATCTATCATTCGGGAAAGTGTTATGGCTTTGCAGGCTGTATCTACATCCCATTTGGGGAAGTTTGCCCAAGGGTCAAAGTCGAGTGGAAAGTCATTCACTGAAGGGGCAATAATGTATTGTGTGCCTTTGAGAATAATGTCTTCAAGTTCTTTTGATTTTTTCATATAACATCCTTTTGGAGCATGCTTTTAAGTTTGTCATTATAAAAGAATGATTCCTAACCGTTGGGCTGTATTCATCCGCGATAATATTGATTTTAATTCCTATCGACTTATTCAATTATTTGATTGTTTGTAAAAAACTATATTCTTTCTGAGAATAAGAAGGGATGAGCTGACACCATTTTCACAATTTAAGAGTGCTAGAATAAGTCCAACAAGGACGAACCAAAATAAATTTACGAAACAAACTATTAGTTAAACCATATATGGCTAAAAGAAATTGGACTGAAAGTCAAAAGAAGGAACAGGCGCAAAAAATACATGATTGGCAACCATGGAAAAATAGCACTGGCCCAAGGTCTTTAAATGGAAAGGCGACCTCTTCACGTAATGCATTCAAAAATAGTCTTTTAGAAAGATGTAAAAAGCTTCACAGGTCCGTTATAGAATTGAAAAGGAACATAGCCCATAAAAAGCCATAAGAAAAAACAAAAATTATTAATCTAGTTTTTCAAAGTGCTTATTCATGAAATGATTGGATGTGAATAATTAACAAATACTCATTTAGGTGAGTTCACTATACACAGTTATCAATAAATGGGAGTTATATATGTTAGTAGATAGATACGTTCGTATTAAAGAACTTTCAAATATGCTTGGTATTGGTAAGAGTACGATTTACAGATCAGTTAAGGATGGTAAGTTTCCTAAACAAATTAAACTGACTGAGAGAACAAGCGTGTGGAAGTTGAGCGAAATTAATGACTGGATTGATGAGAGAAGAAAAGCCAGTTAACTCTTCATTATGTTTTTGATCACTAAAACAATTAACGATGATTTTTTATATTGAATAATCCTACATAGCCCCTACATGAAAGGATTTTATCTAACGTAAGATGTAAAATAAAACGCCACACTCTCTCGAATGTGGCGTCTTTGTTGGTGGTGAAAGAGGGACTTGAACCCTCGACCCCAGGATTATGAATCCTGTGCTCTAACCAGCTGAGCTACATCACCATGTAAATCTGTACTACAAAAATTCTTTATTACCTTAGTTAAGAAGCTTAAAGCCCGACTATTATTAACAGTCAGGCTATCTATGGTAATACTAAAAGATGGTGGCCGGGGGCAGAATCGAACTGCCGACACGCGGATTTTCAATCCGCTGCTCTACCGACTGAGCTACCCGGCCAGCGATGCAAACATGATTGAAACGTTTGCAAGCCGCGCATTATAGCAAACAAAGTGCGCTTTGGAACCATGCATCTTAAAATTAATTCAATTACGCGTGGTCAATCTTAGGTGATTGCATTATGATGAACTTGGTCAGTTGCTGTGATACCAATTGTTTTTAATCGGTTGTTTTAATAAAAAGGAGAAGCAGATGGGATTATTTTCATTCATCAAAGAGGCAGGTGAAAAACTATTTGGGACGGGAGAGGCTAAGGCTGCTGAGCAAGTGGCCAAAAAAGAGCCTACACCAGTGAACGTGGATGCAGCGAATCGTGCTGCCGCAAATGCGATTGCAGCATATGTGGCAAAAATGAATCTTACAGCAGACGGTCTGACGATTGGTTTTGATGGAAAATCTGGCACTGTGATTGTGCAGGGCATGGCCGCTACACAGGAAATTAAAGAGAAGATTTTGTTATGCTGTGGCAATGTGGATGGCGTTGAACATGTGCAAGATCAATTGGGTGTGATTGAGGCTGAGGCTGCTCCTCAGTTTTATACAGTGGTACGCGGCGATACACTCTCCAAGATATCTAAAGAGTTTTACGGTAATGCCAATTTGTATATGCGCATTTTTGAAGCAAATAAACCAATGTTATCGCATCCTGATAAAATTTATCCGGGTCAAATGTTGCGTATTCCACCCCAATAATTTTTTAAAAGAGGAGAGTTTTATGAATGCATTTTTACGAGTTTTATTCATTAGTTTGATAGCGGGTTCGCTAACGGTAGCGTGTAGCGAGAAAACAGAAGAGGCAGCAGCAGATGCTAAAGCGGAAATGAGTGAGGCGATTGATGCAACCAAAGATGCAGCCGCTGCAGCAGCTGCTGATGCCAAAGAAGCCGTTGTAGAAACTGCTGAAGAAGCGGCAGCTAAAACTGAGGCAGCTGCAGCTGATGCCAAAGAGTCTGCGGAAGATGCAGTGAAGGCAGCAAAAGAAGCTGCGCACGAAGCAACCGCACCTTAATTAATACTTCATTACCGATTAAACCCTGTGTTAGTCAAACAGCACAGGGTTTATTTTATGGGTGTCATGTAAAATAGGGCATGCTTGATTTCGACATCTCACCTCTAAACACGACCCTGCAAGAAGCACTCTTGCATAAAATTCAACACAAAACCAAACCTCTAGGCGCGCTCGGTCAGTTGGAAATGGTTGCGCTACAAATAGGCTTAATTCAACAATCAATGACTCCACAACTGAGGCAGCCTACTATGCTGGTATTCGCCGGCGATCATGGGGTTGCTCAAAGTGGTGTCAGTCCCTATCCACAAGCGGTTACTGCGCAAATGGTGCTCAATTTTATCGCCGGTGGCGCCGCCATTAATGTGTTCAGCCGCCAAGCGGGCATGGCATTGCGCGTGATTGATGCTGGTGTGAATCATACATTCGGGCCCAATACACACTTAGTAAATGCAAAAGTCGGTATGGGTACTGCCAATTTTTTACAGTCGCCTGCCATGACAGCATCAGAATGCGATACAGCCATAGCACGTGGTGCTGAGATTGCCTGCGCAGAAATAAAAGCGGGCTGCAATATTATCGGGTTTGGTGAGATGGGTATTGGCAATACGTCTAGCGCGAGTTGTTTGATGGGTGTGCTATTGGGTATGCCGATTGCGCATTGTGTAGGACGCGGTACAGGCTTAGATGATACTGGTCTTGCCCATAAAATTCAGGTGCTAACTCAGGCGATAGCGCATCATGCCTTAAATGCAACAGACCCCTATGCTGTGCTGAGCACCTTTGGTGGTTTTGAAATTGCAATGATGGTTGGTGCAATGCTCGCCGCCGCTGAGCGGAAAGCGGTACTGTTGATTGATGGGTTTATTGTGACTGCAGCGTTATTGGTAGCAAGCCGAATTCAACCTGCCATCCTAGAGTATTGTATTTTTTCTCACCAATCAGATGAGCATGCGCATCAAATGTTGTTAGCAGAATTAAAAGCAAAGCCCTTGCTCAATTTGGGCCTGCGTTTGGGTGAGGGTACAGGCGCAGCATTAGCTTATCCGTTGGTGCAGAATGCTGTCAATTTCCTCAATGAGATGGCCAGCTTTGAGAGTGCAGGCGTGTCGGAGAGGTCGGCATGATGCAACGTGAGTGGCGACGATTTCAATTAGCAGTCGGCTTTTTTACTCGCATCCCTGTTCCCAGTTTTCCTGATTTTGTGGAAGAAGAGTTAAATCACGCTGCCAAATATTTTCCATTGGTGGGCATATTGGTTGGTTTGGTGGCTGCCGTTACATTTTATGTCGCAAGCTTGTTACTGCCGCACTCTTTAGCAGTGATGGTGAGCATGGTAGCCAGTATTTATCTTACTGGGGCATTTCATGAAGATGGCTTGGCAGATAGTGCTGATGGCTTGGGAGGTGGATGCGATCGTGAGCGAATACTTACTATCATGCAAGACTCTCGGCTTGGAACTTATGGCGCAATTGCATTATTTTTAATGCTGTTTGCAAAGTTTCAAACACTCAATGCCATGCATCCGGTTGTGATATCTGTGGCTTTGATTTGCGCACATGCACTTAGCCGCTTAGCCGCGGTTTGGGTGATGTATTATGCAAATTATGTGAAGTTTGCGGGAAAATCAAAACCACTTGCCACAACACTCAGTGGGCTAGAGCTTGGCTTGGCTAATCTGTTTGGATTGCTTCCATTTGTGTTGGTGCTTACGCTGCTTATTTTGAGCAATCATACATGGCAGGTAGTGGTCTTGTTGATATTGATGACTGCTTTGCCAGTATGGTGTGTTTGGTGGTGGTGGCTAGCCAAAATCAAACGTTGGATAGGCGGTTATACCGGCGATACTTTGGGAGCGATGCAACAAATGACTGAACTGATGTTTTATTTGGGCGTGTTGGCGTGGAGTCTGCAAGTGTGAGACTGATGCTTGTACGCCATACCAGTTTACAAATTCCGACAGGGGTGTGTTATGGCCAAACCGATGTCGATGTGGCGGCTAGCTTTGAACAAGAAGCTAACTTGACCAAACAAAAGCTCAATGGTGGGCAGTTTGATGCTGTGTTTTCAAGCCCGTTACAGCGTTGTGTCAAGTTGTCGCAAGCGCTCGTTGCTGAAAACGTTGTGCATGATGAGCGCCTCAAAGAGTTGCATTTTGGCGATTGGGAGATGCGTGCTTGGGATGATATTCCGCGAGATGCGTTCGATCATTGGGCGCAAAACTATGCAGAGCTAGCACCACCTAACGGCGAGACTTTTGGCCAACTGCAGCAGCGCGGCGTAGCATTTGTAGAGGAAATTCTGCAAACGCATCCACAAGGACATGTGTTGGTAGTAACGCATGGTGGCATGATTCGCGCCATGCTGGCGCACGTGCTGAATATGCAATTAAAAGGTTTATTTAGATTTAATATTGATTATGGGAGTGTGACGCAACTAGACTTTTGCGGCTCAGTACCAAAGATTGAATACGTGAACCGTTAAGGACCTACCGCACTTGTATCGCTTGGCCCATACATTCCACGGTCTGACCAGCACGAATTTTAGCGGTTTTGCGCGATTCGATTTCACCATCCACAGACACCAAACCTTCAGCTACCATGGCTTTGCCTTGACCGCCGCTATCGGCAATGCCCACCAGTTTGAGTAAATCGCACAATGCAATATGCTCACCTTTTAATTCAAACACTTCCATATCGTTCTACTGTTATCCTTTAAGTTGAATTGGCAAGCCCGCTGCCACAAAACTTACTTTGTCTGCGATGCTTGCAATGGCTTGGTTGAGCCTACCTTGCTCATCTTGAAATTGGCGATTGATTTCACCTAATGGCACAATGCCCATCCCCACCTCATTGCTGACCAAAAACACGTTGGCTTTTAGCTTGGGTAATGCGATAAGTAATTGCTCACGCTCATGCTGCCAGTTTACTCCATCTGGCGGTGCACAATCTGGGCAAATGCATTGCGCTAGCCACAATGTTAAGCAATCCACAACCATAGTGGTATTTAGCTGGTCATGCGCCAAAAGGCCTTGCCCCAAATTAAACGGTTGCTCAAATGTGGGCCAATAACTAGGTCTGGACGCTTTATGGTGCGCAACGCGCTGCCTGAACTCTTCGTCATACACTTGCGCGGTAGCGATGTAATTGACCGGTAACTCTAATTGTGAGGCCAACTTCTCTGCATAACGGCTTTTGCCGGAGCGAGCGCCACCCAAGATTAAATGAATGCTCAAGAGTCGTCTCCTTGCCAGCGGTTTTCCATTAACATTGCCGATAATGGCTTTTCTGTTGCCCAGCCTTCCTCAACCAACATGGGTGCTTTGTAGAAGCTATTGACGTAGCCCAAGCATAAAATCGCAATTGGTTTTGCTCCGTCTGGGATATTAAGTAGCTCGGCTAGTTTGATTGGGTCAAATATCGACACCCAACCCATACCTATGCCTTCAGCACGTGCTGCTAACCACATATTTTGAATGGCACAGCTTACAGAAGCCATGTCCATTTCTGGCAATGTGCGGCGCCCAAAAATATGCTGTTCACGGTGATCACATAAAGTCGCAACCAATAACTCACCGCACTCCAGTACGCCCTCTACCTTTAAGCGCATAAACTCTGCCATGCGTGCGCTATCCTCATATTCCCCAATGGCTTGCGCAGTCAGAGTACGCTCTTCATTCACTTGAGTGTAAATGGCTTGGCGTACGTTGCTGTCACTTATGCGAATAAAGCGCCAAGGTTGCATCAGGCCAACGCTGGGCGCATGATGCGCGGCTTGCAATAGTTTGGTCAGGAGTTCCGGCGCAATGGGCGTGGGTAGAAAATGGCGCATGTCGCGCCGCTCCGCAATCACTTTATAAATAGCAGCTTGCTCGGCCTGGGTATATGCGTGTGAGTTTGTCATTTAAAGGATAAAAAAAGCCGCTGTAAACGAGCGGCTTTTGATATTAAGTACATGTATTATGCTTTGGATGTTTGCAATGCTTTCACATTGCGTAGTGCTTTCACAGCCAGCCAAACCACAGCGAAATACATTGCTGCAAAGGCCATCCAGCTAGGCAAGTATTCCCAGCCATGTTGCATGGATTCAATGACACCGTTTACTGGAAAACGGCCAGAGAATAGATAATAGGTTTGTGTAGAAATCACAAAAGCAATCAAAGTGGTAACCATGGTTACTAGCGTGTATGGTAACCACGCAAATGCGTTTTGTTGTTTGCTTAACCACATACCACCCAACCACATAGCACCATAGGCTGGAATCAAGCCCCAGTAGCCGTTGGTGAGGCAAAACCCTTGTGCAGGATCAAATGCAGCAGCACCGAAATCAATGAAAGTGGCCAAGATAAAGAATGCGGCAAACCATACAAAACGGCCCAGCAACAAGCCACCCAATAAAAACAATGCCAAGCTAGCATCCGGCAGTGCTACTTGCGTAAGCACGTGGCTACCACGCGTGAGTAGCATAAAAAAAGCGAGGCAAGCAGCAATTATTAAACTTTTCTTCATGAGAAATCCTATCTGTAATTGGGCCAAATTATAGCATTATTGCGGTTCGTAACGGATATTGATAAACAAGTTTGCGCCGGGTGTGTTGTACGCAAATCCTGTGGTTGCTGGGTTGCCGTCCAAAGCAATGTTGTATTGTTTATCAAATACGTTGTTAGCACGTGCCTGCAAGCTCCAGTCAGGGTTAATTTTGTATTGTGATACTAAGTTTAAGATTGTGTAGCCGCCCATACTAAAATCGTTCGCGGCATCGTTGTATCGTTTGGATGCACTAACAATCTCAGCCCCAAAGCGCCAGTCTTGCCACGTGTAACCTAAATTTAGCCTTCCGTTACGATTAGCTCGGCGCACTAACAAGTTGTCGTTTGCAAGGTTACGTGGTGATTGAAAATCCACATTCCCGGCAATATCAAAACTTCCCCATTGTCGACCAGCAGTTAGCGACAGTCCTTGAATGCGAGCTTTGTTAATGTTGTCGATAGTGAATGTGGTTAAATCAAATCCAATTAAATCGCGTATGCGGTTTTCAAATACTGTAGCAGAGGCATGGAAGCCGCTATTTTGGTACTTGATACTTGCTTCAATATTGTCCGATTTTTCCGGACGCAAATTGGGGTTGTTAAAGCCTGGGTAATACAAATCATTAAAAGTAGGTGCTTTGAACGCGTTACCATAGCTGGCGGTTGCTCGCCATTGCTTGCTAAACGTATAGCCATAGCCAAGGCCGCCAGTGAAATAATTGCCAAATTGACTGTTGTGGTCTTCGCGTAAGCTGGCATGCAAGCTATGCGAGCCTAGATGGGCCAAATAGCTGGCAACATACCCTTCGTTATTACGTTTCACTTTGTCAAAGTTGGTATTGGAGTCCACTTTATCTTGTAGTCTGTCGTACATTAAGGTGAGCGTCCCCACAGTTAGTGTAAAGTCGTTCTGCCAGTTAATTTGTGTTTGGCGTGTGTTAAAAATATCCCCTTGCGCTAAGCTTGTTTCATCGAAGGTTTTACTATCATCACGGCTCTCAGCAATACGTAGTTTTGAAAGCCAAAATGAAGTAAGTTGATTGTTGCTGAATACAGCAATCGATTGTTGCTCAAGTCTTGCTCTAGATGAAAACGCTGGCGTCGCGTTAAAGCGGTTATCAAAACGTGTTGTTCCATTGCTATTAAAAAACTGAACGCCTAATTCGTGTCCCTGAACAATGGTATGTGAAAGATTGGCTGAAGTGGAGAAGTTGCGATAACCATCTTTGTCGTTCAAAGCGCTGTTATTTGCGTCCAAGGCTGAGAAGCCACCGATATCACTCGCGGCAATATTGAGCCCATAGCTAGTGTCGCCTACTTTGCCCCGCACACCAGCATTGCCAATCTTGGTGTCATAGCTGCCGTAACCCAAGTTAGCAAAGGGTTTAAAACCATCAACGCCTTTTTTTGTGAAAATCTGAATGACGCCGCCTATAGCATCTGGACCATACAAGCTACTGGCTGGACCACGCAAAATCTCAATACGGTCAATAAGCTGTATTGGTAAATTTTCAAATGTTGCTGTTCCTGCGGTTGCAGAGTGAATTCTGACTCCGTCAATCACTACGACCACATGGTTAGTATTGGTGCCGCGCAAAAAGATGCCAGATGCCTTTCCTGCGCCACCAGAGTTGGTGATTTCAACGCCTGGCTGTTGTTGCAATAGCTCAACCAGCGTACTTTGGCCACCACGTTCGATATCCTCTGGGGCAATTACCGTTACATCAGCAATCACCGACTCACGTGTTTGGGGTATTCGCGCTGCAGTCACCACAACGTCATCTAACTGAATGTCTTCTGCAGAAAAGGCAGAATTGCTAAACGCCAGTCCAATTAGGCTGGCAGTGATTGTTTTTTTCATTATAGTTTTCCCTGATGCGCACGCGTCCCCGCATGCGGTATTCAAAATAAGAAATACCAAGGATAAAAATGAACGAAACGATTGCTTAAACACAGTTTAAGTATGTCGCCTTGAACCACCGTCACCCCGCGGTATTTCCAACAAAGCCTATAAAGGCAATTGTGATTAGGCCGGTCTCCGGGCTCGTGACAATACAATTTACGCCTTCCCAAGCTTTAACAAACTCAGTGGCATGTAGTAAATCTTAAATCACTTACCGTTGCGGGGGCAGCACAGGAATTTTGATGTTTTACACCATTCACCTGTTTCCCAGTTTCACCTTATTACAGAAAAGTAACGTCGGCACCTAACTACAGATTGGATTATAGCGAAAGTTCCATTGGCTACAGTAAAATTTTTCTGCAACAGAAAGTTTGAAACATGTTAAATCACTTTGAATAGTAAACGTTAGCTATTGACTATAATGATTTTTTTCAATTATAGTGGGCACATGGAGATTGATTTAAAAAGTTTAGAGGACAAAGTGAGCAAGCTCATCAGCATATGCGCATCGTTGCGCGATGAGAATTTGCAGCTTAAATCTGAACTCAATAAAGCAACGCAGGATACTGCGCGATTGAAGACTAATATGTTACAGGCAAGTGATCAATTAGAAAATTTGCTTGGTTCATTGCCTGCTGAGGGTCAATCTTAATGGCTGTAAAACCAATTGATATTGAAATTCTAGGACGTGAATTTACGGTATCCTGTACAGACGAAGAGCGGCAGGGCTTATTGGATGCTGTAGATTATCTAGACCACAAAATGCGCGAAATTCGCGATGCTGGTAAAATTGTTGGCGTGGAGCGCATTGCAATTATGGCTGCGCTCAATATCTCGCACGAATTGCTAAATACAAAATCTGGTGGAGTTGACGTAGGTGATATTAAGCGTAGGATGTTTACTATGCAAACCCAGATTGATGAGGCGATTTCTTTGCAAACTAAGCTTTTGTAGCCAAATCACTTCATTTTTACGTCATAAATAAGTTTTAACATCTAATAAACGTTCTCTTTGGTGTTGCCTGAGTCTAAATTCCTTGAACTAGTCTTTGTTATAGGTTTCGGCTATTCGGGTGCGGTGTGATCGCCCTAAGTTGGATCCGCTTTTAAGCGGTCCTTGGTGGGTGAACCTAAAGCGCTTTAGGCTGTTACCACCTGAACTTTTTTGGTTCAGGATTAACGGCTCAGGTAACACCAAAGAGAATGTGTTTTGTTTTTTATATCAAATTCCCACGTTATGTTTCACTTGACGTACTTAAGTGTACTGTCTGCCCTCACACGCCTTGAACTTTGATGTAAAAACTCAAAACTTGGTCTTCACTCAAGTGCCTTGTTTCAGCTTCGCTTGAACAAGGTTACGTCTAAATTGATTTTGAGCAACATGTCGCCCAAACTCCTTAAACTTTGATCTGAAAATCAAAACGGTTAGGACGTGTTTTTATCTCAGCGCATGATATTTCAAATCCGCCAAGCTTACAATTTCTAGGCATCTTTCATGACAAGCTTCTAACACCACGGGCGGTGCAAATCCGGCTTCACTGGCTTCTAGCCAACGTGCTGCGCACACGCACCAACGGTCCCCAGCCTTCAGTCCGGTGAATCCAAACTCTAATCTTGGGGTGCTTAGGTCATTGCCTTTAGAGAAAGAGAACGCTAAAAATTCATCAGTCATTTGGGCGCATACGGTGTGGCTGCCGTTGTCTTCTGGCCCGGTTTCGCAGCAGCCAGTGCGCGTAAAGCCAGTCATCGGATTGGTGCTACAGGTTTGTAGCGGAGTGCCAAGTACATTTTTTGCCATTACTATTCCATTTAAAACTAAGTCCATCGTATGATACGAGAAATTGTGTAGACGAGAAATAGTGATGCGTTATTGGTTAATGAAGTCCGAGCCGGGCGATGTTTCAATAGATGATTTGGCAGCAAGGCCGAATCAAACTGTAGACTGGTATGGTGTGCGCAACTATCAGGCGCGTAATTTTATGCGTGACCAGATGCAAGTAGGTGATGGTGTATTGTTTTACCACTCCAATTGTGAAGCGCCTGGGGTGGTGGGCATTTGTGAAGTGAGTTGTTTAGCGTACCCAGATCGTTTGCAGTTTGTAGAAGGTCAAAAATACTATGACCCTAAGGCAACGCAGGAAACCCCTCGCTGGTTTAATGTGGATGTCAAGCTGGTGCGTAAAACGCGCTTGCTAAGTTTGAAGGAGATGCGGGAAACGCCAGAATTGGGTAATCTTCGCATATTGCAGCGTGGAAATCGTCTCTCGATAACGCCAGTGGACCCTAAAGATTGGGCATACATTATAGAGTTGCTCAAATAAAAAAAGGCGCATTAAGCGCCTTTTTTGTTGGGTGAAATAATTATTATTTTTTGGAGTCCAAGCTACCCATGGCTTTTGGATAAGTCACTAAACCCCAAGGCATATTTTTCACTTCAATCTGCTTGGTGACTTCCAGTTTGTCCGCATCAATGACAAATACTGCGTCTGACTTACCACAAGCTAATAAGATTTGTTTGTCATCCGGAGTGAATGAGAAATGCCAGCAGCGGTTTCCAGTAGGAATGTCTTTAATTTTTTCATAGGTTTTAGCATCAAACACTTGTAACATTTTTTCTTTGTTGGTCGCTACAAAGATGCGATCGCCCGCATGGTTGTAGGAGATACCATAAGGCGTTTGGCCAGTCTCTACAGTGCGCACTAAGTTGTAGTCTTTATCTAGCACCATGATTTTGTTGCCGTATTCCAGAGTAGCTAAATAAGTGCTACCGTCAGGAGATATTTTGATGCCACGTGGACGGTCGCCATGTTCATGCGTTTGAATGGTTTTGACTAATTTCCCATCGTCAATATTATGCACAGTCACTGTATTATCGGCTTCGTTGGTAATCACCAACTGTTTGCCGTCGGCGGAGAACTCAATACCTTCAGTTTCCGGACCTCCTGTGATTTCGCGTACTTTTTCACCTTTGACTAAATCCACCACTGCAATTTTAGCCGGGATTTTCTCTTCGTCATCGTCCTCATCCTCTTCCTCAGCAGCTTTTGCGCCTGGTGCTGGTGGCGGTCCGCCTTTAGCGCTTGGTTCAGATGAAACGTAAGCAAAGTCGCCGCTAATCCGCACAAACTCTGGATTCTTGCCTACTGGGATTTGTGATAGTACTTCACCAGTGGCCGTGTCAATTACGGTAATACTTTCATTTTCACGGGTAGCAACAATCAGTTTTTTACCATCGTCTGTTACGCCTAGGCCGCGGGGGCCCTCTGCTTTTACATCAAACTGCTTTACAACAGACATAGTGGCTAAATCAATCACACTCACGCCTGCATCCTGGCTGGTCACATAGGCAACACCTTGGCTGGTCTCAGCAGCTGGAGTAACTAACTCACTGGCTGTGTTACTCGTCTCGGTTGAGCTGCTAGCTGAGCTGTTGTCTTTGCTGCACGCACTTAAAGCTGCAACTAATGCAAGTGTAAGCACGCGCGCATGCGTTGGTTTTAGCACAGAGTTCAATTTCATTCGTTATCTCCAAAGTGTTATTGTTTGATCCGTATTATAGGGATTCTTAATTTTGCATTTAGTTTACTATTGAAGCAAAAAACGTACTTACTTCATATACGTAAAATACTGAATTAAATCATGTGCTTAATCATGTTGATTAAATGGCTGGTTCATTTCAACCAATAAATGGTTTATTTCAGCCAGCCATTGGTTGAATTAGCCAAGAAATAAACGATAGGCTGGATTGTTCGACTCATCCCAATAGGGATAGCCCAGTTTATTTAAAAAGGCTTCAAACGCAACTTTGTCTTGAGGAGGTACTTGCATACCTACCAACACGCGCCCAAAGTCTGCACCGTGATTGCGGTAATGAAACAAGCTAATGTTCCAGTTATGGCCCATGGACTCCAGAAAGTTCATCAGCGCGCCTGGTTTTTCCGGAAACTCAAAGCGATAGACGACTTCATTGGTAGCTTGTGGTGCGTGACCGCCGACCAAATGACGTAAGTGTAATTTGGCCACTTCGTTTTGCGTCAGGTCTAGCGCAGGCAAGCCTTCATGTTGTAGCGCAGCAACCAGCTGATCTGCCTCAGTCATGCTTTGGATGGCCACACCTACAAAAATATGTGCATTTACTGGGTCGGAGTAGCGATAATTAAACTCAGTAATGTTGCGGTTGCCCAATAAACGGCAAAAGGTTTTAAACGCCCCCGGCTTTTCTGGGATTGTCACTGCCAATACAGCTTCGCGTTGTTCACCTAATTCTGCACGCTCTGCAATAAAGCGTAAGCGATCAAAGTTCATGTTGGCGCCAGATGCAATGCCAATTAATGTTTTTCCAGTTAATTTGTGACGTTGCGCATATTCCTTTAAGCCCGCAGTGGCCAATGCGCCAGCCGGTTCTAAAATACTGCGCGTATCCTCAAATACATCTTTTATGGCAGCACATATGGCATCGTTATCCACCACAATCATCTCGTCCACATATTGCTGACAAAGTGCAAGTGTGTGTTCTCCCACTTGTTTCACCGCAGCGCCATCCGCAAACAGACCGACTTGGTCCAGCATCACGCGTTTACCTGATTTGAGGGACTCCGTCATGGCTTCAGCGTCCTTTGCCTCTACGCCGATGACTTTGATTTCTGGGCGGACCGCTTTGATATACGCGGCAATACCTGCGAGCAAGCCACCACCACCCACACAGCAAAATACAGCCTCAATCGGCTCAGGATGCTGCTTCAAGATTTCGAGCGCTATCGTCCCTTGCCCGGCAATCACATCGGGGTCATCGTAGGGGTGTACAAAGGTTAGGCCTTCGGATTTCTCTAACTCAAGCGCATGCACATAGGCGTCGGAATAGCTGTCACCAAACAGCACAACTTCCGCACCGCGTGCTTTTACCGCGTTGATTTTAATTTGTGGCGTGGTGGTTGGCATCACAATCACCGCGCGGCAATTGAGTTTTTGTGCACTTAAGGCAACCCCTTGCGCATGATTGCCTGCGCTGGCACAAATCACCCCGCGTTGTAGCGCATCGGGCGAAAGATTGGCCATTTTGTTATAGGCGCCCCGCAATTTGAAAGAGAATACTGGCTGCATGTCCTCACGTTTCAGCAGTACGCGATTATGGATACGTGCGGATAAATTAGACTGAAACTCTAGCGGAGTTTCTTTGGCAACGGCATACACTTTGGAATGCTCGATTTTTTCACGGTATTGGCTGGCGGGTGTCTGCATGCGAAATTTAAACCGTCCTATTTTTATAAGCGGCTTTTGCGGTGTATGATATGAAATTATTTGTATTATAAAAGAAATAGTTAAGGATTGACGGAAAAATGGCTTACACGCAAGACGAATTAAAGCAACAAGTAGCAAAAGCAGCAGTGGAATATGTCAAAGAAGGCATTATTGGGGTAGGCACAGGTTCTACCGCTAATTTTTTTATTGAAGAGCTGGCTAAGGTAAAACACAAAATTGAAGGCGCAGTAGCAAGCTCAGAAGCTACTGCACAACGTCTACGTGGTCACGGCATTCAAGTGTTTGATTTGAACAATATCGATGGTATGGATATTTATGTAGATGGTGCGGATGAAATTACCGAACACCTGCATATGCTCAAAGGCGGCGGCGGCGCATTGACCCGCGAAAAAATCGTCGCAGCAGTGGCTAAAACCTTTATCTGTATCTGTGATGAAACCAAATATGTGCCGGTATTGGGTAAATTTCCGTTGCCAGTAGAAGTGTTGCCTATGGCGCGTAGCCAAGTGGCGCGTGAATTGGTCAAACTGGGTGGCCAACCAAAGCTACGCGACTTCACCACAGATAACGGCAATGTGATCCTAGATGTGCATGGCTTAACAATTACAGACCCGATTGCTCTGGAAGCGAAAATCAATCAAATCGTGGGCGTAGTCACCAATGGTTTGTTTGCGGCAAGGCCTGCGAACGTATTATTACTGGCAACGTCTGACGGTGTGAAAACTTATAAAAAGTAGTTGATTAAAAATAACAAAAACTATCATATTGTTGTCACAACTGACTGGTATGTTGTTGGTACGGATAAACTAGGATACACATATGCAATTTGAACACACCTCAAAACAATACGATGCCGAATTAGAAGCGGTACGCGCCAAAGTGCTCGAAATGGGCGGTTTGGTGGAGCAGCAAATTGTAAACGCACTAGAAGCTTTGTTACGCGCGGACTTGAAATTGGCCCGAGATGTGATGCAAAGTGATGCACGTGTGAATGCGCTGGAAGTGCAAGTGGATGAAGACTGTAGCCACATTATCGCCCGCCGCCAGCCAGCTGCAGGTGATTTACGCATGATTATGATGATGGTGAAAACCATTACGGATTTGGAGCGTATTGGTGACGAGGCAACCAAGATTGCACGTACAGCCCAGCGCATTTACGAAGAAGATCGCATGTTTAAACCACGGTTTACTGAAATTAAAACCATGGTCAAAATCGTGCGTGAAATGTTGCGTACCTCATTAGATTCTTTCGCGCGTTTGGATGTAAGTCAAACCTTGGAAGTGGCTAAGCAAGATGAGCAAGTGGACGAGCAGTTCCGTGCCGCCATGCGTCAATTGATTACATTTATGCTAGAAGATCCGCGTACTATATCCATGTCATTGGAAGTGTTATTCGTGGCCAAAGCGGTAGAGCGTATCGGTGACCATGCGAAAAATATTTCTGAATACGTGGTGTATATGGTGAAAGGCAAAGATATACGCCACACGAGTTTGCAAGATATTGAGCGTGAAACACTTTCTTAATTAAGATGACTCAAATAAAAAAAGCACCTGATTCAGGTGCTTTTTTTATTGCTTGGGCCTTACGCTTTCGGTGGAACATATCCACTAGCAGTATCGGCACCATCGCCAAAAAAATACTTTTCGGTTTGTTCGGCCAAGTATTTGCGGGCCGCTGGATCAGCTAAACTGAGGCGATTTTCGTTCACCAACATGGTTTGCTGCTTTAGCCAAGTCGCCCATGCTTCTTTAGAAACCTGCAGATAGATACGTTTGCCAAGCTCTCCCGGGTAAGGTGGGAAGTCCATGCCGTCTAAGTCTTTACCTAATTTAATACAATGTACTGTGCGTGCCATGCTGTGCCCTAACTGATTACGATTCATCACAAAACAATATGATAACGCATGTTAAAATGTGAGGATAATTTTTTGACGATGCGATGCTATGAACGACACAAATTCTAAGGTGACACCCCATCAAGAAAGCCCGTTTAAAGGTAAAACTGGATTGCGACGCTTGTTTAATGCGTTTGGTTACTCACTAGACGGCTTTAAGGCAGCTTTTAAACATGAGGATGCGTTTAGACAAGAAGTGTTTTTGGCCTGTGTGTTGATTCCACTAGCGCTATACTTGAGCCATGAGCCCCTACATCGTGCCTTGATGATAGGCAGCGTATTTTTGGTGCTGATTGTAGAGTTGCTGAATTCAGCTGTAGAAGCCGTGGTAGACAGAGTCTCGATTGAGCGCCATGAGCTAGCCAAGCGTGCTAAAGACATTGGCAGTGCTGCCGTGTTTATTGCTTTGTTAAATACTGTGGTGATTTGGGGTTTGATTCTGCTGGATTAAGTGTTAACCAAATAGTCTTTAAACGTACTATTCAAATAATCCAACAGCGCATGTGCCGCTGGCATTGTGCTCACGCGCTGCGCAGTAATGAAATGCAACGGTACAGGCTCTGTAGTGTAGTCTTCCAGTGCCAGCATGAGTCTGCCAGCGCGTACATCGCCCAGCACATCTAGTCTGGATTTATAAGCGATGCCTTCGCCATCTACCGCCCACTGCCGCACCATATCTCCGTCATCCGATACCTTGTTACCGCTGACCGTGACAATCTGCTTGTCATCCGTCGTGCCAAATTGCCATTTGTTATGCACCACGTCATTCAACATAAAACATAAACACTGGTGATGGCTTAAGTCTTGCGGCCGTTGCGGCTGACCATATTGCTTAAAATACTCCGGTGATGCACACACCACGCGATAATTGTCGCTGACCAGTGGGATGGCATATAAGCTGGAATCCCCCGGTGTGCCATAGCGAATGGCGACATCCACAGGCATTTTATACAAATCGAAAATACGGTCACTCGGCATGCTTTTGATGGTTAAGTTTGGATGTAAGCGTTGAAATGCGTTCAATGCAATTCTCAACATCCCACGTCCTAGATCTGAGGGTACTGAAACAGACAGTCGCCCATTGATGTCGCCTTGTTTTAACGCAATCGCCGCCTCTCCCTGTTTGATTGCTTGTAATGCGCTTTTGGCATGATCCAGATAGAGCTGGCCAGCCTCAGTCATACTCAAACTTCTGGTTGTGCGCACAAATAAAGCGGTGTTGAGGCTTTGCTCCAAACGCTTGATGGCAACGCTAGCTACGGCAGGGCTAATTTCTAGCGATTTGCTGGCTGCCGTAAAGCCACCCTGTTCAGCAACCTGCACAAAAATTTGAACGTCATCCAGCCTGACCATGATGTGTGATTATCAAAATATTATTGAAAGTAATTTTGATAATACCATGTTTATTGCTAATAATTTAAGTCGTAGAATGACTGCATATTCTATGAGAGGGTTGTATATGAAAGCCGTTGGTTACTATGAAAGTAAAGCTATTACAGAGCTAGATGCCTTGGTGGATCTGGAGTTGCCAATGCCGGAGGCAAGCGGGCATGATATCTTGGTTGAGGTCAAAGCCGTTTCTGTTAACCCAGTAGACACCAAGGTGAGAAAAGGCATGTCACCCGAAGATGGTGCTGCCCGAGTTTTGGGTTGGGATGCTTCCGGCGTGGTAAAAGCGGTTGGCCAGCAGGCATCACTATTCAAGATAGGCGACCGGGTTTGGTATGCCGGTTCTCTTGTTAGACCCGGTAGCAATAGCGAGTATCAACTGGTGGATGAACGTATTGTTGGGCATATGCCAACGACACTTGGATTTGCAGAAGCCGCAGCATTGCCTTTAACTAGTTTGACAGCTTGGGAATTATTGTTTGATAGGCTAGAGGTGCAAGGTGCCCTGCAAGGCTCATCTTTGCTGGTGATTGGCGCATCGGGTGGAGTGGGTTCGATACTGGTGCAACTGGCTAGGCAATTGACGTCGTTGACTATCATTGCGACCGCTTCTAGGCCAGAAAGCATCGCTTGGCTGCAAAAGATTGGTGCCCATTATGTGATTAATCATCACCAAGACATGCAAGCGCAGCTAAAAGCGCTCGGTATCCCAGAGGTCGCCTACGTGATTAGCCTAAACAAGACGGATGAGCATTTTGCGCAAATCGTAGAGGTGATTCAACCGCAGGGGAAGTTTGCACTAATTGATGACCCAGAGTTGTTTGATTTTAGAAAATTGAAGCGCAAAAGCGTGTCTTTACATTGGGAACTGATGTTTACGCGTGCTTTGTTCAATACGCATGACCTTAAGCGTCAACATGAGATATTGAATCAAGTGGCGCAATATGTGGATCAAGGCCTGATTAAAACTACCATCAACCAGCAGCTTGGGCGTATTAATGCTGCCAATTTGAAACAAGCGCACACCATGCTGGAGCGTCAGCAGGTGATAGGCAAAATTGTGCTGGCAGGATTTTAAACTAACAGACTTTTAAGATTGCAGGGTTTAAACAAGATTTTTAATTAAGCGATTGGGAAAAAACACATGGACTTACAATTGAAAGGCAAACGTGCATTGGTTAGTGGTTCTACCGCAGGTATTGGTTACGCCATTGCTGAAGCACTGGCCAAAGAGGGCACAGATGTTATTATCAGTGGTCGTACGCAAGTAGCGGTAGACAACGCGATTGAGCGTATTCGTCAAGCCACAGGACACATAGTGCAAGGCTATGCGGGTGATCTCACGCAAGCGAGTGCGGCAGAATCATTGTTCGCGGTCTATCCTCAGGTAGATATCTTGGTGAATAATCTGGGTATCTTTGAACCCAAAGCATTCGAGGATATTCCGGATATGGATTGGACGCGCTTTTTTGATGTGAACGTATTGAGCGGCGTACGTTTAGCACGTCAATACTTGGGTGGCATGAAACAGAAAAATTGGGGCCGTGTTATCTTTATTTCTAGCGAAAGCGGTGTACAAATTCCGTCCGAGATGATTCATTATGGCATGACCAAATCTGCGCAAATTGCAGTAGCCAGAGGCTTGGCTGAAGCGGTTGCCGGTACAGGGATTACCGTGAACAGTGTATTGCCTGGCCCCACCAAATCGCGCGGTGTGGAAGATTTTGTGGAGGCGTTGGCGGCGGGAAAATCATTTGAGGAGTTTGAGCAAGAGTTCTTTGATAAAGTGCGTCCGACCTCTCTGATTAAACGTTTCGCTACACCAGACGAGGTAGCGGCGATGGTGACTTACCTTGCCAGTCCACTTGCATCGGCAACCACTGGGGCTGCCATGCGTGTAGATGGTGGTGTGATTAAGAGCGCTTTTTAGACTAGGCGAGGGCAGTTGCCCTCTCTCTAAGTAAATTAAAAGTCAGCGTTAAAAATCAGCTCTGAGGCCTAGCAATAGTGAGCGCTCACCTGCGGGTGCAATGTCTTTCAAGAATGATGCATGCTCTCGAATTTCGTCATCCAACAAGTTGTTGGCTTTCGCAAATAACTCGACGTTGACTTTGGTGGGTAGTTTATAAGCCAAGATAGCCGAGACATTGGTATAGCCATCTGTCGCTAACTCATTGTCCGCAGTATTGTTTTGATTGAATGCGCGTAAAACATCAATACGCGCACTAAAGCCATTGAGTGCGTATTGCAAGCCAGTACCCAAGCGCAGAGGAGAGATGCGGGGCAGGTATTCATTGGTGCGTGTTTCTTTAGCATGTACATAATCACCGCGGACCAGCCATTGCAAGTGATCCGTAAGTGTAAATTTACCCTCAGCTTCTAAGCCTTTAAATACAGCAGGTACTGCACGGAACTGTGCTTCGGGCAAAAACTCGCCAGGTTCAACCTCAATGTCATTACCTGTGTTAAATAACCCGATAAAGTTGCTAAAGCGCGTGTAGTAAGCGCCGACACTAAAGCTATGCAAAGCGTTTTTCCAGCGTAATTGAGCGTCAATGCCATTGGAGCGTTCAACGTCAAAATTAGCATTTCCGACCTCAAATTGCCCGGTGGCAACGTGTGCACCGTTGGCATATAGTTCAAAGTAACTAGGTGCACGTTCGTTATGTGAGAGATTGCTGGTAACTGACCACTGCTCATTGATGCTATACAAGCCACCTAAAGCAAAGCTATTTGGATTAAAACTGTTGCTTTGTCCAGCGCCAAAATTAGCAGTGGTTTTAGAGTCAACAGAAGTGTGACCCAAGCGGCCGCCAAAAGTGATTTTATGTTTGGCTTCGTCGCTGCCTAAGGGCAGTTCTTCGTAAACGTATAAGGCTTTGGTTTGTGTATTGACACTAGGGACAAAGGCTTCTTCGCCCAACGCTTCAAAGTTGGTGTTGCTAAATTGATAGCCAATCACACCGTTTAAACCAGCAATGGGCGCATGTCCTGCTTCAAAGCTACCTTCAACGCCACGGTTTTTAAAGGTGGTGCCAATTTCATCACCTTCAAGTTCGGTATGTTCATAATCGGTATGTGCCATGCGGAACTTCACGCGCTGAATAATCCCGCCCAAATCAGTAAACTCACTGGCTACATCCCATCGGTCACTTTTCATATCAATACGCACATCTTCTTCTGCCACCACGCCATAATTGTTATTAAGTGTAGAGACCGAGGCGCCAATGTAGCCATTATCAAAGGTCAGTGCTGCACCAAGTGCTGCACCGTCACCTTCTGCACCGCTATTCACTAGTTTGCCTTTGTTTTCGCGCGGCGTACCATCGGCTTGGCTTTTTCGTCGTGACACGGCAAAGCCCGGGATATCTAAATCGTCCGTTTTACGGTTGTAGACATCGGCATGAATAGCAAATTGACCATTGCCTGCATCCACCACTGCCGCTGCGTTACGACTGCTGTCCGGTCCGCCAAATCGTGCTTCGGCACGTCCGGTCACGCCGTCCAACTGCTCTTTGGGGATGCGGTGATCAATTGCGTTAACCACACCACCTACTGCACTACCACCGTAAAGCAACGCTGCTGGGCCGCGTACTACATCAATCTGCTCAATAATTAGTGGGTCTATGCCTACTGCATGGTCAAAACTTAAGCTGGAAGCGTCCAGCACGCCAATACCATTTTGCATGATGCGTACACGTTCAGCATCTAAACCGCGGATGACGGGGCGCGAAGCATTGGGGCCGAACTGGGTGGCAGTCACGCCGGGAATACCGTTCAACGTCTCGCCCAAGGTGCCTTCACGGCGAAGGCTCAGTTCACGGCCATTCAATACAGATACCGGTACTACCAACTCATCGGAAGCCACCCCTAATGGATTGCCTGTGACAGGAATGCTGTCTAGATGAATGGCATTGGCGTCATCGGCGAGTGCGGCGTGGCTGAGCATGCAACCAATAATAATAGGCAAAGATTTTCGTTTTAAAGCAGTTGGCGCAGCGGCGCAGGTGCGTAATGGTTTAGGCAACATGGATACATCCTCAAATAAATAGCAAAAGCCAGCTCAAAGTGGCTGGTAACTTCATGATTTAATTAAGAGATGTGGGTGGTGCGCGAGCGCTGTAGTACGCAAGTGTGGTTGAGGAAGCGTGCTGTGTAGGCGCGGTAGCTAATTCCAAAGCTGCTAGTAATAGCGGCATTGAAAACGCTGGCATCAATACACCGGCGGCAGCATCTGCATGTGCCAAGCACTGGCTACATTGATCAGGACTTGTGTGCTGATCAGGATGCGTTTGCTGTGTAGCGTTGCTGAAGTGGCTGATTTCATGCGTAGCAACGCCTATTTGCGTAAACGCAAATAAGAATAACAATGCAATATGAATCATTAATTTATGCAACATAATTGCATTTTAACAGGAGTATGCGCAGATTCAAATAGGGTGAGTGAGAATGAAAAAGGCTACCACGGGTAGCCTTTGTGTTTTAGCGTAGAAAGTAAGGTGATTTTCTAACGCTAAACTGCAGTATTAAGCAAAGAGCGCAGTAGCAAAGATAATGGCGGAGAGCGCAATCACCGTCAGGCTTTGCCAGTCTTTAGCTGCAAACACCACTGGGTCATCAACCACTTGACCACGGTGTGCTTTCATCCACATACGGCTGGTCCAATACAAAATTATTGGCGGAATTAACCATAGCCACATGGTGTTTGGATACATTTGGCTAGTTTCTGGGCTGTTGATGTAGAGTGCCAAAATTAAGACAGAGCCAAAAAACCGCCTGTCTTGATTGAGAAAATAACATGCCGCACATTTATGGCAACAGCATCAAAAATCATGGTCAATTGTTACCAGAGAGTGAGAAAAAACAACGCTTCTGTGCCAAACGGGCTAATTCGATTGTTTTATTTTTAACACATCGAGTTTTAATGGCAAGCTTGGGCCTAACCATTTGGCATCTTGTGTATGTGCAAGGTATTCATCGTCATGCACTGGGTGAATCAATACCGATAATCCCTGACGAAATGCATCAATACTGGCCATGGCGTAGTTGATACAATCGCCGGGGATGTGTAATTCAAACATTGGTTTGGGGTGTGGCCCCACCGACATAGGGATGAGTTGGCCGCGATAAGTCAATTGAGGAATGTCTTGAATAATATTGTCGCGTACATTGCTGGCTAGAACCGATTGCTCGTTATCAAAATAAATGTGCGCGTGATAGCTTAGGTTAGGTTTCATGTTTTTCTTTTTGTTTTGCCTGTCGATATAAATGTTGACCAAATTTACCCACCAAATATCCGGAAGACACAGCAATGATGGTATATATCAATATTTCCAAGAAATCCTTGCAACCCTTTCTACCGGCTGTGCCGATAAAGCCTACGACCATAATGGTGCAGAAAGATAACCCTGCGATGGCTGCCCGGCTTGCAAATCCTCAACCTACCAATAACAATAATATGCCTGTCAGTTTTTTCAATGTGTGTGCACACTATCGGTTTGGCTAAAAAGATAATGACGTAAAAAAAGCCAAGTGGCAATCACTTGGCTTGGGGATAAGTAGAATAAACTAAGCGTTGAAATTGGCGCTGGCAAAGTCCCAGTTAGCCAAAGAAGCCAAGAATACTTCTACAAATTTAGCACGTGCATTGCGATAGTCAATGTAATAAGCGTGTTCCCAGACATCAATCGTCAACAGTGCTGTATCGCCTGTGGTGAGAGGCGTACCTGCAGCTCCAGTGTTCACAATGTCTACATTGCCGTCAGCCTTTTTCACTAACCATGTCCAGCCAGAGCCAAAGTTGCCCACTGCAGAGGCTTGGAACGCTTTTTTAAATTCGTCAAAAGAACCCCATTTTTTGTTAATTGCATCGGCCAATGCGCCAGTTGGAGCGCCGCCACCGTTTGGTTTCATGCTGCTCCAAAAGAACGTGTGGTTCCAGATTTGGGCAGAGTTGTTATAAATGCCACCGGAAGATTTTTTAATGATGTCTTCTAAGCTGCTGTTTTCAAACTCTGTGCCCTTAATTAAGTTGTTCAGATTGGTGACATAGGTTTGGTGGTGCTTGCCGTAATGAAACTCAAATGTTTCTTCTGAAATGTGAGGTGCCAAAGCGTTTTTGGCATAGGGTAAAGCGGGTAGTGTGTGTTCCATGCGAAGGTTTCCTAACAGGTTGAAAATTATTATTGATACATCATCTCTTATAGATGCGCCTAAATTGTGACAGTTCAAGCCCTACATTGAATTTTATTTCTTTTTGGCGCGAGGATGCGCAGCATCATAGACCTTGGTTAAATGTTGGTAGTCCAAATGCGTATACACTTGTGTGGTGCTAATATTGGCGTGTCCCAGCATTTCTTGCACTGCACGTAAATCACCACTAGATTGTAAAACATGCGTGGCAAAGCTATGGCGTAAGGTGTGTGGGTGCACCGCCGTATGCAAGCCTTGTTTAATGGACCATGCTTTCAGGCGGTATTCGATATTGCGTCCGGAAATACGTCGACCCTGCTTGCTGATGAATACCGCTTTCTCGTTGGGGTTACGTATCAGCATGCTGCTGCGTAGCGGTAGCCAAGTTTGAATGGCTTGGGCTGCATGCGCACCTAGCGGTACGATACGTGTTTTATTGCCTTTACCTGTGACCATGACCGTGCCTTCAGCAAAATCAATCTGGTCAATATTCAGCCCCACTAGCTCGCTTAAGCGCAGGCCTGAAGAATAAAATAACTCCAAAATAGCATGGTCACGTTGGCTCAAAATGTCATCATCTTGAATATCCACCAACTTACTGGCCTGCTCGATGGATAGCGCCTGTGGCAGGGTTTTAGGCGATTTTGGCGCGCGCATCCCAATCACCGGATTATGCTTAAACTGGTGGCGCTGGACCAGATAATCAAAAAAACCGCGCCAGCTGGAAAGCATGCGCGCAATGCTTTTGCCGCTCAGGCCTTTGCTATGCAATATGGCCACATATTTGCGCACTTGCGTAACTTGGATGTTGGCAAGTGACATCGTTTCACTCAGCGTTAGAAGTTGCTGTATATCACGCGCGTAGTTGTCACGCGTGTTGTCGCTCAAGCCACGCTCAAAATGTAAGAAATCTAAATATTGATTTAGGTAATCCAAGTTAATTAATGTAGCGTAATAGAGATGCGCTCACTAACTCGCCGATGCGCGTTAAAAACAGAGTGCCCATGCCCGGGTAAAAGCGGGTTGGGTTGGTACTTGGCAATACCAATACGCCAAACGTGTCTTTGCCGCGCATTGGAACAATCGCGATCGATGCGGGCGGCTCTGTAAACCAACTGCCAATATCAATACTCGGCATCGGGCCGCAATAGGGTTGTGATAAATCTTTCGCCCAGTTTTTCAAGGCATCGTCTGCAACAATAAATGCGCTAATACTGTCCGCCAGTAAGCTGGAGCTAGACCACAGTTTCAACTGACTGTCAGGCAAATCGAAATAATCACGCAAATATGCAGTAAGGTGCGCATTCAGTTGTTCAAAATTAGGCGCACCTAATAAGCCGATGGTCAATCTATGCACTTTTTCAGCCGTTGCTTCGTTTTCCTCTGCATTCAAAATAAGCTCGGTAAACTTGGATTCCAACACGCGAATTTTATCGCGCTGAGCCAATTGTTGGCGTTGTGCCAGTGAAATCGCGCCATCGCCGTGTGGGCTGGGCAGAAAGATTTCCGTCAACAAATGTGCATTGTGTTCAAAAAATTCTGGGTGCGCTTTTAAATACGCTTTGATTTCGTTTTCCATAGTGGATTTTCCAAGTAAGCAATTAGATATTAATTTCGCCGTCAAACACGATTTCTGCTGGGCCCGTCATCATGACCGGGGCTTGATTGCCAGCCCAAGTAATCGTCAGTTGGCCGCCACGCGTGTTGACTACGACCGGTGATGACAGCAGGCCAAGTTGTATACCGCTCACAGCGGCTGCACAAGCGCCAGTACCGCAGGCTAGGGTTTCGCCACTGCCACGTTCGTATACGCGCAAGTTGATGGCGTGTGGATTTAATACTTGCATAAACCCGGCATTGACGCGTTGCGGAAAGCGCGGATGTGACTCAATTTGTGGGCCGTATTCAGCAACAGGTGCGGTGTTCACATCGTTTACTACTGTTACCGCATGTGGGTTCCCCATCGATACTGCAGAAATTTGTATCTCGGTCTGGGTTAATGCTAGTGGGTACAGTGTTTGCTGCGATGGTGCCTCAAATGGAACTTGCGCAGGCGCAAAGCGGGGCGCCCCCATATTGACCGTGACTTGGCCATCATCCTGCAATTGCAGTGAAATCACACCGCTAGCGGTTTCTACTGAAATTTCATGTTTTTGCGTCAAGCCCTTTTCCACCACAAAACGCACAAAACAGCGTGCACCGTTGCCACATTGCTCCACCTCGCCGCCGTCGGCGTTAAAGATGCGATAACGGAAATCAACATTCGGTGTCGTGGTTTTTTCGACCATCAATAATTGATCGCAACCCACGCCAAAGTAGCGGTTGGCAATGAATTTGATTTGATCGGAAGTGAGGGAAACAGGTTGGGTATAGCTATCGATGACAACAAAGTCGTTGCCTGCGCCCTGCATTTTAGTAAAGTTAAGTTTCATAATGCCGATGATAATGCTTAGTGTTGCGAGGAAGTCTGCTAGCCCCGATTAAATGCTTGCCAATTAAATTTATATGGGGTGCGAACTTAATTTCCACTACAATACCAAATTCGTTGTCCTGATGCACTTGCTTTAGCCTTTAGTCGGTGCGTCATTTCAAACTTTTTAATATTTATTTTCAAGGCGCATTATGAATCAATATCTTTTTACTTCAGAATCTGTTTCTGAGGGCCATCCCGATAAACTCGCAGACCAAGTATCTGATAGCATTTTAGATGCTATTTTAGCGCAAGACCCTACCGCACGAGTGGCGGCAGAGACGCTGGCTAATACTGGCTTAGTGGTGTTGGCGGGTGAAATTACGACTACCGCCAATGTCGACTACATCAAAGTAGCACGCGATGCGATTAAACGCATTGGCTATGACAATACCGAATACGGCATCGATTACAAGGGTTGCGCGGTGCTGGTCGCCTATGACAAACAATCGCCAGACATTGCCCAGGGCGTGGACAATGCGAATGACGACCCACTAGATCAAGGCGCAGGTGACCAAGGCTTGATGTTTGGCTATGCCGTGAATGAAACACCACAATTAATGCCATTGCCGATTTGGCTGAGCCATCGCATCATGGAGCGCCAAGCGCAATTGCGTAAGGATGGCCGTTTGCCATGGTTGCGTCCGGACGCCAAATCCCAAGTGACGATTCAATACGTGGATGGCAAACCACATAAAATTGATACGGTGTTGGTATCCACACAGCATGCGCCAGAGATGACTTTGGAAGCGATTCGTGAAGCGACCATCGAAGAAATCATCAAGCCGATGTTGCCGCAAGAGTTAATCAAAGGTGAGATTAAATATTTGGTGAATCCAACAGGCCGGTTTGTGGTGGGTGGCCCGCAAGGTGATTGTGGTTTAACTGGCCGTAAAATTATTGTAGATACCTACGGTGGTGCAGCCCCACACGGTGGTGGCGCTTTTTCAGGCAAAGATCCCTCTAAAGTAGACCGCTCAGCCGCGTATGCCGGCCGCTATGTGGCTAAAAATATTGTGGCAGCTGGCTTGGCTGATAAGTGCATGGTGCAAGTGAGTTATGCCATTGGTGTGGCGCAACCGACATCCATCATGGTGCAAACCTATGGTACGGGTAAAGTGTCGGATGAACTGCTGACACAATTGGTGCGCGAGCATTTTGATTTGCGCCCTAAAGGCATCGTTAAAATGCTGGATTTGCTACGCCCAATCTACGCAAAAACTGCAGCTTACGGGCATTTTGGTCGCGATGAGCCAGAGTTCACTTGGGAAGCTACTGACAGAGCTTCAGCGTTACGCGCAGCAGCAGGCTTATAAAAAGATTAGCTTGATGTTAGGCGAGAAATGGGGGCTTTTTAGCCCCTTTTTCTTTGCATCCACGCGCGCAATTTTAAGCCAGAATGATGTCTACAATGCTTAAAACCATTCCTACACATCAAGTGATTATTGGCATGCATATCCATGCACTTAATGGTGCTTGGGTGGATCATCCTTTTTGGAAAACCAAATTTGTACTTAATGATATTCAGGACCTGAAAAAACTGCAGTCCAGTATCATCAAAGAAGTAGTAATTGATACCGCTAAAGGATTGGATGTTCCCGAAGTAAGTGCTGTTGTGGCGGAGGAGTGTACGCAAATCGAGACACAGGCACCTAAAGTGGTGCAAACCGATGTAACTGAATCGAAAATCGAAAAAACTTCTATTGAGCAGGAGTTGCAACAAGCATCACGCATTATTAAAGAGTCTAAACGTGCAGTAGCTTCCATGTTTAAAGATGCGCGTCTTGGTAAGGTCGTCAATGCAGAAGCAGTGATGCCACTGGTCGAGGAAATATCTGCTTCTATAAAACGCAACGAAGGCGCATTAATTAGTTTAGTGCGATTAAAAAACCAAGATGACTACACCTATATGCATTCCGTGGCAGTGTGCGCCATGATGACAGCCCTGGCCAAGGAGCTAGGGCTTGGGGATGCGGAAATTAGACAAGCTGGCTTGGCTGGTCTTATGCATGACATAGGCAAGGCGGCAGTCTCTTTGGATATACTCAATAAGCCCGGTGCGTTGACGGATCAAGAGTTTGCTAAGGTGAAACTTCACCCCGAAGAGGGGTATGCCTTATTGCTGAAGGCGGGTATTGACGACCCTGTGACATTAGATGTCTGTCTACATCATCATGAGAAAGTTGATGGCTCCGGCTATCCTAAACAGCTCAAAGGTGACCAAATTAGCTTGCTTGCTAAGATGGGTGCCGTTTGTGATGTGTATGATGCTGTGACTTCAAATCGTCCATACAAAGATGGCTGGGAACCAGGTGTATCCTTGCAGCGGATGGCACAATGGAAAAACCATTTTGATCAGACCGTGTTTAAAGCCTTTGTGAAAAGCGTTGGCATTTATCCTATCGGTTCAGTGGTGCTGCTCAAATCTGGTCGCTTGGCAGTGGTGATCGATCAATCCACGAAGACCTTATTACAGCCGGTTGTGAAAGTCTTTTTCTCGACTAAATCTAGAGCGCGCATCCAAGTAGAGGTGGTTGATTTATCTAAAGCAAGTGCAATGGATGAAATTGTTGGTCACGAATCCGCTCACAGTTGGGGGATTCATGATGTGCATGAACTTTGGACGCCTAAAGACGTCTGATTTTGGCAAATGATTGTTTTAGCGATATAATGTTGTCCTTCTGAGGAACGCTGCGAGAGTTATTCCCATGCTCCCAGGCTCAGAGATGTTGTAAACGGCGTTCACTTTTAATAACTGTGCGAGCACGGAATATAAAGGTGAGCGTAGGCCCTCCAGTATGTTTTCCCTGCTCAGTTTTCATTCATTAAGGAAGATTATGAATACTGTAGCTGATTTCAAAGACTATGTAATTGCCGATTTATCATTGGCTGATTGGGGTCGCAAAGAAATTGCGATTGCCGAGACTGAAATGCCAGGTTTAATGGCAATTCGTGAAGAGTATGCAAAAGCGCAACCACTGAAAGGTGCGCGCATTACTGGTTCACTTCACATGACCATCCAAACCGCAGTGTTGATTGAAACACTGAAAGACTTAGGCGCAGATGTGCGCTGGGCTTCATGCAATATCTACTCCACACAAGACCACGCTGCTGCTGCCATTGCGGCTACTGGTACGCCAGTGTTTGCAGTAAAAGGTGAATCACTAGAAGATTATTGGGATTACACCCACCGCATTTTTGAATGGACAGATGGGGGCTACACCAACATGATTTTAGATGACGGTGGCGATGCAACCTTGTTGTTACACCTAGGTACTCGTGCTGAAAAAGATCTTTCTGTATTGGCCAACCCAGGTTCTGAAGAAGAAATCTGCTTGTTTAACTCCATCAAAGAAAAGTTAAAAGTCGATCCTACTTGGTACTCAACACGCCTAAGCAAAGTCAAAGGCGTGACAGAAGAAACCACTACCGGCGTGCATCGTTTGTATCAAATGCATAAAGAAGGCAAGTTGGCTTTCCCTGCTATTAATGTAAACGACTCTGTGACTAAATCAAAATTCGATAATTTGTACGGTTGCCGTGAGTCATTGGTGGATGGCATTAAACGTGCCACTGACGTGATGATTGCAGGTAAAGTGGCGGTGGTTGCAGGTTACGGTGATGTGGGTAAGGGTTCAGCGCAAGCATTGCGCGCATTGTCTGCGCAAGTGTGGGTGACTGAAATTGACCCAATCTGTGCATTGCAAGCAGCGATGGAAGGTTACCGTGTGGTAACGATGGATTATGCCGCTGAGCATGCAGATATTTTTGTGACAGCTACCGGCAATTACCATGTGATTACGCATGACCATATGGCGAAAATGAAAGACCAAGCCATTGTATGTAACATCGGCCACTTTGATAACGAGATTGACGTTGCTTCGCTTGAGAAATACGAGTGGGATGAAATCAAACCACAAGTGGATCATGTGGTTTTCCCAGATGGCAAACGTATTATCTTATTGGCCAAAGGCCGTTTGGTAAACTTGGGCTGTGGTACTGGCCATCCTAGTTATGTAATGAGCTCTAGCTTTGCTAACCAAACCATTGCGCAAATTGAGTTGTTTACACAAACTGCAAATTACCCAGTGGGTGTGTATACCTTACCTAAGCATTTGGATGAGAAAGTGGCTGTATTGCAATTGAAAAAACTCAATGCGCAACTCACTGAATTGACAGATCAGCAGGCAGCATACATTGGTGTGGCTAAACAAGGTCCTTATAAACCAGACCACTACCGTTACTAAGTAGCGTGTTTGGTCCATAGAATAATAGCTGTTCCCACCAAATAATTATTCAGTGCTACACTGACTGCACCCATTGTTTGGTGGGATATTCTAAGGAGCATGCGATGTTTAAACTGTTGATTGGTTGGGTGCTTAACGCGTTGGCGTTGATGGGCGTGACGTATATTGTGCCTGGTATTCAGGTAGCCAGTTTTACAACCGCACTGATTGCTGCAGTGATTATTGGTTTAGTGAATATGTTAATTAAACCAATTTTGGTTGTGCTAACCTTGCCTGTGACTATCCTGACACTCGGCCTATTTATCTTTGTGATTAATGGTATTCTGTTCTGGGCGGTAGGCAATTTTTTGGATGGCTTCACTGTTCAGAGTGTCATGGCGGGTATTATCGGCGCCATCGTTTACAGCGTGATTTCATGGATATTAAGTGCGATTGTTGTCGATAAAGATTGATGTGTTGAAGATTAATAAAGATTAGAAAACGTGAATCCACCTATTGCTTATAGTTTTGAATTCTTTCCACCCAAGACCGCGGATGGGGTGGCTAATTTGCGCGAGGCGAGAAAATCACTTGCGCAATTTAAGCCAGAATTTTTCTCAGTTACCTTTGGGGCGGGTGGCTCTACGCGTGACCGAACTATGGAAACTGTGTTTGAAATCCAAGGTGAAGGTTACGCTGCGGCGCCGCATATTTCTTGTATCTCCTCGAGTAAGGAAGAGATACGCGAGTTACTGAGTGCGTATCAAGCCAAAGGCATTAAGCGTTTGGTGACTTTGCGCGGAGACGTACCTTCTGGCGAGGTCAGTGCAGGCGACTTTAAGTATGCCAATGAACTGGTAACGTTTATTCGTCAGGAGACAGGCGATTGGTTTCATATCGAAGTGGCAGCGTATCCGGAGTTCCATCCGGAAGCACAATCAGCGGCCAAAGATATTGCTAACTTTAAACGTAAGGTAGAGGCTGGTGCTAATTCCGCTATCACTCAATATTTTTATAATGCCGATGCGTACTTCCGCTTTTTAGAAGCATGTGATCAAGAAAATATAGTAGTGCCTATTGTGCCTGGCATCATGCCAATCTATAACTACACACAACTGGCGCGTTTTTCTGGGGTATGTGGTGCGGAAATTCCACGCTGGTTACGATTGCGTTTGGAGGCTTATGGCGATGACATGGCTTCTCTAAGGGCTTATGGTGCAGATGTGGTGACTGAAATGTGCCAAAGGCTTATTGCAGCTGGTGTTAAGAATATGCATTTTTATACATTGAATCAGGCGGGTACTATTGCCAAGATTATTCAAAATCTGCCTGCTTAATATTGAGTATTAAACGAAAAAACCTAGCCTAGCTAGGGTTTTTTTATTAGGCGCTACCAAGGTTACTGTAGGGTTAAGCCTTTTGGATTAAACACTGCGTCTTCCACAAACAGGTAATCTTTTTTGCGGTTGTCATTCCACAATACCATCATGGTAATCCAACGTACTTCTTCAATCGTAATATCTTTTTGTTTGAGCGCCATAGCGCGGTCAATAATCAAATCACGCTCATTCGGTTTGATCACACCCGCTTGCTCTACAAAGCTTAAAAATCCAAAACTTTCGGCATCAATACGTTCTAGCTCTTGGTCGATATAGACACGAAATGACGTCGGATTCGAAAGGTATTGATGATAAGGTTGGCTGATTAGACATCGAAGTTGTTTATACCAATCAAACGCCCCAGCAATATCGCTGTGGTCAAACCCCGCTTGGGATAATTCTTGGGCTAAAAAGTCTTCCTCAATATCAGCAGCGTTCAATTGAGGCTGCGTTCCAAGATAGTTCTGGAACATAAAAATTAACACTTCTAACATGTTATCTCCTCAATTATCTATTATAAAAGCCACTGAGTATCGTTAACTACTAAACGAGACGTTGAAACTTCCCTCCATTTACAGGCGAAACTTTCCCATCCAACTCCAGTAACGTTAGCATCGTTGAAAGCGCACTCACAGTCAAGCCAGTGTGGGTCAGTATGGTGTCAAAATGGATAGGCTCAAACCCCATGGAATCCAGTACTGTATTGGTTTCTGGGGTCTCATTAGCCCGTTTGGGTAGTGACCCGTTTGGGCTAGTACTTGACGTGTTTGAGAATTGCAAAAGTGGCTGCAATTCGCTCAAAATATCATCAGTTGACTCAACAAGCTTGGCGCCTTGTTTGATCAATTGGTGACAGCCTTTAGCCACTGGAGAATGAATGGAGCCGGGAATTGCAAAAACTTCTCGTCCTTGCTCGACAGCTAACCTAGCAGTAATCAACGAACCGCTATCTAAATTGGCTTCGATGACCAAACACCCTAAGCTCAACCCACTAATAATACGGTTTCTTCTGGGGAAGTTTTGTGCTTTAGATGGAGTACCTAAAGCGAACTCAGAGAGTATCAAGCCATTGGATACAATTTGATGCGCTAAGCCGCGATGTTTGGCAGGGTATACAATATCTAAGCCCGTGCCTACTACTGCAATGGTGGCGCCATTTGCTTTTAATGCACCGCGATGGGCTGCGCCATCAATGCCAAGCGCCATACCGCTTACGATACAGAGGCCTTGCCGACTTAAGTTCTCTGAGAAGTCCTCAGCATTTTTCTCGCCTTGTGGGGTGGCATTGCGACTCCCTACCACCGCCAAACAAGGCTGCGATAAACAATCGATATTACCTTTTGCATAAAGCACGGCAGGTGGGTTGGCTATTTCCAGCAGCACTTTTGGGTAAAAGCTATCAGCCAGGGTGATGATATGGTTTTGGGGATCGGATAACCATGCCAATGTAGGTGCAATTGCGTTTTCATCCAGACCGCTAAAAATGGATGATGCGATTTTGTCATCCACAATCTCTTTTAATTGGGATTTGCTAGCAGAAAATACCCCAGTGGGTGAGCCAAACTTACGCAGAAGCTGGCAAAGCGTGACGCTACCAATACCATCAATTATACTCAGTGCAATCCAAGAAGCGATGTCCCGATCTGTCTCGCTGACGATTTGCGACATGTTTTAAGGCGTATGTACGGTATCCAATGTGTAAATAGCATCAGAGGTCTGCATAATCAGGCCATAGGAGACACGATCGAAGGTTCTGAAAACCATGACCAAGCCAACGCGTTCATCGGGTAGCTTGATTTCATCCGGCTTCACTTTGCTCTCTTTATCAACTGGTTTGGATTTGTCTTCTTTGTATTCTGGATCTTTGATTAACCGACCGTGACGACTAATCGCCAACACGTGACCATCTTCAATGCCATTGAGCTTGCCCAAATTGATGGAGACTACAGTTTCAGGTCCAGCCTCAGCAACACCACCATAAATTTTGATAATACGGCCACTAACCTCATTATCAGGTGCATGCGGCACAAAACTTTCTTTAAACCCCTCCGATGCAACAACTAATCTATCCTTACTAAAAATTTCTTCTTTAGCTTTCACGATGTTGCCAGATGCGGGCTGACCAAACTTGCTAATTTTTAAATCACCTAAATAAATTGCCTCGGTGCCCAATATCTCATTTGATTCCGGATCCTTTAACACATCACCAGGGCGATAAATATTCCAGAATTTTTTATCACCTTCCTCTAGGTTATTGATATACACACGTGTGCCCGGACTTAAAATAAGACGATTATCCTGAGCGCCGACTATACGTGGCGCAGTTTCAAGCTCATCCTGCTCAATGAGTAAAGGTTGGCTCAAGAAAGGGCCGATGACATTGGGTGGAATGGTATAGATGGCTTCTTTTTCAAGTGGCTCTTCGATAACGCCAGGTTCTAAAGTGACTGTCTGGCGTAAAAGTTTAAACTCAGGGCTCCCGCTAGACATGTCGAGTACCACTACATCGCCAGGATAAATTAAATGTGGATTTTTGATCTCCGCACGATTCATTTTCCAAACTTTTGGCCACTTCCATGGGTCTTTAAGAAAGGTGCCAGAGATGCCCCAAAGGGTGTCACCCTTTTTAACCACATAGCGCTCTGGATGATTTTTTTGTAATGTAATTTCGTCTGCGTGAACAGATAAGCATAAACAACTTAGACTCAGCAGCGTTATAATAGAACGAAACATACAGTTGACCTCGGTCAAAAAGAGCGGAAAAATCCGCGAAGTTGCATTAAATTTATCATGTAATTCATTCAACAATCAAGCTTTTTTGGCAATTCAAACATGTTCAAAATAGGGATTGTTGATATAAGACAACACTTTTAGTTTATGGCGCTACTTACAATACTGAATTACCCAGATCCACGTTTGCATACAGTGGCCAAACCCGTCACGACCTTTGATGCCAACTTAAAGCGATTGGTGCAGGATATGAAGGAAACCATGTATGCAGCCCCCGGCATTGGACTGGCCGCAACACAAGTGAATCATCATGTGCAATTGATCGTGATTGATACCAGCAAAGAGCAAAACGACTTGTTGGTATTGATTAACCCAAAAATCTTGAGTCAATCAGGCACCCAAACCTATGAAGAGGGTTGCTTGTCTGTGCCTGGGATTTATGAAACCGTGTCGCGTGCCGAGCAAATTAAAGTGGAAGCTTATGATGTGGATGGCAAAAAATTTACACTAGATGCCGACGGATTGTTAAGTGTATGTATCCAGCATGAAATGGATCATCTAAAAGGCAAGGTATTTGTTGAGTATCTTTCGCCGCTCAAGCGTAACCGCATTAAAACCAAAATGCTCAAGCATTCGCGTGAAATTGAGAGAAATAGCTATTAGTGCGCGCCATTTCAGCAGGTTTATCTTCACAGTATATTCTTACAAGAAAGTTTGACGCATGAACATTATTTTTGCAGGGACGCCTGAGTTTGCAGTGCCTGCATTATCAGCCTTAATCGAGGCTGGGCACAACATCGTCATGGTGCTAACGCAACCAGATCGACCAGCCGGAAGAGGCATGCAGCTTCGAGCCAGCTCTGTTAAACAATTGGCCTTGCAACATCAATTGCCAGTATATCAACCGGAATCTCTCAAGCCAGCCGAGGTGCAAGCTAGGATCGCAGAAGCAGATGCGGATGTGATGATTGTTGCTGCCTACGGTTTAATTATTCCCACCCCTGTATTAGCCATGCCTAAACTAGGTTGCTACAACATTCACGCATCGTTACTACCAAGATGGCGGGGCGCTGCGCCTATACACCGCGCCATATTGGCTGGGGATGCCGAAACAGGCGTGACGATTATGGAAGTGGTGCCAGCGTTAGACGCTGGGGCAATGGTTTTGAAGGGGCATGTTCCCATATTGCCAACTGATACGACGCAAAGTTTGCATGACGCCTTAAGTTTGCTGGGTGCGCAGCTGATGGTGAATGCGATGGCTACCCTTGAGAAGGATGGCAAGTTGCCATCCACCCCGCAGCATGAAGCACTTGTGACTTATGCCCACAAGCTAGAAAAGTCGGAGTCAGCCATCAACTGGCAGCAAACTGCCGAGGCATTATCCAGACAAGTCAGAGCATTTAATCCGTTCCCAGTGGCGTCCAGCACGTTTAGGGGTGAGGTATGCAAGATTTGGTACGCAACTTATCGACCAGAATCCAGCACCACCACCAAAGCACAACCTGGTGAAATTGTCGCGATGGATGGGAAGCTAACAGTGGCATGTGGTGAGGGGATACTTGATATTGAAGAGCTGCAAATGCCAGGTGGTAAGCGGCAGACAGCACAGCAATTTGTTCAGGGTCGGCATGTTCAACTGGGCGAAGCCTTTATTTAAAGGCGCTCTATCCCCGTGCTATTGAAAATCTAATATTTGCACGCATATCAAGAGTAGTTGATTGCTAGATGGATAGCATCTGAATTGAGGAGAAAGACATGTTTGGAAATTGGATGAAAACATTCGTGCTGATGGCCGCGATTGTGGCGTTATTTGGTAGCGTAGGTGCTGCCATGGGCGGCGCTGGTGGCATGATGATTGCCTTAGTGCTAGCAGCTGCAATGAATGTATACGCTTATTGGTTTAGCGATAAAGCGGTACTTAAAATGTATGGTGCGATGGAAGTGACGCCAGACAATACGCAATTTAGAAATTATTACAGCATGGTCAAAGAGTTGGCTGAAAATGCGCAATTGCCGATGCCTAAAGTGTACGTCATCAACGAATCTCAGCCCAACGCATTTGCGACGGGACGTAACCCAGATAATGCGGCGGTGGCGGCTACAGTGGGCATTATGAAAATTTTGAACGAGCGTGAATTGCGCGGCGTGATGGCACATGAATTGGCGCACGTAAAAAATCGAGATACGTTGATTTCCACAATCTCTGCTACGGTAGCCGGTGCGATTGCATCGATTGCACAGTTTGGCATGATGTTTGGCGGTGGTCATAACGCCAATGGGGAGCGTAATGTCAATCCATTGCTTGGCATATTGATGATGTTTCTTGCGCCGTTGGCTGCCTCTCTGATACAGATGGCTATCTCACGTGCGCGAGAGTTTGAGGCAGATAGAATGGGTGCGGACATCAGTCGAGATCCCAAAGCCTTGGCGAGTGCGCTGGAGAAAATTCATCACTACGCCCATCAAATACCTAACGAGACTGCAGAGGCTCACCCCGAAACTGGGCAAATGATGATTATTAATCCATTGTCTGGTGGAAGTTTGAGAGGCTTGTTTAGCACACATCCGCAAACCGAAGAGCGGATTGCCAAATTAATGGCGCTAGCTAATCAGTACTAAACGGCTAGTAAATTCCAAAAGGGCGATGCGTGCATCGCCCTTTTTTGTGGCTAAGTCACAAAGTCTGAGGTTTTGCATACACGAATCAAGTAGAATCAATTCTCACTAAATCTAAAGTCAAATTTAAAGTAGCCACCGTGTATATCGCTCAACAAATTGCAGCTAACGCTGTCCGCCAGGTGTTATCCGGCAGAAATCTTACGCTTTCCTTGCCAGATGCTCAGCAACGTTTTGGCAATGCGACGCCCCAGCAGCGTGGCGCAGGTGCGGATTTAAGCTATGGCACCTTGCGATTTTATGGTGAGTTAGAAATTTATCTCAATCAATTGCTAGAAAAACCGCTTTCAGATGGTCACGTGCATGCATTGTTATTGGTGGCGCTGTTTCAGCTGTTACATGACAAGGCGGATGATTTTACTGTCGTCAATCAAGCAGTAAAAGCGGCTAGTTACGCAAAACCTGCATGGGCAAAAGGGTTGGTAAATGGTGTATTGCGTAACTTTTTGCGTCAGAAAGATGCGCTTGCTACACAGGTGGCTAAGCATGAAGTTGCCACTTATTCTTACCCGCAATGGTGGATAAACACGCTAAAAAAGCAATATCCAACACATTGGCAAGCAATGCTACTGGTGGGTAACACCCATCCGCCTATGACCTTACGGGTCAATCAGCGCAAAATCAGTACACAAGACTATGTACAATTACTTGATCGACAAGGGATTGCATCTCAGCAGATTGGGCCTTGTGCGGTCATGTTGGAACAACCCATGCCAGTCGATAAAGTACCTGGCTTTGCTGATGGTGTGGTTTCTGTGCAAGATTACGGTGCGCAACTTGCCCCTTATTTGCTAGATTTAGCACCGCACATGCGTGTGCTAGACGCATGCTGTGCGCCTGGAGGCAAAACTGGACACTTACTAGAATCTGCGGATATAGACCTCACTGCGATTGATAATGATGCGTCACGTTTGGAACGTGTATCTAGTAACCTAGCAAGACTCTCTGCGCACGCAACTTTAAAGGTGGGCAATGCTGCCAATACAGACAATTGGTACGATGGACAATTGTTTGACCGAATACTGGCCGATGTGCCCTGTAGCGCATCTGGGATTGTCCGCCGTCATGTGGATATAAAATGGTTGCGACGTGAGGCAGATATTGTCTCATTCACGCAACAGCAATCGGCAATTTTGTTGAATTTATGGCAAATATTGGCAAAAGGCGGTAAATTGCTTTATGTTACTTGTTCTGTCTTTGAGCAAGAAAATCAACGACAAATGGATGCATTTTTGAGTCAGCACGCTGATGCTAAGCAGTTGCCGATTCAATTAGAGACTAATCTGGGTCAACACATACAATGTTTAAATGGTCAGTTAATTCCTAGCGCATTACATGACGGATTGTTTTATGCGCTATTACAAAAAGTTTAGTGTTTTCCTCGGCATCTTTGCCATTTCCTGCCTAGCTTGGGCTGCCGCTAACAATATTGCTGTCAAATCAGCAGAGCTAGTGCCTTCCGAGGAGTATCTCCAACTGAAGGCGGATTTTGAAATTAGCTTCGACAGCAGTATCGAAGAGGCCATCAACAAAGGGGTGGCGCTTAGCTTTCTTGTTGAGTTTCAGATTGTGGAGCCACATGAGTATTGGTTCGATGATGAAATTGTCACCGTCAGTAAGTCGGTTAAGCTCAGTTATCATGCATTAACCAAGCAATATCTAGTAAGCGACGAGCTACATCAAAAATCTTTTGAATCCCTAAGTGAAGCACGCCATCAGTTGTCGATGGTACGAGATTGGCGTGTGGTGGCCAAGCAACAACTAGAAAAAGGCACCCCTTATCGCGCGGCCATACTCATGCGTTTGGATAAATCCAAGTTACCCAAAGCCATTCAGGTCGATACTTTGGGTTCTGAAGATTGGAACTTGGCTTCTCCCATTTATTCTTGGCCCGTAAAAGAGCTAAAGTAAACACTTAAGTCACGATTATGCGGTTTATCATCTTTATTAGCATCGGCATGAGTTTGGTGCTGTTGTACTTGCTTTCTGTAGCAAGCTCCAACACTTCGATTTCCGGCGATTACTACAAATACCTGCTCTATATCAATATCGCATTGGCCGTACTGCTTGCCGGCCTCATCGGTTTCCAGATTCGTCACCTTTATCAAAATGCCAAAGCCAAAGTGGTGGGTAGCCGCCTCAATTTAAGGCTACTCACAGCATTTGCACTCATGGCAATATTGCCTGGTATGGTGGTGTATCTGGTGTCTGTCAATTTCTTAACGCGCTCAATTGAATCGTGGTTTAACGTCAAAGTGGAATCGGCATTGGACGGCGGTTTAAGTCTGGGGCAGCGTGCCTTGGATATTATGTTGGTGGATATTGAGGAGAAGGCCGAGAATATGGCCACGAGTTTGGCGTTTCAGCCTACCCGCGCACACTACAGTGTATTGAACGATTTGCGAGAAAAATCCGGCATTCTAGAAGCGGCACTACTCACCCCACAGGGCGGGATATTGTCGGTGTCTAGCGGTGACCCCAGTAGCTTTTTACCTGAATTGCCAAGCATCCCGCAGTTGCGACAGGCCCAGCGTCAGGTGTATGGCAAGATTGAGCCTATCCCCGGAAAAGGCTTGTACATGCGTGTGCTAGCCCCGGTTGAGGTGCAGGGGTTGACCGGTGAAACACGTATTCTGCAATTGCTACAGCCGGTGCCCAAAGCGCTCTCTAATACCGCAGAAGCAGTGCAAGAGGTGTATCAGGACTATCAGGAACTGTCCTATAGCCGAGGCTCGCTCAAGGACATCTTTGCACTCACGTTGACCATGGTGCTGATGCTAGCCATGCTGTCGGCCTTGGCCATCGCTTTCTTGCTGAGTCGACGCTTGTCACAACCAATCAGTGTGCTTGCCGAGGGCACGCGTGCCATTGCCAGTGGCGACTACAGTAATGTGTTGCCACAATTTGGTAATGATGAGTTGGGCGTGTTGGTGAAATCATTCAATAGCATGACACGACAGCTGGATGATGCCACCAAAGCCACTGAACAAAACCGCGTACGTTTGGAGGCTGCACGTGCGTATCTAGAGACGGTACTCGCCCATTTATCTTCGGGAGTATTGGCCATTAACGCCAATTTTGAGTTGAGAACTTATAACCTTACCGCTACCAATATTTTGGGTATCGACTTGGCGCCTTATGAAAACAGTCAGTTTGCTTCAATTGCCGACCAGCATAGTTTTTTGCATGAGTTTGTCGAGATGATTCAAACCCATTTTGAAGCGACCAAGCAAGTGGAGTTTGCTAAATTAGAGCTGAACAAGCAAATAGAAATCACTGGGGCACATGGTAAGCAATACATTTTGATTCGAGCAACAAGGTTGCCGCTGGGAGCGGGTAACGGCTTTGTGGTGGTGTTCGATGATGTGACCACCATGGCACAAGCCCAGCGTGATGCAGCTTGGGCGGAAGTGGCACGTCGATTGGCCCATGAAATCAAAAACCCACTCACACCTATTCAGTTGTCTGCAGAACGCTTGCAACACAAACTGCATGCCAAATTGGATGAGACCGATGCAGCCATGCTTAAGCGTGCCACGGACACCATTGTGAATCAGGTAGGGGCCATGAAATCTATGGTGAACGAGTTCAGTGAGTACGCGCGTACGCCCACGGTCAATTTGGTCAGTGTGCAACTAAATAGCCTAATTAAAGATGTTTCTAGCTTATACGGTGATGAGGGCGTTAAGTTAACCTTGAAGTTGCAACCTAAGCTCCCGGCCGTGGCGGGTGATCCGACGATGCTAAGGCAGGTATTACATAATTTGATACAAAATGCACAAGATGCGCTGGTGGGCCAAGATAACGCAATGATCGAGGTGATGACACGGCTGGAATCGGACAAGGTTAGGTTAACTGTGGCCGATAACGGCCATGGATTTCCTGTGGACATGCTCACCCATGCATTTGAGCCCTATGTCACCACCAAAGCACATGGCACCGGTTTAGGGCTGGCGATTGTGAAAAAAATGATTGAAGAACAACGTGGCCAAATTAAAATAGAAAACAGAGATTCGGGTGGAGCTTGTATAATCATCGTATTGCCTGTGGAAAAACGCACACAAAACCGTGAGACAAAAACCGCAAGAAGTCAGTTGAGGGAATCATAATAATGGCATCACGTAGTATTTTAGTAGTAGATGATGAGATTGGAATTCGCGAACTATTAAGTGATATTTTGCTTGATGAAGGGCACCATGTGCGGCTGGCAGAAAATGCCCATATTGCTCGTGAGGAGCGTCTGAAGCAGCGCCCAGACTTAGTGCTATTAGATATCTGGATGCCAGATTGTGATGGCATCAGTTTACTGAAAGAATGGGGTAATTCTGGCTTGTTGACCATGCCAGTGGTCATGATGTCCGGGCATGGCACTATCGATACGGCTGTAGAGGCAACGCGCATAGGCGCATTCGATTTTCTGGAAAAACCCATCGCGCTACAAAAGCTACTCAAAACCGTGACGGCTGCCCTAAAGCATGGTGAGACACTCCCGCATACCGAAATGAACTTGGCTAGCTTTGGTAAAAGTTTGGTGATTAACGAACTCAAGCAACGTCTGGAACAAGTATCTCGTAGCAAAAATACCATTTTGTTAGTGGGTAAAAAGGGTGGTAGCGTAGAGTTATGCGCTCAATTTTTGCGCGCGCCTGGCACTCCTTGGCTCGCACTAAATGAATACGAAAAACTAGCGACATCCCCTTTAGACTTGCTGGAGCAAGTGCGTGATGGTGTGCTGTTTATTGAAGAAGTGACGCAGTTGAATAAGACTGAGCAAAAAGGGCTCAATCTGGCGATTGCTAAGGCGGAAAAATACGGTGCGCGCATTGTGTGTGCCACCACATTTGGTATTCCGCAATTGATTGAAAACGGCATGTTGGAGCAAACGCTGTTGCAAGTGCTGGCGAGTGGTGCATTACGTGTGCCCTCACTCAACGAGCACCGTGAAGACATTCCTGACTTGGTCAATGCCATGGCGACGTTGATGGTAGAAACCCAAAACGTCGATTACAAAACATTTGATATTGCCGCGCTGAATGCGCTGAGAAACGCAGAGTGGCATGGAGATATTTCAGAGCTGGAAACAGTCGTACATAACTTGATGCTTTCTACACTAGGTGAGGTGATTACCCTAGAAGATGTACAGCGTGTATTGGAGCAGTTTAAGCAATCGCCAGAACAGTCAGCATTGCATGCACCTTTGCCGATAGATTTAACCCGGTCTTTACGCGAGGCGCGCGATGATTTTGAGCGCTTTTACTTTCAGCATCACATGAAGCTCATTAACAATAATATGAGCAAGCTGGCGGAAATTTCTGGGCTGGAACGCACGCACTTGTACCGTAAGCTCAAACAGTTGGGCATTAAAATTAAAGGTTAAGCAGCAATCTCCAGCACTACCGGTGTGTGATCACTTGGGCGCTCTAATTTTCTGGGCGCTTTATCAATCTTGCTGGCTACGCATGTGGATTTCAATGCATCACTCACTAAAATATGATCAATACGCATGCCCAAATTGCGCCTAAAACCAGCCATGCGGTAATCCCACCAGCTAAAATGACCTGAGTCCTCCTCAAACAATCGGAAGCTATCATGTAAGCCTAGGGCGACTAGTTTTTGAAATGCCAACCGCTCCGGCTCACTCACCAACACTTGACCCACCCATGCGGCCGGGTCATGGCAATCTCTGTCATCCGGCGCAATATTGTAATCGCCCAGTAACATCAATTTAGGGTGCGCTAGTATCTCTTGTTGCAACCAATTTGTCAGGGCATTTAACCAGGTAAGTTTATATTGGTATTTGTCAGAATCAATGGCTTGACCATTTGGAATGTAAGCACACACTACGCGTATATTATTGATAGTGGCTGCAACAATGCGTTTTTGTTCATCAGAATAGCCGGGAATGTCATACTGCACATCGGCGATAGTGTGCGGACTTAATATGGCCACGCCGTTATAGGTTTTTTGGCCATTATGCACGGCGTTATAGCCTGCTTCTTTTAAGGCTTCATAAGGAAATTTGCTATCCTCTTGCTTAGTCTCTTGTAAACACAATACATCTGGTTTTTCAGTCGCTAACCAGTCAAGCACATGAGGCAAGCGTACATTGAGTGAGTTGACGTTCCAGGTGGCAAATTTCAAAATGGTTTCCTAAAGCATGTTTACAGCGCATTTTAACACGCGCCATAGCGTGGCAGCATTCAACTAGGTATCAGTCACCAACAGAATAAGCCGGTACGAAAGCGGTATGCGATGCGCCGCCAGAGGGGCATCGCTGGTTTTAGAGCACTACCAGCCTTTGCCGCTAAGTGATCCACGTTTTAGCGCTGGATCATCATTAGCAATGCATCGTCCTATCCCAAAAAAACTGGCGCGTGTACCTTTGGGGCAGCCTTCTTCACGCGCGATTTTTTCCACTTTGGTTTTGGCAACAGCGGCTTTTTGTTCATCCACATATTCCCAGTAGCCGTTGGGGTGCAAAATCACCTCGTCACCATTGGCTGTTTTGGCGACAATGTCTTCTGAATCGCTTTCTGCCCCGATTGCTAAATTGGTTGAGAGTGCACTCATTAGGCAGGTCATGATAATAAAATAAGCACGCATGCAATCCTCTTGATAAGGCTGGTTGATAAGGCTTGTAGATTAAGCCAATACATAAGAATTGTATAGGGTGTCTTACGCTTTACGTGCTGATGAGGCATTGTCAACGCTCAGCAACCAGACTTGCTCGGTTGCTGGATATTTGCCTTTTAAGCCATCAGTCATTTCCAAGCTTTCCAAAAGCGTGAGTGTGTAAGACTGCGCATAGTGCTGTTTCACTTCATCGGCTTGGACTGAAAATGGTGGGCCGGCATGAATCGATTGATCGTACTCAAAACAAATCAGCAATTGCGGCGTAGTAAGTGTCAGCGCCATTAAATGCGCAGCATATTGCTGGCGCATATCTTTCGGCAAAGCCACCAAAGCTGCACGGTCATACACAGCATCCACTTTGCCCAATTGGTCGGCGGCCATTTTGAAGATATCCCCTACATAGATATCGATATTGTCTGAGCTGTAACGCACTAGCTCGCCCACTGTCGTGATGTTAGGCGTGAGATGTAAGCTGGCAAACAAATCTTCAATTGCAATTGGGCTCAATTCAGCGCCCACCACCTTAAAACCTTGCGATAACAGCCAATGAATATCCATTGTTTTGCCGCACAGCGGTACAAATACACATGCCCCCTGCTGCAGTTGAAGACTGGGAAAGTGTTTGATAAGCAATGGATTTGCCTCCGGCAAGTGAAAGCCAATTTGGTTGGCTTGCCAGCGTTGATGCCAAAAGTCGTGTTGCATAGGGTACCTTAGAATCTGCTAAATTTCTTTGTTGTGATGATCGTAGTGAGTCTGTGCCTGCATGACTGCTTCAATATGTTGTTCTGACCACACACGAATGGCATCCACCAGCCCAACCAAAGTACGACCCAAAGGAGTAAGTGTGTATTCTACTTTTGGCGGCACAGTGGGGTAAATGGTCCTGTGCACCAAGCCGTCACGCTCAAGTCCGCGCAGGGTTTGCGTGAGCATCTTTTGTGAAATTCCGCCAATCTCTCTCTGCAATGTGCTAAAGCGCTTGGTACCTTGCTCTAACGAGCTCACTACCAATACGGTCCATTTGTCTGCGATTCTATTCAATACCAACCGTGTGGGACAGTTGGCGTCATACACATTCCAAGCTAATGCTTGCTTGGCTGGAATGTTTAAGGTGGGTTCCATTGTTATTTCCAATCATCACTTTCTATTGGTATCCATAAAGTTACTACATAACTTTTAGGTGCCTACTTACTAATAGTAACTTAAGCAATTACAATGCGCAACACTGGTTTTAAATAGACCATTTTTAAACTATTCAGGAGGCCACATGACGCCAATACTTAATCGCATCAACACGCTGATGTTTACGCTATTACTCACCACAGGAGGCAACACCATGGCACAAGATTCAATCATCACCCAATCGCAAGTAAATAAACAAATTCTGGCTAAGTTTGGAGAAGAGGTATTTGGCAAAAAAGACTTGTCCAATTTGCAAAACTACATGCAAGAAGACTACATTCAGCACAATCCATTGGTGCCGCAAGGCGCAACCGGCTTTAAAACATTCTTTGCAGATTGGTTTAAAGCGGTTCCAGATTGGAACTATGCGTTAACAAAAATCGTGTCTGAGGGCGATACGGTCTGGGCGTATGGCACATACTCTGGTACACAGAAAGGTGATTGGTTGGGTATTCCTGCTACCCATAAAAGCTATCGCATTGATGCGGTAGATATCTTCCGCATTGAAGACGGCAAGCTTGCTGAACATTGGGATGTCATTGATACGTATGGTCTATTTAAACAGCTGGGCGTGATTCAATAGTAAAAAATAAAGCGCGCCCATGATTATTAGGTGCGCTTTATTAGAGCATGCCTTTGGTTACGCTCTCTAGATAGCAATTTAGGCCATGCCATTGTGTCTTAATAAGGCATCCATGCTCGGCTCTCTACCACGGAAAGCCACAAACGATTCCATGGCAGGGCGGCTACCGCCTCTGGCCAGTACTTCGTTTTTAAAGCGCGTACCTGCTTCGGCGGACAACGTGCCCATTTCTTCAAACAAGCTGTAAGCATCTGCCGATAAGACTTCTGCCCATTTGTAGCTGTAATACCCAGCGGCATAACCGCCCGCAAAAATATGGCTAAAACTATTGGGGAAGCGGTTCCACTTAGGTGGACGCACCACAGCCACTTCATCACGTACTTCTTCAATCAAATCTAATGCGGTTTTTTTGCCGTGTGGGTCAAACTCACCATGCAGACGCATATCAAACAGTGAAAACTCAATTTGACGCACCGTTTGCATGCCCGCCTGGAAGTTCTTAGCGGCCACCATTTTGTCGAACAGCTCACGTGGTAGTTGCGCGCCAGTATCTACATGCGCGGTCATGTGGCGTAACACATCCCACTCCCAGCAGAAGTTTTCCATAAACTGGCTAGGCAATTCCATGGCATCCCACTCCACGCCTTTAATGCCAGATACACCGTATTCATCTACTTGGGTGAGCATGTGGTGCAAGCCGTGACCAAACTCATGGAACATGGTGATGACTTCATCGTGCGTAAATAACGCAGGTTTGCCACCGACCGGTGCGGAAAAATTACAGGTCAAATAGGCTACTGGCAACTCAATGCCATTGGATTTTTTACGGCGCGTAATGCATTCGTCCATCCATGCACCACCACGTTTGTTGTTGCGGGCATACAGGTCTAAATAAAAATAGGCGATAGGCTTGTTTTGAGCATCACTAATTTCATAGAAAGCAGCATCGGCATGCCAAAGTGGCGCTTCGGCTTTGCGTACTTGTACGCCAAAAATGGTCTCTGTGACTTTAAATAAGCCGGCCAATACTTTGCTTTCTGGGAAGTATTGTTTTACTTCTTGATCAGAGAACGCATATTTTTCTTCACGTAGTTTTTCGCTCACATAAGCCACATCCCACGCTTGCATCTCTTCAATGCCCAATTGTTTGGCATAGGTAACCAGCTCTTGCATATCACGCTCAGCATAGGGTTTTGCTCGCTTGGCTAGGGTGTCTAAAAATTCAGTCACTTGTTTGGGTGTGTCTGCCATTTTGGTAGCAAGTGATAACTCAGCGTAATTATTAAAGCCCAACATCCGTGCTTCTTCTTGCTTGAGTTTAAGGATATCGCTAATCAATGGGGTGTTATCCCACTCCGGTTTACTAAACTCTGAGGCACGTGTGGCGTAAGCGCGATAGAGAGTCTCACGCAAAGTGCGGTTATGGGCATATTGCAATACTGGCATATAAGACGGAAAGTGCAGACTAAACTGGTAACCAGTTTTACCATCTGCTTTGGCGGCTTCTGCTGAAGCTTGTATTGCATCTTCGGGGATGCCTGCTAAATCATCCAAATTTTCCACCAAATGTTTGAAGTCATTGGTGTTGTCCATGATGTTCTCTTCAAACTTGCTACCTAATTTGGAGAGCTCTTCACTCACTACTTTAAAGCGTGCTTTTTGCTCGGCTGGTAATTCTGCGCCGCCTAATTTGAAATCACGCACTTCATTGTTAATAATTTTTTGTTGTGTGGGTGTGAGATTGGCAAATTCAGCACTCGCTTGTATAGCCTTAAATTTAGCGTATAAGCGTTCATCTTGAGAGATATCGCTGCCATAATCGGTTAACTTCGCCAAACTATCGTTATAGGCTTCGCGCAAAGCAGGGCTGTTGACCACAGCATTCATATGCCCGACTTGGCTCCAAGCGCGTCCAATCTTTTCGCTGTGATCTTCTAATTTACGTGCAAAATTATCCCAACTAGGCGTCTCGGTAGCAGTGGCAAGCTGCTCAACCAAGGCACGGCCTTCTGCAATCAAGCTGTCTATGGCAGAGCCAACATGCTCAGGTTGAATAGCATCAAATTTTGGTAAGCCAGAAAAATCAAGTAATGGGTTGGCGGTAGTCAAGTGGTTTCCTTCAAGTACTATATGTATAGAGATAGAGCGAGATTATGCCCCAAACGTTCTGCACGCTGGATTGAAGTTTCTGATGGGGCTGATAAATAAGATTTATCAGCGCGACCATTAATTGATTAAGCGCAAGCAGAAAGGGTAGCGGTATGTCTCACCTTTACTGGAAGAGATGGCGGCGAGAATACAAAAAACAATATTCAGCAGCCAAATGATGCCGATAAAAATAAAGCCAATTAATATCAGGGCCAAAATACCCGCCACAAATTGTGCAATCAACACGGTAATCTGAAAGTTGAGCGCCTCTTTAGCTTGGTCTGCAATATAGGCGCTATCGTCTTTTTTCAGAGCCCAGACCAACAGCCCGGGGATAAATGAAAACACGGTGCCACCCAAATGGGTGACGGTGGCGATGTTTTTATCATCATTGCTAGGGCTGAGTATGTCTGTCATGGTGGTGGCTCCTTATAGTTGTATTGATTGCATGTGACAAAAGGTGTTAGAACTCTGCGTGAAGCTCCATCACTTGTAATTCAATTTTCTCAATTTCTCTCAAATGCAGCAGTTTCTTAACCTGCTTATTCAAGCGTGTGATTTGGCTGTGTAAGATTTGCTGTTTCACGCTCAAAATATTGGATGGATGCATCGAAAGTTGGCGCATGCCCATGCCAATGAGCAAACGTGTGAGTTTGATGTCGCCCGCCATTTCACCGCAAATAGATAAGCCGATGTTGTATTTCTCAGCAGCATGAATCGTCATTTGAATCAGCTTAAGCACAGCCGGATGGAGTGGGTTATATAAATGCGCCACGGCATCGTCGGTGCGGTCAATCGCCAGCGTATATTGAATAAGGTCATTGGTGCCGATGGAGAGAAAATCTAACTCACGCGCAAATGACTCTGCATTAATCGCGGCCGCTGGTACCTCAATCATGCCGCCAATGCGAATGTTTTCGTCAAAAGGTATGCCTTCTTTGCGCAACGACACTTTAGCACGCTCAAGCAATAGTTTGCTCTGACGCAACTCTGTCAGGTTGGACAGCATGGGAATCAAAATTTTGATATGCCCGTAATGAGATGCGCGCAGTAAGGCCCTAAATTGCGTATGAAAAATGTGTGGCTCAGACAAACAAAAACGCACCGCACGTAGCCCCAAAGCAGGGTTGGCACAATGGGTGACAGTATCCGGATTCATTTGTTTATCCGCGCCCAAATCCAGGGTGCGAATTGTGACAGGCATGCCTTGCATGGCTTCGGCCACATGTTTGTAGGCAATAAATTGCTCTTCCTCATCCGGCATGTCACGGCGGTTCATAAACAGAAACTCAGTACGGTACAGGCCGATGCCTGTAGCGCCTGAGGCCTTCACCGTGATGACATCTTCCGGTACTTCGATGTTGGCGTGCAACTCAATCCCAGTGCCATCCATGGTCACCGCTTTGGTGGATTTGATGCGTTGTAATTTTTGTTGCTCAAGCTGCCATTGGTCTTGCTTGAGCTCGTATTCCGCCAGCACCTCTTTACTTGGGTTAACGATGACCACGCCCACGCTACCATCAACAATGATGATTTCACCATCACTAATCAGGTCACGCGCACGTTGCAAAGCAACGATCGAGGGGATATTAAGACTGCGCGCCAAAATGGCAGTATGTGAGGTAATGCCCCCAACGTCGGTAATAAACGCGGCAAACTGATGCTGTTTGAACTGAATCGCATCTGCAGGCGAAATGTCATGCGCGACCAAAATGGTTGCGCTTTCTTGTTGTTGCTTTTCTTTGCTTTGGTTGGGCGATTGGCTTGGGTGGCCCAGTAGCACTTTGATAATACGTTCAACCACCTGCACTACATCGTGCTTGCGTTCTCTTAAATACGCATCTTCAATCGCATCAAACTGCTCCACAATGTCGTCCATCTGCTGTTTGATGGCCCATTCGGCATTGCAGAGTTCGTTGCGAATAATGTCTTTGGGCGCCTCTGATAAAGACTTATCATTGAGCATCGCCAAGTGTGTACTAATAAAAGCATCGAGTTCAGCTGGTGCATTTTTGGGCAATTGTGATCGCACCACTTCCAAATCATGCTTCACGGTATGAATCGCATCGCTAAAGCGTTGCACTTCCTCTGGGACTTGTTCAGGGGTAAGTTGGTAGTGCACCACTTCCAGCAAGGCATTAGAGACCAAGTGTGCTCGCCCAATTGCGATCCCACTCGACACACCAACACCATGAATGCTAAAACTGGACACTTATTCTCCTTCGCCAAAGTAATTATTAATGAGCGCCTTTAGTGCTTCGATTGCCGCTTGTTCGTCCTCGCCATTCGCTTCAATTTGAATGATGGTGCCTTGTGCCGCTGCCAGCATCATCACGCCCATAATACTCTTAGCATTGACACGGCGGCCGTTCTTTTCTACCCAAACCTCGCTTTTAAATTGACTGGCGGTTTGTGTGAATTTGGTAGAGGCTCGCGCATGCAAGCCAAGTTTATTGATGATTTCAATGGATTCTTTAATCATATGCTTTTGGTTACTTTCAACGTTTTCGCTTAGTGGTTACAACCTGCTGATGTGAAATGCACCACGCCTTCGCGGCCGCCGGTGATAGCTTTTTCAATACAAGTATCCAGCGGTTCTTGACGATAATTGAGTACACGTACCAGCATTGGCAAGTTCACGCCAGCCACGCCAGCAACGCCTTCTTGGCTGACAAGTTTAGTGACCATATTGCAGGGTGTTGCCCCGTAAATGTCAGATAGTACCAGCACGCCATGACCATCATCCAAATGGGCCACCATGGCTTGTGCTTTGGGCAACAGCTCACTAGGGTCGTCTTGCGTTGAGACTGCAAGAAACTCCAACTGAGTCGGGCGTTTGCCCATTACATGGCTTGCACATTGAATTAAGCTCTCGCCCAGAGAGCCATGTGCAATAATTAAAATTCCAATCATGCTGCAGCCTTCTTTCAATACATCATCAATTCAACTCACGGTGCCGCACGATCACTTTGTAATGTTGTTTAAAGTGCGCACTGAGTTGTTCAACTAAATAAACCGAGCGATGCTGCCCACCGGTGCACCCAATGCCAATGGTGAGGTAGCTGCGATTATCCTGATTAAAACTGGGTAGCCATTTTTCTAAATATTGCTGAATATCTTGCAACATATCAATGACCATCGTCTCTTTTTCTAAAAATTGCTGAATACGTTCGTCTTTTCCAGTCAGGGGGCGCAACTCGGGGTCGTAATGCGGATTAGGCAAGCTACGTACGTCAAAGACAAAATCGGCATCTAGCGGAATACCATGTTTGAAACCAAAGGAGACAAACAGCACCACCACACTATTGGTTATATCGCTGTTGGGTTCAGCTATCCAATCACGGATATGGTTGCGCAATGCATTGGCGCTGAGGCTACTGGTGTCGATATGGTGACCCAAGCTGGCCAGACCAGCCAGCAGTTCGCGCTCTTCTAAAATGCTCTCAGCGAGGGTAGAGGTTTCATTGCTGAGAGGGTGTTTACGTCTGGTTTCAGAGAAGCGTTTGACCAAGCTTTCCAGCGTGGAGTCTAAATACAAGACACTGACTTCTATGCCATCCGCCTTCAATTGTGCAATAGTTTCAGGGAGCGCTTTCAATGCTGCGCTACGGCTATCTATACTAATCGCAACCCTTACTTTTTTGTTGTTCGCGCTTAGGCTATCTGTATCTAGATGTTGGGCAATTTGTGGCAGTAAGGTGGCAGGTAAATTGTCGATACAATAAAAGCCATTGTCTTCCAGCACACGCAGTGCAATGGTTTTGCCTGAACCAGAGAGTCCGGTGACGATAATTAGTTGCATAACAATACGCGCTCTGAATGAAGCAATGCATTGCAACTTTTCGCCAGTGTGGGAGATGTGTCAGATAACATCGCTATGACTTTTTGCTTTCTCTCAACATGGTTTTTTTTTGACGTTTGATAAACTGCTGAGTTGCGTTGATGCCACGCAATAATAACATGTGATTGCGAACCGCAACTTCTACCAATACCGCAATGTTGCGGCCAGCAGCGATTGGAATCACCACCTTGCTAATTTCCACATCCAAGACACGCTCATACTGCGTTTTGGCATTCAAACGGTCTAATTTTTGTGGGTTCACCGTGTCTGCTAACTCTAATTGAATCATTAAATCTAGCGGTTTGGTGGGTTTGACTGCATTATCCCCAAATAATGCCCGAATATTGAGGATGCCCAAACCGCGCACTTCTAAAAAGTCTTGCAACAGTTCAGGGCAGCGTCCCTCCACACGTTCCGGAGCTATGCGATAAAAATCTACAATATCATCCGCCACCAAACGGTGACCACGTGAAATGAGTTCTAGCGCCAGCTCACTTTTACCAATCGCGGCATTGCCTTTAATTAACACACCAAAGCCTTGCACTTCCATGAATACGCCATGCAAGCTGGTGGATTCCGCCGTGGCAATCGCTAAATAGTGCCCCAGCAGTTCCATCAATTGTGGGCTGGGCATGGGCGAGGTAAATAGTGGGGTGTTGGAGCGATTTGCAGCGTTGAGCAATTCATCCGGTGGTTTCTCGCCATTGGCTACCACCACTGCGGCAAGGTCTGTGGCAAATAAATTACTCACGGCTTGCTGCATGGCAATAATGCTTAAATTGCGTAGGTAGTCCATCTCTGCACAACCCAGTACTTGTACGCGATTCGGGTGCACAAAGTTAAGGTGACCAACCAGCGCTAAAGAGGGTTTGGTGACGGTGCCGGAATTGAGGATTTTTTTGCCGCCTTCAAGCCCAGCTACCCATTGTAGCTTGAGCTTGCGGCGGATTTGTGTGAACAGCTCATCAACGTTAATTTGAGCCATATTAAGCATTAAACTTTCGTTGCGGTATGTGGTTGCTCATAAAAAATGTTCGCTTACATATCATGACGTACATTATATGTGGCGCGATGATTATTTACTTGCGCCCAATGACCATATTACTTGGAAAGTTTAATTTTAACAGTTTGCACTAGTTAACAGTTTGATGTTTTACAGCACCATTGGTTTTGTGGTGATCGCCATGTTTTTCTTTGTGCTTGAGCACTTGGCGGTCTAGTTTGTCCGTCAACATATCAATGGCGCTATACATATTTTCGTCGGCACAAGCAGCGTGTAAATCGTTGCCTGGCACATGCAATGTAGCCTCTACCTTTTGGGCGAGTTTTTCTACAGACATAGTAACCTTTACATCAATCACATGATCAAAGTGATTGCTGATTCTTGAGAGTTTGCTTTGCACGTACTCACGTAACGCAGGAGTAATTTCTAAGTGATGCCCAGTTAATTGTAAATTCATGACTTGCTCCTTTTTGAAATTGTCCCGAGAAAAAAAGCATCTCGACACAGTTTCAGTGTACTACTTTGGCGCAGGCTTGCAACTATCCAATATGAAATATTTGCTCAGAAACGTGCTATCTCAGAAATTTTTTTAACTAAGTTTGCGTTAGGTCAAACTTACAATGACTTACGTAAATTGGCAGGCGGAATGTTCAGTGACTCACGGTATTTGGCGATAGTACGACGCGCCACCACAATCCCTTGGTTAGCGAGTGTATCCGTAATTTGATTGTCAGATAGTGGCTTTTTCGGGTTTTCTTCCGCCACCATTTGTTTAATCAATGCACGAATCGCAGTGGCCGAACAAGTGCCGCCCACATCGGTAGCCACCGAGCTGCCAAAGAAATATTTGAGCTCATAAACACCGCGCGGAGTGAGCATATACTTATGTGTCGTCACCCGTGAAATGGTGGATTCGTGCAATTCCAACTCTTCTGCAATCTCACGCAACACCAATGGCCGCATGGCAATTTCACCATGCTCAAAAAAGTTACGTTGCCTATCTACAATGGCTTGTGAAACGCGCAAAATGGTTGAGAAACGTTGTTGGATATTTTTAATCATCCACTTGGCTTCTTGCATTTGGCTTTGCAGATATTGCCCAGAGTTCTCACGGTTACGTTTCAAAATATCGGCATACATCTGGTTGATCCGTAATTTTGGAATCACCCCATCATTTAAGGTAGCCACCCAAATGCCTTTGATTTTTTTGACAATCACATCATGTTGAATGTAATGGTCATGTCCCAAGGTGACATAATCACTGCCCGGTTTTGGGTTTTGTTGTTTGATGAGTGTTTGTGCGCCTTTCAGCGTGGCTTCATCGCAATTGAGCAATTTTCTCAGCTTGCTAAAATCCTTATTGGCCAACACAGGCAGGTAATCTTGAATAATCGCTTTGGCCTGCTTGAGGTAAGGCGTTTCGGCATCCAATGCGTTCAATTGCAAAAATATACATTCTTGTAAATTACGAGCACCTACACCGACCGGATCTAGATTTTGGATCAGTTTCAATACTGTTTCCAGCTCCAACATGTCGATTTCAAGTTCTAGTGGCAGGCTTTCCGCCAATGCTTCCAATGATTGTTCAAAGTAGCCGTCATCATTGATGCAATCAATCATGATGGAGACCAGTGTTTGGTCTCGTTCTGAGAGAGGCACCAATTTGAGCTGACCAATCAGATGATCACGTAAGCTAATACTGACGGTATCTTGTCGAGTGAAATCGCCATCGTCATCGTCAGAATTATTTTGACGGCCACCCTCATCCCAGTTGCTGGCACTACCGTATTCATCGTAGTCATCTTCAAATTCTGGGCTAGAGAATTCTTCGGCACTTACTGGCGTATCGTCATCACCACGTTCTGCAGAGACTTCAGTAGGAGTGCTAATTTCAGAGATGGTCGCGCTGTCAAATATGTTGTTGTCTGCTTCGATGTTGCCACTCTCGCCATCGCCAGTATCACTAGATGTTGCTTCAGGTAAGCTTTCTACTGAAGTTTCAGCACCACCACCATCGTCTTCACCTTCTACTAATTCCAGCAAAGGATTGTCTTGTAAGATGGTCTCTAGTTCTTGGTTGAGTTCGATAGTAGATAGCTGCAATAATCGAATGGATTGTTGCAATTGCGGGGTAAGCGCAAGGTTTTGAGAGATACGGAGTTGTAGATTTTGTTTCATAGCATTCAAAGTGGTTAAAGTCTAAAGTCCCGGCCTAAATACACTTCGCGTACGGCTTCATCTTTTACAATTTCATCAGGGCTGCCAGAGGCAAATACTGTACCGTCGTTCACAATATAAGCACGGTCGCAAATGCCTAGGGTCTCACGCACATTATGGTCTGTGATGAGAATGCCAATATTTTTGCTGCTTAAAAATCGGATAATCTTTTGAATATCCAACACGGCAATTGGGTCAATGCCGGCGAAAGGTTCATCCAGCAAAATAAAGCTTGGATTGGTGGCTAAACAACGTGCAATTTCCACACGTCTGCGTTCCCCGCCAGATAAACTCACTGCCATACTGTTGCGGATATGCACAATGTGCAGTTCTTGCAACAACGATTCTAGTTGTGCTTCTTGTTCTTCTTCTGTTAAGCCCTGCAGTTCCAGCACCGCCATGATGTTTTCAGTCACGGTCATTTTTCTAAAAATGGAAGGCTCTTGTGGCAAGTATGACAAGCCCATGCGCGCACGGCTGTGGATAGGCAAGCGGCTCAAATCTTTACCATTCAACAAAATACGGCCAGCGTCTAATGGCACTAAGCCCACCATCATATAAAAGCTGGTAGTTTTACCTGCGCCATTGGGGCCCAACAAGCCCACTATTTCTCCGCTATGAATTTTTAGAGAAATGTCTTGTACTACGGTACGTGTTTTATACGATTTCCGTAAATTTTCGACGATAAGTTCGCTCATAGGCTTTAAATTGCTTGCTTCACGTTAACAGTCATTGGTTTTCTTCTTTTGGTTGCGGACTTGCTTGCAACGTTCTGTTGAATCTTAAGGAGCCGCCAGACGCTCCATTCTCGCTATTTTTAGCTGGAGCAGGCGCCGCAGGCTGTTTATTTTTAGGCTGAATAATCGCTTTTACACGACCGGTATTGCCGCCCTCAGTGTTGGATTTGACACCACCAATCACCTCGGCATATTCGGCATTGGCGTCATAACTAATAAAGTCACCATGCACGATATCTTCACCTCGCTTTACCCAAGCTTTGGTGTATAGCTGCACTTTGTCCATGCGCCCGTCATACTCAATGCGTTGCGCGCTGCCTTCCATGTACTCATCTTTGCCTTCACGCTTTTGCTTGAAGGTAGTGGGGTTGCCAGTTGAGGTGCTGTGCTGGAAGCCATCTTTATCTTCACGTACTACCAGTTTATCTGCGTGAATGACCAAAGTACCTTGGGTAAGAATCACATTACCCATGTAAGTGCTGGTTTTTTTGGCGTCATTGACTGTCACAGTGTCCGCTTCCAGCTCAATCGGCTTGTCACGGTCCGCAGCTTCGGCCCAAGCCTGTATCGGCAGCCACATCAACATGCAAAGCACACAAGCATTGATATACATACGCTTAAACATTCAATCTCCCTACGGTTTCCTTGTGGTGCTCTTGGTTTCCACACGTTTTTTATTTGTTGTGGTGTTTGTCTTGCGGTTACTAGATTTAACTGTTGGTTTGCTGGCAACAGGTTTCGCAGCTGCGGCTTTAACAACAGGTACATTTTTGGGGGCAGGACGCTCATAATGTACACGGACTTTGTTCAGCAGCGTCATGGTTTGATTTTTTTTATCAAACACCATACCAACCGCAGTCACTTTGGTTTTAGGTGCTTGCGTAATGGTGACCGGACTCTGCGTAGTTGCTAAATCCTTATTGGGTTCAATCGTCAACTTTTCGGTCAGCAGTTGCATCTCGCCTTTTTCTGCGGTTGCTTGGCGTACCACTTTTACGTTATCCACAAACTCTACCGTTTCGCCATCGCTGGATATGTAGCCACGTAAACCCTGAATTTGCGTGTAAGGTTTTTCTACAGCATATTGCGTAAATTTAGGGCGCTGCAGCACTGTGGTGTCATCATCCGGAAAGTGCGACATTTCTGTTGCCGCCAATACATATTTCAACTTTCCATTGACGTCTGATTGTGTGGTCACGAAATTATGCAGACGATAATCTGGATCGTGACGATTACTGCCATCAATTCTTGGGCCTTGCTCTTGCACGGTCTGGTTAATCCAAAATGTAATCAGCGCCATCATAAAGAGTAGCGTCAGTGGAAACATGATGGCGTGGCGGTTGTACATAAATGGCTGGCTTTAACATTCAAAAAAAGGCGCCATTTGCGCTTCTAGTGTATTTTGCGCCTGCATAATCAGCTCACATACCTCACGCACTGCACCACGGCCGCCTTCTTTGCTGGTAATGTAATGTGCGCGCGCCTGTACAGATTTAGGAGCGGCGGGTACGGTAATGCTCAAGCCGCAACGCAACATCGGCGGCATATCCACTACGTCGTCACCCATAAATGCAGTTTGCTCTGGTGTTAAATTGAGTTTGGCAATCAAATCGTTAAACGCAACCAGTTTGTCATCTACGCCTTGGTAGAAATGTGCAACACCTGTGCTCTCAGCACGTTGCGTCACCACTTTGGAAGTGCGCCCAGTGATAATCGCCATTTGTACGCCGCTATTTTTGAGTAGCTTCATCCCCAAGCCGTCTTGCGTATTAAATGTTTTATATTCCTGACCATCATCACCAATGGTCAGGCCACCGTCTGTCATCACTCCATCCACATCAAAAATCACCAGCTTGATGTTTTTTGCGCGCTGCAGTACGTCTTGATTCATTACACAACCTTTGCTTTGAGTAAATCGTGCATATTAAATGCGCCGATCAGTTCTTGCGCGTGATTGACTACCATCAGCGCGTTAATTTTATTCTTTTCCATGACCTCTACAGCTTCTACTGCCATTTGATCAAAATAAATTGTTTTGGGGGTCGGATGCATCACTTGTGCAATGGTCGTCTCACTAGGCGAAACATTGTTAAAGAAAGCACGCCGCAAATCACCATCGGTAAAAATACCCACAGGTTGATTTTGCGCGTTCACTACGGCAGTAAACCCCATGCCTTTTTTGGTCATTTCTAATAAGGCATCGGTCAAAATTGCATCATCTTTCACACAAGGGATCGCATCTCCCATGCGCATCACATCTTTCACGCGGGTAAGCAGTTTTCTGCCCAAGTTGCCGCCAGGGTGAGAGCGCGCAAAATCTTCAGCAGTAAATTCACGCAAATCTAATACACACAAGGCAAGTGCATCTCCCAACGCCAAAGCGGCGGTGGTGCTGGCAGTGGGGGATAATCCTAATGGACAAGCTTCTTGCGATACTTTGGCACTTAAATGCACGTGTGATTCTTTGGCCAGCGTAGAAGTCTCTGTGCCGGTAATGCTAATAATTTTTGCACCTAAGCGTTTGATGGTGGGGAGAATGGTCAAGATTTCTTCGCTCTCACCAGAATTGGATAAAGCTATGACCACATCTTCACCAGTGATCATGCCCAAATCGCCATGGCTGGCTTCTGCTGGATGCATAAAAAATGCTGGTGTTCCCGTGCTGGCAAGTGTGGCTGCGATTTTTCGACCGATGTGGCCGGATTTTCCCATGCCGCTCACCACAATGCGACCATGGCATTGTAGAATGAGACGAACAGCACGCTCGAAATTTGCGTCCAGTCGCCCGGCAAGCATTTGAATTTCATTGGCTTCAAGCAGAAGCACCTGCTTAGCCAATGCTAGCGATGATTGCTTCTCCGCCGAAGCTGGCTGAGTAAGTAGATTGGATGTTGACATAGAAGTTAGTATAACAAGGTAATCTGCACTGAATAAAGTAAAAAACGTAGAATCAGGGTAAAATTTTAAAAGTAGGCACATTTTTTGCCTAGCAGCATTTTATTCAAGCCGTATTTTGAATAAGTGCTGTCTTGTTTGCGTGATTTAAGTTGTAAAAATGCAGCAAAATAATAAATAAGAACATGTAACATCAAAAATCAGAGGATCAATGTTTAACTCACTCAACACCGTATTGTTATTGCTTATCGGCTCAGTGTTTGCCGTGGGAATATTTCGCGTTTTGAGATTGCCAGCGATGCTTGCTTACTTTTTTGTGGGCGTTATGCTTGGCCCATCAGCATTTGGGTTAGTGCAAAACACAGAATCCAGCCGTCACTTTGCCGAGTTTGGCATTGTGTTTTTAATGTTTAGCATCGGCTTAGAATTTAGCCTGCCCAAGCTTTACGGTATGCGTAAAACCTTATTTGGCCTAGGTGGTTCGCAAGTACTTATCAGCATGTTTGTTGCTTTAATGGCGGGTTGGGCATTGGGGTTAAACTTTGCCACGGCGTTCGTCATTGGGGCAGCACTGACCATGTCGTCTACCGCAATTGTCTCCAAAATTCTGATGGAACGCGTGGATTTAAACTCTAGACACGGTCGTTTAAGTATCGGTATTTTACTGTTTCAAGATTTGGCTGTGATTCCAATTTTGGTGCTCATCCCTACTTTGGGTTCGCATAGCGAAGATTGGCTAGCCGTCCTTTCACTGTCTTTACTCAAATCGGCAGTGCTATTGTTTATTCTGTTCAAATTTGGCAAAAACCTGCTTAACCATTGGTTTGATTTGGTCGCCAAACAACGCTCAAGAGAGCTGTTTGTGATGAATGTGCTCATGGTGACCTTGCTCATGGCGTATGCGACCAGCATTGCCGGCTTATCGTATGCGCTGGGCGCCTTTGTGGCAGGCATGTTGATTTCTGAAACGCGCTACCGTTATCAAGTGGAATCCGATATCGCGCCATTCCGAGATATTTTGCTCGGTCTGTTTTTTATCAGCATTGGTATGTTGCTCAACGTGGGTCAATTGTTTGATCATTTGGGCCTAACGCTACTGTTATTAACAGCCTTTGTGCTGTTTAAAGCGGGCCTTATTGCTGCACTCACGCGCTATTTTGGTTTTGAAACTGGCGTGGGCATACGTACAGGTATCATCCTTGCGCAAGCGGGTGAGTTTGGGTTTGTCATCTTAGCCTTGGGTTTAAAAAACAACCTCATTCAAGGTGACGTGTTGCAATTGGTGTTAGGGGTATCACTCCTCTCCATGATCATTGCGCCATTCTTAATTCAAAATAACGGCAAAATTGCACGTGCCTTGGTGAAAAGCTATACCCGCAACAGCAGCCAAGTGGTGGAAACCATCGGCCAAGTGGGCAAAGAGCTTTCTGGACATGTGATTATTTGTGGTTATGGTCGAAGTGGTCAGTACTTGGGGCGCTTTTTGAAAGAAGAAAATATCCCTTTTATTGCTTTAGATAACGACTCCGCACGTGTGAATGAAGCAGCCGTAGCGGGTGAGCATGTGATGTATGGCGATGCAGGGCGCCGTTTGGTGCTTGAGGCCGCTGGCGCAGAGCGTGCTAAAGCCTTAATTGTGAGCTATTCCGATACGCGCTCTTCCATGAAAGTATTGCACGTGGTACAAGAGCGTTACCCAAACTTGCCAGTCATCGTGCGTACTTACGACGATAAAGATATGGACGCGTTTAGAGAAGCCGGCGCAACCGAAGTAGTGCCAGAAGTGCTAGAAGGCAGTTTGATGTTGGCTTCACATGCGCTGGTGTTGTTGGGTGTGCCACTTAATCGTGTAGTTAAGCGCATACGTTTGTTTAGAGAAGAACGCTACAAAATGTTCAAGGGCTTTTTCCGCGGGATATCGGATGCCGACGTCGAAACCTCAGTATCACGCCAGCAGCGTTTGCACTCCATTGAAATCAACGCCAACTCATTTGTGCATGGTATGCACCTAGCTGCCATCCCCTTTGAAAAATTTAAGGTGGAGCTCAAAAAGCTGCGTCGCCCGAATATGTTGGAACCCATCGCCCCGCGACCAGACATTCAATTGGCAGATGGCGATGTGTTAGTGCTTTTAGGCACCAATGAAAGCTTAGTGGCCGCTGAAGTATTTTTGGTCTCCGGCAAGTAAGAGGGCGCGCATTTGTCAGGTCGTCATGCAGTCGTGGTTGGGGGTGGTATTGTGGGTTGTACCACCGCCATGCTGCTCCGGCAACAAGGCTGGCAAGTCACGGTGGTGGAGCGCAATATCATCGCTACCCAAACCTCTGGCGAATCGTCATGGGCGGGCGCCGGCATTGTGTTTCCGCTGTTGCCTTGGTTTTATCAAGAGGCCGTCAATCAATTAGCCTTGGAAGGCGCAAAGCTCTATCCAGCACTGGCTGACGAGTTGTATCAAGAAACGGGCATAGATCCAGAATGTTTGCGCAGTGGCATGTTGATTCAACCGCCGTTTGATGCGCAAGCCGCGTTGGCTTGGTGCGCTGCAAACAATGTGCAAGCCAGTCTGCAAGGCCAAGATTTATGGTTGCCAGATGTGCTGCAAGTGCGCAACCCCAGATTATTGCAAGCCCTCAAAGCATGGCTTATCAAACGTGGTGTCACCCTTAAAGAACAAACCCAACTGCTACCATTGCCAGAAGCGGAAATTGGCGAGCAAGGCACCCTCAAGCGCTGGCAAACCAAGGCAGGCGAGACTTTAGAGGCCGATATTTTTATTGTCACCTCTGGTGCGTGGAGTTTTGATTTGCTCAAACAAACCGCGCTAAGCTTAGAAATTAAACCCATGCGTGGTCAAATGCTGCTGTATCAATTAGATAAACCTATCACCAACCATATGATTTACCGCAACGGCTTTTATATGGTGCCGCGTAAAGATGGCTATTTACTGGCAGGTAGCACGTTAGAAGATGTGGGTTTTGATACCAGTGTGACAGAAGATATGCGCGTGGAAATGCAAGCCAAGGCTGAAGCTATATTGCCGCAACTTAAAGATGCGCCGGTGATTAAACATTGGAGTGGGTTGAGACCGGGTACGCCACATAATATTCCCACCATTGGGCAACACCCGCATATCAGTAACTTGTTCTTGAATACTGGCCATTTTCGTTATGGAGTCACCATGGCGCCAGCAAGTGCTAGAAAGCTAGTATCGTTAGTTGCTTAGTTTACGCAGTTAACGTTCGAGCTAAGCTGCCTGCCGAAGTGGATCAGCTTGAGGGAGTGTCTAGGCGTCACCGCGACCGCGACGCCGTGCTAGTTTTAGGCCTATGAAGAGCCAAAACGGACCGCCGACCACGAACATGATATTCAGCAATCGGTTAAACCCATCGGCTGATTGCCCCCAGTTCAGAATACCCATAACAAACAGCCACGCCCCCCAACAAGCAATCGCGATACCCGCCAACCGTCGCAACCAGCCCAACGCGCGCACCATCGTTGAGCCGTCGGGGATGGGAGCGCTCGTGTCGCCAGGCGCGCCTCGAAGGAGACCCCAACACCCTGCAGCGCAGAGGATGAACATGAGGCTCAAGGCGCTGTACTGGTTCCATTGCCTCGAACTCGGGGGCTTGATGTCGGGGTTCCATCCGGACACCTCTCTGTAGGGGCCAAAGAGGTGGATCACCAGCCCCACTGCGGCAATCGCGACAAACAGGCCTAAACCCTCCATCCAGAGCCCTGATGAAGGGGCTTGGCGCAGCTGGCGTTCGCGCGCCGATAGCGCTCGAGGCGAAGATGACTTTGCACGAACGAACAATGCGAACGCGATGCTGGGCAAGAGCCAGAGGAGATAGACCCCCAAGTAGTCAACCCTGTGTGGCGGACTGATGAGAACCAAAAGGTGCATCACTGCACCGAGTGCCAAGAGTATTGCGAAAGCGATTCGTGGTTGCATGGTGGGAGTTATGACGCCTAACGTATGAATTAAGGGGCGCCGTTAGGCGTCCCGCTTGAATGATGGGTTAGGTTTCAAAGCTTGACACCTTCATTTTTTGTAGATTTGAACAAAAATTTAACCATTAAAAAAAGCCCTAATGAACAAATATTAGCAAAAAATAATAGATACCAAAAAACATTACCTCTATCAGGCGGATATAGCCAACCCCAGCTTGGGTCATTAGGATTATAGAATACCTTGATTTTAGAACCAGCTTTATATGATGAACTTAAAACTTGAATTTTACTTTCAGTGCCATGACATTTTACGGTGCCGAATGAATTGAATTTTTTCTGCATTATTTCAAACTCATAACTTAGTTTTAAACAATGCAATGTATTAAATTTGCCTTTTGATTCATAAGTTCGAGTTGATTTTATTGTGCCAAATGTACTTGGCCAGTTTGCAGAGTCTTTTTCGTTCTCGTAAATGTGTAGACAATATAAAACACCGAAAACATTTAGTATTACAAAGTAGAGCACTAAACAAATATTAAAAGCTTTCATTAGCTAACAAATACCTAACGTAGAGCTAACCGGCGCTGCGCGGCTTTATCGCGCAGCGTCCAGCGACTGAAAGGAGCGAGGTTGAGCGCCGGGTTAGCGCGCACCAGCCCAAACCTCAGACACGGGTGACCCTTCTGTCTCAGCATAGAACTGCATACCAGTGCTGCCGATCACTAGGACACCATCGCCGAAACCGATTTGCTTTGATGCTTCGCGCCATATCGTTTCTTCAAATTTTGATCTTCGGCCAAGTAGAAGACAAGGCGCTTCTGGTTCAAAGCGAGCAGAACCATTCTTGTACTGCTCGGGAAATAACTCGCCGATGCTGTGACAAATACGGTCCTGAAGCTTTGCGGGCTTCTTCAATGCTTCATGAAGGAACCGTTCACGCAGGCTCTCTTTCACAAAGTAGGCTGCAAATGCAGCAAGCGTATCGGAGGTGTTCATGAGCGCTAACGTAAAGTAGACCCCAACAACGTCCAATAAAAAATAGTCAGACAGGTGTCTATATTGTTTTTAATTGTTATTATCATCATAGATTCAATAGGTTGCCTATTTTTATCGCGCCTAAAAAATTAATAAAGCTAAATTTAAATGCACCTGAATTTGCAAATTTCTGTTCCAGCATCTTGGCATGGTAGTCATTAACTGGCAACCCAATCCCCACTTTTACCGCCATGCTTTTCAAGCAATTTAATCTCACGCATCACCATGCCTCTATCCACGGCTTTGCACATATCGTAAATCGTCAATAGTGCTACTTGCACGGCGGTGAGTGCTTCCATCTCCACACCAGTTTGGCCAACCGTTTCACAAGTGACTTGGCAGGTAATGGTGGATTCGGCTTCTAGCACATCAAAATTGACCTTGACGCTGGTGAGCGCAATGGGGTGGCACAATGGAATCAGGTCAGCTGTTTTTTTGCTGGCTTGAATTGCGGCAATACGCGCAATGCCCAATACATCGCCTTTTTTGGCTTCACCTTTGGTAATGAGTTGAAGTGTTGCAGGCAACATGGTGATGTTGCCGGTGGCCACCGCAGTGCGCTTGGTGTGGGCTTTGTCGCCCACGTCTACCATGTGGGCTTGCCCCTGTGCATTTAAATGCGTTAACTTGCTCATGTGTGCTTTCTAAAATGAATTGTGCGTGAACTTGCACCCTAAAGACATTATCATAATAACAATGAGTACTTACTATACAAAAAATTGCTTGTTAGCAATGAAAAAGCTCAGCACACTAGCGTTTGGCGCCTTGCTAATGGGTGCAACACCTGCCAGTTTGGCTGTGGCGGAACAAGCCAGACCATCGCTTACTGGCAAGCCCTACACTGGGCCAACAGAGTTGGATACCACTTTGCCACGCGATTACGCCAATGATCTGCCAGATCTAGGGGATATCGCCCAAACCGTGTTATCACCGCAGGATGAACAGCGCATTGCCGACCAGATTATGCGTCAAGTGTATGTGAGTGACGATGTGTTGCAAGACCCCGAAATTACCGATTATTTGCAAGCCTTGGGCAACAAGTTGGCAGCAGCCAGCCCGGATAAACGTCAAACCTTTAACTTTTTTGTGGTGAACGATAACTCAATTAACGCGTTTGCGATGCCGGGAGGTGTGATTGGTGTGCATACGGGTTTATTTATTGCCGCCAATAATGAATCGGAATTGGCCAGTGTGCTGGGGCATGAGATTGGCCATGTCACACAGCGCCATTTGGCGCGGATGCTGGCCTCGCAAAAGTACGATACGTTTAAAAACATTGCTACAACCGCATTAGCGTTATTGGTGGCCAGAAGTAATCCGCAATTGGCTACCGGGGCGATGGTGACTGCTTCTGCATCGACCATGCAGCGCCAATTGGATTACACGCGTGAACATGAGCGTGAGGCAGACCGTGTAGGGTTGGCAATATTGGATAACGCTGGTTTTGACGTACGCGCCATGCCCGCCTTTTTTACCACCATGCAACGCGGCACGCGTTTTGTGGAAGGCAGTGCACCTAGCTTTTTGCGCACCCACCCACTGACAGCAGAGCGGATTGCAGATGTGTCTAACCGTGTGCAAAATTTGTCGTACAAGCAATCCAAAGACAGTCTGGATTTTTATTTAACGCGGGCAAAAATTCGCGCAAGTTTAGGTTTTCCACAGTCTGCCATTGATGAGTTTGAGGACAATATCCGAGAGCGTCGCTTTAATAGTGAGATTGCCGAGCATTACGGCTTGGCCTACGCTTATTTACGAAAAAACGATATGGCTAATAGCGCCAAGCAATTGGCTTGGTTAAAAGCCAATGCCACGCCACACCCCAATATTGAAACGCTGGCGGCTACCATTGAAATGGGGAACCGCCAACTGGCCAAAGCGCAAGCTATTTATAGTCAGGCTATGACCCAATACCCCATGCACCGTGCTTTGGTATATGGCTATGCGGATTCGTATGTAAACAGCAAGCAGCCAGATAAGGCTGTGAAATTAATTAATGAGAAACTGCGGCTGTTTCCAAACGATGGGCATCTGTATGAGATTTTAGCCAAAGCATATTCGATGAAAGGGCAGACACTGCTCAGGCATCAAGCGCAGGCAGAAGCCTATTATCGTCAATATGATGTCAATCGTGCGGTGGAGCAGATGGAGCTAGCATCTAAAGCCAAAGATGGTAATTTTTATGAGCGCTCGATTGTTGAGGCCAGACTTAAAGAATTACGTCGCCAACAAGGCATTGAAAAAGAACAAAAAGGATAAACATGCAACGTCGCCGATTTTTGCAATCGTTAATGGGTTTGTGTTTGGTGCCGGTGAGTGCGTTGGCGGCGATTTGGAACAAGCCTGCATTTGAAGCCACAGATTTGCAGCAAGCCAGCAAAGGCTTGATGATTGATAATGAACAGCCATCGACAGGCATTACTTTAATTGCGCCTGACCGCGCTGAAAACGGCGCAGTGGTGCAGGTGGAGATGGTGAGCAATATCCCCAATACCGAGGCCATGGCATTATTTGTGGCAGACAACCCCACCCCCCTAATTGCCAACGTGATGTTCACACCCGGCACGCAAGCACGCTTGGTGACGCGCATTAAAATGGCACAAACTTCACAAGTAAAAGTAGTGGCCAAAGTGGGGAATCAATATTTCACACAAAGCAAACAAGTGGTGGTGTTGGAAGATGGTTGCGGTGGATCTGATTCTGACGCCAAGTTTGAAAGCAGCATGAAAATGCGTGCAAAGCTGGTGAATGATGTTGCTGAAGTGAAAGTGATTATTGTGCACCCCATGACCACCGGGCGCGCCAAAAACAGTGCTGGCCAGTTAATCCCCGCACACTTTATTCAAACCTTAGAGGCAACTCTGAATGGTAAGCCAGTGTTAGAAGCGCATTGCAGCACGGCCATTTCAAAAAACCCTTACTTTACTTTTTACGTGGCAGGCGCAAAGCTGGGCGATACCGTATTGGTGAAATGGCAAGACAATATGGGCTACTCAGGGCAAAGCGATATCAAAGTTTCCATCTAGTTGGCTTGAAATTCTGCAATAGCCAACGCATATAAGTTGTATTCACGTAAGTTAGAGTTTTGGTGAATACGGTTCAATCATTGCATAAGTTTTAAGTTAACCCTATTGATAAGTATTATTTATTAAAATGGTTAATAATATTAATTTTACTTAATTTCATTGTGTCGTTACAATGCGCTCATGAATTTTTTTTAACCACTAACAAGAGGAGACAGTAATGTCATTAATTAATACACAAGTACAACCCTTTAAAGCACAAGCGTTTCACAACGGTAAATTTATTGAAGTGACAGAAGCTAGCCTAAAAGGCAAATGGTCAGTAGTGATTTTTATGCCTGCAGCCTTTACATTTAACTGCCCAACAGAAGTAGAAGATGCGGCTGACAACTATGCTGAGTTCCAAAAAGCAGGTGCTGAAGTGTACATTGTGACCACAGACACACACTTCTCACACAAAGTATGGCATGAGACATCACCAGCTGTGGGCAAAGCAAAATTCCCATTGGTAGGTGACCCAACTCACCAATTAACACGTGCATTTGATGTGCATATTGATGAAGAAGGTTTGGCACTGCGCGGTACATTCGTCATCAACCCAGAAGGCGTGATTAAAACTTTAGAAATCCACAGCAACGAAATTGCACGTGACGTTAAAGAAACATTACGTAAACTAAAAGCTGCACAATTTACTGCTAGCCACCCAGGCCAAGTGTGCCCAGCTAAATGGCAAGAAGGTGCTGAGACATTGACTCCATCTTTAGACTTAGTAGGCAAGATCTAATAAATCTCCTGCTTTGGTAGGTTAATGAATAACTGCCTTCAAGTCATAAGCTTGAAGGCAGCTTGTAGCAAGGTAAGCTTTATCCAAAAGATAAAGCTTTTATTTTCAGCAGTATTTCTCATGGATGTTTTTTTAATAGATAAGAACATGTATGAGAACTACTTTTAATAGCGTTGAGAGAGAGATTAAACATGGCATTAGAAGCAAACATTAAAGCGCAATTGCAAACATATTTAGGCATGTTACGTGAGCCGATTGAGCTGGTGGCCTCTTTGGATGCCAGCACCGGTGCAAATGAAATGCAAAGCTTGTTGGAAGAAATTGCCAGCATGTCGGACAAAATTAGCTTGGTGCATGAGCCAGACGCGCGTAAACCTTCATTCGCGGTAAGACGCGCACCTAACCATAAAGATGCAGCCAAATCTGTGGGTGTGCGCTTTGCAGGTATTCCGATGGGCCACGAGTTCACATCGCTGGTATTGGCGCTGTTGCATACCGGTGGTCACCCAATGAAGTTGGAGCAAGAGAAGATAGATCAAATTGCAGCGATTGAGGGCGAGTTTCACTTTGAGACTTACATCTCGCTCAGCTGCCATAACTGTCCAGATGTGGTGCAGGCACTCAATATGATGTCTGTCATCAACCCCAACATTACCCATGTGATGATTGATGGTGCTTTGTACCAAGACGAGGTGAAGGCCAGAGATATTATGTCGGTACCGACAGTATTCTTAAATGGTGAGATCTTTGGTGCTGGCCGTATGGAGTTGGAAGAGATTTTAGCCAAGGTGGACACAGGCGCAGTCGCACGCGAAGCCAAAAAACTCGATGCCAAAGCCCCTTACGATGTATTGGTGGTAGGTGGTGGGCCTGCTGGCGCATCGGCAGCCATTTACTCTGCACGTAAAGGCTTTAAAACTGCCATTGTGGCTGAGCGCTTTGGTGGCCAAGTAATGGATACCTTAGGCATTGAAAACTTTATCTCTGTGAAAGAGACTGAAGGGCCAAAATTGGTGGCCGCGCTTGAAGAGCATGTGAAATCTTATGACATTGAGGTGATTAACCTGCAACGCGCCAATGCCTTAAGTGAGCCGGGCAAGCATGGCAACAAAAACCATGATTTGATTGAGCTGAAATTGGATAGTGGCGCAACGCTAAAAAGTAAAGCGGTCATCTTGGCCACTGGCGCACGTTGGCGTGAGCTCAATGTGCCCGGTGAAAAAGAATACCGTGGCAAAGGTGTTGCGTACTGCCCACACTGTGACGGCCCGTTGTTTAAAGGCAAACCAGTGGCCGTGGTGGGTGGTGGTAACTCTGGTGTGGAAGCGGCCATTGATTTAGCTAATTTTGTTGGGCATGTAACGCTGTTGCAGTTTGATACCGAGCTGAAAGCAGACGCTGTATTGCAGAAAAAATTGCGTAGTTTAAGCAATGTCACTGTTATTACCAGTGCGCAAACTACTGAAATTACGGGTGACGGCAATAAAATGCATGGCTTGACCTATACCGACCGTGTGACAGGTGAAAGCAAACATTTAGATATTGATGGTGTGTTTGTACAGATTGGTTTGGTGCCCAATACCGATTGGCTAAAAGGCACTGTTGATTTGAGCAAGTTTGGTGAAATTGAAATCAACCACCACAATGCAACCTCACTGCCAGGGGTATTTGCAGCAGGCGATGTGACGACAACGCCCTACAAGCAAATTATCATCGCCATGGGTGAGGGGTCAAAAGCGGCATTGGGCGCATTTGATTACATCATTAGGCAATAAACCAGCAGTTAAAAAGGGTGGCATGGCCACCCTTTTTTTATGGTTAGAATCATCGACAGGCTATTCTGTTTTACAAGTTTTGATTCCAAGTATTGAATAAGCCGGACAAAAATTAAACAAACCTGTAGCAAGTGGAAGCACGCCAATCCAAGCCCACATTGGGCCGCCAGCTAATAACACCCAGGCAATCAGTGCCAATCCAACCACTATCCTTAATATTTTATCGATACCACCCACATTTGCCTTCATGATCAAGCTCCTTAAACATGTTAAACGAGTAAATGGCGCAACCAGAGATACGATGCGAAATGTAACTTTACGCTGATTATGAAGAAATAAAAGCATTAAAGTGGGTGGATACAGTGATGAAATGGGCATAAGAATAAAACAGAAAACGCGCAATCAATGCGCGTTTTCAAGTGATGTATGGAAAAGAAGTGTTTGTAAAAAATAAATCAGCGTTTATGACGTCTGGCCAGCCATAACATACAAATACCTGATGCAATCAAAGGTAAGGCCGGCGGTGTTGGCACGGCAGCTGGCGCATAAGTTAAATCGTCTATATTTAAATAGTCAAAACCATTAATGTTGCCAAGAATAGCGTAGCGAATATTGGTAGCTGAAGATAAGCCCATAAAGTAATTGCTATAACTGCCGGCTGTTGGGCCAAACGTTTCTATTACCCCATCTGCTTCATCATAGGCAGTGAGAGAGTAGGGGTAAGAGCCGCTGACATAAAGCCCAAAAGCAGACACCGGTGAAGAAAAATCAATCCGCAGTTTGACCTGTGGGATAGCAGAGACGCTACCCTCTGGCTCTGGAAAAACGGAGGTGCTGTAGCGCAAATAATGATCACCGCCACCACCGTCTTGTATAGAAATCCCTTGAATGGACGGCACAATGGCTGGTGCTGCATTTGAAAAAGTAACGCCGTTACTATTGACAGTTGGGTAGCTACCCAACGCAATATCATTAAACGTAACACTAGTGCCCCCAGCCAGTGCGGGGTCAGCCGCTGAGAACAACGGTGTAGCATTTAAATTGCAAGACAATGCGCTGATAAAAAGCGCAAAATAGAATGTGTTTTTCATGTAAACCTCCTAGTGGTCAATACCATAAACATTGTCAAATTCAGGTATCAATTCGTCAATCCCTAGTATTGGGGAGGACTAGAAGGCGAGATGCATCATACTGTAAGCCCAATACACGATGAGCTATTTGTAAACATGGTATTTGGCGGTGACTGAATATTCAACACAAGTACAACATATTCTCTTTTATACTGTCATAAAACAAACTTAATCAGTAAAGCCTATCCATGAGAACCGATACCAGTAAAACACCCCAAACGATATATCTAAAAGACTACACCCCTGCGCCGTTTTTAGCGCAGAAAACGAATTTGCGTTTTCAATTGTTTGAAGAGAAAACGATAGTCACTTCAACTGTTGAATACGTTAAAAACCCGCTAAGTAACAGTTTGGATTTGGTTTTAAACGGTGACCATCAAACGCTCATAGAGGTGTTGCTGGATGGTCAGGTATTTAGTGATTATGTGATTGATGATGGCAAAATGACCATTGCCAATGCCGCCAATATTGCTGGTGGAAAGTTTGCACTCACTATCGCGACAGAGATTGATCCAGCTGGCAATACAGCATTAGAGGGCTTATACAAATCACAAGGTAACTACTGTACACAATGTGAGGCGGAAGGCTTTAGGCGTATCACTTACTTTCAGGATCGCCCAGATGTATTGAGTGTGTTTACCGTGCATATTGAGGCGGATAAGACACTTTATCCAGTGCTGTTATCCAATGGCAATCTAACAACAGAAGGGGACATGGAAAATGGGCGCCATTTTACTGATTGGCATGATCCATTCCCCAAGCCTTGTTACTTGTTTGCACTTGTTGCGGGCAACTTGGTGCATATTGCCGATAGCTTTACTACCATGTCGGGTCGCAAGGTGGATTTACGTATTTACGTGCGGCCAGGGGATGAAACGCAATGTGGTCATGCCATGGCGTCACTCAAAAAATCCATGCGCTGGGATGAGCAAACTTATGGGCGGGAATACGAGCTAGACCGCTTTAATATTGTGGCCGTGAGCGATTTTAATATGGGGGCGATGGAAAATACTTCGCTCAATATTTTCAACACCGCCTTGGTGCTAGCCCAGCAAGAAACTGCGACCGATGCGGATTTTATGAGCGTGGAAGGCGTGGTGGCGCATGAGTATTTTCACAACTGGACAGGCAACCGCGTAACTTGTCGTGATTGGTTTCAACTCTCACTCAAAGAAGGTCTAACCGTGTTTAGAGACCAAGAGTTTAGTGCAGATATGAACTCGCGGGCGGTACAGCGTATTGATGATGTCAATGGCCTGCGACGCATGCAGTTTTCAGAAGACGCCAGCCCGCTGGCACACCAAGTGCAACCCGACAGCTTTATTGAAATCAGCAACTTTTACACTACCACCGTGTATGAAAAAGGCGCGGAGTTGATTCGCATGCAACATACCTTGCTGGGTGCAGACACTTATCGCAAAGCCACCGATTTATACTTTGCGCGGCACGACGGCCATGCCGTGACCATTAACGATTTTGTGCAATGCATGGCCGATGCCTCAGGCCGCGACATGACGCAATTCTTTTTGTGGTACAAACAGCCAGGCACGCCCACACTGCAAGTGAGCAGTCAGTTTGATGCTGAGCAACACCGTTTTACGCTAAGCTTTAAGCAGTCGCAACCAGACTCAGCAGGACAAACCGATAAAAAACCATTGCATATTCCGATTGCCGTTGGCTTGCTGGATGCACAAGGCAAAGAAATTGTAGCCACACAAGTGTTAGAAATGACCGAGTGTGAGCAACGCTTTAGTTTTGAGGGCATTCAATCGCGCCCAGTGCCCTCCATTTTGCGTGGCTTTTCTGCCCCTGTGAAATTGGTGACAGACCTCAGCGATGACGATTTGCGCCTATTGCAAATTTACGATACTGACGGCTTTAACAAATGGGAAGCAGGCCAAACTTTAGCCTTGCGCAACATTGAACGCGAGATGGCAAACAGCCAAGCGGATATCAGCACGTTTATCAGCGACTTTGGCAATTTAATTGCACAAGGGTTAGATGAGAAAACTGACAAAGCCCTACTCGCCCGCGCCTTGAGTTTGCCAGAAATCTCGGTGATTGCGCAAAACCAAGCGGTCATCGACCCTGCCGCCATCGACCAAGCGCGCACTTATCTACTCACGCAAATCAAACGTGCGCACAAAGATGCTCTGGCAAAACTGTATTACGCCAATACGGATACAGGCGCATTTGCCATCACGCCAGAAGCGATGGGAAAACGCGCCTTACGAAATGTGTTGCTGGAAATATTAACCGCCACCAAAGGCACAGGTTGCGCCGCCCGCGCCAAAGCGCATTACTTTAACGCCAATAACATGACCGATAGAGTCGCCGCCCTTGCTAGCCTTGCCGATAGCAACCAACCAGAACGCGAAGAAGTGTTTGAGCACTTTTACCAAACCTATAAACAATATCCATTAGTAGTGGATAAATGGTTTAAATTACAAGCTATGGGCAACCGCGAAAGTACTTTTGAAGATTTGACTGCGCTGCGCCAGCACCCGGAATTCAATATCAAAAACCCCAACCGCGTGCGCTCGCTGTATACGGCTTTTTCACTTTACAACCCCGTGAAATTCCACGACCCAAGTGGCAAAGGCTATGCGCTACAACGCGATGTCATTATTGAACTCAATGCCATTAACCCGCAAATAGCTGCGCGTCAGGTCAACCCGTTTAGAGAATGGAAACGCTACACGCCAGCCTTGCAAGCGCACATGCAAGCCGCCTTGCAAGCCATACTAGATACGCCGAATTTATCGAATGATGTATTTGAAGTGGTGAGTAAGAGTTTGAAGGGTTAGTACAATAAACATCACAATTTGCACAAGCCGGTTGATGGCAAAAGAGATATGTATTGAGATTTTATTGGCCTCTGTTACAGTGGAAATGAATCTGAAAAATTACGAATAATTAAATTATTGAGTCAGTATTTTTTCGTCAGATGCGAATCAAAGAGGGAAGAAAATGAAACAAGAAACCATATCAATTCATGGTGGATATTCGCCAGAATCAACCACGAAAGCGGTAGCTGTCCCAATCTACCAAACCACTTCATACGCCTTTGATAACACCCAACATGGGGCAGATTTATTTGACTTAAAAGTACAAGGCAATATTTACACGCGCATTATGAACCCAACCACAGCGGTGCTAGAGGAGCGTGTTGCTCAGCTTGAGGGTGGGATTGGTGCGCTGGCATTGGCTTCTGGCATGGCTGCGATTACTTATGCAATCCAAACCATTGCAGAGGCAGGTGACAATATTGTATCTGTATCCACTTTATACGGTGGAACTTATAATCTGTTTGCCCATACCTTGCCAAAGCAAGGCATTGAAGTACGATTTTTTGACTACCGAGACCCAGCCTCTTTAGAGAAGCTGATTGATGCTCGTACTAAACTGGTATTTGCTGAAACCATAGGTAACCCTCTAGGCAATGTGGTGGATTTAGAAGCCATTAGTCAATCTGCGCATCGGCATGGCGTTCCGCTTGTGGTCGATAGCACAGTAGCCACTCCAATTTTATCCAGACCGTTTGAGCATGGAGCAGATATTGTGGTGCACTCACTTACTAAATACATGGGTGGTCACGGTAACTCGATTGGCGGCATTATTGTGGATAGTGGTCAATTTCCTTGGGCAGAGCACGCCAAGCGATTCACAAGCCTAAATACACCAGACCCTAGTTATCATGGTGTAAATTATGTTGAGGCCTTAGGGGCGGCAGCCTACATTGCGCGTGCCCGCGTAGTGCCATTACGTAACACAGGCGCTGCTATTAGTCCATTTAACAGCTTTTTGATATTGCAAGGGTTGGAAACACTTGCATTGCGGATGGAGCGGCACTGTGCAAACGCATTAGAGGTTGCTCGCTATTTAAAACAGCATGCTAAAGTTAAATGGGTCAATTACGCAGGCTTAGAAGACCATGCTGACCATGCCTTGGTAAAAAAATACCTTAAGGGCAAAGCCTCTGGCATTTTGACTTTTGGTGTATCAGGTGGGCGTGAGGGCGGCACAAAGTTTATTGATGCCTTGCAACTGTTTACCCGATTAGTGAATATTGGCGATGCAAAAAGCTTGGCTTGTCACCCCGCAACCACAACCCATAGACAACTTAATGCAGAAGAGCTTGCAAAAGCAGGTGTGAGCGAAGATATGGTCAGGCTTTCAGTCGGCATCGAACATATTGATGACTTGATCGCCGATTTAGAACAAGCATTGACGAAAGTATAAAAGCACTCCGATACAATCTTAGCTTACATTTATACGTTGGCTAGATTGTTTTAGTAATGCTCAGCGCCACCGCTTCCGCGACTTTAATGCCATCCACGCCCGCTGACAAAATGCCACCGGCGTAACCCGCGCCTTCGCCGCAGGGGTAGAGGCCTTTGGTATTAATGCTTTCTAAAGTGTCGTCATCACGTTTGATGCGAATGGGTGAGGATGTGCGCGTTTCAACCCCGGTCAGCACAGCGTCGGGTAAGTCAAACCCTTTGATTTGTTTGGCAAACGCAGGAATCGCTTCACGCATCGCCGTAATTGCAAATTCAGGCAGTGCGGTATCCAAATTGGTGAGGTGAACGCCTGGGGTGTATGAGGGGATTACTTCACCCAATTGCGTGGATGCGCGGTTAGCCAAAAAATCACCTATCAGTTGGCCGGGCGCTTGGTAGTTGCTACCACCCAACACATAGGCGTGGCTTTCTAACTTGCGTTGAAGTTCCATACCTGCCAAAGGATGTCCCGGATAATCAACCTCAGGCGTGATACCCACCACAATGCCTGCGTTGGCGTTGCGCTCGTTGCGCGAGTATTGGCTCATGCCATTGGTCACCACACGCTCTGGTTCTGAAGCCGCAGCCACTACCGTGCCACCCGGGCACATGCAAAAGCTATACACGCTGCGCCCGTTCTTGGCGTGATGCACTAATTTATAATCCGCCGCGCCCACCTTGCTGAGTAAGTCTTCACTATAGCTCAAACCATAACGTGCCTTATCAATTAGCGATTGCGGATGCTCAATACGGAAACCCACTGAGAACGGTTTGGCTTCGACATACACACCTTTGTTGTGAATCATTTCAAACGTATCACGCGCGCTATGCCCAACAGCTAATACAAGATGATGCGTTGCAATAAATTCACCTGTTTGCAAGGTCACACCTAGTATTTGGTTATTTTCGATATGAATATCGACTACACGACTCTCAAAGCGAATTTCACCACCCAGCGATATGATGGTGTTGCGCATTTCTTCCACCATGCCCACCAACCTAAAAGTGCCGATGTGTGGATGGCTCACGTACATGATTTCTTCTGGCGCACCTGCTTTGACAAACTCCTGAATCACTTTGCGGCCATAGTGCTTGGGGTCTTTAATTTGGCTATACAGTTTGCCATCAGAGAATGTGCCGGCGCCCCCTTCGCCAAATTGCACATTGGATTCTGGGTTGAGCGTGCTTTTGCGCCACAAGCCCCAAGTGTCTTTGGTGCGCTTGCGTACTTCTTTACCGCGTTCTAGTACGATAGGGTTAAAACCTGATTGCGCCAAAATCAATGCAGCAAAAATACCCGCTGGCCCAAAACCAACGATGATTGGGCGAGGCGTTGACGCTTGTTTAGCCTTTGCAACAAAGTGATAACTAGTATCTGGCGCGAGTTTAATATGCGGGTCTTTTTTAAACTTGGCTAAAATCTTGGCCTCGTTTTTCACCTCCACATCCAAGCTATACACATACAAAATCGCATGGGATTTTCGCGCATCCACACCACGTTTAAAAATGCTAAAACTAATTAAATCAGCTTCTGGAATTTCAAGCCGCTTGAGGATGGCTGCTTTTATCTGATCTTCTTGGTGAATGAGCGTATCGGCTAGCTCAATCGGGAGTTTGATTTCGGTAATTCTTAACATAAATGCCTCGCGGATAGTGGTTATCTATCAAGCTTTCATTTTACTACAAATCATTCTGCCAAAGCTTTTGCTTGCAACAGTGCATCGTATGAATTCGGTGTGTTGATATCAAAAAGCGTAACTAAAAAATCTTAATTAATTTGTATACACAAGTATAATTTTTTGTATAATGTATACAAGTGTATAAAAATAATAAAGATCGCTCCCTCCATTTTTTCAATGTCATTGTTACCTAAAATATCCTTCAATTCACGCATATGGTTTAAGCAAAGCGGCGCTTCATTGGTCGAGTTTGTGGTGGTTGCGCCTACCTTATTGATGATGATATTGAGCGTTATCCAAAGTGGCATGGTGTTTCATGCCAAGAGCAATATCAACTATGCCACGTTTGAAGCAGCGCGTGCTGGCAGCGTTGGGCATGGACAAGCATCTGTGATTAGAGATGCGTTTACCCGCGCCATGGTAGGTTATTACGGGGGTGGACGTAACGTAGCAGAGCTTGCCCAAGCCACAGCCAGAGCACAGGCAGACATCACCCCTGCCACCATGCAAGTTGAGCTGCTATCACCCACCAAAGAAAGCTTTGATGATTACGCCAGCCCCCAGCTGGCCGCCAAGCTTAAGGTCAATACCCGCGTAATACCCAACAGTAATCTTAACGCCCTGCAATGCCCTTACGATAAACCCAGTTGCAACCATAACCCACAAACCAATGCCTCAGGCCAAACCTTAAGTGATGCCAACATTCTGCGCATTAAAATCACCTACGGCATTCCACCTGCCAAGCAGATACCGCTGGCAGGCAGGCTGTATGTGATGGCATTGCGTGGCCTTGGTAACTTAGGCCTAGCTGCAGATACCGACCCGTTTAAACAAGCCTTGTTAGAACAAGGCAGAATCCCCATCGTCGTGCACACCACCATGCGCATGCAATCGCATCCTTATGAGAACGGCAATATCAGTAACCCTGGGCCTGGCAATAATGGCGTGCCCACTCCGCCGGGTGAGGACGAAGAAGAGAATCCACCTGCAGATGACGAAACCTGCCCTGCCAGCGACCCTAACTGTAACGAGGGTGAGACGGGTGCTCCCACTGAGCCGTGTGATGCCCAAACTGACGCCAGCTGTGGGCCAACCCCCGACCCTTGTGCGCCGGATACTACGCAAGAGAACATATCAGCCGAAGTCTTGTTCGGGTTCAATGAATATACCTTAACCGAGCAGGGCAAGGCCGCATTAGACAACATCATTCAGAATATCAATGCCCATAAAAATGATAGCTATCGTCGCGATGCCTTATACATCACTGGGCACACTGACAAAATTGGTGGTGCAGCGGATAACCAAACCTTATCAGAGCAACGTGCTAATGCGGTGTATGACTATATTTTGCAAGGGCTAGACCAAGATGTGGATATTGACCTCATCACCAAAGGCGCGGGTGAAAGCAGCCCAGTGACCGCCAATGGCATTTGCACCGAAGAGAACACCCAAGCCAATATTAGCAATTGCGCGCCAGACCGCCGCGTGACCTTTACCTCTGTTTACGACCGTTTCGACCAATGAACTACTTCTTATGCATCAGCCGTGTGACTTATTTGCGCACCATCACCAAATCCAACCTGCTCCATTTAATAAGAGTGTGGATCATGCTACTCGGGGTGTTAGGCATAGCCACCTGGGTACAGGCTGGCGCGGTGATAAGTACACAACAAACCAGCGTGCCTAACGCCAGCACAGACCCCAACCAACCTAGCATTTATGATACAGAAGGCATTCCCAATAGCGGATTGGCCACACAAAGTAACAGGCTGTCCTGCACCGATCCATCGGGCAACCCCAATGCATGTGGTGAGAGCAATATCGCTAGTCAAGGCAATCAAAGCCAAACCAATCAGGGGGCTGGCAACCCCATCAACGTTATTACGGGTAACAAATACCAACGAGAAAACGATTTGCCAGCATTGCCGGGCTTAATGGGGGTAGAGATTGTGCGTCATTACAATAGCCTGCACATGGGGTTAGGGCAGATTGGCTATGGCTGGCGCTTAAGTTATGAAACCGATTTGCAAGTGGTGCGCAATCAAATCTACATCACCCAAGCCGATGGTAGCCGCGTCATCTTTAACCGCAGCAGCATCAACCCCAGTGATTGCGCTTGCCAAAACCCGGCGCAGGGACACGTCATGATCTACCACACCCCCAAAGGGGATGAATACACTTGGTATTGGTTAGATGGCAAACAACTACACTTTAACCACCAAGGCAAACTCGCTCGCATTACCGCGCCCAGCGGGGAAAGCGTGCACCTCACACGTGGTTTGCGCGGTGAGTTGCTCAAAGTGACTGACCCGCAAGGCCGCAGTTTAATCATGCACTATGCCAATCAACACCAACCCGGCTTTAAAGGGATTGTTGCCATTGATACCCCAGTGGGGCGATATACCTACCACCATGACAATGACCCGAAAAGTGCTGGCATCAGCAATCTTATCCGCGTGGAATATCCGCAATCAACAACGGATAACACAAAAGTGATTAGGCATTATCACTACGGAGAGCCAGCCTATACCTCAGCCGAAATGGTGAGCACGCAAGGTTTACCTGCCATACCCAAACCGAATCATTTACTCACAGGAATTAGCCTAGCTTGGCAAGCCTACAACACCAAGCAACAGCAACGCCTACGCACTTGGGCGTATGACCAATACGGAAGAGGCGTGCTTAGCGTACACGGCTTACCCAAGCAACTTAACCCCAATGGCACCACAAAAGCTGGCACCGGCATAGAGCAAGTATCCATCAGTTATGCGGTATCGCCTATTCAAACTCAACAAGCCCGGCACAGCGCAAAGCAAAGCAAACACAGCACAACCCCTAATCCGCGCATTAGCCAAAACGGCCAGTTAGGGCAAACTATCCTCACCAACAGCCTAGGGCAAACCACCACCTACAGCTATACCCTCATTGCGGGTGAACCGCGATTACTACAAGTGGTGGGTGCAGGCTGTGCAGAATGTGGCGAGACCAACCGCGTATACGGCTACGATAAACTGGGGCGTTTAAGCCACAATACACAAGTCAAAGTCGTCAACAACAATTCAACAGCCAACAAAAAACCAAAATTACAAGGCTTGCACACCACCCATACCGAGTACGACCCCATCGGCCGCCCCATACGCATTTCTAGGATTGCCTACCTCAACGGCAAAGCACAGCCTCCACAGCTTGCAGTACGCTATGGCTATGCCAATACCCCAATCTACCCACAACTCAACACCCCACAACGCGCTGTAGAAGAACCGATTAACGTAGCAAGCTTACCCAGCCTTGTTGCTAAACCCAGTGTAGTGCCGGGCAAAGAACACCAATGGCACATCACTTACAACCAGCATGGGCAACCCACCAAAGTGACCGAGCATGGCTATCGCCCAGCGCTCATTGGGCAACATGCAGAACCGCCCACAGCAATCACCCACACCATCACCTACCGCTATCGCACCATCAACAACCGCAGCTTGCTGGAAGAGGTAGATGGCCCCTTGCCTAACGGCAAGGGCAACACCCCCAAAGATAGTGATATTACCCAATACCAATACGACCCAAGAGGAGCGTATCTCACCCAGATTACCGCGCCTGGCAACACCACCACCCAACTAAGTTATGACTTAGAAGGTGCGCGTGCAGAAACTGGGGGATCGGGGCGGGTGGTAAAGACTATCGCCAACAACGGCATAGCAACACTTTTTAACTATAATCAAACAGGCAAAGTGCTTAGCACGCAACGTTATCCTACGTCTTTAAGTCTAGCCTCAGCAAAAGAGTCAGGGCTATTGCAAAGCACCGCCATGCAATACGATGTATTTGGCAACACCACCATGATTAAACGTGCTGATGGCCAAGCTGTGTTTTTGAAATATAGCAACGATGGTAAATTAACGTCGATGCGTGATGAACTAGGTAACCGTGTTGAATGGAAAGATTGGGAAAAAGGGCAACATAAACAAGGCGAGAAAGTAACAACGCAACAATGGTTTACGGCAGATGCCCCTGATACCGTTGCCCGTGCTTGGTATTTCTGGCGGGATAATCAGAATAGGCTGACACAACGCCTAAGCCCGGATGGTGGCCTAGATACATGGGACTATAGCAATACAGATTTGTCCGCCACGCCACAAAACCACTGGGTGCAACATATTGATCCGCTCAATCGTATGACGCTGAGCGCAGTGAGTAATCAAGGATACGCGCAGGTGAGAATGACCCCCGATGGCTATATGGATGCTCACTTTAGTGCAATGGCTGATCAAGCGCCAGTGCAAACTGCAAGCAAACAAAGCAACTCACAGCCAGTGCAAATACAAGATGACTTTGGCCGTATCATCCAATTTAGCAGTCCACAACACGGCACGCATATCGCTGATTACAACGCTGCTAATCGCATTTCTAAGATACAGCAACCCGACGGTACGCAGATAGAATACACCTATGATGTTGCTGGCCGCTTGCACACCAAAACCGCAACTCACCCACAACCCAAACAAACAGCTAGTGTTCACTATGCCTACAATCTGTTTGGGCTTAGCCAAATTAAAGATAGCTATCAAACGCTCAGTTATAGCCAAGACCTACTAGGCCGTGAGATAGACAAAGCCACCACGCTGACGCTTAAAAATGGGCTGACCAAAACCTACCATATCCATACCCGTTATACTGTCGATGGTAAAGTCAAAGCCAAGCAACTCATTAATGGTGATTGGCTGGTCTTTACTCTAGATGGCAAAACAGGCTTAACCAAAGCCATGACCATCCATAAAACCATCTGGCCCAGCCTCACCAATAAACTCGCAGACTGGCTCAATATGCCCGATTTACCTCTGCAAATTGCCACAACAGAACAGGTGGTCACAGACATCAAAGCACACCCCTTTAGCGGCATCACCCATATTGCCCATGGCAACGGCATTACGGATAGTTATGCGTTTGATTTAGCAGGACGATTAACCAGCGTATCGCATAGCAAACAATTGCAAAACAACAAAGCAAACAGCCCGTTGATTAAAGCCAGCTACCAATACGATGCAGGCAGACGCCTCATCTCAGAACAAATCAACACTGGAGATTTACAAGGCAAAGTGAAAGAATACGCCTACACAGGCTGGAATACCTTTACCACCCCACCACATTCAGGTTTTATTAAGGCGGTGGTCAGCACCACACCAACCCACAATAACGATACTGGCATAGCCAAAGTCAGATTAAGCCAAGCAGACATGGCAGAAACAACACTAGACCAGGCAGGCAGAACCACAACGGATCAGCACTATCGCTATCAATACAATGTTTGGGGCAAACTCACTGCTGTGCAAACTAATAGCAACCTACAAACCATCGCCACCTACCAACACAATGCCTTGGGTGAACGTATCATGGCCAGTTACCTAACATCAACAAACAATCAACAAACCAACACAAGCCAAATCCGCTATTACCTCTATGACAAACAACAGCGCATTGCAGAACTGGATGAAGCAGGCAACGTGATTCAACAATATCTGTATATCAACCAAACTCCTGTAGCGGTGATAAACACCCCCACGGCACATACCCAACCATCAGACAAACAAAGTGCAGAAGGCATCATCGCTATTCATACCGATAGACGTCATGCCCCCATTGCCGCCACCGATGAACAAGGCAAGATCATCTGGCAAGCGGAATACGATGCGTGGGGTAACCTTATACCCTCGTCATTGCGAGAGGGGCGTGGCAATCCAAACCAAAGCAATCAAGCAAACAACTTCGATCTTGCATTACGCCTACCCGGTCAATGGCAAGATCAAGCCACAGGTTTATATTACAACTACCAACGTGATTACAACCCCGATACGGGCAGATACCTCACCCCAGACCCGCTAGGCTTCCCTGATGGCGCTGACCCGTATGCCTATGTGAATAATGATCCGCTGAATAAGCTGGATCCACTGGGGTTATACCAAAGTGATATTCATTACTATATGACGTTCTTCTTGGCGGTTGCAACAGGTGTGCCCGCAGACGATGCCAGGATCATTGCACTGGCGGCGCAGTATGTTGATGATAATCCAGATACTGAACCACTTAACATATCAAGTGGCATTACCGACGAACACAGAGCCCGTTTGCTCACCTATCACTTTACTGCAATTGAAGATATTAATATCGACCCTAACACGGGCAAAGTATCTGGCAAGGTAAACGACTACGGTGACCCATTTACAGATACCAACACTGGGGTAAGGCCAAGCAATACCCAATTACAACGCCTACTCAACGCCTCAGAAACAGCGGAGAAATGCGTGAGTAAAAATGCTGGCTTACAACTGTTTGGTGAGTATATGCATGCATTCCAAGATACCTTTGCGCATAGAGACCAGAACAACAACCCATTTCCGCTCAGTGTCGGCTTTGGTCATGGCGGATATGGCAGTCATCCAGATTATACTTACAACCACTGGAGCTTATTACCCATAGCCAATTGGGATAATAACGAGTCACGCACCCATAGCATGGAGCTACTTGTATTTATGGAAATGAAAAAATACGCCACAGGCGATGATGTCATTACTCAAGGTAAGATCAGTGAGCAAGACTTCTACCAATTTCTCAAGGAGTTTAATGCCATTGAGGAGCATGAAGGGGATGGGTATGTGAAGGGGGATGAAAAAGTAGCACCATCGGGTGCCAAAATTGATGTGTTGCAAAAGAAACTTAATGAATGGTTTGATGGAGCCATTGATATAACAGACTTAAGCAGCGCAGCCTATAACAAAAAACAAGCCACCAGCAATCGTGCCACTTTTTTATGCGAACACGGTAAACCGATAGACCAAAAAGTCTTCGAAGGCACAATATTGCCAACCAATTGCAAATAAGGAAAAGCTAGATGCAGATAATAAAATTATTAAGAGTTCTGAGTTTGCTGATTGTATCGGGTGTAACTCAAGCTGAAGAGTGTACTAGTCTCAGCCAAAATGATGTGTTACCCAAGGATAACGTTATTGTTATCAATTCTTCAGGTAATTATTGTATTGCAGATGATATTAAACTTACCGAGCGTTCATATCTAAATCATGGGTGGGAATTGATGTACGATAGTCCAACACCGATAGCTATCCATTCGTCGAATGTGGAAATCAACCTTAACCGAAGAAAATTATCTAGCCAGTCACTGCATGCAAAAGGTGCGCAAGGAATTTCTGTTTTTAGGGTGAAAGATATATTAATTAAGGGGGGGGGTGTAGAGTCAAAGTCAATTAAAGCGATAGGGGTAATTCATAATCCACCAGGCACCCTATACATCAGCGTATACAATAAGAACAATAAGCGAACTACATGCAGTTTATATTCCCCTTATTGCGAAGACATTTCCTATCTAGATGGCCCCGACAAGCTCCCTCCCCAATACCAAGACGCAAACATCACTATCGAGAACATGAGTATCTTTGCCACCTACCGTGGTGTGCAACTGGCAGACAACCACAACACCATCCGCAACAGCACCATAGAGGTGGATGACAACACCGCTATTTACTTAATGGGTCAATACCCTGTTATCGAAAACAACACCATCATCATCCACAGTAACAAGAATGGCGACACCGAAACCCAAAAGAAATACAACATCCAGATTAAAGACGGTGCAATCAAACTACGCGACGCAAAGGGAGGCATCATCCGCAACAACCGCATTATCTACAAAGGTGGATTATTTAGCGGCAAAGCCCCAGTGGCGATTAATCTACTCGATTCCAAAGATGTGCTCATTGAAGGCAACACCATCGAAGGGTTTGAAAACCTTGTACGAGAGAATGGCGATACCAGCTATACAGAGAACAACAACACTAAGAAATAAAAAATCAATCGAGACTGACCCCATTGATTTGCATCCGTAGGGCGTGTCGATATGAATGCCTATTTAGCATCGCTAATAGCTCATGGCTTTACCCTGGGTGACTTGCAAGTACAATAAAAATGGAAAATCAAACCATGATTAAACTAACATACAAATGGGCTGGAGTTGGATTACTAACGGTACCCTTACTCATGAACGCCTGTGTAGCGGAAAGTAGTAAACCCAATATGACAACCCAGCAGAATACAGAACGGAAACTAGTCGCTGGAGAGCTAATTGTAAACGCAGTAAAAGATGCAGAAATGCTAGGCGTTGAGATGTTTGCCGATGGTATGGAAAGACCGTTTTATCGTAAAGCACGTTCAACCTATAAAAACACTGACAAGATGGGCTTCCCCATGCCACGAATACCGCAGCAGGTTAGGGTTATATGGCGTCAAAAAGGAATAGCCGCCCAAATTCATTGGGGTAGTGGTGCCTATTATGATAGCAACGGTAAAGATATTTCTAGGCCCGGATTTATTCCTGCCCCGCTTACAACATCTGAAGAGGTCGCGCGGCGTAAAGAAGTATCTCAGAACACTGGAATAGCTCATTATGGACCCTGGGCAAGCAATTACAGAGACGAACTCGCAGGCGACTACACTATTCCAGTGGCTTCACGCATTCCGGCGAGTGTATTTGAAGAGATAGAACGAAACGGCGGTGCGTTACGCATCAAATTCAGACTCAAGCCAGATGGAGTGATGCTGGGATGGGATATACAGCGTATGGGTAAGCATTTACTGCAAAGTCATATGCCAGGAGGTGATTTTTTAGATACGGAATATTAAATCCCTAGACTCCGTCCTTCACGACAAAAGTGACAACCAATACGCCCGTGATGTGGTAGCTAGGCCAGTGGAAATGGAAATAAATCGTGTCTGACCCAGTTAAAATTTAGTAGAGATTAAATCCCCAAATCCAGTTGCAATAACTTTTTAAGCATGGGCACAGTCACCGGTTTTTTTTCCGTGAGTGACCACTCGTCTAACGCGTCTAGCACAGCCATTAAGGTAGGTAGATCGCGTCGCAAATATCGTAAGCAGTAATCCACTACTTCAATAGGTAATTTCATGCCACGCTCTTGTGCGTGGGCTTGTAGGGCTTGCGCTTTTTCGTCGTCGCTTAGTGGTTGTAATTGATACACCAAGCCCCAAGCAAGGCGAGTGGCTAAATCATCCCGCAACGCCATTTGTGTGGGTGCGTACAGGCCAGCTGTAATGAGTGTTTCACCTTGTTCTTTGATTTGGTTGTAGCGATTAAAGAGTGCAATTTGAGCATCTGCATCTAGTAAATGCACATCGTCTGCCACGTGTGCACCTAGACCTTTGGCTGCCGCTAGTAAATGAGACTTGCCGCTCCCAGAGGCGCCCCATAGGTAGACAAATCTAGAGGGAGCAGTGCCTTGAATGGCAGCATAAAGATTGGCCAGCGCCTCTTGATTTTTACCTACAATAAAGTTGTGGAGGCTAGGCGGGGCTGGTGGCTGGATATCCAGTAGTAGTTGCTTCATAGTGCTTGTAGATCACTACTTAAGGTAGGTGTCGCTACTTAAGTAGTTGTCCCGGGTGTGACGTAACCCCACTGCAATCGCCGCGCTGACTGGCAATGCAAGCAACACACCAGCAAAGCCAAACAGTTGTCCGCCAGCCAGTAAAGCCAAAATCACAATCACTGGGTGCAGACCAATACGGTTACCAACGAGTAGCGGGGTTAGAATAAAGCTTTCGACTAGTTGGCCAAGGCCGAATACGATTAACACTGGAACGACCTCTGCCAGAGAGGTGAACTGTAATACCGCCAGCACCACTGCCATGATAAAAGCCAAAGCAAAACCCAGATACGGGATAAAGCTGAGCAAACCTGCAATCAAGCCAATTGAGAGAGCCATCTCTAAACCAACCAACCATAAACCCAAGCTGTAAAAAACGCATAGCGCTGCCATGACAGAAAGTTGGCCTCGCAAAAATTCAGCCACTACTTGGTCTACTTCTTTAGCAATCTCAGTGACACTATCTATCCAATCTCTGGGAATAAGTTCACCGATATTGGCGACCAATTCATCCCAATCACGTAGCAAGAAAAATAGCACCACAGGTAACAACAACAAATTGGCGAGTAGGCCAATAAAGGCCATGCCTTGGGTGCCAGCAGTTTTCAGTATCTCGCCAAGAATATCACCTGTGCTTTTCCAATTTTTGCTGATGATGTCTTGTACATGGGCGCTATCAATGGCCAAACTGATGCCAAATTTAGATTGCAACCAAGGTTCTATGGAGTGGCGGATGTTATCCACCATTGCAGGTAGGCGCTCTGCGATGAGGAGCGATTGTTTTTGCAACAAGGGGACAATAATTAGAAACATCATGATGATGGCGAGCAAAATAGCCAGTAACACGAGCACAGTGGCGGCGGTTCTGCCCATGCAAAATTTACCAGCGCTGGTTGCACTTAGGCGGTCAACCAGCGGGTCGCAAATGTAAGCCAATACAGCTGCAATTAAAAACGGCGTGAGAATAGGGCTAAGCAAATAAATGACGAAGCCAATCAACCCCAAAAATATGAGCCAACGACGATCACTACTTAAGCGACCATTTTTGCCATTTTCTGCGTTGTTTTTTGGTTGATTAGCCATAGTGAGTTAAAATCATGTTTTTAAAATTATACTGAATTAAGCCACAGATTAATTCAACGTTCACGCAATTAATTGAATCGAGACGCATTTTGAGTACACCATCAGACCACAACACCTCTATTACCTATCGCGATGCTGGCGTAGACATTGAAGCCGGCGATGCTTTGGTCGAGCAAATCAAACCATTTGCTAAACGCACGATGCGTCCAGAAGTGTTGGGCGGTATTGGCGGTTTTGGTTCTTTGTTTGCAGTGCCTAAAAAGTTTAAAGAGCCCATTTTGGTCTCTGGCACCGATGGCGTAGGTACCAAATTGAAACTTGCGTTTGAATTGAATAAACATGACACCGTGGGTATTGATTTGGTGGCCATGAGCGTGAACGATATTTTGGTGCAAGGCGCTGAGCCTTTGTTCTTTTTAGATTACTTTGCTTGCGGCAAATTAGAGGTAGGTACCGCTGCTGATGTGATTAAAGGCATTGCCTTGGGTTGTGAACAAGCCGGCTGTGCGCTGGTGGGCGGTGAGACCGCAGAAATGCCTGGCATGTACCCAGCAGGTGAGTATGATTTAGCAGGCTTTGCAGTGGGTTGTGTAGACAAAGCCAATTTGATTGACGGCAGCACGATTGCTGAAGGTGATGTGGTGCTAGGTTTAGCTTCTAGCGGAGCGCATTCAAATGGCTATTCACTGATTCGTAAACTAATTGAGAAGTCTGGCATTGATTTTGAATCAGACTTTCATGGCAAACCATTTAAAGATGTGGTGATGGCGCCCACCAAAATTTATGTGAAATCGTTATTAGCATTGCTGGAAGCGATGCCAGTCAAAGGCATGGCACATATTACTGGCGGCGGTATTACCGAAAACGTGCCGCGTGTATTGCCAGAAGGCTTAACGGCTGAAGTGCAAGCCAGTAGCTGGACATTGCCACCGCTATTCCAATGGTTGAAAGCACAAGGCAATATTGCCGATGCAGAAATGTACAAAACCTTTAACTGCGGTATTGGCATGGTAGTAGTGTTAAACCCAGCAGATGCAGCCAAAGCGACTGAGCTGCTTACACAATCAGGTGAAACGGTGTATCAGATTGGTCGTATCCGTAAGCAGTCAGCAGGCGAAGCGCCAACCATAGTGGTATAGATAGGTGTTGACCTAATGGGTGCCTGTGCGTTATCCACACTGATGCTAATGACAATATTGGAATGAATATGTGGAAGAATCTGCGCACGATAGTGTTGGCTTGTGTGTCAGTGATGCTGATGGTGCAAACCGCGCATGCTGTACCTAAGTCCATCAAGTTGACCTATGAGGTTAAACGTAATGGCAAACTGTTTGGGCATGTGACCGAGACGTTTAGTCAGAATGGTAAGCAGTACAAATTGCAATCCATTACCAAGGGCATAGGCGTTTATGCCTTGTTGGGGGAGCGTAAGTTAGTGAGTCAGGGCGATGTGACAAAAGACGGATTGCGACCAAAGCATTTTGAATCATTACAAAGTACTAGTGCTAAAAAAACCCTCATCAATGATTTTGATTGGAAGGCACGTGTGCTTAACATGCAGGTTAAGGGTGAAAAGCAACAAGAAGTGCTTGCATCTGGTACGCAAGACCTGTTGAGTGTGATGTACCAATTTATGTATAAACCGCCTGTGGCTGGGCCTATGAAATTGGCGGTGACCACGGGGAAACGATTGAAAACGCATCAATATCAGGTCAGCATGCAAGCTGCGCCTTTGGTAACAGAGGCAGGGCAGTTTAAGGTGCTAGAGCTGGTGGAGATGGATGATGCAGATGCAAAGAAAATTTATTTAGCAACAGAAAAGTACGCGCTGCCCGTCAAAATTGTGGTGCAAGATGATGGCGCAACCATAGAACAACTGATTACACAGATCACTATTGAGTAAATTGAACTGGAATAGCATCAAGGCATGGTGGTTTGATCCAGCGACAAAGCGGCTTGGGTATGCAGTATTCATCTCACTAATCATTCATGCGCTGTTTATAGAACAATCAGGCTGGGTAGTATTTTCGAAGCTACCTGCCGCATTTAGCACGATAGATGCTGAATTGATGCCCAATAAGCCTCAACCTGTTACCCAAACTGCTGCACTAGAATCAGAAAAAGTTGCAAGTGAAAAGCCAGATGTAAGTGAACAGGCGGTCAGTGAAATAGAAGAGATACCTCCCGAGAATGATATTGCTGGTGAGGATGTGGTTAGCGAAGCTAGCCTTAATGAGCTTGCAAAAGAAGCTCCGATGCAAACAACATCTGAGCAAGCAGTGGCAGATGTAGCTGAGGGCCCTGACGAAACTGCGCCTTTGGTATTACCGGACACCGATGAAGCAGTTGCTAAGCCGCAGCCATTCACAACGGTAGAAACAGATTTTGATGTGTTGATGAACGGTAGCCCAGAGCGAGTGGGCACAGCTAAAATTTACTACAGCAAAGCGACAGACCAACGCTATGAGTTGACTTGGAAAGTCAGTGCGACAGGATTGATTGGCTTGGTATACCCTGATTTAACGCAAACCAGCCAAGGTAGAATCATGGAGTTTGGCCTAATGCCAGATTTTTATTTGTATCAATTTGGTGAGGGTGAAAGCCGTTCTTATCAAGCCAGTTTTGACTGGGTGGGTAAAGAAGTGGCTCTACAGAACACCAAAGGGACAAAAACCGTGACGATGGATGCAGAGGCTAGTGCTGGTCACATTCAGGATTTTTTGAGTTTTATGTATCAGTTTATGTTTGCACCCCCATTAGATGAAATGCAAATGTACCTTACCAATGGCAGAAAAATGGGTCTCTATACCTATGCATTTGAAGGCGAAGAGGTGTTGGAATTGAAGTTTGGCAACGTCAATACCTACCATATTCAACATGCCAAGACCGACTCTGACGAGAAAACAGAACTTTGGCTGGCCACGGATTATCGCTATGTGCCTGTCAGAATTAGAAAAACCGAAAAAGATGGTACTGTGATTGAGCAAATCGCGACCAGATTGAAATTTGAAACTTTAGAGAACGAAACCCCCTTACCATGACCCCAAATTTATTACGCCAAGCAGCCATGCTGCTCACCAATCTGCTGGATTTTAATAGCCCAGCAGATGCGAAGTTAGGTGAATTTTTCCGCAATCACCGTGAGCTAGGCACCAAAGAGCGCGCGTTTGTGGCAGAAAGCGTGTATGGGGTGTTGCGCCGTTTGCGCTATTTAAGCACGGTAGCTGCGAATGATGCCGATGACCCAGACGATGCGCGTAAGCTCATTTTGGCGTGGTTGTTGCGTGTGCAAGGCAAAAGTCTGCGTGAATTGGACGATATTCTTACCGACCAACAAAAAGAATGGGCGGTGACAATCAAAGCCAAATCGACCGAGAATCTGCCACTTGCTGTCCAAGCCGATGTGCGTGACTGGTTTTGGGAAAAACTAGTATCGCAATATGGTGAAGCTGAGGCGCTGACCATTTGCCGTAGCATGTTTGAACAGGCGAGTTTGGATTTGCGCGTAAACACCATTAAGGCTAGTCGTGAGGAAGTGCTGGCCAAAATGCAGGCAGAAAATACGGTAAAGGACAATTTGATTGCGCCAACACCCTATTCACCCATCGGTATTCGCATGGGCGCTAAACTCAACATCAGCCGTCATATCTTGTTTACCGAAGGCAAGATTGAGGTGCAAGACGAGGGCAGTCAATTGCTCACTTATTTGGTCTCGCCGAAGCGTGGCATGATGATTGCCGATTTTTGTGCGGGCGCGGGTGGTAAAACCTTGGCGATTGGTGCTTTGATGAAAAACACCGGGCGTTTATATGCGTTTGATGTTTCGGAAAAACGCCTCAATAATTTGGGTCAGCGTCTCAAACGCTCAGGCCTTTCCAATTTGCATGCACAAGTCATTTCAAGCGAGCAAGACCCTAAACTCAAGCGCTTAAATGGTAAGTTTGACCGCGTGTTGGTGGATGCGCCTTGCAGTGGTTTAGGCACTTTGCGCCGCAACCCTGATTTAAAATGGCGCCAAACCGAGCAAGACGTGTTGGAGTTGACGCAAAAGCAAACCGCGATTTTGGCGCGTGCGGCCAAACTCACAAAAGCGGGCGGACGTTTGATTTATGCGACTTGCAGTTTGCTACGTGATGAAAATGAGGCAATTGTGGAAGCCTTTATACAAGCAAACCCCGATTTTAGCTTGGTGCCAGCCAACGAGATTTTGGCACATCATCATATTGCATTAGATACCGGGCCGTATCTGAAGTTATTACCGCACTTGCATGGCACAGACGGTTTTTTTGCGGCAGTGTTTGAAAAAACTGCCAAGCCAGCTATCGCTATCGCAGAAAAAGCCAGCGACTAGACCATGAAAATACCCAGCCTGAATGTCCAAATATTGTTAGGCGCTTTATTTGGCATTGGTCTTGGGGCTTTTTTTCATGGATTGGGTGAAGAGCAGCCGCTCGTTTTAAACAGTTTGTATGTGTCAGGTCTGGTTGGCACACTTTTCATTGACTTGCTCAAAATGGTGCTAGTACCACTGGTCTTTTGCAGTATTGCCGTTGGTATCGCCAACTTACGTAAGCATCAGCAAATACATCGGGTGTGGATCACCACGCTTTTGTTTTTTACATTTACCATGATGATTGCCATCACCCTTGGTATGTCAGCGAGTCTGTATTTCAAACCTGGGGCAGGCATGCAGTTGGAAATGTTTGCAGATGCTATGCAAAATTTCGAGGCGAAGCAAATGCCTTTGCCAGAGTTCTTTGCACATTTTCTGCACGGCTTATTTGTGAATCCATTTAAAGCGCTGGCCGAGGCCAATGTGTTGGCCGTTGTGATGTTTGCCTTGATCTTGGGAGTCACCCTAGTGATGGGTGGTGAGCGTTACCAAAATATACTCAATCTGTTAGAAGAAGCGCTAGAAATTGTGATGCGTATAGTGGGCTGGGTCATGTACTTAGCGCCATTTGGCATTGCCGCATTGCTCATCAAGTTGGTGACGACTCAAGATATCACTATGCTATCCACCTTAGCCAGCTTTGTGACAGTGGTAGTGGGCACGACCTTGCTACATGGGGTAGTCATTTTGCCTTTGTTGTTGTTAGTGATCACTGGTAAATCGCCACTGTGGTTTTGGCGGGGCGGGCGCGAAGCGTTGATTACAGCATTTGCCACCAGTTCCAGCTCTGCCACTTTACCGATTACCATGCGTTGCACTACTCAGCATTTGCATGTAAAGCCAGAAATTGCAGGGTTTGTGGTGCCTCTTGGAGCAACGATAAATATGGATGGCACCGCCCTCTATGAAGCTACAGCAGCCTTATTTATTGCCAATTTGGTTGGGGTGGAATTATCGTTTGTGCAACAACTGATCGTATTTGTTACCGCTATGTTGGCCTCAGTAGGTGCACCGGGTATTCCCAGTGCTGGCATGGTGACCATGGTGATGGTGTTGCAGTCTGTAGGGTTGCCAGCAGAAGCCATTGCCATACTGCTGCCTATTGATCGTATGTTAGATACATTGCGTACTACGGTGAATGTGCAAGGTGACATGATTACCAGCGTTGTTGTACAAAAACTCACAACACAGCACTGATAGGGTGAATGTATGTCAAATCTGGCTATTCGTCGCGCAAGCTTGGCAGATGCAGAAACCATCGCCGCCCTAATCAATAGTGCCTATCGCGGTGAGACTAGCCGCGCTGGGTGGACCACAGAAGCAGATTTAATTGACGGTTTGCGTACCACTGCCCAAGAAATTGCTTCACTCATTGCGCGCGCCAATCTTTTTATCTTGGTGGGTGAATATCAAGCATCAATCGTTGCCACCATTTGTTGTGAACATCTAGTCGAAGGCCATCAACACCAGGCCAAACTGGGCATGATCTCGGTGCAACCCAATTTGCAGAATCAGGGGATAGGTAAACAAATGATATTGGCTGCCGAGACCTATGCGCGTGAAATTTGGCCGTTGGATAGTTTTTGCATGACGGTGATTACCGCGCGCGATACCCTGATTGCGTTTTACAATCGGCTAGGCTATTTGCCTACAGGGGTGATCAAACCTTTTCCTTATGAATCCGATTTGTGGCAAGTAAAAGTGGAAGGCCTGCAGTTTGCCTATTTTGAAAAACCCGTGTTGAGTAACAGCAACAATGCTCAAATTACGCAAAACGCTTAAATTTGGCTAAGCCGCTCATCATCAGTGAGTAAGCCGCAGGGACGACCACCAAGGTAAGTAAGGTAGAAGAAATCATCCCGCCAATAATCGCAATAGAAAGCGGTTTATTGGTCTCAGAACCTGCGCCCAGCCCAATCGCCGCGGGTAATAGCGCTAAAATAATCGTGAGTGATGTCATTAACACTGGACGCAAGCGGACTGGGCAAGCCTCGCTTAATGCCTCTTGCACACTTGCTCCCTCTGCGCGTAGTTGGTTGGTGAGGTCCACCAATAAAATAGAGTTCTTAGCCACCAAGCCAATCAGCAGTACCAGACCAATCATCGAAAAAATATTGAGTGAGTTGCCGGTAATGAGTAAAGCAATCAACCCGCCAATAATAGCAAGCGGTTGCGCCAGCATAATAATCACTGGTTGCAAAAACGAGTTGAACTGGCTGGCTAGCACCATATATAACAGGATAAATGCCAACACAAATACAAAGGCTAGGTTCTTAAATGTTTTGCCCAGTTCCTCAGCCTGCCCTGTATATTTGAGTTTGTAATCCGCGGGGACAAGTTTTTTAGCTGTCTCGTCCACAATGGCCACCGCCTCTCCCAACGCCACATTAGGGTTGGCGTAGAAATTCACAGCATATTGCAAATCATAACGACCAATCACAGCCGCCCCCAGCGTTGGTTTAAAGCGGGCAACCGCATCTAAACGCACCAATTCACCGCTTGCACTGCGTAAGTATATTTTGCTTAAATCAGTGGTATGTTGCAGTTCGCCATCTGTGGTTTTTAAACGAATATCGTAGCGCTGACCATCGCTAATATTATCGTTATATTTCGCAACATTCAGCCCACCCACATACAAGCTAATCGCGGTAGCAATCTCATTAGCGTTTAACCCCAAACTGGCCGCGCGTACTCGATCAATATCAATTTCAAGTTGAGGTAAGTCTAACTGCACATCCACATCCACTTTGCCGATACTGCTATTTTCACTGAGCGTACGCTGTAGGCTTTCGGCCACGCTGCCTAACTCTTTTAGGTTGTTGCCAGTAAGGTTGAATTGCAATTTCTCAGAACGTTGGCCTCTGGCAATACCACTTGCACCAGGAATAGCGCGCACACCCGGAATATTTTCCAGTTCTGCTTTGATTTCACGCGTGAGTTCCTGCTGGCTTTTGCTACGCAACTCTTTGGGTTTTAATCGCACATTCACATTACCTTGATTGACCTGACCACGTGAGCCAGCACCAATGGTCGAAAAGAAGCTATCAATTTGATCATCATGACGTGATAGCACTTCTTCCACCAGTTTCATCCGCGAATCGGTATAATCAATACTTGACCCAAGTGGTGCTTTAACCGTGATGGAAAAACTACCTTCGTCGGTCTCCGGCACAAAGTCTTTTTTGACATATTTGAGTGAAAGAAAGCCAGAGACAATCACAAATACAATCGCCACAATCACGACCAAGCTTCGGTGTAGCAAGGTGTAATGCAGAATTCTGCGATAGGCGGCATCTAACTTATCCAACATACGGCCAAAAAAGCGGTAAAGCGCATTTTCTTTGTGGGTGACGCTTAAATAACGCGAACACAGCATCGGAGTGAGGGTGAGTGATACAAACAACGAGACCAGCACACCAAAGGTGACCACCACCGCAAACGATTTAAAAAACATGCCCATGATGCCATCCATGAAAATGACTGGAGCAAAAATACATACTAATGACAGGGAGGCGGCTAGCACTGCAAACACCACTTCATTCGTACCGGCTAAAGTGGTTCTTTTTCGGTAAGCATCCACAGCTCGCCAATCATTCAGATCCAAACCTTTGAGGCCAGTGCCAACTTCACCCGTCATGTGACGCAATATGCTTTCGCGCACCACAATCGCATCGTCCACCACCACACCAATCAGCAATAGCAATGCCAATAACGTCATGCTGTTAAAGGTATAGCCAGCAAAATACATCACAGCAATTGCACCCATTAGCGACACCGGAATTTCCATACAAATCATCACGGTGGAGCTAAATGAGCGCATAAATATCAGCACAATCAGCGCGGCAAACAAGGTGCCTTCTACCAAGTGTTCCTTGAGCGATGCTACCAGTTGATTAATAAAAATCGAGTCGTTAGTGGAAATTTCTAACGACATGCCGGGCGGCAGGTTGGGTCTGACATCCGTTTCTAGTTTCTCAATAACATCATCAATAATTTCAACCGTATTGGCGTTTGCAATTTTGACCATGCCCAACCCAACCGCTGGCTTGCCTTTATAGCGAGCTACTTGTCGGTTGTCGGTAATCCCATCTTCAATTTCGGCAATGTCTTTAAGATAAATAGGGTTGCCATCTTTGGTCGTCACGACTAAGTTGGAAAGTTCATCCGTGGTGTGAAATTCCAAATCAAGCTTTAGCAGCTGCTCTGCTTGTTGGCTGACAAGAAAGCCACCCGGTAACTGCACGTGCTCGCGTTTAAACGCATCGACCAAATCAGTGGCTGTGAGTTTATAAGCCGCCATACGCTCCGGTAACACATTGACGCGAATCACACGGTCACGGCGCCCCCCAATTCTTACCTCACCCACACCATTGATGGTCTCAAATTTTTTCTTGAGCACATTATTAGCATACAAGTTGAGTTGCTGAATCGTACGGTCACCGGTCAAGGCTAACCAAATCACCGGAGAGGCATTGGTATCTACTTTCTGGACCACGGGTGGGTCGGTATCTGTGGGTAAGTTTCTTAGGACCTGATTCACCTTGGCCTGCACTTCGTTGTAGGCCACATCCACATCTTTTTCGATGTTAAAGGTAATGCTAACGCTGGATACGCCCGGCGAGGAAGCCGATTGAATATGCTCGATACCGGGAGTGGTGTTGATGGCGGACTCAATCACACTGGTAATTGAGGTGTCGACGACATCGGGGTCAGCACCACGCAAGGTGGTGGTCACCATAATGACAGGGAAATCAATGGACGGAATGCGGTCCACGCCAATGCGGTTGTAAGCAATAATACCAAACAGCACAATTACACCAGATAGCATCCAGGCGAGGACGTGGCGTTTGATGGATAACTCGGGCAAACTCATTTTAAAATCCAAATTCCGTCATCAAGCTTCGTTCATCACAAAAATTGCTCTTAACATAATCAAGCATAGGTCGCGTCGCATTTTTTTGCTCGCGCATTGCCTGATTGAGTGTGTTGAATTTTTAGCGATTCGGTTATCAAGAAAAGTCTTACTTCGTAATAGTGACTGGTGTCTTATCCGTTAAAAATCCGGCGCCATCCACCACAATCGTAGCATCGGGTTGCAGGCCTTCCAATAATTCAATCAGGCCGTTTTTCCTGTAACCAGTTTTGACCACGGCTTGATACGCCATGCCGTCGCGCACCACATAGACAACTTCACCAGCCGGGCGCAGCACTAAACTTTGCTCTGGAATCATCAGCGCAGATGACTCTTCACCCAACACCACTGTGCCATTGACCGTGGCGCCGGGTTGCCAATCGGATTGATTCACCACATCGGCAATCACGTCTACGGTGCGGCTACCTTCCGCAATCAAAGGCTTAAGTTCATGAATGACGGTTTCAACTTTGCTGCTACTGGTAGGTGTGGTTAAACGTACTTTTAAGCCCGGTTTGAGTTTGGCGCCAATGTGTTCCGGAAAAGGTAAATGGGCGCGTAGCTTTTGCTTGGAAATGATTTGCATGATGGGATCACCCACTTTTAAATAATCACCTGCGCTCACCAAACGCGTTTCCACTGTACCGTTAACTGGGGAAACCACGCGAGTTTTGCTGCTGTTGTGATTGATACTGCCAACGCGCGCTTTGGCAGCCTCAAGTTGCTGTTGTAATACATTCTGTTGCGCTTTATCGTTGTCTACCACGTTTTGCGAAATAAATTTTTTATCTACCAAGGCTTGGTTACGGGCCACAATTTTTGCCTGATTCTCCAATAATGCTTGAATGCGACTCACTTCCGCTTGCGCTTCATTGCGTTGCATGGTGAAGTCAGCGGCGTCTATAGTGGCTAATAATTGCCCTTGTTTGACTTGTTCCCCTGGGCTTGCATGCACTTTGACCACACGACCAGCCACCTCTGCAGCCACGGTTGGGTCTATCAGTACTTCAAGCGTTCCAATCGCTTCTTCCGTAATTTCTACTGCTTGCTTTTTGATAGTAGTGACCGTTACCAAGGTGGCCTTGGCGCTATTGCTTGCTTCTTTGTCTTTAGACGCACTATCGTTATTGCCGCAGCCGGCAGACATCGCAACAAACAGTGCCAGCACCAGACAGGTATAAATATTTTGCATAAATTTATTTAGTTTTTTATTAAAGTGTTCACAGCGTCCCAATCAAAATAAGGGCCGGGGTCCGTCTTTCGACCCGGCGCAATATCCGCGTGACCAACCAAATGCTGAATGGGATAACGCAATGTTAAGGCTTGAATCAATTGTATCAGTGTTGTGTATTGGGCTGGCTCAAAATGGTCAAAGTCACTACCTTCAAGCTCTATTCCGACCGAGAAATCATTGCAACGTTCCCTAGATTGCCAATTTGATACGCCTGCATGCCATGCACGCGCCAGACAAGAGACAAATTGGATAAGTTGGCCATCGCGGCGGATGAAGAAATGTGAGGATACTTTAAGCGTATGAATCTCCGCGTAATAAGGATGTGCTTGCGGATTTAGTTGATTGGTAAACAGTTCGATCACGCCGTTACCGCCATACTCGCATGGAGGCAGGCTGATGTTATGAATCACCACCATGTCAATCTCGCTACATGGACGATCATCAAAATTGGGTGAGAGGATATGCTCGGCTTGGTCTACCCAGCCCTCTTGGTCTATCTTCATGGCTTTCATGACGTATATTTTATTTCAGTTTTTATACCAAGCATTTAATACGTTAAAATACAGCACAATTCAAAATTAAAGGTGACTCACCATGGTTTTTTTACAATTATTTGCAATGCTGATTGTGATTTTAATCGCAGCAGAAGTGTTTACCAATGCACTTGAGCATTTGGGCGAGAAGTTAGGGATTTCAGAAGGGGTGACAGGCTCCATTTTTGCGGCGGTGGGCACAGCGTTGCCGGAGACTAGTGTGCCTTTGCTGGCTATTTTTGCTGGTACCTCCAGTATGGAAACTAACCATGAAATTGGGGTAGGTGCGATTTTAGGTGCGCCACTCATGTTGGCTACCCTGTCTCTGTTTCTGATGGCGATGTCTGTTTACAAGCGGAGAACAGCAACCGGTCACTTGCGTCCGGAGCGCACGGGATTGGTACGAGATTTAAATTACTTTATCGTGGCGTTTGTGTTAGCGGCTATTGCGCTGTATGTTCCACACGACAAAGATATCTACCGCGCGCTATTGGGCTTAAGTATGGTGATGATTTATGTGGTGTATGTATGGCAAACTATTCGCGCATCCAAAGGTTTAGTAGCTGATGGTCACGCCACAGAAGCAGAAAATGATATGTTCCTGTGCAGAATGGGGTTGCCCAACAATACGGTGGTGATTGTGACGCAATTGTTGCTGGGCTTGGTGCTATTAATTGCTGGGGCTAAAGGATTTATCAATGGCGTAGAGTCGGCTGCAGATATGATTGGTATTTCCGCATTGCTACTCTCATTGCTGATTATCCCAATCGCTACCGAGTTACCTGAAAAAGTAAACAGCATTTTGTGGATACGCAAAGGTAAAGATACGCTGGCGTTTGGCAATATCACTGGGGCGATGGTGTTTCAGGGCACATTGTTACCGGCTATCGGCATTATGCTTACGCCGTGGGTGCCACGCAAAGAGGTGCTGATTGGTATCGTGTTGACGCTCGTCGCTGCTGTCTGGCTTCGTATTATGGTAAGCCAACAAGGTGGTTTGCGTGTGTGGCATTTGATGGTGAATGGCGCGCTGTATGTGACCTATTTAGTCTTAGTGTTGGCCTAGTCTTTGGCTCATTTAATCAAGTTAGGCGAGCGCAGTTAGACCCGTTCTTCTTCTGCCTCGCCATCGCTGTCTTCATCCTCGCCTTCTTCTTCTTTAGCCAGTCCAAGTTTGGACAAGCGATAACGCAATGTACGAAAGCTGATGCCCAACAACTTAGCTGCCGCTGTTTTGTTATTGTTGGCTTTTTCTAATGCTTTGATAATGGCACGTTTTTCAATGTCTTCAAGGTAATCAGACAAGCTAATTTCAAGGGTTTTGCCAGGCTCAAAACTGAGTTTTTCTGTAGAACGCATTTTGACTTCACTGCCCATGGATAAATCTTCCACGGTGATTTTCTCACCGTCACATAATGCCAGTGCGCGCTCCAGCATATTCTCTAATTCACGCACGTTGCCAGCATAGTGCAAATTTTGAATAAATTTGCTGGCATCCGCATCTAAAGCAGGTACATTAATGTCTTGTGCCGCACAGAGTTTACCTAATAACTTTTCCATCAGTTCCGGAATATCCTCTGGACGGTCACGCAGGGCAGGCATCTTCAGTTGAATCACATTGAGGCGGTAGTATAAGTCTTGTCGAAACTCGCCTTTTTCCATCATTTCATTCAGGTTTTTATGGGTGGCTGAAATAATGCGTACATCCACAGCCTCCTCCGCTGTACCGCCGACTGTGCGCACCTTCTTTTCCTGTATGGCCCGCAATAGCTTCACCTGCATGGCCAGTGGTAAATCGGCCACTTCATCTAAAAACAAAGTACCACCGTTAGCCGCTTGAAATAAACCAATGGTGTCTTGCGCAGCCCCTGTAAAAGCCCCTTTTTTGTACCCGAAGAATTCGCTTTCCATCAAGTTTTCCGGTATCGCCCCACAGTTCACAGCAATAAATGATTTATCGCGCCTAGAGCTGTTGTTATGAATCAGCCTTGCAGCCAACTCTTTGCCGCTGCCTGATTCACCACTGATGTATACCGGTGCTTGGCTACGCGCTAACTTGCTAATCATATTGCGCACGTGTTGCATGGCCGGAGAAACGCCAATCAAATCAACCGTATTGGTGGTCTCTGATTTAGACGAGCTAGATAGCTTAAGTGCAGACTCTACCAATGGCCTAAGTTGGCTCAAAGAAATGGGCTTGGTAAGATAATCAAAAGCGCCAGCTTTAAGCGCAGAAACAGCATTCTCCGCACTGCCGTAAGCGGTGATGACGGCGACAGGTAAGCCGGCATGGTTGGTTGAAATGTATTCCACCAACTCCAGCCCCAAACCATCCGGTAAACGCATGTCGGTCAGGCATAAGTCATATTCTTTTTGCCCAAGCATGTGCCTTGCATCGGTGAGGTTGCTGGCACTATCCGCTTGAATGTTCATGCGCTCTAGCGTCAGCACCACCAACTCGCGGATATCTGTTTCATCATCAACAACTAAGCAATTGTAAGGTTGTGCCATGGGGTTAGATTACACCTTTTTAATATTGAGCGTAAATACAGTACCGGTGTTCGCGGTAGTAAAGTCTAGTTTCGCACCATTCGCTTCTGCAAGCTCTCTGGCAATATACAAGCCCAAACCTGTGCCGGTTTTTTCGGTCGTCATAAACGGCTCAAACAAATGCGACTGAATGCTGGGGGCAATGCCGTCGCCATCATCGATGATTTGCAAGTTGATAAACTGAGAGTTGCGGCTAAATTTAATGGCAAGTACTAAGCTGCCTTTGTTTTTTTTGCAGTGACGCCAACCATTTTTGCACAAATTCCATAAAATCTGATTGATGTGACGGCGGTCAAAAAAGATGGCCACGTCTTCTTTAGGCAATTTAAGTGTGAATAGACTGTCATCAATTTTTTCCACTGCGCAAAACTGTTGGTAAAACTCAGTCATAAAATGGTTGACTTGGATGCTTTCCTGATTTGTGCGGTCACGCCGATTGAGTTCTAGTACATCTTTGATGATTTGATCCACCCGTTGTACGTTATCGCTAATAATTTGCAACATTCTGGACGTTGCAGGGTCCGTGTTGTCCTCCTGCAGCAATTGGTTGGCGTGGCTAATCGCGCTTAACGGGTTGCGAATCTCATGTGCAATATTGGCTGTCAATCGACCAAGTGCCGCCAATTTCACTTGATGCGCTTGTGTTTGCACCTGTGACCAGTCTTCTACAAAAATAATGGCACCACTTGCACGGGATTGAGAAACGGGCAAAAAACGTATGCCCAAATCTCTATCCGGCAGCGAAAATTTAATGGCATCTGATTGCTTGCTGTCTTGCTCGGATTGCGCCCACTCCGACAATAGCTTGGATAATTCTGGCGCAAAACTGGCCAAAGGTTTTTTGTGAGCCATCGCGTCCGATAATTGTGCATCGGTCAGCCCTGTTAATGCAGTAAATTGCTGGTTGTAATGGCTCAATAATTGTGACTCTCCCACTACTAGCACACCATTTGGCATTTCTTGCGTAATGAGTGCGTTGATTTTGGCTAGGTTGGCAATATCAACGCCACGCTCTGAGGCCAAGCGCTCGCTGGTCAACATGCGCCTAGCCAGCGTATGGGCTAACCACGCGGTCGCAAAACAAGCCACAGACAATAAGACAGCATTGGTGTAGTTGCCGCTGCTGGTTTGTTTAAAATAGATGTTATAGGTTTGCTCTAACAGAATACCTATACTGGCGATAGACGCATAAAACAACGCGTAGCGGCCATCACTAATTAGGCTGGCAAATACGATGGTAATGACCATCAGTAAGCCAACCCCGGTTTGGTTTTGGTCAAACAGATGCATCATGAGTAGAATAAAACCGATATCAATCACCGCCTGTGTGGCAAGACTAATCTCAAATTTGGTACGCTCGATCCACGCCAACCCTGCCAAGATGAAGCTCAGCGCAAAATAGATCAGCAGGACTTTAGTGGTTAAAATGGGCTGCTCTAAGCTTAAGCCACCACCACGCATCAGAATTTGGGTGGCCAATAAGATGGAAGCAACGCTCAGACGATAAAGGCTGTATAGCTTGATGTTCCGCCTTTTGGAGGAGGTCAACCAATCATTGAAGTTGGGAAGGGTTTCCAGTTGCATGGATGTGTCAGCTTAATGCTTGCATGGTTGCTGTTTGCACACGATTTTCTCATCCAACAAAGTGCTTTCGCTTTCTGGGATATGTGTGCCGCATAATTGGCATTGCACAATGTTCTCATCTTTCACTTTGGTAGCGGCGTGGTTTTGCTGTTCCTTAGCGTTTAAAAACGCCATAAAGCGTTTGCCTATGACATACAGCAATACAATCAAAATAATTAAAAGAAGAATTCTTGCCATCATTCACTATCCAAATAGAATGTCATGATTGTATCCAAAACCATACCATAGAACAAAAACTAAAACTGATATACTAATAGACATTGTTGTTAACCCGCATATCACAAACTTCCATGGCAAGTTCTCAAGAGTTATCAGATTTTCTGCGTGATGTTGAACGCCGTGCATTCAAGCAAACGGTATATGCCGTTCGCGATGAGCATGCAGCGCTGGACATTGTGCAAGATGCCATGCTTAAATTGGCGGAGAAGTACGCTGCAAAGCCAGCAGATGAGTACCCGATGCTGTTTCAGCGTATTTTGCAAAATACCATGCGCGATTTCTGGCGCAGGCAAAAAGTACGTAATCTGTGGACCACTTTACTGTCTTCTTTTGGTAGCAATGAAGACGAAGACGATAGAGATCCACTGGAGACTATTGATGTGGAAGACAGTAGTGAAAATCCAGCGGAGCAGCTACAGCGCAGCCAGACTATTGCAATTGTTGAAAAAGCGCTAGAAAAGCTTCCTCCACGTCAACGAGAGGCTTTTGTGTTACGTTATTGGGAAGATATGGATGTAGCAGAAACAGCTGAAGTCATGGGCTGTTCTCAAGGCAGTGTTAAAACGCATTGCTCGCGCGCAGTGCATGCACTAGCCCAAACATTAGAAAAACAGGGATTAGGGACACGAGTTATCGTAAATTTAGGAGTGGAGTCATGAATCCAATTCAAGACAATACAACACAACTGACAGCAGAAGAAGAGCATGCTAAGGCAATCACAGGATTGCTCGATAGTCATGCGCAACAATTAAGCATGCGCACGCTTAAACGTTTAGAAGATAGCCGGATGCTGGCCGTGCAACGCCATGCGAATCAAAGTGCTGGGTATGATGTAAATCAAAACGGTACATTACGTCATTGGTTATCGTGGACAGAGCACCCAAGGCTAATCAGTATGGGCGTATTGTGTGCAGCCTTAGTCGTTGGGCTCACTTTGACACATCACTTAAGCCAACAAAATGAAAATAGTGATGCATTTTTATTGGGAGCGGAGTTACCTCCGGAAGCATTTGTAGACAGGGGATTTGAACCATGGCTGAACGCCAAAGCAGAGTTGTAAACCAATCACACACCATCAAGCAGTTAAATCATGTTAGCTGGATGCAAAATAAAGCCCAAATGGTGACAGGTTTTTTTACGTTTTGGCTGTTGCTTTTCGCGATTGGTTTTCAACATGCTCACGCCAATGCTGACGATAAGCAGCATCTTGTGATGGGTGATGTTGGTGTTATCAAAACAGAAGTGTCCGACCCCAACGCCAGTATGGTGAAATGGGCGCAATTAACACCAGAACAAAAAAAAGTGCTGGCACCACTGGGTTCTGAGTGGGATACCCTAAGACCATGGCAACGTGAAAAAATGCTAGATATTGCGCGCGACTATCCCAAGATGGATGCAAAAAAACAGGAGCGCGTCAAACAAAGGTTAAATGCATGGAGTCGTATGACGCCCTATGAGCGTGAGAATGCACGCAAACGCTATCAGCAGTTTCATAGCTTAAGTGCTGAGAAAAAAGATGAACTTAGGAAGAAATGGGCCGAGCATCAGAAGTTACCTGAGTCAGAACGTGAAAAGTTACGTCAGGGCTCATCAGAGGGTGAATACGATCCTGAATTAGACTAACTTTAGGCACAAACTACACCCGCATCTTGCGGGTTTTTTATTGATATCAATATCTGTATGCAACTACTCCTAAAAAGAATCATGGCTTGTGTGTATGAGTTGCTGATTCTCATCGCAATCTGGATGTTATTTACTTGGTTATATGTGAGTATCTTTGGTGACGCAACACATGGTGCAAAACGCTTGTGGCTACAACTTTTGTTGTGGTGTATTACTGGAGTGTATTTTGTGGTGTGCTGGGTAAAAACCGGCCAGACGTTGGCGATGCAAGCTTGGAAAATGAAAGTTGTAGGAGAGCATGGTGAACTGCTCACATTACATCAAGCAGCGGTAAGGTATGTGCTGGCCTCGGTCTTGATGGTGGCGTTTGGTGTTGATTTCCTATATATGCTTGTCAACAAACAGCGGCTATTTTTGCATGACCAATTGCTTGGTAGCCGTTATGTGTTTGTCACACCAACTGCTTGATATCCCTATTCAGCACTAGCGGTGCTCTATCCAAAAAATCATGGCAAGGCCAGCCGCCAGAAATAACAGTGTGGGCGTAATAGCACTGACCATAGGCGACCAATCATTGAGCACGCCCAAGTGTACGAATACGCGGTTCATGATTTGATATAGCACACCTAACAAAATGCCAACAAAGATTTTGGTGCTGGTGCCGCCAGCGCGTTGCTGTAAAAATCCAAATGGTAACGCTAGAATGACCATCACCATACATGCCAGTGGATAAGTCATTTTGGCCCATAACGCTACTTCATAGCGTGTGGTCTTTTGGTTATTGCGCGTTAAATGCTGGATAAACGAATACAAATTCCAGGCAGACATTTTTTCTGGCAACACTAGCAGCACATTGAGTATTTCTGGCCTAATCAGTGATTTCCAGTTGGCTTTATCAAAGAATGCAGTATTGACGGTATTGTCTTCTATCTTTTTCTTGTAATTAAATTGCGTTTGGGTGACTTCAGACAGCCCCCATTTGTCTTCTTTGTAGCTGCCCTGTTTCGCGTTGCTAATGCTGCGTAATCTAAATTTCTCATCAAACTCATAGATGTGTACATTCAACAAAGTTGCATCTGGCAACACCGTTTCTACGTTCACAAAACTTTTACCATCTTTAATCCACAGGCCGGATTTGAAGTCCTGAGCTACCACTGAATCTGTTGCTTTGATGCGCATACGTTGAGCCATTTTTTCACTGATGGGTGCAATTAATTCGCCCACTAAAAACGTCACCACGGTAAATAAAAGACCAATTTTGAGTAGTGCATAGCCAATTTGCACCAGTGACAAACCGCTCACGCGCATCACTACCAGCTCAGAGTTACCGCCCAGCGTACCTAGGCTATACATCATGCCAAGCAGCACGGCCACTGGCACAACTTCATAAATGTGTCCGGGGACGCTGAGCAACACAAACACCAGCATATTATTAATACCGTAATTGCCGCGGCCCAAGCTATCTAACTCGTTAATTAAATCAAAGAACGAAAACATAGCGAGCAAGCCCAGCATAATCATCAATATGCTGAAACTTGTTTCTTGCCAAAAATAGCGGTTAAAAATATTCATGAGGCATGCCGCTTGGAGTAGCGTTTTTTGAATAGCTGTGGCAATAGAGGTAGCAAATGATTGCGACGGTAAAACAAGTAAAACGTGAGCCCCAAAAATAAAAAGTGGACTGGCCATAAGCCCACAATGTGCGATATTCTGTCCTGCGTAATCCAGGCTTGAAAAATGCTCAATATATTGTTGTAAACAATAAAAATCAGCAAGGCAAACATTACGTTAAGTGAACGACCCGCACGTGGATCAACAAAGCTGAGCGGTATAGCTAGCAATACCAAAATGAAGGCTGAAATCGGAATGGCCAAGCGCCATTGTAATTCTGCTTTGTCGGCAGACTTGTTGTCAGACAATAAAGACTGTGTTGATTTCCCTTGTGTCGTATTGGGTTCTGGTGCTGCCTCTTTGGTCTCTATTCTAATGGCGTAACGTTCAAATTCCGTGGTAGACACTTCCGAACTGTTTAGCTTGGTCTCGTAGCGTCGCCCTTTTTCTAACACTAAAAAGTTATCGCCATTTTTCTCTTTTTCGCGAGTACCTGAGGCCGCAATAATGACGCCCGTTTTTTGATGTTGTGTGGTTTGCGCAAAGATATTTTTGACCTCAAACCCAAGCTTATCAAAGCTCTCTACAAAGTAAATTCGGTCACCGTTACGTGATTCTTTAAATACGCCTGGGCTAACTGAAGATAGTTCATCGCGGTTTTTAAGTTGCACGCGATACTCATCAGCCTTTTGTGTGGCCCATGGCATCACCAATAAGCTCAGCAAGGTGATCACCAAAATCACAGGCAAGGCAAAGCTCAAAATTGGACGTATCCATTGGTTTAAACCGAGTCCTGCGCTAAACCAAATGACCATTTCGGAATCGCGGTGCCAACGGGTGAGCGTAAGTAATACAGCCAGAAAAATTGCCAACGAAAGTATCATTGGCAGAAATTTCACCATGTTAAACCCAAGTAACGTGGTGATGGCATCATTTGGAATAAAGCCTTTGGCGACAGAGCGCACCAGAAAGCCGGCACGCTGAGCGATCACGATGCCAAGCAAAATGAGAAAGATGCCGCCAGCGGTGCTAATCAGCTCTAACGACAGTGATTTTTTAAATATTTTCAATTTGAACGCTGCGCTTTGAATTCAAGTCAAAACGCTAGATAATTAAGGTTGTTAATTAAAACTAGATTGAATTAAGGATAGGTATGGAATTTAGCATAAAAAGTGGGAATCCTGAAAAACTACGTACCGATTGTTTGGTGCTAGGTGTGTTCGAGGGGCGCAAATTAACTGACACCGCAAAGCATATCGACACATTGGCAGATAAAGCCATCAGCCAAGTGCTGAAATCCGGAGACATGGAAGGCAAGTTGGGTTCTACGCTGGTGATGCATCAAGTCCAAAATGTGACTGCAAGCCGCGTGCTGCTGGTTGGTCTTGGCAAAGCAACTGAATACACAGAGCGTCACTTGCGTCAGGCGGTGCGTGCAGCGGTTAAGGCGTTGCCTAAAGGTGTGCAATCCGTTGGTTTTACGCTGACCGAAGTTGCAATCAAAAAATCTGATATCGCATCAAAAGTGGCGCATTTGGTTGAAACGGTAGTGGATGCTACTTATGTAGTCAATGCAGTGAAAGAGAAAAAACCAGAAGATCATCCGTTGGAAAAAGTCACCATCCAAGTTGAGAAAACCGAGCAAGCGTCTGCAGAGCAAGCAGTGAAAGATGGTCAAAGCATTGCAAAAGGGGTGCGCCTCACCAAAGACTTGGGCAATTTGCCACCTAATATTTGTACCCCAACTTATTTGGGTGAGCAAGCTAAAAAACTGGCCAAAGACTACGGATTTAAAGTAGAGGTGCTGGATAAAGGGCAAATTGAGAAGTTGGGCATGGGCTCATTTCTTGGGGTGGCGCAAGGTAGCCTAGAGCCACCCAAGCTAATTGTGTTGCAGCATAACAAAGGCAAGAAAAATCAAAAACCGGTTGCGCTAGTGGGTAAAGGCATCACATTTGATACCGGCGGCATTTCACTCAAGCCTGGGTCAGACATGGATGAAATGAAGTATGACATGTGTGGCGCTGCCAGCGTGTTGGGGACTTTTAAGGCGATAGGCGAGCTAGATTTGCCATTAAATGTGGTGGGCATCATTCCAACTTGCGACAATATGCCCAGTGGTAATGCGCTTAAGCCGGGCGATGTGCTCACGAGCATGTCTGGCCAAACCATTGAAGTGCTAAACACCGATGCAGAAGGGCGCTTGATTTTATGCGATGCCTTAACCTATGCAGAGCGCTTTGAGCCAAGTGCGGTGGTAGATATTGCTACATTGACTGGTGCTTGTGTAATTGCCTTGGGTCACCATCCGAGCGGATTGTTCAGCAATAATGATGACTTAGCTAAAGAGCTGTTAGATGCCGGTGAAAAATCGCATGACCGCGCTTGGCGCATGCCGATGTGGGAAGAGTATCAAAGCCAGCTGGACAGCAATTTCGCGGATATGGCCAACATTGGTGGGCGTGCCGGTGGTAGCATCACGGCCGCATGCTTTTTATCGCGTTTTGCCAAAAAATTTGATTGGGCGCATTTGGATATTGCAGGTACTGCTTGGAAGTCTGGCAAAGAAAAAGGTGGCACTGGTCGTCCCGTCGCCTTGTTAACGACGTTCCTAATGCAGCGCGCGAAACAAGCCAAGTAATGAACATTTAAGCATCACCATGACGAGCATAGGTTTTTATTTTAATGTGGTCGATAAGCCTGCGCTCGTCAATCAACTGGTACAAAAAGCACTTAAACAACATCGCCAAATCACGTTGTTCACCAGTGACGAAGCAACTGCCCATCAAGTGAGTGACTGGCTTTGGTCATCCATATCAACAGGCTTCAATGCCAATGTGCTAGCGGATCATGTTTTAGCGCCCATCACGCCAGTATTAGTGGAATGGCAAGCGCAGCGCATACACCAGGATGATTTGCTGATTAACTTGCAGCCGAAACAACTCACTTTATTTAGCCGGTTTAAGCACTTAGTAGAGCTAGTAGGGCAGGACGATGTGGATAAAGCAGAGGCGCGCAAACGGTTTGCGTTTTACCGTGACCGCGGTTACGCCATTAAATCAGTTGATATGTTGAAAAATTCCATATAAATTGGACACCTATTAACGATGCCAGCAGGAATTTAGTCTGTGGACACACAAGAAATCCCCATCCTAACCGAAGTATTTAAGGCAAAAACGGTTAAAACCCAGCCAGACGTAGTGGAAGTGACGCCCGAAGTGCGTCAAATGATTGCGAATGAGCTTAAACCAATCATTACTCAAGAAGTGATACAAGCGCTAAAACCAGTACTTGAGGCCGAAATTACAGAGGCACTCAGTCAACAACTGTTCGCGGCACTCTCCACGCATATCAATGCAGAAACCGCACAAATGGGCGAGCAACTGACCTCGGAAATCACCGCGCACGTTTCCAAAGATATTACCAACCATTTGCAACAAGAAGTCATTACGCCTTTGCAGGCAACGGTAAACCAATCGCTTACCCACATTCAGGAAGCTAGAGAGTCTTTTGAACAGTCGATAACCAGCCAGTTAACAGAGGCATTATCACAACAGCAATTGACTCATGATACCTTTGAGCAGTCTGTGACAGAGAAGCTAACCACTGGGCTTGAGCAGCAGCAATCAGCTAGGCAGTCGTTCGAGCAAACGCTCACAGAAAAATTGCAGTTAGACCATGCAAATTATGCTGAGTCTTTGAATACGCAGTCGCAGCAATTGCTAGAGGCTGCACAACTTGCAATGACTGACAAAGTGGAAGCATTGGGTAACGCAGAAATCATGCGTGTCACCTCGACGACCGAGGCTAAAGTCACGGCGCTACAAGAGGAAGCGATTGCCAAGGTTAAAACACAGATAGCGGACAGCGAGAGTGTTTCTGAAGACATATTTAAGTATGCAGTGAATGCTTATTCGGAACAAACGCAAACACGATTGTTTGAAGAGGTGGCGACTCAGCAACTCAAGTTTACGCAAGCGCTAGAGGCGTTTGTTGCAGAGGCACAAGCAAATATGCAAATTGCTTTGATTGAGCAAGTGCGAGAGCATATGAAGACCCAATTGCATCAAGAACTCACAGAGCAGAAACAGGCGGCAACGGACGTCATGGCCGACTTTTATCAGATGAAGGTGACTGAAACTACTGAAAGTGCCAATCAACTGGCACAATCTTTAAACAAGGACTTGGTGCAAGCAGTGTCCAGCTATGCTAACCAATTGGCAGACGATACAACTCAGCATTTGAAGCAAACACAAGAATCGCTATTGGCCGAGGCGACAGCGCATATACGTCTACAAGTAGAGCAAGAACTGAGAGTGACTGCGGACGGGGTAAGGCAAGATTTTAATCAGGCGCTAAATGCTGATTTACCAGAAATTCAGCAGTTGTTGGCGGCCAAAGTGCAAGAACTGTTTACTGCAGAGTTGCCTAACTTTGAACAAATTGTGCTGACCCGAGCTAAGGCAGAGGTAGGGCAAATACTGTCTGGTATTCGATTGGCATTTCCAAGTCCGCCATAAGCAAGTTGGGCAAAAGGCTTGGTGCTGTTAAGTTATCAGTGCTTTATATGCGTCACTCTTTAACAATGACTCAGCTTGTTTGGGGTTACTTGCTTCAAATTTAAATATCCAACTTTTATAAGGGTTGTCGTTTAGACTTTCCGGCGTATCTAATACGTTTTGATTGATTTCAATAACTTTTCCATCGAGCGGTGCGTGAAGGTCAGAACCGGTTTTAACTGACTCTACAAGTCCACAAGGTTTGCCTGCGACGATAGCCGTGCCTACCTTGGGTGGATCTATAAATACCACGTCTCCAAGCATATCCTGTGCATAGTCACTGATGCCTGCAATCCAAGTGCCGTCAGTTTGGACTTGCGTCCACATGTGTTCGTTGGTATAAAGCAAATCCTCTGGAAATTTCATGGTTCAATACTTCAGAATTAAGTGATGTAATTTTGCCACAAACGCATGTGCTTAAACATAGCGTTGCAAAAATTGCTAAAAAAATACACTGCTTAACAAATAGTTTATAAATCGCGTGTAAAGTATTGACAATAAATGAATTTTGATTAGAATTGTTTAGACCTTGGTAGATAGTATACGGTGTGGCGATGAAATTTTTTCTCAAACATTTAACTTTGCTTTATATGGTCGTCGGATTGGTGCTTATCCCATTCGAAAGTGAAGCGGCAGGTAAGAAACACCGTAAATCTACGACTGTATCTTCAGTTAAGCATAAAGCTTCTGCAAAATCAAAATCAGCACGTTACAAAACACAACGTGTTACCAAGTATAAAAGCTCTCGCATCAACGCAAAGTTGCGCAAGTCCACTGCGATTAATCAAGCGTATGCGGCCGATGATTATGATGGTATCAGTCCGCTCAACTTGGCTTCTGCTAAAGCGTTGGTCATCAATCAAAATACTAACGAGATTATCTACGCAAAAAATACCAACGCACCTACGCCCATCGCTTCAGTGACCAAGTTGATGACAGCAATGGTGATTTTAGATTCAGGTGTCAGTTTGCACGAAGAGGTCACCGTCACGAATGCAGATGTGGATTACTTAAAAGGGACCTCATCCAGATTGCCGATTGGAACACGTTTAACGCGTGATGAATTAATCAACCTAGCGTTAATTGCCTCCGAAAATCGCGCTGCTTCTGCGTTGGCCACTACGTATCCAGGCGGTCGTGCACAATTTATCCGAGAAATGAACCAAAAGGCTCTAAGTCTTGGTATGGTCAATACACATTTTTCAGACTCTACAGGTTTAGATAGTAGTAATGTTTCTACCGCAGAAGATTTGGCAAAAATGGTAAATGCGGCTTATCAATACGATGTGATTCGTAATGCCAGCACGACTTCATCGTATGATGTTTATGTATCAAATCGACCAGCCCACTTTAACAATACCAATAGTTTGGTGCGCAACAGCGATTGGGTCATTGGTTTATCTAAAACAGGCTTTATTAATGAGGCTGGCAGGTGCTTAGTGATGCAAGCGCAATTGGCTGGTGAGCCAGTGATTATTGTATTGCTAGACTCTTACGGCAAATATTCTAGAATCGGCGATGCTAATCGTGTGAGAAAATGGGTGGAGCACAATACAGATCCGAAATCCCCACAAGATTTGGACGCAGTGCCAATCACATTGGGTCAGATGGATACATCAGCACAGCTAAATTAACGTCCAGTTAACATGTCTTGAATTTTGTATTAATGAAGTTTAAGACGGTATCAACAAAAAAACACGCCATCGGCGTGTTTTTTTTGCTTGTTAATCGCGTTTACCAATCGTATTGGTTTGGCTATGTGGAACTCACTAGCTAAGCTGGGCAGTGGCAGTCAAGCTGCTTTTTTAGAAGTTGTTTTCTTAGCTGCTGGTTTTTTTACACTTGTTTTGGTAGTTACTACTTTCTTGCTGGTCGCCTTTTTGGTAGCAGGTTTCTTGTCAGTTGCAGAAGCGCTTGCTTTTTTGGAGGCTGATTTTTTAGCAGGGGCTTCTTTGGCTGCTTTTTCTGCCAGCAATGTTAGCGCTTCTTCCAAGGTTAACTCTTCCGGACTCACGCTTTTAGGAAGTGTGGCACGGATTTTTGCATGTTGCACATACGGGCCGTAGCGACCGGCATATACTTCAATACGACCTTCACCACTCGGATGGGGGCCTAAGTCAGCAATCGGTGCTGGACCAGTGTTAGCTGCGGCAAGCAGTGTTACAGCGCCTGTCAAATCAATATTGAATACACTTTCTGATTTGGGGATGGACTTAAACTTACCGTCATGATTCACGTATGGGCCAAAGCGACCAATATTAGCGACAATTTTTTTGCCAGTTTCTGGGTGTAAGCCTAAATCACGTGGCAACGACAATAGCATGTTAGCAATATCGATATTCACGCTTGCGACAGGGATTTCTTTGGGAATGCTCACGCGCTTAGGTTTTTTCTTCTCACCTTCAACCGCCATCCCAACTTGTAAATACGGGCCATAAGGACCATTCATCAGGTAAATTTCACTACCAGTTGCTTGGTCGGTGCCAATCGCCACTGGATCGGTGCCGATTTGTGCCGCGCCGTTCATGCTGCGTTTGTAGTCACATTTGGGTTCTGCGTTATAGCCAGTACAGCCAATAAATGTACCAAATCGGCTGAGTTGCTTTTGCAGTTGCCTGCCACATTTGGGGCACTGTTCATCAATCAGTTCATTGCCAGGTCTATCGACATCTGCCTTATTGATAATTTGTTGGTTGAATCCTTGCCAAAACTTATCCATGACCGGAATCCAGTCACGATTTCCTTCGGCAATTTCATCTAATTCGTTTTCCAGTTTGGCAGTGAAATCGTAATCGACATACTGGGTAAAGTGCTCGGTCAGAAATTTGTTAACCACACGCCCTACATCCGTCGGTGTGAAGCGCTTTTTATCTAATAAAACATATTCACGGTCTTGCAGGGTGCTGATAATGCTGGCGTAGGTCGATGGTCGACCAATGCCATATTCTTCGAGGGCTTTTACCAAGCTGGCTTCCGAATAGCGCGGAGGTGGCTCTGTAAAGTGTTGATCACCATAGATTTTTTCAACAGCCAGTACTTCACCTGTTTCTAAATGCGGTAGTTTGGCTTCGCTTTCTTCTTCGGCATCATCGGTGCCTTCCATATACACCGCAATAAAGCCAGGGAACACCAGCGTTTGGCCGGAAGCGCGAAATAAAGTGGCATCTGAACCCACCGCTAAATCTACACTGACCGCATCGTACTTGGCTTGGGTCATTTGGCATGCCAAAGTACGTTTCCAAATCATCTCGTACAGTTTGAATTGTTCGTCATTCAAGTATTGGCGGACGCTAGCCGGGCTACGGAAAATATCAGTGGGTCGAATGGCCTCATGCGCCTCTTGTGCATTTTTGGCTTTGGTCTTATACATAATGGGCGATTTTGGCAGATAGTCTGCTTCAAAATTCTTTTTCACGTAATCGCGAATCTGCATGACCGCTTCAGCAGCTAAACTGAAAGAGTCGGTACGCATATAGGTAATCAAGCCTACCGTTCCGCTACCAACATCGATACCTTCATACAATTGCTGTGCAATACGCATGGCGCGGCTGGTGGTGAAGCCTAATTTTCGCACGGCTTCTTGTTGCAAGGTAGAGGTGGTGAAGGGCGCGGCAGGGCTTCGGCTACGTTGTTTTTTCTCGACACGGCTGACCGTAGTTTTACCTGCAGAGGCAATCAGCAACTTGCCCACAATGTCCGCTTGCTGGTCGTGATTAATCACAGTGAATTGTTCCACTTTTTCGCCATTGAGCTGAATCAATTTGGCGTTAAAGCGGTGCGCATGTTTTAGCGCATCCAAATGGATAGACCAATACTCTTGCGAGGTAAACGCCTCAATTTCAAGCTCACGCTCAACAATTAAACGCAAGGCTGGGCTCTGTACGCGGCCAGCAGACAAACCGCGACGAATTTTTTTCCAAAGTAGTGGCGATAGGTTGAAGCCCACCAGATAGTCCAAGGCGCGGCGTGCTTGTTGTGCATTCACAAGATTCATAGCGATATCACGTGGATGGTCTATCGCATGTTTGACAGCCGTCTGCGTGATTTCGTTAAATTCAACGCGTTTGAGTAGTTTGTTTTTGAGTAATTTTTTATCGGCTAAAATTTCTGCAATATGCCAGGAAATGGCTTCCCCTTCGCGGTCCGGGTCGGTTGCCAGATAAATGCTATCTACAGATTTGACGGCTTTGGCAATGGCGTCTACGTGCTTGCTATTGCGGTCGATAATGTCGTATTTCATCGCAAATTGTTGTGTAGGATCCACGGCCCCGTTTTTAGGGATGAGATCGCGTACATGCCCATAAGAGGCAAGCACTTCAAAATCGCTCCCCAAGTACTTTTTCAGCGTTTTAGCTTTAGAGGGAGATTCAACAATCAGGAGTTTAGACATTTAAACCTAGGATTTAAGGGTTGTAGTAGATAATAGCAAGCTAAATGCTGCATAGACAATATAAGGCAATATAAAGTCTATAAATATTTAGTTATGTCGGCGTTTTTCTGGCAAATTCGATACGCTTACCATCATCACTCGCAATATTCAGCGCTGCACCTTCGTTGGCTATATCACCAAATAGCGGATCTTCGTCCTCTGGCTTGGCTTGACTTAGGTTTTTAAAGTCATATAAATCAAAGTCGGCCAGATGCGATGGCTCTACGTTACCGATGGCGCGGAAGATATTATTGATACGGCCTGGTTGCTCGCGCTCCCACAATGTCAGCATATCTTTCACTTTTTGGCGCTGCAGATTTTCTTGGCTACCGCACAAATCACAGGGAATAATGGGGAACTCCATTTGGCGCGCATAGCTGGCAATGTCTTTTTCACTGCAGTATGCCAGTGGGCGAATCACCATGAATTGTCCACGGTTGGTGGCGAGTTTGGGTGGCATGGCTTTCATTTTGGCGCCAAAGAACATATTTAAAAACAGGGTTTCTACAATGTCATCACGATGATGACCTAGTGCAATCTTATTAGCACCCAGCTGTTGTGCGGTGGTGTAAATAATGCCGCGACGCAAGCGAGAGCAAAGACTGCACGTAGTTTTGCCTTCTGGAATCTTTTCTTTTACGATGGAGTAAGTGTCCGCTTCAACGATACGGTACTCCACGCCAAGCTTTTCAAAATAGGCGGGGAGAATGTCCGCAGGAAACCCGGGCTGCTTTTGATCCAAGTTCATGGCAATCAACTTGAAGTTGATGGGCGCACGTTCCTTCAACGCCAACAGTATCATCAACATGGCATGGCTGTCTTTGCCGCCACTCATGCAGACCAATACAGTGTCACCTTCCTCAATCATGTTGTAATCGCCTATGGCTTTGCCTGTAGAGGTAATCAGGCTATTGCGCAAGCGTATAAAGTTGCTGGAAGGGTTGTTAGGTAAGTGTTTGATCATGCACTGGGTTCTTTAAAAATAAATTACAAATTAAGCGATCGTCCGCCATCCACTGCCAATACATGGCCGGTGATGTAAGGAGCATCATAAATTAAAAATTTCACTGCTTTAGCAATATCGGTTGGATTCCCGATACGCTTGAGTAATGTTTGTGAAATCACGCGTTGGCGGTACACTTCATCAAATTGCGGGTTATTTTCTGGCCATTGTACTGGGCCTGGTGCCACCGCATTCACACGCACTTCTGGGCTCAATTCAAGCGCCAATGATTTTGTCAGCGTCACCAAGCCAGCTTTGGCCACACTGTAGACAATGTAACCTTTCTTTGGGCGTTCAATATGCATGTCGGTAATATTCACAATCGTGCCCATCTGTTTGCGCAGTTCTGCCGCCGCCGCCTGTGCCAGAAACGCAGGTGCCTTTAGGTTGCTGCCCATCAAGTCCAACCAGTTCTCTTCGTTAATTTGGCCAATCTCGGTGGCGTAATAACTTGATGCATTATTAATCAGGACATCTAAACGACCAAAATGCCGAATGGTTTCTTGCACCAAGCTTGGTGCTACCGCAGTATTGAGCAAATCTGCTTGTATGATCGCCACACTATTGGGACGTTGCAGGTTCAGCTCGGCCTGTAATGCGCGCGCTTCCGCATGACTTTTGTTGTAATGCACCATCAGTTGCGCCCCATGGGCATGCAGCTCACGACACACTGCCGCGCCCACACGCTTGGCGCCACCAGTGATTAATACAACTTTGCTCTCTAAATTTGAATGCACGATTTACTCATTTCTTTATGGCTAACATTATAATAGGGAATGGCCTCACTACCTATTCCATCCGCGCAGGCATTAGCTCATAGCGCACAACTGCAATCTCTGATTCAACAACACATACAACAGCAAGGCGGTTGGATAGACTTTGCGACATTCATGCACATGGCGCTTTACACACCTAGCCTTGGTTATTACAGCGGCGGCGCTAAGAAGTTCGGTTTTGGCGGAGATTTTGTCACTGCGCCTGAAATTTCCCCATTGTTTGCGCAAGCGTTAGCCAATCAGGTGGCGCAAGTATTGCAGATAACGCAGGGTAAAGTGCTGGAGTTGGGTGCCGGTACCGGTAAGCTGGCAAAAGATTTGCTGTTGTCGTTGGAAAAGTTGGAAACGTTGCCAAGCCAATACTGCATCTTGGAAGTAAGTGATTACTTGCGTCAAGTGCAGCGTGAATATTTGCATGAAAAGCTACCCAAAGCTCTTTTTGATAGGCTAGTGTGGCTTGATACATTGCCGGAAGTATTTAACGGTATGGTGGTAGGCAATGAAGTGTTAGATGCAATTCCGGTCCACCTTGTAGGTAAGCAACAAGGTGTTTTGGTTGAACGTAGCGTAGTCTGGAAAGATGGTTTTGCTTGGCAGGATAAGCCACTCTCTGCAGGCTCACTGTTTAATCAGCTTGCCGAATTGGATCTCCCAGATGGCTATCTCACAGAAATATCACCCGCTGCTACCGGCCTTGTGCGTAGCCTAGCTAGCAGCTTAAAGCATGGGGCCATTGTTATGTTGGATTATGGCTTCGGTGCTAGTGAGTACTATCATCCACAACGAAAGGCTGGAACGCTGATGTGTCATTTTCAGCATCATGCCCATGATAATCCGCTTGTTTATGTGGGGCTGCAGGACATCACCGCACATGTTAATTTCACTGCCATTGCAGAAGCGGCGCATTCTGAGCAACTCAGCATCTTGGGTTATTTGAACCAAGCCAATTTTTTAATCAATTGTGGTCTGTTGCAAATACTTGAGCAGGCGTCTCCAGAGCACATGGAGGTCTATGCCCCCATGGTATCTGCGGTGCAGAAATTGCTGTCACCAGCAGAAATGGGTGAGCTGTTTAAAGTGATTTTATTTGGCAAAGGGATTGATGTGCCGTTGGTTGGCGCATTGCAAGGCGATAAACGACACACCCTCTAGTATAATGCACCCCATGAAACCAATATCCAACGAGCAAATATCTCTAGACAACACAACGCCAACGGAAGAGGCGACACATCGCCGTATCCGTAGTTTTGTACTCAGACAAGGGCGTTTAACCAAAGGGCAAGAGCGCGCGCTTGAAACGGCATGGCCAAAGTTTGGGGTTGAGTATGCGCCTCAACTAATCAGTTTGACAGATACATTTCAACGCAGTGACTCCCCCAAAATTCTGGAAATTGGGTTTGGCATGGGCGAAAGCACGGCCAAAATTGCACAAACCTTACCCACACATGATTTTTTAGCGGTAGAGGTGCATACGCCTGGCGTTGGTAGCTTGCTTAAGCAGATTCAAGAGCAGGATATTTCAAATATTCGCATCATTCAACACGACGCGGTAGACGTGTTGCAGCAGATGTTGCCGCAAGACAGTTTAGACGGTGTGCATATTTTCTTTCCGGATCCTTGGCACAAAAAGCGTCATCACAAACGCCGTTTAATTCAGGCTGAGTTTGTTAAATTCTTGTGCAGCAGATTGAAAGTGGGTGCTTACATCCATGTGGCGACTGACTGGCAGGAGTATGCCGAATGGGTGCTGGAGGTGCTTAGCGCAGAACCGCTGCTAAAAAATACCGCGGCAACTTATGCAGAAAAACCCAGCTACCGTCCGCTCACCAAATTTGAAAATCGTGGCATCAAGCTTGGGCACGGAGTCTGGGATCTAGTCTTTAGACGTATCTGACTCGTCTGCAAACAACCATGCACCAATCACTTTTTCCGCATCCTCTACGCCCTGCTTTTTGAGGCTAGAAAAAAGCTGTACGGAGATGTTGTCACCCCAGCCTTCTTTGAGTTCTTTTCTCACCTTATTCAGGGTCAGCGTAGATTCACTACGTGAGAGTTTGTCTGATTTCGTCAATAAAACATGCACTGGTTTGCTACTCGGTGAAAACCAATCCAACATTTGGCGGTCTAGCGGTGTGAGCGGGTGGCGGCTATCCATTACCAACACCAGCCCTGCAAGGCTGCTACGCTCACTTAAGTAACGGGAAAGCACAGTTTGCCAGTGATTGCGCATGGCCTCAGGTACTTTGGCATAGCCATAGCCAGGTAAATCAACCAAGTGTCTGTCGTTGCCTAGGGTGAAAAAGTTAATCAGTTGTGTGCGGCCAGGCTGCTTACTCACATATGCGAGACGGTTGTGATTGGCTAAGGTGTTCAATGCGCTAGATTTCCCAGCGTTGGAACGACCGGCAAACGCCACTTCTACGCCACTGGCTGGTGGTAAATCTCGCAAATGATGCGCAGATATAAAAAAAGTGGCGTTTTGAAAGATGGGCATGGTCAGGTGAGGATTGGTTTTAAGGGGCAAATGCTATCACGAACATGCGTTTTTTGATAAAATATTCAAGTAATTAATCGTGACGCTATTCGGAATTGTTAAGAAAGTTTGTAATGAAAAATTTATTTAAATTAGCTTTAGTGTTAAGTAGTGTATTGGTCACGTATTGGGCGGTAGCAGAAGATAAAGCGGCAACCACCACTGCATCAAGTGTTGAGGCTGTTCCAGCCACAGCTGAGAAAAAGCCAGTCGATCAAATTGTGCAAAATGTCTGTGCGGCTTGTCATGCACCAGATGGCAATAGTGTGATTACGCTCAACCCAAAATTAGCGGGGCAGCACCCTGAATACTTATTGAAACAACTGAATAATTTCAAAGAAGGTACGCGTGCTAACGCAGTGATGGCGGGCATGGTGGCCAACTTGACACCGCAAGACATGCAAGATTTGGCGCAATACTTCTCAAAACAAACCATCACTCTGTCCAAAGCCAAATCTAATGGCAAGGGTTCTTTAGGTGAAAAAATCTACCGTGGCGGAATTGCTAAAACCAATGTGCCTGCTTGTGCGGCGTGTCATGGAGCCAATGGTGCAGGTTTGCCAAAACAGTTTCCTCGTTTAGCTAGTCAACATGCAGATTACACCTATCAGCAACTTAAAACATTCCGCACTGGGGAGCGCGCCAATGCACCGATGATGATGGTGATTGCAGCCAAAATGACCGACGCCGAAATGCAAGCGGTTTCTGACTACATTCAAGGTATGCGTTAAACAATCCAATTTAAAGGTGGCGCTTGACCACCTTTATTTTTGTGCATCCTCCGCAAAACATTTAAACAACTCTGTAGTCCAACGCACACCTTAATCCGTTAAGCGCCTATCTTGAAATCAACCAATTCCACTTCTTACAAATTATACGAGCTCCTGAGCTCCATGCGTTTTGCCGTCAGTTTACTCAGTGTATTGGGTGTTGCCTCCATTATCGGCACTGTGCTCAAGCAAAACGAACCATACAGCAACTACATCATTAAATTTGGTCAGTTCTGGTTTGAGATGTTCGAGCTGCTTGGTTTGTATGATGTGTACCACGCTATCTGGTTTTTGCTGATTTTGTTGTTCTTGGTGATCTCTACCAGCTTATGTATTTACCGTAATGCACCGCTAATGTTGGCTGAATGGAAAGCCTTCAAGGAGCAAGCAACAGAAAAGTCCCTGCGTGCATTTAGCCATCAAGCTACCTACACAACAAAAAGCGCATCAGAGCAAACGCAGCACAAGCTTACAGATTATCTGACTGGACAAGGCTTCACTTTTAAACTTAAACCGCAAGAAAATGGTGATATGTTGATTGCGGCCAAAGCTGGTACGCATCAGCGCTTTGGTTATATCTTTACCCATGCCGCCATCGTGATTATTTGCTTGGGTGGTATTTTGGATGGCAACTTGCCTTTTAAAATTCAGGAGATGCTGGGTAACAAACGCATTGAAGTATTGGATATCCCGGAAAGTGAAGTGCCTGAGGTGAGTCGATTGCATACAGACAATCCTTCATTCCGCGCCAATATGACTTTGCCGGAAGGAGTCAGCGATAACGTGGCCTTTGTGCGTATGCGGGATGGCTATTTGGTACAAGAGTTACCCTTTAGAGTGGCGCTCAAGGACTTTCGCATTGAGCACTATGCTACAGGCCAACCCAAATCATTCGAGAGTGATATTGTCATCACCGACCCAGATTTAGATAAGCCGATAGAAAAAACCATTAGTGTCAACCATCCGCTGGTGTATAAAGGTATAGCCATTTATCAGTCTGATTTTCAAGACGGCGGATCAAAACTCAAATTTAAAGTGTGGGATTTGGCCTCTCTAAATATGCTCAATGGAGAAATCAATGGTGTGGTCGATAAAAAGGGGACCTTAGGCCCTACGGAAAATCCACTCACGGTTGAATTTAACGAATTTCGCAAATTCAATATCATGAATTTATCGGCAGATGGTAAAGGCAAACCACAAAATGTGGGGCCCAATACCACCTATAAACTGCGTGATAAATCTGGCCAAGCGCGTGAGTATGTAACCTATATGCAGCCACTCAAATTGGATGGTAAAGCCTATTTTGTCTCCGGCATGCGTGAGTCGGTGCAAGATGAATTTCGTTATTTGCGTATACCAGCGGATGATGATTTAAGCATTGATGGATTTATGCGGGTTCGAAATGCGTTGAGCAACCCCAAAACCCAAAAAGAAATTGCCAAACGTTTGAGTGGGAACTCTCGTGGTGTGGATAACAAGCTGGAGACGCAGTTTCAGGAGAGTGTAGAACGATTATTGGTCACATTTACACAAGGTGGCTTCTCGCGACTTGCACAATTGATTGAGAAAGCAGTACCAGAAGCAGAACGGCAGAAGGCGGCCGATACTTACTTTAAATTACTTAATGCTTGCGCTTTAGAAGCATACAATATCGTGTTAGCGGAGCAAGGGAAACCTGAGGTCGCACTCAACCCGCAAACCGTGGCGTTTTTACAAGATACGCTGGGCGCAATCAACGATTTGTTTTTTTATGGTGCACCGTACTATTTTCAGTTGGATGATTTTGAACATAGAGAAGCGAGCGGCTTGCAGTTGACCAAATCACCCGGTCAAAAGTGGGTGTATCTTGGTTCTGTATTGTTGGTGTTAGGTATATTCGCCATGTTTTACATACGTGAACGTCGTGTCTGGTTGTTGCTCAAAACCAATACGCAAGAAGTGTTGTTGGCGATGTCATCCAATCGCAAAAACTTAGATTTTGAGCAGGAATTTGATCGTACCAAGCAACAACTGGCACAAGTGCTGTCTGATTAGGACAAAAGGATATCAATATGAACATGCAAACTTACGATTTCAAGCCTAAATCCATTTGGCAGACCTTAGGCTTACAAGATTGGCTATACGCAATTGCTTTGATGGCTGGTGCGGTATTTGCCTTTAAACAATATTCGCAATACATGGATGCGTATGAGCTTAGCTTTCTGTTTGGTGCTGCCATCACCTTTAGCTATTTGGGTTGGCGCTGGAAAGGCTTGGCTAAATTGGTGGCTGGCATAGCTATTATCAGCCTGTTTGCAATTAACTTGTATCAAGGTGATCAAGCGCGAGCGGGGCAGGTATTTTTTCTTAAATACCTAATTTCAAGTCAATCGGCTGTGATGTGGATGAATGTGTTATTTATTCTCGCTATGCTCACCTATTGGTTTGCGCTGTTTAAACGTAGTGAGTTTAGCGGGCGTGTGGCTTCCGCGCTCACATGGGCAGCTGTATTGTTTGGTTTTATCGGCTTGATGGTGCGTTGGTATGAGTCTTATTTAATCGCGCCTGAAGTTGGCCATATCCCCATCAGTAATTTGTATGAAGTGTTTATTCTATTCTGCTTGATTACGGCACTGCTCTACCTGCACTATGAGGATAAATTTAATACCAAGCAATTAGGTGGGTTCGTCTTGCTCATCATTAATGCTGGCGTAGGCTTTATCTTGTGGTACCGCTTTGATCGCGGTGCTGATGCCATCCAGCCCTTAGTCCCAGCGCTACAAAGCTATTGGATGAAGATTCACGTGCCTGCCAACTTTATCGGCTATGGCGCATTTTCCTTAGCCGCTATGGTCGCCAGTGCTTACTTGTTGGCTAAAAAAGGCATCTTGGCCTCACGTTTGCCTAGCCTCACTGTGCTGGACGATGTGATGTACAAATCCATCGCCGTGGGCTTTGCGTTCTTTACCATTGCAACGATACTTGGCGCGATGTGGGCAGCAGAAGCATGGGGTGGCTATTGGTCATGGGACCCTAAAGAAACATGGGCGCTGATTGTTTGGCTAAACTACGCGGCTTGGTTGCATTTGCGCATGGTCAAAGGGTTACGCGGTCCTGTATTAGCATGGTGGGCGTTGATTGGTTTGCTCGTCACCACCTTTGCGTTCTTGGGTGTGAATATGTTCTTGAGCGGCTTACACTCTTACGGTGAGCTATAAGCTAGCCAAGCTTTAAATAATTCACCTGACTGAGCTTGGTTAAGTTCACGCACTGTCTCTAGAGGCTACAGGTTCTGGAGACAGCTCGACTGTAAATTGCACTGCGCCGTTTAAATTGCGGGTTAGGCTTAAGTGATAGCCCGCCTGTTTAGCATCTTGTCCTGCATGATAAAGCCCCACACCCAATCCATTTTGCGATGGGATATGCTTCTTAAATAAATTGTTTGCGGTTTGCTGTGGCATGGCTTTGCCAGTATCGGTGACCTCAATGCGATACTGTCCGTTTTGGCCTTCCACAATTTCCACCTTAATCAGCGTATTGGGTTCGTATTTAGTTTTTTCGATTGCGTTGCTCAGCAAATTATCCAGCACGCTGTCTAGTACTTCGGCATTGATATCATGCTTAGGCATATGGGCCGCCACAAACTCCACCTGTGGCTGCGTATAACGTAAACGCAAATTCTTCCACCATGCGGATATTTTTTCCTGACGTTTTTTTTCCTCGCTTGGGGCCTTCAGTTTATCTAAAGTTGATGCAATACGTTGGTTTAATACAGGCAATTGCTTTTTAATCAGCTTTAACAGGGCATCGGTATCCGATTCTTGCGTTTGTTCAGCGGCGGTCACTAACGTACCCACTGATTGCAGGATATTCTTAATATCATGCGTGAGTCTGGAGCCTGTCTCGTAAAAAGCCTGCATGTAAGTGTTTTGTCGAAGCGTTTCCTCCCTGCGTTTGGCTTCGTAAAACTCGCCCATAATCTGGGTCAGTAACTTTACGTGTACATACAAGGCTGGCGACATTTGCCAACGCGAGTGCAGTGTCATGTAAAAATCTTTAAAGTTGAAATCGGTAGAGTAGGCAGTATTCTGCCCCAATTTACCTTGGGTTTCGTCTGCCAGCCATGAAATGCCGGAGACCCATTCTAGCTTCATCATTTCGTTCATCGCCGCTTGGGTAAAACCATTTGGCGTTGTTTCGTGCTCTGCAAGGGTTGCAATATTCTTCACCCATTGCTCAAACGGCATGCCGATGCTAAGTAAATAGCGAGACATTAGTAGTTCCACGCCAGAGAACTTTGTACTGGGGCGCCATAAATAACTCAACCCAAATAAGATAATGGATAGTGCAGAGATGGTATAAAACATCACTTGAATGTAATTCACGTTTTGTAAGGTACCTATTGCATAGCTACCCAACACAATAATCACAGCCAACATAAATAGCACTAGGGTGTAAAAGAAGTCGACAACCGGTGTGTTGTCATCAGGCCCTAAGGTATTGTGAATAAACAAAATGGCAATCGGCAACAATGGCATAAAGTAGAAAATCACAAACTCTGCCGCCATCAGTTCGTTAGAAGCATTCAGTAGCTTTGGTACCACCCACAACAGCAACATGGCCAATAAATAACTGGCTGCCAAAATATGGATTAAGCGATTCTTTTTCGAGTCACCAGAAAAAATCCTACCACCTAACAACCCAAATAATACAGACAGCCAGATTGCAGTGAGCCACCAATTAAAGTATAGATAACCCAGCAGGCCAACAGAGATTAGTCCAATGGAAGCGATGATGGAAAGCTTTTGACTGCCGCGCCAAATAGGTTGCCATACCAAAAAGATACCAAACGACAAAAAGTAAAACATTTGTCTGTAGACCGCATCTTGGTCGAAAAAAATAAGAAAGGCGTGTAGCGACAGCAACATTAACGCCATAATGCGGTGCGAGTTTTTAAGAAGTTGTTGACTCACTTGGTGTTTATTTAGAAAATTCATGGTGGCCAAAGTCTTTTAATTTAAAGTCACTTACAGTCAGTTCTTAAAGTGTGGTGTCATCAAACCAACATTATTGACGAAATATCAACATGGGGATTCGGCAAAAGTGACATTTTTTTGTCATTTACCTGCCAATTCTATGCTTTATTTGCCATTTTGATTGGCATAAATATTGCAAGTTACAAACAAATAACTATAAAGCTGTATAAATATTAAAGTTGTAAACGTGATAACTAGAAAAACGAACAATTAGGATACCATAATGAAAAAACAAACAGGGTTTACCTTAATCGAGCTAGCCATCGTGCTGGTGATTATTGGTTTGCTACTAGGCGGGGTGTTAAGAGGTCAGGAGCTGATTAATAGTGCGCGTGTGACGAATTTGACACGTGACTTTCAAAATACGCAAGTGTATTTATACACTTATCAAGATAGATTTAGAGCGATTCCAGGCGATGATGCCCAGGCAAATGCTCATGTCCCAGGTGGTCAATTAGGCGCTAATGGTACACTTGGCAATGCGCGTATAGAGGGGGAGTGGGATTCTGCGCCAGGAACTAACGAATCATTCTTGTTCTGGCAGCATGTACGTTTGGCAAATTTGGCGCCGGGTAATCCAGCTTTGGCTGCCACAAATACTAATGGAGCTCCGTTGGGTATACAAAGCCTAGGTGCTGGATTTACTGAAATTACGACCTTAGTAAATGGTTCTTTTGCTATTTGTTCAGGAGGTATTCTAGGTAGGGATGCGCTACAAATTGATACGCGCTTAGATGACGGAATTCCTAATACAGGGGCTGTGCAAGCCTCGTCAGTGCCTGGCCCCGCGAGTACACTGGATGCAATTAATCTAGCACCTGCCGCACAATACACGGTTTGTATGGCGATATGAGCTGCTTAAAGTAGCTTATACAAAACCCGCGAAAGCGGGTTTTTTGTTTTGGTGTGCCGATTTTTGTTTTTGTATGTGTGACATTTTGATTTAGAATAGGGCAAAATCAAATTGATACGCAAATGAATTCCAATATCGTCGAAATAGACAACCTCTCCTTCGGTTACAAAGGCCGTATGTTGCACCAAGGCATCAACATGGTGTTTCCGCGCGGTAAAGTTGTGGCCATTATGGGCGGTAGTGGCAGTGGTAAAACCACACTGCTACGCTTAATTGGCGGGCAAATTAAGCCCAGCAAGGGCGAGGTGCGCGTGGATGGTCAAGTCGTGCACAAGCAAGACAGAGAAGGTATTTATAAGCTACGTCGTAAAATGGGTATGTTGTTTCAGCATGGTGCCTTATTTACCGATTTGTCTGTGTTCGAGAATGTGGCGTTTCCAATGCGTGAACACACGGATTTACCCGAGAGCATGATTCGTGATTTGGTGCTGATGAAGCTTAATGCCGTTGGTTTACGCGGCGCTTACAAATTAATGCCCACCGAGTTATCTGGAGGGATGGCAAGACGCGTTGCGATTGCACGTGCGATTGCGCTAGACCCAAATATCATCATGTATGACGAGCCGTTTGCAGGGTTAGATCCGATTTCCATGGGAGTGGTATGTGATTTGATTCGTACTTTAAACGATGCGCTTGGAGCTACGTCCATTATCGTGACGCACGATGTGGAAGAGACTTTCCGTTTTGCTGATTACATTTATTTTGTTGCCAATGGCGTAGTAGCTGCCGAGGGAACACCTGAAGAACTCAGAAATTCTAATCTGCCATTTGTTCATCAATTTGTGTTTGGTGAAAAAGATGGTCCAGTGCCTTTCCATTATGCCGCAGGTGATTATGCAAGCGAGATGTTGGGGTCGGACTTATGATGAAATCTGGCATTTTGGTTGCACTGGTGCGTGGTTTTCGCATGGTAGGCCGTCGATGTATAGACGGAATCTGGCGCTTGGGTGCAGGTATGCGCCTGTTTTGGCTCACTCTGATTTCATCCGGTGAAAGCTTCAGACGTTTTCACCTTACTATTCGAGAAGTGTATTTTACTGGGGTGATGTCGCTCATCATCATCTTGGTTTCAGCTTTTTTTGTAGGAATGGTGCTTGGTTTACAGGGCTACCATACCCTGCAAAAGTATGGTTCATCCGAGGCTATTGGTGTGCTCGTGGCATTGGCGTTAGTGCGCGAGCTTGGCCCGGTAGTGACCGCGCTATTGTTTGCGGGGCGAGCAGGTACTGCGATTACTGCTGAAATTGGTTTGATGAAGGCAACAGAGCAGTTATCGGCCATGGAGATGATGGCAGTGAGCCCGATTGCACGTGTGGTGGCACCAAGATTTTGGGCGGGTGTGATTGCCATGCCAATACTAGCTGCCTTGTTCTCTATGGTGGGTATTTTAGGTGGTTATTTGGTGGCAGTACCCTTGATAGGTGTAGATGCTGGCGCGTTTTGGTCGCAGATGCAAGCCAGTGTAGATTGGCAACATGACATTTTAAACGGCGTCATCAAAAGTGTGGTATTTGGTGTGGCTTGTACCATGATTGCCTTGTTTGAAGGGTATGATGCGCCACCTACTGCAGAAGGTGTGAGTCGTGCAACGACCAGAACAGTTGTGACTTCGTCGCTTGCAGTGCTGGGCTTGGATTTTATATTAACCTCATTTATGTTAAGTGTATAAGTAGGTAGGAGCGGGAATGGACAGAACAACAATCGATATGTGGGTAGGGATATTTGTTACCCTTGGTGTGGCAGCATTGCTCGGCTTAGCCATGAAAGTGGGTAATTTGACTACCAATACCATTGGTGAAACTTATACAGTAACAGCAAACTTTGAAAATATTGGTGGCCTAAAACCAAGGGCCCCAGTCAAAAGTGCGGGTGTTGTGGTTGGACGTGTGGCAGACATTACGTTTGACTCTGCAACTTACGAAGCAGTGGTCAGTCTGACCATAGACAAACGTTATCCGTTTCCCAAAGATACCTTCGCCAATATTTATACTGCGGGTTTATTGGGCGAGCAGTACATTGGCTTAGAAGCGGGCGGGGACGAAGCAAGCCTAGCCAATGGAGATAAGATTACGCAAACACAAGATGCTGTGGTATTAGAGAAGATGATTAGTCAGTTCTTGTATAACAAGGCAGCAGAACCAGCGGCACCAACTGGCAACTCTGAATCAACCAAACCAGAGGCTGATGCGTTGGGAGCTAGTCCGCTGGATAATATTGGTAAGCAGCCTGCCACCACCACGGAATGATGATTAATAAAAAATAAAAGGATAATTGAATGAGCATAAAACAATGGATGGCGTCACTGAGCTTATTATTGGCGAGTAGCGTTTTGTACGCTGGCGTGGGCCCAGATGAGTTGGTGAAAAAAACTGCAGAAGATGTGATTGCCGTTGTTAAATCTGACAAAGATATTCAAGCCGGCAATCAGGATAAGATTTTTAAACTGGCTGAAGAAAAAATTCTGCCTAATTTTAACTTTGACAAAGTGTCACGCATGGTGCTTGGTAAAAACTGGACCAAGGCAACCCCAGAACAAAAAGCAGCTTTCCAACAAGAGTTCAAGACATTGTTGTTGCGTACCTACGCCACGGCATTGTCTAAATATAAAAATCAAGTGATTGAGTACAAGCCCTTGCGTATGGAAGATGGCGCAACTAATGCAACGGTTAAAACCTCTATTTTGCAAGATGGTGGCCAGCCGATAGCAGTGGACTACACTTTAGAGAAAAAAGCGGATGATTGGAAAGTGTATGACATTGTGATTGAGGGGGTAAGTTTGGTGACAAACTATCGCAGTCAGTTTGCGCAAGAGATCCGCCAAAACGGCTTGGATAGTTTAATTAAAAAGCTGGCGGAGAAAAACGGCGCTTCTTCTCCTAAAGCTGGTTAGTTACAGGGGTTTGTTTTGGTTGCGATTGCACAAGAAGGAAATCGTTGGCAAATATCTGGTGATTTGATTATCAATAATATCACTCAGGTATTGAATGCAAGCAAAGCGTTGCATTTTGTTAGTCCTGCACAGCTCGACTTTTCCAAAGTTACAGATGTGGATACCTCAGCCGTGAGTTTGATATTGGAATTAAAGCGTCGGGCAAATACGGAGAAAGTGGAGCTGTCGCTTGTAAACGTGCCAGAGAACTTAATTAGTTTGATGCAATTGTACGGCGTGAACGCTTTTATATAAGCAAATAACGCACGATATGCTTGTAATGGTTAACCCCAGTCCTTATCTAAAGGGTTGGGGTTTAGTTTTTTTATCTATCTTTAATACATTTAACATTTATTTGAGTGAACATTTCTGTTGAAAACACCAGCCATACAAATACATGATGTACACAAGCAATTTGGGCAACTCAATGCATTGAATGGCATTGATTTAACCATTGAGCAGGGTGAGTTCTTTGCGTTGCTTGGCCCCAATGGTGCAGGTAAATCTACATTGATTAATATTATGGCAGGCTTGCTTAAGCCTACTGTTGGGCATGTGCGCATCATGGGGCATGATGTGATTGAGAGTTACCAGCAGGCACGAATGAGCTTGGGCGTTGTGCCGCAGGAATTGGTGTTTGATCCGTTCTTTAATGTACGTGAGATGCTGCGGTTTCAAGCCGGTTACTTCGGGCGTGGCCCAGAAAACGATGCCTGGGTGGATGAGGTGATTGAGGGGTTGGGGCTGACCGATAAAGCACACACCAACATGCGTAAATTATCCGGTGGAATGAAGCGTCGTGCCCTCATTGCGCAGGCGCTTGCGCATCGCCCGCCTGTGATTGTGCTAGATGAGCCGACAGCTGGTGTGGATGTTGAGCTGCGACAAATGCTGTGGAGCTTTATCAAGCAGTTGAATCGCGAAGGCCATACTATTATTTTGACCACACATTATCTGGAAGAAGCTGAAGCCTTGTGTGAGCGGGTGGCGATGATGAAGCAGGGCAAGATAGTCGCATTGGATACCACAGCCAACTTGCTTAAATCGCATGCTGGCAAAAACCTGCGTTTAACACTTAAAGGCGGGCAACTGCCCCCAGCCTTATTGCCTATGCTCAAGCATGGTGAATTAGGTGTATTTACGCTAGCGTTGTCTGATCTGAAAGAAATAGAGTTTGCGCTGGCCGAATTGCGTAAAGCCAATGTGGATATTGAGGATATGCAACTGATAGAAGTGGATCTGGAAGATGTATTTATGTCGCTGGTAGGAGGGCTATGAAACTGATTGATGCAAATATCCCGTCCAATTGGCGTGGTCCTTACACTTTATTTAAAAAAGAATTGTTGCGCTTTTGGCGCGTCGCATTTCAGACGGTAGCATCGCCAGTATTGACTGCCTTATTGTATCTGCTGATTTTTTCGCACGTACTGGCGGATCATGTGCAAGTGTACAAAGGTGTGCCCTATACCGCCTTTTTAGTGCCTGGTTTAATCATGATGTCGCTATTGCAGAACTCATTTGCTAATAGCTCATCCAGTTTGATTCAATCAAAAGTGATGGGTAATGTTGTATTTATTCTGCTTACCCCGCTCACTTATTTGCAGTTTTTTTCGGCGTTTCTTGCTGCATCGGTCATCCGCGGTTTGTTTGTGGGCTTGAGTATCTATTTTGTCTCTATTTGGTTTGTGGATATTCCCCTGACGCACCCGTTGTGGATTTTTACATTTGCTCTGTTAGGCAGCGCTTTGCTGGGTACATTTGGCATTATTGCTGGCATCTGGGCTGATAAATTTGACCAAATGGCCGCGTTCCAGAACTTTGTCATTATGCCGCTCACTTTTTTGTCTGGTGTGTTTTATTCCATTCACTCCTTGCCGCCGTTCTGGCAAATCGTTTCAAAATTCAATCCATTTTTTTATATGATAGATGGATTCCGTTACGGATTTTTTGGTCAAGGTGATGTTTCGCCATGGATTAGTCTTATCGTTGTCATGGCATTTTTAATCGCATTAGCATGGGTATGCCTAAAAATGTTAAAATCAGGCTATAAATTACGTGGCTAAATCATTATAAAAATTTAGCAAAATGAAGAGGTTAAGTCGTGTTAAGTGCACAGCAATTAGAAGGTTATATACAGCAAGGGTTGTCATGCGAATTCATTCGTGTGCTTGGGGATGATGGTACACATTTTGAGGCAATTGTGGTGAGTGCTGCGTTTGAAGGTAAGCGCATGGTGCAGCAGCATCAGCTAGTCTATCAAGCGTTGGGTGACCGCATGCGTGCAGAGATTCACGCCTTATCAATGAAAACCTATACCCCGCAACAGTGGCAACAATTAAACGCAACCGCGTAACAACAGATTCAGTTTTGGAGAGTAAGTAAAGATGGATACACAAGCAAAAATTAAAGAAACCGTTACCACCAATAACGTGGTGCTTTATATGAAAGGCAGCCCAAAATTTCCGCAATGTGGTTTTTCTAACTTGGCTACGCAGATTTTGGATGCTTGTGGCGCACAATACATTGCGGTAGATGTGTTGCAAGACCAAGCGATTCGTGAAGGCATTAAGCAATATGCAAATTGGCCAACTATTCCGCAACTTTATGTAAAAGGTGAGTTTATCGGCGGTTCCGATATTATGCGGGCCATGTATGAAAGCGGCGAGTTGCAAACTCTGCTTGCAGACGCATAAAGCTAATAACGAACGGATCATTCATTTTGGATAAACTCATTATTGAAGGTGGCGCCAAGTTAAACGGTGAAATCACTGTTTCTGGCGCTAAAAACGCTGCTTTACCTATTTTGTGTGCAGCCTTGTTAGCAGAGACGCCGCTGCATTTAACTAGCTTGGCGGCATTAAAAGACATTGATACTACGCTTAAGCTGCTGGCTACCATGGGCGTGAAAGTAGCGCGTGACAATGATAAAGTGAGTTTGGATGCTAGCGATATCACTTCGTTTGAGGCGACTTACGAGATGGTGAAAACCATGCGTGCTTCGATTTTGGTACTTGGACCGTTGTTAGCACGTTTTGGTAGCGCGCGCGTGTCATTGCCAGGTGGCTGTGCAATTGGTTCGCGCCCGGTAGATTTGCATATCAAAGGCTTGCAGGCAATGGGTGCTGCCATTCATATCACCCACGGTTATATTCAAGCTAGTACCTTGCACTTGCCTAATCGCCGATTGCAAGGCGCTAAATACTATATGGACTTAGTTACCGTGACCGGCACTGAGAACTTGATGATGGCCGCAGCGCTGGCGCAAGGCACAACCGTACTGGAAAACGCTGCCAAAGAGCCTGAAGTGGTGGATTTGGCAGAGTGCCTCAACAAAATGGGTGCCAATATCAAAGGTGCTGGCACTGACACCATCACCATTGAAGGCGTAGAGCGTCTCACAGGCGCAACGCATAATATTGTATGTGACCGTATAGAAGCAGGAACTTATATGGTGGCGGCAGCCATGACTGGCGGTAATGTCACATTGCGAAATGCGCGTCCGGATTTGCTGGAAGCTGTGATTGAAAAATTGCGTGAAGCAGGTGTAACAGTTACTCAGACGGCTGACACTATTACGGTAAAAGGTAATGGCAAGCTCAAGGCAGTGAATATCCGTACCGCACCGCATCCAGCGTTTCCTACAGATATGCAAGCACAGTTTATGGCCATGAACACAATTGCTGAAGGGGTGTCTACTGTGGTGGAAACCATCTTTGAGAACCGCTTTATGCATGTGCAAGAGTTGCAACGCATGGGTGCGGATATCAACGTAGAGGGTAATACCGCATTGGTCAAAGGCATTCACCAGTTGGAAGGTGCAAATGTGATGGCCACCGATTTGCGGGCGTCCGCAGGTTTGGTCTTAGCGGGCTTGGTTGCAGATGGCGAAACAGTGATTGACCGTATCTACCATTTGGATCGTGGTTATGAATTACTGGAAGAAAAATTAACTAAGTTAGGCGCTAAGGTGCGTCGCTCACATTAATTATGATTACTATCGCATTAAGTAAAGGCCGTATTTTTGAAGAAACAACGCCATTGTTGGCGGCGGCAGGTATCCATGCCCTAGAAAATCCGGAGTCTTCACGCAAACTGATTTTACCCACCAACCGCGAGGATGTGCGGTTGATTATTGTGCGTGCGACCGATGTGCCTACTTATGTGCAATATGGTGCAGCCGACTTGGGCATTGCTGGCAAAGACGTGCTGGATGAGCATGGTGGCGAAGGCTTGTATCAGCCGCTGGATTTGAATATTGCCAAATGCAAAATGATGGTGGCGGTGAGAGACGGCTTTGATTATGAGGCTTGCATTCGTCAGGGTGCACGCTTAAAAGTGGTCACCAAATACGTGAAAACGGCGCGTGAACACTTTGCGGCTAAAGGTATGCATGTTGACTTGATTAAACTATATGGCTCCATGGAGTTGGGTCCACTGGTTGGGCTGGCCGATGCTATCGTGGATTTGGTGAGCACAGGTGGAACCCTGCGCGCTAATCAACTTAAGGCTGTGGAGGAGATTGGCGTCATCAGTTCGCGTTTAGTGGTGAACCAAGCCTCACTTAAGCTCAATCGCACGCAACTGCAACCGATTATCGATAGCTTTGCACAAGCGATTCAATAGACTTTGAAAGTAATAGTATGAATATCAGACGTTTATCCACATTAGATGCCAGCTTTGAACAAGACTTAAAAGCTTTACTAGCATTTGAAACAGCCCAAGATGACAGTATTGATAGCGTTGTAGCCAATATTTTAAAAGACGTTAAAACACGCGGCGATGCTGCCGTGTTGGAATACACCAATCGTTTTGATAAAACCAATGCAGCAAGCCTAGCTGAATTGGAGCTTTCAAAGGCAGAATTAATCGCTGCGTTAGAAAGCTTGCCGACAGCACAGCGTGATGCACTTCAAGCTGCGGCGGACCGCGTGCGTAGCTACCACGAAAAACAAGTGATGCAATCTTGGACTTACACTGAGGCAGATGGCACTTTATTGGGTCAAAAAATCACTGCCTTAGACCGCGTGGGGCTTTATGTGCCAGGGGGTAAGGCAGCGTATCCATCTAGTGTGCTCATGAATGCAATCCCTGCCAAAGTAGCCGGTGTGCAAGAGTTGATTATGGTGGTACCAACGCCAAATGGCGAGAAAAATGCTTTAGTGCTGGCGGCAGCGGCCATTTCCGGTGTCGACCGTGTATTTTGTATCGGCGGAGCGCAAGCGGTCGGTGCATTGGCGTATGGTACGCAGACTGTGCCGCAGGTGGATAAAATTACTGGCCCCGGCAATGCATATGTAGCTGCAGCCAAGCGCCGTGTGTTTGGCGTTGTGGGTATTGACATGGTTGCTGGACCCTCTGAGATTTTGGTGATTTGCGATGGTAAAACCGACCCAGATTGGATTGCTATGGACTTGTTCAGTCAAGCTGAGCACGACGAATTGGCGCAGTCCATTTTGCTTTCGCCAGATGCCGATTTCTTAAAGGCTGTGGCAGCTAGTATTGAAAAGCAAGTCAAAGACATGCCGCGTCAGGACATCATCCGAACCTCCTTGGAGAATCGTGGCGCGCTGATTTTGGTTAGAGATTTGGATGAGGCGGCAGAGATTAGTAACTATATTGCGCCTGAGCATCTAGAATTATCTGTTGAAGAGCCATACGCATTCAGTCAAAAAATCAAACATGCGGGCGCTATTTTTATGGGGCGTGACACGTGTGAGGCACTGGGGGATTATTGCGCAGGGCCTAATCATGTACTGCCAACGTCACGAACTGCACGTTTCAGCTCACCGCTCGGGGTGTACGATTTCCAAAAACGATCAAGCCTAATTATGGTGTCATCCGCTGGTGCGCAAACGCTGGGTAAAGTGGCTGCTACATTGGCATATGGTGAAGGCCTGCAAGCGCACGCCCGTTCTGCTGAATACCGTTTAAAGTGAGTATAAATGAGTAAGTATTGGAGTCCAGTCGTACACCAGCTCACCCCCTATATACCGGGTGAACAGCCAAAGCTTAATGATTTAGTTAAGCTGAATACCAATGAAAATCCCTATGGTCCTAGCCCTAAGGTGATTGCTGCATTACAAGCGGAAGCAGCAGAAACACTACGTTTATATCCGGACCCCAATTCTGATCGCTTAAAAGCAGCGATTGCTAAATTCCACGGTTTGCAAACTAATCAGGTGTTTGTTGGCAATGGTTCGGATGAGGTGCTTGCGCATGTATTCCATGCTTTATTTCAGCATGAGCAGCCATTATTGTTTCCGGATATTACGTATAGCTTTTACCCTGTTTACTGCGGTTTATATGGGATTAATTATGAGCTGATTGCACTGAATGACCAGTTTGAAATCAATGTAGACGACTACTTGCGACCTAATGGCGGTATTATTTTCCCTAACCCCAACGCGCCTACGGGGATCCCACTTGCGCTAGAAGAAATTGAGCGTTTGCTCAAAGTCAATCAAGATTCGGTGGTGGTAATCGATGAAGCTTATGTGGATTTTGGCACTGAGTCCGCAGTCCAGCTGATCGAAAAGTATCCAAACTTGTTGGTAACACATACCTTGTCCAAGGCACGTTCCCTTGCAGGTCTGCGCGTAGGTTTTGCATTAGGACATCCAGATTTGATTGAAGCCTTAACTCGGGTAAAAGATAGTTTCAACTCTTATCCGATAGACCGTTTTGCCGAAGCGGGTGCTGTGGCTGCGATGCAAGACTCAGCCTACTTTAAGGAAACCTGCGCTCAAGTCGTGGCAACGCGCACACGGTTGATTGCTGAACTAGAAGCGTTGGGGTTTGAGGTGTTGCCGTCAGGCGCCAATTTTATTTTTGCTAAACATCCTGCGCACGAGGGGGATGTTTTAACTGCCAGATTACGCGAGCAAAATATCATCGTACGTCACTTCAAAAAACCAGAACGTATTTCACCTTATCTTAGAATCACAATTGGTACTAATGCACAATCAGAACGTTTGGTGAATGCATTGAAATCAATCATTTAGCAAAGTTTGGATTGTAATTGACGTTTTTAGTCAGGATTTGTAACAAAATCTTAATTTGACGTGACTAAATTGTTGAAAAAGCAAATCATTTGCGGTTATGATGCGAGAATGTACAAAAACGTGCAATTGGTATTTTGTAAAACTTAATTTAAAAATACAAAATATTAAATTTTTAATCGAATATTCAGCGAGTTCGGAGGAAGAAGCATTATGGCACAAACCCAAATGGCATTAGATTCACTAGATTTTGATGCAACAGTTGCATTAGCAGCTAAAGTTGCACCACACGTGGACATTTTAGAAATCGGTACACCTTGCATTAAGCATAACGGTATTGAGTTACTTAAAACATTGCGCGCTAAATTCCCAAACAACAAAATCTTAGTGGACTTGAAAACTATGGATGCTGGCTTCTACGAAGCTGAGCCATTCTTCAAAGCCGGTGCAGATATTGTGACTGTTTTGGGTACTGCCGATATCGGTACTATCAAGGGCGTGATTGATGTTGCCAATAAATATGGCAAACAAGCACAAGTTGACTTGATTAACGTTGCTGACAAAAAAGCACGTACAGTTGAAGTGGCTAAGTTAGGTGCGCACATCATCGGTGTTCACACTGGTTTAGATCAGCAAGCAGCTGGTCAAACACCATTCTCTGACTTAGCTTTAGTGACAGGTTTAAAAACTGGCGCTAAAGTATCTGTAGCAGGTGGCGTAAAAGCAGCTACAGTTAAACAAGTGGTAGATGCAGGTGCAGATATCGTGGTTGCAGGTGCAGCGATCTACGGTGCCGCAGATCCAGCAGCATCAGCTAAAGAGATCACAGGTTTAGCGCACGGTTCAAGCGCATCAGCTGGTGGTTTCAAATGGTTACCATGGGCAATCGCTATCGGTGCTGCACTATTAGTGTTGTCACTGTTAACAAACAAAGCGCCAGAAGAAGCAGCTGATGCAGCACCAGCAGCAACAGAGCAAGCTGTTGAAGCAGCTCCAGCTGAGGTAGCACCAGAAGCTGCACCAATGGAAGAAGCTCCTGCAGCAGAAGCTGCTCCTGCTGAGGCAGCACCAGCTGAAGCGCCACCAGAAGCTGCAGCACAATAATCATTTGATGATTTTAAAAAGCCGACCTTGGGTCGGCTTTTTTACGTCCATTTTGCCTGTATAGTAATGTTTAGGTTAAAATGCTGTTAAATGATTGATTATCATAATTTTTAGCAAACAAAATATTTTAAAGATGACATGACTATGCGTCAGGCAGAAGTTTCCCGCAATACCCTAGAAACACAGATTACAGTATCCATTAATCTTGATGGTACAGGCATTTCAGAGTTCAATACCGGCTTGGGATTTTTGGATCACATGCTAGATCAAATCGCACGTCACGGTATGATGGATATTCGCGTGCAGGCGAAGGGTGATTTGCATATTGATGCGCATCATACTGTAGAAGACATTGGCATCACATTGGGCCAAGCATTCTTGAAAGCGCTTGGTGATAAAAAAGGCATTAATCGTTACGGACATGCGTATGTTCCGTTAGATGAGGCACTTAGCCGCGTGGTGCTGGACTTGTCAGGCCGCCCAGGCTTGGAGTTCAGTTGTGAGTTTACACGTGCGGCGATTGGTGAGTTCGATGTTGATTTGTTTCATGAGTTCTTCCAGGGTTTTGTCAATCACGCACTAGTGACTTTGCATATTGATAACTTGAAGGGCCATAACGCACATCACCAAGCTGAGACCATTTTTAAAGCATTTGGACGTGCGTTACGCATGGCGATTACGCATGATGCTCGGATGGCAGGCATTACGCCATCTACCAAAGGCAGCCTATAACAATTTGTTGTCATTGAAATGAAAAATATCGATATCGCCGTAGTGGACTACGGCATGGGCAATTTGCGCTCGGTGTCTAAAGCGCTAGAACATGTGGCGCCTGACTTGAATGTGGTTGTCACCAGCAACCCGCAAGACATTCACACTGCCAAACGTGTGGTATTTCCTGGGCAAGGTGCTATGCCCGACTGTATACGTGAGCTAGATGCACGTGGCTTAAGGCAGGCTGTGGTTGAGGCCACCCAACAAAAGCCATTTTTGGGTATTTGCATCGGACTGCAAATGCTATTCGAGCGCTCTGAAGAGGGAAATGCCGCAGGTCTAGGCGTGTTTTCCGGACAGGTTAAGCGCTTTGCAGCCGAGGATATGCACGATGCAGAAGGCCGTAAATTGAAAGTTCCGCATATGGGTTGGAATCAGGTGCAGCAGCCAACTACCCACCCTTTGTGGCTAGATATTGCAGACAACGAACGCTTTTACTATGTGCATAGTTATTATGTGCGGCCGGATGATCCAACACTGGTCACTGGTATTACTGAATATCCTAAACCGTTTACCTGTGCCATCGCCAAAGATAATTTGTTTGCAGTACAGTTTCACCCGGAAAAAAGTGCAAAAGCGGGGTTACAATTATTGCGTAATTTCGTACACTGGAACCCTTAACCGTTTACGCTAGTTTTATTGATTTTTCTTACGTTTATTTATCACTACCATGCTTATCATTCCCGCAATTGATCTCAAAGACGGCCACTGTGTGCGTCTAAAACAAGGTTTAATGGAAGAATCTACAGTATTCTCCGAGGATCCCGGTGCGATGGCGCGGCACTGGGTAGACCGCGGTGGTAAACGACTGCATTTGGTAGACTTGAACGGTGCCTTTGCAGGTAAACCAATTAATGAAGGTGCGATTAAATCTATCGTCAGTGCAGTTGGAGGCGACATTCCTATTCAATTAGGTGGCGGTATTCGTGATTTGGATACCATTGAACGCTACCTAGATGATGGCATTAGCTATGTCATTATTGGCACTGCAGCAGTGAAAAACCCCGGCTTTTTGCACGAAGCTTGCTATGCATTCCCCGGCCAAATTATGGTGGGCCTAGATGCCAAAGATGGCAAAGTGGCGGTAGATGGGTGGTCTAAATTGACTGGCCACGATGTGATTGATTTGGCCAAAAAATTTGAAGACTATGGCGTGGAAAGCATTGTCTATACTGATATCGGGCGCGATGGTATGTTGACGGGTGTGAATATTGAGGCGACCGTAGCGCTCGCGCAAGCATTGACCATTCCGGTCATTGCCAGTGGCGGCGTGACCAATTTAGATGACGTGCGCAAACTATGCGCGGTGGAAAAAGAGGGCATCATTGGTACCATTACCGGACGCGCCATCTATGAGGGTACATTGGACTTTTCGGCTGCGCAAGCACTTGCCGATGAGTTGAGCGCCTAATGGGATTGGCGAAACGCATTATCCCTTGCCTAGATGTCACGAATGGCCGGGTCGTTAAAGGGGTTAACTTTCTAGAGTTGCGCGATGCTGGAGACCCTGTGGAAATTGCACAACGCTACAATGATCAAGGTGCAGATGAGCTCACCTTTCTAGATATTACCGCCAGTTCAGACAACCGCGACTTAATCTTACATATCATTGAAGAAGTAGCCTCCCAAGTATTTATTCCGCTCACAGTTGGCGGAGGCGTGCGGCAAGTGGATGATGTGCGCAGGCTGTTAAATGCTGGTGCTGACAAAGTGAGTATCAACACCACCGCGGTACTTAACCCACAAGTAGTACAAGATGCAGCTGGCCGTTTTGGCTCACAGTGTATTGTCGTCGCGATTGATGCAAAAAAGGTAGATAATCAGCCTTTTGAGTGGGAAGTATTTACCCACGGTGGACGCAAGGCAACTGGATTAGATGCCGTGAAGTGGGCGCAACATATGGTGAGTTTAGGTGCGGGTGAATTGCTGGTCACCAGTATGGACCGCGATGGTACCAAAATTGGCTTTAACAACCCGTTGAATCGTGCAATTTCAGATGCAGTCGACGTCCCTCTGATAGCCTCAGGGGGCGTTGGAAATTTGCAGCATTTGGTAGATGGCGTAACCTTGGGTGGAGCCGATGCGGTGCTGGCTGCCAGTATTTTCCACTATGGCGAATATACGGTACAACAAGCAAAAGCCTATATGCAGCAGCATGGCATTGAGGTGCGATAATGGCTTGGCTAGATGAAGTAAACTGGGACGATAATGGCTTAGTGCCAGTGATTGCTCAGGAGCATGACACCGGTAAAGTGCTAATGTTTGCTTGGATGAATCGTGAAGCATTGCGTTTGACGGAAGAGACGCAGCAAGCGGTGTATTGGTCGCGCTCGCGTCAAAAATTGTGGCATAAGGGTGAAGAGTCTGGGCATATTCAAAAAATCCACGAAATCCGCTTGGACTGCGATGAGGATGTCATCTTGTTGCGTGTAGAGCAAGTAGGTGGTATTGCCTGTCATACCGGTCGTCATAATTGTTTTTTCAAAAAGCTGGATAATCAAACTTGGTTGATTGACCAAGCCGTGAAAAAAGACCCTAAAGAGATTTACCATGAGTGATGTCTTGAATCGATTGGCGGAATTGTTAGAGCAGCGAAAATCCGCAGATGCAACCACGTCTTACGTGGCTAAGCTGTATGCAAAGGGGCTGGATAGCATTCTCAAAAAAATAGGTGAAGAAGCCACTGAAACCATCATTGCTGCCAAAGATGGGCAGCGTGATGCGATTGTGTATGAAACAGCTGATCTCTGGTTTCATACGTTGGTCATGTTGGCGCATCAGAATATACAGCCGCAGGAGATTCTAGACGAATTGGCGCGCAGGGAAGGGTTGTCTGGTATTGAAGAGAAAAACGCCCGCCCAAAAGATTGATCATTGCAAGATGCTTTCGACAGGAAGAACAAGTAAACACAGGGAACTACCGACATGAGCGCAGACTGTATATTTTGTAAGATTGTTAATGGTGCCGTCCCCTCAAAAAAAATATATGAGGATGAGGACTTAATCGCTTTCTTTGATATCAAGCCTATGGCAAAAGTGCATTTTTTGCTGGTGCCGAAGCTGCATGTGGAAACTTTGAAAGATTGCGATAGTAGTCATCAGGCATTGCTCGGGAAAATGTTGTTATTGGCACCAACTCTGGCGAAAGAGCAGGGGTTAGCCGGATTCAAAACATTGATTAACACTGGGCGTGAAGGTGGGCAAGAGGTGTTTCATTTGCATGTGCATGTGTTTGGTGGCGGTAACGCTAGTACTTAATCATGCATCAATTTTTCGAGTTTGGTATGTTTTATGTTTGCACTACGCATCATCTATTTTTAGCGTTGAGCTAACATCTATTAGGAGATTATCATGGGTTCATTCAGTTTATGGCACTGGTTAATTGTTTTACTGGTGGTGGTATTGATATTTGGTACAAAAAAACTACGCAATATTGGTGGAGATGTGGGTGGTGCCGTCAATGAGTTCAAGAAAGCAATGAAAGATGGTCAGTCCCCAGAAGTGACCGAGGACGGCGCTGGTAAGACCATCGAGGGCGAAGTCACCCATAAAACTAAACAGTAATCCAACTTAGTAACGACACTGTGTTTGATATCTCATTTTCGGAGTTGATGGTGATTGCAGTGGTTGCGCTGCTCGTCATTGGTCCCGAAAAACTGCCTAAGCTAGCACGCACTTTGGGGGCATATACGGGGCGTATGCAACGTTTTGTTGCGCAGGTTAAAGATGAGGTGAATCGCGAGGTGCGATTTGAAGAGCTGCAAAAGTTGCAGCAAGAAGTACAAAGTGCAACTGTCAAAGCTGAATCTAGTATCTTGGCAAGTGTTGATGCAATTCAACGCACGACTATTGAGACATCTGAAGAGCCAGCAATACAGCGCAAGCCTACTAGAAAAAAAGGCGAAAATCCCAAAGTTGATGCGCTTGCTATCAAGTCGGAAGATTTATCAGAAACAAACAAGCGCAGCGTAAAAGCCAGACGTGCAGTTGCAACTGAAAAGAGTGAGGTTGTGAGCCAGACCAAGCCGACTCGAGCGCGCAAAAAAGCTGTAGGCTAGTAACTATTTATGACGCCAACCGAATCTTTCGTTTCCCATCTAATAGAGTTGCGCAATCGTCTGTTGCGTATTGTATTGGGTTTTGTGCTGGTGTTTATTGGCTTGTTTCCATTTGCCAATCATATATATAGCTTGTTGGCAGCCCCTATGTTGGCTAAATTGCCAGCCGGTGGTCAAATGATTGCGACTGCAGTAACTACGCCCTTTTTTGTCCCGATGAAAGTGGCGATGATGGCCGCGTTTGTTATTTCGCTCCCGCACACCATTTATCAAATTTGGTCGTTTATTTCACCTGGCTTATATGCGCATGAGAAGAGGCTGATGCTGCCAGTGGTTTTGGCAAGTAGCCTGTTGTTTTTACTTGGAATGTCGTTTGCTTACTTCTTGGTGCTGCCAGTGGTGTTTGGGTTTATTGTGGGCAGCGCGCCAGTAGGCGTTGCTGTGATGACCGATATTGCCGAGTATCTGGATTTTGTCATCACGTTATTCATGGCGTTTGGTCTTGCATTTGAGGTGCCAATTGCCGTGATATTGATTGCACGTTTTGGCTGGGTCACGTTGGCGCAGTTAAAAGAGGCGCGCGGTTATGTAATCGTAGGGGCCTTTATTCTTGGGGCTATTTTTACGCCACCGGATATCATTTCACAATTTATGCTGGCGGTACCGTTGTGGATGCTGTATGAAATTGGCGTGTTGGTAGTGCAATACACCCAACCAAAAAGCAATAGTATCCGCGCGTAGACTTTATTTATCTTTTGGCAGCAACAGGCTTCGGACGCTTACCCACTAAGAGCTCTACTTCTAGTAGTTTGCCATTTCTGATGATGCCTAACGTAGCTTTGTCTTTTGGTTTTAGCACAGCAATTAAATTCAACATGGATTCACTATCTGCCACTTGCTTATCGTTGATAGAGACCAAAATATCCCCCGGTTTTAGCCCGGCCTCGTCTGCGGGACTGTCGCGCAACACACCTGCTATTAACGAACCCTCAGCTTTATCCAGCTTAAATGATTCCGCTAATTCTGGCGTGATATCTTGCGCCTCGATGCCGATCCAACCTCTGGTGACACTGCCAGTTTGAGTGATTTGCTCCATGACATGCTTGGCGATGCTGACCGGTATGGCGAAACCAATGCCCATGCTACCGCCACTACGCGAATAGATTGCACTATTAATACCGATTAAATTGCCATTAGTATCTATCAATGCGCCGCCAGAGTTGCCAGGGTTGATAGAGGCGTCTGTCTGGATAAAGTTTTCAAAGGTGTTGATACCTAGGTGGTTCCGGCCTAACGCGCTGATGATGCCCTGTGTAACGGTTTGACCAACACCGAAGGGGTTGCCGATGGCTAACACCACATCACCCACTTGTAATTTCTCACTGTTAGCAAATGTGATGGCGGGTAAGTTGTCTGCGTCGACTTTCAACACTGCCAAATCAGTTTCTGGGTCTGTACCAACTACTTTTGCCGAGAGTTTTCTACCATCTGTCAGTGCGACTTCAATTTCGTCAGCCGTATTTACCACATGATTATTGGTCATAATGAGCCCTTGCTCACTGACAATTACGCCGCTACCTAAACTGCTTTCTGGTTGCGCTTGCTGCTCACCAAATTGGTCACCAAAAAAATGCTTAAATAGTGGATCATCGTAATATTGTTGATGAGGGTCTGTCCCACTGGTTTTGCTGGTGGTAAAAATATTGACCACAGTAGGCATTGCTTTCTCGGCAGCTTGACTGTATCCGCTTTTTGCTTCTACTTTTGCAACGGAATCAACTTGCTTAATCACAACGGGTTTAGGGGGGGTGACGAGTAGCTCCGGGTAAAACATTCTGAGCACAAACAAAAGGCCTAAGCAGGCAGTCACGGATTGTGCAAAAATAAGCCAAATTTTACGCATAGTCATTCGATAATATTAAGAATTAAGTAAAGTATATTGGAAATTATATGAAATTAAGCGCACTCAATACTTATTTAACAGAAATTTTGCAGCCTGCACGCTTTAATGATTACTGTCCCAATGGGTTGCAGGTGGAGGGGAGGCAGGATGTGCTTAAAATCGTGACAGGGGTCACTGCGTCACAAGCGCTAATCAACGAAGCGGTGAAACGAAATGCAGATGCGATATTAGTGCATCACGGCTATTTTTGGCGGGGAGAACCGCTGGAAATTGTTGGTATTAAAAAACGAAGAATACAAACCTTACTCCAGCATGATATCAATTTGTTTGCCTATCATTTGCCATTAGATGCACATCCTGAGTTTGGTAATAACGTGATGTTGGGTAAACAACTTAATTTAGCAGTGGATGCATGGCTGGATGATAAACAAATGGTGGCTAAAGCGATTTTACCGTCACCCGTAACGTTGGAATATCTATATGACCTCATCAAAACAAAACTTGATAGAACTCCGCAGCTGATTGCAGGCTCTAAGACATCGATTCAGACTGTCGCTTGGTGTACTGGTGCAGCGCAGCAGTATATAGATGTTGCCATTGCGGCCGATGTGGATGTCTTTATCAGTGGTGAGATTTCCGAACAAACTGTGCATGCTGTGCGGGAGTCCAACACAGCGTATATTGCGGCTGGGCACCATGCCACAGAGCGCTATGGCATTCAAGCACTGGGTGAGCATTTATCTAAACAGTTTAATTTGGCACATGAATTTATAGAGATTGATAACCCAGTTTAATTGATATATATCAATTACTTATGTAAATAAATTTGGACGATTATGCAAAAAAATGTATAATCCGTTTTTTGTTAAACCCGTGAAAATTGCTCCAAAAGAGCAAGTTAAGGAAGCCAATGTCAGACACCAAACATGACGCCAATGGGCTCTCGTTTCAGCCGCCCTCAGATGTAGACGTAGAGAAACGCAAATTCCTCATTCAAGCCACCGTGGCAACTAGTGCAGTGGGTGTAGCCGCTGTCGCTGTACCGTTTGTTGGGAGTATGTTGCCCAGTGAACGTGCGAAAGCAGCTGGTGCGCCTGTTGAAGTGGATATCAGCAAGATTGAGCCTGGTAGCATGATGACAGCCGAGTGGCGTGGTCAGCCAGTGTGGATTATTCATCGTACCGATGAGATGATTGCCAAATTAGATGCACACAACAGCCAGTTGTCTGACCCTAATTTGGATGTACCGCAACAACCTGAATATTGCAAAAACAAAGATCGAGCCATCAATGCAAAATACGCGGTGATGTTGGGCACTTGTACACATTTGGGTTGTTCACCCAATGCCAATTTTGTTGAAACAGCGGATTGGGACGGCGGTTTTGTCTGCCCTTGCCACGGCTCTAAATTCGATTTATCTGGACGCGTGTTTAAAGGCTCTCCGGCGCCTACCAATTTGGTCGTGCCTCCACATCAGTATTTAACAGAGACTACTTTGTTAATCGGCGAAGATAAAAAGGCGGAGGCATAAATCATGGCAGAGAAAAAAGTTTCCACCGCTTCTAATGCGTTAGCTGGCGTGGTTGATTGGGTAGATGCACGTTTTCCGCTCACTAGCAATATCAAGAATCACCTAACCGAATACTACGCACCTAAGAATTTCAATTTCTGGTATTTCTTTGGTTCGTTAGCATTGTTGGTGTTGGTCATGCAAATCGTGACTGGTATTTTCCTCACTATGCACTACAAACCTGATGCACAAGAGGCATTTGCATCTGTTGAGTACATCATGCGTGACGTGTTTGGTGGCAATATCATTCGCTATATGCACTCCACGGGTGCTTCCATGTTCTTTGTTGTGGTCTATATGCATATGTTCCGTGGTTTGATTTATGGTTCTTATCGCACGCCACGTGAGTTGATTTGGTTGTTTGGTGTAGGTATTTTCTTGGTGTTGATGGGGGAAGCCTTCTTTGGATACCTGTTACCTTGGGGTCAAATGTCTTACTGGGGCGCACAAGTGATTGTGAACTTGTTCTCAACCATTCCATTTATTGGGCCAGATCTCTCTGAATGGTTGCGTGGCGACTATTTGGTGTCGGACGCAACCTTAAACCGCTTCTTTGCTTTCCATGTGATTGCTTTGCCGTTAGTGCTGTTAGGCTTGGTGGCTGTGCACTTGATTGCCTTGCATGAAGTGGGTTCCAATAATCCAGATGGTGTTGAAATCAAGGCGCTCAAAGACAAGAAGACAGGTATTCCATTGGATGGTATTCCATTCCACCCTTATTACTCTGTAAAAGATTTGGTAGGTGTTGTGGTGTTCTTGATGGTGTTTGCGGCGATTGTGTTTTTTGCGCCGGAGATGGGTGGTTACTTCTTGGAGGCTAATAACTTTGTGCCTGCCGATCCGCTCAAAACCCCAGCGCATATTGCACCAGTTTGGTACTTCACGCCTTACTACTCTATTTTGCGTGCAGTACCGCCAATCGGTATTTCACAATTCCCGGGTGTAGTTGCCATGGGCTTGTCTGTCGTGGTGTTTGCATTCTTGCCATGGCTGGATAGAAGTCCTGTGAAATCTATCCGCTACCGTGGCGCGCTATACAAACGTTGGTTAACTGCGTTTATTGTGAGCTTCTTGATCTTGGGGTATTTGGGCACTGTGCCTGCAGATGTGTGGGGTCAATTTGGAGCTTGGATGGGTAAAGCCGATCGTGCAACTGTGGTCGCACGCGTGTGTATGGCGGTCTACTTCCTGTTTTTTGCGTTAATGCCTTGGTACACCAAGCGAGATAAAACGAAGCCAGTACCAGAAAGGGTAACGTACTAATATGAAAAATTTATGGTTAGGTTTACTACTGTTGCCTGCGTTGGCATGGGCAAATGAAGCAGCAATTACAGTCAAAGCGCCTGTAGATTTAAGCAATCACGACTCATTGCAACGTGGGGCAAAAGTGTTTGTCAATTATTGCCTCAATTGTCATAGCGCTAATTACATGCGTTACAACCGCTTGCAAGATATTGGTTTGTCTGAGAAGCAGATTAAAGACAATCTGCTTTTCGCTGGTGAAAAAGTGGGGGATACCATGCAAGTGGCAATTGACCCAGTGGAGGCTAAAAAGTGGTTTGGCGCAACTCCGCCAGACTTGTCGGTAGAGGTGCGTGCACGTGGTGCTGATTGGCTTTATGCGTATTTGCGTGGATTCTACAAAGACGATACGCGCCCAACGGGTTGGAATAACACGGTGTACGACAAAGTGGCCATGCCGCATGTATTGTACGAGTTACAAGGAGTGCAGGAACTCAATCACGAGACGCAAGCTTTGGAGCTGGTCAAACCTGGCAAGCTAAGTCCATCTGAGTACAATGCAATGGTGGGTGATTTAACTAATTTTATGGCTTTTATGGCTGAGCCCGCCAAACAAAGCCGACAGATGATTGGTATTTTTGTACTGCTGTTCCTTGGGGTGATGTTGGTGCTGGTGAAGAAAATTAAAGCCGAGTACTGGAAAGATATTAAATAAACACAGAAGACCAACTGAATTTGCAGTTGGCTATCTGTGACATAAAGAGAGAATTATAAAACTATGATGAAATTATATTCAGGGACTGTAGATCCATATAGCCACCGTTGTCGTATTGTGCTGTTTGAAAAAGGCATGGACTTTGAAGTGATTGATGTGGATTTGGCTAACAAATCTGAAGATTTGGCTATATTAAATCCTTACGGTAGCGTGCCAGTGTTGGTAGAGCGTGACCTCATTTTGTCTGAGGCCAATATTATCAATGAATATATTGATGAGCGTTTTCCGCATCCACAATTGATGCCAGCAGATCCAGTGATGCGCGCGCGTGCCAGACTGTTTTTATACAACTTCGAAAAAGATTTATTCGATCACATCAAAGACATTGAATCTGGTGATGATGCGAAAGCGGATATGGCACGTAAAACCATCCGTGATAACTTAACGCAAATCGTACCAATCTTTAGCAAGCAAAACTACTTGCTAGGAGATGAATACTCAATGTTGGATGTGGCGGTTACGCCGTTGCTATGGCGTCTGGGTCACTATGGTATTGAATTACCAAATCAGGCTGCACCATTGTTGAAATACGCTGAGCGTTTATTCTCGCGTCCACTGTATGCAGATGCAATGACGCCATCTGAAAAAGCAATGCGTAAATAAGCGTTACACTGAAGGACTGAAAAGCGAGTGCATTGCAAAATGTGCTCGCTTTTTACTTTTTAGCTGATATCAACAATAGTATGATTGTAAGTAATTTGATCGGATAACACTATGACGCAACTTATTCCCACCAAGCCTTATATGATTCGCGCTATCCATGAATGGTGTGTAGATAACGGTTTAACGCCACATTTGCTAGTGGCGGTCAATGCGCAAACACGCGTGCCGATGGCATATGTTAAAGATGGTGAAATTGTGCTGAATATCAATTACTCTGCTACCAAAGACTTGCATATCGATAACGATGCTGTGGTATTTTCAGCACGCTTTGGCGGGGTATCGCAAAATCTATATATCCCGATAGGTACAATCAAAGGTGTGTTTGCGCGTGAAAACGGGCAAGGTATGTTCTTTGAAGTTGAAGGGGTTGCAGAAGCGTCAACAAGTGAGGCGCCTGTGAGTGAGGGAAAGAAAGCAGATGCGCCGTCTGTTGAAAAGCGTAAACCAACACTTAAGATTGTGAAATAGCGTAAAAATACGCGGCTATTAAAAAATACAGAAAATTTAAGTTTTTTTGTAAAAAGGGCTAGTCGAAAATTTAAAAATAGTGATATAGTCACGCCTTCAAGAAATGCCGGGTTAGCTCAGTTGGTAGAGCAGCGCACTTGTAATGCGAAGGTCATCAGTTCGATTCCGATACCCGGCACCAGTTTTCATACCATCCGAATGTTAAAAAACGCAGTGTTAAATGATTGCGTTTTTTTAATGTGAGCATTTGACAGAAAGTTGAAATGTAAGCATAATCGCGGGTTCGGTTAGGAGGGGTGGCCGAGTGGTTAAAGGCGACGGACTGTAAATCCGTTCTCTCAGAGTACGAAGGTTCGAATCCTTCCCCCTCCACCAAAAAATAAAGAAGCAAAAGAAGTTAGAGTTGTAGGGCTTGTTGGCTTAGCTACAAGTAATAACCGGCGAGCAAAGTGTAATGGCGGCACCGGATGAGTAACGCGGGTGTAGCTCAGTTGGTAGAGCTTCAGTTTTCCAAACTGAATGTCGCGAGTTCGAGCCTCGTCGCCCGCTCCAAATAATAGGGTTTATGCCTATTGTGATTGAAACGGGCCCATGTGGCTCAGTGGTAGAGCACTCCCTTGGTAAGGGAGAGGTCGCGGGTCCGATTCCCGCCATGGGCACCATGTAAAGCGAATCAAAGCAGTGTGATTTAGCAAGATAAAGTTTTATTAAGTTGAATAAAACTTTTTACAAAAAAACCAATTTTTAAGTTTGAAAATTAAGTTAATAAAATTTTAAAAAATTTAAAGACATTAGTTAAAGGAAAGTAATCATGGCAAAAGGCAAATTTGAACGTACCAAGCCACATGTGAACGTAGGTACGATTGGTCACGTTGACCACGGTAAGACTACA